>JAFGBT010000039.1 GCA_016933025.1 Spirochaetota bacterium | reverse complement strand
GCAGGTGCGGAGAAATATTGGCCGTTTCCCTGATGATTTCATGTTTGAATTGACCGAAGATGAATTTGAAAACTTGAGGTGCCATTTGGGCACCCCAAGTTCCGATGATGAAATTGATAACTTGAGGCGCAATTTGCGACCTCAAGATGGGGCGGAACCCGGTACAGACCCATGGCCTTCACCGAGCAGGGCGTTGCAATGCTTTCCAGCGTGTTGAATAGTCCCCGTGCCAAAAGTCTCCTGCGACGCCCCCCATCCCCCCCAGAGGGGGGCTATAAGAAAATCTATATGATACCTTCTCCCCTCTCCCTATGGGAGGCAGCAGCTTGTACATCCTGTACGCTGCTGCATTCGTGACATCCTGTCACTCAGTGGGCGGGGGTGAGGGCAAGTCCCCCTTCGGGGGATTTAGGGGGCTTGTGAGACAGCCGCTAACCCGTAACCGACCAGAACTGAATGTAAAAAAATTTCCCCAACTAAAAAATTTTCGTAATTTTCCCCACAAATTCGCTGCTCAATCACAGAGATGAGAAATTGCCTGATAGGGAAGGCTCGGGTATTGCCATACGCCGGCCTGTTCTCCGGGGGGATAGAAAGACATGAGCAAATGGGGGGTAATGATCGCAGCCGCGCTCGCGGCGCTGGCAGTGTCGTGCGCGCGGAACGATACTTCCGGGCGGGACCTTGCTGCCGGCCTGCTCGCGCGGAACGCGGCGGACGCCGAGGGCCCGGGCTACGACGCCCTGTCCGCATCGACCAGCCACTGGAGCAAGGAGGACCTGCTTGCTCCCAAGCTCGATCCGCTGGCCGGCGCGGCGTACGTGAAGCCGCCGATAATCGGCAACTTCGGGACAGTCGGCCTGACCTATCCCATAGAGGTGCCGGCCGGCCGCGCGGGCATGAAGCCATCAATGGCCCTTGTCTATTCATCGTCCGGGGGCGACGGCATCCTCGGGATCGGCTGGTCCCTTTCCACCGGCCTCGGCGCGATTGCGCGCGACACGGGCCGCGGCGAGCTCTTCTACGACCACCGGGACGTGTTCACCTTCAATGGAAAACGGATGATAAAAGTGGATGGCCAGGCCGGTACGGAGGACGGCACCTACCGGCTCGAGATCGAATCCGGCTTTTCGCGCTTCGAGCTTTCCGAATCCGCGCGCGGCGGCGTGTGGCGCGTATACGATAAGTCCGGCATGGTCACGCTCTACGGCGCCGACCTGTCGAGCAGGACGCGCCATCCGGATGACGACAATCGCACCTATATCTGGAACTTTTCACAATCGACAGACCTGAACGGCAATTTCATGTACGCCGTATACGACGATTCCGATTATCGGGAAAACCATGTCCTCTATCTTAAAGAAATTCGCTACACAGGCAACGAGCGGGAGGGCCTGCCGGCGCGGCAGTGGGTCCGGTTCTTCTATACATCGCGGGAAGACGCCTATGTGTCGCGGGCGGCCGGGTTCATCATGCGCATGGACAGGCTCCTGGAAGCCGTTTGCGTCGGATGGGACTCCCGATCGGGGGAGCGCGAGCTCTGGCGGTACGAGCCGGTCTTTCGCGAGTCGGCGGACTCGCGCAGGCCGCTCCTCGACACGGTCCGGTCGGACAGGCATTCCACCCGGCCCGCGTTCGAATACCGGGAGGCCGAGCACTATTTTCTCTGGCAAAACGCGGCCAATCCATTTGCGGGCGATGCGGGGGAGGAACCTGACGACGTACGGTATTTCGAGGGAGACTTCAACGGCGACGGCCTGTCCGACATGGCCTTTTTCAACCCGGAGACCGGCGAGTGGAAGGCGGCAGAGGCCATCCCGAGCGGAGTCGAGGGGGCCGGCGGCGGGTATGCCGCGAAGATCTACGGCAGGCGCTTCCGTGGATACGGCGGCGGCCGCATCTGCTGGTTCAAGGGGGGCGCCACCGGCGACTACAACGGGGACGGCCGGAGCGACATCCCTTTCTATCTTCCGGAGACGCGGGAGCTCTGGGTCGCGGAGCATAACGGCATCTGTTTCGACTTCCGGGTCTACGGGAAATACGGCGCGGGCCTCGACCCGGCCGCGTGCGAATGGTTCACCGGCGACTTCGACGGCAACGCCCTGTCGGACGTTCTCCTCTTCCACGAGCCGGCCGGCCGCTGGACCTTCATGAAGAACGGGGGCGGCTCGTTCGAGTTCATCGATCTGCCGCGGCATTTCAAAAACCTCTTCCGTGACGATTATGACCCCGACTCCTCGCTGAACTCGGACGCGACATCGGACACGGGCCCGCAGGGGCGGCACCGGGAGCGCGTGCACTTCATCTGCGGCGACTACAACGGCGACGGCAGGACCGACGTCTCTCTCTACGACTCCCGGAGCGGCGCCTGGCTGGTGGGCGAGAACCGGCGTGTCGATGCCTCGACTACGCTCGGCATGACAGCCTGCTTCACGCTGGACTGGTACCGGTACGGCGGGTTCAGCGCGCCGGAGCGGGCGCTCTTCGCGAACGACCGGTTCTCCGGTGACTTCAACGGAGACGGCCTCTCCGATTTCCTCATGTTCGACCGGGACAGCGGCGAATGGTGGATCGGCGAGACCGGCGACCGGCGCATATCCTTCCGAAAGTTCTCGCGCGCGCCGAAGTTCAGGGATGTCACGCGCTGGCTCCAGGGTGACTTCAACGGAGACGGCAGGACCGACATCGGCTTCTACTCCGCCTCTGACGGAAACTTCTGGATCGGCGAGGCCGAGCCGGACGGCTTCCGCTACCGGGCCTACACGAACCTGCGCGACTGCCCCAACCCGGCGCGCATCCTTGCCGCGCCCCTGCCGCGCGATGAGGTCGTGATGGCGGACGGCAGGGCCGTGGCGCCCGGCGATGGTGTCACGACGGTTGTCGCGTTCCGGTACGACGGCAACAGCCACGAGGGCCGGGGCGAGCGGGTCTTCGCCGGCCGGTTCACGCCGGAGAGCACCTCGACGGAGTTTATCCCGAGCGCAGGCGAGGGACTCGGGATAAGCTCCGCCGAAGAACCTGCCCTGAGCGGAGTCGAAGGGACTGAGCTGCTCATATACAACCGGGCTGAGCGGCGGTTTTACCTGAAAGAGGGGAGCGCCGATCCGGTTCCGGCTCTCGATGTCCCGGGCATGGAGGCGGACGGCGCCCGCGTCCTGTTCGGGGGGAGGCCGGGGCCCTGGCGCGGAAGGGACGGCATCCTCTACTACCGGCCTGAGGGGTCGGTCATCGGCGGTACGGAGCACCGTTTTTTCCTGATCAGCCACACCGGGACCGGCTTTTCCGAGGAGCCCTTCGCAGCGTTTGACTCCGGCGCGGTGTCCGATTTCGACATCGGGATGAGCCTCTACTGGGCCGGCCGCTTCGCGGAATACGACCCGGATTCATACCTGCTGGTGCTCGACGACCGATCTGAGGAGCCCGGTTTCGTCCTGTTCGATAAGGATGGCGCCGCGCGGCGGCTGGCCGTATCCGGCGCGCTCGATGCCGAATTTTTCCGGGAGGCGCGGAGCCGCGCGGGACTCAGGGTGCTCTCCTGCGTGTTCGGGGGCGAGGGGAGCGCCTCGCTGCTCGCGGTCGACTTCTCGTCGGAGGCGCACCGCTGGTACCGGGGACGGATAACGCCGGGCGGGGACGGCGTATCGTTCGAAGCGCTATCGGGCGCCCCCCGCTTCTATAATGAAGGATTCCTGGGGCACGTCGCTGCCGCCCGCGGGTCTTCGACTGAATTCGTCTACGCCGCCGCGGACGGCGGCCCGGTATGCTTCCATCGGCTCCTGATAGAGGGCGGCCGCGTGTCGTTCTCGCGGGACTATGTCATGGCGGAGCAGGTTTCGTTCACCGGGGACTTCGACCATGAGGGGAGGCCGGTCGTCTTCGACGGTGCGGCCGCGAAGCGGGTCGTGCTGGATGACGGGAGCTTCCGCCTGGAGGAGATGGCGCCCGGGATCGTGTTCGACCGTCCGGATTTAATGAGGAAGGTCTATCCCTTCGCGTGGCTCCAGGGCGACTACAACGGCGACGGCAAGACCGATATCGGCTTTTTCCACCTGAAAGAGCGGAGCTGGTATTTCGCCCTGACCCAGGGGGCCGTGCCCGACCTCCTTACCGGCGTGAAGAACGGTATCGGCGGATCGTACGCGATGGAGTACGTCAACTCGTCCGGTTTTGACAACACGGGCGGGGACGGCGTGCCGGACCTCCCGATGAACTACCGCGTCTGCTCGCGGCTGGAGGTCGCCGACGGCCTCGGCCGCAGCGTGGTCGCCCGGTACGGATACAAAAACGGCTCTTCCTTTTCGGCCTTTGTGAACGGCGTCCGCGAGAGCGACTGCTTCGGCTTCGGCGAGTTTACGGTCACGGACGCGTACGGCGCGAAGACCGTGAGCCGCTATCATGCGATGCCGTACGACGACTTCAGGATGAACCGGGCCCTTGGCGGCGCGGTCAGGGAGACGAGGCGGATAGGGTCTGACCATGTCGAGTATGAAAGGAGTGAACATGACTACACCGTGCGGGTAATCGAGCCCTCACCTCCGGCCCCTCTCCCGCAGGGAGAGGGGGGGACGGCGTGCAGTTATCTTGTAGAGCCTACTGAAACGCGCAGGTACGCCCGTGGCGTACTCGTGGAGACCCGTACCTCGAGCATCGAGCTTGTTTCCGGGAAGTACGAGATGACCGGCGCGTCCGAGAGCGTGACCGACCACTACTCGGACGCGGCCCACGCGCCGGTGACCGCATCGACAAGTACCCGGTTCGAAAACATCCAGGCCACGAACGAGATGAGGGCCGCGTACCGGAAGAACCTCGCCGGCACGGACCATGAGACAACGGTATCATACGAGTACGACGAACGGGGAAACGTCGTTCGCGAGCTCGTGTCGTACACCGGATCGGGGCTTGCTCCCGTGTCCGATAAAATAATTGAATACTATTATGACGGGTGCGGCAACAGGGTGCGGGAGACCAACGCGAGCGGGAGCCCGGCACGGATCGCGGAGAAGGCCTACGACGGGGAGCTCCGTCAGTTCGTCGTGGAGGAGCGGGCTCTTGGCGACGCGGTAATTTTTTCCACAGTATATGAGATCGGGTATGGGCCGGCTTTCGGCGCGCCGGTGAAGAAGACCGACCCGAACGGCAACAGCGCCTATTTCGAGTACGACGGACTGGGCCGGCTGGCGCGCGAGCGGGCCGATACCGATGCCGGGACAGAGACCCTGAACGAGTACGCCTATTCGGACGCGTTCCCCCTGAGCGGCATAGTGCGGCAGTACACGGGCGCTTCGGGCGCCCTCGGCATGGGGCCGGGCATGATAGAAACGCGCGTGTTCGCCGACGGCATGGGCCGCAAGCTCCACACGCTGCGGAGCGCGACCGGCGAGCCGGGGAGGCGGTACATCAAGACGGGCATGGTAACCTACGACCGGGTTGGCCGCGTAACGCGGCGCAGCCAGCCGGATTGGGCGGCCGATGACGAGATCGGGCGGTTCGTCCCCCACCTCCGTGAGAAGAACCCGACCGTGACAGAGTATGACGGGTCCGGACGCCCGTCAAAAATCACCCTCCCCCCGGCGTATGACGGCGAGCCGGAGGCGTCGACGTCGTTTGTCTACCATGATCCATGGGAAGTTATTGAAACCAACAGCCTCGAAAGGTCCAAGCGGGTCGTCAGGAACGGACGGGGGCTCGTTCTCTATGCCGGGGATTCGGGCATCGGCGATGCCTCGGCTTCGCTCGGCACAGGCTCAGGGGCCGGCGCGTTTGTGAGCGCGATGATCGGGTTCGTGTATGATATCGCGGGCAACAGGGTGAAGAAATTTGATCTTCCCGTAGCGAGGGGCTTAAGCCCCTCGCTACGGGAAGTGGACGCGTCGCTGTTCGCGCCCGGCGTGAAGGACACATCCGGCAGCAACGTGGCGGCATGGCGCTACGACGCCTTCGGCCGGGTAACGGAATCGAGCGACCCGGACCTCGGATACGCGCGCCTCGATTACAACGCCTTCGGCGAGCCTGCCGCCGTGACCGACGCACTCGGCCGCGTCACGGCCTTTGAATACGACCGGCTGGGCCGGATGACCGTGAAGCGACTTCCGGGAGACGAAGGGACGGTCAGGTACGTGTACGATTCGTACAGGGGATGCGCGAACGCACTCGGGAGGGTGGCGTACATCGAGGATCCGGTGTCGGCGAAGAAATTCTGCTATGATAAAATCGGGAGGGTGAAGGAGGAGACGCGAGTTATGAAACCCTCACCCCCGACCACTCTCCCACGGGGAGAGGGGAGATATATAACTCGATATCAATATGATCTTTTAGGAAGAAAAATATTGATCGAATACCCGCGAGAGCCGCACGCGAGAAAAGGCATGGCCGTCTCGTACGGCCGCTGCGCCATGGGCGTGACATCAATCACGGCCGACAATGGCGGCGAGACGCTGGATATCGTGAAGAATGTCCGCTACAACGAGTTCGGGCGCATGATAGAAATGAGCCGCGGCAACAATGCCGTTACCGCTTATACGTATGATCGCAGAGGGAGGCTTGAGCGCCTTCTGACCGTGGCGCGCCACAATGGAGAGGAGTGGAAGGTGCAGGACGTCGCGTACGAATTCAGGCCGGACGACAGCATCGCCGCCATCGAAAACGCCCCGAACGTCGACGCCGAAGGGGCGTGCGAGGGGCTCATTCGCTACGATTACGAGTATGACGGCCTGAACCGGCTGGCGCACGCGCGGGGTGATTATAATAAAACGCTTCTGCAATCCCCGGATTTAAATCCGGGGATTGCAGAAGCGCCGGATACAGGCGCCGTTATATCAAAGAAATTTGAAATCGGGTATGAGTATTCGCCCGGCGGCAATCTCACGGCCAGGACGGTGTATGATAGTGAGACCGGCGCGGTCGACGACCGGTGGGAGTACACGTACGCCAACCATGCAGCGACCGCCATAGGCACGGCGCGGCTCCCCGGACGCTACGAGATGGAATACGACGCGGCCGGGAACATGACATACCAGCGCGACCGGGAGAAAAACATGGCAAAGCGGATGGCGTACGATTCCCTGAACCGCATCCGCCTGGCGACCGACCCGGACACCGGCGAGGAGCTCGGCCGGTACGATTACGACGAACAGGGGTTCAGGGTGCGCAAGGTCTCCGCGAGGCCGGCCGGCAGCGAGGCCCGGAGCGTGGAGACGATATCGCCCTCCATGTACCTCACCCTGGAGACACAAAAAGATATTGACGGCCGTCCAATACCAGGGTCCTCTATGCGGGTCAGCCATATATACCTGAACGGCGTGAGGATTGCCGCGGTCGCTCCCGGCGGGAGGCCGTTCCACTACCTGACGGACCAGGTCGACAGCGTCACCGTCACGCTCGACCATGCGGGGATGATCGTGTCGCAGAACGAGTACCTCCCCTTCGGCGGGACATGGATCACCGAGGGCGACCGGGGCCACGCGCCCAAGTACAACAGCCAGGAGCTGGACCGGGAGACCGGGTACTACTTCTATAACGCGCGCCACTACGACCCGGACATCGCGCGTTTTGTGACGGCCGACACCGTTATATCGAGCGAGACGAACACACAGGCCTGGAACCGGTACGCGTACTGCTCCAACAACCCGATAATGTACAAGGACCCGACCGGGCATGTTGAGATAGGCATGGAGGAGGCGAGGATCGGGGATTTTATGATGCGGGCCGAAAGCCCTAAAGATCAGATAATGGCTGAAAAGGCGGGTGTTGTAGCGAAGCTTGGCGCGGAAGTATCAAACAGGATACTTTCGCAGACCAGTTGCAGGCTCGGCCATTCAGCAATGGTGCAACAGTCGTTTAAGTATAAAGGCCAAGTCGTCGGAGTGATGGTTACTGATATCCAGGGTGATAAAATCGTGGAAAGGATTATTAGCAAGGAAGGAAGCATGGAATGGGATCCAAAAAAAGAAAAATGGACGAAATATAATAAATATGAAACTATAGACCAGTATAGATTTTTCAGGGTTGGTACGGTAGAGGAAGGAAAGAATGCTATCAATAAGCTAGATAAGGCAATGAAAGAAGACAATTTTGAATATGACATGAAGGGGCTTCTTGGAGCGGTCGGCGGCGCATGGAGTTTGCTCACCAATAGTAAAAACTGGAAGAGAAATTTAGGGAAGTTTAAGGATGGCGATAATAAAATGGTATGTACCGAGGTTATCGCCTGGGCGTATGAGGATGACAAGAATGCTAAACTTGGTAAATCATTTTTAGCATTACCAGATCAGATATTTGAAAATCAGAAAATGTATGATATTAATGGTAAGTTGATACCGGGTGTAAAACCTTATGACAGAAGTAAAGTAAGAGAAGAATATAATAGGTCAAAAGATAAATGAGAATTATAATTATATTTTTAATATTATTGATTTTCTCGTCTGGTTGTGCAACAACAAATATAGTTGAAGATTTGGGTGATCAGTTGTACCAGGCATCTATGAAAGGAGAGTATCAAAGAGTATTATTATTGATTAATCAAGGGGTTGATGTTAATTATAAAAAGCAATTTTTATCACATGACGAATATCCTTTAAATGGTGCTATAAAAAGTAGCAGCCTTGAAATCGTTAAATTGCTTATTATAAATGGAGCAAGGATTGATACAGAAAATGAAAATAGACATTGTTTAAGCGATGCTATTTATAATGGTAATATAAAAATAATTTTATATTTGATTAGTCAAGGTGTTTACGTTAATAGAAGTTGTGATAGCCAATTGTTATTTACTGCTGTTTATTCTAGGTTATTTAATATAATCAGATTTGTAATTGAAGATCTCGATGTATGTATTGATTCTGTAGATTTTGATTATGGAGATACTCCAATTTTTAAAACAATCTCTGGTGAACTTTTTCAGGAAACAAGCTATTTATTGCAAAAAGGAGCCAGCGTAAATATTCAAAACAAGGAAAAACAGACCCCGCTTCACAGAGCCGTTTTTGTCGGCAATATCAGAATAATTGAGCTGTTGCTCAAGAACGGCGCGGACATCACCATCAAGGACGAGAAAGGCATGACTCCTCTTGATTACGCTGAGAAGGCCAAAAAGGTGCGGGTTGTGCAATTATTGAAAAGATATACACGGTGATGCGCCTCCGGTGCTTTTTAATGCCGCTCTGACTAAATTGTTATTGAATTTTTTCCCACCTTTGCCATTATTTTTTTATCAATTGGGATGATAGAGCGGACAGCCCGCCACGGGCGGGTTGTTCTCAAAAAAGAATGTTTACGTGTAATACGGCCCAGAGCGCGTACAGTTTATCTGCAAGGAGACGTATATGAACCCGAAGGACAAGGACATGAAGATAGAGGTGAAGGTCGACGAGAACGTCGCCATGGGGATTTTTACGAACTTTTCCAACATAAGCCACTCGTCGGACGAGTTTGTGTTCGATTTCATCTTCGTCCACCCGGCGCCGCCTCCCGGGTTCGGCAAGCTGATGTCGCGGGTCATCCTGACGCCCGCTCACGTCAAGCGTTTCATGATGGCCCTGGGGCAGAACCTGAAGGAATACGAGGAGCGCTACGGGGTTATCGATATCCGCGTCCCGGGAGAGGAAGGGGGGAGGCTGCAGTAGCCATGAGATTAAGGCGATGCTGCATGATAGGTCTTTTTTGCGGGGCGATAGTTATCGGTTATCCCGCCTTCTTCGAAACGCCGTTGACGACCGGCGCTGAATTGAGCGCGGAAGATGTCCCTGAGGGGCTGCGGAACTTTTTTCTGATCCAGAATCAGTATGAAAAGTGGCGCCTGGGGCTGTTCGGGAGCAAGCATTACCATGAAGGCAAGCTCAGGCGACTGCTTATCAGGCTCCTGGGAAAAGAGATCACCACGGGCAGCGATTTCACGCTCTCCTCGCCCGAAAGACTATACGATAAGGACGTTGTCTGCATTTTTCTCAGCGGCCGTTGGCTCTACATTCACGGCGAGATCGACCCGGAATCCCTTAAGCAGATGGCCGATAAGAACTATGCTCCCATGAAGGGGTGGTGGCGCTCCGGCGCGCTCTTCGCGGTCAGGGGCAAGCTGAAGAATTTTAAGCTCGACTGGGACGCGCATGGCGATGTTATACACCTCTATCTGGATAAAATTACCATTCTCTATGATGATGGGAAAAAGTGAGTGGGGAGCTATGAAAATTGGAGATGTTTTTCAAGATTGGGTGGGTATCCCCATATGAATCTCCATGATATGATATTTTCAATGATTTCTCTGATGACAATATAATTTTGATACCGATAGTTATCGGTATCTTTTTTTTCTAAAAGCTGTGGAAGGAATTTTTCAACAGAATATGCCAGAATAAATGAAATCGACATCTTCCGCAACCTCCTCAGATCCTGGAAATACTCATAATCATCAATTCTCAACTGCAGGTGGACCGGGCGCCATTCATCAGGACTGCACCTTTTTTGATATTTGACGTTGGAGCCCATGCGGGCGGGGTTTGGAATATCATCCATTGCCATTTTAATCAGCCTGATTATCAACGTTGATCTGCCCATTCCTGCGGAAGCTGCAGCTGACTCAATTTTTTCAAGAACTTTTTCGTGAACATTAAGCGTTGTTTCCATCATATCCCCCCGGAATTTTCTTCCTATCATACATAAACGGACGGAGTTGGCATGCGTAAAAAATTTTTAAATTAATGAGCCCAGTTTTGGATTTTTTTTCGCCAATATCGGTGTATATTGATTGACATAATCAATATCATTTGAAAAATAGAGCTTCAAGGCGGGATAATTCCCGCCTTTCAAGTATCTCGGGGAGCGCTAAATTTTCGCCGTCCCGTATACAACTCCATATCAATGTGTTCCAAGAGGTAGCAATGATAGTAATAGAAAGTGTAAACCATATAGGGATTACCGTATCAAACCTTGAAGAATCAATAAAATTCTATAAAGATTTGTTTGATTTCGATGTCATCGACAAGGCGAGCTCTCCAGGTCTCGCATTCATGAGGGTGGCAGATATCAGCATCGGTCTCTACGAAGTGCCCGGCTTCAAGAATTCCGAGAACTCCCGGGGCCGTATAGCTTTCTATGTGGACGAGGAGGATTTCGAGGACGCTGTTGAAGAGGTTCAGGAGCGCGATATCGAGATTATTTTCGGGCCGGAAAATATCAGGAAAGGTAAAACCGTTGTTTTCCTGGACCCGGACGGGAATCAGATCGAATTATCCTACCCGATGATCTGATAGAATTCTGGGAGGAGTAAAGCGTGGCGGCCGAGCTTGCGGACATTCTCAAGAAGAACAGGGTCATACCGGTAGCGCAGTTTGCAAGCCCGCAATCAGCCGTTAAAATCGCGGAACTCCTCCAGAAACACTCCTACGGAATTCTGGAAGTAACATTCAGGACCGAGAGCGCGGCCGAAAGCATCGCGGCCGTGGCGGAGCAGTTCCCCGGATTCACTGTCGGTGCCGGGAGCCTCCTTTCGATCGATGCGTTGAAAAGGGCGATTGACGCCGGCGCTTCATTCTGCGTGGCGCCCGGCATGGACCTCGAGCTCATCGACTATGCGGCATCATGCGGCGTCCCCTTCATCCCCGGCGTTGCAACGCCCACGGAACTGAACACGGCCCTCAAGAAGTGCAATGTGATAAAGATATTCCCGGCTTCGCTCCTGGGCGGCCCTGAATATATCAAGGCCGTTGCCGCGCCCTTCAAGACAAAAAACTTCCACCTGGTGCCGACCGGCGGCGTAAATCAGAACAATTACCTCGACTATCTGAAAGCGGACCGGGTCGTCTCCGTCGGCATGTCATATGTCGTTGATGCCGGGCTAATACAGAAGGGCGACCTTGCCGCCCTTGGCGAGCGGATGAACGCAATAATGTCGGCGCTGCAGTAGCACACTCCGCGATGGATATCGAAATTACCCTACGGAAATCCTTCGAAAAACGAAGCCGCCTGATGAAAGATCCGGACACGAATTGCTTCCGCCTTTTTAACGGCGATGGCGACGGCATACCCGGCCTCATTATTGACTGGTACGGCGAATATATGCTGATCCAGTACTTCAGCAGGGATCTATATTCGGCAACTGATGAAATTGCCCTTGCAATCGAGCGGTCGGCGGACCTCCTCCCCGCCCGTCCCCTCGGCCTGCTTCTGAAAAAACGGCTCAAGCCGTCGGACGACCGGGACATATCCGCAGCGATGAAAAGCTCCCTTATCGAGGGATCCTGGCCACCGGGGAACTGCCAGGTGCGCCAGAACGGGGTCCTGGCCGCCGTCGATCTGGTGGGCGGTCAGAGTACCGGTATTTTTCTTGATATGCGGGAGGTCCGGGAAAGGCTGACCGGCTATTACCGGCCGTCCGATATCATGCTCAACCTCTTCAGTTATACGGCCCTGTTTTCGGTTCATGCGATCAAACACGGAGTCGCCGGGGCGGTGAATGTCGATTTATCGAAGGGCGTCCTCGGTCGGGCAAAGGCAAATTACGCCCTCAATGGGCTGAAAATCGACGACAGGGATTTTATCTACGGAGATTCTATTGAATGGCTCAGGCGGTTCAATAGGCAGGGGAAGAGCTTTTCCTTTGTCATATTCGATCCCCCCACGTTTTCCCGCAACCGGAGAAGGACCTTCTCCTTAAAAAGGAATTACCGTGAATCGCTTGGCCTGGTGAATGGACTGGTCACGGAAGGATATGTCCTTACCTCGGTGAATTCGTATTCCGTTTCCCGTGAGCAATACCTCTCGTTTCATCCCGATGGATGGCGGCTCGAGTTTTTGGCCAGTGAATCATCTGACTTTGCTACTGCGGCAAAACCGTACCTCAAGGTAGGTCTCTGGGCGATAAAAAACTCTTGACAGGGCGCATTTTTGTTTCGAAAATCATATTAACAGGGCCTCGCGGTAGGGTATGTTATATATATCATTGGGGATTATTTTCCTGGGAATACTCATTTTTGCGTATTCCCTGATTGTGGACGCCAGGAGACGGCGGGAATCGCCCGTGGCTTCGTCGCCAGGGGTCACCGCCCCCGTGCGGCGTCCAACGCGTCCCGTTGCCGGTCCTGCCATCGGCAGCGCTGGCTCACCCGGGCCTGATGTGAATTCCCGTCCTCTGCGTATGCGCTCCCCGGCTCCGCGGCCGCCTGTTGCGGAAAACCGCGGGGCGAAGAAGCCTGAGGTTGAAAGCGCCCCTGTGATGCGTAAAGCTCCCGCTACCCAGGCGGAACAGCTTGCCGTTCTGTTCGAAGACAGTTCCCACGTGATCGATTACAACAATGAATCCGGCAGCATCGATCCCAGCCTGGAAGAGTATAAAAATATCAAGCGGATCGGAAGCGGCCGCCTTGCCGTGGAGAAGGGAGGCATCAACTTTTTCCTCGGGAAGAAGCTGTACCGGTACGATTTTACCAGGCTAAGCGGCATGAAGGCCGGGAATAAGTTCCTGGCGCTCTTTATTGACGGGAGCGATGTGGTCAAGCTTTTCATCGTGGAAAACGGGAGCGGGTTTATCGAAGCGGCCGACAGCGCGTACGCGGCATACCTGAGGAGTTCGTCGTAACATGTACGACAGGTATAAAAGCAAAAAAAAGGGGAGGAGCGTTTACAAGGTTCTCCTTGCGCTCATATTAATCGGCGCCGCCTCGTTTTTCGGCGTCAGGTATCGCCACCATCTTGCGTTCTGGAAATACACCCAGACCAAGCTGGAAAAGAAGATAGCATCCATGCGGCAGATCAAGGACGCAGCCAGGAGACGCGAGGCGCTGTCGGACCTGGCTGATATCTACGAGCGGTACAAGGACGAGCATCAGGTGGATCCGGACGCGTTTTTCACATCAGGGGAGATCCACTTCCTCCTCGGCGAGACGTACCTGCCCGGTAATTTTTCAGAGCTGTTCATCAATGATCGCGCCCGCGACATCGGCAAAGAGGCCAGGGACGAGTTCCTCAAGGCCATGAAGGACATCAAGAAGGGGGCAGCCATTAAAAATGGTGATCTCGATGGTGAACGCAGTCTGATGCTTGCCAGGTCCGGTTTTTATACCGACTATCATTCGCCAACCGAGATTTTCCAGATGATTGAAAATATCGGCGACTCAATTAAGCCGGATAATATCGAGAATATAAGGTTTTACTCGGTCATTAACATCCTGAACCGGCACGAGGATTATGGGCTGAAGCACCTGTTAAAGCACGGGATGGTGAGGGACAATATACAGGGCCTTCTGTTTTACGCCACCGCGGAGAGGACGGCTAAGAAGTATACCGGCGCGATCGTTAGCTACAAGGATGTCCTCGCGAGGACGTCTGATGAAAACATACGAAAACTTGTTCACGTTAATCTCGGTAAGATCTATTTCAACCGGTCGCTCTACAGGGAATCAATTGAACAGTTCGGTTATGCGCTGAAGATTGATGAAAAAGACAGCACTCCTAAAATATGGATCGGGAAAAACTATTCGGCGATGGGCGAGAAGGATAAGGCCAGGGCAATCTGGAGCGACGTGCTTACTTCCGACGGAAAGAATACCGAGGTCAGAGAACTGCTCGGTACCATGTAGTGAAGAGCCCGTTCGGGCGGCATACTGCCGCATACGTCCGGAATTTTTTTTATCAACAATTGAATAATTCGTGTAAATAATGATAATCACTTGACAAAAAACGTACTTATTGTAGTAGAAAGCCTGAGTTATCAATGAATTATAATGTCTTATAGCGCGCGATTCAGGGATTTTGACCATAATCCCCAGACCCCCCGGAGGGGGCTTTTATTTATCAGAATCACATATTTTTGGCGCAACCAATCAGAGGAGTTTATTCATGTTTCTTGATTCGCTGTATGGAATGTTTTCCAACGACATGGGCATAGATCTCGGAACCGCGAACACCCTGGTCCACGTGAAGGGCCAGGGGATAGTGCTGTCAGAACCTTCAGTTGTGGCGGTGCAGACAAGCACCGGCAAGGTCCTTGCCGTCGGCCATGAGGCCAAGAGGATGCTCGGAAGGACCCCGGGCGACATCGTCGCAATCCGCCCGATGAAAGACGGCGTTATTGCGGACTTCGAAACCGTTGAAAAGATGATCAGGTATTTCATCACAAAAGTGCATAAAAGGAAGACCCTGGTCCGGCCCCGGGTCGTCATTGGCGTCCCGTCGGGAATCACCGAAGTGGAGAAGCGGGCGGTGCGGGAATCGGCAGAGCAGGCCGGGGCACGGGAGATATTTCTGATCGAGGAGGCCCTTGCGGCCGCCATCGGCGCCAATATCCCCATCCATGAGCCGGCGGGCCATATGGTGGTCGATGTGGGGGGCGGGACGACGGAGATCGCCGTTATATCGCTGGGCGGCATGGTTATAGCGGACTCCCTCCGTATCGCCGGCGACGAATTCGACGACGCTATAATAAAATACATGAGGACGCAGTACAACCTGGTCATCGGCGAGCGGATGGCAGAGGAGGTCAAGTTCAGGATTGGGAACGCCTTCCCTGAGAAAAAAATCGAAACCATGGAGCTGAAGGGGCGGGACGCCATTTCCGGCCTTCCCCGGACACTGGAGATAGATTCTACAGAGGTGCGCAAGGCCCTCAAGGAGCCGGTTGATCAGGTGCTCGACGGCATCAAGCATGCGCTGGAAAAGACACCGCCGGAACTCGCCGCCGATATCGTGGAGCGGGGTATTGTCATGACCGGCGGCGGCTCGCTGTTAAAAGGGCTCGACAAGTTCATCAGCAAGGAGACGGGCGTGCCGGTTATCCTTGCCGAAAATCCGCTCACCTGCGTCGTGCTGGGCGCCGGCAAATTCCTCGAGGAGCTGAAGCACCTGTACCGGGCGAACCTTAAATAGCATGAGGCTTTAGCCTCACTAAAATTGCGGCTTTAGCCGCACGGGCGATAAATTAGCAGCTAAGAGAACCATCAGAATTGGAATTTATAATACGAAATAAAAGCGTTGTCGCGTTCATATCGTTTACTCTGTTTTGCATCATTTCACTCTCGCTCCAGTCGACCACGTTCACCCTTTCTTTTGAGGGAATAATCAGCGCGGTTACCATGCCCTTCCAGAAGGCCTATAACGGCGTGCAGGGCGGTATTTCGCGGATATGGGCCGGGTTCACCGAGCTCACCGAGGTGCGCGACGAGCTGATGAAGACCCGCGCCAAGCTCCAGCAGTACGAATCGATGACAGACGAGATGAGCGAGATCAGGCGGGAAAACGACCGGCTCCGCGAGCTTCTCGGCATGAAGGAGCGGGTGGAGTACGACTCCATCCCATCGTCCATTATCTCAAAGGACCCGGACAACTGGTTCCGCACCATCATCATTAACAAGGGTGCATCGGACGGGATAAGGGAGAACATGCCGGTGATAGCGTACCAGGGAGGGCAGAAAGCCGTCGTGGGTACGGTGATCGAGGTGCGCGGAAGCATATCCCGCATTGCGCCGATTATCTCTCCCGCAGTAAGGATCGGGGTGAAGCTGCAGGAGAGCAGGTTCCCGGGCCTCCTCTGCGGCTATTCGGGAAACTCGAATCTCTGCAAGATGGACTACATCAGCCGCGCCGCCTTTATCAAGTTCAACGACGTGGTGATCACCTCGGGCCAGGGCGGCGTCTTTCCGGCCGGGCTGGTGGTGGGCACGGTCCTTAAATCCTACTCGCTGGAATCGAGCGCGTACCAGCGCGCCATGGTGAAGCCGGTGGTCGATTATGATCTTGTGGAGGACGTCTTCGTGATCAAAAAGGACATCGACAAGGATCTGTTCGAAATATTTGACGAAGAGAAAAACGAATGATACTAACATACGTGTTCACCGGGGTGATAATACTGGTTTCCCTGCTGATTCAGGGCCACACCTCGTTTGACGTCCTTCGTATCGCGGGTGTCAAGCCGGATCTCATATTTATCGCGGTGGTTTACCTTTCCTACTGCTTCGGTTCTTTTTACGGGGAGGTGACGGCATTCATCGGCGGTCTGCTTCACGACGCGGTGTCGAACTCTCCATTGGGCCTTCTCACCTTCCCCAAGGTGGCGGTCGCCTTTATCGTGGGAATGTTCGGCAGGTCACTCTTCAAGAGCAATATACTCACCACGTCGCTCCTCCTGTTCGTGGCGTCGCTGGCCAAGGGCTTTATCACCCTTTTTATGTGCTACGTGTTTCACGAGGCGTCGGCTTCTTCCATCCTGAGCATAATTCTTCCCGAGTCTTTTTACAATGCCCTGCTCGCGCCGCCGCTATTTTTCATATTCGACAAGATTTTCGAGGGTGAGCTGGAGAAAGAGGGGTACCTGTAATATGCTGATGCAATCGTCTTTGCGGGCAAAGCTGCAGGAAGCCTTCCGGGTCAGGATGTATTTCTACATGGCGGTCGCCGCCGTGGCATTCGCCGCCCTGATACTTCAACTGCTCAACCTTCAGGTGATACAGGGGAAAGAGTACCAGGCAAGGGCGCGGATTAATATGGAGAGCAATATCCCCATCCCTGCGGCGCGGGGCGATGTATACGACCGCAACTTCAAGGAGGGCGAAAAGAACGTCGTCCTCGTCTCAAACCGGGCGTCTTTTAACCTGACGACCATTCCGGCAAAATTCAAATCAAAAAAAAAATTATACGAGATCCTCGACCTTCTGTCGCGTCTTCTGAAAATCGATAAAGACGAGATAATCGATGAGATCAATAGCGGCAACCCGTGGGAGCGGGTGGTGTTAAAAGAGGACGTTGAATTCGACACCATCGTGAAAATCGCCTCCCATCCGAAAAAGTTCCCCAATATCGACTGGGAGGACGCTTCGGTACGGGTCTATAATTTCAGCGAGATGTTCGCCCACGCTGTCGGCTACGTCGGGAGCATAAGCCATGCCGAATACAGGCGCCTGAAATCCGAAGGCTACAAGCACTATCAGAAGATCGGGAAATCGGGTATCGAGAAGCAGTACGATCCGCTCCTGCGCGGGCGGGACGGGTACGTCCGCCGGATTGTCGATGTCAGACAGAGAACGGAGGGGGAGGAGATCGGGCAGCGTCCGGTGGCCGGGAACAACCTGGTCCTCACCATTGATTACAATATTCAGAAGATCATATATGACGCAATGAAGGGCATGAAGGGCGCCGCGATAGTCCTGAAGCCCTCAACCGGCGAGGTGATCGCGCTTCTGAGCAAGCCCGATTTCGACCCGAACCTTATTATATCAAAAAACAACGCAGCCATCATTAAGAAGCTCCAAAACGATAAGCAGAGGCCCTTCCTGGATCGGGTGATCCAGTCGAAA
Organism: Spirochaetota bacterium; assembly: GCA_016933025.1. Lineage (GTDB taxonomy): Bacteria > Spirochaetota > UBA4802 > UBA4802 > UBA5550 > RBG-16-49-21. The sequence continues at coordinate 47,920 of JAFGBT010000039.1, read as the reverse complement.
TACCCTCCCGCGTCGACCTTCAAGCTCGTCACCGCCGTTGCGGCGCTCGAGACCGAGAAGGCGACGCCGGATAAGACCTATTATTGTCCGGGCAAGTTCGTCCTGAAGGGGTACCGTGACCATGTGTTTTACGATTACGATGTCCATGGGACTGTTGACCTCCACTGGGCGATCGCCAAGTCGTGCAGCGTCTACTTCTACCAGCTCGGGCTCCTGACCGGCCCCACGATCATGATGAGATACGCCGAGGACTTCGGCCTCAACCAGAAATCGGGCATCGATATCCCGGGCGAGGTGGCCGGCTTTGTGCCGTCCAGGCAATGGAAATACAAAGTGTTTGGTCAGCCCTGGTTCGACGGTGACACCGTTAACATGTCGATAGGGCAGGGCTTCCTGCACGTGACGCCGATAGGAATGTGCGAATTTGTCTCGGCGCTGGTAAACAACGGCATTGTCTACCGCCCCCATCTAGTAAAGGAGATACGCACCAACGATAACAATCGCGTTATCACGGCCATGCATCGGGAGAAGGTCCGGGAGATACCGCTCTCCCCCCTTACATTACAGGCGGTCAAGAAGGGGATGCGGCTCAGCGTCACTAGCGGAACATCGGGCCGCCTCGGCTATCTAAAAGTTCCGGTCGCCGGAAAAACCGGGACGGCGCAGACGCGTTCAATCAGGCAGGAAAAGTACTCACAGCACGCCTGGTTCGTCGGCTACGCGCCGTATGACGGGCCTCCTGAAACGGCGGTCGCCACTGCCATCCTGATAGAATACGGCATTGCCGGCGCGGCGAGCGCCGTCCCGATCGCCGAACGTATTTTTGCGAAGCTGCATGAGCTCGGGTATTTTACCGCCGCGTCCCGGCAGAAGCAGGACTCTCCGTTAAGGAAGCAGCCGGAGGCAAAGCAGGCGGCGGTTCCCGCGCCGGGGCAGGTTGCTGGCAGAGATGCCGCGGCCGTTAAAAAGACATATGGTAATCCTCCGGGGATTAAACTGTAAGTGTTAGCCTGTAAGGCATTGATTATGAGACCGCTCAGGCGCTCTTCGCCCCTCTTCCTGCGGGAGAGGGGGCGGGGGTGAGGGGGGTCGGTAATTGTACGAGGACATATGCTTTTCAATAAAGAAGGATTAACCAGGATGGACTATCTCCTGGTCATCGCGGTTATGGTTGCCGTGGCCATCGGCATTCTGATGATCTACAGCGCCGGTTTTGACCCGATAGACAAGATGAACAGCGGCCTTTATCGCAAGCAGATCCTGTGGTTCATTTTCGGGCTGATTTTAATGATCGGTCTGACCATCATCAACTACCAGGCGCTGGGGGAGTTTTCCCTTCATATATATATCGTAGTCCTGGTGCTGCTGATAATTACGACTATCTTCGGGACGCCGGTGCGCAACACCAGGGCCTGGCTCAATTTCGGCGTTTTTTCGATACAGCCCTCGGAGTTCATGAAGCTGGCCCTGGTCATCATACTGGCCAAGTACCTGGAGATCCGCGAGCGCGATATCAACCGCCTCCGCGAGCTGATCGTGCCGACGATTCTGACGTTCATTCCGATCATTATCATCCTGAATCAGCCGGACTTCGGAACGGCCATTATTTTCATTCCGATCCTCCTGACGATGCTTTTTGTCGGCGGCGCGGATGTCTCCCATCTGGTATCCATCATACTGATCGCCGCCATCGCGATGGTTGTCCCCATGATCCTGACCTACCGCGAGTGGATCGGCGCCGAGAGTTCCAATTTCATCCTCGATTTTTTCAAGGACGTGAACCTCATCCTGATCGTCTCCAGCGTCCTGCTCGTGATCACGATCGCAGCGTTCATGTTTCATTTCTTTTCGGTGAAGAAATTTTTACGGAAGATCTATATCCCGGGCGCAATCCTGTCACTGGGCCTCCTGGCGTCTGTCCTGATCCAGAATCTCTTCAAGGTCTACCAGAAGAGGCGGATCCTCGTTTTTCTGAACCCCGATCTGGACCCCCAGGGTTCGGGTTACAACATTATACAATCGAAGATCGCCATCGGTTCCGGCGGGTTCTTCGGCAAGGGGTTTCTCAAGGGCTCGCAATCCCAGCTCGGGTTCCTCCCGGAGAAGACATCGGATTTCATATTCTCGGTGGTGGCCGAGGCGTGGGGCCTGTTCGGCGGAATAGTCCTTATATCCCTTTTCGGGTTTATCATATTCCGCTGCATCCAGACCGCCTTTGAGGCCAAGGACAAGTTCGGGGCGCTGCTCGCGAGCGGGATAACGACGATCTTCTTTTTCCATGTCCTGGTCAACATCGGGATGGCGGTGGGGATCATGCCGGTAACGGGGCTCCCGCTCTGTTTCGTGTCGTACGGCGGGTCGAATCTCCTCATGTCGATGATCAGCATCGGCATTATCCTCAATATCCGGGCCAGGAAGTTCGTCTACTGATCCGGGAGGGGCTGTCTAAGAAGCCCCTAAATCCCCGAAGGGGGACTTGCTCCCCCCGGCCACTGAGTGGCAGGATGTCACGAATGCAGCAGCGTACACGGATGTTCAAGCTGCTGACTCCCAGAGGGAGAGGGGGAAAAGGTCTCATATCTGTTTTATTAAAGCCCCCCTCTGGGGGGTTGGGGGGCGCTGCAACCGACTTTTGGGACAGCGCCTTTGAAGCGAGGCATAATGCTGCGAATATTCACACTGTCGTTTCTCTGCGCCCTCTCACTCCTCGGCTGCGCGGCGGCTGATGACGGCGCACAACTGTTCGGCCCGGTGTCGCCGGCTGATTACCTGACCGGACGCTTCAATCCGGCGCGGCATGAGTCGTTTGTCAGTCTTTCCGATGTCGGGGTCCCGACAGGCGGGCGGCGGCATTATCTCCGCCGGGCGGCGGCGGTTGAACTGAAGAAGCTCTATGACGCGTTTCACAAGGATCACCCGAAGGCGCCATTCTGGGTCCAGAGTTCAACCCGAACCTACGACGACCAGAAGCGCATATGGGACGGCAAGTGGAACGGCGTGACGAAAGTCATGGGTGCCGACCTCTCGAAGGCCATACCGGACCGGCTCAAGAGAGCGGTCGAGATACTGAAGTACTCTTCGATGCCGGGCACGTCGCGCCATCACTGGGGCACTGACGTCGACCTCAATGTTCTGAACAACGCGTATTTTAAGAGCGGCGAGGGGAGGGTCCTGTGTGCCTGGATGAAGGCCAACGCGGGAAGGTTCGGTTTCTGCCAGCCGTATACCGCCGGGCGGACGGCCGGGTACAACGAGGAGAAGTGGCACTGGTCCTATCGTCCCCTTTCCTCTGTTTTTCTCGCGAGGTGGAATGCGCTCTATCGCGAAAACCCGGCGGCATTTTCCCGTGCGGGCCTGTTCGGCGGGTCGGAGATGGCGGGCTCGCTTGCCCCCGTGTACGTAAACGGCATAGACGCCGGGTGCCGCTGATGGGCCGTCCTACCGAATGAAAACCATCATGCCGAAGTGGAGCGAGGCGCCGGTCGTGTCGTAATCGAAGATGCCCGAGCGGGTGTTAAAATACGATACCCCGTTTATCCCCACATTGAATTTCGTCTCAGCGGTGGTTTTCACTAAAAAGCCGAACCCGAAATTCAGCGTCAACGAATGGAGATCGAACGCCCGGCTTGTATGGCTGATGAACGACGAGCCGTCCAGTGCGAAGCTTCGGAAGCTGTATCCGGCGCCTGCAGAGACATAGGGGGCGTACTGGTATTTCTCCATGTTGAGGATCACGTAGTTGAATTTGACGGGAAGCGCGAACTCGTAGACCTGCCCGCTTGTTTTTGTCCTGAGGAAATAGCGCGTCATGTTTTTTTTCCCCTGGAGCGATTGCGCGTTAAGGTAGATGAAGACCGGGTCGGCTGTAACGATGTACCGGTCATACTGCATGCCGATCTGGAGCATGGTCGAGACGCTGGCAGCGCCGTCGCGCACGCTGGCGCCGCCGTCAATGCCGATTATGGGGCGAACCTTCGGCTTCATCAAGCCCTCGTCGCGAAGCTCTCCGATGGTCTTTCGGCCCCGTTCCTCGTTCTCATCCGTAATGAACTGGGCACGTGCTGAGACAGATAAGGCGAAAATGACTGATAGGATCGCTGCCGTGACTGTGGAACTGTACGTTTTCATTACGGTCTCCTCTGTGGTCGAATATCTGCGGGGGGAGAGCCCTGACGGTTCCCGCCCTTTGGGCCGCAGTATTATGCCCGGGACATGAATCAGGCATAGCACCGTTCCTCATAAAATCAAGCAAAATACGGATGGTTGCTCGGGAAGGTGCCGCTTACGGGGCCCGTTCTCCCGGCCGCTTTTCGCTTGACGCCGGGAGAATTCCGGTTTTTATTTAGCAATTACCCTGATAGTCATGCGAGGCGTCAATGAAAATGTTATTATGCGGCCTGATAGTCGTCTTCTGCTCTGCAGCGGCCATTCCGGCCGAAGACCGGTCGCCGGATGAATGGAAAAAGATCAACCAGACTAAAGACGGCATCGTGATATACACTCGCATTGTGACGGACTCGCCCATACGGGAGGTTAAATCGACGTATACTATCGAGTCACCCCCGCGGAACGTGTGGCAGGCCCTCCTGGACAAGGAGACATACCGGGATTCCAACAAGTACGTTGAGGTGGACACGGTGTACCGGACGGCCAATGAAAATGTCTGGTACAATTACCAGAAAGTTGCTCCGCCGCTCATGAAGAAGAGGGATTACACTTTGCGCTACGAGAGCATGAACAGGCCGGAGAAGATGCAATACAAGCTCGTCTGGGCCGTGGCGGGGGATTTCGGCCCTCCGCCGGAAAAGGGCGTCCTCCGGCTGTCGGTGTGCGACGGCTGGTTCACGATAGAGCCCCGCGACGGCGGGAAGAGGTCGTTCATAACCTACTGGCTCTGCTTCGATCCGGGCGGACAGGTCCCCCCCTGGGCCGCGAACCTGGCCAACCGGTCGAGTGTCCCCGATTTTTTACGGAAGATTCGCGACCGGAGCTTTTTCTGGCGGGACCAGCAGAACAGCGGCGGGAAGTAAGCCGGCATATTCCGGATGTATATTATAAAAAAATACTGACAAATTCTGTCACGTATGGAAACTGGACATATCGTCGCAGATTCATCATGCAACTTGGTATTGAAAACATCAATTCGCGGGACAAGTATGTCATGCCCGCGCCGGACCAGGTCCGGTTTATCAGGAACGGCCAGACGCTCTCGCTGATACTCGGCTCCTGCATATCAACGGTATTCATCGGCAGGAACAGCGAGTATGTCGTTTCCGCCAATCATATCATGATCGCCCGCGAGCATCCCCATGGCATTATCGCCAAGAAAAGCGCCCTGCAGCAGATTGACGAGATCCTCGATCATTACCGTGAGGATTTTGCAGTTGACCGTAAGGATATCCGCTGCCTCCACCTCGTGGGCGGGGGCAAAAAAGTCTCCGGCGAATCCTTCCGCGTTCACAGTGAAAATATCGAGGAAACAAAGAGCGTTCTATCGTCGAAGGGCATAGAATTGCTGTTTGACGATACCAGGAGCCACTATTTCGCGACCTACTCCCTCGACAGAACGAACATGTCAGTCTTCATCGAGGACAAGCTTGCGGGGGTGCACCTCTCGTATATCCTTGACCTGGACCGGTTGTTCGATTTCGACGTGTCCCGCAGCGGCGCAATGCCGGCATCTGCCCTGAAGGCAGACAACCCGGGCTTCGAGGAACTCGTGGATGCGGGAGTGATCGTGTTCATTACCGGCGAAAAGAGCAGGCAGTGCGATTGAACGGCGTACTCGTTGCGGTCGCTCTGTAATTTCAAAGCACTGTTGTTCCGCAATTCGTATGGTGCCTCATGATGTCAGAAGCAAGTGAACATAAAGACGGCGCCTTGCGCCACGTGCTCGTGTATTCCGATCGTCTCGCCAGCTATGATTTCGGACACGGCCATCCTTTCAAGCCGTCGCGCGCCAGGCAGATGATGGAACTCCTCAACCGGTATTCCCTTCTCGACGGGCCGGACAAGCTCGTCATTGTCCCCGGGCCCATCGACGAAGAACTCCTTTATCTGTTCCATGACAGGGCGTATATAGATATTCTCAGGAATTCGGAACGGGGCGAGTTTACCATGAAAATGCTCGAGGCCGGCCTCGGCACGGAGGACTGCCCGGTGTTCCCGGGACTCTGGGATTTCTGTCTCCATGCCGCCGGGGGCACGCACCGGGGCGCGATGATGATAGCGGAGGATGCCGGCCCGCGCGTCGTATTCAATCCGGTCGGAGGTTTTCACCACGCGGGAGCCGGACACGCCGAGGGATTCTGCTACATAAATGACCTTGCCGTTGCTATCGAGTGGCTGACGGGGCGCGGCAGGCGGGTGGCCTACATCGATATCGACGTTCACTTCGGAAACGGCATTCGCGACGCGTTCGCCGGGCGCAGCGACGTGCTCTGCGTTTCCATCCATGAATCGGGTATGTCCATTTATCCGTGGTCCGGGTTCGTGGAGGATATCGGAGAGGGAGAGGGGAGGGGATACACCGTCAATATCCCTATCATGGAAGCGAGCGATGACGAGGTCTACCTGTACGCCTTTGAGTCTGTAGTCCCGCCGATACTTCAAGCCTTCCGCCCGGATATCGTGGTCGCCGTGATCGGGGCCGACACGCACCGGGAGGACCTCCTGGGGCACCTGAACCTCACCAGCATAGGGTACGAGCGGACCGTCAGGACGATCAACGCCCTTTCGCCACGGCTGCTGCTCACCGGCGGCGGCGGTTACAATATGTACAAGACGGCGTCGCTCTGGACCCTTGCCTGGGCCGCGGTATGCGGCCTGGAGCCGGTGGACGCCTATGCCGGCCTCATCGGAGGGATGATGTACGGTCCCGAGTCGCAGTCCGGGACGCTGCGCGATCAGCCATACCTGGTATCGGGGAACACCAAGGATCGGTGCTTCGAGTACGCCCGGGACATGGTCGCGAGTATTAAAAAGAACGTATTCCCTATTCACGGTATCGGCTGAGAATGCCGCCTTGAAACGCGGTCTCGTGAATGTCATTACCGGCGTTAGTATACTCGCGGAGGAGCAACATGCCCACACTCATTGACTGCAGCATCGCCATAGAAAACGACATCCCTTCGGACCCCCCGATGATGATCCCCCGCGTGCAGTATCTCGGCCACGAATCGGGGGCCGAACAGATGAAGCTCTTTTTCCCCGACATCGATACGAAAAAGGACCTTCCGGGAGGCAAGGGATGGGCGGTGGAGTTCGTCTCCCTGAGCACTCACTCGGGCACTCACCTTGACGCGCCGTGGCACTATTACCCGACCATGGACGGCGGGAAGCGCGCCATCACAATCGACGAGGTGCCGCTCCGGTGGTGCATGGGCCGCGGCGTGAGGCTGGACTTCCGTCATTTCCCGGACGGGTATCTGGTCACAGCGAAGGACATGGAGGAGGCTTTCGTGCGGATCGGTTATACGGTCACCGAGGGCGATATCGTACTTGTAAACACCGGCGCCGATAAATTCTGGGGGAAGCCTGATTACCTGGTCAAAGGATGCGGCATGGGGAGGGAGGCGACCCTGTGGCTGTGCGACCGGAGGGTGCGCGTGGTGGGAACCGACGCCTGGAGCTGGGACCGTCCATTGCCGCTCATCGCGAACGAATTCAAGCAGTCCGGTAATTCCTCGATTATCTGGGAGGGGCATTTCGCCGGAATTGAAAAGGGATACTGCCACATGGAAAAGCTCACGAACCTGGATTTGCTCCCCGCCGTCGGATTCACGTTCTTCTGCTTTCCCGTGAAGATAAAGGGCGCGAGCGCCGGCTGGATACGTGCCGTGGCACTGCTTGACGACTGATAAAACATCATAATGCCGACACAGAAGGTGATGGGTGGTGAGGGATTCGACAAAGCGCTTATTGAAGAAACATGGCTGGCGATTGGACCGGGCGCTTCACAACTACCTTTACTTTGCCTGGTATTATCCCTATGTGAAATTTGTCAGCATCGTCCTGAAGCCACTGTGGCATCTCACCTGGTTGAAGCCGCTGACATACCTCGGGCGCTTTATATTCAACAGGTACCATTGCAAGGTTTTATCGGCCGGCGACGCCAGGAAGATCTTTGAGCTTCACGAGAACATACACCTGGATTCGGAAGAAAACAGGAAAATAATCCCCTTCAGATATGCCCGTACAATCCTCTTCACCGATCCGGAGTTCATTGTGGTAATGGACTGCCCCTGCAAGAAAACGCTCGGAGACAAACCGGAGAACATCAACTCGTGCATTTTCGTGGGCAGCGGAACCGGCGCCTTCTGGCTCGACCGCTGCAAGAAGTATCACCCCCGCCGTGTCACCCAGCAGGAGGCGCTCGACCTGATACGATCCTTCCGCGCAAAGGGGTATATCACACAGGCCTTCTTCAAGGTCGCCACGGGCGGGAGTACCGGCATCATATGCAACTGTCACCCGGACACCTGCGTGGCGCTCAGGGCCTCGGCCCTGACGAGGAAGATAGACCGAACTCTGTATATGTCGGAGAAATCAGGCTACTCGCTCATTCGCGACAGGAATAAATGCAAAAAGTGCGGCGCATGCGTTGAGGCATGTCATTTCGGCGCCAATACCATGGGGGAGGAGGGGCCATTGCATGATGGACGCCGCTGTCAGGGATGCGAGCTCTGCGTTGAGAAGTGCCAGAACGGGGCGCTTGCGCTGCGCCTTGACGAGAACGCATCAATTCTCCCTCTTGATATGGATTACGTGAGAAGCATGATCAACAAGCAATGAGGCGGAGGGCCGGAAGGTGTGAGCATGGCCGGCACCGGCCCGGCCGGGTGTGCAATCGTCGGTGAGATGAGGCTGTAGAATGGTCTTTAACCGCGCATATCACCGGCATCATCCTTCGTACCGCATGGAAAACATCTTCACCACCAGGGCATCGAGCACCCTGCCGGGGATCATGAGCTCGAGAAACGATAGCAGCCTGTTTTGAGCGACGATGTACCGCGCCTTCGGTTTTTTTTCTGTTATGAACCTGAAGATCTGGGCTGCGGCGCGGTCGGTATCCATCCCCCGGTTGCCGCCGGCGATGAATTTTTCCTTGAACAGCCGTATGCTCGCATCATACTTTTTGTCCGCGAAGGAATAGTCCTGCTGCAGACCCTTGTCCCATATCGGCGTGGCGATCCCGGCTGTCTCCAGAAGGATTGTCCTGACGCCGAGGGGCTTGAGCTCCCTCCTGACCGAATCGCACCAGCCCTCGAGAGCGAACTTGGACGCGGTGTACGGGGATAGAAACGGAAGCGCGATCCGTCCCGCCATTGAGCCGTTCACAACAAGGCGCCCCCTGCTCCTGATCAGAGCGGGGAGGATTTTCTGTGAGAGGGACGCCAGGCCGATGAAATTTATCTCCATGACGGTCCGGTATATTTCAAGTGGAATGTTTTCAAAGGGCCCGCCCAGCGCCACCCCCGCGTTGTTGATGAAATATTCCAGGCCGTGGCCCTCGCTGCAGTAACGGTGCACCAGGGCGGAGAAGGAGTTGATCTGCTTTTCATCGCGAATATCCAGCTTCTTCGCGATGATGCGCCTGTCCCCCTCGAAGGGATTCCTTTCCAGGTAGGAGATGATGACTCTAAATCCTTTTTCGGAAAAGACGCGCGCGAGTGACTTCCCGATGCCGCTGTCGCATCCGGTTATTACCGCGAGTTTCATGGCTTCGCCTCCTGAAATCTGCTTTTTAGCGCCCGCTCTATCCGTCTGAGAGCCTCCTCGAGCGTTGCCCTGGGGCAGGCAATGTTGATCCGTTCGAAGCCGTCCCCTTCCGGTGACCCGAAGATGAATCCGTGATCGAGGGCCACCCGTGCGTCTTCGATCATCAGCCGTTTGAGGGCGTTGTTGTCCATATCGAGGCCCCTGAAGTCGAGCCATACCAGGTATGTCCCTTCCGGTTCTATGACGGTCACACCGGGGATGTTGCGCGCGATGAATTGCTTCAGAAACTCGAGATTTCCCGCCAGGTAGTCGATCAAGGCGTCGAGCCACGGGGCGCCGTGGGTATACGCCGCGGTGAGCGCCTCGCTCCCGAATACATTGGGCCAGGTGAGGCCCAGCCGGCTGAGGGTCGTTTCGTAGCCTGCGCGCCGCTCCCCTCCGGCGATGACCAGTGCGGCGGTCTGCAGGCCTGCCAGGTTGAATGTCTTGCTCGGCGAGAGGCAGGTGACGGAATTCATCAGGAATTCCTCTTTGATCGACGCGAAGGGAACATGGCGAACGCCCTGATAGGTCAGGTCGCAGTGTATCTCGTCCGCCACGACAAGGATGCCGCGCTTCAGGCAGATTGAGCCGAGGCCCTCGAGCTCGTCGCGCGTCCATACCCTTCCGACAGGGTTATGGGGACTGCAGAGTATGATAAGGCGGGCGCCCGGTGTCATCGCTTTGCGCTCGAGGTCTTCGAGATCCATTCGGTAACGGCCCTTCTCGAGCTTCAGCGGATTGTTGAGGACGGTCCTGCCGTTGAGGCTGATTGCCCGCATGAACGGATAGTAGACCGGCATCTGTACGATCACGCTGTCGCCGGGAGCCGTGAACGCCTGCACCAGAAGGTTGAGCGCCGGGACGACCCCCGGGGCGAACCGGAGCCATTCGGGCCTGATCTTCCAGCGATGTCGCTTCCTGAACCATTTGATGATGGCATCATGGTATGCGGGGCCCGGTGCAGTGTATCCGAAAATTCCGTGACGGGCCCTCATAACAAGTGCTTCGATTACTTCGGGGGGCGATTCGAAGTCCATGTCGGCCACCCAGAGGGGAAGGAGACCGCTGCCATGGAATAGGGCGTCCGCAAGGTCCCATTTAAATGAGCCGGTTCCGGTGCGGTCGATGACCCTGTCGAAATCATACTTCATGAGGGGGTGTGCCTTATTAGGGTTGCCGGCAATAGTATACCGGCTCCCCCGTGTGTGTCCAGACATTTCGCAGATCGATGCGGTTACCGATCCCTGCCGATCAGCTGTGCCGTTACAGCTTTGCCTGCCATTTCAAGGCCGGCCGCGCTATCGAAATCGTATGAGCCGCTCAGCACCCTTTCGCGGAGCTCCCCGGTCCTGTTGCGTCGTTCTGCGTCGGAGCTCAATTCTTGGTTAAGGATCAATTCGCTGATTTCGCGCGATAGCCGTCCAACGACCTTGACGAGCGGCGAGCTGTTTTTTTCCATGAGCCGTCTGCGGGCGTCCTCTGAGATTTCAACGATATCGCTTTCACTTCCGGAGCCGGCAGGGGATGTCCTTCTGATAAATTTTGGGGTTTTTTCAAGCCCCGTATGAAACATGTCCCGGTAGCTTATGGATTCCATGGTTTTATTGATAAGCATGACAAAACTCCTTTTCCATTAATATTATCGTGACATAATTATAATCGGTTTATATATACAAATGTTTAGCTATTTTTTGTGTAGTATTAAATTTTTTCATCCTGACCAGGGGGGCTTATGAGACAGGCGGCCTCCTACACTATCACCAATTTTTTTTGCAGAAATACAATAAAAGGCCCCTAAATAAGGGGCTTTTTTATTCCGAGTACGTTTCAATACGGTATCATCTGAATTTTTGAAGCTCCTGCTGAACGGTTATGGGCGATAATCCTTTTGTCATCAGGCATTTGATTATGGTGGCCGTATGTTCGCCAAGCTTCTGGCCCTCTTCGTTGGTAACTTTCGCGTCGGTTTTTTTCATGTCGGCAACAATGACCATGAAATTCTTGAATTCATCTTCCGCGCATTTTTTATCGGCGCATCCGCACGCCCTTTTGCTCAGAACAGCCAATTGATCGACGTATAAATTCCCCTTTTTACAGGCGATGGCTATCATAATTACGGAACCGACAACAACCAGTGCCGTTACCTTTTTTAATATTTTCATCCTGTGCGGCTCTCCTTTATTATATTGACGAGTAATTGATTTGCTGCGAAACTCCGGTAATGCCTCCGGGAAGCCCCGAATTTCCTTGCAAACGGCTGCGTCCCTTGACGCTAATTACGGAATCGGCTTTGCAACAGATCCGGTGAAAACCGTCAAAAGAGAGAGTAAATCACCATTCACAATAGTCAAGACATAATTTTAATCCGCACGGGATTGAATTTCTTATCTTGATCTGTCGATACGCTGCGCCCCGGTTGTATCTTTTTTCGTATTGATTTATAATTTAGGTCGATTCGTAAACAACAGTAGAGTATACTTGTCTCAACAGTGACTCGGGCATTGGCGGGTGAGCCAGGCAATCAGACAGGCGAGGTGGCGGCATGAATTTCACGAACATCCTGGTCAAAATACTGCTCCATTTGATGGCGGCTATTTACAGCCGGATACCCTCAAAACGGCAGTACCTGAAGAGCGCTGACGGGTGGACCAATTTTTGCATCGGGATCCGTACCGAGAACAGGAGCGTGATGGCCGCCGTCCGCTTCAATGACGGCAGGGTCTCGGTCATGGGCTCTATACCCGAAGGGGTCGATTCGGTCCTTATCTTCAGGGACGGGAAAGCCGTTATGGAAGCGCTCAATCTTCCCCCCAACGAACTGGTCATGTTCCTGACCAAAGGCAAGCTCCGCATCGAGGGCAACTTCGCCTACCCGAACCTGTTCAACTACTATGTTTCAGTCCTCCTCTACAAGAAACATCTCGGAATGCAGAAGAAACTGATCGAGGAACACGAGCGGCAGAAGCAGGCGGATTCGATGAAGGGCGACAGCGGGCCCGCGCCCGCGGAAAAAAGCGCGCGCCATGGAGCGCTCAGGGCGCCGGCGAGGGACCGGGGCGTAAAATATCTTTCAGATCCCTACCTATCGGGCTATTCCTTGTCTGATTTTCCGCGGCTGAAGGAGTTCCTCGACCAGCATTTCACCACGAAGCCCGAAATATGCCCGGAGCGCGCGCTTCTGATGACGCGGTGGTTCAAGGAGAATGGTTTCGAAAAGAGGGCCGACGGCACGCCATGGCCCCCCGAGCTCAGGCAGGCGGGCGCCTATAAATACATGATGGAACACCGCAGGCCGATCATCCGGAAGGGCGACCTGGTCGCCGGCACCTCCACCACCAAGGACATCGGCGTCATCCTGTATCCGGACGCGCACGGAACTATGATCTGGGGCGAGCTCAACAACGTGCCGGACCGGGAGCTGAATCCCTACAATATTTCTGGTGATACCAAGCGCGTCCTTCATCGCGACGTCTTTCCCTACTGGACTCACCGGAATTTCCGCGAGTGGGTCCGCGAGGAGTACGATAATCCCCTCTGCCAGCGGATAGACGAGCGGTTCGCCGTCTACTTCCTCTGGAAGAGCGTGGCCCTGTCCCATACGATCGCGGATTTCCCGAAGCTCCTGCGCATAGGGACAAAGGGCTACATCGGGGAAATCCGCCGTGAAATCGCGAAGACCTCGGCATCGAAACGGGACAAGCGTACCCTTCTGGAGGCCATGATCCTCTGTCTGGAGGGGCTCGCCGCGTACGCGAAAAACCTTTCGAAGCAGGCGGCCGCGGAGGCTCAGAGCGAGACCGACCCGGTGAGGAAGGGGGAGCTCCTCAGGCTTGCCGTTATCTGCGACCGTGTGCCCGAGGGCCCCTGCGAAACACTCGACGAGGCGGTCAACGCTGCCTGGATCGGATGGGTGGGTCTTCACATGGAGAACACCAACGCCGGCCTCTCCCTGGGAAGGATGGATCAGTGGTTCCAGCCCTATTTTGCGGCTGACATGGCGAAATTGAAAAGCGCGAAGAAGCGCGAGGAGTATATTAAGAAGGCTATCGAGCTGGTCGGCTGTTTCTACATGCGGTGCACCGATCATCTTCCCCTGGTGCCGGATATCGGAAACTACCTCTTTGGCGGCAGCTCGTCGGACCAGGCCATCACGCTTGGCGGTATCACGCCGGAAGGGAAGGACGCGGTATGCGACATGACATACCTATTCCTCAAGGTCACCGAGATGCTCAGCATCAGGGACCCGAACGTCAACGCCCGCTTCTGCCCCGGCGTGAACAGCGACGCGTACCTGAGGCGGCTCTGCGAGGTGAACCTGATAACGACCGCAACGCCGTCGCTCCACAACGACAAATCGGTCATGTCCTCTTTGAAAGAGTTCGCGTACGATATAAAGGATCTGAGGAACTGGTCGGCAACCGGGTGCGTTGAGCCCACCCTGTCCGGCAAGCACATCGGCCACACGAACTGCATGATGATGAACATGGTGGCCGCGCTGGAGATGGCGCTCAACAACGGCAGGCATCCTCTCATGAACTGGAAGGTCGGCCCGGAGACCGGCGCGATCGAGTCCGGCAGCTTCCGGACCTTCGAGGAATTCTACCGCGCCTTCACGAGGCAGTTCCAGTTCCTTATCGACAATTCCGTTGAACTGAACAACATGCTCGGGAAGGCACACGGCTATATCAGACCCACGCCGCTCCTCTCGGCGCTCATCGACGGGCCAATGAAGAAGGGCCTCGACGTGACGCGGGGCGGGGCCAAGTACAACAGCTCCGGCTCGGCATGCATCGGGCTGGCGGACATCACCGATTCGCTCATGGCGGTCAAGAAGCTGGTGTACGACGAGAAGCAGGTGTCGCTCCCCGAATTTAAAAAGGCGATCGACGCCAACTACCAGGGCTACCCTGAGCTCCATGCCTTGGTGATGAGCAGGGTGCCCCGATTCGGCTCGGGCAGCGAGGAGGCGCTGGCGATGGCCGGACGCGTGGCGAAATTCGCGCATGATGCCTATTACGCGCACAAGAACTATCGGGGCGGCCGGTACACGGCCGGTTTCTGGTCAATGTCGAACCACGTGATTTTCGGCAACATGACCGGTGCGCTCCCCTCGGGCCGGCTGACCGGCAAGGCCTTCACACCCGGCCTCACGCCGGAGCCGAACGCCTCGAAAAATCTGCTGGACAACATCCGTGACGTCGCGCGGCTTAACCCCCGGCACATGAACAACAATATCGCCTTTAACGTCAAGGTGGTTCCGAGCGCGAGCGATACCCACGAGAAGATGGTCGACACCATGCACTCATATGTGAAGACCTATTTTGGCCTGGGCGGAATGCAGATGCAGATGAATGTCGTCTCTTCCGCGGTTCTCCGCGACGCCATGGTGCACCCGGAGCTGTACCGGAACCTTATCGTGCGCATATCGGGCTACAACGCCTATTTCGTTACCCTCAACCGCGAGATGCAGATTGAGCTCATCGAGAGGGCGGAGTACAGGGTATGAGTATTAATGGCGGCAGCATCCCGTTCGCCCCGCCGCAAATAGGACATCCTGTCCTATCGGCTCCGGCGGCCATCCTGGCCGCCTGCTCACGGGATACTGCCGCCATTATATAAATAACTTCATAAGAATCATTTACGATTAACAATATGAATCGAACAGTCAAGTCAGAAGTGAATCAATCAAAAAATGAACCGTTGATTTTTGAAATAAAAGGCAATTCGCTGGACGACGGGCCCGGCATCAGGACCGTCGTCTTCTTCAAGGGGTGTCCTCTCTCCTGCGTCTGGTGCCACAACCCGGAAAGCAAGCGCCGCGAGCGGGAACTATCCTACGATAAAAAGAAGTGCGTCGGGTGCGATACGTGCGTCGGCGCCTGCCCGGAAAAGGCCCTGGACCGGGGTTTGCCCGGGTTCGTCAATCGGGAGCGGTGCAGCCTCTGCCTGAAGTGCGCTGAAGTCTGCCCTTCGGGCGCTCTGTCCGCAGTGGGGAACCGGATGAGCGTCGATGAAATCGTGAGGGAAATTGAGAAGGATGTTCCCTTCTTCGAGAACTCGGGCGGCGGCGTCACCCTTTCCGGGGGCGAGCCCACGCTGTTCATGGACTTCGCCTCCCGGCTTGCCGCCCGCCTGAAAAAGCGGGGCGTCAGCGTGCTCCTTGAGACCTGCGGGTTCTTCAACTGCGACACGTTTATGAAGATGCTGTATCCCCACCTGGACATGATCTACTTTGACATCAAGCTTTTCGACGGCGCCGAACACCTGAGGCTTTGCGGCCGGCCTAATGATGTTATTCTGGCAAATTTCGCAAAACTCTACCGGAAATACCGCCAGGGGGGCACGGAGGTTCTGCCGCGTGTACCGCTCATACCGGATTGCACCGCCACCGAAGAAAACCTGTCGGCAATTGCTGATTTTCTCCGGAAACTGGGGGTGAAAAAAATCGGGCTTCTCCAGAACAATCCCCTCTGGTTCGAAAAGAACGAGATGCTCGGCCGTTCGACCGACATCGAAACCGGGTCCATGCGCGCGTGGATCGACAGGGAGAAGATGGAACGCATCAGGTCGCTGTTTAAAGGGATTGAGATCGTGTAGCCGAGCGGCCGCTACCTTCTTTTTATCAGGATTGCCGTCAGATCGTCCTTGAATTCGGTTCCCCGGTGGAATTCGTTGAAATTATTGATGATATGATTAAGCATGCTCCTGGCGTCTCCTTCCGGGGCTTTTCTCAGCGATTCCATAATCCGCGTTTCACCGAAGACCTGGCCGCCGCTGTTTTCGTTTTCAATCATGCAGTCGGTGTAGAGGAAGAGGCAGTCACCCGAGCCCAACTTGACCGAAAGCGATGGAAATGACTGCTGCATGTCGCGCACGCCCAGGAAAAAGCTCCGGTATCTTTCGCCCGGCTTTTCCAGGATCATCCCGACCCTGCCGGTAGAGCCGGACCTGAACACGATATCCGGGTGGGCGCAGTTCACGTATTCAAACCGATCGTCCGTGAAGCGGAGCAGGATGCCGGTGACGTAGTTGTCGATCTGGCCGATCTCCTCGATCAACTGATTGTTGATATGCTCCATGACCGTGACGATTTTGTCTTTTATCATTGAATAAAAATTTCTCGAGATGATTGACTTGGTGATGAGAGTGAGGAGGCCGGAGGAGACCCCGTGGCCAGAAACGTCGAAGAGGCCAACGCCTTTCAGGGTCGCGTTATTTTCATAAAAATCAAAAAAATCGCCGGATACCTCCGCCCATGGCTTGTAGATATAGGCGATATCGTACTGATCGTAAACAGGGGCTTTCCCGGGAAGAAATGCGGCCTGGACGGTGGCCGCAAGCGTTAGGTCCTTTTTGCGTATACGCTCCGTCTCCTCGAGCTCGCGGTTGGCGCGGACCAGGTTGTCGTTCATCGCTTCGAGCTCGTTGTTGGCCGCCTCGATCTCTTCCAGCGCGGCCTTGAGTTCGCGAGTCCTTTCCGCGACTTTCTTTTCCAGGTTGATGTTGAGGTCCATCAGCTCGTCCCGCGACATCCGGAGCTTGTCCTTCATGTCGTCGACGTCGAAAATGATTTCGCTGATCTCGTCATGGATCGGCACCTCGCGGGCGGCGCTCCGGAGGTCGCCTGCGCCGATCTTGCTGAGAAGCTCGACCACGATGTTTATCTTGTCGCGCAGGGTCTTGATGACCAGGAGAGGGCTGAAGACCCCGATCACGAGCGCGAGGAAGATCATGATGCCGATGCGGACGTACATGAGGGTGTCGGCGATCCTGTTATTCTCGACGGTTATAAAAAAAAAGGTGACAATGACCGCCACGGTCAGGAGCACCGATGAGCCGGTCAGGACGGTGAGTCTCATTCGCAGGGAGACGCGGGGCGGTTTCTCGCCCTCGATTTTTTTCGCGAAGACTCCCATGCTTATCATGTTCTGCACCATGATTTCCGTGATGGCGAAATAGGAGGCGATGCCGAGCACCGAGCAGAGTGCGGCCCCCATCCACATGTTGATAATCTGGGGCCTGGTCGCGTCCGAGAGCAGCGAGAAGGGAAGAATGGCGTTACCAAGGAGAATGAGCCAGCGGAAGAAGGCGCCTGCCGCGTGTATGAACGGCAGTCTCAAAAAACGCTTTTTTATCCTGAAGTATTCGGCGTCCGGGACTTCTTTGCCTGCGAGAAATTTCTTGAAATATCGGAGAATCGGCCAGAGTACGATCAGGTTGTTCACCAGCACGAAAGCGATCCCGAACAGGAATGCAGGCGGAACGATTTTAAAGAAGAGTACAAGCTGTTCCGGGGTGAGCTGGATATTGGCCCATACATAGACCAGGAGGATGGGGACGACGATGAAGAAGCTGAATCCTTCGGTGAAGAGGTTGAATCTCAGATAAAATGACTTAATGAAGCCGGCAGTTTTTTTATCAAGAGCGATATCCGTCATAATCCCCCCTTCGCAGGTGGCAGATAGATAGTCATGCGGTCAATTCCTTTCCTCATCAATTATTGGCCAAAATAACGCTGAATGCAAGAACTTTTTAATAATAGCTCCTTCTCCTCTGCCCCTTTCGCTCGGTGCGAGGGGAGGCTACCGGTTTTCATATTGACACGGCACATGTATTGTATTATGCTATAGTTATTATCAGCCGGTTTGTAGTCGCGTCAATGCGGCGGCTGGTGGTGAAATCTTGGACATCGGGGGGTTCATATGACAGAAGCATCGGTGCAGGCGCTCCAGGGGCTCAGGGACCTTTCAATGCTGAAGTGGTACGTGATACCTCTTCTGGCAATCGTGATGTATATCTACGCGATTGAGATCAAGAAGGCGCGGGAGTCCGGGAACTGGGAGGCCATTTTCGCGGGCCTGACCCTCTTCGGCATGGACTTCATCAACGAGAGCTGGAACGGGTGGGTGTTCCACCTGACTCAGCGGTCGGCGTTCTGGACCACGCCGGGCGATACGGCCCTCAGGACCCTGGTGGGATGGAACATCGAGATCATGTTCATGTTCACCCTCGCGGGGATAATTTTTTACCATTCTCTGCTGCCGGACAAGAGAACCAGGATACTCGGCCTGCCGAACCGGTGGTTCCTGGCAATACTGTTTTCGGCATTCTGCGTCTTCGTCGAGTGTGTCCTGAACTACGGCGGCCATCTCGTATGGGAATATCCATGGTGGTATCGTTCGTTTGCGGGCATCTGGCTCATATTTGTATTCGGGTATTTTATTTTCTTCGCGGCCATTAACGTGATGCTGTCCCTCAAGACCACGAAGGCCCGCCTGATTTTTATCGGCGCCATATACACGATTGCGATAGGAATGAACGTAATAGGGCTGGGAATTCTCGGGTTTGTATATTGATATGTGAAGGTCCCTTAAGGGATCTGATCGATTATTGAAAAGCATGGAAGGCGCGGTTTGTTATCCGCGCCTTCCGTTCGCACGGTACTGTATTGATAGTGGAGATGGCGGCCGATTATTGTTTCCTGGCGATCATCAGGTTGGACTGGCGGGGACCAAAGAGGATGCCGTACCCGAAATTGAACGGGAGTTCGGGCGCCCCCTGCAGGTACTTCTCGTAGAGATCCGCCTGCCAGACCGGGAGGCAGTCATGCAGGTGCATGGCCGGCCGGTAGACACCGAACAGGGAGGTATCCCATCCTTCGGTGAAATAATGATAGGGTATGCCTGAATCGTCCTGGGCCATCAGGACGCTCTTTTCGAGAATGAAATCCCTTACAGGTTCAAAGGGGCTGTGATGAAGAAGATAGACCGCCGATTTCATCATGGTCTTGATGTCGCTCAGCCGGTGGAGATACTTGCCCGCGGAGGTAGCACGGTCGACCGATCCCGGACCGAGCTTCATACATAGATAGACCAGCTCGCGCCGGCTTCCATCATCTCCGATAAAGCCGATTCGTATTCCGGTGGTGATCCCGGGAGCCGGCCTGGTGCTGTCAAACATAGTGCGAACCAGCGTGCCTCCGGGGCCGATGCGTACATTCTCCACGCTTTTAATGACCAGTCCCAGTCGCGCCATGAAAATGAGGAGCGATGGGGCCGTACCCGGCAGGAGGGTATTGGTCATTTCCTGGGACATCACTCTGGTCTGAAAATAGTTGCTCATCCCATAGAGATAGATGCTCCGCTGGATTGACCAGAGTCCGTCGACAAGCCTCCGGGAGGTGTAATCGCGCAGTATGGACACGTCGCCCCCGGGTTCCATGGCGATCATCAGGTATCTATAGGAGTCGGGGAAAAGGGTATAAAGGTTGATGAAGTCCGCCCCGCTCAAAGGGTAAAAGGCGGTGGCGCGTTTACGGAGGGGCGGCATGTTCTGCGTCCTCCACGGCACAATCAGGTCGATTGTCTCTTTCTGTATTCTGTTCCATAGGTTGTCCATGAATTGCCGGTGCATCGTATAGGTGTATTCCTGGGTCAAGGGCCATAGTACGCTTTTTTGCTCTACATCCATGCCGGCCAGATACCGTGCCACGTCGTTCCAGTAGGGATCGGTGGCGTAATGTCGGGGCTGTGTCGGGCAGGTGAAATAGATACCTGCGAGCAGTATCGCGAGCGTCACGGTCCAGAAAACCGCGACTTTTTTTACAGCCGATGATGTCCTGCTATGAATAAGCTTTTTTCCATGCAGTCGCCTGGTCGATTTATGCCTGAGGAGACTGGATGACGGTTTTGGTTTTGATCTCATGGGTGGCAATTCTACCCGCAGGGCTCTGTCTTGGAAGCATTTTTTGGATAAGGCGGTATATGGGGGAAAAAAATATAATATAATTACAGATGCGCGAATTGAAAAATATTTTCGCAAATGTAATACATTGCCGGCCTGTCATCGTTCGGCCCGCTTTTATAATTGTTGCAATATATGAGGTAAAGCGTTATATTATGTGTACGGGCAGCGGGTAACAAGGTTGTTATGAAAAACGGGTATTCAATTGTTTATTCTTCGCTCAATAGCGCGGATGCCCATATGGTCAAGTTCCTTCTCGACAACAATGGGATTGAAGCGATAATCGAGAATGATGGCATGACGCCTGTCTTCGGAATGGTGCCGCGGGTGGACCCGGAAACGAGTGTACTGGTGCGTGCGGACAGGCTGCATGAAGCGGAGGCGTTGATTGAGCAATCAACATCGGTCGACATTTACAGTGTCAGAATGGCGAAATGCGCCCGCTGTGGCGAAATGGTCTGCGATCTTTATGACCTGTGCTGGAACTGCAGGGCCGACATGAAGACCGGTGAGCCGTATCGTGGCGATCAGCCGAAACAGAACGAGGCGCCCCCCCATACCGCGCGGTTTTCGGCCATACTGTATGTCATGCTCATCATTGCCCTGGCGGGGGCGATCGCGTTTTTCCTGTACCGGTATCTGGGGAGCGGTTGATGTTATGCGGGCAGGGAGCGCTCCTTACCGGTCCCTGAGTATATGGCATGATCGGCCCTGATTCTTGCCGAAATAATCCTGATGATACTCCTCCGCGTCGTAAAATTTTCCCGCCGGCTTGATTTCTGTCACGGCCTTCGTGCGGAACACGCCTGATCGGTCAAAATCTTCCTTCGATTTCTCGGCTGTTGTGCGCTGTTCCTCGTTATGGTAGAATAGTGCCGTTCGGTATTGCGTGCCGATGTCCGGGCCCTGCCGGTTCAGTTGTGTCGGGTCATGAAGCCTCCAGAAGTAATCCAGGAGCTCCCGGTACGAAATGACCGACGGGTCGTACTCAACCTGTACCGCTTCGGCATGCCCGGTCGTGCCGGTGCTGACGTCGCGATACGTGGGATTGTCCGTGCGGCCGCCGGTGTATCCGACCCGGGTCTTCAGGACGCCCCTGATCCCCTTGAATAGGTGCTCGACGCCCCAGAAGCATCCGGCCGCAAACGTGGCGGTTTCTGTCTTTACAACGGTTGCCGGCCCGCGGGGGGCAAAGAGTTTTGCGTATTGTCCGTATCCTTCTTTTTCCAGCTCGGATGCCGGTATAAAGCGGAGCGCGGCGGAGTTCATGCAGTACCTGAGTCCGGTTGGGGGCGGCCCATCCTTAAATACATGCCCGAGATGAGAATCGGCTTTTTTGCCCCGAACCTCGGTTCGTGTCATAAAGAGGCTCCGGTCGACCTTTAGCACGATATTGTCGTTTTCCATCGGGCGGGTAAAGCTCGGCCATCCTGTCCCGGAATCGAACTTGTCAAGCGAGCTGAACAGGGGCTCTCCCGATATAACATCGACATAGATGCCCGGGCGGTGATTGTCCCAGTATTCGTTCCTGAAGGGGGGTTCGGTTCCGTTTTCGCAGGTAACCCGATACTGCTCGGGAGTCAGTTTATTCAATAGGTGTTGTTTATCATTCGACTTCATGTCTGAATATCCTTCTTTTCTGCAGTTTGTGCAGAAAGTAATTGTCGAGAGTATCATGGCCGCCAGTGCAGCCGTTAAATATCGGTTCATAAAATATCCATAATATTCTAAAATACTAAATTGTTATTGTTATGAGTCAAAAAATATATTCAGGATACAAAAAATATGGGGTTGCAGCTTTTTTTCGCCTCATATTGGCTGAAATGATTAAAAAAGAATAGCATGAGCAAAAACAGCAGAGTGTGAGCATCATAGCCGATTGTTATCGGTTAATGCCGGATCATGGGCATTCATGGCTTATGGTATCCATTACCGATAACTATCGAAATAATATCATCCCAACCTGTTCTAATATAAATTGTTAAATCTACTGATTTTAGATGCAAAATTATAACTTTACCTTGACATTAATACACAAATATTGAATTCCTACTAAAACTATCAAATTACTTGAATATTCTGTCGTGGAGGTATATAATGAGTAAAATCGACGGGCAATTACAAATTGAAACCCTTGCCCTGCATGGCGGCCAGGATCCTGATTCTGCAACAGGAGCGCGGGCCGTACCGATTTACCAGACTAGTTCATACCAGTTCAGGGATGTCGACCACGCGGCAAACCTCTTCGCCCTTGCCGAATCGGGAAATATCTATACCAGGCTGATGAACCCGACCACGGATGTATTCGAAAAAAGGATGGCTGCTATTGACGGAGGCGTGGGTGCGCTTGCCGTCGCCAGCGGCCAGTCGGCGATAACTCTCTCTATACTGAACATCGCCCGGGCAGGTGATGAAATAGTATCCGCAGACAACCTGTACGGAGGCACGTATACCCTTTTTCATTATACATTCCCTAAAATGGGATTGAAGGTAAGGTTTGTCAAATCAAATGATCTGGAGGCGTTCAGGAAAGCAATTAACGCTAAAACCAGGGCCGTATACGCTGAATCCCTCGGCAATCCCAAGCTCGACGTGGCCGACCTTGAGGGTATATCGAAGATTGCTCACGACAACGGCGTCCCATTCATTCTCGACAATACCGTGGCGCCGTATCTATTGCGGCCGTTCGATCATGGCGCGGACATTATCGTTTACTCGGCCACAAAGTTCATCGGCGGGCACGGCACCTCGGTCGGCGGGGTGATCGTTGATTCGGGTAGATTTGACTGGACCAACGGGAAGTTCCCGATCATCACGGACCCTGACCCCGCCTACCACGGACTAAAGTTCGTGGAAGCCCTGAAGCCGGCCGGCAATATTGCGTATATCGTCAAGGCGCGTGTCAATCTGCTGCGCGATATAGGGCCCGCGTTATCGCCCTTCAATTCGTTCCTTTTTCTCCAGGGACTCGAGACGCTGCATCTCAGAATGCCGCGTCATTCGGAGAACGCCCTCGCGGTCGCGCGGTTTCTGGAAAAACACGGATGCGTCAGGTGGGTGAGCTATCCCGGACTTGACTCAAGCCCTGAAAAGGAGCGGGTGAAAAAGTATCTGCCGCGCGGGGCCGGGGCCATAGTTGGTTTTGGTATTCAGGGAGGCGCGGAAGCCGGCAAGGTTTTCATTAATGAGCTCCGTCTCCTGTCTCACTTGGCGAATATCGGGGACGCCAAGTCGCTGGCGATTCACCCGGCCACCACCACGCACCAGCAGCTCTCCTCCGAGGAGCAGCTCGCGACCGGGGTTACGCCCGATTTCATCCGGCTTTCGATCGGGTTAGAACATATCGACGATATCATCGCAGACATCGACCAGGCGCTTGCAAAGGCCTGTCATGGGCGCTGATTTATTAAAAAGGAGAAAAATCATGGCACGAATATACGACGACAACAGCCTGAGCATCGGCCGCACGCCGCTGGTCAGAATCAACAGGATAGCAGCGGGCCTCCCCGCGACGGTGCTCGCGAAGATCGAGGGGCGGAACCCGGCTTATTCTCTCAAGTGCCGCATCGGCGCGGCGATGATCTGGGAGGCGGAACGCCGGGGAAAGCTCAAGCCGGGGAAAAGGGACGTCACGATCATCGAGCCGACCAGCGGCAACACCGGCATCGCGCTCGCCTATGTCGCAGCGGCCCGGCAGTATCCCCTCATTCTGACGATGCCCGACACCATGTCGATCGAGCGCCGCAAGATGCTCAGGGCGTTCGGCGCGGAGTTGATTCTGACGGAGGGCGTGCAGGGGATGCCTGGCGCAATCGAGAAGGCCGAGGAGATGGCGGCACGCGATCCCGGGAAATACTATATCCCCCAACAGTTCAAGAATCCGGCAAACCCGGCGATTCACTTCAAGACCACAGGTCCTGAGATATGGGACGATACTGACGGGAAGGTCGATATTTTCGTGGCAGGCGTAGGCACGGGGGGCACCATCACCGGAGTGACCAGGTTCATCAAGGAGCAAAGACGGAGGCAGATCCTCTCCGTGGCGGTCGAGCCGGCCGGTTCGCCGGTGCTCACCGCAATCAAGAAAGGCGAAACGCCGAAGCCCGGCCCCCACAGGATCCAGGGGATCGGCGCCGGCTTCAAGCCGGACGTTCTCGACCTGGACCTCATCGACGAAATCGCCACGGTCTCGAACGAGGAGGCGGTCGAGATGGCCCGCCGCCTCCATAAAGAGGAGGGAATCACGGTCGGGATATCCAGCGGAGCGGCCATGGCTGCGGCGGTACGGGTGGCGGCAAGGCCGGAGAGCAAGGGGAAAAACGTGGTGGTTATTCTGCCCGACGCCGGGGAGCGTTACCTGTCGAGCGTGCTGTTCGAGGGTATTGAATCATGACATCGGAGTTGAATATGGCCTTAGAGGGACGATGACGTGAAGCTGTCAACAAGATCAAGATACGGACTCAGGCTCATGCTCGCGCTGGGACTCGGAGACGAAAGGAGGCCGGTCTTTCTAAAAGAGATCGCGCGTTCGGAGAGGATATCTGAAAAATATTTGAGCCAGATAATCATTCCCCTGAAAGCCGGCGGGCTGGTGGCTGCCATCAGGGGCGCCCATGGCGGATATATGCTGGGCAGGCCCGCGTCGCAGATCAGGCTGCGGGAAATTATTGAACCGCTCGAGGGAGATCTGAGTCTTGTTGATTGCGTGGCCAGGCCGGAGGAATGCGATTGGAACGCTGGGTGCATTACGCGCAATGTATGGGCGGAGATGAGTTCACTAATGGTTGAATTTCTTGATGGAACAACCCTGGACGACCTGGTAAAACAATATAATAAAAACAGAGGGAAGGCGGCTGCCGATTATTCTATTTGAAGGTATAATCCGTGATCATAGCAACTCTTTTTATTGATATCATTTGAACCATGACAGGAGGGGGGATGGTATGGATAAAACCGTAAGGGCCCAGCGCGACTTTATACAGCGTATTATCGACCGCCACGGGCCGCGGCTTCCCGGATCGGACGAGGAGCGCCGGGCGGCGGCCGACATTGCCGACGAGTTCAGGGCGACGGCGGGCAATGTGACCGTGGATGAGTTCACCCTGGCGCCGAAGGCCGGCATCGGCTCAATCCCGGGTATCGGCCTCGGCCTCATGATCGCCGGCCTCTTTTTTTTCTGGCAGCCGCTGGTGACCGTCATCATGGTCGCGGTGCTGCAGTTTTTCGCGATAACGCAGATCATACTGTACAGGGACTGGTTCGATGTCATTTTCCCGAAGGCGGTATCACAGAACGTCTACAGCATTATCGATCCTCCCGGCGGGCCGAAAAAAGCGCAGGCCACCCTGATCATATCAGGGCACATCGATTCGTCCTGGCACGTTCCGCCTTTCGCCGAAAAGAGCCACCTGGCCCGCTACAAGCTGAATTTCGGGGCGCTCTCGGGATTCCTGCTCCTTGCCCTCGCCATCGCGCTCTACCTTGACGCGGACAACCTGGGCATGCTCCCCTGGTCGCTCTGGTGGAGCATGCTGATCGTGCCGCTGCTTTACATCGGCTTTTATTTCCTCTTCAATTACCTGGTGTATGACAGGAGCAAGGCGTCCCCGGGCGCCATGGACAATCTCTCAGGCATTGCAACCGCCCTCTGGCTGGTGAAATCATACCGGAACGACCCGAAGAATGCGCCCCGGCATCTCAGGATCATTCTGGCGGCGTTCGGCTCCGAGGAGGCGGGTCTCAGGGGGTCGCGGGCATTCGTCAGACGCCACCGGGAGGACCTCCTTTCGGGCGAAGTTCGTGTCCTGAACGTGGACGGCGTCGCGGATAAGGACGATTTCATCTGCATGGAGGGCGAGATATGGCAGATGATCAGGTATGACCGCGAGTACGTCGATATGGCGGAAAAGATCATGAAGGCCATGGGCCTCGGGTATTACCGCTGGAAGCTGGACGCCGGCGGTACGGACGCCGCCGAATTCGCGAAGGCCGGAATAAAAAAATCAATTACCCTGACCGCGCAGGACCGAACGCCGCGTTCGAACTACCATACCTCTCAGGACAGGCTCGACCGGATGGACCCGGAGGCGATGCGGCTTATGAACGAGGTCTGCCGGAGGTTCGTGGCGGAGATTGACGCGAACATCGCCATCGAAAAAAAGTAGGGATGTCGCTTCGCGTTCTATTTCCCTTTTCTCATTAACCGGCCGAGGATCGCCGGGTAGGGCTTGCGGGAAACGAAGCCGGGCCGGTACGCGCGGACCTCCTCGATGGTTATGAACGCGTTCGGCTCGAGGATTCTGACGATTTCCAGAAAGCGCTGCAGCTTTTTTTTCCTGACCAGCGAGTAGAGCAGCGTGACGGGCCCTTTAAGGCCCATGCCTTCGACGATGGTCACGCCGAAGCCCTCTTCCCGGAGCATCAGGGGCAGGATGGACACCTCCTTGGTTGTGACGACCCGGAGCGACTTATACCCGAACGGCAGCTTCTCTTCAAGCATCATGCCGACGTAGTTGCCCGCGGCAAATCCGGCGGCATAGATGAGATAGCTGTAGACGCTGTTCAGGCTGGCGAGGGCCCTGCTGATGGCGGTAAGCCATATAAGGATCTCAAAAAAGCCGAGCAGGGGGGCGATGTGCCGGTATCCGCGGGAGATCAGCACGATCCTCATGGTTCCCAGGGACACGTCCAGGATCCGCGCGAAGAAAATATACGCCAGGGTAAATAATTCCTGTTGTGTCATATGCCCTTCCCGCAAAAGTTTCTTAAAATTACATCCGTATGCGCTTTCACCCGCTCCGGGCGACACCCTCCCGGCGAAGCCTGTCCCGAGCGCGGTCGAGGGGCTCAGGATGAACTCCGTCGAGGCATGCATGACACTACCCGATTATTCAAAGTCCTGTCAAAATATATTTTGATAAGAATAATTTTTTCAATTGATATGATGGAAGCGGGGCCATACTGTGGCGGCATAATCCGCACCGGTATAAATAGTATGAAATCATACAAGAACAGGTTCCCCTTCGCTGTCGGCGCGCCGTCGTATATAATTCCGGTGAAAGCTGACAGCGTGGTCGCCAATGCGAGGTTTCTCGCCGGTTTTCTTGACATGGTGCAGCTTCTGCTTTTCGGCCGGGACCATCTCGACGAGGTCATGAGCCCGCGGATTATACGCGATCTGAGAAAGATAGGGGACGACAGCGGGCTCCGGTTCACCGTGCATCTTCCGGCGGACCTGGCCCTACTCGGCGCGTCGAAGGAAGCCGCGCTTCGGTCCCTCGATGTAATCGAGCGGATACTGGACGCGACCGGAGTTCTCGGTGTTGAAGGATATGTGCTTCATGTTGACTCCGGCCCGGAGCGGGTCGAGCTAACGCAGTCATGGCGCGAAGAGTTCAGCGGAGTTCTCGGCATTATGGCAGAGAGGCTTGGCGATGCGGCACGCGATATTTATCTTGAAAATACTTCGTACGACCTCATGTATTTCGGCGACATTGTCAATGACAGCCCATTCCCGGTCTGCATGGATGCGGGGCACCTCATGTTTCACGGGCATGACGGTGAAAGATTCATGGAACTTTTCGGCTCCCGTATTCGCCAGGTGCACATGCACGGCGTTGGCGGAGGAAAAGATCACCGTGCGATCTCGGCGCATGATGTCCGGCATTTGAAGTTCGCCGGAAAATTATTGATGAAAATGGCGGGGTCGCTCGTTATCGAGGTTTATAATCGGGGCGATCTGGAGCAATCGCTGAGGGGCCTTGAACATTTATTTGAGATTGACGGCCAGGCCCGTCGGGCTGACTGACATCGGCGAGCCATGATGCATGATTCGATTTTAGACACAGGTTCAAATTAAATAAGTCTTAAAAAATTAAAAATTTACTGGACATCCCATTTGCCCTTTGTTAATACACCCATTAATTCTGCTATTAATCAAAACATTATGGGTTGGAGAGGTGAGGATATGAAAAAAATAGTCGTGGTTGTCGTTTCGGCTATGTTTGCCGGGGCGCTGCTCTTCGTGCCTACCGCGTCCCACGCGGTAGATGCCAAACTCGGAATTAACATGATGGGCGACTGGTGGAAGCCTGCATTTTTGCCTTTCCTGCAGGAAGAGTCGGCAAAATTGATGGGATCGAACATGGAAGACGAACTGGATGGCTCGTTCATGTTCGGCCCGATGTTCTGGGTCAACGTCGCCAGCGGCTGGAACATCGGCGGCCAGATGCTCTTCGGTCTTTCCAGAAATAAGTTCGAATACACATCGCTTGCGCTTGATGCGGACCTCCTCAGGTGGCTTTCGCCCGGCTGGGGCGGTTTACTTGGAGGATATTTCGACATAGGTGAGTCGAAATGCCGCAGGTATGACCTTGACCTGTACGCGGAGCATCCCGTGCATAAATATGTTGATCTGACCATCGGCCTCAGGTTTAACTATGACGACGGCGAGGGTGATTCATTCAGGTTCGGGACTCCCTGGTTTGACATGAAGCAGGAAGAATACAGCGCCTGGTATTTTGGCCCCTCGATCGGAGCCCAGTTTCATTATGAATTCGTCGAGGGCCTGGTACTCAGCACCGGTGCGGCGCTTACCTTCCAGTTCGGCGAATTTGATAGCGAGAGAAGATACCTCGATTCGTTCTGGACGCTCGTTCCCTACGATTACACTGCGGGATATGTCTGCATCGGGTTTGACATGAACCTGAAGCTTTCGTATTACATCAAGCCGGCCCATCTTGAGGTCTTTGTGGGCGGCAGGTACCAGGTGCTGCCGCACATCGCAGCGAGCGACGACAGCCCGGTATACGACCTGACCTACAAGGACGGCTGGATCGACGGGGAAGTCGAGCACTGGGGAGGCATTTTCTTCGGCGCTGCGTACCGCTTCCGGTAAACGAATATCATACATATACATCGCGGAGAAGGCGTGGTCGCGTGACCGCGCCTTTCTGTAATCCCGCGTCGCTCTTGCCGGTGTTGGATGGGCGCGGTCGGGTCGGATCCGGGGGGTATCATGAAAAGAATTTTTATCTTGATGACGGCACTGCTGATCTGCGCCGGGGGAGTCGTTGATCCGGCACTGTCCAAGGTCGTGCGCAAGCAGAAACAGAAGCGCGTGACGGCCGTCAGGCGGAAAACCGTCAGGCCGAAAACCGTCAGGAAGTCGAACGTGGAGGCAAAGCTCGGCCTGATCATGATGTATGACTGGTGGACGCCCTCGTTCATCAAGCTCCAGAACGGGCTTACCGGAAATATTAAATCGCATAACATGGATGCGACGCTCAGCGGGTCCTTCATGATGGGGCCGACTGCTTCTGTAAAAGTTGGGAGAGATTGGACGGTGGGAGCGACTGCCCTGTTCGGCCTCAGCAGGGACCGTTTCAGGCATTCCACCCTGGCCATTGAAGGGAATTATCTCTACCTTACGGTGCCGGACTGGCCGGTTCAGTGGTATGCCGATAGGGGGCGTTCGGATGTAAGGCGCTATGATGCCGAAATTGCCGTTGAACGCTCAATGATCAAATATCTCAACGTTCTCTTCGGCGTCAGGGTCGGTTATTACGAGGGAGAAGGGCGTTCGAAGCGGCTTTCGAGCCTCTACGTTCCGCTGACTATTACGAATGATGAAACTACCGAATGGCATATCGGTCCGTATGCGGGCCTCGGCTTCCAATATGAAGTTAATAATTTTTCAGTAAACCTTGGCGTATCGGCGTTGATCCGGTGCGGCATGCTTCATGTTGACAGGAGAATGATTAACCCGCTATTGAGGATCTTCTGCTTTGTGTCGGATGAGTTCAATATAGTTCACGTGGATCCGGGCGGGGAGGCAAGCCTCAGGCTGGCCTACTTTATCAAACGGATACGCCTGGAGGTGTTCATCGGGGGGAGGTATGCCGTCCTTCCCCACGTTTGCCTCTATGACGGGATCTCCGCCTTCAACGCGGCGTACGCGCGGGGCTGGCTGACCGGAGAGTTCGATCAGTTCGGCGCGCTGTTTTTCGGGGCGATGTATAAATTTTAACGCGGTAATGTCAATTGAGAAGTCGGGGTGGTCCGAATTATTGGAAACGCGGTTGCGCAGCCGAGCCTTCTATAATCCCTTGTGATACTCTTGAAGCGACTTGACGTCGCTTTTCCCCTGCATGATCGCCTGGATCCCCCGCGCCGTGGCCATGGCCGCGGCCATGGTCGTGATATACGGGAGCTTGTATTGCACCGCCGCTTTGCGAATGTACGAATCGTCGTATTCGCTCTGGCGCCCGCTCGGGGTGTTGACGATAAGTTGTATTTCGCTGTTTTTGATGCGGTCGACGATGTGCGGCCGTCCCTGGTAGATTTTAAACACCGCCTCGGTGTCCAGGCCGCTCTCGGCCATGTAGCGGTTGCAGCCTTCAGTCGTCATGACATGGAAGCCGAGTTTCTTGAATTCCTTCGCGACTTCGAGCGCCCTGGGTCGGTCGTTTTTATTTACCGTGATGAGGACAGTCCCCGAGACCGGGAGCTTCATGTTCGCCGACTCTTCCGCCTTGGCGAAGGCCAGCCCGAATGAATCCGCGAGGCCCAGGACCTCTCCGGTGGAGCGCATTTCCGGTCCGAGCACCGGGTCAACTTCCGGGAACATGTTGAAAGGGAATACCGCTTCCTTGACGCCAAAATGCTTAACCGGCTTTTTCTCGATATCGAGCTCCTTCAGCTTTCTGCCGAGCATCACCTGCGTCGCGATCCGCGCCATGGAGATGCTGCACACCTTTGACACCAGGGGGACGGTGCGCGAGGCCCGCGGATTTGCCTCCAGGATGTATACCGTGTCGCCGGCTATGGCGTATTGGATGTTCATGAGACCGACAACCTTCAGCTCCAGGGCGATTTTTTTCGTGTAGGATTCGATGGTCTTGATGTGCTTCTCCGGGATGGTTACCGGCGGTATCACGCAGGCCGAGTCGCCCGAGTGGATGCCCGCCAGCTCGATATGCTCCATCACGGACGGTACGATCACATCGGTGCCGTCGCTGATGGCGTCCGCCTCGCATTCAATTGCGTTTTCCAGGAACTTATCGATAAGGATCGGGCGCTCCGGGGATACGTCGACGGCCGCGGTGACATACTGCCTGAGCATGTCCTCATAATGTATCACCTGCATGGCCCTGCCGCCCAGTACGTAGCTCGGTCTGACCATGAGGGGGTATCCGATCCGGTTTGCGATAGTTATCGCCTCCTCGATGGTGCTGGCCATGCCGGATTCCGGCTCGGGTATCCCGAGTTTCTTCATCATCTTGCGGAACCGGTCACGGTCCTCCGCCAGGTCAATGGAGTCCGGCGAGGTCCCGATGATTTTTACTCCCGCTTTCATGAGCTGACCGGCCAGGTTGAGAGGCGTCTGGCCGCCGAACTGCACGATGACGCCGTCAGGTTTTTCCTTTTCGTAGATCGAGAGGACGTCCTCCGCCGTGAGCGGCTCGCAGTAGAGCTTGTCGGAGGTGTCGTAGTCAGTGGAAACGGTCTCCGGGTTGCAGTTGATCATGATCGATTCCAGTCCCTCGTCACGTATGGCGAAGGCCGCGTGGACACAGCAATAATCGAATTCGATCCCCTGGCCGATCCGGTTGGGGCCGCCGCCGAGGACCATGATCTTCTTTTTCTTTGACACGGGGACCGTGTCCGTGCCATTGTAGGTCGAATAGTAATATGCCCGGTCCTCCACGCCGCTGACCGGCACCGCGTCCCAGTGCTCGACTACGCCGAGCGCGGTTCTCTGTTTGCGCACTTTTTCTTCCGGGATTTCCAGTATCTTCGCGAGGTATTTATCGGAGAAGCCGTCTTTTTTTGCTTTCGTGAGCAGGTCATCGGGAAGCTTTTTCCCCCGGTATTTCAGCATCTCTTCTTCAAGCTCCACCATCTCTTTCATCTGCTGGATGAACCATGGTTTGATGTAGGTGCGCTCGTACAGCACGTTTATGTCGGCGCCCTTGCGTATGGCTTCGTACATGATGAACTGCCGTTCGCTGGTAGGGATTGCGAGCATCCGCATCAGTTCGTCAAGAGGGAGCGCGTTGAAGTTCTTCGCGAATCCGAGCCCATGCCGGCCCGTTTCCATGGAGCGAATTGCCTTCTGAAAGGCCTCCTTGTACGTCTTGCCGATGCTCATGGCCTCGCCCACGGCGCGCATCTGGGTGCCGAGCAGGTCCTTGACGCCCTCGAATTTTTCAAAGCCCCACCGCGCGAATTTCACGACCACGTAGTCGCCCGAGGGCGTGTATTTGTCGAGCGTACCGTCGCGCCAGTACGGGATCTCGTCCAGCGTGAGGCCTCCGGCGAGCATTGACGAAACCATGGCGATTGGGAAACCCGTAGCCTTGGACGCCAGGGCGGACGACCTCGATGTGCGGGGATTGATCTCTATGACCACAATGCGGCCCGTCTTCGGATCATGGGCGAACTGAATGTTGGTGCCGCCGATTACCTGTATGGCCTCGACGATATCATACGAATATTTCTGAAGCTTCTTCTGGAGTTCCGGGTCGATCGTGAGCATAGGGGCGGTGCAGTAGGAGTCCCCGGTGTGGACACCCATGGCGTCCACGTTCTCGATAAAGCACACGGTGATCATCTGGTTTTTTGCGTCGCGAACGACCTCGAGCTCCAGCTCCTCCCATCCGACAACCGATTCCTCTATTAGAATCTGGCTGACAATGCTTGCCGAAAGGCCGCGAGCCGCCACGATGCGGAGCTCCTCGAGGTTATAGACGAGCCCGCCGCCCGTTCCGCCCATGGTGTATGCCGGTCTGATGACGACCGGATAGCCGAGCTCGCCCGCAATCTTCTCCGCTTCTTCCACTGAGTACGCCGGGCTGCTTCGGGGCATTTCGATTCCCAGCCTGTTCATGGTCTCTTTAAAGGCTATCCGGTCTTCGCCGCGCTCGATAGCGTCCGCAGCCACGCCGATGATTCTCACCCCGAACCGGTCGAGCGTGCCGTCTTTGAACAGTTCTGAGGAAAGATTCAGGCCGGTCTGGCCGCCGAGGTTGGGGAGGAGGGCATCCGGTCTCTCCTTCTCAATGATTTTAGTCAGGGTTTCCTTGTTGAGGGGCTCTATGTACGTCACGTCAGCCATGCCGGGGTCGGTCATGATGGTGGCCGGGTTTGAGTTAACGAGGATTATCTTATAGCCGAGTTTCCTGAGTGCCTTGCATGCCTGGGTGCCTGAATAATCGAATTCGCAGGCCTGGCCGATGATGATGGGGCCCGAACCGATTATCAGTACCTTGTTGATGTCGTCGCGTTTTGGCATGTGGCACCTCTTTGGAATTACCAGGATATCGTGAATGTCCTTCGCCGTATCGGCGGGCGAGAGCCGATATACGGCTAAAACGATTGTAACACTAAAAAACAAGCTGGATTATGTCAAGTATGGAATAATGAGGGCGGCAATTAATTTTTAAATGAACCTCAATTGGCGGGCGGGAGTAGGCCAATCATAATGAATAAAGTCGGGCAGAGTAAAATGGTGCCGATAGTTATCGGTAGAAGAGAACAAGGGGGTCAGAGTAACATTGGGACGGTAGTTTTTCCGGCTATGGATGGGTCCTGACACTGTGAGGGCTTCGGCAGCCATACTTGAGCCTTTATGATAATTTTTACTTAAAAACCAATAAAAAACCAGGTGGTTAGAGTCAGGCAGTCCGATAGTTATCGGTATTTTAAGGCCTGTAACCAAAGAATACCTTACCGCATTTCAATATTAATAATTGACAATGATAGAACCCTATCCTATTATAAGGGCCGATGCCAAAAGCAATCCGCGATAAAGGGGCGGCGCAATCCCGTCCTGTACAAACGTCAATAGGAGGACCTATGAAGAAACTTATCATTTTAGCCGCGATAGCCGCGGTTGGGGCAGTCCTCGGTTTTATGCTTTCATTCCAGGCGCTGCCGAGCGCTTACGCGGCCGACGGGTGCTATCTCTGCAGCTCGGACAGCTCTGCTGACCAGTGCAAGTACCATGGCAGTGATACCTTCGACCAGCGCAAGAAATGCGAGGCGGCTGGCTGCAAGGTGACCGGCACGGCAAGCTGCTCCACCGCCGCCAATGTCAAGGTCATTGATCCGAACTAGTCGATTTTCCGATATGGTGCTGATGAAAGCGCGGCTTCCCGGCCGCGCTTTCCTTTTCAGAGACGGGACGGCAGTATTTCAACCGTCACCTTTTTGCATGAAGTCCCTATCAGAACGACTGTCATGGTCAGCGCCGTAAGCATCGGTGTTTTCATTGATGAGCGCATGACAAACCCCATCGGTATTTGATAGGATTCTACTCAGGGCCCGCCTTCTTTGCCAGCCGGTCCCTGTCTTTCAGCAGAAGGTCGCGGTGATCGTACTCCTGAAGCGCGATTTTTTCTATCTCCGCAGCGACGGCATGGTAGTGCTCGGCGATTTTATTCAAAAGTCCTGATATGCTCTGGTAGAGCTTGCCGATCGATTCTTCTGAATTCGCGAGAATTTGTAAAACTGTGAGTATGTCCTTTTCGTCGGATATTTTTTTAAACACTGTGTTGAGCAGATTGTTCTGGAAGTCGGTTATAATGGAATCGCGGACCGCGGGCTTTACCAGTTTTTTGTTGGCTTCTTCCATTATCTCCGCGTGCTCGAAGGAATGGACCTCCATGAATTCCAGCACGTTCCGGGTGCCTTCGAGCCGGGGCAGGTTTTTTATCTTCTGGTAATAGGTCGCCAGCGTTTTCTCCAGGAAAATAATGAAATTCATGTATTCGTTTGTCATAACGGACCCCGCATGTATTTGTATTTGACAGGTGCATTATATACATATTCTAATGATTTTGCAAATGGAATTTTACAAATTATAGGGAAGGAAAATCATGAAAAAAATCGCGATTTTTATCATGTTTGCCATGCTGACCGGGTCATGCGGGACTCTTTTTGTCGTCTCTGAGAAGGAACGGGACCCCGGATATAAGCAGGAACGCCAGAGAAAAATTGAGGAAGATCGACGAAGAAGGCTTGAACAGGAACGTCGGCGGAAACTCGAGGAAGAGAGCAGGAGGATTGAGGAAGAGCGGAAGAGGAAGATTGAAGAGGAACGGCGCAGGATTGAACATGAGCGTCTGAAGAAGCTCGAGGAGGTGCGTCGGAAGAAGCTGGAAGATGAGCGCCGGAAAAGGAACGAAGAGGAACGTCGGAGAAAGCAGGAGGAAGAGCGGCTTAAGAAACTCGATGAAGATCGCCGGAAGCGAGAGCAGGAGAAACGGCATCAAAAGTTTGAGGAAGAAAGCAGGAATGATATAAATAAAGCGCACAGGGAATGCGTCGATTCATGCAAGGGCATGACGGGCCGGGACAGGGCACAGTGCAACCAACTGTGTCAGAAGTGGAGCGATGACCAAAAGAAGAGGAAGCTCGAGGATGACCGCCGCCTCAAGGAAGAAACGGAGCGTCTGAAAAAGCGCGAGGAGGAGCGACAGAGGCTTGCCCGGGAGCGCGATCTGCTTGAGAAGGAGCGCCGGAAAAAGAAGGAGGATGAGCGGAAGAAAAAGCTTCAGGAAGAGCGAAAGCAGAAGATCGAAGAGAGCAGAAAGAAAATTCAGGAGGAACGCAAGAATCCAAAGCAGGAAAGGAAAAAAAAGATTGAAGACAGATACAGCGAAAAACCGGACGGCTATGTCCCGGAGAGGAGCGGCATGACCTATAAAGAATGCGCTGCCCTGTGCTCTGCCATGAAAGGATCGGAACGGACCCGGTGCCTCAACAAGTGTAAACGATAGACGGGGCGTCGGGAGGCAGAGATTGAGGTTTATGACCGAGCTGTTTTCAGTGATATAGGCTGTTACGACCCTGTTCCGGTACCGGTACCGGTGCCCGTGCCGGTGCCCGTGGATGTTCCGGCGGCCTTTGCTTCATCCTCTGTTATGTCGTAGTCGAGAACAATGGTGGTGGTGCAGCTGTATGTTCCCGTACAGCCGGGAAGATTGGCGAACTTGACGATTTTATTGTCCTTATATATCAATATGCTCAGCGACGCGTCTCCTTCTTTCTTTGTCGCGGTCACGGTGACGGTTTCCGGATCGTCGGTATAAATCGAAAGGGGGAGCATTAGCATCGATTGCGTCGGCGGAATGGCTGCCTCTGATTGACTGACCGGGATTTCTTTGTTGATATAATAGGTTGCCGTGACCTCGTTACTTGTAGCGCTGCCATCGCAAATCACCATGACCCAGACATCGGCATTCTCCTCGAGGTCGAGGAAGGAATCACAGGAGAGAGTAAGGGCAATGGCCGCCATCGCTGCAAAGGCGTATATCCTCATAGATTTTTTCATGAATTTCATATGCTCTTCTTATGGTAATTGAACTAACGATTCCATCTATCCATAAAGTAATAAGCAAGGGGTATTTTTCAACCATTAATTATGGAATTATCAGTTAATTTATGTTACAGACAATACCGTTATTTCCTGGGAATCGGCGTCCCGGTCATGATGCTCCGCCTTTCCATGTGTTAAAGTGTATCCGCTCTGGATGGAATTCGTCTTTCCGTCCCTTTTTTTCGGCCGGAAACCCGATCGGAAGAAGTGAAAAGGGCACCACGTGATCGGGGATGTTGAGGAGCCTTCTTAGCTTTTCAACACGATCGTGGCGAGGATGCACGCCGAGCCATACGGAGCCGAGACCTTCTGAAACTACGGCAAGGAGCATGTTTTCCGTTGCCGCGGCGCAATCCTGCACCCAGTAGCCCGTGTGCGTTTCCATCGAAAGGTCGCCGCATACCAGTATTGACACGGGAGCCTGACGCACCATCTCGGCGTGGGGGTGGATGTTCGGAATTTCATCCAGCACCTTCCGTCGTTCGATAACTATGAAATGCCACGGCTGCTGGTTCCCTGCAGATGGCGCGTTCATGCCGGCCCGTATGATATTTTCTATACTCTCGCGGGGTACCGGCCGCGTGGAGTATTTCCTGATACTTCGTCTTTTATAGATGGCGTCCATGCTGTTTACGATGGAGGTCGGCGGATACGTTATATCCCGGCCTATTTCCTGTTACTGCTCGTTTGATCGGTCGGGTGTTTTGTAAAGAACAGGTCGATAATGAATACCACGGCAACGGCGACGGTAATCACGACGCAGACAACGACCCATGTTGAGCGGCTTAGTGAGATCCTCTCATAGTATTTCCCGATCAGGACACTGTATGACAGAAAACAGAGTGTGAAAACCAGGGTCATGATAAGCTTGATTTTTTCAAACATAACACTACCTCGCGAAAAATTAGGTTAATGATATACGGCCGATATTTTTTGTCAATACAGTTGTATTTTTATTTGTCCCCGGTTAAAACCGTTCATCATCGCTGTGATCACGGGCCGGTATATGGCCAAACCGCTCTTTTTTGGTTTCCCTGTGTGTTCGGGCTTTGGGGTGCGGCTGTGCGGCCGGTCGTCGTTGCCCGGGCTGCGCCTACCGGCAGATCGCGCGTATCTGCCGTGCGTCCTTCGACTTCATCTCGGTCATTTCCGCAGAACATCCGAGATCGGAGCGAAGGCAGCGCCTGAATTCGCCGACGGCCCTCTGCTCGCGGGCCTCCGGAGAGACGTCCAGGGAATCGTCGTCAAGGCACTTGCGGAACTTGAAGCAGCAGTTGTTCATGATTTCAACGGCCGAACAGGCGGCAAAAGCCGGTTCCCCGGCATGGAAACCGGCGTCGTTTCGCGGCATCAGTAATATGCCGAGGAGAATCGCGGCCATCCCGGCGGCGACGATGCTTTTTTTCATTGTGTTGCCCTACCGATAGTTTATCTCTACTATTTGATTCGGCTCATGCCGGCGAAATTATTATCGAAATTATTCCCCGCCAGGATGTCGATTTTTTCCCCCGCCGGCCTGTATGGAAATAAAGATTCCTCTCTCTGTATCAGAAATTGAGCGGAACGATATACGGCATACCGTCATCGCTCATGCCAAGGCGGTATATGGCAGCTGTGCGGATTATTTTTTCGATTTTGCTGAAATCCGTTATTTCTTTATCTTTTTTACGCATATTAGTTTTCGCACCTCATCTACATTGAAATAAATATTCGTATAATTAGCTGACTCACGTAATTATATTGACATAAATCTAATTGTGATATAAATCTCGCCAATCCGTTTTTTTCAGCTGTTAGAGAGCAGAGATACCTCGCTATCAGACTGAGCAACATAATCCGATAATTCGACAGGAGATAATAATGATAAAAGTGGCAATGGTATATCCTTCAAGGGAAAATGTCCATATGGGCGAGATCATGCTGTATAATCCCCTTGCCCTCGGCTACCTCGCGCGGCATACGCCTGATAATTATTCGCTTACCCTTTATGACGAATACGGCGGTGATGTGTTCGATCCGGACGCCGTGGAGGCCGACCTCGTGGCCGTTGCGGCCATAACACCGGAGATTACCCGGGCGTACCATCTCGGCGACCGCCTGAAGAAGAGGGGAATAACAACTATAATCGGCGGCGCGCACGTAACGGCCCTGCCGGAAGAAGCGCTCGAGCATTATACCAGTGTCTGCGTCGGCGAAGGCGAGGGGCCCTGGAAGAGTTTTCTCGGAGACTTCGAAAAAGGAAAGATCAAGCAGACGTATTTCGGCCCGATGGACGTGCCGCTGGATGACCTGGGGATTCCGCGGCGCGACATGTGTCATCCCAATTACCAGTTCCCTTCGGTGCTCACGTCGCGCGGCTGCCCGTTCAGCTGCTCGTTCTGCTATCTCACGGTGTTCAAGCAGAGAAAGTACCGGACCATTCCCCATGACACGGTCATCGAGGATTTCGACGCCGTGAAGGACAGCTATGCCGTGATACTGGTTGACGAAAATTTCATAGGTTATTCGGAGGAGGAAAGGAACGACAGGAAGGCGCTGCTTGAAAAGATGATTCGGAAGAACTACAAGTTCGTGTGGGGATGCCAGACCACCACCACCATCGCGTCCGATCCTGAATTAATGAAATTGATGTATCGTGCCGGGTGCAGGGCCGTGTTCGTGGGATTCGAGGCCATTGATGAAGAAAGCCTGAAGCTCGTCAGGAAAAACCATAACATAGGGCTCGATTACGGGGAAATCGTGCGCAAACTTCACGACAACAATATCGCCGTTATAGCGTCGACTATCATCGGGCTCGATTCCCACGACAAGGATTACCCGCAAAAATTGATCAAGGCGTTGAAAAAATCGAAAGCGGATTTCCCCAGGGTGTTTTTCACGACAGCCTGGCCGGGTACGCCGTTTTTTGACGGCCTTGAAAAAGAAGGGAGGGCAAGCCGAAACTGGGACGAGGTGCGGAAAGACGTGCCGTCAATACAGTTCAAGCATTTCACGCGGGAAGAGGCCATCGCGGCGCGCAAGGAAATATTGGATGAGTTCTTCAATGTCTTGAATATCATACGGATGCTGATGAGATGGGTCTTCAAGGACAGATCGCTCATCAAGCTCTATCTTAACATGGTCGTGGGTTACCGGATCCGGGATTACAAGAAGAAAAAGCGTGAAAAAGCGGCCATGGAATCAGCGCCAGCATAGGCTCTTTATCCTGTCATGTTATTCTATTCGCCTCGGCATTTCAGGCCATATCTCCTTCCCGACCCGGGCTGTGATCCGAGAGTGGCGTTTCTGCCGCGTCCGCCCTGTGCCTGTCCGCAGAGCGCTTCCACCATGCGGCGAGAACGCTTGCGATAAGCGAGTGAAAAAGGCTCGATATGGCGCTCGGTATCGCGGTGACCGGGTTGGAAAAATTGCTCCGCGCGAGAACGACGCCGAGTCCGGAGTTCTGCATCCCCACCTCGATTGAAATGGTTCGTGCGGCGATGACATCGCGCGTGATGAGAAATGCGGCCGTGTAACCGAAGAAAAATCCTCCCGCGTGAAGCGAGAATACCGCGGCGATGAGCCGCCAGCCGGACCTCAGGATTTCATCCCTCCCCGCGCCGATAATTGAGGCCACGATGAGCGTGATGAATATGACCGCCACCAGCGGCATGACCGGAAGGACCTTCCTGGTGACGCGCGGCAGGTACCTGTTCATGATGACGCCCGCCGTCACCGGCAGCAGGATCACCTGTACCGTCGAAAGAAAAAGCCCCATGGCCGGAACGTCAATCCTGCTCCCGGCATAAATCGATGTAAGAAGCGGAGTGGCGCCGATCGCGATCATGGTCGACACGCTCGTCATGGTCACGGACAGGGGAACGTCGGCCTTGGCCAGGAAGGATATGACGTTCGAGGCGGTGCCGCCGGGACAGGAGGCCACCAGGATCAGCCCGACCGCCAGTGGAACGGGCAGGTCGTAGAGGGCGGCGAGGGTCCAGCCGAGCGCCGGCATCACCCCGTACTGGAAGGCGACGCCGACGATGACGCGGCCCGGGAAGCGTATGACCCGCCTGAAATCTTCGACGGTGAGGGTAATCCCCATGCCGAGCATGATCATGCCGAGACCGACGGTGATCATGCGGCCCGAGAACCAGGTGAACGAGGGGGGATACGCCAGAGAGACGATGCTCGCGGCCAGTACCCATACGGGGAACCCCCTCGTGATGATATCGAGAATTTTCATTCTGAATATACCATGTGTGATAGTTATCTCCGGAGACTTCCGTTTCCGGGCGCTCCGCTACAGCCACCGCTTCCTGATAAAGACGAGGACCGCGGCTATTGACAGTACGATGCTTATTAGTATAATGAACAGGAATCCCTGCGGATGCCCTTGAAGAGGCAGCTTGACGTTCATTCCGTAAAATGTCCCGATGGTCCCTGGAATGATAAGTATAATTGTCATGGATGTCAGGAATTTTATCGTGATATTCAGATTGTTCGAAATGATCGACGCAAAGGCGTCCATCATGCCGCTCAGAATGTCGCTGTATACGTTCGCCATCTCGAGAGCCTGCCTGATCTCGATCACAATGTCTTCGTACAGGTCCTCGATCTCTCCTTTGAGTATTACGATATTGTGCTTTTGCAGACGTTCCAGCATGAGTTCGCTCGTCCTCAGCGACGTGGTGAAATAGACCAGGCATTTTTCGAGGTTCATGAGTTTGATGAGCTGCTTGTTCTTCGATTCCTGCTCGAGTTTTTTCTGTATCATGTTGGCGGCGTTGTTGATCTGTTTCAGGTACTGCAGGTAAAGCATCAGCGATTTCATGATTATCTGGAGGATGAACTTGACGCCGTTGATGGTGGTTATGTTTTTGATCCGCCCCTCGATGAAGTCGCGAAGGATCATCTCGTCCTTCTGGCACACGGTTATAAGAAGACCGCCGGTCCGTATGATGCCGATCGGCAGGGTGACGTACGGCAGGTCGGGGTTTTGCTCGTCGAAGTATGGAATCTTTATGATGATCAGGGTCGCGTTATCTTCCGTTTCGATACGGGCCGTTTCATCTATGTCGAGAGAGGCGGTGAGAAAATCGAGCGGAATCTTAAAGTAACTGGCGAGCAGGGGAAGGTCGTCCCTGGTCGGGTTGACGATGTTTATCCAGCAGTCCTTTTCGATCCTGCCGATTTTACGGATCGCCCCTTTGGCAAGCCCGTACACGTTGATGAGGGGCTGGATTTCGGCGGCGATCTCATCGGGGGTCATCGCCTCCCCGGCAGGCATTTCATGCTTGATCAGCTGGTCGATGGCGGCGACCAGTTCGGCCGCCTCCTTCCCCCTGGAGCGCGCGGCAAGATCCCGCATCTCCTTCTGCTTCGCGGCGGGGAAGAGCGTGAGGAAATGCAGCTGTTCCTCGTCGTGCATC
This sequence comes from Spirochaetota bacterium, assembly GCA_016933025.1. Taxonomy (GTDB): domain Bacteria; phylum Spirochaetota; class UBA4802; order UBA4802; family UBA5550; genus RBG-16-49-21. Next base: position 5,623 of record JAFGBT010000039.1, on the reverse strand, counting down.
CGCGCGATAAGGTCGACCAGTTCCCCGTCATCGAACAGCTGGATGATCGAAAGCTTTACGTCGTCGTCATAGTAGCTGAATATCCTTGAGCGGCGATCGCGGCTGAGGGTCGAAAGTATCTTTTTGTTTTCCTCGGGGGTCAGCGCCCCGAGGAAGTCGGCAACGACCGCCGGCGGGGTCGTCATGCAGAAATCCTTCACCTGTTCCAGATCGCCCGAGTCGATCATCTCGCGGAATTCGGGGACAAGCAGGGGGTTTTTCATGACGCGCCTCCATAACGGGCCGGGATTCCGGGTCGCGCCGGAACATTCACCTGAGATTCAGTTAATTTCAATCAGGCCCTCATGACAGTAGTAATAAAAATGGCCGCTGTCAAGAACATTACTGTCCCGCGTCGGGACGTAGTTAATGATTCGTGCTTTCATCAGGGGCGTTATTTGTCATGGTTATTGAAATATTCTATTGACAAATGCCGGAATTCTATGTTTATTATTATGGTAAGAAAGACGGATAATCATCAGGGAAAATACGATATAAAAGGAGGAATGCACGCGTGAAAAAACTATGTTTGTTTCTTGGCACCGCGGCGCTGTTGCTTGCATTTGCATCGTTTGATGGATTTGCTTTCAAGCTTGCCGGTAAGGAGATGGTGATAAACGGCAGCGGAATCAGGACCAAGGCGATTCTCGGCTCTATGTATAAACTGACTCTCTGGGTCCCGGCAAAATTAAAGGGGGCGGACGGAAAGAAAATAATTGAAGCCAATGAACCGATGTCCATGGTGCTGGTGATCGACAGCAGGCTCATCACCCGCAAACGGTTTGTCGAGGCCACCACAGATGGTTTCGGGAAGTCCGCGAAAGCAGGCTACGCTTCAGCAAAAACAAGCTCTTTTTTGAAGCAGTTTGACAATGTGAAGTTCAGCAAGGGCGATATCGTTATCATGAAGTATACCCCTGCGGGTCTCATCACGCAAATGACATATAAAGAAACGGGCAAAACCGAGAATTTGGGCACCATAGCTGGTCTTGACCTGAAAAAGGCGCTCTATGCCATCTGGCTTGGTCCTAATCCTGTCCAGGAATCGCTGAAGAAAAGCCTGCTCGGCGGTGGTAAATAGGGGATATCCCTCATAACTGAAAGCAAAAAGGGGCCCCCCCTCGCGGGGCAGCCCCTTTTTTAATCAGGCATAATATATTGTGATGGCACAATTATGCCCCTTAAGCGATGAAGGTAATAAGCTGCATGGGGCAATGTTTTTCATTAACAATGCGTTTTTTTTGCACCGTATATTGATATTCATCTGTCCCGTTTTTTAGTAACATAATCCCGCTGGATTTGCCACGCTCGATAACTGTTACGCCGCTTATAAAGTCCAGGAGATAATTCTTGATTATGAATGTATCAATTGACAAAACAGAGCGGAATACTGTCCGCACAGAAAAAAAAGAACCGGCTTACCTGACCCTCTTGTACAACCTCCGAGGAATACTGTCCATGCTGTTGCTCTATACGAATACAGTATTCTGGTTTATACCCTTGATCCCAATCGCGTTTTTAAAGCTTCTGATACCTGTCGGCGGCTGGAGAAAACTATGCGGGTTGCTGTTGAATGGGATCGCTGTTTCCTGGATTACGATAAACAATTTCAATCTCTGGTGGTCACAGAGGATCAAATGGGATATACAGGGCCTTGAAGGCCTTTCTTTAATGAAATGGTATCTTGTAATATCAAATCACCAGACATGGGTCGATATTGTTGTGCTGCAGAAGGTATTTAACAGAAAGATACCGTTCCTGAAATTCTTCCTTAAAAAAGAGCTGATCTGGGTCCCGATACTCGGGATCGCCTGGTGGGCGCTGGACTATCCTTTCATGAAAAGATATTCGCCGTCGTTTATAGAAAAGAATCCTCATCTCAAGGGCAAGGACATTGAGATTACCCGTAATGCGTGCAGGAAATTTAAAACCTTGCCGGTATCCATCATGAACTTTGTCGAGGGCACGCGCTTTACAAAAGAGAAACACGACAGGCAGAATTCCCCCTTCAGGCATCTGCTGAAGCCGAAAGCGGGCGGGATAGGTTTCGTGCTGTCCACCATGGGAGAGCAATTGAGCAGCATACTGAACGTGACCATCATATATCCGGGCGGGGATACGAGCTTCTGGAGCTTCCTCTGCGGCAGGATCAAGGAGATACGGGTCTTGGTGGAAAAAATTCCGGTCACCCCGGACCTGCTTGGCGACTATGTCGAGGACAAAAAATTCCAGGCCGAATTCCAGCTATGGCTGAATGACCTCTGGCAAGAGAAGGACGCGCTCCTCGATTCCTGATACCGAAAAATTCATTTTTACACGTTAATCCTGTTGACGTGAAGCCGAGTCCTGATATGCTGTATCGTGCCGGCGTGATATGCCCTCGACCGCCGGACGGATTATTCACCGCTGTTATTTAATCATTATCAAAAGGAGATGACCCATGAGAAAAACCGCATTTATTATTCTGTTCGCAGCCGGATTTGTTTTTTTTGGCTGTGACACCTTCAAGTTTTCAGAGAAGAGTCGGTGCCTTGAATGTCTGACGGAGGCGAAATCGCGGGCCAACCTTATCGCCACCACGCTCCTTCAGAGTAAAAATCCGACTGTCAAGGTAGCAGGCGGGGTGCTGACAATCGCCACCAAGGACCAGACGCTGAAGGTGTCATGCGGAGGCGGCGACGGCTGCATTGTTGAGACAAGAAGGATCAAGGCCGATGGGAGCCTGTCGGAGCCGCATGCCGCCAGCCGTAAGGAAGTTGACTATCTCTTCTGCCCGAGAATCTTAAAAAAGTATAATCCCGAAACGGAATAACCGGGAGCACTGCCGTGTATGTACGGCTGCGTGAGCTCCGGTGAGGTGCGTCCCCCCGGGTGGCCGGGTGTGCGTCGTTCTCGTCTATGCGTGCGGTGCCGCCGGCGATTCCCCCGGAGCCGCGTCGAGCACCCGCCCGGTGTTTTTCGAGTCCTTCCAGGCGAGATATTTCCTGATTGCAAGTCCGCCTGCCAGCAGAGCGCCGAATACCGCGAGTATCGGCACCGAAAAATGCCATGCGGCGGTAAAGCTCAGATACTTCACGTAGCTTCTCACTGAAAGATCCGCAATGAAATCGGGGTAGTAATTGAAAATATTCCTGGAGGCCCAGAGGAGTGCCCCGCACAGTATCAGGAAAAGTATTGACGGATAGAGAAGGAGCCGTTTCATCATGACGAGTTTGCGCCTCCGTTCTGCCGTGGAAAAGAAGAGGTAAACCAGGAATAGCACGGCAAGACCCGCCACGCCGTATATCGCATACTGGCCCCAGGACAGGGCCTGCATCACGGCCGAGGCAATTTCGGCATCTCTATCTTTAAGAACGAGGCCCGGCCATCGGATGACGCCGTTGTTTATAGTCAGTCCCAGCTTGCCGAGATACCTGCCGCCGAAGTGTTCGCCCAGCCTGGAATCGGACATCTTGAAGATGGTCATGAGAAGAGCGTGGTTCTGGAGGGCGTTGATATTTTGAAGCTCTTCGACAAGGAGCTGGCTCAGTACATGCTTTTTTACCCGCAGGCCGCCCGTTTCGTCGTCGACCCACAGGTTTATTCCAATTTCAGGAAGACGGACCCTGAGGGCGCGCCTGCCGAGTAGACCTTCGTCCATAACCAGCTCGTAATACACGTTCCTCTGCTCGATCTGCCTGTCGTAGCCGGTAAAAAAACGGATCACCTTCTCGATTTCGGAACGGACGGCTCCGTCTATGAGTCTCTCGTTCAGTACTTTTGAAAGGGGGCCTTCAATTTTTTCCAGGTCGGCGTAGAGTTTTCCCGAAACCGTGTCCCGGTGCTTCCTGGATATTTTTTCCGCCTCCTTTTTCTTGTCCTCGAGCGTCGCGAGGGCGTCCTCGAACTCGTCCCGGGCATCGTTCATTTGTTCTTCCGCCGACTTAATCCGGTCGCGGTTCAACTCGCGGTACTCTTTGATTGCTCCGAGCGCGTTTTTAACTCTGGCGAGCTCGCTGTCGCGGTTCTGTTCGAAATCCTTTTTATCCGTGTACGTTTCCCGGACCTGTTCCCAGTCGAGGTCCTTGAGCTCCTTGCGCTGTTTCTCGAGCAATCCGATCTCCGCGTCGCGGCTAATTATCAGATATTCGTCTTTCGAGCGTTCATAGCGCGCCCTGATTTTTTCGAACTCCTTCGTGAATTCGGCAAGGTGGAGTTCCCGCTCGATTTCATCACTGACATTTTGCTCTTTCTGCCAGCTCTTCGCCTGAATGAAGGCGGTGATAAAGCGTCCGTCCTTCAGTATCCCCGTGTAAAATGAGGGCTGCAGCAGTATGGTTATGATAATTGCCGCCACGATTGATACGGGGATCAGGGTGAACGCCGCGATGCTCGTCAGGGTGAATGTCATGTTTCTTTTTGGTTTGTTATCGGCCGTGGTCGTTACGCCGTTCCCGTTTTCGTTATTCTCTGTCATAGGTCGGTCCCCTTCCGCGTCGTATTGGATATTATAACGTGTTGTAAAAGGCTCCATTGTCAATTACATTTTACCCATTGCGCGCTTTGGCGGAGGGCGTGGTCTATGCGGTACTTTGCAATTTTTTCCCCAATTCCCCGCCGCCGTTCGTTATACTAGTAACGGGATATTCTGTCGGGCTTCTCCGCGACCGCTGATTCCGGGCCTGGCAGGGCACAATCATAATGGAGGTATTCATAATGAACAGTAAGTGGTTAGGTTCGGCATGCGCGCTTGCCCTCGCGTTTTCAGGGTGTTCAGTCTCGCTAATACGTGAGCCGGCCTGCCTGTCAAAGGAGCGGTGGGACCTGACTATTGTCGCGCTGACCCTGGGCCCGGACCAGTATGCTACTCCGGGCGACTGCCGGGTGCCGCCTGACGGCAGAGGCTATGTCTGGGCGACAGTAACAATACGGAACAGGCTGAAGACCGACCAGGTCTTTTCCCTCGACAGGATACTGTTGCGGGCTGGGGGCAAGAAGATAAAGCCGTATATCATTGATATGGATATCCCGGTGACGATACGGGCGAACCCTTCGCCCAGGCTTCGGCCTGGTGAGACGGTGTCGAGAAAGTTGATTTATGCGGTGCCGCGCGGTCTGCCTGCGGAAAAAATGGTTTATGAAAACACAGACCTTATCATACCCGGGGCAGGGGAAAAGTGAAACTGGCATGGGGGGCGGCAAGGGGGAGGGGGCGGAAAAAGCCCGCGAAGCCGCCGGACGGCAAACATACAATCAATTGTATTTAATACCAAATACCATGGAAAAACAGACTGCTATTCCCATTTTGATTTGAGATAGCCATTACTAAAGGTTCTGGTATCGGACCCTGCATAAAATAAAAATTCATCCTCGCAACGCCGGGCGTCGTGCCCGGCGCAGGTTGTAGCACTGAAAATAGTTTTATTCCGTCGGCCGCCCTGTTCGTTCCCCTTTCATGTACCTGCGAACGAGCGAAACGGCGCCTCCCTACCGGCCCGGCATGGACCGGAAGTCGGCATATAAAAGCGTGCTGGATAATTAACCACGAATGAACACGAATACACACGAATTATTGTATAAAGATGAGGTATATGAGATCGTCAAT
>JAFGBT010000038.1 GCA_016933025.1 Spirochaetota bacterium | reverse complement strand
ATCAACAAGGAGATGGTCCAGCACGGCCGCGGCATTTTGATAACCCGCTCGGTGTTCGATGAGATCAGTTACAACGAAAAGGGAAACTGTGTAAAGCTGGTCGCGAATCTGAAAAAAAATCTTTGAGCCGACAACATTCGGCTTTACCGGTCAAGGCGAACCTGTAAACCGGGGGTCGTTTAATAGAAAGGGCATACAGGCAACTAATTATGGCCGAATATCTCCCCTCCCTGATCAATTACGCCACCGGGACTGAATTTCCTTCAGAATAGCGTCATAATATGCATAATATCTATCGACCATTTTTTCCCTGCTGTAAAATTTACTTCTTTCTATTCCCCGTGTGGAAAGCATCCGGTACAAATCATCATTTTTAAAAAGTTTTTTTATTGCCGAGCATACTTCTCCACTATTGTCCGCTCGTACCAGCAAAGCATATTTCCCATCTTCAAATATTTCCCTATGGGGAGGAATAGCTGAAGCAACAATCGGAATTCCACAACTCATCGCCTCAACACATATGAGCGGAAACCCCTCAAAGACCGACAGCAACAGCACTATATCGTAATGGGGGAATATTTCCATGGGATTCGAAGAAGGCCCTTTAAAAAAAACACTGCCCCCGATAGAATTTTTATCGATGTAATCGGTCAGCCTCAGCATGTATTCGTCGTTGTAGCACGGGCCGTAAATGTCAAGCGTCGCGTCCGGATACTCCTTGAGCAATTCAGCCATGGCCATGAGTGAATAGTGGTTCCCCTTTTCCTCGGAAATCCTGCCCAAGTTTAATATTCTAATTCTCCGGGAACATTTTGAGCGCGCCTTAATATTACTCGGTGTTTTAAACCCGGGGGCGTTGTATATCACCGTAATCTTTTTTTCAGGAAAACATCTTTTTCCGACCCAGAGGTCTTTGACTGAATTGCTGACAGCGATTATACCGGTCGAAAGGCGGCTTAAAAATATTTTCCAGAGGAACTCTTTCTTCTTAATTGACAGCTCAAAGCTATGCAGGGTTGACAAACGGTACCGCACCCCCGCGACCACCGATGCCAGGAGAGCGAACTTGTCGCTGTGCCATAAATGCGAATGCACGATTGCAGGCCGGTACGTCCGTATATATTTCAATACGCCGCGAAAGTTTGCGAGGAAGTCGCCAGCCGGCGCGTTGATACAATCAACAACGACCCCCTCCGTTTCAATTTCATCAGCAAGGGAGCCGCGTTCAATCATTGTCAGAATTCTAAATTCGACCGGCAATTTTTTTTTTATCAATTCACGGACAATGAAGAGCAAGGATGTCTCTGCGCCACCCCGCATCAAGCTCGGGATGATATAGAGAATTTTAATATGTGCGGTATCTGAGTTCATGATTGTTCAGCTTTTTCAAAATTTCCGTTGTATCATTGCCGAATCACACAAATGGCATCAAGCTGATGCAATTTTGCCATGCAGAATTTCTTCAATAAACTCTATTACCCGTTCGGCGGATTTCCCATCTTTATGGTAATGGAAGACATCCCTCATTTGTTCCCGCGCCAACCTGAAATCGTCGTTTACAAAAGATTTATTTATGGCGTCAATCATTTCACGTTGGGTTTGTACTTTATAACCCGGGGTCCAAAAATCATACGGCTCCAATATAATTCCCCTTAATTTTCGGTATGTTTCAATATCGCTATTAATAAAGACCATGGGTTTGTCCAGCAGGAGATAATCAAAATAAACGCTGGAGTAATCTGTTATCAGCATATCTGTATACGGTAGTAACTGGTACAGATCGACTTCATTCTGCTGGAGTTTCTCCGTACTCAGAAAAAGGATGCTCTTGTCGTATTTACTGTATATCTTTTCCATATATTTTTCTTCAAACGGGTGGAGCTTTAAAACAAACAGGTAATTATTTTCTTCCAGAAAATTGATAAATTTTTCTTCTGAAAAGTCCTTAAACACAAAAAGAGCCTGTGCAATCTCTCCTTCTATCCGGTCCTGAAAACCCTGTCTGTAGGTAGGCATATACAGCAATATTTTTTTGTATTTCGAAAAATGATTGAGCAGTTCACATTGCACATTCCCGGGAAAAAAATGGTCGTTTCGCGGACTTCCCAGAATTCTTTGCACTGCGAAGGGAACATGCAGGCATGCGCTGAATAGTACCGATGCAAATTTTGACGTGGTGATGAAGTAATCCGCATTCAGGCGACTTTCGCTATATATATTTTTATTCTCCATAAATCCAAGAGATTTCAATGGAATCCCATGCCACAAATCGACTAATAGCTGTTTTTGATTGAACTTATTAATGCCGTGACTGCATAGTATCACGTGATATTTTGACATCTTAATTCTTAGTTTAATATTTTTCAGGTATTCAACAATTTTTTTATTATTATATATTAAGTCCTTTTCAAAAATAATGTCTGTCGGATATTTTTTTCGCAGCGTATCATACAATATTTTTGTATTAGAACCTGACGGGTGTGACGACTCAATGATTAAAAAGGTATTCGGAATTATACGCAGCCTTTTAAGCAATGCCATCACAAATTTTTCTATAACAGCTATCATAGTCACCCTTTATAAATTCCACGCTACCGCCAGATGAGATGGAATGAAGCGCGGTAAAGCGGCACAAGCCACAGCACATAAGAACGGCTGTGACAAGCAAAAAGTTATAAGCAAGGGCCGTACATTTACAAATCAGCTATTTTTTTTAAAAACCACAATCATGACCCCGTAGAATCCCAGGCGTTTTTGGAGCGGAATTGTCGGCAGGATTAATTTTTTCCCCACCTGCTCAAGCGTGTTCTTGATTGTCTGTATATACGCCGGCAGTGTCTGATCAAAATAGCGACCGATGGGAATTCTGAAGAGTCTAAAAAATTGTTTGCTTAATACCGATATGCCGTCGCCCCTGTAAGCTTCATCCGTAAAAATAAAGTCGCAGACTTCAAAATTTGTTTTTTCAGCATATTGCCTGAGCGATTTCTTCGAGAAAAAAAATAAATGACGGGGCACATCCTCTTCATAGGCAAAACGCGAGCCGATGCTGTTGAGGTTGGGGACCAGGATGATAAAATATCCTCCGGGCTTCAGGACATATTGCACTTTTTTGAAATAAGACATGGGATCATGCAGGTGCTCAAAAACGGCCCAGCCCGTAACCATATCAAAGAAATTCGGCTTGAAATCCAGGGCGGCAAAATTGCCGTATTGTATCTTGAAATTGTACGGATTCCCTATCGCGGGTTTGTGATATTCAACTCCATACGGATCCATCTGATTGTCGCTGCAGACCTTTAAAAATCCTCCGGCAGAGCAGCCTATATCAAGTATTTTTTCATCTTTTTTATTAGACCTGTATTTCTTAATTAATTCATAAAAATACAGATAGCGCTTGTTCTGGCCATCCAGCGTATGCGTATCATGGTAATGGCTGGTATAAAATTTCCCCATGTCTGCTTCGACGGGCCGAGGATTTACAAATGCCAGGCCGCATGATTTGCATTGTACCACAGAAAAAAGAACATCTGATATTTCGCTTTTCTCTCGCTTGAGAGCCATGTTAATATCCTGGGTCGTATACAACAATCTAAAGGAATGCGAACCGCAGAGATTACATGCAACAGTTTCTTGTCTGAATTCCATAGGGTTATCTCGTTAATTAATAGTCATATGGCATATCGTCACTGAAAATTTCCGGATGGACAGCAATAACGCACATAATTAAAAATAGGCGGCAGTGTCATCTTCATAATTTACAATATCTTCGGCAAAGCACCCTGCACGTGAATACTTGATGTATATGCCCAAGTGTTAATTATTATTATGCATTTTAGTCAAGATATATTTGCACTGCAAATAAGTCAATTATAAATGAAAGTTCAATAATTTGCTCTTATCTTCTTAGTGATGACATACCCTGACAAGCGGGAAACACCTCTCATATAGAACCGCCTGACGGGAACCAGTGGACCCCGTGCGCGTCGGCCATGGCAGTCTTCATGCCGCTCTCGTCTTTCTCGGGGCGACGCTCGGTTGGCAAAAATAACTTGACATCGCATAATTTCCGGAAATCCTACAGGTTGTAATGATTGAGCAACCCATCAGTATTTATAAAAACCTGTCTGGTGACACCCTGCGCGTCATCATTCGTTGATCAGGAATTATTCGCCAGGAACGGCCCATGAAACGGTATCTATTCATAACAATCGATACTGAAGAAGATAACTGGGGAGACAACACCGTCGCCCCCACTCTGGAAAACATTTACCGCATCCCGCGGTTGCAGGAGTTGTTCGATGCTTATTCGGCGGTCCCCACCTATCTGATCAATTATCCTGTTGCAACCGATAAAAAGTCGGTGGAGATATTACGGGCCATCAACAAGGGAGGCGGCTGCGAGATCGGCGCTCACTGCCATCCCTGGAACACCCCCCCCCTCGAAGAGGAACAAACACCCCGTAATTCTTTCATGCACAATCTCCCGCCTGACTTGATCCGGAAAAAGATGGATACGCTGCAGGCGGCGATACAAAAGAACTTCGGCATTCAGCCGGCGTGCTTCAGGGCGGGGAGATGGGGGTTCAACCAGAACGTGGCCGCCGTGCTGAGGGCGATGAACTACCGGGTTGACTCCTCAATGACGCCCTTTTGCGAATGGGACGATTATGACGGCGGCCCGATATTCGGCCTCAGGCACAATGAGATGTTTTATTTGAATGAAAATGATTATCCGGGATTTACGAATAAAAAGAAAATGGAGACGCGTCCCAACGACGGCGACCTCCTCCTCGAGGTTCCTCCCACCATCGGATTCCTTCAGCCGTATTTTGCCGTCGCAAGTACGATGAGAAACATATTTAAAAGGAAGATATTCGCGCCGTTCAGGGTCCTGGGAATACTTGAAAAACTGAGATTCATGAACTATCGCTGGCTATCTCCCGAAAACTCTTTCGTCGAGGACATGATAAAACTGTCCAGGATCATCCTTGGAAGAGGCGGTCGTTTTCTGAACATGTTTTTCCATTCCACCAGCCTGATACCCGGAAAGTCGCCGTTCATCCGGAGCGAACGGGATGTTGACGAAATGCTGAAAAAAATAGAGACATATCTGAAATTTACTGCAGACGAAAACATTAACTGTGTCGGATTATCAAAGGCAGAGGAAATGATGTCATGAAAAAACAAAGCGACAGGATCAGGACATACGTATCCGGCGATGAATCCGGCATCATACCGTTGATAAATGAAGTCTTCCATTCTTCTATGGACGACAAGTTGTGGCATTGGAAATACTTTTTGCACCCCGCGGGAAAAGGATGGATCAATGTGGCAGAATCCGGAAATCAAATCGTCGCACTGCATGCGCTGATGAGGAGCAATTTAAATTTCATCGGCAGCGAGATCATGGCCGCTCAACCCGTCGATATCGCGGTGAGGGACGACCAGCGCAGAAAGCGATGGATGGTGCGTCTCGCGCAGAATATATATGACAGGGCGACACGAGAAGGCGCAATGGCCATTTATGGGTTTCCAATCCGAAATATGTATGTCGGAGTGATGAGGCACCTCGATTTCATACGAGTCTGTAATTTATCCTTTTATCGTTATCATATCGGTAACGCAGGATTAACCGGCACGGCAATAGACAGAGTCATGAAATATCTGAATTCAGGAAGAGTGACTTTACGCTATTCCTTGAATATCAAATTTTCTATGAAAAATGTCTCCATAGCAAGCGTAGAAGCATTGCCCGATGATCTTGACGAAATGCTTAGAGAAATTAATGACCATGAAGTCATTTCTATATGGAAAGACAGGAAATATCTGCAATGGCGTTACAAAGACCATCCTATCAACAAGTATAAATTTTTCTCTTTGCGCATTGGCGGCAGACTGCACGGCCTGATAGTCACCCGGACAATCGGAGAGCGGGTTGCCATATGTGAGATGTTAAATAGAACAAAAAATATCCAGCAGGCCTTTACGCACCTTCTGTACATCATCAAGCACTATTTGCCTACCGGCGCCCAGGAACTCTTTTTTCTGGGACATGATAATGGCTATTTCGATACTGTCTTCGGGATGTCCGGGTTTAAAAAAAGCATATCCAATGTTGTCTGCACCGGCCGCAACATAAAGAGCGGCAGGTTCCGGGAGATGTTTATGATCCCTGACAACTGGACCCTAGTTTACGGAGATACAGATCACGTATAAATCTCTTCCGGCGGCACGCTTCATTTCGTGCCTTTCAAAACCATGCAAGCACAGAAATCTTTCCCCCCTTATGTCACATAAACCCCAAAATTACCGGAAAAAGCCCGGGGCTTAACCGATTAATCAAGGCACAATTGCTAAAATTCCATTCAGTTTATTTTAAACCATAACGATATATTAATCAGCCAGATAACGATAAGGGTAAACGGTGTATGCTTCATTTGGGCGACAATAACATCGCGGTGAACAGGCTTCCTGATTTCCTGGACCAGGGCACCCATGCGGTTAAAAAGAACCATGACATTCCCTCAACCGACGGCTTTTTTAACGTTCTGAAGAACATGGTCCAGCCGCTCGATCAGGCAGCCGTCATGTTCAACGACAGGCCGGAACCGGTGCGCGACATCTACTCTCCTTCCCTATCTGAAAGTGAAAAAAATGTCAGCCAGCCTGAAGCGCGCGGCCAAGTAAAAGATGACGTCACTGCCGCCGCCGGCAGGGCCGCCGAACAGGCGGATAAGGACGCCCGCCTGCGGGAGCAGGACGAAAAGGCCCGGGAAGCGCAACAGGCTTCGCAGAAAAAAGAGGCGGCCCGGCATCAGCCGAAAAAATCGGCCGATACCGACTCCAATCCGAGCTCACGGCTGAACAAAAAACAGAAAGAGCATCAAGCCGGGGAACCCGAGGCGCGCGATCTGATTGAAGGGCTCCACCGGATGATCGACATCCTCCGTGCCCGGGAAAACGGCGAGACCCGTCACTCACGGACACTGCAGGGGGATATGAAGGATATACTGAAAGCCGGACGCTTCGACCGCGGTCTGCTGAAAAAACAGATCGAAGGGCTGATCGCGGCCGCCGAGAAGCTGTCCCGCAAGATGCGGCCGGAAAACGCGGTCAGGCTAACGCGGGCCCTCGCCGGCCTGAAACAGCTCCTCGCGAAGATGAAAGGATCGCAGGATAAGAACCGGCCGGCCATCGACACGACGGCAGCGGATCCAGGACTGCAGGCGGTAAAAGACATTCTGGCGCGCGTTGAATCGATCCTTGAAAGCGCCAGGGGAGAAGGCTCCCGGCAGAGCAGCGGCGACGGGCAGAAGGGGGGCGACATCTTCAACTTCAGCCACGCGAGAAGCGAGATGCCGGCCAGGAGCGCCGAAGCCGCCTTGGCGCGGCATCAGCAGAGCGCCCAGTTCAGGGAGCACCTCGACGCCATCATCCAGAACGCGCGGGTCGTCGTGAAAGACGGACGCAACGCTTCCTTTTCAGTCCGCCTCAACCCGCGAGAGCTGGGGGACCTGAGCATCAGCCTTGATCTGAGCGAGGGGGTGGTGAACGGCAAATTCATGGTGAGCTCGCAGGAAGCGAAAGATATGCTGATGGGCAACCTTGACGACATCAGGCAGCAGCTCCACGACGCCGGCATATCGGTCGGCGAGTTTCAGGTGAACGTGAACGACCAGCGGGGGAAACACCTCGCCGGCGATCCGGAACACCTGCCGGTCGTTCCGGCCGCGGAGCAGGCGGCCGAGATTGAAAGCCGGTTCGCGCCGAACGCGCGGGCCCTGCATGACGGACATTTAGATGTAATCATATAGGAGGATCCTATGAAAGCCGCAAAAATGACGGCCGAAGAAATGATGGCGGCGAAGCTTGAAGCCGAAATCATCAACAAAAAGGTCAACCACGGCCGGGTAGGCAACAAGGGGGGCCTGGACAAGGACGCTTTCATGAAGCTCCTGATCACCGAGCTGCGGTACCAGGATCCGACGCGCCCGATGGAAGACCGCGAGTTCATCGCCCAGATGGCGCAGTTCTCGACACTCGAGCAGATGAGCAACATGAACAAGGAGATTTCCGGCCTGGTGAGAAGCTCCCGCTCGTCCGAGGCCTTCTCCCTACTCGGCAAGCACATCGAGGCGCTGGATTCAGTGACCGGCAGGCGTGTATCGGGCGTCGTCACCTCGATCCAGTATAACGGCGACGAGCAGCTGCTGGTGGTGGGGAGCCAGAAGGTCAAATTCAGCGACATACACTCGGTCCGCGTTCCCGAGCCGGCAGAGACCGCGATCGCCGGCGGCGCAACGGCGCCGGACCCCGCGGCGAGCAGCGCCGTACGCAGAGCGCTGCAGAACGCGAGCATAATGCAGAATAATCAAAGCAACAGCATGGATGCTGTTCAGAGCAAATAAATTTTAGGAACAGGAGATTTGCCACTATGATGCGCGCACTCTTTTCCGGTGTTTCCGGCTTGAAAAACCACCAGACCAGGATGGATGTTATCGGCAATAACATCTCCAACGTGAACACCTACGGGTTCAAAACGGGCCGGGTCACCTTTCAGGACATGATCTCACAGACCCTCTCCGGGGCCGCCAGGCCCGAGGAAAACCGGGGCGGCGTAAACCCGAAGCAGGTGGGGCTCGGAATGACGATCGCTTCCATCGACAGGATATTCACACAGGGGAGCCTCCAGACCACGGGGAACCAGACAGACATGGCTATCTCCGGCGACGGGTTCTTCGTCGTATCCGACGGCGACCGCAACTTCTATACCAGGGCCGGCGCCTTCGGCCTCGACAAGGACGGCACGCTGGTCAGCCCGGGGAACGGCCTGAAGGTCCAGGGCTGGATGGCGACCCGCAACCAGGCGGGCGAGATGGTCGCCAACCCGAGCGGCACGACGGAAGACCTTATCATTCCCATTTACGGGAAAGTCGACGCCCGTGAAACATCGATGATAAAATACAAGTGCAATCTCGACTCTCGCAAGGAGGTCCTGCCCCCCAACGCAACGGCCCAGATGCGCATGGAAAACGGCGTCGTCACGAACATCGACGCGTACGACAACCAGGGGAACACGCACCGGCTCTCCATCGTCTTCTGGAAGACCGCGCCCAATCAGTGGACCGCGTCGGCCGCGATAACCGACTCGACCACTCCCCTCACGCTTGACGTGCAGGCGGGCGCGGGCATGCAGAACAACGTAAACCCGACGGGCAGGATGACCATCAGGTTCAGCCCTGACGGCAAGCTTGTCTCCGTGGGCGACGAGGGCTCGCCCGACGAACTGAACCAGGGCGACCTGAGCGTCAACGCGAACTGGCGGGTGGCGGGCGATCCCAACATCAGGACGATACGGCTCGACCTCGGTAAGGCCGGCCTCCTGGAGGGCATCACCCAGTTCGCTTCACCGTCGACCACCAAGGCGGTTGAGCAGGACGGCTACAACATGGGATACATGGAATCCTTCAATATCGACAACTCGGGGGTGATAACCGGCGTCTACTCCAACGGAACGAAGCAGTCGATCGGACAGGTCGCCATGTCGGTCTTCACCAACCCGCAGGGGCTTCATGCCACGGGCGAGAACCTCTTCGAGGTCTCCAACAACTCCGGACTGCCCAACACCGGGGCCGCGAATACCGGCGGCAGGGGGAAGATAGTGGCCGGGACGCTCGAAATGTCGAATGTCGACCTCTCGGACGCCTTCGTCGACATGATCATAACACAGCGGGGGTTCCAGGCCAACTCGCGTTCCATCACGACATCCGACCAGATGCTGCAGGAACTGCTGAACCTCAAGAGATAACGCGAGCATTCACAGGCAATAAAAAAAGCGGCTCCCGGGGGCCGCTTTTTTTTGCCGATGTTATGATAATCAGTGCGATTCTGCCGGAGCCGCCGGCTCCTCGGGCTTCGCCGGTTTCTCATACGTGTTGATCTTCAACAGGTCATAGATCGGGCAATACTGCGTGAAGGCGGTATTCCAGAGTATAAGACCGATTATCAGGAGTATAAACAGGCCGAGCCGCGTCGGCTCCAGTGCAAAAATATTCATGATGAACCCGAGTCCGAGTATCACCCTGACGTATCTATCCGACGCTCCAACGTTCTTCTTCATTTCCATAATGGTCCCCTCTGCATTAAATTACCGATGAAATCCGATAGATGAATTATGAAAGCAGGGGATTAATCTGCAAGAAAAATTTTATTATTGACTATTTTTTTTACCGGTCGATGTTTTTACCCATCAGCACTGAATCGAGGGAGACAATGGCACGAATACTATCAGGCATACAGCCGTCGGGAACGCTTCACATCGCCAACTATTTCGCCATGATGAAGCCGATGATCGAATACCAGCGGGAAAACGAACTCTTCTGCTTTATCGTCAACTATCATGCCATGACCAGCAACCAGGATGGCGAGCGCCTCAGGCAAAACACTCTGGAAGCGGCCATGGATTTTCTCGCCCTGGGGCTCGACCCGGACAAGGCTCATTTCTGGGTCCAGTCGGACGTGCCGGAAGTGACCGAACTGACATGGATCCTCTCCTGCCATACCTCGCTGGGACTGCTCGAGAGGAGCCACAGCTACAAGGACAAGGTCGCCCACGGCATCGTGCCCAACACCGGCCTCTACACCTATCCGGTGCTGATGGCGGCGGACATCCTACTCTACCAGGCCGAAGTCGTGCCGGTAGGAAAAGATCAGAAGCAGCACGTGGAGATCACCCGCGACATCGCGATCAGATTCAACAACCTCTACAGCGACGTCTTCACGATACCCGAGCCGCGGATATCAGATGACGTGGCCGTGATCCCGGGAACCGACGGCCAGAAGATGTCGAAGAGCTACGGCAACACCATCGATATTTTCGAGGATGAAAAAAATCTTAAAAGCAAAGTGATGAAGATCGTGACCGATTCCACACCGGTGGCCGATCCCAAGGACCCGGAGAAGTGCGGTCTCTTCGCCCTCTACCGGCTCTTCGCCGGGAGCGAGCAGATCGAGAAGATGAGGACTCGCTACCTGGAAGGCGGCGTGGGATATGGCGAGGTCAAGAAAGAGCTGCTCGGGCTTATCATTGAATACTTCGCGCCATTCAGAAAAAAGCGAGAGGAATTGAGCAAAGATAAGGGCGAAATTTTCAGAATTCTGAGGAAGGGGGCTGAAAAGACAAGACAGGCTGCGGCGCCGACTCTGACCCGGGTGAAAGAAGTCACCGGGCTTTCATACGCACCGAAATAACCGCATACCGGCCACCGAATCACGGCCGGTACGCGGGACGATCCTAGTACCTTCTACCCCCGCCCCCTTTTTTATCACCGCGGGCGCGCGCCTCATCGACGCGCATGTTGCGCCCGTCGAAATTAAATCCGTCCAGCGCGTTCTTGGCGTTCTCGGCCTCCGCCTGGCTGGACATCTCGATGAAGCCGAATCCCTTGTCCCCGATAATCCTGATATCGACCACAGTGCCGTGCTGGGAAAAGAGCTCTTTTAATTGCTCCTGCGTGACCGAATAACTGAGGTTTCCTACAAAAAGTTTGCTCCCGTGCATGCTGTTCTCCTTGCTCTTTGTTGAATGCTTAACAATCTCAAAACAGGAGATAGATGCTACGGGATTGACCCTAAATCCTGATTTCAATACTATCAAGCTGAAATTACTATAGTATATTCATGCGGAAAAAGCAACCACTTTATTTACACCTCAGGCGAGGCGCTCGATCTTATCGATAAAACGGAGCATGTGGGGAGGCATTTCAGCGGAAAATACCATCTGCCGGCGGTCGCGGGGATGGGTGAACTCCAGACCGGTTGAGGCGAGCAGGAGGTACGGCACCCGGTACTTTTCCCACTTCTTGGAATAGATGGGATCGCCGACAATCGGTATGCCAATGGCGGAAAGGTGCACCCGGATCTGGTGCGTCCTCCCGGTATGGAGATTTATCTCGAGAAGCGTAAAAACTCCGAGACGGCCGTTCCAGACTTTTTTCACCCGGTATTCGGTGACCGCCTCCCTCCCCCGTTCGTCAACCGACATCTTGTGCCGGTATTTTCGGTGCCGCGCGATGGGAAGGTCTATGGTTCCGCTCTCTGTCCTCGGCTTGCCGGCGACCATCGCCGTGTATTTCTTCCGCACCCTTCTCGCGCTGAACTCTGCGGTGAGAAACGCATGCGACGCGTCGTCCTTGGCGATGACCATGAGTCCCGAGGTGTCCTTGTCAAGCCGGTGCACAATCCCCGGACGCGCCACGCCGCCGATCGACGAGAGGTCCTTCACATGGAAGAGGAGCCCGTTCACCAGGGTGTGGCTCCAGTTCCCCGGCCCCGGATGCACCACCAGCCCCGGCTGCTTGTTGATCACCGCGACCGAAGGGTCCTGATACACGATCTCAAGCGGCACATCCTCGGGGACGAGATCCAGCGGCTCCGGCTCGGGGATTTCGACAACCACCGCGTCATCGGTCTTCACCTTGTAATTCGGGCGGGTCGTCCGGCCGTTTACCGTTATGCGCCCCCCCCTGATGAGCTTCTGGATATAGCTCCGGGACAGGTCGATCTCCAGAGAAGAAGGCAGGAACCTGTCTATTCGCTCGAGGTTGTTCTCTGCCGGCACTGTAATCTCGATTATGTCGTTCTCCATGGGCTTTCCATGATTTTTTCCGCTCGCGGTAAAATATCAATCTTTTTATCGGGACAGCCTCAAAAAATAATCGAATCTGCAAAATCGTACAGGGATGGGGAAAAAGAGCCCGGGGCTGAAATTTTTTTGTTTTGACAAGTCTTCATTTTTTTTGTATCATGTTAAAGGGCTTAAATGGTGCCGGAAGTGCCGGCTGGGGGGCCCAAAAAACTCTAACATGGTATAGCATATGAAATCACATTTCCATATTAGCGTAGTGCTGTTTGTCACCATTGCCCTCATGGCGGGGACGGCCGCATGGGCGGACACCGTCATCCTCTTCCAGGGCTCGGTCCTGGTAGGTAAAATCATTGAGGAAGACGACCGCGCCATCATCATGAAAAATTACTACGGCAAGTTCAAGGTAAAAAAAATCAAGATAGACAACATCTATAAAACCAATTCATACGAGGAAGACATTGCCCTCCACAAAAAGATGAGACTACCCCTGGACGAGGAACAGATCATCAGAAACTACAACGCGGGCGCGGAGATCGAGGAAGTAACGACGGCGGAGGAAGGTGAGGACAAGAGCAGGCAGGCAACCGAGGATACGCAAGAGGATAAGAAAAAAGGGCTAAAAGTCTCGACGGTCGATAAGGAACAGCCGGGCGGCGACAAGTGGACGAGCGGACGTCTCACCTTTTCCGGCTTCTTCCAGTTCACCCTCATGAGCAGGGACTCCACCCACCCCTATGGGATGGGCGGTTATTTCGCCTTCGACCAGGGCCTCGACTTCATGTCGGGCGGCCGCCATCCCATGATTCCCGGGCTCCGCTTTGAAGGCGGCTATATAAACTTCCGCAATTCGAAGTTTAAGATATACGGCGCCACCGCCGCGGCCGGCCTGATGTGGGCGTGGCCGTCGATGAAAAACAGCTGGGGGTGCTTTACTCTTGGCCTTCTCCCCGGCGCCTCCTACGTAATCACAAGAATCCGTTCATCGATTCCCGCACAAGGAGACCTCAAGGGGCGGAGCATCAACTTCACCCCGCAGGCCATCTTCGGCTATCAGAAGTCGTGGGGGGTTTTCTCCCTTTTCGTGCAGGCGCGCGGCATGTACATCATGGGCTATTCCGGATGGGACCACCTGTCCGTCGGGGCTGAGGCAGGCATAGGCTTCAATGCCTGGTAAGGGCGGAAGGGCTATTCTATCATTTCGATAATCCCTTCCTCCTGGAGTTTCTTAAGCTTTTCTACTTCCGCAGGATCCGCTTCCTTGAGTCCCTTCGTCTCTATGCTGGAATCCGGTTTTGTCTTGAATATCTCCGGTTCCTTCTCGGGCTGCTTTTTCTCTACCTCGGCATCCTCCGTGATCGGCTTCGGCTCAGGCTTCGGTTTGAAAATTGGCGTGTCTTCCGTGATCGGTTTCGGCTCCGGCCTTGTTTCTCTCTTTTCCCTGACTACATGCCTGGCGCTCCGCCGCCTTCCCGGCTTGAAGCCGGCGTCCTTGAGCGACTCGATGTTCTCGCCCGCCAGTTTGCCGGTGAAATCCACGCTGGACATTACCATGTTAAAAACACCGGTATATTTCCCATACGACTTAACGGGGGCCCTGCACTCGACCACCATGATATTCTCGTTGTACTTCGTCAGCATGGTGCGCTGGATCATCCTTTTCCCGCGGTGCGTGTAATCAAAAACGAGAACTTTCACCGTCACGTTTTTTCCGGCGGCGATTTCTCTCGACTCAACAATGTTCATGATGCCGCCGGTGCCGCGGGCGTACCATCTTTTCCAGCTGTTCCATTTCTCCTTTTCTTCATCGTCGTATCTGGACGCTGCCACGACGATCTCGGGCCCGCCCTTCCTCATGGCGGAGAGAACATGCTTGTAGCCGATGTCCTTATAGGATTTTGACCAGGTGTCCGGGAGGCATATACTGTAGCCGTAACCCGTGTCGGCATAACGCTCGCAGTCCTCGGCATATGCGGCCGCGCAGAAGCCGACGCAAAAAATGAAACATATGATCCGTACTGTACTCATACTGAATATCTTATGCCTGTGATATAATTGAAATTTCAGGATGTGTATAGCATACTAAAGCCAGTCTGTCCACTACAATTTGCACTGATTTGTCTGAATTATGCGTCCCCGTGCTATGTCGCCTGTCGCCGATAATATCATTGACAACTCAAGGCGACATATATTAATCAGAAATCATCCTCATGAGGCCAGTGAATGGGAATATACTCGTTAATCAGATCGGCTGTTCAAGAAATGCCCCATCGAGTAAGCGCATATATATCGACACTCTACTATCTGGAGATCATTTTTCTGATGCTCATGCTCGTCTTTTTATACGGGAAGGCGGTCGCGGTTTCGGCCGGGATTATTCTGTCGCTGGCCCTGGCCTATCACATCATTCAGCTCTACTATAAGAAGAAGCCGCACCGTATCATCCAGCTCTGGATTATCGACGTGCACGCGGCATTCACGGCCGGCTACCTCTTCTACAACGCATGGCCCGGGGTCGAGGCCGACGCCCTCACCCGCGTCATCATTGCGGCAAGGATCGTAATCCTGCTCTGCGAGCTGCCGCTCCTTTTTATCCTCACGGCGGAGAAAGCGGCCGGGGATTTTCGGTAGCCCGCGCCCGTTACCGCACGGGCTTCGGCTCCCTGATCTGCGGGTACACGGCCTTCGCGTACTCGTCCCGCTTTACGATCTCCCGCAGCTTAAGCAGGGTGTTGTACGGAAGGTCCACAACGGCCATATTGACCAGCCCCGGAGGCACCGTGCCGCCCGGCTCGTTGTGCTGCTGGTAGACCACCCTGACCGATCCGTCCTCCACGGGCGTGAAGGTCCAGCGTCCGTTCATTTTCGGCAGCCGGATCCTCTTTTCTCTCGGCGGGATGTAGTCCGCGATGCCGGTGACCGTGATCGTGACGGCAAGCGTCTTCTGGTCCTGGGTGATGAATGATTTCGCGACCAGGTCGCGGTCCCAGACCGGCCAGGGCGCGTCGGTGGCGGTGTAGGTGATGCGTTCCCGAAGGCCCGCCTTCTTGAGGACCGTGGCCTCGTAGCAGTTGAACATCCAGCGAGGATAGGAGTCCGTGTCGTCGAAGACCGCGACCAGGCTGGAGAGGCGCGTATCGCGGACATACATGACGGCCCTGAACTCCTGCAGCTTCGACCCGGCCACGTCGCGCGTGTACACCTCTATCCCGGCGCTCTTCTTTTTCAACTTCCAGCCGCCGTCATCGGCGGCGCGCGACGGCGGCACCTGAAACAACACTGCGGCTGATAGTACCACGATGCATATACGTTTCATGAGAAGCTCCCCGCGGACCTGGCCATGGCGATCACCCCGCTTTCGCCTTGGCGCTCATCATCGTGTTTACCGGCTCGCTGATAACCCGGTAAATCGCCGATGCGTACCGGCGCTCGGCGGCGACACTCCTGAATTTTTCCATTGTATAAAACGGCAAATCGATCACCGAGAGGTTCAGAAGCCAGAGGGGCAGCGGCCCCCCGGGATTGGTGACCGTCTGGTACGTCACCATCACCTCCCCGGATTCCAGCGGCCTGAACGTCCACAGGGCCTTCATCATAGGGATCCTCACCCGTCCCTTTTTTTTCGGTACGTAGTCCGGCCAGCCGGTGATCTCGATGGTCACCGACAGGTCATCGGGGTTCTGCGTCATCCTGGAATACACCACCGTGTCGCGGTCCCTCGCGGGCCAGGGGGCGTGGGTGACCGTGTAGGTTATCCGCTCATGGACGTTAAAGTATTTAAGGAGCCCTGACAGGGTGCAGTTATGCATCCATCGCGTATACGAGGAAGTGTCGTCGAACGTGGCGACCATGCTCGAGAGGCGGATTCCCCTGACATACATAACGCCCCTGAATTCCTTCAGCTCCGTGCCGGGGTAGTCCCTGAGATATGCCTCTATTCCACCCCTTCTTCTCTTCAGTTCCCAGTCATTATCCGGAGCCGCGGAAAAACCGGGCTCGAGCGCGATTGCGCACAAAACGACCGCCGCGACTGTCACGATTCTGCGCTTCATACCGTACTGACATGCTCCTTGTGATATATCTTTATTGACACCGGCAGGCCCCTTCCGGTTCCAAAATTCTGTATTTTTTTTCATTGTATGATTTCGCTACATGTTATCCGCGACAGCGCGGCCGAATTCCGAGCACTTCAGCAGGGTGGCCCCCTCCATCTGCCGTTCAAGGTCGTAGGTCACCTTCTTCTGCTGGATGGTCTTCTCCATGGCGAGGATCAGGCGGTCGGCCGCCTCCTTCCATCCCAGGAAGCGGAGCATCATCTCTCCCGATAATATCAGCGATCCCGGGTTGACCTTGTCCTGCCCCGCGTATTTCGGCGCGGTGCCGTGCGTCGCCTCGAAGACCGCCTCGCTGTCGCCGATATTGGCGCCGGGCGCCATGCCCAGCCCGCCCACCTGCGCGGCAAGTGCGTCGGATATGTAATCTCCGTTCAGGTTCGGCGTGGCGAGTATGTCGTACTCGTCGGGGCGCAGGAGCACCTGCTGGAACATTGCGTCGGCGATCCGGTCCTTGACGAGGATTCTGCCGGCCGGCATTCTGCCGTTGTGGACCGTCCAGAGGTCATCCTCTGTAACGGTGATGCCGCCGAATTCATCGCGCGCGACCTCGTATCCCCAGTCGCGGAAGGCCCCCTCGGTGAACTTCATGATGTTCCCCTTGTGGACCAGGGTCACAGACGCGCGCCCGTTGTCCGCCGCGTAGCGGATGGCCCTGCGCACCAGGTTCTTGGTGTTTGCCTCGCTGATCGGCTTGATGCCGATGCCGGCGTCCTCCGGGATGGCGGAGCCCATCTCTTTCGACAGGAACCCGATGACCTTCCGGGCCTCGGGGCTCCCCTCCTTCCACTCGATCCCGGCATACACGTCTTCCATGTTCTCGCGGAAGATTATCATGTTTACCTTCTCCGGCTCTCTGACCGGACTCGGCATCCCCTTCAGATAGCGAACCGGCCGCATGCAGGCGTAGAGCTTCATTTTTTGCCTGAGGGTGACATTGATGCTCCGTATCCCGCCGCCCACCGGCGTGGTGAGGGGCCCCTTGATGGCAACCTTGTAGCGGGCGATCGCGTCGAGCGTCTCATCGGGCAGCCAGTTGCCGGTCTTCGTGAAGGCCTTCTCGCCCGCCAGGATCTCCTTCCACTCGATCGACCTTTTTCCCGCGTAGGTCTTGGCCACGGCCGCGTCCAGGACGATCTTCGTGGCGCGCCAGATGTCCGGGCCGGTGCCGTCGCCCTCTACGAAAAGTATCACCGGGTTGTCCGGTACGGAGATTACGCCTTTTTTATACTGTATGATCTGCCCGCTCATTGCCTTCCTTCTGGTGCATGTTAAGATTCAAATACCCTGTCAACTATCGATACGGCACCCAATTTGTCAAACCCCAATTTGGCCGTCAACCAAATCAGAACTTAATTCTTGACAAAATGCTTATCCGGGCCTAGCGTTATGCAGTCAGACACGTGGACGTTACGCGAAACAGGCTGACGGGGTTAATTGCCATGAAAGTGATGCACGAAAGCGACGAGTACAAGGAATATTTCGAGGATGTCCAGGGTTTTTACCAGGACCAGGAGAAAAAAGAGGAGGTCGTCCCCGTCGGCAAAAGGCTCAAAGAGATCCGCGAGATGCAGAAGATGTCACTCGATCAGTTCGCGAAGATTTCGGGGATCGAGCCGTTGACGCTCAGGGATATCGAGGACCAGAAGATCCTTCCGGACCTGGGCACCATCGTCAAGCTGTCGAAGGCGCTCCGGATCGGCACGAGCTTCCTGCTCGGACAGGAATCGGGCTACAGCTACTCGGTGGTACGCAGGAAGGACCGCCAGAACATCAGGCGCTTCTCCACCGGCACTGCGGAGCGGCCCAACTACCAGTACCAGTCGCTGTCCAGCGGTATCAGGGACAAGCACATGGAGACCTTTCTGGTCACCCTGACCCCCGATGCCGGCAGCGCAGAGCTCTCCAGCCACGAGGGCGAGGAATTCATCGTCGTGATGGAGGGGACCATACGGGTGGTACTGGGGAAAAAGGAGGAGACCCTCGAGGAGGGAGACAGCATCTATTACCTCGCCAGCGTCCCCCACAACGTCATGAACGTTTCAAAAAAGGAGAAGGCGGTTATCCTGGCGGTCATCTACACCGGCCGATGACGCTCCGGTCTTTCCCGGACCTCGCGTTGTTGCCTTCACACGGGTTACGCTGCATATGGCCATCTCACCGGAAAGAATATACTCAATCGGGCGGGAGCTTGCCGCTTTCGCCCCCCGCATCCCCGGCACAGAGTCAATGGACGCCGCCGCGTCTTATATAAAAGATTTCATGGGGCGACTCCGCATGGAAGTGCTGGCGGAGCAGATCCATTTCATGGGCGTATTCCACCGTGACTGGGACTTTAGCATTTCTGGCGCCGGGGAGATAGCATCCTATCCGCAGAACAATTCCGCTCCAGGCGATGTAGAGGCTGAAATCGTTTTCGCAGGGAGAGGGATGCCCGGGGATTACCGCGGCCGGGACGTGCGCGGCAAGATAGTTCTTGCCGACTGGGGAAGCATGCTCGGCAACGAGATACCCTGCGGCCTGGGAAAACGCTATCCCCTCCTCGCCGCCTATGACCGGGCAGTGGAGCGCGGGGCCGCGGCCATGGTGGGCTATTTCTCCGACTCGCCGGGCAACGCCCTGAAGCTCCTTGAGCCGGGCATCAGGCCCGGGGGCGGAAGCAACGTGCCGGGAAGCTCGGAGCACCCGGAGGACGGCCGTCTTCTCCTGCCCGTCCTCGGCATCGGCAGGGAGGACGGCTTGGCCCTGGTACGCCGTCTCTCTCTGGCGACGGCCCGGGGGCGCGTGCGCATAGACGCGGTACGGAAGGCGTCACGCACCGACACCATCGTGGGGATACTTCCCGGTCGGGGGAGCCGCGCGATCGCCGTGGGGTCCCATTACTGCTCGGCCTTCGAGGGCGCGGTCTGCGACACGTGCGGCGTTGCGGGCGCCCTCGCCCTGGCCGAGCATTTCGCCGCCGTCCCGCGCGACGAACGGCCGAAGGACCTGTACTTCATCTTCTCCGGGTCCCACGTCTGGATCAACTGCAACATCGCGTCGCGCCTCTTTATTAAAAGCAACCCGGAGGTCGTGAAAAAGCTGACGGCCATGCTGTGGATGGATCATATAACGGCCCCGGCGCGGCGCACCGGCTGGCGGAGGATCTTCCGTCCCGGCACGGTCCTCCTTTCGATGAACCCGGTGATGTGCCTGTTCGCCGCGCGCTCCCTCCTGAAAAACCGGAAGCTCCCGCGGCTTCTGCCATTCAGCAGGCTCTGGACCCTGTGCGAGATGGGGCCCTTCGACTGCCACGGCGTTCCATGCGCCGGCCTCCAGGTATCCGATCCGGTGATGCTGACCACCGAGGACACCTGGGACAGGATAGACGCGGGGGAACTCGCCGCAGACGCCGGGTTTTACCTGGACATGATACGCCTTCTCCAGAAGGCGCCCGCATGGTTGACCGGGCTGTTCGAGCTGCCGGGAAGGTCGCTCTTCGGCTGCGGCACCCTGTTCACGGATACCGAAATGCCCCGCTGCACGGACTACTCCCCGGAACCGGCCCAGCCGCTCTACCGCGGCGGCGAGATGGGGCCGGTGCGGGTGGTTGCTCCGCGGAAGGGCTGACGCATGATCCTGACAGCGCCGGAGTCGATGCGATGCCGTGTGATAACCGTGACCGCGCAGAACATGCCGGTGACAAAAGGGGTGAAGGTCGGGTCTCAGGACCGATTGCGACGCATAAAAAAGCCTGACAGGCGATTAAAATTTATTAAAAAAAGCGGAGAGCGCGATATTAATGTCCCAGACGCCATTTGAGTTAGGATTAATTACCGGTATTGCACTGCTATAGGGCATACCGTATATTTTTCCGTTGGGAGCCAATACCGCGCCTACACTGTTCGGCCCCGATGCAATTGAAATTAAATTCAATGTTTCAGTATCCGGATCAATCTCAAGCACATACGTGGCCATATACGGCATGCCATAGATTTTCCCGTTCGGCGCCAGCGCCCCGCCGGCCCATCTATAAGTTGCGGCAACGGAACTGACATCTCCGAAGGTTGTGGCCGTATTTGTCGTAGGGTCAATTTTCAATATGGTGTCGCAGGTAGAAGACCACGGGATTCCATAGATCATCCCGTTGGAAGCCAGTACTGCGCCCCGGTAACCGGTCGGAGTAGAGCCGAAGGTGCTGACCGTGTCCGCATCAGGATCAATTAACAGAATGTATCCCGAAGAAATCGCATATATATTCCCATTAGGCGCCAGCACGCCTCCATTGCAGCTGCCCAGACCCGAGCCGATTGTATAAAAGGTTTCCGTGTCGGGATCGATAACCAGAACATTGCCCGCGGTGCTGGGCATGCAGTAAATCCTGCCGTTTGGAGCAAGCACTCCGCCCCAGTATCCGGAAGGCGTTCCGTTGATATAACCAACACTTTTTGCGACAGGATCGATAACCAGGACATTGGTGACGTTCAGGGGCATGCCGTATATTTTCCCGTTTTTAGCCAGAACGCCGCCCGCGTATTTCAAAGACTCGGTTCCGGCTATTGTTCCAAATGTCGTGCTTGTATCGGTATCCGGATCTATCTCCAGGACCACCGTCGCATTTGCAGGAATGGCATAAATGTTCCCGTCAGGCCCCAATACACCGCCGCGATAATTAGAAACGCTCGGGGCAAAAGTTGTATATGAAGCCGCTGCCGAACTCCCCAGTGCTTTTTCAATATCAATGGCTTCTTTGAATGAAGGCCAGCATTCGGCGCACGCGTCCACCCAGGTCTCATACCCGCCCGTGTAGGCAGATCGTTCAACGGTATTTGTCTCCTGATGACCGGCCGCGTCCGAGGCCCGCACTGTAAAGTAATAGGTGATACACTTGCTCAGGCCCGTGACGCTGTAACTTAGCGTGCCTGTTATTGTGCCGGACGGGGTGAGATAATCATACACGCCGGAAACGGTAGACCGGTAAATACTGTATAAAATATTTGCGGGAAGTGTATCATTATCTGTAGCCTCATCCCAGCTCAAATCAATCTGGCTCGAGCTGATTGTCGCGGCAGTGGAAAGTCCGCTGAAAACCGGGGGCGGGAGGGTCGGATCAATGACATAGACGCGGGTGGCCGTCGAGGAATCGAGCATCAGGGCGGCCGAAGCATAGGCCATCAGGGTCGTCGTTCCCTCGGCGTCGATCGTTACCGTCGCCGATGAGGCGTCAATCGCGCCTGGATTCCACGTCATGCCGCCGTCAGTCGAATAGTGTACCGTCGCCAATGGGGTCGACGTCGTCACGGCAACGTCAAACGACGCAGCGTAGGTTCCGGCAGGAATGTCAAAATCCGGCACCTCAACATTTAGCCAGCTGATCAAATAGGTCTGCTCGGTGATCGCGCTGTTTGAATAACCGGGAGCCGCGGCTATCGCCCGGATGGTGGTCTCGGTGCCGTGTCCCGTCACCGGGACCGCCCCCGTATATTCGAGTAACGGATCAACTGTCGGGGCGGATCCGTCAGTGGTGTAGTAGATGACCGCTCCCGTTGTGACGCATGACAGGGTAACGCTCGTATCGGTGTTGTACGTGCCTCCTGATGGACTGAATTGCACCGGGTCAGCGGGCGGATAGGTTATGGTATAGGTCTCGCCGGCGATGGCGCTGTCAAGATAGCCCGGCGTCGCCGCCAGTGCGCGGATATTCACGGAAGTGCCGTTACCGGCCACCGGGATTGCTCCCGTGTACTCGTAGATCGGATCCACGGTCGGATCGGACCCGTCCGTGGTGTAATAGATAACGGCGCCCGGTGTGGAACAGGTAATGGACACTGACGTATCAGTGGCAAAGCCGCCCCCCGCCGGAGTGAACAACGGCGTGGAGGTTTGACTGTAATTTATACTATACGTCTCCGTTATGACGAAGCTCTGATTCAAGCCGGGAGCAAGGGCCATGGCGTTGATGGTTATACTGGTGCCATGTCCCGCAACCGGGATCGCCCCCGTATATTCGAGCAACGGATCAACGGTCGGGGGAGAACCGTCCGTGGTGTAATATATTACCGCTCCGTCCTGCGGTGACGACAGGGAAACCGTCTGGTCAGAGCTGAAGGTACCACCGGTCGGTGAAAAAACCGGGGAAATTGACGTGATGAAATTATAGCTGGCCGTGGTTATCGAGGAATCGCTCTTGGCGGGCGGCTCAACATACGCCATGGCACGCAGCGTCATGGACGCTGCTATGGCCAATGACGCCGGCGCGCCCACCAGAGTGCCGTTGGTGCGCGACGGAACAGTGCCGTCGGTGGTATAGCTGATCATGGCGCCTGGCTCGGTGCATGAGATGGTTGCAGTCTGCGAGCCCGAATAGGTCCCTGACATGAGGCTGATTTCAGGGGCCGGCACGGTGATCGTATCGACCGTGGTAAAGCTGATGTGTATGGTATAGGGCAGCGGTTCCCCGGACAATTCAAGTATACCCGTCGAAATGGTGATGGTGTAGGTGATATCATTACCCAGCGACGCCGAAGGGGTGAACGTGGCTGTATTGGTCACCGCATCGAAGTCCACCGTGCCCGGGACGGGGTTACTGTTTTCATCGGTAACGCTTATGGTCGTATCGTTGATCGATGCGGGTTCCATATCCGTGGCAAATTGTACGCGCATCTGGGAAGTCGTTGATATTCCGCTCGAGGTATTGGCCGGGAACACGGAACTGATGCTCGCCGGAAGGGCGTTCAGCTTAAATAAGTCCTCAAGCCTGTTAAATGAAAAGGGTGAAACAGCGTCGTTCTGCAGGGAGTTACTGCAGTTAGGCATTAAGCCAACTGCCGCGACCAAAAAAACAGATGCAATTCTTTTCAACACTCCAAAAACCTCACTATTCATTACTTCAATATAGATTTTGTTTGTTATTATTACACTTCTAAGCTGCTCAATGCTCTCTGATCATGAAGTGATGAATACGATTTTAGATGTTGAATTGTCACAACATCAACGTAATGATATAAAAAGCGGTGTTTCAATCACACATCTCAATATATAATTAATATTTTATTCAATGTCAATAATAAATGATCCAGGCGGGCTTTATTAATAACTATCGAAATGAACAATTATGTAATTTTGTTAATAATTTTACCGAATGCATCGGAGCCACATGCAACGGGCATGAAGCACCATGCCCGGCCGGCTCCCGGTTACACCCAAGCGGGCGGTAGTGCCGGGAGCTTACGGGCAGGTGCGTTAGGCTTCATGCTCAGATTTGTACAGCAGGCCTGCGGCCATAACCGCAATCGGATATGCGACAAGAAAATTTATCAGGACTGCCGACGCCGATATCCAAAGGTCCAAAAATTTTCCGAGCTGCAGCTCTATCAGCGACAGAGATACAACAATCGTAGCGGCTGACGTGGTGCCCCAGACTGCCAGCCATATGATGCCTTTAACATATCCCGGCCTTCCGGTCCAGTCCCCTGCGGCATCGGCAATGCCCATGTAGATAAAAACTGCGCCGAACACCAGCATCACGATAGTCCCGATCAGGAGACCCGCGAAGCTGTTTCTCAGGAAATAGCAGACCAGGGGGGTGATAACAGCCGTTGGAACAACATAGACCAGTGAAAAAGAAAAAGAATCCCGGTTAAAATATATCTCTTTCCCCTGCATGTCCCTTCCGGCGATAATCATTCCGGCACAATAAAAGATCGAGTACGATACGAGCGAGACGCAAAACGCGGCAACAAGTATCGTCACATTGCCCTCCATTACGGAAGTAACCATGAATGAATAGACGAGCGTCGCACAAGTCTGCAGAAAAAGCGGATAGAAATAAAACATCTTCATTTCCACGCCGTGCGGCTTCGTTGTCCACATTCCCACCGCATAGATGAGCCAGCCGAACACGATATTTGCGTACATGCCGGCCAGGAGCATGGAAGGATTACCCGAAAACAAAGGAATATAATTGAGTCCCGTAAACGCTGATAACGCCAGATAAATAACGAGCGTCACTATCGAAGTTTTTTTCATGATAGATTCCTCCCCCTGTATTAATAGCATACCGGAAAGGCTATGACAAGCAAAAAGTTACGACACCCCTGCCGTTAGCGCGTTACCGGTTTTTAAGACCGGGCATTTTCGCAGGCCCCGGAGCGCAATGTTATTGACAACGTTAAAGAAGTTGAACAGTCTATAGTATTATTTTCCCAATTGCGATTGCGGAGAGCCCATGAAGAAAAGACTATTTTTCACGCGCCCATTATATCCATTATTCCTATCGTTATCATGTGCCGCAGCAGCCCTCTGCGGCAGTATTATCCCGGGTTGCGCCCCGGGCATGCTTAGTAAAGAAGAATCAACCACTGCTGATGTTTCCTCGGCCCTGACACAATGGATCATCAGGGACAGCTCCGTTGGGCCCATCGTTCTCCATAAGAGGATACCCCCCTCCCTCATCGGGCCCGCTGACATTCTCGAAAAGACCTATTTCGCAACCTATATTGCCGACGCCCGACTTTTCGAAGGGTTTGCCTTTGGCACCCCGCCGGTAAAAGTCGGCATTGATGACGGCCCCTTTTATCAATCGGAAAAAGATCACGAAGTCGAGACCCCGGCCATGGAACTCTTATCGCGGGAAGCCGCCAGAAGAGTAAAAAATTTGAAGGTCTCCCTGCTGGTAGTGGAATCACCAAAAATTCGGACCGAGCAGGGCATCGGCGTCGGCAGTACTCTCGATGACATGCGCCATGCCTATGGCGATCTCAGGATGAACCCGGTACCGCCGACCTTTTCGGGTGACTGCTGCGCGGCCTATACGCGCAGGGTGCGCAATGTGTTTTTTTATTTTTCGGACTGCGCTGCAGCGAAGAGGGGGGCCGGAGTCGTCAGGGTGATGATCTTTGACCAATGATCACGGAGTCGGGCTTTGGCTTAACAAGGGCCTCGTTTTTCGCCCTCGCTTGTTTCGTATTGATTGAATATGAAAAACCGTCTTCCGAAAAAATTCCATAGTGAGACAAGCATACCTGAGGCGATTTTTGAGAGCAGATAATGGAGCCCGGCGCAATCGGTCAAGAGGTACATGAGCAGTTCGGTAAGTCCGAGCCCTATTACGCCGATTATGACAAAAAACAGATACTCCGGCATGTTCCTGAACCGCGGTATATAGGCGTTAAACACCAGCACCCTGCACAGGTAATAATTCACCGTTGTGCCCGCGATAAACGCAATGGCGGCTGACAGGAGATAGTGTATTCCGATTTCGGTCAGGACAAAAAGCAGGAGATAGTCAACGGCAAATGCCGCGATTCCCGCGAGGGGATTCCGGACGAACTGAATGACGATATTGTCCGTCGGACGCCTGAAAACGCCCTCCCAGTCATTGCTTCTTAGCAATCCGCCGAGCTCTTTGAACTTCTCTTTCAATGACACCGCCCGTTTCTATAGAAGAATTCGCGTCATGATCCCGGGATTTCTCCCGTATCTGCAAGCAATAGATGGAGGTATGCCGTGAATGGTTCTGACATGAAAAAAATCAGGGGCAGGGTTCTGCATTATGCCCGCACCTATTCCTCTTTATTTCAAAAAAAATCCGGGTATTTGTTGAAATAAAAATTTTCCATCTTAGTGACTTCCCGGGAAAAGGGGTGCTCGGGATTCAGGTAACGGGCGGTGTCCCAGCAGAGCCAGGCGAGCATCATCTCGTAATTGGGAACGTAGGTCTTGCCCAGATCATAATAAACGCCGGTTATGCCCGGGCTTATTTTAAGAACTTCAAGAAAGAGACCGCGGGCGGCGATGGTTTCATCTGCGATAAGATAGTTCACCGCCTGCGTTATCTTCATTATATGACCTTTTTTCAGGCCCTTTCGGTCTATAGAATCTATCATGCCGTTGGCCTTTTTATAGTCCTTCTCTTCTGAAGCCCGCATATATGAAGAGAGCTTTGCGTCGCTCTGAAAATGTGGCCGGAGCAGTTCAATCAATTCCCTCGGCGGCACGCCCTCCTGTAAGATGTATTCCACGATCCCAAGCCATGCGTCCAGATACTCTTTTACATCCATCCTTTCTTTAACAAAATGTTTCAAGGTGTCGTAGGACACCTTTGCTTTTTCAATATCGCCGTTATGGACCCTGTTGATTATTGCCGCAAGATCATCCGTACCGGAAAAAGCGAACCGGTATCCCCGTGTGGGGTCATCCCCTTTTTTCCTGAGAGATATTTTTTCCACAGAGCAATTCACCTCGTAGGAGGCGAAGGGAGCGTTGGCATAGTCATAGCGGTAAACCCGCGGAAAAAAATCATCCTTGACCACCATGGCGCGCAGATCGGGATGGATGTTTTCCTCATGCGTCCAGAACATCCTCCATGCCTTTCGCAGGCGCTCTTCAATTTTCCGCGCCGACGGCTTTGTGGCGAGAATCGTCTTCTTCTCCCTGCTGTAGACGGTGGAATCATCTTTTTTTTCAACAGTTATTTCACCGCCGGAGGCGGTATCCGACTTAATCCCGAAAAGGGACTCAAGTTCGAAAAGCTTATATGGATTGTCGCTTACCCCGGCGGAATTAAAGGCATCCATTTGAAATATACGGTTATTGAATTCAGCAGTGCGATAATGAAGGCTGTAAACGCTCGGAACATAATAATAGCTTTTATCTTTCTTGTTTATGAAGGTAATACGGCGCTTATCAAAATCGTAGAAACGCTTGACGTTATTGTCTTCCACATGAAAATACCCGTCGTTCAGGGTGAGAGTATAGGCCGAAACCTGCCGTGAAATCTCCGCCTTTGACTGCATGGATTTCGCCTTGTGAGCAGTGGTGATGTTTTTTATGGCGAGCACGGCCTCGTCGCCGTTCCCGGCGGTCAGATATTGAGACAGGATACAGACAAAAAGCAGCGGCAGTATTTTTTTCATGATAGTATCTTCCACTGTCAAGATTTTGATGATAGACGTTATATAACCATTCAGACTCCGCCCCGCCGCGGGTCCATGCCGGGAGAGGGGAAGCGCCTCACCGAAGCTGATAATCGCACAGCATGATGTTTTTGACAAGAAAAAAGTCCCGGGCGCGGCCCGGCAATTTTCTAAATACCATTGTTGATGAACTTGTTGAGCAAATTCACATATAAATGTATGATATACGCAGGCCAGAATGACCCCGCCCGGTAGGCTACAAAACCGAACAGCAGGCCCGCGAAAATACAGGAGACGGCCTCGAGCTCCGGCTTTCCGATGTGCCGGAGCGCAAAGGGTATCATCTGAATGATAATGGCCGCTTCTCCGAATTTTTCTTTCAGCCCGAAGAGGAGGAAGCCCCGGAACAGGAATTCCCATGAAAACAGAACAATCACAATTTCAAAGACATAACCCGATACATTAAAATTATGTTCTTTATAATAACCCTTCATTGAAGCAAACACTAAAACGCCGAGAACCAAAACCGTCAAGACACCCGCCAGAATCAGCACATAGAGCCCCCATACCCTGATATTGCCGGGACGAAGCCCGAAATCGAGCGGGTTTTTCCTGAGCACTGCCACTATTGAAATGAAGGGTAAAATGAAATAATAAACCAGACTGGAGAGCCATCTCTCCCCTATGGTATTGTAATAATTAAGCATTAAGAAAAGCGTTGCAAGGGAAATCACGATTATTTCGTTGTAGTTGCTCCTGCAGAAACGTGCGATTTCCTTCAATTCACCGTTCAGTGCTTTCATGCTGTTTTAACTGCTGATGTTCCTGTCACGTACTCTATAGTGGGAAAAGATCCCGGCATGGTGTATATGCGGGCGGCACCGTGAAGGTCCCGCCCGCGGTTATGACGGCTACTTGAGCAACTTGTCAAGCAACGGAATGACTTCGTTTGTCATTGCTCTGCTTTCCTTTTCACTGCCGATCTTTTTCACATAAACAATCCTCCCCGTTTTATCGACAATGATGACGACGGCCCTGTTGTTGCAATCGCCAAGGTTAAGGGCCTTTGCGAAAATCAGCTCTTCGTCAAGAAGAATGACAGACCCTTTGTATTTTTTCATTTTGCTTTTCGCGATTGAACGGATAAGCTTGTCCATTATCCAGGGGGCGTCCTTGCTGTTGCCAATGCCTATGGCATGGTATTTTGACTTGTCATAGTCCCGCGCCTTGATGGCGTCCGAAAGCGGGTCGTTCATGTCCGATTTGTCCGCGTCCGTATACATGATGGAGAGGACCTCTTTCCCCAGCTGGGGGATATCTCCCGGCACCCATTTTTCGTTGTTATCAAGGGTCAAGAGTTTCACCGCCGGCAGTTTTTTCCCCACCAGCTTCTGAAGATCATCACCCGCCGCGAGCAGGCCGGCCGCGCAAAGAACGAAAATAAACGGAACGAATGCCGCATAAGCTTTTTTAAACATAACGGTACTCCTTGCTCCTTTTTCTTTATTAGTCTGAGGCGTTTTGGCGAAATCCGAATACATGTAACACAGGGGACCTCGTATGTCAAGAGAATCATTGCCCGGGAGGGGATGATGAGACATCCGCAGTGGCTCCGGCAAGTAAAAAGTTCTGGACAGGTGTGTTAAAATTTTTTCATAAATACCTCAAAAAGTCTTTCGCCCAACGTCCAAGCATAGCCGAACCCGCGAAGTGGGTTGCCGAGCGCCCCGCCAGCAAGGCGCGTTTTAACCTCCCCAAAAACACGCCGCAGCTATCGGGATAAGCGCGAGTGCCGAACACCGCAGGCGCCATTAGGCGCCGAGGAGCGCAGCGGTTACGCCGAGTTGTGCGATTAGCCCGCGCGCACTTATTTTTTCTTTTTATAGCTTTCTTTTCTATGAGAAAAATTAATAATAACGACAAATATTTTAGTAGATTCAATAGAATAGAAAAATCGACATTGGCCTAAACGATAACGATATACGCCAGAGAAATCACCCTTTAATTTTTTTATGTTGGGTCCATAAAAGGGATTTTTTCGCAATTGAGGATATACAACATTTTT
>JAFGBT010000037.1 GCA_016933025.1 Spirochaetota bacterium | reverse complement strand
TCATCGCCGTACATCACCATCTATAAGCGGAGTGAAGACACATTTACCAAGCTTTCGGACCCGAGCACGTTACCAGCGGGGAATGGTGTGTCTTCTGCTTTTTCACCGGACGGGAACTACCTTGCGATTGGTCACTTAACAACGCCATTTATAACAATATACAAGACTGTTGAATCCGTTTCAAAGAAATGGCTAATAGAACAATTCAATGTTCTCTACCCGGATAATATGCATTATTTATTTTATTAAAATGAAAATAATAACTATAGGAAATAATACCGGCAATACTTATGGCGGCCTGGCCGATACCAGCATTGGGCTATTATATTGGGAAGGGGACGTTTCAACGCTGAATGCTGGGGGATCTGCCAGTATATTATTAGCTAATGTTCCTTCGGCATATCTTTTAAGTGGGTTAATTGACATCTTCGGTTTGTTATCGATCCCCGGCCCTGTTAAAGTTACCGCCGCCAGATTACGCATGTATGGTTTAGCGTATGGCGCTGGAATCGTTATATCGTGCCGCCGCGTGCTCCGTGATTGGATCGCCGGGACGCAGGACGGATTGGATCGCAATTTAGACTCGCCGCCGTCTGCATGCTGGATAGAATACGGCAACAACCAGCCCTGGACAATCCCTGGATGCTTGGGCGATGGCACCGATAGGGATAATAACATCATAGGGACTATCACAACAACCGGCACCGCAGCCCAATGGTTCGAACTTAATAGTCCAGCGTTTATGGCTTACGTGGAGGGTTGTATCAACGGCACTATCGAAGATAAAGGGTTGATTATGACTATTGAATCACCGAGCGGTTCTGCCCTTGTAATTTTAAATTCAAGTGAAAATGACGATGGAACCAGGCCATATATTGAGATTTCATTAGAACCAATTCCACCAAAATCAATTACAGGTAATATTGACGAACAATATATTAAAGGCAAGGTTCAGCCATCGTATATCAAGGGAGAGGTAAATTGATGGAACATATTAAAGGCAATACATTTAATCGTACTTTTGGACCATTTAAAGACGAAAACGGCAATCTGGTCCAAAATTTTAATTTGGCAGAAAATATCATATTTGTCATAAAGAAAGAAAAGACCGATTCAGATACAGAAGCACTTATTAAGGCTGAATTTGGTGACGGTATAACTTTGAACGCTCCCGCAGCAACCATCAATGTCCAAAAAGATTCGGATTCCATGGATAATTTGGAGCCTGGGACATATTTCATTGCCATCCAAGTTGAATATTCAGAAAACAATCGCATCGAGCTGGAACTCACTGAAAATGGAAAAAAAACAAATAGGATTAACATAAAACAGGACATTATCAGGGGCGGCTTGTCACAATAGATTTTCAATTATAACCAATATAAATAACCTATTTTTATTTGACTATCTACCTACCTTATCCCAAACTTTAACAATCTTTTTATAAAAATTGTTTTCAATATGAACTTAACTGCGCATAGGAAATTTCAATTTTGCGCGCATACAGGAGAGCTACCCCCCTCCGGCTCCCCCCTTAGAAAGGGGGGAGTGTAACCCCCCTCCGACTCCCCCCTTCGTAAGGGGGGAGAGAGAACCTGCCCCCTTACGAAGGGGGGAGGGACGGGGTGGGGGGTCACTCCGACAACGGATCGATCATCCTCACCCGCACCGTGTAGTCCCGCTCGATCATGGGTGACACGAAGAAGTTGGAGAGGCCGTGTTCGAGATAATTACCGCTCAGGCTCATATCTATTATACTTCCGCATATATCTGAAGTAGTTGATGGTAGCACCACCAGTGCGCGATCGCCTGATATTTCGAGACCAAGGTATGTGGATTTACTTGAGTTTACCAGAAAATCATTCCCCAACAACGATTCCGTGGACATCTGTATTAACCGGCCTCGAGTGTTATAATAAGACTGCCACACCACCAGCGCGCGATCACCTGATATACTGATTTGCGGCCAATTATTACAATAAGCACTTGTTGTGTTGATCAGAAAATCACTGCCCAAAAATGATCCTGTCGATATGTTCATAAAGCGTCCGCGTAAATCATTATCAGAAGCCCACACCACCAGAGCGCGGTCGCCCGACACCCCAACCTGATGCAATATCTGGAGACCATTATTGGATGTGCTCACCAGAAAATCATCGCCGACAAACGCGCCGGTCGACATGTTCAGCAACC
This sequence comes from Spirochaetota bacterium, assembly GCA_016933025.1. Taxonomy (GTDB): domain Bacteria; phylum Spirochaetota; class UBA4802; order UBA4802; family UBA5550; genus RBG-16-49-21. The sequence goes on along the minus strand of JAFGBT010000037.1, from coordinate 95,489 downwards.
TGCCGCGGATATCATCGTCGACGCCGTTATCATCCGACCGCCACACCACCAGAGCGCTATCGCCGGATATGTCAACCTTCGGGATTGTCTGAGATTCAGTATTGGTAGTGCTGACCAGAAAATCATTACCATCGAAAGATCCTGCAGACATTGTTAAGAAACGTCCCCGTATATCATAATCAGCGCCGTTATCATATGACTGCCACACTACCAGTGCGCGATCGCCTGATACGCCGATCTCTGGATCACACTGCAGGCCAGCAGTAGTAGTGTCCAATATCAGCTCATTTGATGCAAACCCTTCTGTCGACATGTCCAGCAACCTGCAACGCAGGCCAGTATTATAATGCCACACCGCCAGAGCAAGATCGCCCGACACACTGATTTCAGGTTGATCCTGATCATAAAGATAAACCGCATTAATCCGAATATCATCTCCGGAAAACTCTCTGGTCGACATGTTCAGGAATCGGCCGCGGATATCCCAATTAGTTCCCATATTTGACTGCCATACTATCAGCACCTTATCACCTGATATGCAGAGTTTCGGAAATTGCTGGTCATACGCATTGGTCGTGCTCACCAGAAAATCCTCGCCAAAGAACTCTCCGGTCGATACGTCCATAAACCGGCCGCGAATATCGTCATCAACGCCATTATCACCTGACTGCCACACCATCAGTGCTCGGTCACCTGATACGACGACTTGTGGAAGATTTTGCTCGCCAGTATTTGAAGTGCTAATGATATAATCATTATACGGCACTGATTCAAATCCGAGCGGGATTATATTGAAATTATATCCGCTGGCGGTGGAAAGGAAGGGATAAAAAGATCTATTTAAAAATGTATCCCATGTGCCGGCATCGGCCCAGTTGTTCCAGAATGGATTGCCAAAATTGTTGTTCCCCAGCCAGTTCCCAACAATATAATCAGGCTGATAGCCGAGGCTTCGCACCGGTGTAAATTCGGTATTCGAATTGCCAGTCAAAAGCGGCCGGCGCTCTGGACTTAAATCAGAAACCTCGTCGTTCCATTGTGCAAAGAAATCGTCATCGATAGAAATCTGCATCTCAGGGTCCGCCAGAGCTGACGACAGGTCAACCATCGCCCAGTCGCCCTTCTTTGCATAGGCATCTCCCGCCACCACGATTTGATACTGCTTCTGTTCATCATCGTATGCCGCACTTATTACATCATAAAGGGTTGTATCGATGTTGACATGCAGATCGTCTCCAACAGCGATCTGGCCCGAGCTGTATTCGGTCGAAAGGGTTGTCTGATTCGTCCCGATGTTATAGCTGTACGATACCACCCTGCCGCGAAACTGCTTTACCTGGTCATGTCTCAACGGCCAGATAGATTCCCGGTACGCGCTGTTCGGTGCCGTGCGCAGGTAGATATCCACCACCCCATCCAATCCTATACCGGGCAGCTCTTCCGGAACGCTAAACCGAACAACAAAGTTCTGGTCGAGGTAGTCCCACGAGTATTCGATACCTTCCGTCTGTTTCAATCCGTTCCAGTAGGTCTCTGTATATGGGCTGCGTACCGGTACGAGGTTCATCCAGTCTCCCTGCCTGCCGTTAATAGCGAAGCTGATCTCGAAATCGAGGGCCTCTTCAAGGTCAAAGGGATAGACAGCCGTGCTCATGAGCATGTTATAAACGAAGTCAATGTACGTACTCGAGCTTCCCCCAATTATCGGCGTTCCAAAGCTCGGGTTGAGGTATTTCGTCTTATTGAGCTGTATTACAAGTTCCACCAGATCCCCCTCGATCGCGGTGCCCAGGTATTGCGAATTCACATTCGGGATAAAGGGCCGCTCACCCAGCTCCTCGGATTTCCAGCTAGTATTAAAATCAAGGGTAATTTCCTCATTCTCAATCGGATTGTACCCGAACTCCTTTTTCTCAATTTCCGCCTCGCCTGTCTGCTCGAGGATGTCATCCAAAGTTATTTCGGTATCGTCCATACCGATCAGATTGTCCATTACCTCATCCGGTATTCCAAGCAGCTCTGCCATGGTGACGTACACAATGTCATAGTGGTCGCCGGGCCAGATGCAGCCGGTTATCCCCTGCACCTTCGGCACCGTCACCTCGGGACCGCCTGTGATGTACGGGTCAGAATAGGTGTACTCGCTACCGACATTCAGTCCATTCAGGAGAGGATTCTTGCCGAAATCCTCCGGATGTCGGTAATATCTGCCCTGATCGAAAATCACCCACAGCCCGCATTTTATTTTCTCCGCGTCGCTCCATTCTCCAAGTGGCTTCATTATGAAGGTCTTTGTGCCGTCGGAATTTTCCACCAACTGGCCTGGCAATGTGGTCTTCTTCCCGTTTATGCTTTTCACAGAACGGACGTGAAAACGGGGTGTGTCATAATATCCAAGCTCGGGATTGGCTGGATCTTTGGGGATCTGAAGATTTCCTATCCCTGTGAAATCGAGAACGTAGTCCTCACATTCGATCTCAATACCCGAATAGCTGATACGGGTAAGTGCCTTCTCAAGCGATACACCGGGCGAAAAAGAAGTAACCGCATCAGGCTGTGGTTCGACCCTCCCTTCGTTCATGGGCTCATTGGCCGCGTCCAGAACGCTGAAAGCTGCAACGCGGAAAAAGTGCCGAAACCCTGGGCCAACCAGTTTGATGCCAGCGGTGCGTCCTTTTGCTCTTTCCTCTATGATCATAAGATTACTACCGGTAAATCGGTCACCAAGAAAAGTCTTGTAATTGGAATCCGCAACATGAGTCATGTTATATTTAACTATAAATATCTTTGGATTGTACCCCTTCGCAATGGCGTCCTTGATCTCCGCTGTATTGAGGCCCTTCAGGCTTATCACGTAGGGGCCGAACATGGTGTCTCCATACAGCTCCACTTCAAATAGCGAGTAGTCCTCCTTCCGAAGTTCGAAGCTCTGCACGGGGAGAAGATCCCCGGCCGGCGTCTCAAGCATGAAAGAACATAATATGTTGCTCAGCTTCACCGGCATATTAACTGAATAATTTCTTATATACAATGCTGCGCGTATGTACCCGGCATCAGGTTTTATCCTCGTCGTTGCTGTAACGCTTTTTCTGAGTTCACTGCGAAGATTGCGCGAATTTTTCGCGGCCTCGGTCCGCTTGAGCGATTTCGAGTCACGTCCCAGGTTGTCCTTGAAGGGGACGTCTTTCCACTTGTTCTTCGTTTCTCCATACGCATGGCTTAAAGACGTAGACACACTGCTACCCATTGAATAGGAAGCTCCCGCACCGCTTCCCATAACATTTACGTTAGCGCTCATTGCCATGTTCATCGAGGCAGATATTGAGGCGCTTCCCGATGTATTGAAGGTGTCCTGAAACTGGACGGTCTTTGTATTAACTTCATTACGATGTACAGCTTCCGTTCCTTGCTCGATATTGCTCTCCATGTCGTCGCTCGATATTTCAGAGCTGAATGACTCCGTCTTCATCGTCACATCATCAATGATCTCTATCTGCATGGTTATCGGTGGAACGACCGTTGCCTCCACCACAGGATAATCGGCTACCCAGATATTGTTGATGGTTTCATTTTGGTTTGGTATCCCATCTGCATCGAAGTCATCAATTATTGAGGTGCCTATCAGAGGATCCGCTCCACCGACATAGCTGGCCTTCGGTGCTACTGTTCCCGGTGCCAGATCAAAAAGTTCATGGAACGAGCCCGTGTTCCCCGGGTCATTAAGATCGTCGGGGTCAATAAAATAAGGCAGTTTTACCACGGACAGATTTTCACCGCTGCCCAAAAAATTCGTTTTGCCGCATGAAAACATTATCGCCGGCGCGAGGAGCGCGACTACAGCGGCGGCTATACGACGCATCAGGCCGTTTTTCTTCATTATAAGATCTGCATGTTGAATAATCATAGAAACCCTCCAAAAATTGTTACAAAAATTGAAAATTGAATATACATGAGGCATACAATTCAATTAGCTATTATTCCTCACGGAATATTGATAACATAATCCCTGCCTCTATATGTAAAAAACGCCTGTGCATATACAATACTGCGCAGGCGTGGTCAATCAAGTAAACAGTTCCGTATACTCTGCTGAAAGTACTCTGAACCTTTATTGCATAATGATGTATAATCAAAGATCAACATAACATTTTCAGCGCAAAAGCGCACCTCGCCCACCGGCACATTTTCTGAATCTGCCGAAGGATCTTGTTCCATAAAGGATGACACTGCTGGATGATTAAAATTTTTTTATATTTTTAAGATATCCAGATTCATATCGATTCGCATAACGTCTGGTTGTCAATTAAATTTTTGAACACAAAATAATTTTTTTTGTTTATTGTGTACCAAAACATCAACGCTCCCATGATGGCGGCGGGTTGAACCCTTCGCTATCATGGGTCGACATCAATAACTCAAACCTTCCCCAATAGGAAATTTCTTCTCCCAATAATGGAGTGTCGATTCGGCCGGGAAAATGACAAAAAATTTTTTTTGGCGGGAAATTTTTTCACGCCGCTGTTAGGGGCGGGTTTAAACCCGCCCCTAACAGCGCATTCATTGATTTTTGATATAATTAAACACCCGATGAAATGATACCCTGTCCACGGTGAAAACACCGAATCCCCTCTGCCAGTAGAGACCCGAAATTTTATAGGATGAATATCCCTTCAGGTTTTTTACAATATCGGAAGCGCACCATTGGGGCGACGCTGAAACCAATATATGCACATGATCAGCACGGCCGTTTGATATATGTATCGTAAATCCAAGTCCGGCGGCTTTTTCTTTAAACGCACCCCTGATCTGTTTCATAATCTTAATGGATATCGAGGGGGATCTTCTCTTTGTGGAAAAAACAATGTGATAGGTGATATCTCGATATGTTCTCGTTGTCATGACACGCCTCTATGCGGCATATCACGTTAACGAACGGGAATGACTGCGGTTAAAAATTTTTTACGCCTTTGATGGTTAGAGAGATGCAAACCTCTTCCTCAGCCGGTCCCTTGCCTCAGCCGGGTCGACCACGGTCAGGCGGGTGCCGGCGAGCACGTCGAGGAACCCGACCTCGTTGGCGTAGCGGGGGACAATATGCAGGTGCAGGTGGGGAACGCTGGCGCCGCTCCCCTTGCCGAGGTTGTATCCGACGTTGAACCCGTCGGGCCTGAACTCCTCGGTCAGAAAGCGGAGGGTGTCGGCCGCCAGGCGGTGGAGCGCGAGCGCCTCGCCGTCGGAGAGGTCCTGGAGGGTTTCGACGTGGCGCTCCGGGAAGATCATGACATGCCCGGGGTTGAAGGGATAGAGGTTCACAGACACGATGAAGCCGTCGCGGCGCGCCACCTCGAGGTTGTCCGCCTTCCTGTCGCCGTCCCTGATGGCGCAGAGGACGCACGCCACATCCGGCTTTTCGCCCTTCACGTATTTCAATTTTTCCGTGTTGAAGAGGTGGTCTCTCATATGCAGGTTCGGCGCGCGTCCTCTGATAGGGTGGGGTTTAAACCCCACCCTATCAGAGGACGCGTTATTTCTTCCTCTTCCTTTTTCTCTTCACGTACATCACGATCGTGTACGTAACAATCCCGATAACGATCGCGAGGCCGAAAATCAGCATCACGATATAGAGCACGTCCATCAGTTGGATGGCCGAAACCTTCGACTTCGCGTCCGAGTCGAGGGAGGCAATCTCCATCTCCAGTATCTTCCTGGTCGATTCCATGTCCTCGCGCGAGAACACGTGGACGAACTGCCGGAACATGTGCCGCATGTTGTTAAAACGGTCCTGGAGGTCCCGGAATTCCGCGTGCTTGTCGGAGAGAAGACGGATGTTCGCGTCGATCTCGTCGATGCCCTTCTCGAACCCGGCGATGAGCGCCACCATGTCCTTCGAGTATTCCGCCGGGTGGCAGGCGGCGCAGGAGCCGGCCTTCATCACATCGAGGGACGACCGCTGGATGTTGTGGACGCCGTGGCAGAGGGCGCAGCCCGGCTCGCCCGTCTTCAGCACCGAGCGGTAGTGGGGCCCGCGCCTGAACTGATCGAGGGCCGTGGCATGGCACCCGGCCTTGCCGCAGAACTCGGCGATAAGCTTTTTGTCCGGCTTCCCGGCAAAATGGTCCTTCAGGCTGTGGGCACGGGTCTTGTCCTTGGCCGACGGGTTGCCGCCGTGGCAGAGGGAACACCGGTTTCCCGCCCCGGCGTGGACGCTTCCGCGCCATTCAGCCACAGGTTTTTTAAGGCTGCCGGCGAGCCCCTCGTGGCACGCGGCGCAATAATCCTTCTCGTCAGGCGGCTGCGGCGCGGCCGGCTCCTCCGCGCCGAGCGCGGCGCCGGCAAGCGGCAGCGCCAGACAGAAAAAAAGGGAGATCCAGGTTGCTCTCGTCATATCGTACAGCGGCTCCTTACCCCGTTTTTACCGATGGTCCGGTCAATATATGTCCATATGCATGAGTTTCAGAACCAGAACCGTGATCAGTATGATGAGATTGGTATACACCCCGGCGACGCAATCGTCAATCATTATTCCGATCCCGCCCCGAAGCCTCTGGAGCCTGTTAATGGGCCACGGTTTGATGATGTCCATGAGCCTGAATATCAGAAAGGCGGTCAGGGCGATTTTCAGATTGAAGGGATAAAAGAGTACGCTGATCCAGTAGCCCACCACCTCGTCGATGACCACCTGCCCCGGGTCCTTCACGCCGAAGAACCGCTCGCCCGCGTCCGCCAGCCTCATGAAGGGATAGAACAGCACAAGCACGGCCGCCAGGTTCACCACCCAGCTCATCTCGCCGAAAGCGAGATACCAGAGGAAATAGAGCGCCATGCCGACAAGGGACCCGGCCGTCCCGGGCGCGATCGGCGAATATCCAGCGTAAAAACCGGTGAAAAGAAATTCCTGGAACTTCCTCATGCGGGTTCGGATGGCCCCCCCTTCTTTTTTTCAGGGAGGAAGAGCCGCCAGTTGGAAAAGAGATACCGGAACCCCGAAAGCGCCGTGAGGATCGTGACACCCAGCATGATCCAGTAGGGCACGGATTCGTGGACCGAGTCCCTGGGGAAGTAATCCGGATGCTTGCGGACAAAGTATATCATGATGATTATGACGATGGACACCATCTGGAAGGCGGTCTTGACTTTGCCGAACTGGCTGGTCTGCAGCACCTCGCCGCGGCGCATCGCCAGATAGCGCATGAAGGTGATGAGGATATCGCGGCCGACGATGACCGCAATCATCCAGAAATCAAAGACTTCCAGGTAGGGATCGAGGACCATGAGCGCCGCGAACACGGAGATCACCAGGAACTTGTCTGCCAGCGGGTCGATGAATATGCCAAACTCCGAAACCTGGTTCAGCTTGCGGGCGCTCCACCCGTCAAAGAGGTCCGTGAGCGACGCGATCCCGAACAGGATGAGGGCCAGCATCCACTGCTTCTCATAGAGCAGATAGATCAGGAGCGGGACCAGCACGATCCTCGAGAGCGACAGGATGTTCGGAATCGTGAGGATGAATTTCGGAATTTTCAAACGCTCTCTCCCATCAGGTCATGTTCGGTGGAACCGGTAACGCGGGCCCTCACTATCGAGTTAATCCGAACATCCATTCCGGTCAAGTAAAAAATTCCGTCGACCTCGGGCGCGTCGTACTCGGTCCTGCCCGCCCAGGTCGCTTCGTCGATCCGTTCCTCCACCAGGACGCGCACCTCACTCCCGATCATGCCGGCGAGCCGCGCGGCCGATATCTCCCGCTGGAGCGCCATCAGACGGCGGTGCCGCTCTCTTTTCACTCGGGCCGGCACGGTATCGCCGAGATCGAACGAGCGCGTGCCCTCCTCTGCCGAGTATACAAACGCACCGACCCTGTCGAGCCGCGCGTTCTCGAGAAAGCGCTCGAGCTCGTCGAAGTCCGCGTCCGTCTCGCCGGGATACCCGACCATGAAGGTCGAACGTATCCGCACGCCCGGCACCGCCGCGCGCAGCCGCTCCACCAGCGCACGGTACGACGCGGCGTCGCCCCTCCTTCCCATGGAGCGGAGTATTGAAGCGCTCGCGTGCTGGAAGGGCAGGTCGATATACGGCACCACCCTCTCCCCTCCTTTCAGGATGCCGATGACGTTGTCGTCACAATGGTCGGGGTGGCAGTACATCAGCCTGATCCACTCCACACCCTCGACCCTGCCAAGCATGGCAACGAGCCCGCCGAGGTCAACCTCTCCGAAGCGGTATGCCGATATGTCCTGCGCCACGATCACGAGCTCCTGTGCGCCGAGCCGTGCTGCCGCGCGCGCTTCCTCCAGTACGAGTTCGGGCGGCACGGAGACGTGCGGCCCCCGGATCAGCGGGATGGCGCAGTAGGAGCAGTTGTTGGAGCAGCCCTCGGATATCTTGATGTACGAATATGAGAGACCGGGAACGAGCGGCTCGCGCCGCGGCTGCGCCGGGGAAGCGCTGACGCGGAACCGGCTGCCCATCTCCCCGACGAATGCGTCGTCCGGGAGGCCGTAGAGGAAATCGATCTCCGGGATCTCGGCCGCCAGTGCGTCCCGATACCGCTGCGACAGACACCCGACGACCGCCACCCTCCTCCCGAAGTCGCCTGCGCCGGGACCGCCGCGCAGCGGCTTCATGTTTTTCCCGACCGACGACTGGCGATCGAGCGCGTCAAAGATCACGCCGATCGACTCCTCCTTCGCCTCGGTGATGAAACCGCAGGTGTTCACGATGATGATGTCGGCCTCCTCGACCGAGTCTGCCATGGCGTAGCCGGCAGATATCAGGGCGCCGTTCAGACGCTCGGAGTCGACCAGGTTCTTGGCGCAGCCGAGCGAGATGATGGAGAAGGATATGTCTTGTGAATTAAACACGCGGGGTTCTGTCCCACCAGTCGGGGCCGCTTGACCAGCCCCCTAAATCCCCCGGAGGGGGACTTGTCCTCACCCTGTTCTGGTTATTAGAGCTGAATTTTGCAAGCCCCCCCTTGGGGGGTTTGGGGGGAATGCCGGCAGTCAGCCACGGCTGATATATGCTTTCACCAGTCTTTAACGACTATATGATACAGATTCGGGTTCTGCACGTCCTTTTTCCAGGTGATGACCTTGTTGGCGACCTGTCCCGAGGCCCCGAACGAATAGGCCTTGCCGTTGATCCGGGCCTTGATGCCGCCGGCGTTGCCGATCTTCACCTGGATGTACTCGGTCGCCTCCCATCGCTCGGCCTCGCCTTCCGGGATGAATCCGCGCACCTTGCGGACGCCGTCGAGATAGAGCTCGATGAACGATTTCTGGACAAACTCCGCCTCGAAGATGATCTTCAGGCTCTGCCTGCTCTGCGCCTCGACCGAAGTGGTGTCGATCCTGGCCGATTCGGCATCATCCTGCACGGCGACCCTTTTTTCCTCGCCGGTCTTTTCCTCGCCGAGGGAAACGCCGATCTTGGCGCGGTTCTCCGTAAGGCCCTTGAGCGTGAAGGTGACGTCGCGCGGACAACCCTCCAGGGCCATTGTCCGTGGCTCATCCATCTTCAGCTTCACGATCTTTTTCACTGCCGGCAATTCAATCGAGACACTCTCGCCCTCGATGGATTTCAGGATAAACACGACTTCCTTGTTGTCGACAAGAAACTGCACAGCCTCGTTTTTATAAACCAGTATGATCCCCTTGTTATTGGCAAGCTGGAGGTTCCGGAGGTTGTCTATCTCGTTTTCCTTGTTTTTTACATATTCTTCTTTTATAATATCCGTTGAATCATCCTCGGAAACGTCCACATCCGAGGAAACCAGCGCCCTGATGCCCCAGATGACAAAAATTGACGCCAGAGCGATGAGGGTAATAAGTATGATGTTCTTGTTTTTATTATAGAAGGATGACGCCGCCATGCTGATATTCGACTTTGTCGGCTTGGTCAATTCCTCGAGGGGCGTGGCGCTTTCCCCGATCTTGTAGCCCTTGTACGACTGCACGATCGCCTCGACGTCCAGCTTCAGGAACTCGGCGTAGGTCCGCATGAAGCCGATCAGGTATGTTTCGCTCGGGAACTTATCGAATTTCTCCTCTTCCAGAGCCTGGAGGTAGACGGGGCTGATATTGGTCTCCTTGACCACGTCTTTTATTGTTATCTTCCTGGCTTCCCGCGCCTGACGTAACTTTTCGCCGATGCTTTCCAAGTTTTTATTCCTCTGTTATCATGGGATTTTTTATTACCCGCGCCTGCGCGGGTATGTCCATCTTAAATATACCGTTGGGAAGATCGACGTTGGTTTTCAGGTTAGAAAAGGTAATGTCGACCTTCTTCCCGGTCGAGGTCTCACCCTCCGCCCGCACGATGAAATACCGCTCCGAAACCCAGAGCTTCATGGTCCGGTAACCGCTCCGGCTTTCCTTCTGCTTCAGTATGAGGGTGTAGCGCTTGGTGCCGTCGTCCATGGTTTCAGGCTGTTCTTTCGAGGCAAACCGGTAATGGTACTTGGAAAAAAGCCAGGTAAGGCCGGTCCTGGTGCCCGGCGCAAAGATGTTCGATTCGGAATCGAGGTCCTGCTCGGCCACCACATTCATTGAAGGGATATAAATCCACATCATCTTGCCGTTGGAGATGATCTTCTGTCCGTACGGCTGGGTAAATTCTATGCGGAGCTTGTTGTTTGACTTGTATTTGATAGTACCTGTCTGCCGTATGGTTTTACCGGCTTTTTCCGATAATATCGAGAAATTCGCCTGGTATGAATCAATTTTGCCGAACGTTTTTTTTATATTGTCGACAATATCGCTTACCGTGGTGAAATCAAACTTAAACGCGTATGTGCCATGCGATGCGAGCACCATAATCGCGCATATCAGTGATGTTATTAACGCTTTACCGCCTAATTTCATGTTACAACAAACCCGGTGGAATGAATAATCTTACTCTATGATGTGATCATAAATTTGGAGTCAATTAATATAATTGTGTATATAAAAGTCAATCGGAAATTTACAATAATCGTTCCATGCCGGTTCTATGGGAGAACTCAAAACGGCAATGGCCCCGGATGAGACATATGAATCGCTATAACGCCAGATCAGGACTTCGTCCGCCCGCTCACCAAGGGCCGAAGTATTTATTGCCAACCAAAAAACAATGACCGCGACCTCATTCATTATACTGAGCAATGAGAAACCGCATCTGTAAACATGTTTCACCACCGCCGCATCGAACCGCCTGTGAAAATATTAATTATCAATGATCCCCCAATATATACTTTTTTATATCCCGGGCGGCTCTCATGCCCCGCAGTGATGCCGGAGTCGAAACGATCCGACATTTATGTCGCAGCAACGATGAGGGATGTACATTTCATGTCAACCATCTGACATAAAAATTAATTTTTTTTGAAATATTTTTTTCCTGAAAAAAATTTTGCAGTAAAAATGCTGGACAAATATATTAATGGTTGTAGAGTAGCTGAAGCATCGCGTCTCACCTATTAAAATAAAAATAGGATTCAACATGAAAGCAATATACATCGGGAATAAAAAATTCAGAGAGATAGACCTCCTCGATCTCAGACGCGACGAGGATTACATCCGGCTGATCGACGAATACTCATTGATGGAATCACCCATTGTTTATTTTTCGGCCGGAGAATCGAAGATAAAAGAAATTTTAATCAAAAAAGACCCCACCTTCACCGTCTGAAAGCAATTACAGTCGGCGGGAATCGAAACAAAGCGGCTGCGAAGCCGCTTTTTCAGTCTTCAAGGCTGTGATGGCTGAAACGCGGCTTCCCGTCTATGTCGACAATGCCATACTGACCCCTGTTCGCCGGCCCCGGGTTGAAGAGCGACGGCTTACCCTGGCAAAAATACTTAACATGAGTATGGCCGAACAGCACAATATCCGCTCCCCTGCTCCTCCCCTCGCGCTCGATCCACTCTAAGTCGTTGTGAACATGATAGCGGTCGCCGTGCGAGACCATAACGCGGAGAGTCCCGGCGGTAAAAAAAACCGTCCGCTCGGCGCCGGCGCCGCGCCCGTGGTCCATATTGCCGTACACGCTCACGACCGTCACGCCGCCTGGAACCGCAACCGCGGAGAGATCGTCCGCGCCGTCGCCGCAATGCACGAGGTAATCGAACGGGTATTCCCGGTCGATTATCCTTCCAAGCTTTACATGGCTGCCGTGGGAATCGGACACAACGAGGATTCTGGACATGGCTCAGGCCAGGTCGACCAGCATGAGGGTGCAGTCGTCCGTTATCACGACCTCATCGCCGGTTATGTAGTCCTGGATCATCTTGAACTTTTCGATGGGGGACTTTCCTTTGATCTTCAGGACGTCATGAAGCATGGCCTGGCCCACCGGGGTGGTGGCGTCGCTCGTTATATCGAGAATGCCGTCAGTAAAGGCCAGTATGCTGGAAGGCCGCGTCATCTCCAGGCGATGCGTCTCGTACGTGGCGTCCGCTATGGGCCCCAGGAAGGAATCGTTACCTTCCAGCTGCATGTATCCGTCTTCATTAATACAGTACGGCTTGGGATGCCCCGCATTCGTGTACATGAGAACCCTCTCGTTCGGGTCATACAGCCCGCAGAAAGCCGTAACGAACGACTCGATCGGGAGGTTGCCGGCAAGTTCCTGGTTCATGACCGTCATCAATTCGCCCGGTATCTGCGCTTTCTGGAGGGCGTTGCGGAAAACCATTTTAACGATAGCGGTATACAGTGAGGCTGAAATGCTGTGGCCTGAGACGTCGGCCACGAAAAAGATGATCCGGTTGTCGCGGAATACGACATAATCATACAGATCGCCCCCGATATCCGAGAGCGGCATCGACCAGGTGTGGATATTGGCGCCGTCCGTGTTGACCGAGGGTTCGGGAAAAAGGTACTTCTGCAGCTTCCGGGCCATCAGTAGTTCGACCCTGATAAACTCGTTGAAATTGATCATTTCCCCTATTTTCAGGCCGTTTTCAACACGCTTCAGCATCACCTCGGTCTGCTCTGGCTTGCGGATGAAATCGTATACGCCCAGCTTGTAGCTTTCCACAATATTCTCCGGATTGGCCTCGCCCGAAACCATGAGGACCGGCACGTGGGTGATGTCATGTTCCTTGACCCTCCGGAGAAAGCTGAGGCCGCCCATTTCCGGCATGTTCATGTCCAGCATGATCAGGTCGACCGAAACGTTGTCGAGCTTCTCCAGGGCCTCCCGGCCATTGGACGCCATCACCACATCATATCCGGAACCGGTCAATATCCGCGACAGGAGCTTCCGGATCGGCTCCTCGTCGTCAATGATCATAATCTTTTTTTTCATCGATGACTGTTACCGGATAAGAATCGGCAGGGCGGCTACCGCCTGGCGGCAATCCGTTCCTGAATGAAAAGGCCCCAGAAGACTAGCGAAAGGATCAGGAAAAAAACCATGGTGTTTCTTCCGAGCGCGGCACCCTTCTTCCTCCGGTCCAGGAGAAGCTCAAGGTATGCCTTGCGGGACGGGTCTATCTCCTCACCGTTATATATACGCCTGTCAAAAAAGGCCAGTGAATTCTTGACGGATATGCCCTCAGCGTCGAAATACCCGTACCCGGCAAAAATCTGTGGATCGCGAAGGATAAGGTACGCGTCTCTGAGGTTCTTTTCAACATTCTCGGTTGAAGCAAAAAGCCGCTCGACCTTCGGCTCGACCACGAGGATTGAGTAGAACGACACAATGCAAAGCGCCAGGGCAATGACCAGGCCGGTGGCGGCGGGAATCAGGTATATATTGCTATCATTGATTTTTTTCATTCACTTTTTCCTTCAGCAAATCGAGAATGCTCTTCTTTTGGTAGTCTGTGAGTTCAAGGGCCACGTTTTTATCATCGGTTAACGAACGCTCCAGTCCCCCGTCGTTCTGCAGCTTCTCCTTGTCTGCCCCCATGAGATTGACGAGAGGCATTATTTCCTCTTCGGAAAATAGCTTTTCGATTTCTATAATGCCGGTATCAAAAGGAAGAATGACAGGAAGTTCAAAGGGAAAGCTCAGGACCCTGCCACCTGAATCGGCTGGATCCGTAAAAACGATATTACCCTTTACGTCGACGAGCGCCGTATCGCTGTTCTCGTTGTGCAGGCCGGTGCTCAGCATGAGCTTGTAAGCCTCTTTGTTATCCTTCACTGATGTTTCGATTTTCAGGGTCGGGGAAATGAGCTTTTCCGGTAGCTTTGCACAGCTGAGCTCAATAACGCAGGACGCCATGATACTGATGACGGTAACGATTGTTATCCTCTTGGTTGCGATGTGAGTTGTCACAGTAAATATCCTTTATTTGTCTGCCTTAACGTTCCGATTACTATCGGGACGCAAGATTTTCTTTAGCTACTCAACAAACTGATCGTTTTATCGAATTTCGTCAAGAAAAATATACCATATCGCCATAAAAGCTTGACATCCCGACTTCGGAATACCTATATACGCAGGATTGCGCAGCGGAATTATCACCTGATATCGGAGAATCCAGATGAATAGCAACACATGGAAATCAATATTGCTGACGACCTTAAGCATTCTGCTCATCTCAATTTTATATTGCCGTCCGGCAGAGGAGGGATTCGCCAGGAGCAAGACTTCTTCACATCTCAACGAAACAGCCCTTCTATTTGCGGGGAAGGACCTTCCGAAAGAATCGAAGCTCTATACATATACAAAAACTGCCTTTTATAAATCCTACAAATCGCGAATGGAATCCGGATGGAACCGCCTCCAGGGACCCAATCTTCATAAAATCCGTGACTGGTGGCGTGCATATCGGCCGTCCCGTTACGGGAAAACCGTGCTTTACCCCTTCAGCGGGCCCGACATCATGAACGCCCTCACCTTTTTCCCGGATGCGGATAACTATATTCTGTTCGGCCTTGAATCTCCCGGCGTAATACCGAAACCCCATGATATACCGGCGGACCAGATCACGCGTGGCCTTAACGGCCTGAGCAGTTCCCTGGGAGACATCCTGCATATGAACTTTTTCAAGACCAAAGGGATGGCCGCCGAGATGAGCAGCCAGTCTTTCAACAGCATCGCGGGCATCATTATGTACTTCCTGGCGACCAACGGCTATACCGTTGTCGATGCCCGGAAGATAGTGATTGATGCCAACAGCAATGTTGTCCCCGGAACACCGTCGGATGACCGGATTGACTGGAAAAACCCGCCAAAATCCAGGGTCCCGGGGGTGGAAATCTCATTCCGTAAAGGCTATGGCAAAAGACAAAACGTACGCTATTACATGCTGAATGTCATCGACAACGCTCTGACCGTTTCGTCGCCCAACTTTATCCCTTATCTTCATAAAGAAGGGCCCTACGCGACCATCATTAAATCCGCATCCTACCTCATGCATAATGATGATGTGAAATTCACCAAAATCCGGAGAGCTATCATGGAATCAACTAATTTCCTGGTACAGGACGATTCAGGGGTTCCGCTCCGCTACTTCAAGCCCGGAGCATGGAAACTCCGTTTCCACGGCTACTATGATCGGCCAATAGGCCTGTTCGCAAACCGGCAGCAGCCAGATCTGAAAAAAGCGATGGACGAACAATCAACGGGAAAGCTACCGTTCAGCTACGGATACGATTACCAGCCCGGCCAATCAAATCTCATGACAGCTGAGAGGATCAGATAGACACCCCGGCAATTAATCATTCCTTCAGTAGCTTGTTGCGGATGAAGTATATACCAATTCCTATCATCACTACGCCTATTGCGAAGAGCGACGGCACTGTCTTCTCGATCAGCGTTGTCACCATTATCGCGAGTGTGAGCAGTATATAAATCGCCGGGATGAGCGGGAAAAACGGCACCCTGAACGGCCGCTGCGCATCCGGGTGCTTAATCCGCATATAAACCATGCCGATGACTGCCATGAGTGGAAACACACATAATGCGAAGCCCATGTAGATAAGCATCTTTAAAATTGCATCGAAGCCGATGAACACATAAAACACGGCGATTGACATCTGCACAATGATGGCCAGGTCCGGAGTCTGAAACCTTTTACTAACCCGCTCCAGGGAACTGAAGATCGCACGGTCCTTTGCCATCGCATAGGTGACTCGCGGGCCTACCATCATTTGGACCGACACAGACGAGAGGAGTATTATAACGATGCAGAAGTCAAAGACTGGAGCAATATCGGGTCCGAAAAGGTTTTTCGCCGCCAGTGCCCCTATCGTGTACTTACCCTCGGTTATAATTGCCTCGGCGGGAGACGACATCAGGTAAACCGCATTCATTGCTAAGTATATTACCATAATGAGGAGAGTCCCTAAAAAGAGAGCTCTGGGAAGATTCTTATCCGGATTTTTTATCTCACCAGCTATATAGGTCGTTCCGTTCCATCCGGAATAGGCATACATTATTATTACGAGCGAAGCTCCCCATCTGAGCGGGGAAGGCCCGCCTTCAACGCCGTAATCGGCCGCCAACCTGCCTGCCTGCGACCAGTCAGCCATGTAAAATCCCGCAGTTATAAAGCCAAACACGACCAGAAGCTTCAGAATCGTCAGGAGGTTCTGGACAATACCCCCCTTCTGCACGCCAATTAAATGTATAATGCCGAATAAAACGATGATCCCAGCTGCCGCGAGTTTTGCAAGCCACTCGCCCGGAAAAACACCCTCGGGCGAAAGCTTGTTTATATAGTTCACTGCTGTGATTGAAGACATGGCTGCGGCAAGAGAAAAACCGATAACAAGAGAAATCCAGCCACTCAGGAAAGATGGAATCGGCCCGTATATTTTTCGCAAATACAAATACTCGCCACCATCCTCGGGCCACATAGTAGCCAACTCGGCGTAGCAGAGCGATCCGGTCAGAGCAATAATCCCGCCAATACCGAACAGCACTAAGACTGACAGGGCACTGCCTGTCATTCCGAGCACCTCGCCCGTAGTCATAAAAATCCCCGTACCGATAACATCAGCAATGATGATCATCATCGCGGTCAGCAATCCAATCTGTCGTTTTAGTTCCACATAAAACTCCTGAAAATGATGTTTGCACCCTTATGATGGAGATTCCATCAGTCGTCAAGTACTATGTTAATGCTGTTGGGCCAGCATAGAGTGCGGGACTCCCCAATAATGCATCCAGCAGACTACTCCATCGATAATCATTCTGGAAATCATATAATTTCTATATCTATAGTTATCGGTTCCGTAATTAACTTTTTTCATCACTTCGTCCTGATACAAATCAACCGCAAGAGCGACAAGAAACGATACCGAAACCTTAAAAACCTTTCGCAGATCAAGAAAATATTCATACTCATCCGGCTTCAGATAAAGGTGTAAACATCGCCAGTTTTTGCCTGGAGTCCGTTTTTGATAACGTACTCTCGTCCATGATTTCTCGAATTTTTCAAAATCATCCCCGAGTCGGCGCAATAAAGCGGATACAACATACGTTTTTGACTCTCCAGACGACAATGCATCACGGGAGAGCTTTTTGAGAACATCAACATGGATATTAATCGTTGTATTTATCAACATTGAAATTCCTCCATTATTTATATTGTTAATCAGGTATACGAATTGCGTGGATTAAAAATTAAAATTTAAATAATACCGGATAACAATCCTCATTCCTACTGATATAATGCTTAATACCTTATATATGATAAAAATCTGCAATTAAAACGGAGAGTAAAATCAAATTGACATTTTATTGGTTTTTCTGAAAATGAAAAGTATGAACAATCTACCCGGAAAACTATTTCTGGCACCTATGGCCGAAACATCAACGGGAGCTCTTCGGCGTGCTGTTAAAGAATTTTGCCCTGAAACAGTCCTTTACTCGGAAATGCTCAGTGCTGGTGCTATAGCCGCACACGCCCCGAACAATGAACCCCTGGTGCACCGGCATGATTTTGATGATCCCCTCATATACCAAATCGTAGGAGCCGATCCCCGGGTCATGGCTGACGCATGCATCATACTCTCAGAGTTCGGGGGTAAAGGCATCGATGTAAATATGGGATGTCCAAACCACGATATTGTAAAAAAAGGGCAGGGAGCGTGGCTTCTCACCGATATAGGAAAATCGCGTGAAATCATTCGCGCCTGCCGCAAGGCTACGAACGGATTGTTATCCGTTAAAATGAGAACCGGGTACGAAAAAAATAACGAAACGTATTTTATCGATTTTGTCCGAATGCTCCAGGATGAAGGGACGGATTTCATCACAATCCATCCCCGCCCGGCCCGCCTCGGTTTCCGGAGAACGGCCGACTGGCGTCTTGTTGCGCTTGCAAAGCGACGGATAACAATCCCTGTTGTCGGCAACGGCGATATAGACTCGCCGGAAAACGCAATCAAGCAAATGAACGATTCCGGATGCGACGGCATCATGATAGGGAGAGAGGCGGTAAAATCTCCCTGGATCTTCAGGCTTACGGCCGACCTGATGAGCGGCACGGAGTCGCAACTTGCCGTGGACGTCCATGACATTTTTATCAGGACCCTTGAGTTCATCCGCACCTCTCTTCCCCCGCATCTCCACAAGAGCCGCGGCCATCGCTTCTCGACCTATTTCTCGAAAAACGCCCGGTATGGGCACGACCTTTTCACCCGCATACGAAGGGAGAGCAGTATCCCGGCAATGCAGGATGCTGTTGAACAGTATTACCTGAGAAACAAAGAAGAGGCGAAAAAAAAGTACATCATAGCAAATGGGCGGGTATTCGAAGAAAGAATCCCCTTTAATTCACACGCCGGCGATCTTGAGCCGGCAGGCGCGGTCAGATGACCGCGTACTCACCATATAAAGGAGCGGAGTATGGAATACATACGCGTCTGGACCGAAGTGGACATCAAGGATATTGAAGACCATATCGTCTTTGTGGACGATAAGTACGGCCACTGTCCCGGCTGTAAAAAAATAGGCATTGAACTTAAAGAGCTCTTAAAATGTCCCTCATGCGGCAGGGAATTCAAATATGTCACTTCAAAAGAAGCACAGGGCGGCAAGTTCGACATAGTCATGAGGACAAAGAAAAAACTCCCGAACCTTATATTCGTTGATTACAATGACTATGACCATGAGCTCGGCAAGAAAAAGGCGGGAAGCCTCTTCAAGATATAAGAGCCCTGAATCCTGAAAACAGAGGATCCGCTTCCCCTGTTAATAGCGGTCGCAAATCTGCCGATAAGTATCATGGCGATTGTACTGACCAGTTATGGAGGGCCAAGTGAAGATTGAAGAAAAAATTGCTGGATTGTGCCTTTACGGATTCATCAGGGACGAGAGCCCCGCGGAGCAGAAACGGTGCATGCGGGAGATCAGGCTCAATTATGGCACCGGCATAGCTTCTGTCGTCAGGCATCATTTGAAGAAAGGCTAATGCCGGATCCGCTAAAAAATGATGTCTTCCTCTTCCCTGATCTTTTCCGCAAGGTATTTGTCGTAATAAATCTTCGCCTCATACGTCTTCTCCATTATCTCATAGACCACACCCAGGTTATAGAGGGCTTCGATATATGAATCATCGTAGTCGTAAGCTGATTTAAAAGCGGCAGCAGCCGGCACATATTTTTTTGATATGAAATATGCGACACCAAGGTAAAAATAGGCACGCACCAGCCTCCGGTCAAGATTAATCGCTGTTTTCAGGTGCTTAACCGCATCATCTATCATGCCGTATTTATGCAGATATGCCTTTCCCAGGCCGTAGTGGCCCATACAGTAGTAGGGGCTGATTTCGACGACCCGTTTGAAAACGAGGATCGCCTTATCCAGCTGACCGTCGATTGCCAGACGGGCGCCTTTCTGATAAAGCTCGGTCGAATTCTCACGTGCCGCGAATGCCGGAATGGCGAACAGGAGTGCGGCCAGGACTGCCGCCGAAAGCAGGGCCGACTTATTTCGCATGGGGCACCATCTCCCTCAGGTTGCGAAGCATGAAATCATCAATCCCCTTGCTGAAAAAGAAGTAAATAATGAAGACCACCCAGAGCACCAGGGTAAGAACACACAGAAACTTCAGGAGCTTTTCGGCTCCAATAGAGTCGGCCTTGTAAAATATCAGTATCAGCGCGGCAGGCCATATAAAAAACAGGTTAACAAACACTAAGGAAAGGACCTCTTTCAGGAAATTCAGGACAGTGCCGTACCAGCCGGCGGTAAAACCGTTATAGCCGCTGACGATCTCATCGAAAAAGAACCATATATAGAAGAGAAGGATGACAGTTGCGATAATTTTCCAGATGAGCTCGATCCTGGGCCTGAACCAGAGCATTCCAATGCCTATGCACCAGAAAACGATGAATAAAAAGACTGATTTTATAAGAAGCATTTCACTCATGGTGTATCCTCATGTATCAGTATACAGCGGCACAAACTGCCTGACAATAAAAATCTACCTTATTATATACTATTTCGGAATAACCGGAGCAATTCATAACAAGAAATCAGATTTCGATCCAAATGCCATCACACCAACAGGATTGAGGAATTATAGGATAATAATATGCTTGTTCCATATATAAATGTATTTACTTTCTAATGCGCAAAGATACATCTGCTCCCAGAACGCCTGATATATACACGGCACTCGGGGGAACTATCAATGAAGCTATATATTGCACTATTGTTATCCCTTTCACCCATTGCGAACCAGGCCGGGGAGATCACGGTTATCGTACCTCCCGGCGTTAATCTCGGCCGGCAGGAGGTCATGGGATTTCTACCCAAATCCGTGCCGGCGGGAACCCCTTACAATAGGGTAGAAATTGTTATCTACTATTTCTCCGAAGGGATCGAAAAATTCATTTATAACGAAAATTCAATGCAGGAAACGATGAACAGGGGATCCATCAGGGCTCTCATCAAGCTGAAAAACGAAGGTGTTCTCCGCAAAGTGCTTTTCATTGAGGCTGACGGAAGCAACAGGGAGGATATACTCAAAAACCTGGCTTTGAAACTATCGAAAGCCCTTGCCGGTCTCTGAAAACCTGCCGCTTCACAGGACCGCGCCTGCCAGCAAATTACGGTCTGTTTTCTTCCCGTCGAATACCCGCTTTCCGTTTATAAAGACCGCCTCGATCCCGGTCGGCGCGGCGTCAGTCTTTTCACCGGTATTGTTATCCCTTACTCGACCCCAGTCAAACACGGTGATGTCGGCAGCGAATCCCTTCTTTAAAATACCCCTCCCCTTCAGGTTAAAACGCTCCGCCGCGGCGCCGGTCATCTTGCGCACCGCCTCCTCAAGGCTGATATTCCTGAATTCCCTGGCGTACTGGAGAAAACGAGGGAAGTTTCCGTATACCGCCGGATTCTGTACGCCCTTCGTTGACACAAGCGCATCTGTCATAAAAAGGGAGGCCGGATGTCTCATGAGTTCCTTGATATTATCCAGGCTGGTGTAGCGGTGATTGAGGACGGCCGCCTTGCCCCCTGATTTTTTTGCAAAATCGATGTAATTGTCGAACGGATCCATCTTCCTCATTCTGGCGATATCACCCATGAACATGCCGTTGAACCGATCCAGCTCCGGGTGGTCCGCTCTGATTATCTGCACGTCTTCATAACCGAACCCGAGGAGCTTCTTGATGACCATGAACTCGAACTTCAGCCTCCTGAGTGCCTTCCGGTCGTCGAACACGCCGGGTACGCGGCCCAGGAACCAGTCGGGGAGTACGACGTTGATGATTGAGTTGCCGCAGTGATAGGCGTACGTGTCGAACTTCACCTCAACCCCGTCCCGTAGGGCGCGGTCGATCATGCCGAGGGCCGCGCCGCAGGTCTTCCAGGTTTTCGTCCCTACGAAGATGAGGTGTGATATCTGAAGGCGCACGCCCGTCTCGCGCGCTATATCAAGCATCTCTTTCAGGGCGCGCAGGTTGTGGGGCGTGCCGAAGGGGACAATCGGGTATGTGGGCGACAGGGCCGAATAGGCCTTCAGGTGCACGGTCAGGATCCTGTCCCGCTTTTTGACGAGCCGGGCCACCTGCGTCATTTCCTCGGTCGTGGCGAAAATCCCGGGCTCGTACTGCAGCCCAAAGGAAACCCCGCAGCACCCCTGCTCCATGGCCTCGTCAAGGATCCTGAGCAGAGTCCTCATCTCGCCGGGGTCCATGGGCGCGGGATTGAAGCCGCGGATAGACATGCGCGACGTGCCGTGTCCCGCAAGATTCACGATATTATGGCTGATCCCCTGCCGGCGAAGCACGCTGAAATAGTCCTCCATGGTGTCCCACGGCACGCTGTCCCTGCCGATGAATGAGCCGACCCGCGTCTCGATCAATTCCTTGTAGGGGCTGCCTGTCAGGAAGCCGGCGACGCCAAACCCGCAGTTGCCGGTGACGAGGGTGGTGACTCCCTGCGCGATGAAGGGATCCGTCAGCTTCTGATGGCCCTTGAAGCCGAGTATCCAGTCGAGGTGGGAGTGCGCATCAATGAACCCGGGAGCGATCACCTTGCCGGTGCAGTCAACGGTTTTACCCCTGAAGCCGATTCCCCTCTCAGTCACCGCCTCAATGGTCTTCCCATTGATGAGCAGGTCGCCTGTGTAGGGATCCCCGCCGGAGCCGTCGACGATGAGCCCTTTCCTTAAAAGCATACGCATGAGGAGCACCTCCTTGCCTGTCGTGACACGGCAGTGCCGCGCCATTGTTATGATATATTGCCTGCCCTTACGGAGGCCAGTCTTTGCGCGAGCCGTATCGCCTCGGTCATGCTCCGCCATTGGGCGATGTTCTTGCCGGCGATGTCGAAGGCCGTGCCGTGGTCGACTGACGTGCGCACGATGGAGAGTCCCAGAGTCACGTTCACGCCCTCGTCGAACGCAAGCAGCTTGAAGGGGATAAGCCCCTGGTCATGGTACTGTGCGATCACCAGATTGTATCGCTCCCAGGTGGAAGGGATGAACAGGGTGTCAGCGGCGAAGGGGCCCTCGACCGGAATCCCCTGTTCGCGCGCCGCCCTGATCGCCGGGAGGGTAACGTCCCGGTCGTAGGTTCCGATGGCCCCGTCGTCGCCGCAGTGCGGGTCGAGCCCGGCTACCGCGAGCCTCACCTCCCCCCCGTCTATTGCTCGGATCGACTCGCAGCCGGCGCGCATTACGTCCATGAGCCGCTCCCTGCCGACATGGCCCATGATCTCAGACACGGGCACGTGGGTCGATACGAGCAGGACACGGTATTTCTGCGAGTACATCATCATCAGGGGCCCGCGCTCGCCGATTTTCTCCGCGATGTACTCCGTATGGCCGGTGAACGGCACCCCGGTCTTTTCGATATACTGTTTGCTCACCGGGCCGGTCACGATTGCGCCGATGTCTCCGGCCTTCCAGAGGGCAATACACGCGTCGATGCAGGCAAGGGCCTCCCTGCCGGTTTCGGGACCGCCGCGGCCGGGCCGGGGTATGGGCAGATCTAACTGGATATCATGCAGGTATTTTTTACCGGGGACCGGGGTGCCTGCGCCCAATTCATCATATCCCGAAAAAAGACGGGGGTAATTCTTTTCAAGAGCCTTTTTTCGTACGATTAAAACCGGGATGATTGTCTTGTCGCGGAGCTTGTTGATGGCCTTCAGCGCCACCTCGGGACCGATGCCGGCGGGGTCTCCCGCGGTAATGCCGATTTTAAGAGCTTCTCTTTGCAAGAAACTCCTCGGGGATAATCTTGTTCTTCTCGTAATCCGCTCCGATGAGATCCTTTGCCGAGGACCTGAGGTCGTTCGCGATGGTGCAGCGCCCTTCCAGGATGACGCCGTTCTGGATGATGAGCTCCGGTGTCTTGATGTCGCCGAGGATCTTGGCGGTCGGCATGAGGAGGACCCTGCTTGATGCGTTGATGTTTCCTATGACCAGTCCCTCGACAATGACCGACACCGCGTTGATGTTGGTGCGTATCTTGCCGGTTGCGCCTATGTAGAGCTGTTCCGCCTGGAGGTACTTGCCTTCGAACCTTCCGTCGATGCGGAGCGAACCGTTAATCAGAAACGTGCCGGTGAAATATGAATTCTCTCCGATCACATTGTTCGCTACATCGCCGCCCACCTTTGCAATAGCCATGACAACCTCTTACATCACATACGTTTCAGTCAGTATAGACGGGCGTAAATTCTATTGTCAATACGATTTTCGAAAGGGCCTGAAAAACTTGCCGATACTACATGGGTTCATGAAAGTATACCGCGGGAAGACGCAAATGAAATGAAAAATTTCCTGATTTTCTCAATATCGTTCATGGTTTTGCGTATCGTCCCCTTTCTCACGCTCGTGCCGCGGTTTATCGAGATGAAGGTAGAGCTCCAGCCCTTAACGGTCGTGTCGGAAACACCGTCCGGCAGTTCCGCCAGGACAATGTGCGGGACTCACGCCAGCTGATCACTTTCTTCGCGGTGGTCAAGCTCTTTGACTTGACCGGCCTTATAGTTCTTGTTGGCACACTCCTGAAAGTCGGAATCTCGCAAGTGGAGGCGCTCTCATAACGGGCGAGAACATACCGCGCCTGCTTAGCGATAGATTGTCTGCCGGGAGGGGAATCGTATTAAAATCTTTCCGATTTCGCTCCTTCCCGGCAATTTTTTTCAAGAAATATTATGTCCTCTTGGATATTCCTCTAAACCGGTCCTGTTTTTTTTCCGAAAATAAAGGCAAATCCCTGTGCGCACTGATCATGAAGAAGCATATCATATATATTTCAACTCTTGCGGCGGTCGTTTTCCTGATACTGGAGGCCGGCGCCGCCGATATCGGCGAGCTGAAAGACCTGAACCCGTACACCAACGGGATGCTGAAGGCCCTCAGGAAAGACATCAGGCAGAGCATCTACGTAATCAAGAGCAGGCGCCCCGTGCAGGAGCTCCCGGAGCTGAGGTTCTACTCCTACCGCGTGCGGAAGGACGACACCTTCTGGAGCATCCTGGCCCGGACGTCCCAGAACATCGACACCCTCCTGTCGGTCAATGGTTTATCGACGCCGAAGGACATCGCGCCGGGAAGGACCATCTATATACCGAATATGCGCGGCGTCATCATGAAGGGCAAAAACGGGAAGGCAATCGCCACGATGCTGCGGGAAAACCTTATCCGGCCGGAATACGTCTACCGGGCAAACCGGTGCAGCGATCTCGATAAAAAGCACCTCTTCATCCCGGGCGGTAAAATATCGAACCTTGAACGCTCTCTTTTTCTCGGGACCGGATTCTCTTCGCCGCTCCAGCGGAATCGAACCCCCCGGCTGACCTCGAGCTTCGGAATGCGGAGAAATCCCTTCAACCATCGCTATTTCGAGTTCCATTCGGGCGTCGACGTCGCCTGCCCCCGCGGGTCGGAGGTGCTGGCGGCCCGCGACGGCAAGGTTGTGTTCACCGGCTTCGCCGGGGGATACGGCAACCTGGTCGTCCTCAAGCATGAATGCGGGTATCGGAGTCTGTATGGCCACCTGTCGAAACCGCTGGTCAGGCCCGGCGAAACGGTAAAGCAGGGAGCGGTCATTGCCCTGTCCGGCAACACCGGCAGAACCACCGGCCCCCACCTGCACTTTGAGGTGCGCCGCGGCCGTACGGCCGTACACCCCGGCGTGCTGTTTAAAGACTGACATCATTGTTCAACGCAGAGGGCGCAGTTAACGCGGAGGGAAATCCCTGGCGGCTCGGTCAGCAAGCAAATTGTCATCGACAAGCATCCTTAAAACATCGGAAAGTTCACACGACACTTCCGTGTCATCACGGGCGCACCCTTCGACGAAGCCTGTCCCGAGCGCAGTCGAGGGGCCCAGGGTGACATGTCATGTCGAGCGTACTCCCCTGTCATGTCGAGCGTACTCCCCTGTCATGTCGAGCGTAGTCGAGACATGACGAGTGTAAGCTTAAACTCTGTCGAGGCATGCTTCGTCGTCCCGATTGCATCGGGACTCCTCGCAATGACAATCAAATCAGCATAAAATTTTTCAATATGACTACTTTCAATAAGTAGTAAAGACTTAGCTATAATCATTGAACAGCTCGGGTAGTATCTCAGCGAGATTACTGTATTCCTGCGCGCAATGCCGCGCCATCTCCTGCGGCGTTTCCGGCGGGATGAAAATCTTCCGCATGAACTTGGTGTTGACAATCCTGTTGACCGGGGATTGTTCCGAAAACATCTTCACCTTCATTTTTCGCCCAATCAAAAAGCGGCTCCGCATCTCCACGCCGGCGCCGGCCTCGCGTACCAGGTGGCACATGTCCGTGTGCTCGGCCCTTTTGGTGACAGAGCCGACCCGCGTGCAGATGGCCGTGGCAACACGCGCCTCTTTGAAACGCGCGGTGTCGAAACCAAACTCCATAGGGGGGACAAAGGTGATTGACAGCACATCCGTACCGATGCCGATGTCTTCTGCCGGATAGTGGGTGGTGTTCCAGTACCGTTCCCGGAAGGGAATCGACGCATCTTCCAGCCTGGCCCTTTCCTTAACACCAATGCCGGTATGGGACCCGGGATACCAGATCTTATAGCGAAGATTCTCAAGAGCATGCCAGGAGAACCACCAGTCGAGCATCTCGCCGGTAACCCCCGGCATCCGGGTGAGCACCGCGACATAGCAGCTCCCGTCGGGGAGGAAGCAATAGCCTGTTTCCTTAGCGTGATAGCCCGGGTCAAGGAGCCCGTTTTTTCTTTCAAAGGGGAGCGCGTCGGCGGGGTCGATCGGTCCCGACTCAATCGCCGAGAGCACGTCGTCCGCGACACGGGCGGGCTCCCGGTAATAGTACCGGGCGTACGGTCTGCTCTTTTCATCATCAGATAAATCAGGGATCCGCATCTCAGCCATTATTTTAACTCTATCGTGTAGTCCTTTATGTCCAGAAACCAGTGGGGCCAGAAGCCATCTTTCAGGATCGGTACTGCCTCCGATACGATTATTCTCCTGGAAAAGATCGGCCCGTCAAGGACAAGCGTATGATACTCGCCGTTCTCGCCGCACGGGCAGATGCCCCTGTTCTTCAGCTCTCTCAGCACCTCCCTGTCTATCTCCCTGCCGACAAAATCCTTCCCCAGCTCCTCCTTACAGCTCACTATCACGGCACTGAATCCTTCATCGATGAATTCCTCGATCACCCTGCCGGGCTCGGAGTTCCAGAGCGGTTCTATTGCTACAACGTCCATTTCGGAGCAAACCCGCTCGACCCATTCCCTGTGCTCGTCCAGATACACGTCCCCGAACACCATGCCGCCATATCCTTTTGATTTCAGATCTCCAATGGCCTCCTTGAATTCCCTCTCATACTCCTTCATGTCAGCAGTCGTCTCTTTTTGTACGATAGGAATACCGATACAGCCGGCCTGGTCGGCCATCAGAGACGCCTCGATTCCATGGAAGCAGCAGCGCCTGTATTCACTTGAAATGAAATTCAAGAGACATCCCACATCATGCCCTTCCTTCATCGCGCGGTAACAGGCCAGCGCGCTGTCTTTTCCACCGCTCCATGATGATATAATATTCATAAAAATAATCCGCCTTCCATGTGTCGCTAAAAGAGCTTTTCGATCTCCGCGATGAGCGCGGCGACCGCATCCTTTTGCCCGACGACCCTGACCTTCTCGCCCTTCGCGAAAAGAAGGAGCTTCCCGTCCCGTATGCCCGCCAGGCCCGCATCCGCGTCCCTGGCCTCGCCAGGCCCGTTCACCTCGCAGCCCATGACCGCGACGTGGAGCCCTCTCCCCCGTTCTTTCAATATCTTCTCGAACCTGACGGTCACCGCTTCGTCGACTTCCCGGGCCAGCTCAAGGACGTCGAGGCCCGGATCGGTCCTCCCGCAGGTGGGGCAGGAGACGACGCGTATCAGCGCTTCGCGTTCGCCCACCGACTCGAGAATCTTCCGCGCGACGATGATCTCGTCGAGCGGATCGCCGGTCATGGAAACGCGAACGGTGTCGCCTATGCCCTCCATCAGCAGATGTCCGATGGCCACGGCACTCTGCACCGCGCAGGTGAGCCCATAGCCGGCCTCGGTGAGGCCGATGTGCACCGGGTAGTCGCTCTCCGCGGCGAAGAGCCGGTTCGCCTCGATGGTCTGCATGATGTCAGACGACTTGATGGAAACGACGATGTCGTTGAAGTTGTTGTCCTCAAGTATCCGCACGTGTTCCATGGCGGATGCGACCAGGTCAGCGGGCGCCGCGCCCGGGTACTTCCGGCGATTGAGGGAGCCGCTGTTGACGCCTATCCGTATCGGCACCCCCCGGTCTTTCGCGGCGAGCACCACCTCCCGTACGCCCTTCGGGTCGCCTATGTTGCCTGGATTGATCCTCACTTTGTGTACGCCGGCCGTAATCGCGGCCAGGGCGATATGGTGATCGAAGTGTATGTCGGCGCAGAGGGGAACCTTCACGGCGGGAATGATCCTTCTGAGCAGATCCGCCGACTCCACGCTCCTGAGAGCAATCCTTACCAGCTCCGCCCCCGCGCCAGCGAGCCGGTTAATCTGCGCGACGGTCTCTTCCACCCGCTCGATCGGAATGCTGGTCATGGTCTGGATCGAAATCGGGGCGTCCCCGCCGATGGCGAGCGTTCCCGCCCTGACCTGCCTCGTCTTCTTTCTATTCCTCACCTATCAGCCGTCCTGTAATTATTCAACACCCCTACACAACTCTCGATTGCATATATCTGTCGGGGCGCGGTCCGTTCGCGCCGGCAGGGAACAGGATGTTCCCGCCCGCCATAGTACATGGATGGACTATTTTGGCGGGCGGGCGCGAATGGATCGCGCCCCGGATAACATCTTTAGTCAATTGGTGCAACGTCGCTTCAATCGCGTATGATAGTTATGATAAATGCAGTTGACAACAACTTTTTAAGAGTACGGCCCCAATTAATCATTTGACGTTTTTCCAATCATAATAATCATGAGTCCCCAACATAGCGTATGATAAAAATTGAAACAAATCGCCGCGTTTTATTCCTTGTATTGTATGTAACCGCGAGGTATTTTAATGGATATACTGACCAATAACATCATCGTCAAGGGCGGATGGGTCATGGCGCCCATTATACTGGGCTCCATAATAGCTCTGGCTCTTTCGATCGAGCGGGGCGCGCTCCTCTGGAAGATCAGGCTGGACGTGAAGGCCTTCGCCGAAAGGATATTCTCGCTGATGAAGCGGGGAAGCCGCGATGCCGCCCTCGACGCCTGCTCTGGCACGCAACACCCTATCGGGAGGGTATTCGAGACGGGGATCGAGCACTGGGGCGAAGAGCCGGTTGAAGTCGAAATCATGATGGAACACGCCGGCAACGACGAGGTAGCGCGCTTGGAAAAACGGATGGGCATACTGCTGATCATCGTCGGCGTCGAGCCGATGCTCGGGTTTTTCGGCACGATCCTCGGGCTGATACGGGCCTTCATGGCATGGGAGCAGGCTGCTGATTCGGTAACGGTGGAGCAGCTCGCATCGGGGATCTATCAAGCCATGATAACCACCGCCTCGGGCCTCCTCGTGGCGATCACCTTCTACATCGTTTACAACCTGTACATGAACAGAATCAACAACGTCGCCAGGGAAATGAACCACTACGGAGAAGAGCTGGTCGGCCTGATGAAGGTGACCCACTCAAGGAAGAAAAAATGAAGATCAGGACAAGAGTCAAGTCGGGGATATCACTCGAGTCAGTAGCGCTGACCGACATCATCATGAACCTGTTTATCTTCTTCTTCATAAGCTTTAGCCTTCTGTACACCTTCAGCCCGCACCAGGAATCAAAGATTAATGTTAACCTGCCGAAGGGACTGACCAGGACGCAGCTGATGGGAGAAAGACCGCTGATCGTAACGGTCTCCTCAAAAAACGAAATCTACTTAGGCGGCGAACTTGTGGATGAAAAGTCGCTTGCCGCCGCCCTGTCGAAACGCGCAGGGGAAGCAAAGGAAAACGGTGTCATTGTAAAAGCGGACAAACGCGCCTCCGTTGATTTTTTCGTAAGAGTACTGGACGCGACCAAGCAGGCCGGGATCAACAAGGTAAGCGTGGCCATCGAACTTAATAGGAAAGAATGACCGCCCCGATTTTGTATCCATTATTTGCACAATAGTATTGACAGATTGTGCCCATTTCA
The DNA here is from genome assembly GCA_016933025.1 of Spirochaetota bacterium. Lineage (GTDB taxonomy): Bacteria > Spirochaetota > UBA4802 > UBA4802 > UBA5550 > RBG-16-49-21. The sequence continues at coordinate 65,435 of JAFGBT010000037.1, read as the reverse complement.
TTAGATTTACCGTAACGTATCAGACGGGGCTGTAGCTCAGTTTGGGAGAGCGCTAGAATCGCACTCTAGAGGCCGAGGGTTCGATCCCCTTCAGCTCCACAGAAAACGGCGGGTGAACATCCGCCGTTTCCATTTAGCGTGCAGCCATGCCACTCTTTTCAGTAATCATCCCGGTCCACAACCGCCTCAGTCTGCTCAGGGAGGCCGTCGATTCTGTCCTGGACCAATCATGCAAAGATTTCGAGTTGATCGTGATCGACGACGGCTCTAGCGACGGCGCTCCAATCATCCCCGAGGAATACGGCGACCGACTGATGTTCGTCCGCCAGGAACACCGGGGCGTGAGCGCCGCCCGGAACCATGGCATCCGCCTCTCCACCTCGCCCTGGATCGCCTTCCTCGACTCGGACGACCGCTGGCTCCCCCGCAAGTTGGAACGGCAGCATCGCTACATCCGCGAGCGGCCGGAAGTCCGGATGCACCAGACGGGGGAACGCTGGATACGAAATGGCCGAAGGGTAAACCCGGGGAACCGGCACCTCAAGCGGGAGGGGGACATCTTCATCGACTCGCTCGGGCTCTGCCTCATCAGCCCTTCGGCGGTCGTCATCCGCCGGGACCTTTTCGAGCGCCACGGGACGTTTGACGAACGCCTGCCCGCGTGTGAAGACTACGACCTCTGGCTCAGGATGGCAAAGGATGAATGGGTCGGACTCGTTCCCGAGGAGCTCGTGGTGCGGCGCGGCGGCCATCCGGACCAGCTCTCGGCCCGATACCCGGGCATGGACCGCTTCAGGGTCTACTCGATCCTCGGCCTGCTTGAACGGCACGGTCTCTCACTGAGCCCTGAACACCGGAATGCTGCAATAGACACTGCCAGGACAAAAACGCGCATTCTGCTTGAAGGGGCGAAGAAAAGAAAGAAATATGATGTTGCCGAAAAGCTCGCGCGCGTGATTGAGATGATGGATGAGTACCGGATCGCTCAAGAGGAATGCGGATTTCTCTTAAATGATGATGAATTTAACGCTTGAGAGCACCCCCCCCAAATCCCACTTCGACAGGCTTGCCCTGAGCGGTTCGACAGGCTCACCACAGGCTTGTCGAAGGGCTCAGTGCAACGCCCAGAGGGGGACTTCGAAAAGTTGCGATAGCCTGACTCATCTTCATCCTGCTCTTGCACCCCCCCCTCTGGGGGCGGTGGGGGGCTCGAATTCAGAATTATATTCTATAATCGCGGGGGGGCTTGATCCCGCTGTCGCATATTGCACTGCTTAAGGTCGGTGTATACTATAGCAGTATACGCTGTCGGACCCCCTCAGAAACACCAGGTCTCCCTGCAGCGAGACGTCGAGAAAGGATTCGGACGGGAACTCCTGCGAGAAAAGGATGACCCCGTCGTCCCTGAACAGGATGAGCTTGGCCGCCCCGGCCTGCTCCGTGTATGTAACGGCGTATATTCCATTCAGGAAGCGTATGGACGAATGGCCGGGCCTCTTCGGCGGAATAGTTATGGTCATCTTCACCCGGCCGGAAGGGGATATGTAGAGCACGCGGTCGACATCGATCACGGTGCAGTATCCCCTCGCGCTCATGTGCAGAGAGGTCTTCACCTGATGGAGGTGGGAAAGCTCGGCCTCGTCATGGTCGCCAGTCTCCATCTCGACGATCCGGACGCAATCCCTCGCGTTGTTCCCGTAATGGACCGCACCGTACGCCCCGTTGCCGCTCACGTCAATCCCCTTGACCATGGCGCCGGCGGGCGCCATTCCGCTTCCGAGAATTTTTCCCTTCGGGCCTACGAAATAATACGAACCGTCTAAAAACCCGACCGCTCCGAAATCGCCGGCGTCGGAGAATGACAGTGCCGTGCACGTCCTACCTGATATGCTGTTGTCCATCAGGTTGCCGTTGATATCCGCCAGCCGAATCTTCGAGTGGTCGCCATTCATCAGCATGATAAGCTTAGCGTTGTGGGACAGGAAGGGGTATTCGAGGGACTCGAGCTTCCAGAACCGCTCGCCGTCGACGTTGAAGAACTCGACGGCCGACCCGACCTTCTGATATTTCACGTAATACCTGCCGCTGCCGCTGAAGGCGGCAAGCCCGTCGGCAATCGACCCGGCAGCTGCGGTATCGCCGTCCCCTCCGAGGATCGCGTAGTCCCGGTCGTTTATCTTTACAAAAAAGCCCGCCTTTGTGCCGTGATTAACCGGCGATTTTTCAAGGCGCGCAAGCGCGTTGATTCCTCCCCACCATTCCGGGTATATTTCGATTCCGGGAGCCGGCGAAAACAGGAAGAGGGCCGCGCAGGCCCCCGCTATCAGTCCGGGAAAAAAATATTTCATGGCTCAATCCTGGAGAAAGCTCTTCAGCCGCTGGCTCCGCGACGGATGGCGAAGTCGCCGTATCGCTTTTTTCTCGATCTGCCGTATCCGCTCCTTGGAGAGGTTGAACTCGTCGCCTATCTGCTGGAGGGACATCGGCTCAGAGCCGTCAAGGCCAAAGCGCATCTTGATGATCTGCCGCTCCGATTCCGTCAGGGTCTTCAGCACGTCATTCAGCGCCGAGGAGAGCGACTCGTCAAGTACGTTCTTGTCCGGCGAATCGACGCGCTGGTCGACAATCATGCTGAGAATGGTGGTGTCCTCCGAATCGCCGTACGACGAATCGAGCGATATGTAGTCCTGTGTTATATTGCGGAGATGGTTGATTTCCTCGTCGTCCATGTCGAGGTCTTCGGCAATTTCTCCGGGGGTCGGTTCCCTCCCGAGCCTGCTCTCGAGCTTCTTGTGGACCTTCTCAATTTTCTGGATGTCGGCAGTCCTGTTGAGGGGGAGACGGATGAGCGACGCCTTCTGGGAGATCGCCAGAATAATGGCCTGGCGTATCCACCAGACCGCGTACGATATGAAATGGAAGCCGCGGTCCGGGTCGAACTTCTCAGCCGCCTTGATGAGTCCCATGTTCCCTTCGTTAATCAGGTCAAGGAGCGAGATGCCGCTGGTCTGGTATTTTTTCGCGATTGAAACGACGAAGCGAAGGTTGGCCTTGATCAGCCTGTTCTTTGCGTTCTCATCGCCGTCGCGCGTGGCGCGGGCGAGGGAGTCCTCCTCCTCTCTGGAAAGAAGCGGGATTTTGTTGATCTGGTCCAGGTACCATGAAATCGACGAGTCCGAATATCCGCCCGATTCCCTCTTTTTGCTCTTCAGACGAGGCTTGGTGACATCCAGATCGACATCCTCTACCAAATCCAGATCTGAATTTTCATCCGCGGCATCGTTTTCCGTAAGAAGGTCGACAGACGTCTCTTCCTTTTTTTTGGTGACCTTTTTTTTCTTGCTCTGCTTTTTCATAGGGCCAGAAACTCTACGCGTCTGTTAATCTCGCGCGGAAGAGGCTTTTTATGCGCGCACCGGGTCTCTTTCTCGCGCGGCCCGGAACAATAAACCTTTTTACTACCGATATAACTGATAATGTATACCCTGAAATCAGTCAAGCCATATTCACGACATCGCAGTCACAGTAGACGAAACAAGCCGCAGCCGGGGTATCCCCCCTGTAAATAAGAAGAAAAATATATACTGCCGGTTAAATCCCCGGCCCCCTACTTTTTAAGTTTCGGCACCTTTATAATCCAGCCGGGATAGATTAAATTAGGATTCCGTACCAGATCCTTATTGTATTTGTATATCTTTTTCCATAGCATGCCGTTACCGTAGTATTTCTTCGCTATGTACCAGAGACAGTCCTTGTATCGCTCGCGGTAGACCACCCGGTATTCCCAGTAGTCTTTTTCCTCGGCAACCTGCTCTTCCACGGGCGTGGTCTCCTCCACCGCCGCGGCCACCTCGGTGCCGTCCGGTTTCCTGCCCATTACGAGGTACGCGAGCCTCAGGGCCTCGTCGGAATCGGCGATCGAGTCCTTGTATTTCGAATCGGCCAGTTTCGATTTCGCGCTCTCAAGCGATTCCTTTGCCGCGTTCAGCTCGTTGCTCCTCTGGCCGGCAAACTTCGATTTCTCCGCAAGGGCGATTGCCTTCTTCGCCTCGGCGAGCCTGTCTGCCGCCGTTTTTTTCAGCGCTTCGAGAAGCGCCTCGTCGGCGTTCAGTTTCGCCACTTCGACCGCGGAGAACCCCTTCTTCAGTTCCTGCTCCTTGTAAGCCTCTTCCGCCAGGACCAAATTCTCGCTCGCAAGCCTTACTTTCTCAGGCGCGTATTTCTTCGCCCCATACTGCTCAGCCTCTTCAAGCGTCCGCTTCACCTCGGCAATCGAATCGCCGAGGAGGGAATTCTTCCCGATGGCGATGTTGCGCGCATTTTTCGCCTTTTCATCGGCCCTGACGGCGGACTGGTACGCCTCAGCGTATTGCTTGTCCTGAAACTGGTCGTTGGCTTGCTTGAGAGCATCCTCCGCGTCCCGGTACTCGGCCGGCGCAAGACGCTCGGCATATACTTCACCGGCTTCATCGAGGCTCTTGTCTGCTATCTCGATGGTGTCCTTTGCCAGGAGCGGTAGCGACTTGTTGTATGCCGCAAGCGCGAGGTCGGCCGCTTCCACGGCGGACGTCTTGGCCTTGTCGGCGTCTTTCCCGGCGACCTGGCCGTGGCTTTCTATCAGCTTCGCCTGGGCTGAACCGAGCTCATTGGGAGCGTACTTGTCGGCCTTCACCTTCTCGGCAGATTTTATCCCTGTTTTTGCGTCGGTCATTTCCCTGATGGGAACGCTAACCGTGCACCCTATCAACACGGTGATCGACAGAGCGGTAAACAATAAAACCAATACATTTCTCATACGCATCATGGCGACCTCATAAAAATAAAATAAATTTGATTATGGTTAGTGAAATGATATCTATGAAAATGACTCAGATGCTACCCGGAAAATGAGTTAATGGCATCTTCCTCGGAATCAAAGATCTCAAAAAAAGAAGTCAACTTGGTTAATTCGAACACCTTGCGCACCGAGGCGAACACGTTGATGATTTTCAACCCGCCCTGGTATTTCTTGAGGTTTGACAGGCTGGATATGAGGGCGCCGATACCCGAAGAATCTATATATGATACCTTTTCGAGGTTTATAACGACATTGTATTTCCTCTCTTCGATGAGCTTGCTTATGACATCCTTGATTTCCGGCGCGTTATACAGGTCGATTTCGCCGGAGATATCCAGCAGCACTACATCCCCTTTTGATCTGGTCGTTATATCCATGTGCCGGGTCCCCCCCTCAATATTCCAATTATGGGAATAATCTGCGTCCGCAACACTATATTCCCTGATAATTATTATGTCAAGATTATTTATCTCTATTCAATACGGTCAAGAAAATTTTTATACATTTCATTTTAAATGTCGCCGTTTCCATATACGGCATCCCATTTGTTATACGCCTCGGCGAACCTCCCCCCGGCAATGCTCTCCCGTATCTCATTCATGAATGTATTCATAAAATACAGGTTATGATAGGTATTATATATAAGCGCCGATATCTCGCCGGCCCGGTAAAGGTGCCTCAGGTAAGATTTCGTGAAACTGCGGCAGACATAGCAGCCGCACCCGGGGTCAAGCGGCCCGGAGTCAGATTCCACGGCAGAGGATTTTATGTTCACCCTCCCCCCTGATGTAAACAAGGTCCCGTTCCTGGCAATACGGGTGGGCATTACCGAGTCGAACATATCGGTGCCGCACCGTATTGCGTGCAGGATTTCCATGGGACTCCCCACGCCCATCATGTAGCGCGGCCGGTCATCAGGCAGGCGCGAGAGGGTGAGCCCGGCGATCTCCCGATAGAGCTCCTTCGGCTCCCCCACCGACAGCCCTCCGACGGCATAACCGGGAAAGGGGAGCTCCCTGAGACGATCGCAGCACTCCCTTCTGAGCCCGCCGTAAACGCTCCCCTGCACGATTGCGAAAAGCGCCTGCGCTTCCGTATCGAAGTTCTCCTGCCAGTGCCGAAAAGAGTCGCGGGCCCACCGCACCGTCCGCTCGACCGCTTCGCGCGCCTGTTTCTCGTCGACCGGGTAGTCAGTGCACTGATCAAGCACCATCATGATGTCCGAGCCGATCACCCTCTGGATATCGAGCACCGACTCCGGCGTGAAGCGGTGGAGCGAACCGTCGACATGCGAACGAAACTCGACCCCGTCGTCGAGCACCCGACAGAATTCCGACAGGGAAAATACCTGAAACCCCCCGGAGTCGGTGAGAATCGGACCGCTGAACTTCATGAAGTTGTGGAGCCCGCCCGCCTGTTTCAACACCTCCACGCCGGGCCGAAGGTATAGGTGATACGTGTTCGAGAGTATGATGTCGAATGCAAGCTCATCCACGTCCCGGACCGTCAGGGCACGGACCGCCCCCCTGGTGGCCACGGGCATGAAGACCGGAGTGCGGATGCGCCCCCGTGCCGTGACAATCTCGCCGGTCCGGGCCGCCGTCGTTTTATCCTTTGCTATCACCCTGAATTGCATGGGGGTTATTCAAGAGTATGGGGAAGAAATGTCAAATGGATTTCAAATCTTCCCCCCTCTCCCCGTGGGAGAGGGGGGACAGGGGGGTGAGGTCCATTACCCCCGTAACAAAAAAAAGACATTGACACAAATACATTTTAGGTGCCCTGTTTACGCCAGCAGGCAAATGAGAACAGACTTCTTCGTTGGCCGCACGATAACAATATATCATATAAAGGATACTATCATGAAACCATCAACCGCCGTACGCTTAATCTGCTGTCTCTCAGTAATCACAATTTTTTCATGCAACGCCAATCTCAGCTCCGACAACGCCAAGGTGAGCTACGGGATCGGCATGCAGTTCGCAAAGGACATGAAGAACCGCGGAATGGACATCGACATGAAGGCGTTCATGGACGGGTTCAACGACGCAATCAAGGGCAACAAGAGCAGGGTCACCGATGAGGAGGTCCGAAACGCATTCCAGAAAGTCTCCATGGACATGATGAAAAAGCAGGCCGATAACGCCGCTGAGAGCGAAAAGAAGGGGGCCGAGTACCTCGAAAAAAACAGGGCCAAGGCGGGCGTCAAGGTCACGAACTCAGGGCTCCAGTACGAGGTTATCAAGGAAGGAACCGGCAGATCGCCCCTGGCGACCAACACAGTGAAGGTCCATTACCGCGGCACGCTGATAGACGGGACAGAATTCGACAGCTCCTATAAGAGAAACCAACCGGCCGAGTTCAAACTGAACGAGGTGATCCCGGGCTGGACGGAAGGGCTTCAGCTCATGAAGGTCGGGTCGAAGTACAAGCTCACAATACCCGGCAACCTCGGATATGGAGAGCGGGGCGGCCCCGGCATTCCCGGCAACTCCGTTCTTATTTTTGATGTCGAATTGCTCGACGTGAAATAGGGTTTCCTATCGGATAATGTTTCTCCCCGGGATCGCGCCACTGCCCCGGAAAACATAGAGGTGAGGTGACGTCATGATGCGCCTGCTCAAGAACATATCAGACCGCATAACCACCCGTATATCAGGCTCGCCGGCGACTTCGCGCAGGGAGTTCCTCGGCGCTCTGGCAGCAGCGCTCGGAGCGGCCGCGCTGGCTCGATCGTCCGTTTCCCCGTCGCGCGCAGAAGCAGCGCAGAAGCTCCCTCCCCGGAAAAAGAGGGCGGTAAAAACACCCTGCGATCTTGCCGTGGCCAGAGGCTCCAGCCCCGCCGCCATGACGCGAAAGGCGATCGAGGCCCTGGGCGGCATGGGGCAGTTCGTCCGTCCGGGAGACACTGTCGTTATCAAACCCAACATAGGATGGAACCGCACGCCCGAATACGCGGCCACCACCAATCCAGAGATTGTTGCCGCGCTGGTGAAGCTCTGCCTCGCCGCCGGCGCGAAGCGGGTCAAGGTATTCGACAGGACCTGCAACGAAGCCGGCATGTGCTACGCGAACAGCGGGATATCGGATGCCGCCAAAAAAGCGGGCGCCAGCGTCTTTCATGTGATCGATTCGAAATTCCTGCCGGGCATGTTTCCCGCCGGTAGTGCAATGAAGTCATGGCCTGTCTATGCCGACGCTGTGCAATGCGACTGCCTCATCAATGTCCCGGTAGCCAAGCACCACTCCCGTACGGGCCTTACGCTCTCCATGAAGAACCTGATGGGAGTCTGCGGCGGCAACCGCGGCATGATCCACATCAACATCGACGAGAAGCTGGCGGACCTGACCGGTTTCTTCAACCCGGAACTGACGGTCATTGACGCGTACCGCATTCTGCTCGCCCATGGACCCTCCGGCGGCAGGCTGCGCGACGTTAAGCCGACGAAGATCGTCATAGCCGGCACCGACCCGGTGCTGGCCGACGCATACGCCGCCACGCTTTTCGGCATGAAGCCGAGGGACGTGGGCGCGGTCAGAGTCGGCGAAGAGCGCGGACTCGGAAGCGCCGATATTACCAGGTCGAAAATACGCACCGTCACCGCCTGATGGCCGTCGCCGTAAAGCATCTTTTGAAAGTACGGCGGGCCGTCCAGTGCCTGTCGGTCTTTCTTCTCGTCTATATGATCTGGAATACCAGGTTCCCCCTGTCCGGATTCATCAACCCCGAATTCTATTTTCTCATCGACCCTTTCGCCATGATCGTCACCTCCGTTGCCGAACGCGTACTCCTATCCGGCCTTGTCTACTCGGCGATCGTCCTTGCGGGAACGATCATACTCGGGAGGGCCTTCTGTGGCTGGATCTGCCCGCTCGGCGCCCTTCTCGACTTCCTCTCCTGGCTGAGATCGCTTATCCTCGGCCTGTTCCGGAAAAAGGAGAGGGAACCGGCCCCGCTCAGGCTCAGGTACGTCAAATACGCGATATTATCGGCGGTATTCGCCCTGGCCGTTGCCGGCATCCAGGCGGCGTGGCCCATAGATCCCATCACCATCTTTGTCAGGACATTTTCGTTCACCATCCATCCTTTCGTAAGCGGGTCCGTTGACAGCGGAATGGTGAAACTGCTTGAAGCCTCAGGCTATCCGGAATGGCTGGAATCGCTCTACAGCTGGCTCAGGGAGTGGTTCCTGAGCCTGTCGACGCCGCGCTTTACACACTCGGAGACGATAGTACTATTCTTTGTCGGGATTCTTATCCTATCGCTCGTCAGGCGCCGATTCTGGTGCCGCCATCTCTGCCCGCTCGGCGCAATTCTTGCGCTGGTTTCGCGGCGCCCCCTCCTGCGGCGGGACTCGGACGCGTGCGAGACCAACTGCGGCGTATGCCGGGACCTCTGCCGGATGAACGCCATCAAACCGGACAATTCCTACCTCCCGGAGGAGTGCGTCGTCTGCCTTGACTGCGCGGCCCTCTGCCCCGCCGGAAAATCCTCTTTTGTATTCAAGAAACCATGGGGTCAGAGTAACCTGTTGGGTGTCAGATCGAAAGCCGGGTGTCAGAGCAACATTCAGGGGTCAGAGCAACAGCCCTGGGGTCAGAGTAAAACCGCACACAAAGGGGAAAAAGGCCTCCATTCACGCCAGCAGTTCATTATCATGCTATGGGGCTTGCTGACATCGATACCGGCTTTCGCGGCCCGGCCGGAAGCGCGCACGCCGCGCCGTACCGGCACGCAATCGGGCCTCCGACCGCCCGGAGCGCTTCCGGAGGAGGAGTTCATCCAGCGCTGCATCAGGTGCGGCAACTGCATGAAGGTCTGCCCCACCAACGTGCTCCAGCCGGCCCCTCTCCGCCGGGGGCCCGCGGGCGCATGGGCGCCGGTAATGGACGTCCGTCTCGGATACTGCGAGTACAACTGCAATTTGTGCGGCAGCGTCTGCCCGACCGGGGCCATACGTCCGCTTACGTTAAAGCAGAAGCAGCAATTCAAGATCGGGATCGCGATATTCGATCCGAATACCTGCCTTCCCTACGCGAAGGGAGAGGACTGCCTGGTATGCGAGGAGCACTGTCCCGTGCCTGACAAGGCCATCAAGTTCAGAAGGGCGATTGTGAAGGGGAAGATTGTCAAGCTGCCGTATGTAGTCGCAGGCCTCTGCATCGGGTGCGCCATATGTGAGTGCAGGTGCCCGGTCGAGCCTGACCGGGGGATCATAACCATACGGACGGGCGACGCCTAGGCCGATTCGGTCTTTCCTCGGATTACACCGTCCAGCTTCAATGTCATTTCATGGATGGTTTTCGTCATATCTATTATGGTGCTGTTGGAGTGTGCGATCTCCATCGCCATCTCTGACAGCCGGTCTATCGTCTTCTGGGTATGCGCCATCGATCCCTTCTGCTCGTTCGTCGAGTTCACGATCTCTTTCGACATCTTCTCGATGATCCCCGACTGCTTCATCACCATCTCGAGCGCCTGGTTCTGCTTCGTCATCAACTCCCGCACCGAGACGACCCCCTTGCCGATTGAGTTCACCATCCGGAATATCCCGTCGGTCGATTCCCTGGTGCCGGTAACGAAGCTCGTGCCGGCATCTATGTCGGTGATTATCTTCGATATCTTTTTCGCGATCTCCTTCGAGTTGTCCGACGTGGCCTGGGCCAGCTTTCCGATCTCGTCGGCCACGACGGCGAACCCCCTTCCGTAATCGCCGGCGCGGGCGGCCTCGATAGCGGCGTTGAGGCTCAGCAGGTTGATCCGGTCCGAGATGTCGTCGATCATGGCGATGAACTGGCTGATCTCCTTGCCGCCGGTGTTGATCAGGTTCATGGTCTCGGTCATCATATGGAGGCTCTCCCCCGTGTCTTTCGCCGACTCCAGTATGCTCCTGATGTTCTCCTCAACCTTCTGGCTTTCACGGATCAGCCCCTGCTGGGCCTCGCTCAGCTCGTCCACCAGATGCATCGATTTCTCGCCCTCGTTCTTCTGATTGATGGTCGACTCGTAAATGGCGTCAATGGACGCCGACAGCTCCTCGAAGGTCGATGACATCTCCTCGCTCGTGGCCGCCTGCTCCATCGACAGCTCTGAAAATCTGTTTGTCACCTCCTGGAGCTTGTTGCTGACGGTCACGAACTCATCGGAAATGCCGGTCGCGGTCCCGACGATCCCCTCCAGGTACTCGGCGCGATCGCGCGCCGTCTTCTCGTTCTCCTGCTGCTCGGTCAGGAGGATCTTCAGTTCATGCCGCATCACGTTGATCTTGTCGGCAAGGGCCAGCGACAGGAATATGACGACCAGGGTCGATCCGATCTGCACTCCCCATTCGGTGATAAACATCTCGGGGAGCAGACCGAACGTTTTCAGGACATAGGCGAGGATGCCAGCCACCAGCCCGAGGAAGCCGACGGCAATGAATCGGGCGGCACGCGATCCGCTGAACAGGGCCGCCGCAACGACTATAAACATCAAAGAGGACAGGATGCCGACCAGCGCCGTGGCCCCCTTGATGGCTACGGCATACTTAACGAACAGGCTGGCCACGGCCCATGCCGACGAAACAGGGATGATAATGAAAAGAAAGATTTTATCCAGGCGCCTGAACAGCCGTCTGGCGTCTATGACGTCACGGATAAAAATACCGGCCATGCAGACCGACGAGCACATGAAAAACGGGAGTGCATGGCACGCCCACCAGATCGCGTTCGGCCACAGGTACTGGAAGGAATAACCGTTCAGGGTCATCTGGAACAATATATAGGAAGTGATAAAGATTACGTAAAAAATGTAGCTCCGGTCGCGGCTGGCAATGAAGATGAAGAAGTTGTAGACAACCATGATCATCATCAGTCCGTAGTAGATCCAGATGATCGGGAGCTGGGTCTGGACTCCCTTGAAATACGCCTTCTGGGACTTGATGAGGGGGATAAAGTTCAGGGAGCTCTCGGTCTTTATTCTCAGGTAATAGGTCTTGAGGCCGGGCCCCTCTTTCAGCTGGAACACGAAGTTCTTGTCCTCGATGTCGCGGTGATGGAAGGGGTACTTGCTTCCGGTTTTAATCACCCTGAACCCGTCGCCGACCGGGACATAGAGATCGACAAAATTCATCAGGGGATATGTCAGCTCAAAAAAAAGATTCAGGTTTTCATCGGTGGCGTTGTCGATTGTAAAGCGGAACCAGTAGGCTGAAGCAGTGAACCCGAAATTGAGAGATTCTCTCTCCGATGCCTTCCAGGACTCCGAAGCCGCGGCGCCGTTGACGGTCAGTTTCCCTTCAGGATCTTCGAGGAATTCGATATGCTTCCCGATAACGCTCTGCGAGAAGGATTCGTCAATGGTGACGGCCTCGGCCGCCGCCAGGCAGCGCGGAACCAGCAGAGTCAGGATAATAATGACCGCGAATCGTTTTAACATATTGCACCCCGGAACATCGTGCTCCTTGATAGACGCCGGGCCCCCTGAGCCGCACCTGCCGGCAGGCATCACAGCCGGCCGCAGGCGTCTCTTGCATGAACCCTGCGCACAATTGTCTATTAGTATGCCACAAGAACCAGAATAAATCAAGCAAAAAACAGGTGAGGGAATCTGTCAATAAAACTGATATGTCAGTTTTCAAATTCGCCCTGTTCGCAATAAAGGAGGAGAGAAACCCTTGTGCTAACCATTTTTTACTTTTGTATAGAAAAATGACATCACATTGAAAAAGAGCGCGATCATGAAAGCCGCAAGCGCAAGAAACAATATCCCGTACAGAAAGCTGAGGAAAATCCCGAGCATGTTAACGTAATCGAACACGGCGGTACCGTACTGCCGCAGCGCCTCGATCGGATTGGCCTGCGGAGTTATCTTCTGGAGAATATCGGTGACATAGGAGGGCCTGAGAACATGCTGAAAAAAGTTTGGGTAGGCGGGGGCGATATTCCACTGCGCTCCCCGGGTGATGCCGACGGCATACCGAACGATCATCAGGATCGGACCGAAGAATATAAGCACGCCCACGAAGGCCGCCATGGTGTAGCCGAGAATTATCAGACCCCGCTTTTTCACCAGGTTCCAGAAGTCGGCCGGCAGGCGCCTGAGCTCCGCGCCTTCGGCAATCATCGGCGGCGCGATGACCCAGACCATGACCAGCGCGGCAATCACCGCGGCATTGACGGCGAAGAACGGCAGTGAAAAGAGCGCCACGATTACGGGGCCCGCGTACGGGATATAACCGAAAAAAGTGAAAATGACCTGGACCAGCGCGACTGCAAATATGCCAAGCACGGACCCGAGCGCAATGCCGACAAGGATATGGGCCTGCCTTACTGTAGCAAGGAGCATCGACCGCAGGGTATGGCTCCCCAGGACCGCGTTTCCCCGATGGACGGCGGCGTACGCAAGCAGGAGTGATGTGAACAGGAGAAAAAGGCCGATATTCTGCAGAAGATGATAGATATTTCCTCCACGCGACGGTATCCTTGCGAGCAGGTACATGGCGAGCAGCAGCGCCATTCCCACGAGCATGAAAATATAGCACACCAGTGAATCCCTGATTAGTTTATCCCTGGTGAAATATCTCTTGAGTTCCTCGATCATCATGGCAGCACGCTCCTTATGACTGGATGGTGACTGATGTAGGCGCGGGAACGCCGCTCTTTCAAGTGGTCCGCGCGGTCATCCGCGGAATGACATTATATATTTTCACCGACATAATTTTATCAAGTACTTTTACTTATGCCGGCGATTTTATTCGGAAAAACCGGCACGCCAAGGCCACTGTTATCCTGCCTGGCCCATTTAATAAAAATATTGACAGAAATATAAACTAATTTACAAATCTGCAGACCGTGCGATTATAAACCGATGGCGGCCGGAACCCTCTACATTATCGCAACGCCGATCGGGAACCTGGAAGATATCACCTTCCGGGCGGTCAGGGTCCTGAAAGAGGAGACGGATACCGTGTTCTGCGAAGACACGAGGCAGACGCGCAAGCTCTTCAACCACTACGGCATCAGGGCCCCCCTTCAGTCGTTGCATACCCACTCCTCTCAGCGGAAGATCGAGAGCGTGATAGGGCTTCTCCTTTCCGGGAAGTCCGTCGCGTACCTGACAGATTCGGGCACCCCGGGCCTCTCCGACCCGGGTAGCAGGCTCGTATCCGCGGCCCGGGACTCCGGCGTACCGGTTTCCCCCGTGCCCGGCCCGTCGGCGCTGGCGGCCATCGTCTCCGTGTCCGGGCTCCACGGTAAAACAGTGGTCTTTTCCGGTTTCCTGAGCAAGAAGGAGAACAGGCGCAGGACTGAGCTCCAATCGTTGAAAAAACTGGAGGGTCTCATCGTGCTGTACGAATCGCCCTACCGGATAAAAAAGCTGCTGGCGGCCATCAACGAAATCTATCCCGGGCGACGGGTGCTTATCGGCAGGGAAATGACCAAGCTCCACGAGGAATTCATATCAGCCCCGATCCAGGAACTTGTGGCCTCAATCGATACCATAAAAGAAAAAGGCGAATTCACCGTTGCCATCTGCAATTATAAAGAAGATTATGTTGAAAACGATCGGGAAAATTAATATGTTATATATGATGGTGTGGGAATCACGCCGGGTCTTCTGAGGGTAATTCGATGCCACATAACAAACCCAACCCCGGGTCAACACGCCATTATTTTGTGGACAATAATAACGATTGTATATATAATTAAAAATTATGCCGGTTTTTATGCATTTTTATTAAAGAATTGACAAAATATACCGATATTGATAATAGATTGAACAAGGGTTAACATCATGGTTATTGACAAGATAGGTAACATCAACAATATCATCGAGCCGAAGAAATCTAACCCCGTTACTTCAGCAAAGGAAACCAGAAAAAAGGATTCCGTTCAGATTTCTTCCGAAGCCAAAAGCGCCGCCGAAGCTGCCAAGCTCTCACAGGTCGTAAAAGACACCCCGGATATCAGGGCCGACCGGGTGCGCGAGATCAAGGAGCAGATTGCGAACGGGTCATATAATTTCAACGACCCCCAAAAACTCGATATGGTGGCAGACAGGATTGCGAGCTTTCTCCTGAGAAAGTAGAAAGTATTGCCAAATTGTGAAGCGGTAAAAGCGGAGATAGAATGATATGTCCGCTTTTTTTATGCATGATTTTTAAGAAGGACCGGCATTGGCGACAGAGATAAGACCAGATTTTCACATCCCGAGCCAGATTTTTATCAGGCAGGATATCCTCAAGGACATCGGGAAAATCATTCCCAAGTTCGGATCGCGCGCCACCCTTGTCACCACTCCTTTCGACCTGGAGCTCTACGGCCCGGTGATAGAGCTTATAGCGCGCCAGCTCAAGGACGCCAATGTCGGGTGCATCGTGTACGATGAGATCCCCTATCCGCCGAACACCGAGGAGATCGACAATGCCGCTGCCTATATCAAGAAAACAAACTGCGACCTGATCATAGGTTTCGGAAGCATAGACTCGATTAACGCGGCCAAGGCCCTCTCGATCCTCGTCAACAACTACCTGTTCTGCCATGATCTCTTCTCGAACCCGAAGCTCGGGCAGAAGCCGCTGACCTTCATAAGCATTCCTGGAACCCCGATGTTCGGCTTCGAAATCGCCCCGCTCTTCTACCTTGAGGAGATACACGACCTGAGCAACAAGATCTATCACAATCCTGAGCTGTATCCGGCGGCGACAATCGTCGACCCGCTCATAACCCTCCTCTGTCCCGAGGAAAAGATATTGAAAAGCTCCATCGGCACCCTGGCCATAGCGGCCGAATCCGTAATATCAAAAAAAAACAACGACATCATAAACACATACGCCCTGAAATCGATCGACATGATTTTCAGGAACATCCCTATCTCCTACCGCGAGCCGCAGAACAGCGTGCCGCGGACGTCCCTTTCCACCTCGTCGGTCATGGCGGGAATCGCTTTCGCGGTCTCCTTCCTCTCCATCACCCTCTCCATATCACTGGCCCTGGTATCCAAAACCGAGCTGGACATCGAGAGCGCCATGAGCATCATCCTGCCGCACATCATGGAATTCAACCTGACGTCTTCTCCGGGCAAGTACGTGCAGATGTCCAAGGTCATGGGGGAGGACGTGAAGGAAATAACCGTTATTGAGGCGGCGATCAAGGCGGTTGAGGCTGTCCGCAAGCTGGAAACAGACATTGACATTCCCCAGCGCCTTTCAAGCTATGATATTTCGAAGTCAATATTCAGGGAGGTATCCGACCTCGCGGCGTCCTATCCCTTCCTGGAAAACACCCCGCGCGAAGTCAACACGAACGAAATCGAGACGATCCTGATCGCTGCGTACTGATCCCCTACAGCGAACCGAGTTCCTCGGTGGAAAACATCTGGTTTATATCAAGGACGACGACGAACCCGTCCTCCATTTTGGCTATGCCGACGATATACTTGCCTGAAATGCCGCGAACCACCGGGGGGGGCGGTTCGATGTCATTTGAGTTTACCTTGATAACGTGGCTGACGGAATCTATGCCGAGGCCGACCCGCTTCCCGCTGATATTAACGACTATTGCCCGGCTGCTCTCGATGCCCCTGTTCGTTTCTATCCCGAAACGCTTGCTCAGATCCACGATGGGGAGCACCTTGCCCCTGAGGTCCATGACTCCCATGATGTACGGCCTGGACTTGGGCAGCTTGGTGACCTTCGGGAGCTTCAATATCTCCTGCACCTGAAGGATATCAATGCCATATTCCTCGTTGGCGATTTTAAAGCAGACGATCTGCAGCGAGGAAAAGTGTATCTCTTTTTTTTCCATATGTGGCACTACCCGCTCATAGAATTAAGCAATACAAAACCGCCCGGCGGCTGCGCTCCGGCCGGACCCGGAAATATGTATCAATTTAATTTATCAGAGCCAGTTTTCAAGTATAAAATGTGTATTATTGAGGAAATTAATGGGCGCCCGGCGGGACAAAGGGCGCGTTTTGCATCGAACGGGACGGGCCTAAAAGAGATATCCGTAAATATAGGAAACTGCGCCGGCAAGAAGAAATAAAAAAACTTTCATGAAAACGGGCGGCCTCCCCCGGAAAAACATGTCCACAAAACCGATGATGATCCCGAAAAACGCCGCGGTTACGCCCATGGCCATGTAGCTGTACTTAAAATAGATAAACACTGACCCGGAGATCAGGGCACCTATCAATACATCTACGAGATCAAAGAGCACGATTCTTTTTAATCGCGCCCTGCCGCCTTCCTCGCCGGCTCTCTCTCCATGATAGAACTCGCGCTTGAAGTAACGCCGCTTGGTCTCCTCAAGCAGTTTTTCCTTCCCTGTTTTCTGTATCTTCTTCTTCTCGGGCGGGGCCTCCCTGCCGCGGAGTATGCCGTAATTGCGGTTTACGAGTTTCAGGACTTCCCTGTTCGGCAGGGTGGAGAATATCTCCGCCCGAGCCTTGAACTTCTCGGCAAACCCGAAGTTCCGGTCGGTAGCGACGCTCCTCTCGGCCGTTATCTTCCCGTTGGTGATGACCGCGTAATACGCGTTCCCGCCCTCGTCCTCGAGCTCCATATAGAGGCGGACCCTTTTATCCTTCATGTTGTAATCAACGCGGAGGTAATCGCCTTCCTCCGAATTGATATAATAGGCCCTCTGGTAGCCCCTGATTTCTGACGGCCGTTTTTTCCATTTTTGCTGGGCGGCATCAAGAACAATGTTCGAAGTTTTTTGTTTCTTTAACATGCGATACCAGACAAATTAAAAAAGAGATTGGCTTGCTTTTGCGGGGCCAATCTCTTTTTAAAAAAACTTATAGCTTCTTTTTATGACGGTTAGCTCTTCTCCGCTTTTTCCGCTTGTGGTTAGCTATCTTTTTTCTCTTTTTCTTTCTCCCGCAGGGCATTGAGTCATTCTCCTTGATAAGTATTGTTTCTGTTGCTCCCCGTCAGGCCTCTCATGGCGCATGACAGGCTTTAGCCGGAGCGCACCGTTACCTGAGGTTGTCTATCTCTTTTGTCTTCCCCGTACCGGATTCAACTTCCTTCTCGAGCATTCGGGGTACACCCTCGCCGTCCGAAGAGAGTATCACCTTCACATTGCCCGCCATTTTGTCAATATAAATATATTTCAAAATGTCGGGATTCTCGCTGATGATTTCTGAGATCTCCCTGAGCTTCGAATATAACTGCTCGTTTCGTATTTTCTCATTTTCCATGGCGCTGCGAGCCTCCATGAGCCCTTTCTGGACCACCCTGTCCGCCTTCCTGAGATCCGCGGCGTGCATGACTCCCTCATTATATATAAGGCGATCTGGCATGATAACGCCCCCCGTTATCCTGGCACTTTCCAGCAGCAGACCGAACCGCTTCAGCTCAGGCTCCAGCTTTTTGACCGCGCCTTCGAGAATGTTCTCCACCTGCGCCTTGAGGACCTCAGGCTGATACGGGAAAAGATAGTTGTTCAAATCGCGCTGCAGCTCATCGTCGAAAAATTTCTTCACCAGATCATCGGCGCGGCGGCCGCCGTCGCTCAGCTTCGAGGCGTCGCCAAAGGAGTCCCTATCTATCCTGTACGAGACCCTCACGGGCACCCTGACCGCGTAATAGTCCTCCTTGAGGTTCGAGAGTTCGGGGATCGAGACATTGATCTTGAAATGCGCCGCCCTCAGCTCCGACATCTCCGCTATGATATACCGCCAGGGGAACGCCCTTTCCCATGCGAACGCCCAGGTGCCCGCACATGGCTTAACGATGCGCAACACCTTGTGTGACCTCAAGTCCTCAATGACGCGCAGCCTTCCCGTGTCGACCTTCACCAGGGAAAAGAATAGAAGGTAGGCCGCCCCGACGACAACCGCAATCACTATTGTTTTCGTGAAAAATTGTTTCATGAGGTGCACCCGTCCCGATTTATTTCTCTTCCTCTTCCCTGTAGGAAATCGGCCTGGATGGTACCATCGTCGATACGGCATGCTTGTAAATAAGATTCTGCCGCTTCTCAACCTCCATGAGAATGGTAAAATTATCGAAGCTCAGCACCCTCCCCTTGATCGGCACGCCGTTGATGAGAAAGATATTGATATCAATCTTGTCCTTCCGCGCTGTATTCAAAAAATGGTCCTGCAGGTTATTGAATTGTACTGCCATTGTATTTCCCCTTCTTTCTTTTTTTATTTATCTATATGCGTCGCGGCCGTTCAGCCAT
Organism: Spirochaetota bacterium; assembly: GCA_016933025.1. Taxonomy (GTDB): domain Bacteria; phylum Spirochaetota; class UBA4802; order UBA4802; family UBA5550; genus RBG-16-49-21. Next base: position 46,420 of record JAFGBT010000037.1, on the reverse strand, counting down.
TGCCGTACATACTCGCGTATCGCCTCCAGCTCATTGGGCCTGAACCACCGCGTCCGCCTGTTTTTTCGGAACCAGGTCATCTGCCGCTTCGCGTACTGCTTGGTGGCCGTCTTGATCTTCTCGACCGCCTGTCGAAGATCCGTGTCGCCGTCGATGAAGGCGTTGATCTCGGCATACCCGATTGACTTCATCGACTGGAGCTCCGGGCCGAATCCCCTCTCTCGCAGGCCGCGGACTTCATCCACAAGCCCCCGGTCGATCATCCGGTCCACGCGGGCGTCGATCCTCGCGCGGAGCACCGAACGGTCTTCGTGCAGGCCTATGAAAAGCGAGTCTTCAGTCCCGTACCGCCGCCTCTCGTCGAAATAACTCGAGAGGGGCCTCCCCGTGCCGCGAAACACCTCGAGACCGCGAGTGATCCGCTGGGTATCGTTGGGATGCACGCGCGCCGCGAACACGGGATCGATCCGCGTCAACTCCTCGTACAGCAGCTGCAGCCCGCGCTCGAGCAACTCGCCGCGAACTGTTTCCCGCACTTCGGGAGAAACTTCCGGTATTTCAGAGAGCCCGTGGAAAAACGAATCGATATATAGACCGGTTCCGCCGACGATCATCGGCGCCACCCCCCGCGACGCCATATCGCGGGAGACGATCCCGGCTTCCCGGCAAAACTCTCCGGCGGTAAAGGGGACATCGGGCTCAACACAGTCAATCAGGTAATGGCGGACCCGTTCGCGTTCGGCCCGGTCCGGCTTGCCGCTGCCAATGTCGAGATATTTATATACCTGGACCGAATCGGCCGAAATTATTTCGAACCTGTTGCCCGCAAGGGCCAGCGAAATCTCCGTCTTCCCGACGGCCGTCGGCCCCATGAGGACCGCATACCCGATATGTTCGCGACTGCCGGAGATGGCCGCCTATTCCTCGTCTTCAGGCTTATGGTGCTCGAACTTTACATCTTCGTCAAGCATGAGCCGGAGCACATGCGGAACGACTTTCCACTTTGAATCATCGGCCGGAAATTTCCTCATGTTGCCGATCCTCTCAACTGCTTCCATGTTGGCCCTGGTAAAAATATATTTGTTTCTGTTATACCTCAGCAATTTATCAATCGGAATTATCACCACGTTCCTCCAGTATGCCGGTAATTATGTGCGAGACTCTTTCTCTTCTGCACGACTCTGCGGTCACGATCGACCGGATATGCTCAAGGGCGGTCTCGAGGTCGTCGTTTACGACGATGTAATCATACAGGCCGTATTCTTTCAGTTCCCTGATCGCGTTCCGCAGCCGTATCCGGATCTGCGCGTCAGCATCGGTCTTCCTGTTTCGCAGCCTCGTTTCCAGCGCCTCCCGGGAGGGAGGCACGATAAAAACGTACACCGCCCCGTCCAGTTTGCCCCTCAGCGTCCTCGCCCCCTGGACATCCACGTCGAATATCGGGATTTTCCCGGCATGTTGAATTCTGTCAATCTCTTTTTTGGGGGTGCCATAATAGTTCCCATGGACCATTGCCCATTCCAGGAAGGCCCCCTTCTCAATCATCTCGCGGAACTCCCCCTCGCTGACAAAGGTATAGCTCGTCCCCGGGGTTTCCCCCTCCCGCATCGACCTCGTGGTGGTTGAGACCAGAAAGACGAACCGGTCGTCGGCCGACAGAAGTCTTTTTATCAGCGTGGTTTTTCCCGCCCCCGATGGAGCGCTTATAACAACTGACAGTTTACTGGATTTCATTGTTCATCAGGCGGTTGGCTAGCGTTTCAGGCTGCATCGCCGAGAGTATTACATGGTTGCTGTCCATGACGATGATCGCGCGGGTTTTCCTGCCGTGCGTGGCGTCAATGAGGAGACTGTTTTCCTTCGCTTCCTCTCTCAGCCGTTTCCCCGAGGCAGACGCCGGGGTGATGACGACGACCACCCTCTCCGCAACGACGGCATTCCCGAACCCGATGTTTATCAATGTTGTTTTCATATGGCAAAATCCTGCATATATTTTCGACTGAGGCGGTTGTCTCCCTTCGAGTCCGCTCAGGGTGACAGCCACTACGTCATGCCGAGCGGAGTCAAGGCACGAAACGGCGCCTGTAATCAGACGACATTTCGACAGTGCTCGCGTATCATTTCAATATGGTTCTTGACTTCCACGACAATGTGCGCTATCTCGGAGCTGTTTGACTTCGACCCGATGGTGTTGACCTCGCGGAACAGCTCTTGGGCGAGGAAATCGAGCTTCTTTCCGGCCTGCTCGCCGCTCTTCATCATAGAATTGAACTTCTTGATGTGGTCCCTGAACCGTACGATCTCTTCGTTTATATCGAGCCTGTCGGCCAAGAGAGCGATCTCGCCATATATGCGTCCGTCATCGGAGCCGGTGCCTAGCGCCGCTTCGATCCGCTTCCTCAGCGATTCCTTCTTCTCCTCCGCGACGCGTTTTGACAGGGCCCTGATCGCGCCTATGTGTCTTGTTATTTCGGATATCAGCGAGGCCAGGTCCTTCCTGACGGCGGTCCCTTCCCGCCGCCTCATTTCGATCGCCTTGCCGATGACCCTGTCGATGCTTGCATAGATGTCCGCGCGGGACGACCGTGAAATTGCCGAGCGCTCCCTCTGGCTGACGCCCTCCAGTGTCAGCACCGACTCGAAGCGGAGCGGCTCCGCGACGCTTAGCTCCCTGTGGACCCGCCGCAACTCGCGGTAATACTTTTTTATCATGGCCGCGTTGATGGCGATGGGCCTCGTGACCGTCCAGTCGAAGATCTCGACGCTCAGCTCCAACTTGCCGCGTGAGAAGCGCTTCTTTATAATACCGTGGACCTCGTTCTCCTCGTTCTTCAATATCTTCGGAAAATTGACATAAATTTCCAGGTACCGTGAGTTGAGCGATTTCAGCTCCACGGAATACGAGAATTGATCGGTGCTTTTTTCCAGAAACGCATATCCTGTCATGCTTTCCATTTCACGCCGCCTAGATTATCTTTTCTTCCCTGCCCATCGACCGGATCTTGACCATGCCCGAATCAAGATAAAAATCAATCGTGCGGCCGTAATTCCCGCCGGTGTCCTCGGCAATACTGGTGATGCCAAGCTCGCGGAGCACTTCCCGCACCCGTTTAATATTATTGTTGCCGATTTCGCCCATCATGCTGTTCTCGGAGACATTGAACATGGTGGAGCCGCCGGTGACCTTCGCGGTAACCCTCTTCTTGTCCACCCCCCGCTCTTCCATTTCCCCCAGCATCATCGGGATCGCCCGGTCCGCATACTTCTTTTCTGATTTTGAAGCTTCCTTGATTGACGGAAGCATGATGTGGCACATGCCGCCGATCTTCTTCTCGGCGTCATAGAGGCAGACCCCGACACATGATCCGAGAATCGTCCTTAGAATATCCGGCGCCACGGATACGCTGTAATCGGCGATGCCGACATTTATTAGGTTAAACTCCATTGGCTATCTCCTGGGATTCGGGACGTATACAGGCGCTTCCATGATCTTTCGGTAGTTGAAGTCATCCGAAATTGAGTGAAGCGTTTCTGAATGCCCGATGAAGAGGTATCCATGATCGAGGATACACTGATAAAATTTTGCCACGAGCTCCATCTGATGCTTTTTGTCGAAGTAGATCATGACATTTCTGCAGAATATTATGTCAATATCTTTCGGGAACGGGCTTTTAAAAAAATTATGATAGTAAAACTTGACCAGCTTCTTGACGTCATCCCTGATTGAAAATACCAGCGGGTCGTTCTTTTTCTGGATAAAATACTTCTTCATGATTTCGGGCGGGACTTTTTCGATCCTTCTTCCCGAGTACTCGCCGATATTGGCGAATTCGAGGACCGACGGGGCTATATCGGTTGCCAGGATCTCGATGTTCCACCCCTGGAATAGCTGCATGCTTTCTTTCACGCATATCGCTATGGTATACGGCTCCTCCCCGGTGGAGCAGGCGGCGCTCCAGATGCGGAGCTTCTTCTCTTGCTTGGCCTTCGCTATCTCCGGGAAGCATTCCTGCGCCATCGCCTCGAAATGGCGCTCATTTCGAAAGAAGTAGGTCTCATTCGTGGAGACAACATCGAGCATCTTTTCGTATTCGATGACCTTTTCCTTGGGGGGAAGCGCGTTAAGATACTTATAGTAATCGGAAAACTCTTCAATTTTCAGCGCATGGAGCCTTTTCCGCAGCCTGTTGGAGAGGAGGGTGATCTTGGTATCCTTCAGGAAAATACCGCTCTCATCGTAAATGAGCCGGGCAAACTTGCCGAATTCCTCCTCGGAGAGCCGTTTAATATTCGGTTCCACCCCGCAACCACCTCGGTATGATAAAAAATCGCAAGCTGACCTTTACGCGAGCTGAGAGCACAATCAGCAGTCAGACATCCCCCGGCAGCGGGCACTGGCCGTTCCGATTGCAGTATACGGTAACGCGGCACGGGGACGCCCTATAGTGAATTCCCGGACGATTCCCGGGTAAGGTTCAAAACCAAACGCACCTCCCCTGCCGGAATCCCGGAATATCTGGAAATATCCTCGATACCGCAGCCCCTCTCGAAAAGAACCGAGACCATGGAATACTTATCTTCCGATGACCTGATTATCTCCGAGATCTCCTCTTCCGTGATTGGATCCTGCGTCCGGCCCGGCGTTTCCTGCGCCCTCATTGAGACGCTCAGCTCTTTCTCTATGAGGATATTCGCCCTCTCCGGCAGACCGACCCGCGTCGGAAAAACAGGAGCTGCATCCGGGGCCGAGCAGGCACCGTCGTTGCCCGCCGTGCCGGTTACGGTTGCCTCATCCACTGTACGCGCTGGCAGTATAGTTATGATTTTTCTGAAAAATAATATCAAGCCTTTTTTTATCAGCGCCACGACATTGTTTTCAGAACTCCGCGGCGCGTCCGTCGACAGCAATCCGCCGTCATCATCCGCCGCGAGTGCGGGCCCGCAGGTCTGGGGTTCTTTCACCGCGCTCTCATCTTCCCCGTCCAGCGTGATATCAAGCTGCTTGATCTCGCCTGACCGGTCGAGGAGGTTCCGCATTGCCCGTATCCTGCTCTCGAGTATCGAAATATTTCGCTCCGCGGTAAGATTAAACTCCTTTATTATCTCATCCATCTCTTTACGGAGACGACGCTCCCGAAATTCCGACGCGGACCGCTCAAGCTTCAGACTAATGATAAGATAGAGAACGGCGCCGAGAAAGACGTTGAAAAGCAATAAAAAGAAAAACTGCATGGCGATTCCTCGTTGATTGATTATGAAACTGCAGCGTCTTGATTATGTCACATCAGCGGGCAGACCGATCATTTTAGAATATCGATAATATTCCCCATCCGGTCGTCCGTGCTCAGCTCCTTTTTGCCGCGCCTGCCGGTACCGCCGGACTGCCGGTCCTCGGGCTGCTCCCGTCTTTTTTCTTCCTTCTTTTGCTGGTCCTTGATAACCGCGCTCTCGCCTTTTCTGGACTCTTCGAGCTTGGAATTGGCGAGGCGCGCCTTTTCGCCCGATTCCTTCTCGAGGACATGCTGCTGCTGCACAATTGCGTCCGTACGGGCCTGCGCGTCCTTCCCGACTTCGGTAACCTGGGACATGTTTGCCTGCAGATCAATAGGTCGTATAGCCATGGCACATACTCCTATCGTCTTCGTCTCTGTATGATCATCCTGCCGTCGACTCCGGCCGGCGGTTCGTATTCGGAAATACGGATCTGGTCACCCTGCAGGGCGAACTTGACATGATTATAGGGATCCTTGAGGATGAAGCTCTTGTCCTTGATGAATATTTCCACCCCTGGGAACGCGGTCCTCTCCGCGCACACCTTCCCCTTGTGTTCGATCATGCTGATGTAGGAATTGACCTCTTCAAGCTCGCCTTTTATCTCTTCCATCCGTTCGTTCAGCTTTGCGTTCCGCGCCTGCAGGTCTTTCAGCAACTTCTCCTTCTCGGCCGGGAGCCTGTTCCCGGCGTTTCTCTTCTGGGTTTCCATTGTCCTCAGGTTAAGCTTCAGCTGGACCTGCTCCTCTTCGATTTTCGACTTGAGGCCGGTCAGGTCAGCGAGCTGCTGGAGCACCTTGGGGTGGACACCCACCCTGAACTCGGTTTTCGTGGAAACGTCCGCTCCCAAAAACCGCGCATTCACCTCGTCGCCGGCGCGGACGACACCGCCGACGATACGCGCCCGCTTGCCGTTGGAGCAGACCCGCCCGCCCGCGTCCACGCGGGAGTGCATGACACCCTCGGGCACGATAACATCGCCCTCGGCGAAGACAATCGCGTTCTGGATGAACTTGGCGAAGACCGAACCGCCCGTCGATTCAATTTTCGCTTCCTCGCGGCCGGTGATACCCTGGAATACGATGATGTCGCCCTCCGCTTCGAGGAACGCCTTCTGGACCGTCCCGCGCACCTCTATGTTCCCGGCGGCTTTGACCTCAAAGTTATCCTGCACGCTGCCGGCTATAATAACCGAACCGAGGAAAACGATGTTGCCGGTCTCGAGCGAAACGTCGCCGTTCACGACGTATACCGGCTCGACGCTGATCCTCCCGACCTTGTAGGTCACCTGGCCGTTTATCTCCGCCGTGAGCTCGGTGCCGTCCTCGGAAAGGATGGTCCCCTTGCCGTGCTGGATCTTGACGTCCTTGCCGCTCCGGGCCGGGATGACCCGGTTGGTGACCGTCCGGCCCGGCACCCCCTGCTCGGCCGGTATCTTAACCGCGAGGAGCTGGCCCACGACAACGTTTTCCAAAAGCTCCAGGTTACGGAAATCGACCTTGCCGGACTCGTCCTCTTCGAAGTTAACGCCCTTGGTATCCACGCGCACCTTGTACTCGATCTGGGCGTCCTTGCCGTTTTTGGCCCGCACGCCCTCGGCGGCGAGGAGCGGCCTGGTGTAGTCCATCTCCTCCAGATAATCTTTGATGTCTTTTTCCTTAATACCGGTCTTGACGCCGGCCTTCCTGAGGGCGCCGATAATATCATCATATTCCATGTGCTTTCCGGCATAGCGTGGCGGCGTAAAATGGGCGAACACCTTCATTTCATCCTCGGTCATCTCCAGGCTCATGTCTCCGTCGCACTGCGGATCGGCCGTCCATGAGCCGATCTTGGCCGGTTTCCCGGTGGCCTTTTCGACCTCTTTTTCCACCCTGCCCGGATCCGACGGGGTAATCTTCATGGAGTAGAGCTTGTTATTCACTTCTTCCAGGGTGATCTTGCGGCCCTTCCCCTTGGCGGGACCTACGGTAAGCCAGATGCCGCTCCTGATCACGCGCACCTTGAACGTGCCGTCGACATCGATCTTCACGCCCGGCGCGTGCTCGCGCGAGAGCTTCTGCTCGAGGGCGGCGAGCTCCTCATGCTCGGCCTTGCCGGCAATGGGAGTCACCAGCACACGGTAGGGAATGCGGCCGATACCGAGGAAGCCTCTCGTCCCCTTCTCGATAATCTGGTAATCGAGGAGGCTTACATCAATGCCAAGGTCCCTGGCGGCCAGCTCAAGGGCCTGACTCACCGAATCGGCGAACACCTCAACGGCGTTCTCATCGGAAAAATCATCCGATGTGTCGATGGTCATGAACATGTCTTTAATGTTTGCCATTGGAGCGCGTTATCCAACGATATTTTGCTTGATCCGGCCGAGACGGCCCCGCAGTCTCATAATGGCCTTGGTGTGCAGCTGCGAAACCCTGCTCTCGGTCACCTCCAGGACGTCACCGATCTCCTTGAGGGTAAGGTCCTCGTAGTAGTAGAGGACGATGACCTTCTTTTCCTTGTCCGGCAGCTTCTTTATCGCATCTATAATATAATCGCGGATTTCCTGCTTTTCAATTAAAACGTCGGGGTTCATGTTCTCCGGTGCTTCCAGGGTCTCCAGTATGGAGAGCTCGTCGCTTTCATCCCCCATGTACCATATATCGTTAAGCGACAGCATCGAGGTGCCGGAGAGTTTGGAGAGCAGGGACTGGAACTCCTCCACCGGGATACCGAGCTCCCTGGCTATTTCCTCGTCCTCGACCGTGCGGCCCAGCCTGTTTTCAAGTTCGGATATGACCACCTCGACCTGCTTGGCCTTCTGGCGGATCGAGCGGGGAATCCAGTCGATTGAGCGGAGTTCATCGAAGATTGCGCCCCTGATCCGCGTCATCGCGTAGGTCTTGAACTTTATCCCCCGTTCGGGGTCGAACTTGCCGATCGCGTCAATGAGGCCGAAGATGCCGTACGAGACAAGGTCGTCGAACTCGATGTTGGACGGCATCCCCATCGATATCTTGCCGGCGACGTACTTGACCAGGGGGGCGTATTTAACAACGAAATAGTCCCTGATGTCCTGGTCATGTTTCTTTATAAACTTCTCCCACAGCTTGTCTTCGCCGAGGGCGTCCAGCTCTTTAAATTTTTTATTGTTCATACCTGCGTCCCGGGTGTTATTCCTTGTCTCTGCTCATCATCGTTCTGACCGCCTGCGCCATGATCTTCGGCTCGTATTTTGCAAGCTTCTCCTTCTCGAGCACGTGCTTGCCCAGTCTGCCCGCGGCAGTATTGATCCCGCTCCCGCCGGCTGTGCCGGTAGAATAGTGGGCCAGCGCCTCATTATCGAGCTCCTTGAATTCGTCTTCAGAAGGCGCAGCGGAGACCGCGTCCGTTACTGCCTCCGGCTCCCCCATCCCCTCATCCGAAGGGATGGAGGAAGAATCCGGACCCGCGCCGTTCTCGATATCGATTTCCTCGGCCTCCGCGGCGCTTTTACCGCCGGCGGCCCTCATTGAAAGAAACTCGTACGCCTCGGGGACGAACTTTCTTAAAATATAGCAGATGCCGAACCCAATGGCGGAGAATATTATCGTGAGAACCAGCGAGCGTATCAGGACGTAATTCCATTGTATGCCCGCCATGAAGCCCGTGACGAAGGAGAGAATGAGAGCCGTGCATCCAAACAACGCGGTGGATTTATATTCAAGATTTATTTTCTGGAGACTGATCATAATGATGCCTGAAATAACCTCTCAATCCTCGTAATAAATATGCACACACACGGCAACCGATCAAGCCTTTTTCTATTGCCCTTCCTCCCCGTCTTCGTTCGAAATAAAGAGGTTCTTGAAGAAGGACGCAAGCCCTGACCCTTTCGACGAGCCGCCCGACTTGTTGGCGATCCGGTCGGCTATTATGGCGAGGCAGCCCGAGGCCTTCGACTTCGGGTAACTCACGATGAACGGCTTCTGGTTCCTCACCGATTTCGGCACGTAGATATCATCAAATATGAACCCGAGATTCTCCACCTTGATGTTAAGAAACTGCCCCGCGATGTTGATCACCCGCTGGGCCACCCGGTTACCTTCAGCGACCGAACCGACCCGGTTCACGATGATCTTTATGATCTTGTCCGGCGACTGGGCCGCGATGGACTTGATGATGCCGTAGGCGTCCGTGATCGCGGTCGGCTCCGGCGTGGTGACGACGATGATTTCGTCCGCCGCCATGACGAAGGAGAGCACGTTCTGGGAAACCCCCGCGCCCGTGTCAATGATCATGTAGTCGTCTGAATCAAGCTCGGCGACCGCGCCGATGAAGTCGTTCCGCTGTTTCGGGTCAAGGTTGGCCAGCTGGTGGAACCCCGAAGCCCCGGCGATGATCCGTATCCCCTCGGGGACCTCGATGACGATATCCTTCAGCTTCTTCTGTCCCTTGACCACATGGTACAGGTTGTATTTCGGGATTATGCCGAGAATGACGTTGATATTGGCGAGCCCGAGGTCCGCGTCCAGAAGGGTCACAGACGAACCGCCGCGCGCCAGGGCGATCGACAGGCTTACCGCCACGCTGGTCTTGCCTACCCCACCCTTGCCGCTCGTGATGGCGATCGTTTTGGTCTTTTTCTGCTTTTTAGCGTCGCTCTCGAGCACCAGTCTTCTGAGATTTGCAGCCTGATCCACGGGGGACCTCCTTTACACTCCTGCCTGGATTAATTATAAACATTACCGATCATCATGTCAACAATCTTATCCGGGTCGGCTATGACGATATCGTTCGGCACTTCCTGCCCGTTCGTGTAGTATGATATCGGCTTGTTATATTTATCGGCAATATCTATGACATTGCCTATATACGAGGTCTCATCCACTTTTGTTATGATAATACTGTCGAAATGAATAGCGTCAAAGGCCCTGAACACGTCGTTGAGGTCGCATTTCTTGGTGTTGGCGCTCACGCAGAGAATCTTCTCGCACTCGTAGTCCAGGGATTCCGCGAAGGCCTTGATTTCGGATATCTTGATGTCATTCCGGTGGCTCCGGCCCGACGTGTCCACCATGATGATCTCCGATTTGTCCCCGGCTATGATGTCCTTGAACTCCTTCTGGGTGTTGACCGCGTAGATGGGGATGTTCATGATCTCCGCGTATTTCTTGAGCTGCTCGGTCGCCGCGATCCGGTAGTTGTCGATGGTGACGAACGCCACCGAGTGCGCCTCTCTGAGCGAATTGATAGCGCCGAGCTTGGCCATGGTTGTCGTCTTGCCGACGCCCGTCGGCCCGATGAACATGATCACCTTTTTGCGGTTACCCGTCCTGATAGGACCGGTGGTGATTATTTTGCTCTTCAATAAATCCTTGAGGCTCTTCTCGATCTTGTACCTGTCCTTCAGGTCATCCTTACTGATTGAATTCCTCACCTCGGTCATAATGGCCGTGCACTGCTCCTCGTCGAAATCATTGTTTTTCAATATCTGCCTCAAGGGCCTGATGTTCGGGTCGTCCCCCGAGACTGCCTCGAAAGCGCCGACCCTGTCTGAAGTGATTTTATAGATTGCCTTCTTAATCTCCTCCAGCTCCTTCTCGAAACGGAGCCCGCCGGCAGTCTCCTGCCGCGCCGGCGCGGCATCCGGTTCACTCTCGCGCTCCGCCGGGACCTCGGCCGAAGGCGCCGCGTCCACCGGCTCTGCAGCGGCCTTCTTGTGCTCGGCGATCCCGGAATACACCTCGTTCAGCTTCTCGTTGAAGGTGAAGCCCGCCGGCTTCCGCTCCGGGCGCTCCCTGGGCTGCCCGGCAGCAGCCGGCGCCGGGGGCCGATCCAGGATGTCGCTCACCCGGGACCTTCCCAGGTCGGTTACCGACCGGTCATTGTCGCCCACGGTAAAGTCGATCCTGTTTTTCTGGCCGAGGAGTCCGGACTTGAATTTCCGCTCCTGTACGGCCGCAGTGAGCTCGACCACTTCGCGCGCAAACAGCTTCGAATTGAAGAGCCCCCCCTCCTTCACGAATTTATGGCTGATGGGGATGGCGTCATCGCCGTGCTCCATCTTGAGCTTCATCATGACTTCATTGTAATTATTGCCCCGGATTTTAATATACCTCATGGCAACCTCTCCTATCATAAAATCTTTTATATGATTCCCCTCACCCCGCCTCCGGCGCGCCCTCTCCCGCAGGGAGAGGGCTCAGCATCAATTGTTTTCTGCCCTTAGCTCCCCTCTCCCTGTGGGAGAGGGGATGGGGTGAGGGCATTTCCCTATGTTGCGCTGCCGAGCAGCGCTGAAGCAACAACCTCAACCTTGACCGAACTCGAAATCTCGTTATACGACAGCACCACGGGCGAGGGAACCTCCCTTTCTAATAGGTTGAACGACACGCGGCGTATCTGTGGCGCCACCAGGTAGACCGGCGCGTGCCCCATGCTTTTCGAGCGCCGATAGGCGTCAAGCAGGGCGTTCACCACGGTCGCATGAGTGTCGGGATCCATGGCCAGCACCGGCCCCTCGATCGGATCCTCGTGCATGGAGTTCCTGATGATCGTCTCTATCTCGGGATCGACCGTTATGACCGAGAGCATATTGGCCAGATCAACGTAGCTCTTGGTGATCTGACGGGCCAGGGCCATGCGTACCTGCTCGGCCAGAAAAGTCGGGTCCTTGGAATAAGAGACGTAGCTCGACAGCGTCTCCAGTATGGTGACGATATTCCTGATGGACACCCGCTCGCGGAGGAGAGCCTGGAGCACCTTCTGTATGTCGCCCAGCGTCATCTTGTGATCGTCGATAAGCTCGCGTATCACCGCCGGGTAGTCCTCCCTGACGCTGTCGATAAGCTTCTGCACCTCCTGACGGCCCAGGATCTCGTCGGCGTGCCGCTTGATGATCTCGGTCAGATGCGTAGCGATGATCGTGGGACAGTCGACGACGGTGTATCCCCTGCTCTCGGCGAGGTCACGCACATCCGTCTTGATCCAGATCGCCTTCAGACTGAACACCGGCTCGGTGAACTCCTGGCCCTCGATCTTCTCGCTCACCTCGCCCGAATCCATCGCCATGAGCTTGTCCACCTGGAGCGAGCCGCGCCCCACCTCGACCCCCTTGATGAGTATCGAGTAGGCCTCGGGATCGAGCTCCATGTTGTCGCGTATTCGTATCGGCGGCACAATGAGCCCCATGTCCAGCGCGCTCCGCCGCCGGATGTTGGTGATCCGCTCGAGCAGGGTCCCGCCCTGCTCCGGGTCAACGAGCGGTATGAGGTTGTAGCCGATCTCGACCTCGAGCGGATCGACCTGGACAAGCTGGGTAACCTCCTCGGGGCGGTGTTCCCTGAGAGCGGCCTCCTTTTCCTTTCGCTGAACCTTCTCCTTCTCCTCGCTCTGCGACTGGATGAGAATAACGCCAAGAGCGCCGAGGCCCAGTGAGAGTATCAGGAGCGCGAGCTTCGGGAAGCCGGGGATGATGATTGCCACCCCCAGCGTGGCGGCGGTTATCAAGAGCGCACGCGGCTGGGATCCGAGCTGTTCCCCGATGTCCTTGCCCATGTTTTCGTTGGAGACCGCGCGGGTGACGATGATACCGGTAGCGGTCGTGATGAGCAGCGACGGGACCTGGGCCACGAGGCCCTCGCCGATGGTCAGCAGGGTGTATGTTCTGAGCGCAACCTCGAACGGCTCGCCCCGCATCACCATGCCGATTATGAATCCCCCTATGATATTAATGAATGTTATGACGATGGAAACCTTAACATCGCCCTGCACGAACTTCGAGGCACCGTCCATGGCCCCGTAGAAATCCGCCTCCCGCCGTATTTCCTCGCGCCGCTTTCGCGCCTCGTCCTCGGTGATGAGACCGTTGGAGAGGTCTGAATCGATGCTCATCTGCTTGCCGGGCATTGCGTCCAACGTAAAGCGCGCCGCCACCTCGGCCGTCCGCGTTGCTCCTTTCGTGATGACGATGAACTGAACCGCCACCAGAATGATGAATATGATAAAACCGACGACGTAGTTGCCTCCCACGACGAACTGGCCGAAGGCCCGGATAAGCTTGCCGTCGAACGCGGCGCCCTGCAGGAGGATCAGCCTGGTCGATGAGACGTTGAGGGCCAGCCGGAACACCGTCGTTATCAGGAGGAGCGAGGGGAAAATGGAAAAATCGAAGGTCCGGCCGATGAACATGACGATCATCAGGATCAGGAGCCCCGACATGACGCTGATCGCCAGGAGCAAATCGAGCAGGAACGTGGGCAGCGGGATGATGAGCATGACCACCACCGAAACGACGCCGATGCCGAGAAGGATGTCGGACTTCTGCATCCACTTGGTGTCCTCTGCAAGAAACGCGAGCATGCCGCGCCTAGGCTCTGCCATCATGCAACCTCATCGTCATATGGCCTCCGCCAGTCTCCGGTACCGCTCAGGGTACTTCCTGATGATCTCTCCGTATATGAGGGAGACGGCGTAAAAAAGGTCCTCCGGGATGATATCGCCCACGTCGAGCCTCCGGCACATCTCCTGTGCGAGCGGCCTGTTCTCTATCATGGGGATATCGTGCTCCCGGGCCACCTCCCGAATCTTCAGGGCGATGCTGTCCTCTCCCTTCGCGACCACCGTCGGGGCCGGCATCCGCTCCCGGTCGTACTGGAGCGCGACCGCATAGTGGGTCGGATTGGTGACCACCACGTCGGCCTTCGGGACCTCCCTGCTCATCATGACCCTCATTAGGTTCTGCCGCTGCATCTCGCGCAGTCGTGCCCGGATGTACGGATCGCCGATCGTCTCCTTCAACTCCTCTTTCAGCTCTTCCTTGGTCATTTTCAACGACTCGATGAACTCCCGCTTCTGGAAAAAATAGTCCGGTATGGAGAGCGCCAGGAGCAGCACCGCGGACCAGATGATTATCTTGAAGGCGGTCATCATGATGATTTTTAACGCCATGGCTATTGAAACGTCGGGCGTTTTCAGGAGGTCGTCGAGATCGGACATGATGATGAGATATGCCACGAAACCGACGGCCAGCACCTTGAACACCGACTTGAACAGGTTCATCGCCACCTGCTTGGAGAAAAAAATCCTCTTCATGACCGTGGCCGGGTCGAACTTAAGCTTGCTCAGGTCAAACTTCAACGGGTGCGCGGAGAACTGGAATCCCACCTGCACCAGATTCCCCAACAAAGCGGCTGTCACGGCAGCGATGAATATCGGGAGGAGGATTTTCCCGGATTCGACCGCAACCGCCAGAAACTCGCGGTAAATGCTCCGCTCGGTAACGTACAGGCGCGAGAAGGACGAGAGGTAGTAGGTCGTCAGGCGTATGATGATATCGAGTATCCATGAGCCGAAAATCAGGATAACCATGAACCCGAAAATCACGACGATCGCCTGGGGGAGCTCTACGGTCCTGGCGACCTGCCCCTTCTCGCGCGCCTCCCTGAGCTTCTTCTCGGTCGGCTCCTCGGTCCTCCCCTCGTCCTCAGCGGCGAAGAGCTGGAGGTCAAACGCGAAGCCGGCGAAAAACGGGTCGCCGCTCCATCGGTTGAACTTGCTGAATGTGCTTATGTACTCTTTCATAATTTTATAGACCTCACCCCGCCTCCGGCGCGCCCTCTCCTCAAAGGAGAGGGCTCACTGTCAATAAATACTCGCCCCCCTCTCCCCGCGGGAGAGGCCGCCTTCCGCCCTCCTGGCTCCGGCGGCATTAGGCCATCCTGCCCAGCAGGTGCCGGGGGTGAGGTTACCCCGGCCAGTGGGCCAGCATCTTGAATATGAACCCGAATGCCCGCTCGAGTCCGACCCACATGATCTTCACGATGAGCGGCATGATCACCACCATCACCACAAACGATATCGCTATTTTAAACGGAAACCCGAGCATCATGATGTTCATCTGGGGAGCCACCCGCGCCAGGATCCCGAGACATACCTCCACCAGGAATATGACAGCCACCACGGGAATGGCTATCTTCAGGGCCACCACGAACATCCCGGAAAACATGTGGAGCATTGATTTGAGGAGCCCCCCCATGAATATTTTCTTGGCGCTTATGATCGGGGCGAGCTCGTAGGACCGGTATACCCCCTGGAGCATCAGGTGATGCCCGTTCATTGCGAGGAGCACCAGCAGGCCGATCAGGTTCTTGAGCTGGCCCTCGAGAGGCACGCTCACCTGGCCTATCGGGTCCAGGACCTCGTTGATGCCGAACCCGACCTGAACGGCGAGGAACTGTCCCGAAAGCTGGAACGCCGCAAAAATGACGGAGACCAGGAACCCGAGGAAGAGACCGATGACCACCTCCTGAAGCACAAGCAGGGCATACCCCCCCATGTCGCCCGGGAGCGGGTAGCCCTTTGCGGCGACGACCGGGAATATCACCAGCGTAATAAGAAACGATATAATCGCCTTGATCCTGAAGGGGATCAGATCGCTTGAGAAAAAGGGGGCTATGATGATCATGGCGTTCATGCGCATCATGATCAGCAGAAAAACCTGGAAATGGTTAACAAAGTAGTGCATCGGCCCCCGTATCACGCCGCGCTGCAGGCGGGGATGCGCATCCCCGCCTGCAGCGCGGCATTATAATTTCTCTATCATCATGAAGATATGGTTCGCGTAATTCACCAGCGTCCGGATCATCCACGTGCCGAAAATCATCATGACCAGGAATATGGCGACTATCTTCGGCACGAACGTGAGGGTCTGCTCCTGTATCGACGTCGTGGTCTGGAATATCGATATGATAAGGCCCACGAACATTCCAATCCCCAGCATCGGCGCAGACACCATCAGGATCGTCATCAACGAATCGCGCATCATGGATACTATGGTCACATCAGTCATCTCGCCACCCCGTTACCTGAACGACCGCACCAGCTCGTAGGTGAGCAAGTTCCAGCCGTCAACCAGGACGAATAGGATTATCTTGAACGGCAGCGATATCATGACCGGGGGAAGCATGATCATCCCCATGGCCATGAGGGCGCTCGCCACAATCATATCGATCACGATAAAAGGAATAAAAATATAGATCCCGATCTCGAAGGCCCGTTTAAGCTCGCTGATCATGAAGGCCGGAATCAGGCAATAGCTTGGCACGTCCTTTCTGGTCTTGGGCTTTTCAATCTTCGCGAGACTGATGAAGAGCGCGATGTCCTTCTCCCGGGTCTGCCTGAACATGAAGTCACGCATCGGCTCCATGCCCTTGTTAAAGAAGGCCTCGCTGTTAATCTTGCCCTTCAAGTAGGGCTGCAGCGCATCGTCATTCATCTTCGAAAAAGTCGGGGCCATTATAAAAAAGGTCAAAAAGATGGAAAAGCCGATGATCACCTGGTTCGGCGGCATCTGCTGGAGCGACAGCGCCCGTTTGATGAAATCCAGCACGATAACGACGCGCGTGAATGCCGTCATCATCATGATGATGGCCGGGGCCAGCGTCAGTATGGTGAGCAAAAACAGAATCTGCAGCGAGAGCGCCGTGTCTTTGGGGCCGACGGCCTCCTCGATATCGAAGGCAATCTTGGGGATCGGCATGCGCACGCCGCCGACGTTTTGGGCGTAGGCGGCGCCGGCACCCAGCAGGACAAGTAACGCCACGATGAACGCGATTCGTTTAGTCATTCTCCAGCCCGTTCATATTCTTCAATCTGCTTCTCTGCTGTCTTAAATAATTGATGTCCGAGGGCCGCTCCATCTCGGCCGCCCGGTGCACGGCGTCGCCGCGCCTCGCCTCCCGCACCCTGCTGATGAGCTTCCCGATCTCCTTTACCACGTGGTCCTGGAACCCTCCCGCTCCTCTTGCGGAGGGCGGCGTGCGCGTCGAAAGGATCCGGATCCTGTCTATCTGGTCTTTCTCCGTAATTTCCGTGATAAGATTGATGGCGTTGTCGGAGACGCCCACCACCAGGATCCTCCCCGCGAGATCGACGACTTGAAGGAACTTGTTCTGTCCCAGCGGCACAACCGACAGAACCTTGATCGCCTCGCCTCCGAATATGCTGATACCCGCCTTTTTTGTCACAAACCGGTAGAAATAATAAAATCCTCCCGCGAATATCCCGAGTATCAACAGCATCTTTATGAACATCCAGACGGCCGACTCCTCTTCCACCTGCGGCTTGAAGTCTTCTTCCTTGTAATTGCCGCCCGGGACTGCCGCCTCTTCTCCGGCGGCCCCGCGCTCCTTCGATTCCGCCAGATCCCCCTCTTCAGGCTCTCGTTTCTCGCCGGCGGGATCGACGACGGCCTTCTCCTCCTGCTTCGCCATTTCCCGTTTTGCCTCGCGCTTCGTCTTTTTCGCAAGCGCATCAAGGGGACATACTACTGCCGAAAAGGAAAAAATAATAAGTATCGCCCGGGTTACAAAATGTATGCTGGTTTTATTCATCGAACTACCTGTGTTATGTCTCATTAAAAAAAGGTAAAAAATATGGCGATGATCGCCACCGCCATATTATTGGAGTCCGGACAACCGCTCCGCCGGACTCACGATATCTGTAACGCGCACGCCGAAATTTTCGTCAATGACCACAACCTCTCCCTTGGCTATCAGCTTGCCGTTGACCAGAAGATCGACCGGTTCGCCGGCCAGCTTGTCGAGCTCGATAATCGATCCTTCGCCAAGACCCAGGATATCCTGCACCAGCTGCGTGGTGCGCCCCAGCTCCACCGTGAGGGTCATCGGGACGTCGAGGATCAGAGAGATGTTCCCGCCGACGCTCGGCGGAATCCCCTCGTCCAGCGGCGGGAACTTCACCGGACTTATGCCCACCTGGCCGCCGTGAGCCTGGTAGGCCTGGGGCTGGCTCACCTGCTGAGCCACCGCCCCCGTGGCGCTCGAAAGTCCCTGCGCTATGTTTGTGTCCATTATATGGTAGAGCTTCGAATTCAGCACGCCGTCGATGGCAAAATCGTAGGTGACCTTCACCAGGTCGGCTCCAAGAGGCAGCTGCAGATCGCCCCCGCCGCTTGCCTGCGAGAGGATTGCGGGCGTGGTGTTGATCGCGCTCCCGAGCGAGCCGCTGAAATGCGTCGCCATGGACGAAAGGAGCTGATTCGTGAATTCCTGTATGGTGCTCTGGTGCGCCTCTGACAGATCCGTCGGAGGCACGCCGCGGTCATCTCCCATCATCAGCGACGATATTGAACCGGCGTCGGAATAGTTGAACACGATCAGGTTGCGGCCGCTCAGCGCTCCGGAGTAATCCATGGAAACCTGGATGTACTTCCCGGTAAAATCGCCGCGTACCGCGTCCTGGTGCTTCACCTCGATAAAGGGGCGGGAAATCCTGAGATTCCTCCCGCCAAGGTAACCGGAGAGCGACGGCGCGACCGAGCCGACGGCCGTGTTGAGCGTATCGCGTATCGCGTTTAACTCGCTCGGCGGAAACAATCCCCTTCCCCGTCCGGTGTCCGCCGCCGGGGCAGTGCTGGACGGGGACAGCATATCATCAGCGCCCTGTAATAAGGCATCTATTTCGTCTTGTGATAATGATCCATCACCCATATGCTCCTCCCACGATAAGTATTGTCGCGCCTAATTGACCACCAGTTCCTTGAAATACACTTCCTTTATTTTGCCCGATATCAGGATCACGTTCACGTGCGCCTTGATCTCCTCGGCAAGGGCAACAGTATCGCTCACCGTGTCAAGGTCCTCGTACTTCTTGCCCTGAAGAATTATATTGACGACATGCTGTATCTGGTCCCGGCGCTGCACCAGCTCGTTATTCAACTCAACATTCTGCTCATAGGCGAGAGATATCTTCATCTTGATAAAATGCGGCTCCGCATCGGCCGTCGTTTTGGAAAAATCCGGCAGCTCGTAGCTTGCCAGAGGCGGAGGCGGCGGCGCCGCCACAATGTCCTGGCGTTTCTGGTAGCCGCTCTCCTGGACATATTTCGAGACCAGATACGATATACCGGTCACCAGCACGATAAGGAGAATGCCCCCGGCAACGTACAGGAGTATCTTTACAAGCTTCGACGCTTCAAAGCGTCGCCCCGGCTCTTCCTCCTTTGCCGCTTCCTCTTCTTCCTCGATTATCTCATCTTTTTCTTCTTCACCCATATCAGTTCCTTTTTGTAATCATAAGATCATTAAGCAGCAGGCATCGTTCTTACGTTCGCATAATGATTCAGATTTTTTTCGACCGCCATCTCTCCGGTATTATCAATTTAATTATGAACACCACGAATTCAAAAATATAATCAAATTAATGTAGAAATATGTGACATAATTACCATATCTGACTATTTATGTCAATTAATTTATTCATTTTTAGAAAAGTGTAATATACTATTTTTTAACCCCATTTTTACCGCCTTTTTCTGATTAATTGAACCATAAAACATTCAGAAACCGACAGAAATATCTGTTATATTTGTCGGCAAATAAAGTTGAGTGCAAAAATTAATTTTAATGTAAAATTGATAATTACTGAGGTTCCGGGAATAGAAAGACGTTACTCTGACACATGGATCATGATCGGTTAGTATGCTGTTTTTTTATTCACCGTGGATGATGCCACGTCCCGATCAGCGGATTCATTGATTTTATACATAACTCCAAATGAAGCGTATCCCTCCGGGCTGATTACGGGAAATATCTGCGTGAATGTCGGCAATGCATTCATTTTCCCAAAATTCGTATAGAAATGGATACGTATGCCGCCCTCGAGCGGAAGGGTCACGTTTGCGCTCACATTGATGTTGATGCCGAGTGATATCCCAAGATTCACATCAAGATGGCTGAATGTGAGTAATTTTTGGTTAAAATACACCAGATTGTTGATAATTAAATACGTTTCCCTGTTCACATATACGTTGCGTCCCCAAAAATATCCGACTCCAAGGCCGGGTCCCATCCAGAATCGTATTGTACCGGTCCTGAACAAACCGGCGCCGAACACATGGTACATAACCGCACGATTAAGCCTCCGGACCGGTTTTGCGCTGGAAAACTGGGAATCGTAGCCGAGAGAAAACCGATAGTTAAAAATATCCGACCCGCTCAGATTTGTATCAACAGCGATGCCGCATCCGATAGCGGTTGTTTTCGGTATGCCAAAAATTGAGATGCCATCAAACTGTCTTTCAAAAAGCAGGGAGCCCCCGCCGAAGGAACCGTACAGGCCGATTCCCTCAGTAAAAGCAGGGCGCAAAAACGCGAAGAGATGCAACACCGCCAGGAAAATCACAAGTATTGATTTCTTCATGCGATATATCCCGCTTTTTTTATCATGCTATTTACCTGCATCGGCATTTTTCCCAACGGTAAAAGAATCATTCACCCGATATAACACGGCGATTGTGACCGAGGCATACAGGGACGAAGAAGAAGCCCATGAATTCATCGACATGGGATAAAAAAGATACATGTCCGCAATCATGGCTTGAATGTGTTCAATCCCGTAACTGATTTGGTATCGCGCGGCAACATCAATGGCGAATGTAATGCCAGAAACAAAATTCAGATTTATTCCTGCCGCCAGTCCCAGACTTCCGCCAAAATAGGTATATTCCGATGATACTTGACTGTAGTAGTACAGGTAGTATCCGGTTTCCAGCATATTACTCCTGAGCTTATCCTTATTCATATGAATCCCGATCTGGGGACCGATCCAGAACCTGACAAACCGGTTACGAGCAACCCCGAGCCCAAAGGTATTGATCATGCTGATACGGGTCTCATCAGAAGGGACGAATCTTTTCGAAAAAAGCCGTTCGGCGCCGAAGGTAAAACGGTAATTGAAAAGTTTATCACGGGAGCAATTCGTGTCTATCATGAACCCGCCCCCGGCGGAGAACTTCTCGGGAAAGCTGAAGGGCATACCGTACTGGTCATTTTGAAACACATCGATCTTACCGAATGTGGAACTTCCGAGCCCAAATGATCCATAGGGCCCAAAGCCTATCGCCTGCGCCTGTGACACGGCGCTCAGGAGGATAAACTGGGCAGCCGTCAATATATAAACTATTTTTTTCACCAGCAGCCTTTCAAATTGTAATAAAAAAGATAGATATGCACCTATCGAACAAAAAACAATTATTGAAAAACCATTGAAGATGACCCTTATAGTATTAACGAGGGAAAGTCAACTCTAAAAAATCGACTGCTCTGCGGGAGTGCGTCTGAAATAATCACAACCGGGGAATCAGGATTCAAGATACTCCATTTCGAATTGCGTCCTTGTCATAATCCTGAAAAAATTGCCGAGTTTGGCCGTCTGAAATACGCTGATGATATTATCACTCAAATCAAAAAATATAAGCTCGGTCTTCTGCTTCATCGCGTTATTAAGGAACTTCACGAGGATCCCGATTGCAGAGGAATCGATGTACTTGATGCCCTTGCAGTTGATGGCCATTACCTTGGGGCGCCTGGCCATGTGCTCATTCCATATTTTTTCCGCAAATTCGATGCTTTCTATATAAAAATCGCCCTCTATCTTCAGGACAATGACCTTTCCATGGTCCTCGCTTGAAATTGAAACCATATTTTTCTCCTTCGGACTACAATGGGACATATGCCATTTCTGTCAAGATTTTATTAAATGAGATATCAATCTTTGCCCTGACGCTTCTGATACACCTGCCGGCGAAAATGTACTATCTTTTCTATGATCTCTTCAACGGACTCAGCCACTATATACTTGCGGTCATTTGTCAGAGTAATAACGGTATCCGGCGTCTCTTCGATCGTTTCAATATGATGGTCGTTGAGGGTGAATTCAGTTTTATTGAGCCTGTGCAGTTGAATCATTCCTTTCTCCTTTTTCTCCTGTTTCGTCCATCCATGGAATACATGAAATTCCGTAATTCCATTTTGGCAACATATTTTTCAGAGCAACCGGGGTCGCTGCAATCGTATATCGGCACCCGGCTTTTCCGGAACAGGTCCTCCAGCCACATCTTGCCGGCGAGGAACTGGGCGTTGGTGTAATAGCTCCTCCCCCCCCGGTCGATGCGGTATTGCATGGCCCGCCGCGCGCGGCTGATCTCCCCGGTCTCAACGGGCGCAAGCCGGTCAACGGCCCTCCCGGCCGAACGGCCCGCCGCTGACCCGCCTGCATAAAACCGGTCGGTGAAACCGAGATCGTTGCCGACCAGAACAAGGCCGCGTATGCCGCACCCGAGGGCGAAAGCCACCGCCTGCGTAATCACCAGGCTCCCCGTCGCCACGAATCCCAGCGCCGTCCCGGCCTCTTCCCAGAGCTCCCGGTACTCCGGCCGGTCTATCATCCAGTTGTAAAAACTGACCTCCCCCCGCCACTTCCTCAGGTTTATGTGTGAGGCGCAGCTGAACGCCACCAGATGCGCATGAGAGGTATCCAGCCCGCCAAAAAAGTCGACCGGTACGCTCTCGCAGGAAAACACGTAGCGGGGTTCTATCCCCCTCTTCATGAGGGGGCGAAGCGCCATGTCGACAGCAATGTAGGTCAGCTCCTGCCGGTGCTGGTATTTCCTGAGAAGGTCGAAATTCCTTTCAAGCGATGGTCCTGCGCCTATGACGAGGGCCGTGGTACCGTTCAGGGCAGGGACAATCCGCTTAAGCCCGCCGTGCGCGTCTATCAGGGCGCGGTTCCTCTTCAGATTGCGCCTGAACGCACCAAGCCGCTCGACAAGTATGCCCTCGTTCAGTTTACCGTAGAGCAGGTCTTTCTGCGCCATGACATCCATAGAATGTGTTACTTCCGGGAATACTCCCCCCGGGCAAAAACAGGCATAGCCGGGACAGTTGGAATAATAAAGGCCGTCTAACCCTTAAGCAGCGAGGTGACGAACTTAACGATTTCAAGGTAGTCCATCTCTGCGGGGTCAGAGGGATCAATCGATTCAAGGAGGCCTATGAAGAGCACTATCGTCTGTGTTATCCGTGAAAGGTATTTGGACGGCAGGTCGGATTTACGGCGCGCCTTCCCTTCTTTCGAAAGCTCGGTTATGATATTGTCGTAAAAATTCCGGTGCATCCGGATATACTTGCTGATGATCTTCATGATCTTCTCTTCTTCAAAGCCGTAGAGGACAATGTTGATCAGTATTTTGATGTTTCTCTTGTCGATGATGAAATTCTCGGCTCCCACCAGGGCTGAGATCGGGGCCATTTCCTCGGTCCCCAGCTCCCATTCCAGAATGGAGCTGTGCGCCTGTACAAACTCGATAAAGATTTCTTCTATCAGCTCTAGGTAGATGTCTTCTTTTGTCGGAAAATAGTGGAGAATCCCGCCCTTCGAAAATCCGGCCTCATCGGCAATCTGCTGGACGGTAATACGCGAATATACGTCTTTATCGAGAAGCCTCTTCAGTGCTTCAATGATTATCTTTCTCTTTTTCTTTGCTTTTTCTTCCTTGGAAATGACCGCCATATCAAGATCCCCCGAATTAATATGAAAGGCATTTTTGATAACCGCAGTATAATAAATCAAGAAAAAAATACAATTCCTTTTTTATTTGGCCGCAGTTTATGCTAACGGAGGGAGGTACACAAAAAACGATCATCTGTCGTCACGGCACAATGCCGCCCCCGATAGTTATCGGTTGTCCGATAACTATCGTTCTCTGAAAATCGTTACTCTCCCACCCTGGCGGCCACTTTATGCTTGCTTTAACCGGCCGCACGCATGAATTATGTATTCATGATGGTAAGGAAAATCATTACCCGTTCGGAGGGAGAAACTCTTTCACTGGCAGAGGAACTCGGCAGAAACGCGGGCCCCGGCTCGCTTTTCGCCCTCACGGGAGAGCTTGGCACGGGCAAGACGATCGTGGCCAAGGGCATTGCAAAAGGGCTCGGGATAACCGATGAAATTACGAGTCCCACCTTCACGCTCATGGAAATTTACGAGGGTCCGGTGCAGCTCTACCATTTTGACCTGTACCGCATCGAGCGGAGCGAAGAGTTGGACCGGCTTTTCTTCGAGGAATACTGGGATGGCGACGGGGTTTCAGTAATCGAGTGGGCGGACAGGGCCCACGGCCGCCTCCCTGCCGAACGCGTTAACATCACCATCGAATACCTCAACGACACGAGCAGGAGCATAACCATTGAATATCCTGGTGATTGACACCGCGTCACCCCTCGAAATCATCGCCGCCTGCAACCGGGCGGGCGACGTCGCGATATCCTCGCCGGTCAACACGTCTCATTCGGCAACCATACTGCACGGCATCGACGGGTCACTCGGAAAACTCGGCCTCTCTCCATCGGAGATTGACTGCCTTGGCGTCGGCGTGGGCCCCGGCTCATTCACCGGCATCAGGATCGCCGTGTCAACGGCCCGCATGCTTGCCCAGGTACTGGGAAAGCCGCTGGTCGGTGTGAAGACCCATCTCCTGTACGCCATCTCGGTTGACGCGCAGGCGGGCGACAGCATTCTCATCGCGTTCGACGCAAAAAAGGGGCGCGTGTTCGGCGCCCTGTACCGGAGGGGCGCCGATCTCATCGCTCCGGATGAGATTGTCCCGCCCGGCGATTATGAAATTCAAAGGCTCGTGGAAGCCGTCGACCCGACCGGCGCAACATTTCTCATCGGCGACGGCGTGTTAAAATACGCTGATGCGGTATCGACGCTGGAACGCGGGGTGATTCTTCGAGACTTCACCCCGTCCGGCAGCGCCATCTGCGGCCTCGTGCGGGAGACATACAGGAAAAACCCGGAAGCATACGGAAACTATACAAGCGTGGTTCCCTGCTACGCGAGAAAATCGGACGCCGAGGCGGCGAAAGATTTAAAAAAGAAAACGTGACCGTGCGCTACGAGGTCGGGGGAGGAGGAGAAGTGTCCTTTTTCTTGCTCTTCATTGATTTCAGCAGCTTGGCTTTATAATCGGTCTCCATCGGCTTCAGAATCGAATAATACCGCTTCATCTCATCCTTGCGTGACGAGTTGCCTTCGAAATCAACCCCCACCAGAAGGTTCCCCTCATCGTCGGTGTAGGAAACCTTCACCTCGCCGTAAATGGTGATGGGCGCCTGGAGCTTGAACACCAGGTCGAATATGAATCCCTTCGAGCGGTGAATATATTTTTGAAGATTTTTATCCGTGATCTTCAGCTTCGCCCCGCCCCTGCTGATGTCGAGGACCCTCTGGTGGAGAGGAATGAGATGCGTATTGGCGTCCCTGATCCGGTCAATCAGCTTGAACGAGTGGTCCTTCAGCTCAAGGACGTCGTCCAGGGAAAAATTCTTGGTCTTGGATATCAGCTGGATATACGCGAAAGGGACCGATGTCGAAGATTCCGTGATGTAGATTATCGGGACGGCGAGAATGGACTTGTATCCGCGCTCGATGTATCTCTTCATCACCATGTTCACATCTTCGCCGTACAGGCTCTTCATGTCGACGAAATCGTCGTTTATTGCGTTGTATGATTCCCGATCGGAGACGTTCGGGATCCAGAGCGTCTTCCCTGTCTTTTTGAGATGCAGGAGAAGCCGGTCCCTGTCGTCCGGCTTGAACACGTCCAGCCTCACCACATCGCTCATCTTTGAGTTCTGCGACTGGAATTGCTCCAGCACGACCTTTATGCTCGTGGGGATGTTGAAACTTGAGAGATCGATGGTGTGCCGTGAAATGCGGAAGTTGGTCGCCACCACCTCGTCGGCGGCCACCTTGAACCGGAGATCGCGCCGCCCCCGCATTGCGCGCCGGGCATGGATGACCTTGCAGTGATAGTAACCGGGCCCCCGCTCCTCAACAATCTCAAGGTCGACCTCGATGTACTTGTCCGAAAGGCCGTAGATAATAATGGCGCTCCCCTCGTTCTTGTAGTTGGGGTCAGTGACGAGCATAAGGGTGCCGTCCGGGAGATATTCGTTGATATTTACCTCGGTCTTGTCAATCGCGTACTTGATGTAGAGCTTGCGGTTCGTGAACTGGGACTTCAGTATATTTGCTACGTCATCAATCGCCTCAAATTCCTGAAAATCCCTGTTTTTCCTCTGATTTACCTGGATCAAAACCGGTCCCCCGCCCCATTAGGATACAGGTTCCTGCCATCGGCGGTTCCTGTTGCAATTATCGATTAATATCCTAATTTTATCAATAATTTTATTCTTCGATAAAAAAGGGGCTGTCCCTCAAGCCAACGGCGATTTACAATGCTATTATCCAGGAATGATTCGCGCGATTCCATCGAGCGAATCATTCCGTGAAAAATAATATTTTAATGCACCGAAATCACTTTGGGGACAACCCCTGCATGAATGCCGGGACCGTTAGAAAGAAAAACCTGTTATCTCTTCTTTTTCTTCGCCTTCCCCTTTTTGGGCTTCGCTTTTTTGGCCTTTGCGGCGGCTTCGCGCTTCTCTGCAATCTTCATGTCCTTTTTCAATTTCGATATCTGCGCGTTCACCTTACCCATCTCCTTCTTCAGAGTCTTCATGCGTGACTCTTTAGCCTTGATGAGATACTTAATGAGATTAACGGTTTTAGCTGCCATCTCTCCCCCTCAGTCGTTAAATTTTGAGTCTGCCGGAAAGCCGCATGCGCCGGTGACTGACGCCCGAATCTCGATGCGCAGCCTCATTCTTCTGTGGTCCGCCGCGCACCGTCAATCATCCGGCGAAGATGCACAGTATAATACAATAGGAAGGAAATAATTGCAACAAAAAAATTATGTCTCATGGTAAATGTTATTTGCTTGAATTCGGATGACGGGACGCGGATACTGTCGGCACATTCATAGAGAGAAGGACAGCATGAGCAGGCTACCAATAGTCGCCATCGTCGGAAGACGCAACGTAGGAAAATCAACTCTCTTCAACGCCATCATCAGGCAGAAGAAGGCCATCGTCGATGCCGTCCCGGGATTGACCAGGGACATCCTGTCGTATAACGTCGAGTACAAATCGATTGTCTTCACCCTTGCCGACTCACCGGGACTTGACCTCCCCGATTCCTCGGAGCTGTCCGGCCCAATCATGGCCAATGCGCGCGAATATTTAAAGAAAGCCTCGGTCATCATCTTCCTCATGGAGAATCCCGCGCCCTCGTCCTTTGACCTGGACCTGGCCGACATCGTTCGCAAGCTTTCGCTTCCCGTAATAGCGGCCATAAACAAGATGGACGGGAAGGAGCTCCTCGCCAATATGGAAAACTTCTACGCCATGGGCTTCCGGGAGATGCTCCCCGTATCCGCGAAGAAGCACTTCAACATCCCGGCGCTCATGGACACCGTGCTGGAGCTCCTGCCGGTGAAGAAGACCGCGAAGCACGAGGCCGACCTGAAAATAGCAATCGTGGGGCGGCCCAATTCGGGAAAATCGACGCTCCTGAATTCCCTTATCGGCTACAGCCGCGCCGTCGTATCGGAGATTCCGGGCACCACCAGGGACTCGATTGACGAGGATTTCATCTATCATAAAAAGAGGATAACCATGATAGACACGGCCGGCATCAGAAAAAAAAGCCGCATTACGGACGACATCGGCTACTACTCCCTCACCCGGACAATTGAAGCCATAACGCGCAGCGACGTCGTCGTCCACCTTATCGATGCCGTCACGGGGCTCACCGAGACCGACAAGAAAATATCGGACGAGATCATGGAGGCGCACAAGCCCGTTATCATAGCCGTGAACAAGTGGGACCTGGTCGAGAAGGATCACAGGACATTCGACGCCTTTATCGACCGGTTGAAATTCAAGTTCTACCGGGCGGAAGATTTCCCTATCATTTCCATATCAGCCAAGAACAGGCTCAGACTCCACCGGATCATCGATACCGCCCTTGACCTGAGGGAGCGCGCCTCGATAAAGATAGAAACGCCGCGGCTGAACCGGGTGATCTCGCGCCTGCAGGCCGCAGGCCGCATCCCACAGCTCCAGAGCAGCATCAGGATCTACTACGCCACGCAGACGGATACGACGCCGCCGCGATTCAAGCTCTTCGTCAACAAACCTGAGCATTTCAGGAAAGACATCATCCGCTACTTTGAAAAGTCCCTCCAGAAAGAGCTGAACCTTGAAGGAATCCCTGTTAAAATTATTATAGAAGGAAAAAAGAGGAAAAAATAGCGGCCCGGAAATTATTCCAGAAAAATCAATTATTATTGCACTCTTTACATTATTCCCCGGTATACAATATAATCTGACTCAAAAACCGCGTTCGCCGCAAATGTCATTCCAAGGGGGAGGGTGCGATGATATTCAGCAAAAATCCGAAAAACAACAGGGCCTATCCGCGTGCGGATTTTTACCAGCCGTCGTACTTCATCGTCGACAGCGACGACACCATAGCCGCCAACGAATGCTGGTTCAACAACATATCTCTCGGTGGGCTCGCCTTTGAAAGCGAGCGCTCGGACCTGAACAAAGCGGTGATCAATGTCCTCTATAAAATCGGGCCACAGTTGAGAAAAGACAGGCTGCTGGTCAAATTTTCGCGCAAACTGATGTCGCGCTGGAGATACGGCTGCCAGTTCATGAGCACCGACGAGCAGCGCAACACCATCATAGCCCGCTATGTGGACCAGAAGATCAAAAACGCTCCCGGACGCTAGATCTTGACCCTTCCTTCTATCGACTTGATGATGGTCGCCGTATCGGCAAACTCGAGGTCGGCCCCCACGGGAAGGCCGTGCGCTATTCGGGTAACGGTCACACCGAGCGGGTTCACGAGGCGCGCGATGTAGAGCGACGTGGCGTCGCCCTCGACCGAGGGATTGAGCGCCAGGATCACCTCCCGGACGGAAGCTCCCCGGCACTTCTCGACCAGCGGCCCGATGTTCAGGTCATCCGGGCCCACGCCGTCGAGGGGAGATATGAGCCCGTTTATGACGTGATAGAGCCCCCGGAACTCCCCCGTCCCCTCGATGGTGATGACGTCCTTCGCGTCTTCGACAACGCAGAGAAGCGCGCGGTCCCGCGCCGGGTCCTGGCAGATGGGACATATCTCGCCATCGGCGATACCGCCGCAGAGGCGGCAGGCGAAAATATTCGCCTTGAGCTCCAGCATCGAGCGCGCCATGCCCTCAACTTCTTCGCGCGTCATCCCCAGGATGTGGAAGGCGATCCGCGACGCGCTCTTCGGGCCTATGCCGGGGAGTTTCGAGAATTTTTTTATGAGGGCCTCAAGATATGCGGATGATTTCATGATGATTACTTGAACAGATTTCCCAACGCCCCCAAGTTCATCCCGCCGGTCACCTTCTCCATCTCCTCCGCCGAGATGCGTGCGACCATGGCCACGGCGTTATTGACGGCGGTACGGACCGCCTCCGCCATCTCCCGGGCGTCGGCGCCCGCGAGATACGCGGGATCTATGGTCACTTCCTTTACCCTGAAGTCGCCGCCCATCTCAACATGCACCTTCCCGTCCGGGCTCGTGCCGACGACAATGGCGTCGGTTATCTTCTTCTGTATGTTCTTGAATTCCTTCTGGAGCTTCATGATATTGCCTATGTCGCCCAGTCCTTTCAGCATTATTTATCTCCCTTATCGATTATTTCACCATGAAATGCGCTCTTTATTTTTTCAACCGTGGTGTTCACCGGCTTGAACTCCTCCGCCCCCGGGTTCTTGAGCATTTCCGCCTCGGGCATCGGGATGGGTTCGGCGTCCTCCGGGACGTTTCCGCCGGCCGCAGGGGACGCGGCGTCCTTTTGCTTCGGACGCGCTTCCGATGCCGGCGCCGCTCCTTCCGCATCCGTGCCCACAACGACCCGCAGTGCGGACCCGTACAGGTCCGACATCTCCTTTTTGATGAATTCCAGGTTCTGCTTTTCCAGAATGCGGGAATAATAGGAGTGGTCCGCTCCGCCGGGATAGGATATAAACAGCGTGTTGTCGTTCAGCCTCACCGACGACGGCTTGAGGATACAATGAAGGTACTGCTTGCTGTCCTTGATGCTGTTGAGAAAATCATCCCAGTGCCTGGATATCCGGTTTGCAGGCTGCGCCCCCGGTGCCGGGGCGGCATCGATAGTCTTTTCAGGCTCCCTTTTCTCCGCGGCGGGTCGAGTTCCGTTCCGCCCGGCCGCCCGCGCCGTCCCCTTTTTTTCCGGAGACGCGCCCCCCTCCAGCCTGCCGATAATGGACGAGATCGACGGCGCCTTCTTCACGGCGATCATGTCGAGAAGCGCCATTTCAAGATTGATCCGCTCATTATTCGAAAACCTGAGTTCCGCCTGCAGCTCGCCGGCGATCCGGAACATCAGGGAGAGTTCCTCGTCGAAAAATGCCGATGAAACGCCGCGTACCATCTCCGTCTCCTCCGCCGACAGGCCGAGGAGCTCGTGCACCGAAATGCCGTTCCGCATCAGCCTGATGGTCCTGAGAATGTCGGTGAAGCCGTTCACGTAGCGGGGTATGTCGACACCGAGCATGGCTACCCGGTTTACCTCGGCCATCGTGGCGGCGGCGTCCGCCGCGGCGATCGAGCCAAGCAGGGCCGCGTAGCTCTCGAGGGGAACGATCCCGAGGATGGAGAGGGCGTCTGATTCCCCGATCTCCTCGTCCCCCCCGCGTCGCTGATCGGAAAACGAGATGACCTGGTCGAGGAGCGACTGCGCGTCGCGCATCGAGCCGTCGGCGGCCCGTGCGATGGGGTACAGCGCCCGGTCGGATATGCGGTACTGCTCCTGGGAGACAATATGGCGCAGGTGCTCGACAATGGCGTCGACCGGGATCTTTTTGAAAAAATATTTCTGGCACCGCGACAGGATCGTGTCCGGAATCTGGTGGATCTCGGTAGTGGCGAATATGAAGACGGCATGCGGCGGAGGCTCTTCAAGCGTCTTCAGGAGGGCGTTGAACGCCTCCTTCGTCAGCATGTGGACTTCGTCGATGATGTAAATTTTGTACTTCGATTTGACCGGCGCGAAGTTGACGTTTTCCCTGAGCTCGCGGATGTCGTCGATCCCCCGGTTCGACGCCCCGTCGATCTCGATGACGTCGAACGAGGTGCTGTTTTTGATCTCCCGGCAGTTATCGCACGAACCGCAGGGGACGGGGGTCGGGCCGGTCTCGCAGTTCAGGGCCTTTGCCAGGATCCTCGCCATGGTGGTCTTCCCCACACCGCGGGGACCGGAGAACAGATAGGCGTGCGATACGCGCTTCTTCTCAATACTGTTCTTCAGCGTCTTGGAGACATGGTCCTGGTAGACGACCTCATCAAAGCTCTGCGGCCGCCACTTTCTTGCGGTTACCTGGTATGACATGGATGTGTTGATGATCCTTTAATGAATCATTGAGATGCGGAGAGGGAGGGATTCGAACCCTCGGTAACTTACGCTACACACGATTTCCAATCGTGCCCCTTCGGCCTCTCGGGCACCTCTCCTTATCAGTTATCAGTTTTAAGTTATCAGTTTTTCAGTTTTAATAACTTATTACTAATTACTCACAACTTATTACTGATAACTGTTCTGCGGAGAGAGAGGGATTCGAACCCTCGATGGGCAAAGCCCATAACGATTTTCGAGACCGTCCCCTTCGGCCAGCTCGGGCATCTCTCCAGAAAAACTATTTTACGCACGGGAATCCGCTTCTCATTTAAAAAACGAATTCCCGTTTCGATTATTACTAAATCCTACAGCTTGACGCGCCACGCGCGCCGCCGTATACGCAGTATGCTGGCATCGCGGCCCGATTTGTAAAGTATTTTTTCCCGTGGCCCGCGGGCGGAAAAACCGGGGAACCGGCATCATCGGCCGACAAGAGATTCAATGGCGTCGATCGCGGGTTCCGGCTTGAGGGACGGAGCGGTAATGAAGGCCGGATCGTTCCGGTAAAATTCTATAAGCGGCGCCGTCTTTTCCGCGTAGGTCGCCAGACGCTGCCGGATGGCCTCCTCGGTCTCGTCATCTCGCTGGACGGTGGGGCTGCCGCATTTATCGCACACCCCCTCCTTTTTCGATGGTTTTGTGAAGATGTTGTAGATTGCCTGGCACCCGGTGTTGGAACAGGTCCTCCGGCTTGTCAGCCTCCTGATGATCACGTCTTCCGGCACCTCGAGGTTGACGATCGCGTCTATCTTCATGTCGAGCCTGCCCAGGATTTTTTTGAGCGACTCGGCCTGGCCGGTGGTCCGGGGGAAGCCGTCGAGGATAAAGCCCCCGCGGCAGTCGTCGGACTGAAGCCGCGCTTCCATTATTTCGAGGATGAGGGCATCGGGCACAAGCTCGCCCCTCTTCATGTAGCCCTCGGCCTTCTTTCCAAGCGGCGCGCCAGCCTTCACGGCGCTCCTCAGCATATCGCCGGTTGAGATCTGCGGTATGCCGTACCGTGCGGTCAGCAGCTCCGCGACGGTGCCCTTGCCCGCGCCCGGGGCCCCCAGTAAGATAATATTCATGTCATGCACCTCTTTAGCGGGGGACGTGTATCAGGCCCAGACTTTCGTTTTAACCTTTTCCAGCACCACGTCCCTGGTCGGATAGATATCGCCGACGACTTCAAATGGCGAGAACCAGAGCTTGATCTCCTGTTCCGCGTCCTCGGGGCTCGAGGAGGCGTGCACCACGTTTTCGAAAACCCCGCTCGTGGTAATACGCCCGTAGGCCCCGCGAATCGAGACCGGGTGCGCTTTTTCCGGGTTGGTGTCGCCGACGATCTCGCGCACCTTGCCGATCGCGCCCTCGCCCTGGTAGACCAGCGCCAGGACCCTGTGCGTATTATGAACATCGCCCATGATGTAATGAAGCAGCTCATCAAAAAACGGCTTGTCTTTCAGGTGCTTGTAGTGCTCCTTCGCCAGTTCTTCCGACACCCGCACCAGCTTGGCGCCGATGATAACGAGCTTCGTCTCAGACAGGCGAGAGAGTATGTTGCCGGTCAGCGACTTGATAAGGCCGTCGGGCTTTACGATGATGAGCGTCTGTTCCGTGGCCACGATATTCACCCTGATTATAAAATGGTTTTATCCGGCCGCGCGCCGTAAACCGAAGGCCCGCCTGCGCGCGGTAAAAATCCGGAAAGCCCCGTACGGGGCTTTCCGATATGCCCAGGGCGGGACTTGAACCCGCACAGGATCGCTCCCACATGGCCCTCAACCATGCGTGTCTACCAAATTCCACCACCTGGGCTTGCTGCTCTCATACAGGGAACCTACATAGTAAATGGGGCGATATTGTCAACCAGAAAAATATGTAAAGATAGACGGGCTTTTTTGAAAGTCAGCCGATATACCGAAATGCATTCAGGGCCTCGCCCTCCGATCCGAATATCCTGATAAAATTGTCAAGATTGATAACCTTGAAGATCTCCCGGATCTCGCCGGACACGTTGGCGATAACGATATCGCCCTTCTGATTGCGAATGAGCTTGGCGGTATTGATAATCACGCCGATTCCGGAGCTGTCGATATACTCGACTTTTTTCATGTCCGCGCAGATTTTCAGGGCTCCGCCGGATACCAGCGTCTTGAAATATATCCAGAGGTCCTTTGAATTGTCCGCGTCAACCTTCTTGGGAAGCTCCACCCTGAATACCACAGTGGCGTAGTCAATCCTGTCAGCGGACATCTGGGAAAGTTTTATTATCTCGAATATCATGCTCATACCCCCGGCTCTGTATCTCTCGGCTCTCCGCCCCCTCCGTACGCGGAAAGGGCCCGCGCCCCGCTCCTCAAATAAACTTGAAAAACCGGACGGCCTCGTCCTCGTTATTGAAAATCCGTATAAACCGGTTAAGCCTGACCGGCTGAAATATCCTCTCTATCCGCTCCGGCACATTAAGGAGCGCGATATCTCCGCCGCGCCGTCGCAGCAGCTTGGCCGCGTCGATGAGCAGGCCGATGCCGGAACTGTCGATGAACTCAAGGCCCGACAGGTCCACGGCGATTTTCAGCACGCCCCCCTGTATCAGCGTTCTTAAAAATATCGACATGTCGGCGACGCTGTCCATGTCCATCACGTCCGCGGCCATTACCCGGACCGCGAAGGTACGGTAATCGACGGTCTCGTCCTTCCGTTTTACAATATAGAGTATATCGCTAACCATGGCCCCGCGGCTATTCCAGTATATCGATCACTACAATGGTAACATCGTCATTCAGGATCCTCTCCGTTTCACGGCCGGTCCAGACATCAACGGCCGCAACAACATCATCAACGAATTCCCGTGCCGCACGCATGCCGCTTGATCTGATGAGATCGTGGAACCTCGTTTCGCCGAACATCTGCTTCCCCGCGTCGCGGGCCTCGATAATCCCGTCGGTGTAGAGAACCAACCGGTCGCCGGGAACAAGTTCGGACTCCGTAACCGGGTATTCCTCCTCGATAACCCAGCCGATGGGCATCCGGTTCTCGCTGTCCGTAATCATCGTCCCGTCGCCCTTACGCCATATAATCGGCGGCCAGTGCCCCGCGTTCGCGTGCCTCACCTTTTTGCCGGCGAGATCGATGCAGGCATAGCAGGCGGTAATAAATTGCCCGCCGACATAGTTAAACATGGTTTCGCCGATCTTCCGCAACAGGACCGACGGGTCGCCCGCGTCATGGCGGTGAAAGGAATAGGCGACCTTGAGCATGGCGCAGATAAATGCCGCCGGTATCCCGTGCCCCGACACGTCCGCGAGCAGGACCCCGAGCAGGTTCGGACCGACCAGCTGAACGTCGTAAAAATCGCCGCCCAGGTCAGTCATCGGCTCGTAGCGGAGCGCTATGGCCACTCCGTCGATGACCGGAAGTTCCTGCGTCAGTATGCTCTTCTGTATCTCGTGCGCTATCTGGATGTCGCGCTTGATGAGGGAGAGCTCGTTGTTCAGCTTCACCGAGCTCTTGAGTGAAATGAGGGCCCTCACGCGGGCCAGGAGCTCCCGCCGGTCTACCGGCTTGGTGATGTAGTCGTTGGCTCCGGCCTCCAGCCCGGTGACGATATCTCCCGGCCTGTTCCGGGCCGTGAGCATCAGCACCGGAAGCTCGTAGAACGACCGCTTCTCCCTGATGGTCCGGCACACCTCGTACCCGGAAATGCGGGGAAGCATGACGTCGAGCAGAACCAGGTCGGCAGGCTGCTCCGCCAGCTTTTCAAGCGCCTCGGCGCCGCTTGCGGCCGTGTCCACCTCGTAGCCATCGAGATCAAGGTAATTCATCATGACCTGGAGGTTCACCGGCTCGTCGTCCACCACGAGGATGCGCTTCCGCTCGCCGCCGTCGCCCGCTGCGGCGCGGCTGACCGGGCGCACCTCTTCGGGAGCCGCCCCGCGGAAGTCATCCACACGGTCGCCGGCGAAGAGCAGGGCTTCGGGGCCGCCGGCCGCGTCCGTCTTTTCGTGGGCGACGGGGACGGTGAAGGAAAAACGCGAACCCCTCTCCCGGCCGGGCTCGACCCATATCCTTCCGCCATGGAGCTCAACGAGCTTTTTGGCGATGGAGAGACCGAGACCGGTGCCGCCGTATGCGCGCGCGATTGAGCCGTCGGCCTGTTCGAAGGTCTCGAAAATTATCCCGGCCTTGTCCGGCGGGACGCCTATGCCGGTGTCATCAATCGCGACAACGAGCATCCCCTCACTGTCACGTTCAGCGGAAAGAGTGATGCCGCCGCTGTCGGTGAACTTGACCGCGTTGCCGACCAGGTTCAGCAGGATCTGCTGGAGCCTGTTCTCATCGCCGTCGACTATCGCCGAGTCGGGATCAATGAGATTGCGTATGGTGATCGATTTCTTTCGCGCCAGCGGCAGCATGATCTCCCTGACCAGCTCGGCAAGCGAGTAGAGGTTGACCGGCGTCCGGCTCAGGACAATGTCGCGATGCCTTAGCTTTGAAAAATCAAGGATATCGTTTACCAGGCCGGCCAGCCGCCGGCCGCTGGAGACGATGAGCGAGAGATCGTGGACCGATTCCTCCGTCACCGGCCCCGCAGCCCCGGCGGAGAGCGACTCGGCAATACCGATGATCCCCGAAAGGGGAGTCCGTATCTCATGGGACATGTTGGCCAGGAACTCATTTTTTAGAACGTCGAGCCGCTTCAGCTCCTCGTTGGCGGTCACGAGCTGGTCTATCTCAAGCTTCACGATTTGCGCCATGTGGTTGAATGTCGTGGCGAGGATGCCCAGCTCGTCCCCGGTTGTAACCGGCAGCCGGTATTCAAAATCGCCGCCGCCGATCTTTTCCACGCCGGCGATAAGGCCCTCGATCGGCCTGGAGACATAGCTGCTCAGGAAAAGACCGAGAAGGCCCACAAGAAAAAGTGCTGCGGCAATGGCGGCGTATATCAGCCAGCGAAGCCGCCTGATGGGGGCCAGCACCACGGATTTGGAGAAGACGAGCCTGCCGACGCAGGCGGCGGCCATTCCGTGGAGCGATTCGGTGGAGACGAATTCATAACAGACATCGTCAACCCCGGGGAATGAAATCTCCCGGTGGCCCGTGCGCGCTTTCAGCTTTTCCATTTCGCCGGCCGGCACCGTATCGCTCTCGGCTGAGCTTCGTACGACACGCCGGTCAATGTAGCGGGCGAGGATCCGGCCATTGTACTGCTCCCGTGAGGAGGCAAGAATCACGTCTGCGTAAATCAGCCCTTCGTCCGACATGGGCGCCAGCATTGAAATCATGTCCTTGGCGTCCACCATCGAGCTCCGGACATCCCCCCCGTTCATGAGGAGAATATTCAGCACGGTGCGCGCCAGGACCCGGCCGTTGATCTCGCCCTGGCGGGTGACGATCTCAAGCTTCTGCTTTTCCTGCTGGTTCAGGATAAAGAGTGAGAGCGGCAGTGTCGCGGCCAGGATGACCATGACGAATATCAGGATCAATTTATATTTTATCTTCACCGAATAACGCTCTTGCAGTCATCATGATGGCTATCGCACGCGCAGTAAAAGCAATAAGTTATAATGAATCATTAATCAACAGAATTTTACGAACCAGGGCGCATTTTTGATAATTGTCTGCTCTGATCCACGAGTTCGATACAGAGCGCAGCAGCGGCGGAACATTATATATTATAGTAAAAACATTAATCATGTGGGAATTCAGGCGAGGCGCACAAAAAAAGTGGGGCTGGTGTTGCGCCAGCCCCCCAAGAAGTATTACCTTTAAAATTGGCTGAGATTACCCCAGCACTAAGCTGAAAAGTGATTAAACATATTTTAGGAGGATTTGCCTAAAATACATGCAGCTTATTAAGGCTAATTGATCGGAAATCTATCATATACTGAGTATTTAGTCTCCCGAGGTTATAAAAAAGGAACAAATTGTTGTTGCTGATTTATAAATCCGTAAATGTGGTTTAACAGGCGTCTACCTGGACGTGAGTTGATTATGTCGTACCGTGATCAGGGGGAGTGATCAGGACTTGCCGTTTCTGATCTGGCTCTTGCGGTATTCGGCCGGCGATATGCCCGTTGCCTTTCTGAACGCCGAATGAAATGCAGAATATGAATTGAAGCCGACCGACAGGGCTATGGAGAGCGTATTCCGGTCCGGCTCTTCGACCAGCAGCTTCTTGGCGTCTTCAATGCGATAGCCGTTAATAAAACTATTGAAGTTCTTGTTGAAATGCTGGTTGAGAAACTGAGAGAGCTGGTGCGGTGTCACCCCGAGAGCCTCGCCGAGCTTCGGAAGGCTTATCTCTTCGTCGCAATAAACCTTTTCCTGCTCCATCATGGCCGTCAACTGCTTGTCCAGATTGTCAAGGTCTACGCCGGTGAGATGCGAGCGGGAATAAGATTCATTGCTGACATGGACCGTGCCGTACTGCATCAGGTACGGATAGCGCTGGGCGAGCAGATAGAAGCAGAGTATCACCATGCTCACCAGCAGGTTAATGATCTTCAACGCCGTGAGGGACAGCGCGATGGTGCCGCCGATTCCGACAATGCCGGTGATGGCCCACAAGACGAGGAAGGAGAGGAGGAGCACGATTTTTTTCTCGGACGGGTTTCCGTTTCTCAGCTGGTGTATGATCCGAACCATCGGCGCCGCTATGTATATAACCGGGATGAAAACGCTCCCGGTAAAGATGACCCTGAGCATGATATGCTTGTTCTGGTTGAGCAGTCCGTAGACGATCTCCCTCTGAACGTTGGGCGTATAGAGAAAATAGGATATCAGGTAGAGAGTGATCACGAGGAGCGGCAAAAAATGAAGGAGGTCCTTCCTCTTGAGCCGTTCCTTGTCGCCGGTAAGGCTCTCCACATAAAAGTAGAGGAGCGGCCCGAGGCAGAGGTCCACCGGCACTTGAAAGAAAAATAGTATCGGGTAGTCGTATACCTTCTGTGAATAGAGCAGATAGAGAGAAAAGGTGACAAATCCCATGAGCCCGAGAATAAGCGCCAGCACGACGTTACGGAAGTACAGGGGACGCACGATAAGGCCAAGGGCCATGACCAGGGAAAGCCCGCTTGAGAATATTATGATGAGGTCGATTATTGACATGGCCCGCCCGCTGATTTTTTCCGGCCCTCCGTTCTGCCGGCAAAATGTTATAATCAGGAAAGCGTAAAAAATATGCAAGAAAAATTAGCAATTGGCGGAATCTTTTCTCCGATTTACTCTGCTCAAACTGCCGATAAAGTAAAATTCCTTGACTTCAGACTCGAGAGGGGCAGAATCTTCCTGATGAACGCGCCATACACATCCCCGCACTGTGAGCACTTTGGCGGACGGAATATGTGCGGCTCTAATTCGATGATATGGCAAACGGGATGCAGGTGAAACAAAAGATGGGCGGCGGCTCTCTCGTGTCCACGCGCTGCCCCGGTCTAAAATACCCAATGGGAGCTATGAAATACTGCATTAATGAATAAAACCATAGTCGCTCTTGTCGCCGCAATCCTGGGGGTCGCGGCCGCGGTGTATATCTGCACAAACCTCGCATGGATTGAGACTGCACGGTTCAGGGCGGTGGACTTCATTATTCCCGCCGGCGAGAAGGAGGAAGTTGTGTTCGACCAGAGCTACATGCAGATGAGCTCTCCCTTCGATACAGGGATTCAGGGAATGAGCATGCTCGCCGCCGAGTTGAGACACCGGAAAATATCGGTCTCGATAAACTCACTTCCTCTTGACGAATTACTTCCCATGTTCATGGGTGCCGGTCATATCCTGGTTCTCGGCGTTCCGTCGGTCCCGCCCGCTCAATACCGCGACAACGACATCGAAGCCATCCGATCCTTTGTCTCCGCCGGTGGCGCCTTGCTCGTTATCACCGAGCATGACAATGCCTATGCCAACCACCGGTTCCAGGGCAAACTGCTGGATCATTATGGTATCACTATGAATCTGGAAAGCGCCTTCGGCGCCGGTAAAACTCCGGACCTCGAAAACTGGCCCCTGTCAACATCCCTCCTTTGGCAATTTAAAAACATCAAGTACTTCTACGCGACGTCAATTTCGACAACCGACCCCGCAGAGACCTTCACGGTGGTCAACAAACCCAAGTCTGAGAAATTCAGGATAAACGGCGCCATCAACAGGAAAAATCCCGGTACCGTGGTTACCCTGGGGGACTATGAAATCCTGTGGAACATGACGCCGGGATCCGGAGTCAGGTACGGCGATAACCTGGCATTCATTATGAAGACCGTCGAGTTGCTGAAAGGAACGCAACAACCGCAGGGAACCAAATCGCATACAGCCCCGGCTATCGACGTACTGCAAATGGCCGGGGCAAAGGGGACCGTTCTCTTCAGCCGGCTGGGAAACGGGCTCGTGCCGGACTGCTCCGTATCAGGCCTGTACCGATTCGCCCGCAAGCTCCATGAGGCAGGCTACGGCATATCCGTAAAAGATCAGCCGCAGAATAGCGAGAAAGCTGATTGCCTGGTGCTTGCTTGTCCCGTTACCTCGTTCAACGCCGATGAAGCCCTGGGACTTGCCCGTAAATTCATTCTCGTTGCTGATGGATTAACCAGCATGGAAGCGAGCGAAGAGATGAATGCGTCCATCAAGGTAGCCATGGAGCAGTATCACCTTAAACCCGATTTCACTGAATACGATCATCCCCTCAACAAAATAGCGGTTTCGATGGGTTTTCGCTTCGCCCCGGTGACGGTTTTATCGGACAATGCATCCAATCAATTTGAAGCGCGGTCATACTGGACGGATAATGACAGAGAATTTCTCCTCCGCAGAGGGTGCATCATTGAGCCCGCGAGCAGCGCGTTCCCCGGGGAACTCAGGGTAATGGCCCGAACGGAGCACGACTGCTGGCCCGAGAAAAACCTGATCAACACATTCATAGCTCCGGGTAAAGCAATACCGTACGAGCCCAAACGCATCAAAAGAGGCGAGTTTCCCGTGGTCGTATCGTCCCGGAGAGTATTCGCCATATCCGACGTGGAGTTGCTCACCAATCAGTTCATCAATACACCGGAAGGCAAGGAACTGTTCACGCGCATCATTGAATGGCTCGGCGAAAGCCCGTAGCCGGCTCATTCAGCAGGCCGGAACAAAACCGGATTGTTGCTCCGCACCGGCGTATATAAGGCCGCCACCGGTTATCGGCATAGCATGTCGCTCCGAACCCGGAGCCGATTGTTATCGGCAACGACCCGGCCGCGGGCGTTACAGGAGGGACTTCACCGCGTCGAACAGGAACTTCCCCCCGAACCCCACCAGCGCCACGCCGCTCACGGCGAAGACCGCTTTCTGGAAATTATTGCCGAAGAAGCGCCCTCCCCGGTATGAAAGGGCGGAGAGGAACCAGCTCCAGCCGAGGTCGCAGAGCCAGTGGGCCACCATGAAGATGACCAGACCCGCGACGCCGAAGCCGGCCGCCTGCATCACCATCGCGGCCCCTACGGTGGCCCACCAGATGAGGAAATAGGGATTGGCGATCGAAAGCACCGCGCCGGCGGCCACGGGCGACCGCCGGTCCGCCGCGGCGTCAACGCCGCCGTCCCGGAGGCTCCTGAACATGCCGGCCGCCATGAACAGGAGGAACGCCCCTCCCGCGATGCCGATGGCGGGTTTGACATAGGGTATGCTGAAAATATACCCGAACCCGAAGAAAATCGCCGCCATCAGGGGAAACTCCACTATGGCGTGGCCCACCGCGATCAGGACGCCCGCGTGCGGCGAGCCGCTCCCCTTCCCCACGGTTACGGCCGCGAGCGGCCCGGGCGCCATTACTCCGGTAAGGGAAATTACCATGGCCCCGGCCAGGAATTGCAGGTATGAAATGTCCATCGGTCAGATCCAGGAGGGCAGTATTAATCCGGGTCGATTTTTTGGAAAGGATTTTTTATTGTATGAACGGTATCGGCGTCGGCGAGCCGACCGGCCCGTCATCCGACGTATTCCCTGAGCTTTGAAGCGAGGTCCTCCATGCGATACGGCTTCTGCACGAAGCCGGAGACATCGTGACCGGCAAAGCGCTCGGTTATCTCGTGCTCGCTGTAGCCGCTGGATATGATCACGCGGGTGCCGGGACTGATGCGCTTCAGTTCTTTGAAGGTCTCCACCCCGTCCATGTGCGGCATTGTCAGGTCGAGGATTACCGCCGATACGGATTCCCGGTTGGCGCGGAATTTTTCAAGCGCCTCCCTTCCGCTCGACGCGGTGAGCACGGTGAAACCGAGCCCCTCCAGCATCTGCCTCCCCACGGAGAGGACCGATTCCTCGTCGTCGACGAGCATCAGCGTGCCGGTGCCGTGCCATACCCCGGCAGGTTCTGACTTCACCGCCCCGGGCTCGGCCGTCGTAACGGCGACCGGGAAGAGCACCCTGAAGGTAGTCCCCTCCCCCCGCGTGCTCCTGATCTCAATCGCCCCCCTGTGGCCGCGGACAATGCCGATCACGGCCGCAAGGCCGAGGCCCCGCCCCGTGAATTTCGTCGTGAAGAAGGGCTCGAAGATGCGGCTCCTGGTCTCTTCATCCATACCGCTTCCCGTGTCAGCCACCTCAAGGTACGCGTATTCGCCTTCCGGAAGGCTTTCGCCCAGGTAGCACCCGGCAAGATACTCGCCCGTGCAGCGGAGCGACCCGGTCGATATGGCGATGACGCCGGGGCCGTCGCCGATCGCCTCAGATGCGTTGATGATAAGGTTCATCACGATCTGTCGCACCTGAGCCGGGTCGGCGTTGACGAATGAAAGCTTCTCCGGAAAATCAAAGCGCATGGTGATGCTCTTGGATATGGAGACCTCCAAAAGATGCGATATGTCCGTTATCATGTCGCGGAGGGCTATCCGCCGCAGCTCGAACCTCCCCTTGCCCGAATAGGCCAGCATCTGCCGGCAGAGCTCCGCCGCGGCAAAGGACGCCCTCTGGATCTCCCTCAGGTTGTCCCAGACCGGAGAATCGGGCGCGAGCTTCATCACGGCGAGCTCCGCGTTGCCCAGGATCCCGGTGAGGATGTTGTTGAAATCGTGCGCGATGCCGCCGGCCAGCACGCCGAGGCTCTCGAGCTTCTGGGTGTGCTGCATCTGCGACTCGATCCTGTGCCGTTCCTCTTCCATCAGATGACGGTCTGTCATGTCGCTCAGCGTGCCGCTGAGACCGGCAATCCTCCCGTTCTCCATGATCAACCGGCCGGACACCCGCACGTGGATAATCTTCCCGCTTTTATGGACGCCGCGGAACTCTATCGGCGCATGGTCGCCCGACAGGGCCTTGAACAACTCCGTACCCAGAAACCGCACCTCGTCGGGGTGGACAAAAACGGAGAAATGCCTGCCGGCGACATCTTCAGGGGCGTACCCGGCCATGCGTTCAATCACCGGGCTTATATAGGCAACGTACCCGTTTGTGTCGAGGACAAATATCACGTCGGTGATGTTCTCCACCATGTGCCGGTACTTCTCCTCGCTTTCCACCAGGGCCTCCCGCGCCTGCCGGTG
Source organism: Spirochaetota bacterium (assembly GCA_016933025.1). GTDB lineage: Bacteria > Spirochaetota > UBA4802 > UBA4802 > UBA5550 > RBG-16-49-21. The sequence goes on along the minus strand of JAFGBT010000037.1, from coordinate 3,457 downwards.
GCCCGTTATCTCCCGCTCCAGCATCTCGGTCCTGCGGCGCACCCGCTCCTCGAGGGTCTGGTTCATTGAGCGGATGTCCTCCTCGATCCTCTTCCGTTCGGTGATGTCGTGAAACACGATCAGCCGCCCGATGAAGCGCCTCCGCTCGTCGAACAGCGGCGATGTCCGCATGTCAAATGTCAGGCGCTCGTCTCCGCCCGCCAGTATTTCGGCCTGGGTCACCCTGCGGTCGTCGAGGATCAGCCGCGGGTCCTGCCCGGGTATGGCGGCGAGCATCTCGTTGATGTTTCTCCCGACGGTCTCGGCGGCCACCACGCCGAAGATCCTGCAGGCCGCCGGATTCATTTCCGCCACGCGGTTCTGCACGTCAAGGACCACCACCCCGTCGCCCATGCTTTTTACCATGACTTCACAGGCGACCGGAACGATGTCGAGAAACCGGTAGCGGAAGACGCCCCAGGCCGCGGCAAGTCCGGCGAGGGCGAAGGCGATCGGCGTCAGGTCGAGCCCGGGGACCGGAGACAGGCCGGCAATGTACACGGCGTTGCCGATCCAGGGCATCGCCGCCCCCGCTATCAGGACAACCGACTGGGAGCGGTAGAGGTTGTCGGACCGGACCGCATTCCGTATCATCAGGAACGTGGCGGTCCCTATGAGGATATAGCTGTACACGATAAGGAGCCAGAACCAGGGCCCGTGATGATAGATGAGATTGGGCCCCCTGCTTATCAGGGCCGGAACGGCCGGTCCGATCTCAATGAGGGACCATATCAGCCTGTGCGATTCGTTCGTCGCCGCGAAGATGACCGTTATCGCCGGGAAGAGCCACAGGAGGGCAATCATTCGCCGCGTCATCCACCGCATAGAGTGGCTGAAGTCCCTGACCGCGAGGAACCAGAGCACCGGCGTGCTCACGATCCCGAAATACTGGACCTTGGCTGCGATTACCTTTATCGCCTGGTCGGAGGCCGAGGCCTCCACGGCCGCCGTGACCGCCCACTCTCCAATGGCGACCATAAGCAGGCTGAAGGAGAACCCGGAGGCCGAGAGGCGGCGGCGGCTGAAGGCGTAGACCGCCAGCATAAGCGTGCACAGGGCCGTTCCTATCATCACGGCGCTGACAAGAGGAATCCCGAAATCCATCTGTTCCCTATCTTCCCCCACTCCGCGCGGGACCGCTATGGGCGGACCGGCTTGAGTCGGAATGCGTATAAATATCTAATCATACCGGGAGGTTATGTCAATGCTTTTTGGCGGCCCGCGCACCTGTGGCGCATAACGGGCATCATGCGGATTATGTCTCCTTGCCGCCGCCCGCTGCCGCGGGGCGGGACGATTATCTATTGACATTTCTTGTCGGGCCCGGTACGCTTCCTGAAAAGCCAAATTTTTGGAGGTCGGGCATGAACAGGCTGCTTCAAAACAGGAGGATGCTGGCGTACGGCGCCGTCATCAGCGGGATACTGTACGTCGTGTCGCAGGCCGCTATCGGGATGATCCTCGACCCGCTCGGCGCTCCCGCGGTATTGAACCTCCAGCTGACCTTTACCGCGGCCGGCGTGAATGAAATACTCGGCTCCTGGGGAGACGCGGGCATAGCCACATTCAAAAAGCACTTCTATCTCGATTTTCTGCACCCGCTCTGGTACGGATCGTTCCTCTTCTTCCTGATGGCCTTAACGCGGCCGCTCCATACCGGCGGAAGAGAGGGCGCGATCCCGAAATACTTCGCACTCCCCGTCGCGGCGGCCCTGTTCGACCTTGCTGAAAATTTTTGCGAACTCGCCCTGCTGGGCCAGAGTCCGGACATCAGCGAAGCCCTCGCCTTCTTCACCGCCTCATGCTCGCTGATAAAGTGGTCTCTCGCCGGCGTCTCAATCCTGATTGTTGCGGCCTTTGTGATACGGATCGTTATCGTCCGCCTGAAGGGTCCCGGCAGGTAACCGGCGGGCCGGCCCCGTTATAACATCATTTCGTAAAAGCCTTATTGAACCCTACTCTTCAGCTTCCCTGCCATCATAATAAGCGGTAAAAATAGATGGTATAGGTCTGCGTGGTTGTAGCATTCTGCGCCGTCACCAGCACCGCCACCTCCGTAGTTGTCCCCGCAGGGCCCAGCGCGATCGTCTGCGGCGATTCGCCCTGGCCGTTGATATTAATATACGCGTTCGCATCGGTCGCCGTCGCAATCACCACCACAGACGTGTCATAGTCATCAACTGTCACCGTGTATTCGTACGTACTCGGCGAAAACGGCATGTCCCAGGTGCCTATGTCCGTTGCCAGCGCGGACAGGCTCGCGTCGTCGCCCATAGGGCGGACTATGTGCAGCGTGTATGTCGTTATCGTGTAATCCCACACGGCAACCACACTCACATCCGTGGTCGTGCCCGGGGGACCCAGCGCTACCGTCTGCGGCGATGCGCCCTGGCTGTTGATGACTATGCTCAATTCCGGATCCGCTGTCACCGTCACCACCACCGCAGCGACTTCGTCATCCACGGTTACCGTGTAGTCGTAGTCGCCCGTAGCGAAGGGACTATCCCAGGTACCGGCCGGACTTGTCGTAATATCCGAGATTGAAGGCGGGCATGTACTGGGCCTTACCACGTACAGCGTGTAGGTAAGCGTCGTAGTGCCGTCCTGAGCCGTCACCAGCACCGCCACCTCCGTGGTCGTGCCCATGGAGCCCAGCGCGATCGTCTGCGGAGAAGCTCCCTGGCTGTTGATGTTTATAGTCGCGTACGGATCGGTCGCAGTTGCCGTCACCACCACAGACGTGTCATAGCCGCCAGTTGTCACCGTGTAGTTGTACGTACTCGGAGTGAACGGCGTGTTCCAGGTCCCCAGGTCAGTTGTGAGAGCAGACAGGCTCGCGTCGTCGCCCAGCGGACGGACCACGTGCAGGGTGTAGGTCAGTGTCGTCACGCCATCGATCCACGTCCCCACCACATCCACGTCCGTGGTCGAGCCCGGGGGACCCAGCGCTACCGTCTGCGGCGATGCGCCCTGGCCGTTGATGTTTATGTCCATATAGTCTGCTGTCACCGTTACCACCACTGACGTGTTAGTAGAATCAACGGTCACCGTGTAGTCGTACGTACCGGTCGCAAACGGCGTGTTCCAGGCGCCCACGTCAGTCTCAATTGTTAATATGCAGCCAAAAACAAGCGGGCGAACCACGTGCAGGGTGTAGGTCAACGTCATCGTGCCGTCCTGAGCCGTCACCAGCACCGCCACATCCGTGGTTGTGCCCATTGCGCCCAGTATGATCGTCTGGGGCGATGAGCCCTGGCAGTTGATATCTATGGTCGCGTTCGGATCCGTCGCCGTCGCCGTCACCACCACTGCCGCGTCTTCATCGTCAACTGTGACCGTATAGTCGTACGTACCGGTCGCAAACGGCGTGTTCCAGGTGCCTATATCGGTTGTGAGAGCGGACAGGCTGTCGATGCCT
>JAFGBT010000036.1 GCA_016933025.1 Spirochaetota bacterium | reverse complement strand
TGCATGTGCTGAACAGGATGTTCGAATGCAGCGCCCGTGCAGGATGCACGTAGAGGGCGCTGCCCGCCGGTGACAGGATGTCACAAAAACGGCGGCCAAGCGTGGCCGCTCAATCGCCGCAGCGGGCTAAATAGAATTTATGCCCGTGCAAAGGTAGCGCATGTGAGTTTTTCATGACCCGTTATCGCAGTTCGTTTTTTTAGAGTCTATCATCGGCCTCCTGGCTTTCGCTGCGGAAGGCGCATCCTGCGCCATCCTCGCAGTGACACGCGTCCTGCGTGTCACCGGGGTACTGTGACAAAAGCCCCGAGAAACAGCACAAACCATCTTTTTGATTGACAGCACGATCAACTCGAGCGATAACCTTTCATGTAATTTCACCAAAGGTATGCGCAATGATCCCATTCCGCGGCTTCACCCTCCCCCTGTGGGAGATATTCGGCGGCAACCTGCTGCTTCTGATCTGCAGCCTGTTTTACCTTGCCTGGTGGGGCGTATCCTTCCGGCCGAATTCACCCGGCGGGCCGGCCGGCCCGTTCCTCATCCTGGCGGCCTTTATCACCGGTTGTGCCGGCATCGGCCTGATGGCCGCCGGCATCAGCCAGCTTGCCGGGGATTCAAAGGCCCTGCCGGTCAGGTTCATCGTGGCCGGGGGCTTTGCCCTGTTCATTCTCCTCCTCCTGGTCACCTATATCGGATTTCACCGGATCGTGACCTCGGAACTGCTGATTATACACCTCTGGGCCGCTCTGGAGCTGTCAGCGGTCGCCGTACTGTACGGCACCGGCCGATTCGGCGCCGGGCGCGCCGCGGCGCTCGCGGCCCTGGTGGGAATCGTCACCGTAATCGGATTGATCTCCTACGTGCTGTATTACCGCCTGGACGATGTGGCGCGGTACCGGATCGGCATGGTTCCGCTCGGCGTTGACGCGGCCGTTATCGCGGTTTTTCTCGTGCTTCTGTCGACGGCATAGGCACGCGCAATAAAATATCCATACAAACGATCTGCGGCCTCTGCGTGACACATAGCAATGAATATCATGAATAAATGAAAGTAAAAATGGATAGCGATGCCAAATAAAACAATCATACTACCTGTCGTTTTTTTCGCATTATTACTTTCTCATCATGATATCCGTTCAAAACCGAACGATATCAGAATTTACCTTAAAATCTTCATGAAACGAGATTATCTTTCGCTTGAAAACACCGGCGGTTTGTATCTGGGAGACAAGGCATTAACCTTGTCTAAAAAACTTTTACTCGAAAAAAAGAACGGGTTCTTTCTGTGCAACGGGAAATCATTTACCGCCCTATCGGTCAGGCCGAAATACAGATCGGAGACAAGGATCATAACAAAATACGGAGGTAAATCATACGATGGTTATTTCACCATTACGTTGAAAAATAATTCATTTTATATCATCAACACCACCTCCATGAACAGCTATCTCCGGGGAGTTGTCGGATCAGAATTAGGCGAAAACTTCAATCTCGAAGTGCTCAAGGCGCAGGCGGTCGTCTCAAGGAGTTACTATGTGGCGTTGAACAAAAATAGTACGGGCAGAGACTATGACGCCATAGACGTCGCCGGCCAATTCCAGGCATACCGGGGCCTCCAATATGCAGGCCCGCGTGTGAAGAAAGCGGTTAATGATACCAGATGCGAAATATTACACAATAGTGGCGACGATGATTTCATTCCCCAATTCCATTCAACCTGCGGCGGTATTCTTCTGACGCCGGGGGAATCCCGGGGAAATGATACAATCCGCGAACATCCGAATTTCAGACGCTTCGACGGCCCTCGGAATTCGCCCAACTGCAGGATATCCCCGTATTACGAATGGTCCGCCGATATTGAAAAAAAAGTTATACTCAAGGCTCTGTCGAAGCAACTATGCAAGGATTTCGATGATATAACTTTCTTCGTGGATAATAACGGCTTCTTGAAGCAGGTAACTCTCATCATACAGGGTGACCGCATCATAACAATCAAAGGGTTTCAATTCAAATCATATCTCGAAAAAGAATATATATCATCAGTTCGGAGTACGCGCGTGAACATTCATGTTGACGGGGATACGGTTCACTTCAAGGGCAAGGGATATGGGCATTTTGTCGGCATGTGCCAGTGGGGCGCGGAATTTCTCGCGCGGAAAGGATTGGGATACCGGGATATTTTACGCTATTATTACCCGACAGCCGCAATTGTCTACATGAACGAATGTCCCTGATCAGTAAATTTTAATTTTAACCGAGTCACTTCTGCCCATGGAATCGACCGCGGAGATGACCCACACTCCTCGCCGCGGCGTCAGAAAACATGTTTCATCGGCTTTGCTTTGGAACAGAAAGGTGCTTCCAATGAACCAGAACAGCTCGTCTGTATCCTGCCCGGCAAAGGCCTTCAGGGGGATCTTCTGGGAATCCAGCGGCATATGTTCATTGATGATATATTCATCGGACATGGCCGGTCGTACTATGCGCGGCTTGTCCTTTGCATAAAAATTCTGGCATGAGGGATTATGGCGCGGGATTTGAGAATAACGATACCCTCTTGACCGCATGAAAGAAATCACCTCGGGAGGCCAGTACTCCACCACCTTCTGTTCATATGCCTCCGGTCCCTCATCCATGCAATACGAACAGACGTGCAGGCCGTCCCGCTTCCGGACCGTAATCGTCTTATGGACCCCACACTCCTGCTCGGACGACACGCCCCTGATATACCAGTCTGCCTTTACGCCATGACTGCAAAACGGGCCCGGCTTTTCTCCGCTCCGGGCGCAGACGTTACGCTTTGCCACGCCCGCCGGCGCCTTAAACCAGGAGTCCGAAGACCGCGTGACATGGTCAAGGATCCTGATCATGAGGGGGGCCGCGGCCCTGACGCCGATGAGCTCCGATGACCCGCTGTTATTCGCATTGCCCAGCCAGACTCCCACGGTGTAATCGGGATTATAGCCGATGCACCAGGCGTCCCGCAGTCCGAATGACGTGCCCGTCTTCAATGCAACCTTGGCCAGTTCCGGGGCAAACTCCCAGCTGTAGGGAAGATCCGGCCTATGGCAATCCGATAATATCTCGGAGATTATATAGCAGGCACGCCGATCGAGAATATGCCGGGGTGAAATGGCCTCCGAGTCTTCCCGGGTATGGTATTTCAGCGGCGCATAATCGCCATTGCTGGCCAACATCATATAGAGGGAAACCATATCTTCCAGCGACAGTGGAAATCCTCCCAGCGCAATGGAAAGCCCCGACTTCTCAATAATCAGGTCTTTTTTTATCGGGTAAATCTTCATCAAAACACGTTTGAGTCCCTCGCCCCCCATCTCCCGCTCGAGACGGACCGCGGGCACATTGAGCGAATGTATCAATGCAAGCCGGGCCGGGACCGGACCTCTCGCGGTCTTACAGAAGTTGGCCGGGCTATAGTCTTCATCGGCAATGGGAATATCATACACCATCTTCTCCGGCGTAATCAGTCCGAGTTCCATGGCCCGCGCATAGAGAAAGGGCTTCAGTGCCGAACCCGGCGAACGTGGTATCGCCGCGCCGTTAATCTGCCCGCAGTGCTGTGAATCGAAATAATCCGGTGATCCGACGTAGGCGAGGACTTCGCGTGTTTTGTTGTTTGCTATTATCACCGCTCCGTTATAAATTCCCTGTCCGCGCATCATTTCATTATAGTTTTTCATTATGCTTTCGCAGTACAGCTGGAGGTTCTGGTCGACGGTGAACAGGACAAAAAAAGGATCGCTTCCCCGGTGTCTCGATTCAATCAGGTGAGGGCAATTAAATGGAAACTTCCTGCACGTTAATCCCGGACGCGATTCCCGCATCACACGGAGATCCCGTTTCGAAATCCCAAGATCGCGGTGTATCCTTTCCAGAACCATAGACATCTTTTGCCGGGCGCGTTCGGGATAACGATCGGGGCGGTTCCAGTTCGGCGAATTGGGAATGCCTATGAGGAGCGCGGATTCCGCGGCGGATAGTTCCAGGGCGCTTTTCCCGTAATAGTAATAAGCTCCCGCGCCGACGCCTTCGATGTTCCCTCCCATCGGGATCGAGTTCAGGTAAAGCTCCATGATCTCATCCTTGGAGTAGTGAAACTCGAGCTGCAATGCCCTGAACGATTCGATGATTTTCGCACGCAATGTGCGGGGCCGCCGCTCCATCATCCGCGCGACCTGCATGGAGATGGTTGATGCACCTGACACGATTCGCCCGCTTTTTATATTCATGCCGATTGCCCTGGCGAGGGAGACCGGATTTATTCCCTGGTGGTAATAAAAATACCGGTCTTCATACGAGAGCACCCCATTTTTAAGATAGGTCGACATCTCCTTCAGGGGCAGCTTTATCCGGTATTTGTCAGAGGGCGAAAGCGAGATCCTGAGGATCTTCCCATTCCGGTCCATGTAAACCGTTGAATAGTCCGTATCAAGAGCGCGCCGTGGAAGGGGTGCTGCCAGGTCCATGACGACGAAAAGGCACATCCCGACGCCCAGTGCCGCCAGGCATCGCCTGAGCGGCCTGAATGACTTAATTGCCAGTACGAACAACATTGACTATCCCGTGGGCCTCGCCTATCGAACGCACCGACGGATCGTACATCGCTTCCGCGTAAGCCTGCGGCACGATAAACCTGCCGACCGAAACCGCGCGCAGGGTATAGGCGTAAGTTACCGACTCTGTAATCGACCCGGTAAAAAGAAGAAGCCTGTCGTCCCGGATATCCTCATACAGGGGCGTGAATCCACTCGACACTCCCGAATTAACATCCCCCTGCGATTGGAGCCGAACATTGTCTATCTCGAATCCCGCGGGGAGAAGGTCAACGATGACCACATTTTCAAGATTTTCACGCTTCGGTTTCAGCTTGATCTTCGCGATAATGACCTGACCCTGCGCCACGTTGGAAAGGTTCAAGCTGGAATTGTCTCTGTTGAAGTAGCTCCTGGTTACCTCGATGCCGTCATCGGTCGATTCCACTGTTTCGCCGGCAGGGATGCCCTCCACCATGAGGTTGAAATACATGGGATAATCCCCCTGGTTGGTCAGGGTCACGTTTTTCCCCGCGGCATCATGCAGATCGATGCATTCTGTATTGCTTACCACTGTTTTTACGGGAACCTTGTTGATATATACGGTGGCCTTAATGGGCGTCTCGCGCTCCGCTTCAAACGCCTTCGAAAGGGCCACCAGCGCGCAGGCGTTGTCATGGGTCGTCTCAAACCCGCCATTGATGGAACGCTTCACGATATCTTCAGCAATGGAAAAACGCCTGGTGGACGCCGGGTCCACATCGCACAATGCCATGAGATAAAATGAGAGCCTTTTTACCGGCGAGTCGTAATCGCCGCCAAGGTACCGCGGAAAATATTTCACTTTAAATTCCCCCGGCAATACCTTCCGCGCCGATTCCCTGTCTCCGGAGATCGCCAGTGCCGAAGCGAGAAGACACTTATTGACGTCATTCATTTCGCCCAATTTATTCGCCATGAAGTTTTTCATGGCTTCGATGTCCGGCTTCCCGGCAAGGGCCTTGAGATAGAGGTGGTAGATTCTGACCTGCTCCCACGAGTAATCTTCCCGCCGATCAAGGCGGCCTTTTGATACGGGCCGCAGGAGCCCGATATATTCGTCGATTTTTTTCATGACCTTCCCGTCAACCTGAAACCCCCGCCTTCTCGCCTCTATCAGAAAATGGGAGATGTAATCGGTCAGATACGGCGCCGGGTACATACCGCCCGGCCAGAGTGAGAACTCCCCGCTGGGAAGCTGCATGCCTTCCAGCTGCTTGATCCCGTCATTTATATAGCTGTCCAGGCTCCCGGCCTTGTCCGAGAAGTATCCGGTCGCCCTGAATATATCACGGCAGTACATGAGGACAAAAAGCTGCGAGGTGATCTGCTCCGCACAGCCATACGGATATTGCACCATGTAATCCATCGCCCCGAGGAACTGGGTAAGATATCGCGGTGAAACCGAAAACCGGACCCGCCGGCCAAAGGGAAGGTAGTCTTTCGGAACGGAATAGCTGATCGACTTGCCCGGTTTCAGGACGCCGCTTTTGGATATCGTTTGTATCGTGCGGGTCGGCCTCACCGGGAGTTCAACCGAAGTTGTTGACACCTCGTTCCCCATTGAAGCGGTAAAATTAAATTTCGCAACGCCCGCATCCTTTCGGGCCCGGCAGTAAAAATAGAGTATCTTTTCCGATTGGTTGGGCAGAAAAACGACGGTCGAAGAACCCTCCATCTTCACGGGACCCTGCGTTGAAACGGCAAGGGCGCACTTCCCGTCTGCGCCGGTCTGGTTGTAGACCAGCACCGGGATTTCGAATGAATCGCCGGGCGCGAGCATCCTCGGCAGTGCCGGCGAAAGCACGATGGGATCTACGACCGTAACATATTTCGCCGTTGACCCGAAATTCTCTCCCTGCGCGCCGATCGCCATGACGCGCAGCTTCCCGTTGAATTCCGGTATCTTGAAAAAATGATCCACCAAGCCGTTCTCATTGGCGTAGAGCACCCCGGAAAAAAGCGAGACTGACTGGACACGCCTGCTCATGACCGGGTTGACGTGCCGCCGCGACAGGTCATATTCTCCTTCGTCTCCGCCAATCGCCAGTTTTATAGCCCGTACGTTTGGCAGTATGGCGTCAAAAAGCGAATAGAGTTTTGTGACGAGGGCCCGCTTCATGTAGTAAAACGCAAATGGATCCGGAGTCTTGAACTGCGTAATCTGCAGTATTCCCTCATCCACAGCGGATATGACGACGGGGCTTCCCGGCGCCGCCCTGAGCCGAACCGCCAGTCCCCTGCTTGACCTTGTCTGTTCCGGGCAATCGATGGATAGATTCATCTTGCGCTGGCCAGGGTCGAGAGAAACACTCTTTATCCCGAGAGATGTCATGGGGAGATCCCGCATGGATTCATCAGGCGTCCTCACGACAAAGGCAGAGATATAGACGTTGGGTATATGCGCCTGCTGCAGGGTAAATTCCACGGTGGCCCTGTTGTTTTCCAGCATCAGCGAACGCGTTTCAAATACTTTTTCGCGCTCAATGGCGACGAACAGCCTGCCCGGGATGGGCGAATAGATTGTAGCGACTGCTGTCTCGCCGGGATAGTACTTCTCCTTGTTGAGTGTGATGGTGAGGTTCTCGGCCTTCTCCAGATTTGGGGAATACATGCCCGGACCCTGGACAAATATTTTCTTGCTCGTCTTCATGCCGTTATCAAGATAGACGTATATGGTATATTCCCCCGGATTCTTTGGCACAAAGGCGTACTCCGCAGCGCTTTTAATGGGAAGGTCTTTCTGATCAATGACCTCCTCGTATGATTCACTCATGTATTTTTGCTTGAAAATGCCATACCTCCGCATGATCGAATAGTAGACCTTGCGCTTTACAACGACCTTCGAGTCGGGGACATTCACGTAGGCGCCACGGGGATTAACCGCCACACAGCGAACCGTAACCGGCTGGTGTATTAGATATACATTCTGCCGGGCCACCCTGATCCCCAGGTACGTCGAGTAGTGGTCGATGGGGATATTCTTAACGGTGCTTACCGGCCTCCCCCCGACATCATACACCTCGGCATTGACCTTCATGGTAAGGGCAGACGGCGGAGCTATCATCACCGGCACATCGATAGAATATGTTTTCTCGCCGCGATCATCAAGCTTGGCTTCCCCGAGGTCGAAGGCCTCTCCCGAGTAGGTCGCCTGTTCGTCATTGAAGGTGTACCCCGGGAAATTGGGAAGCTGGAATATTCTGGATACAAACCTGACCCGCGTCAGCACCCTGCGGCCGGAGGCCGGCGGCCCGAAGAGCTGGGTACCCTTCACCGTGAAGACCACGGGCTTGCCCGGCGCCGGCTGCGCGTCGGGCACCTTGATCTCGGCCTTGATTTTATCGGGGATAAACTCCTCAACCTTGAGGGTCGATCTACCCAGTATCACCCGGTCGTTGAGCCGCACGATGAGCGAATATTCGCCGGTCTTCGCGGAAAGGCGAATCGGCACGTCGAAGGTGAGCAAGCCGCCCGCCGGGATTTTCTTCGTGGCAAGGAAGTACTTGTTTTCCATGGGGTCGGTCACGTAGAGCTGGACATTCACTTGAGGCGGCGCGCCCATGTCGTTTTTCCTCACTATGGCCGTGACATACGCCTTTTCACCCGGCCGGTATACGCCCCGCTCCGGGGTTACAAAGGCCTTCATGCCCTTGTCGGAAATATTCTCTCCGCCAATATCAAACCGAGAGGCATCGACCTCGGTTGAGTAGAACTCGAGGAATGAAAAATCGTCGTCCTTTTCGGCAATGACGAGCAACGGGACGAAATTATCCTTGTTGATTTTCCAGTCACGGAACAGGCATTCGCCGTTATTGTCGGTGTATCCCTCTCTCATAACCTGGCTCTCACGGCTCATCAGGGAAAGCTTGACGCCGGCCATGGGAACAAGATCCATGATCGAATAAACCTGCACGGTCAGGTCAGGCCCGGACTGCCTGGCGATCAGCCCGAGGTCGGTGCAGAGGATATACTGCTGGTCGTAATTATAGTCTTCCGACTGGCTGGAGAGCCTGATATTAAACAGCCCCTTGTAATTCATGTCATGGAAGTTCCTGAGATTTATATAATGCTTCACCTTCTGGTTAATTTCCCCGCCTTCAACTTTCAGGCTCTTGGAAAGGATTACCCTCCCGTATTCGTACGTATTCCGGCTACGTATAAAATGGACCAGATTGTTGCGGTAAACCTTCTCTATCTGCACGTCGAACGAATCCAGGTTGAGAGTGTATAATTCAATATCCAGGTTGCCCCGGAGGGGGAGTATCTTCCCGGGGGAGCTGAACTTGACTTCAGGCTCAAGGTCCCTGATCGACACCGGATAATCCGTGGTGTCCGCCTTTTCCTCGCCCGTTATCGAGCGCATTCCCGCCTTTACGAAAACCCTGTATACCTGGTTGGGCAAAAAGTTGGCCTTCAGCACCGCGTAACAGTATTCGGTCTCAACGCTGAACGAAATTATGGCTTTATCGCTGTTCCGGACCGCAACATACTGTTTGACCATCGATTCAGATACGGGCCTGTTGAACAGAATTATGATATAGGTGTCCCCTTCTATGGGAAACGTGTCAACAGAAGCGACTTCAAGCTTTGTCGTCGCCGGAAGAGTGATGGTCTTTTCGAATTTACTTTCCAGCGGTATCGACCCGCCGATGCACGGGAGCCCGCCGGATATGGCGATGTTTATTTTACGTTCGCTGTCGCCCCGCTGGATGTTGCTGGACTTGACGTAAAAACGGGACGGGATGTTCGACGGCTCAACGCTGAACTTCATCCTGTCGCCGTCAATTTCCAGGACGGTATACTTGATCAGCTCCTTAATGTCAACCGGGTGATTGAAGTTTATTTCACAGATAATCTCCTTTTCGATGTTCTTGATGAAATCATAATTATAGAATACGTTTATGCCGGATATTTTCAGGTGCGGGGTCCTGAATGAAAAACTCTTGCTTAGGATGAATCTCTTCTGCGACTTAAGACGCTCGGTGTTGATCGATACCGAATAATCCGTTGCGGGCTGCAGATCCCCGTCAGGCGCAAACACGAGAGTGTTCCCATCTTCAATGCGGTAGGCGCCTTTCAGCGTCGGGCGCACCTCGAGAAGATTTATCCCCGGCTTGACAAACAAGGTCGCCGTTTTACCCGATTTTTGCTCGGGCTCATCGGTGATTACCTGCTCAAGATCCTGCCGGGCAAGAGTGATATCATCGGAGAACGTGACGATAATCGCCGCTTTGAGCGGCACTTCTCCAACCGGGGAGAATGATTCCACGCGCGTACAGAAGAGCCGAAAAAACAGGTTAGCCATCAGCACGACTGCCGCAATCCCCACAACGGATATCACGGCTCCCCTGAGGAACCACCTGCGCGACAGTGCCTTCATGAATATCGAATCAGGCGCCGTGATCTTTCCCTTGAGAAACCGGCTCCATTCCAAGATTTTTGGAAGAGCAATCCCGCGATATTTTTTTATTGATACCGCCATTCTCGTAAGAATACCGGCCCATCCCCCGTCAAATATCGACCGGTCAGTTACAATAGTGAAATATTTGTCGGATACATTGAACAACGCCGTTCCTGCGACGAGTAGCAGCAGGATGAGCAGGAACGCCGCTGCGCCTTTATTCGTAAAGGACATGGCGAGCATTATCACGGACCCGAGAGCTGCGAAGAGCACGACTCCGTCCCTGAAACTTCCCCATAATGTCGTGATGATTCTCTTTACGGTCATCGCGAATATTGCGAAGAGAGGCGAGATCACGGCTATCAGCAGGAACCTCAGCAGTCCCTTAGAGACACTTGTCTGGCAAATCGATGTGGCAATTATTGCCGAAAGGTATATTCCGCTTATTGCGGCAACGATATTGAGCAAGGGAAGCTGAATCGGATTTTTATTTTTTCCCCTTCTCTCTTTAAATTTTTTTGCGAATCCCGGTCCCTTTTTCTTTGCCATAAGCCTACCTTCTTTTAACAATAAGATGAATTAATACACATGGGGAGCCACTGCAAAAACAGAATTGCAAAATAAAACAGCCGGCGGACATTGTATCGGCCATGACCCGCGAGATGTAACGATATAGGCACCCAACCGCCCCCCCACCCGTCAATTCCTGATCGATCGGAAGATCAAAGAGAACACCGCCGGGCAAGATGGCGCGCCGGATTCGCAGCGGCAGGCCCCGGGCCTCGTGCATCACCGTTTTATCAGACGATACCCGGCGAGCAGGATCAGCGACCCGCCGACCGCCATGAGGAAGCTGTGAAGATTGAACCCGGTAACGCTGCCGAAACCGAGCTGCGTCCCGATAAATCCCCCGAGCAGTCCGCCCGCAATCCCGATGCATATGGTGATGATGAATCCGCCCGGGTCTTTGCCCGGCATGATCAGCTTCGCGACCGCGCCTGCGACAAGGCCCATCACTATCCACGTCAGTATCCCCATTTCTTTCCTCCTTAAATTTGCTTCCGGGCGTCAGGAATCCGGGTTAACCGGATGCGGCCGGTGTTTACCGGTACCATGCCGACCGCACAATTTCAAGAAAAAAACGGGCATCGGTTCACTGCGCAAGCGCTCGGTTGTAACGCCTCCTCAGCAGATTGTCTATTTCTCTAAGATTATCCCGGTTCTGGTACTCCCCGCAGGGGTTCGATTCGAGCTGTTCGTTCATCCGACGCCTGGCCGAGCTCGAGAGGACCCAGCCGAGGGGGATGCTCATCCGGTTCTTGCACAGGCCGAAGCGGAAAAAGGACCTTTTAACATAATGCCGATGTCGAATATTCATCTCCGCAACATACGACTTCACCGCATCCATGGCGTAGATGCCCCGGGCATTGCGCGTATTGAGAAGGGTTATGGGCGGCGAGAGAAATTCATTCAGGCAGCGGTTCGGGGTCGTCTTCTTGTCCTTCTCCTCGGTGCCGATGTGGATGACGCCATATTCCGGGTCGACCGGCTCGTTGGTTATATGGATGACCACCGGCACGATGACCTGCGCCAGGGAGTCGAGCTTGTCGAGCGACCTCAATATTTCAAGAAGCGTCGTGTCTCCGGAATTCTCGAAGTAGCCGCCGTCCACGGCGCGGCCGTAGATCTTCTTGTTCTTTACCAGGGAACCGGCGGGGCTTATATAGGTAAACCGGGCGCTCAGGTGCACGGCGCTGCTCAGCGAGAGCGAGCGGTCCGAATAAAAGTCGTTGATGTCCTCGGCATCGCTGAAAACATCGGGCGCCACATCCAGGTTGCTGATAATGATCCGCTTCCCGGTCTCAACCCAGGTGGAGTTGAGAAACAGGCTGGGCATCCATACGTCCGTGCGGCCGGCCCACAACAACTCAAACTGGCTGGAAAACCGGTCCGTGCCGGCATGGAGTTTCCATGCCCTCTCCCATGCCCTCTCCAGCGCCCGCCCCCTGTCGAAGCGGTTGATGTTGCAGGGAAGGAACCGCTGAACGAGGTCCGGGTAGAGCATGGCGCCCATGACCGGGGCGAGAAAATCCTCGCCCAGGATATTCTGGGCCTGCGTCGTAATGAATTTTCTATTCTCGGACGGCCTCCCGTACTCGTCACAGCGGAACCCTCCGGTAGAATCTCGGTCGTCGGCCAGCTGGGCGAGAAACACGGCGCTCCCGAGGCTTCCGCCCGACACGCCGCTTATGGCAAAGAGCTGGTCGGCAAAGCACGGGTTGCTGTCCTGGATCCGGGCCAGCACCGAGGCGGTCCAGAACGCGGCGCGTATGCCGCCCCCCTCGGCCGACACGAGAAACATCGGGAACTTATCGTTCGGCGAGTGGTGTTTCACCTGTCGTTTATACCAGGCTTCGATCGCCTGCTGCACCGTGACACGGGTCCGCGGGGCATCCCGGTCCCTGGAAAGGGTGAACACCGCATGGTTGTCATTGCACATGCTGAACAGGAACGCCAGCACTATAACGAACGTTATCACCGGAAAGCGAAGCCGCAGGGCGGCGATGTCGAAGACGCTCCCCATGGCGGTCCAGCCCGACAGGGCCAGCAGCATGATGGCGGTCGCGCCGATCACGGGCGCTGTTTCAAGCAGACAGAAGACAAACAGTAAAAACAGAACGACCGCCAGAAGCGGAAAGAATCCGGCCATGATCAACATCTTCAGAGGGAACCTGCGCAGGTGCATGGTGTTGTACGGCAGCTCCCCGCTCGACGGGACGGCAAACAGGTTCGCCAGGCCGGACGCGACGGGACCCTGCAGCCGTCTCACGGAAAGAACATAGCGGTGAATCGCCCGGCTCATCGAGCGCCGGTAGACCACGAAGAGAAGAAAAACAACAGACCAGACCGTGAACGCCAGCGCATAGCAGAGAAGCCGGCAACGCTCCTGTCCCCAGCCGGGCCCGTAGCTGAACGACGCCCTGAGAAACGCCATGGCGATGCTGATTGCGGCGAGAAACCCGATGATGCGCGGCGCGGCCGTGCGTATCAGCAGGGCATGGCGCGCGTTCCTGATGTCAAATACCAGGTTCGGAAACTCGATCAGCAGCATGATGCGGGACCAGTACCATACCTGAAAGGGCCACAGAACCCCGCACAGGGTGAAAAAAAAGAGCTGTGCCGTGACGTTCCGCTCCGCCATGCCGCGCAGCAGGTCCTGTCCCTGCGGCACGATGATCATGGCCGCGCCGCCGACCGCGACCATGAGAATGGGGAATCGGCACGGCACGAGCAGGAGCGCGCGGTTTCTGAGCCACAGCCAGCCGTGATACAACGGCAGGGCGATGCGGTCGGCAATCCATCTGAAAAACGACCTGAGAGCAGTTAGAAATCCCATTGATGATCCCCCCTGTTACGGCTGAATCCAGACATCCGCCATCTTTCCCTCCGAAACGTTCCCCCGGGCGTCCTTGACCCATCCGTAGATTACTTTCATCGTCGAAGACCTGAGCAGATAATTAATCGGCTTCAGGCTGCTCCATCCCCGCGCATTGGGGGACGGCCTGGCGCTGCTGCCGGTGATCAGGTAGCCGGTCACGACACGCGAACTGTCGTCCACGTTGAACGATTTCACGATAATCTCTTTTCTGTTCAGTGACTCCTTGTTTACCAGCACCGTGAATTTGGTGATCCGCGGCTTCGCGGCATTGTCGGCCGGCACCGCCTGCCCGGCGGTATACCGGTCCCCGTTGACCGTATAGGTGATGCCGTCGATCGTGCTTATGACAATATCGCCCCTGACTATGACGCTCCCGCCGTAATCGCGGCATTCGTCGCACATGCCGGTTATATAGACCTTCCCGCCCGTCAGCACCCGGTTCAGCACCGCCTGGGAAGGATGGCCGTAGTTGTTCCGGCCGCAGGATATTATTGAAACCATCGGGTTGCAGGCGCCGAAGTACGCCGCGTTGGTCGAGTGGGACGACCCGTGGTGGTTGACCCTCATGACGTCGACCTTGCCTATGTCTGCCGCTATGACGCTCTCCACATCGTTGTATAGATACTGGGGCCAATGAGAGCTGGTCGCGTATTCGCCGTCGGTGTCGCCGCCGGTAACGTAGCTGAAGTCGCGATAGGTTATTTTCAGCGTTATGGAATAATCATTCTCGGAGGGCGGCTTCACATCGTCTGTATGGTCGCCCGAGACCGGGGTTACGGCATCCTTCATTTTAACGCCTTTGGCGTCGCTCATGACGATCTTCACCGCCACGCCCCCGCCGAGGTCTACCTGGTTCGTCGATCCCGGCCGCGCGATTTCCCGGTTCAGCCTGGACGCGTTCCCGGGATCGGTGGCGTAGCATATCCATTTCTTCGCGGTCCCCGATGTTGTTCCGGCGTTGTGCCATTCAATTTCCTCGTTCCACTCGCACGCGCCGTTTCCGTTGGCGTCCTTCCACACGCCCGAATCCCGTTCTATCAGCTTCCCGACCGTAAACTTGTGCGTTTCAATCAGGGCCCAGATGCCGCCAATGCCGGCCATCCCGATGTGATCCGTATGCGCGTGCGTGGTGAGTATATAATCGATCCTGTTGAAGGTGGGGCCCATGATCTGCCTGATCTTGCCCGCAACATAATCGCAATTGCTCCTGCTGTTCCACATGGTCTCTCCCAGGTCGATCAGGAGCGTCTTTCCCTCCGGGCTCACGATGAACTGGCTGTCGGCCTGGCCCACGTTGAAGACATGAATCTCGAAGGTGCCGCGTCCCCACGAGGCAACGCCGTACCCGCCCGGCGCGCCGAGCATCACCACGGCAATGACGATTACCATCGATACATATCCGGCCTTTCGCGCGTTCAGCTTTTTAAACATGTGATTTCTCCTTTAACAATGATTACGATATAAAACAACCGCAGACGTTTTGAACACAATGTACAAAACTGCTCCACCCCCATCCATCCGAACAGGTTTTCCGGCCAAAATCAAAAAAAATAAAAAAACAGAAGCGAATGTGTTATGCGAAGATTACAACCCGCCGGAATCTGTGTCAATATTTTTTTGGACATAGTCCAATTTTTTGCACAATGATTCAACGGGATGGTTATATGGGTGTTATGCGAGTTGATTCATTCTTTTGCCCCGGACCCGGGGCGGCGCCTCGACTGAGTTTACCCCGAGCGCAGCCGAGGGGCTCGGCGTGACACAGGGCGGGTCATGGTGAGCGTAGTCGAACCATGACCCGGAGCCGGGTCGGGCATATGGAGGGGGCCGTTGCCGTTATCTCTACATCCTGTCGTGCGGGGGGGCGCTGTCAGGATGCATCATCACTCCGTCCGCCCGAGACGGAAGCCCAGGAAGTTGTACGCGCCATACGGCTGCAGGCCGGCTGTGTTGGCCACGTAAATGGTGTAGTCGTAAGCGCTCCAGCATCCGCCCCGCCTGACGCGGATCGATCCGGGGCCCGTATACCAGTCAAAGCACCACTCCCACACATTGCCGCTCATGTCATAGAGCCCGAGGGAATTTGCGCCGAGGGTTTTGCTCTTTACCGCGGCGGTTCCGGTCACGCCCGTCGGCTCCCATGAATCTCCGTCCCAATAATACCCGTACACGGCGACAAGATCATTGGCTGATTTGCCCGGCTCTCCCGATCCGCTTGAACTGTCGTTGTGATAGGTGGTTGCGTTGCTCGCCGAATCGCCCTTTGTAAAATAGGGATCGGTATATCCGGCCACGGTATTGACCGCGTCGTTCCTCCAGCGCGCCGCAAGCTCCCATTCGCTGCTGGCAAGGAGCCTGAAGCCGTCCGCGTCTGGATCGACATACGGGTCGTCCTGACCGCCCGGATCCGGATAGACCAGCACAGCCGTGTCGTCCGCGCTGCGCAGCGGCGCGGTGAAGCCGGCGTCCGTGTAATACACGCAGGAAAGGTCCGGCGCGGTCCCGTTGCTGGCGTTATACCACTCGGTCAGGGCGTTGCACCAGACCAAGGCATGGCGCCAGTTCACGTGGGTCGCCGGCTCCTGGCTCGCGGTCTCGCTCCCCGGCGTTCCATCGCTGCCCGCCCGGGGCTCAAATCCCGATGTGAAGGAAAAGGCGTACTCCCCTTCTCCGGCGGCCCCTCCGCTACCGTTGACCGCCCAATCATACACCGCGTACCAGAGCTCGTAGGTCACTTCCGTCTCGCCGATCCAATAGGCGTTGTCGACCGTGGCAGGCGCGCCGAGATCGTTCTTGGCGGTCGGGAAGGTGATGCCGCCCGGGACATAGACCATGTTGAACGAAATACCGTCCACGGAAAAGACCTCTTTCTCCCCGGGATAGAGAATATTGATGATAAATTCCCCGTACAGGACATCGCTGTCCGCCATGCCCTCTTTTACCGCAATCGCCTTGATCCTGACGACTGTGTTGTCGCCGCTCACAGAGATGGGGGTTGACAGGTACTCGCTCGATGAATCGGTCGGATCATCAGGATCAGCCGGCGGCGACGCCACGGTGCCGGCGGTCATCTCGTAGTAGATGTGGTCACCGCCCGACGTAATCTCTATGCTTATGTCCGAATGGTGCGTCCCGGCCGAAGGGGTGAAGGCCGGCGCGGCCACCTGTTGAACACCCGACACCCTGCCGAGCAGGATCGCCAGGAGGCCGTAATCGTTGCCGCCGGATTTTACGCAGGCCGTAAACGCAAGCGCTCCCGTTATGACCACATTGACCAAAATGCGCGATAGGATCTTCATATAAGGACCTCGTGAACATAGTACTCGGCAACAGGCGGCCAGCGCCGCAGACGCTTTTTAGAACACTGCCGCGCGCAAAGACCCCCGGTGTTACCGCGTCGCGGGAACGCACGACGTGCCAATTGCAGAATTAATGCCGGATGAATATGAAGCGCGACAACAGATGATGGAAGGATATTGATTTATAAAAATCCGACGCCCGCCTGAAGCATAATAAAACGAAACCCCTCCACGGTCCTGCCGATGTCCCCTCATCAGACATCGGCCCACAACCGCATCCCTGTATCTATTGTTTAATTGTGCGTATATGTATATTTTTGATTTTTAAATTCAGATGACTGAGTGTCAATAAATTTTTATCAACTTTCAATACCGATATCATACCTGCATACAGCGCGCTTGTCCTTCCCGCTATTGATATGTGGTATGATGATAATTATTGACAAACTGTTCCGTGCTGTACTGTTTTCACCGGTTGACTTCCTCATTTATCCTGCGTTACGGCCGGAATTGATGAACATCCTGTTCACGAGATGCGGAGCTCCTGTGAAAGATAAAAAATGATTTTAATTGACTTCATTCATGCGGCTGATACATTTCGAGAATGGAACAGATAAATCTCACCTTCCGGGCAGGCGAATCGTCGGGCGACGTAAGCGCCCTAATGCTGGTCCCGCCGGACGCGCGCGTGATGCTGGTTTTCGCGCACGGGGCCGGAGCGGATATGCGGTACGATTTCATGGAATCCATGGCCCGCGAGCTTTACGATGCGGGGATCGCGACCTTCCGCTTCAATTTTCCCTACATGGAGCATGGCAGGAAAATCCCGGACCCGCAAGCGGTCCTCACGGAGACAATTCTATCGGCAATCGCCGCGGCCGGTTCGGCAGCGCCGGACCTCCCGCTCTTCGCCGGAGGGAAATCACTGGGCGGGCGGATGACCTCCCTGGCCGCCCTCCCCCAGGAGGTGCGGGGCATCGTCTTTTTCGGCTTCCCTCTGCACGCGCCCGGCCAGCCTTCTACCGAACGGGCCGGCCACCTGTTTGACGTCTCCCTGCCGATGCTCTTTCTGCAGGGGACCAGGGACCCCTTCACCGAACAAGACCTGCTGCGCCACATTATCGCGAAAATCGGCGGGAAAGCGACCCTGCATATCGTCGAGGGCGCAGAACATTCATTCCACATGCTGAAGAGCTCGGCTCTTGCCGACGGGGAGGTCGTCAAGCAGCTGGCGCGGGTGACTAAAGACTGGTTGTTAAAGAATATTGTATAGGGGGGATCGCTCAACACTCCCACACGCGATCCCCCCTTCACATAATACCCGGGTATCTATACCCCTTATTTCAGTTCACCGGCCGGCACCACCAGCACCACCAGGCTGGAAGGATGTTCCGGATCATTATAGATCGTCGAGACATTGCCGTTGGCAATGGCCTGCTTCGGCAGCGGCCACACGCCCTCCTCCTGGTTGCTGGGGCTGATCGATATCCGCAGGCGGTGTCCGGCGCGGACCAACGCCGCGGCCGGGAAAATTTCAACCTGCACCAGCACCGGCTCATCGGGGTTCAGGGGCTGATGGGAGGCCGCCGTAAACGGATGCCAGGGCTGAACCATCACGCCGTTGACATAGCGCGACCGGCTCGTATCGACCGCTCGATACGCCGCGGACTGAAGTCCCGTCGAAATCGGCGTGGCCTTCCCGTACGCGTCCACATCGGAAATTCTCACCGCGACGGCCGCCTCTGATCTGGTCGCGGACATCCAGATGTCGGCCTGCATCGGGCCGTTGATATACATATCCGAGCCGAACGGCACGGTCTCGTACACCAGCGCGTCCTCGTCCACTGTTTCGTTGTTGGTATAGCACGCCTGGGGAATCAGGCCGGCCATTCCGAGCGTCCATTGCACGGCGCTGCTGGAACAGTCGCTGCCGTCCCTGATCGTCACCTCGCCGTACACGTTCGTCCCGCCGACGACGTTCATCTCGATGCTCGGCGCCTCCGGTTCCCGCATGGTATGGGAGCGCTCGCTTTCCACGGGCGCCGTAGTGTCCAGTCTCATGTTGCCATGCAGATAGAAGCGCTGCGGCGCGGCCTTCGGATGCGGCCAGTCAGTGGCGGTGGCGTAGCTACCCCCGTACCCTTCCACGTACTGGGTGACGTTCGGCAGCGATTCGACGCCCGTATCCATTCCCTTCAGATAATGGTCAAACCATTGCAGCAGCATGGACTCCGATCCGGGGACCAGGTCTTTTTTGGTGACCATCGCTTCAAGGATCGCCTGGAGGTGCGCGCCCGGAGCTATCAGCAGTTTCGCGGTGACGTTGTTTTTCAGCTGCTCGTACAGCAGCGGCTCGCACCGCTGAAAGATGTCATTGGTGCCGCCGATGATGAAGGTCGGCACCTGTATATTCCTCGCGTTCTCCACCGGCGAGCGGACGGCCCAGAAATCCCCGTCGTCCGTCGAATAACCGGGTTGATCGGCCAGGGAGTTGTTGATGGTCGGCAGATACCATTCGTCGATGGCCGCGATGTGGTCCTGGGTGGCAGCCTCGATCAGATCGGCGAACTGCGGGTAGAGGAGCTTCGCCGGGTCGTTGGCCACGCTCAGGTTCTGGGTCAGGGTCAGCCACACATTGATGAACGCGGCATTGAGCATGCCTCCCGGTATGACGGTGCCGCGATACGCGTCGCCCATCGGCACCACCGCAAAGACCGCCTTGACGACCGGATCCTGCTGTGCGGCGGTCAGCATTGAGGCGATACCCAGGTAGGAGGTGCCGGCCAGGCCGAGGTTGCCGTCGAACCAGGGCTGCTGAGCGATCCAGTCGACCACGTCCGCGTAGTCGGCCTGTTCGTCCGCGCCGATCAGGTGGGTCACGCCCGAGGACATGCCGGTGCCGCGCACATCGACCGCCACGGTAATATACCCGCGCCGTATCATGAAATCGTCCCTGCCGCCGATCATCAGGGTGGTATATGAGGGAACGATTGAGCCCATCAAATTGGCCATATCGATCCGGTAGGCGTTCTGCGTGAGAATGACCGGAAACTGTCCCGGCACGGGATCGCCCTTCGAGTCTGCGGGAACCGACACCAGCGCCGCTATCGTGTCGCCCGAGAGGGTATCAATAAACTGCAGCGGCAGGCCGACCGCCCCGGGGTACTCGGTGTCTCGCTGATAGTGAGTCCATTTGGCATCGGCATTGGCGGTGATCGGGGTGTTGGTCTGACTGAGCGTCCCCCGCGTGCCGAGAGTGGTTGAGTCAGTTACCGGCGTCGTGCCAACGTCAATTACATTGCAACCCGATACAGAGAGTATAATAAACAGGACAATTGCAGGAATGCTTAATACAATACTACGAATACGAGACCCCATAACCCACCTCCCAAACTGTTTATTGCCGTAATAAGCTCTATTTATTTATATATTTTACAGCGGGTATTATAATAATATTATAATTATAATTTAAATTCTGGCAGAAAACTGATGAATCAGAAATTTGCACCCAGAAGTAGTAAGAATTTATCGGGGACCTAACCCCCTCACCCCCCAACCCCCTCTCCCACGGGGAGAGGGGGAGCGCCCTCACCCCCGGCCCCCTTGCTATCAAGCCCCCCAACCCCCCAAAGGGGGGCTTAGGGTGACGAAGCAAACCTACCAAAGCCCCCCTGTGGGGGGATTGGGGGGAAGGAAATCATACGGCTGACGTTTTAAGAGTGGGTTGGTAAAGTATCTTTACGAGGTGCAAGGGCGAAGACCCTGCAAAAGCAAAAAACTCGCTGCGGAGGACGCATCTGCTCATTTGCCCGGGAAAGCATCGACAAACTTGACTTTCAAATCCGGAAATGAATTAACGATCTGGATTGTGAAATCGGGAAAAGCACTAACAATTTTCCATTCACCGCACTGGTATGGAAAAGAATTGACGAGCCTGACATTTAAATCAGGGAAGGAATCGACTATCTGCACTCTGATATCAGCATCGCTGTTTACTATTTTAACTTTTCCATACAACTTGATGCCTTTGCAGGTGCAATCATCCGTTATTGTCGTTCCCGAGACGGCGCCTGCCGTAATAAGGAACATCAGGATACATGCCGTCATAATTCTGCGCATACAGCACTCCTCAATACGCCAAATTCAGAGCCAGAAAGCTAATAGCAGGGCTGAGCCACCTACTATTATAAGAGATCAGGCATTCTGCGTGTTTCCGGAGTGCTGGGGAGAACCATGAACAGGCGGTCATATTTCAATCGCCTTCAATCAAACAAGATGACACACCCGAAATCTTCCTGCTTTAATGAATCGTTTACCTCGTCGATATTGAATTCCTCGGGATCGAACTCCCCGCCCAACCAGTCCATCATGTCTTCATATTCCTCGGTCCCGGGGTGCTTGATGGTCTCCAGCAGGTCCTCATAGCCGCCGGGGCCGCCGCAATCCTCGGGCGGGCACTTCCGCTTGCCATCGACGCATATCGGATATTGCATGTTTTTGTCCTTCGGCAGTATCTTTTCCAGAACGATCGTATGTTCCCACCCATCGCCGAAATCATAGTCATAGTGGAATTTCTGATTTTCTTTCGTAATGACCGCGTTCAACCTGACTTTCCGGTAATCCGTAGATTCAGACAAATCCTCCTCGTCAGGAAGAGCGTAATACGCGTCATCGATACGGAACTGATGCAGGTGGGAATTGTACCACCCCATCACGGTTTGTATGACCTTGTGCAGGTCCGGGAGCTTCATGTCCGCGTCCACGATAATTCTGCGCCAGATAGCCTGTGCAATATGATCGAGCGATATCTTTAATTGATACGCGTCGTTTGATTTGATCTGCTTTACATTCGCCAAGGCATGTCATCCATAAAAAGGAGATAATGAATAAGCAACCAAGTCGAGTTATATATAATTTCGCCAAATAAGTCAAGCCGGATTGCCAGTCGCCGGTTAAATTTCAATGCTTGACTTCGGGTGTATCAGCAGTATGCCCTTGATAACAAGCCCACCAACCCCCCGGAGGTAAGAGCCCTCACCCCCAGCCCCTCTCCCACAGGGAGAGGGGGAACCGTACAATAACTCTTCACGGTGCAGGGGCAACTACCACCAGGCGGTCACAAATTGTGACCTCAAGTTGGGGCGGAACCCCTTCAAAAAAATAAAAACTTCAGGACATTACTCTTCTGCAATCATTTTCACTATTTCTTCATACAGGGCGGGTATTTTATTTGTGACTATATCCCACAATATTTCTTTATCTATATCAAAATAATGATGGATCAGCACATCGCGAGTCCCAGATATCTTCTTCCATTCAATAGCAGGATATCGCGCCTTGACTTCGTCAGGTATTTTCTTACTTGCTTCTCCAATAACTTCAATGGATCTGATAAAAGCCCGCAAGAGTATTTGATCTGAAATTAGACGTTCGAGTGCTAATCCCCCGGAATGCTTCATCAGAAATTGGATCTCATCCCTGATATGCTTGGCGAACTCCTTATAATTTTTCATATACCGCCTCTTTGTCAATATAAGGACGGATATATTTACTGACCGATTCCGGAGTCACGAGATCAATTTTTCTGTGGTACACGCTTTCAAGATACTCATGCAGGTCCATGAAGTTATCAAACGTCTTTTTTCCTTTTTTAAAAACGACGAGAAAATCAATATCTGAATCCTCTCGTGCCTCTTCGCGAACACAGGACCCGAATACGCCTATTTTACGCACCCCGAATCTTTTTATTTCTTTCCGGTTATTGCGTATTATTGTTTTAATTTCCGCTACGTTCATACATTGATACCCTGCTACTCTTACAATACTAATAATAGTTAAGTATTATTTCAACCATATTTATTTTTATATCTCAATCAGCTCACGGGCCTGGGGGCGGCCTTTGCCCCCTTTCTTTTGCGCGCCCAAAAGAAAGGGGGCGGAAAGAAAAGGGCGCCCCTGCGGGGTGC
>JAFGBT010000035.1 GCA_016933025.1 Spirochaetota bacterium | reverse complement strand
TAAGTCGGTCGACGTACTGCGATGGCTGTGCTACTATAGCCGGTAAATTACGCGCTGTTACCGCAAAACCGGCTGTAGTAACAAGAAAAGCAGGGGGAGGTCTGATGAAAAAAAAGATCGATGTGAAAGGAAAAGCCGTGCTGATAACAGGCGGCGCGCAGGGTATCGGACGGGCAACGAGCCTCCTTCTTGCGGAGAAGGGGGCACGGGTCCTGGCGTGCGATATTAACGCCGAGGCGGTGCGGTCCCTGGGCGATAAGCTTGCCGGCAGGGGCGAGGCCATTGTCTGCGACGTGGCGGACGCGAGGGCGATGGAAAATGCCGTCAGCCGCGCCGTTAAATCGTTCGGGAGGCTGGATATCGTCATTGCCAATGCGGGCATAGAATCAGTCGGCTCCTTGATGAAGCTCCCGCCTGAGAAGTTCGAGCGCGTCATCAACATCAACCTGCTGGGCGCGTACCGGGCTATCAAGCCCGCGCTCCCGCATATAGTCGCGAACAGGGGCCATATAGTGGCCATATCCTCCAATTCGATTCTGGTCCCCTATCCGACGGCGGCCGCGTACGCGGCCACGAAATCGGCGCTGGACTCGCTGATGAGGAGCTTGAGAGCAGAGCTGGTCCCCACGGGCGCGACGGCCGGCGCGGCATACTTCGGATGGATTGGTACCGGAATGATGGAGCGCGCAACTGCGGACCCCGTTTCCGGAGGTCTGCTGCGGGCGATGCCGCAGATCGCGAACACGAGGCCGAAATCTCCTGAACATGCGGCCAGGGTGATCCTGAAGGGCATTGAAAAGAGATCGGCGAAGGTATTCTCACACGCTTCAGTAAGAGTGCTTTATTATCTTCGGGGATTTATTCACCTTTTTGATGATATCGGCATCACCAGGAAGATGATAGAGATATTGAGAAAGGAGTGGCAATAACTCGCCGGTCGGGTCCGTGAAGCCCGATGAGAAAATATTTTCACAGAGAGGAAGATCAATGAAAAAAGTTCCGGACCGGGGAGATAACAGGGTAATAATCAGGAAGTGCGGCTCATATGACAGGGAAAAGATATGCCGCATCGTCAAGGAGGGGATGCGGGAGCTCGGATACGCCCCGCGCGGCCGGGTGTGCGTCAAACCGAACGTGGTGTTCGCCGGCGACCCGGAGAAGTTCGGCGTCGCGGCCTACACCAGCCCGGAGTTGGTCGCGGGCTCGATCATGGGAATCGCGGGGGAGGGGGTGAAGCGCATAGAAGTCGGTGAGAACACCGCGGTCGGATTTCCCACGCGGTGGTGCTACAAGAACGCGGGATATTATAAGACGGTCAGGGAGGTCCGGAAGAGGCTCGCGCCGCGCCTCGGAATATACTGCATCGACGAGGACCGCAGGGTCGAGGTGAGCATGGGGGGCATCGTACACAACACCTTCATGGTCTCGGAAAAGATGATGAAGGCCGACTCCCTGGTCTACCTCCCGAAGCTGAAGTGCCACTGCGTCGCGACCATGACCGGGGCGGTCAAGCTCAACATCGGGATCTGCTCGGACGACAGCAGGTCGATCAGGCACGATTACATGCTGCACGACAAGATAGTCGACCTCCTGGCGGTCGGGTATCCCGACTTTATCGTGATGGACGCGATCGATGTCGGCGTGGGCAACGAGGGGTTCCCGGACCCCGCGCACCTCGGGGTTGTGATCATGGGGCGCAATCCGGTGGCGGTTGACATGGTGGGCGCGCGGCTCCTCGGCTTTGACGTGGCGGACGTTCCCTACCTGAAGCGCGCTGTTGAGCGGGCCTATCTTCCCTCGCGGATAGAGGACATCAAACTCACGGGTGACATTCGCACTCTCTCCGGCCTCGACTCACGTTCCAGAAACATTGATAAGAAAAGCGACCAGTTTACGAGGTGGCACGACATACCGAAAGAGCTCAGGCGGCTCGAATCGCCCATGAGGTTTTTCTGGGGCAGGAGGGAATCTTCCCGCATCGCCCGGGGAAAGAAGCACGCGGACCCGCTTCTTCCCGAAAAGTGCAATACCGGGTGCCTAATGGGGGTCAAGATGTTTCTCTCGTTTCTCGAGCATTATGCCGGTCCGGAGAAGTTCAAAAAGGCGAAGCCTTCGGTGTTCGTGGTCGGCTGCCTTGACGGGGAGATAGACGCGGAAGGGGGAGATGTCATCATGGTCGGATCCTGCGCGTCGGCGCCGGTCAGGAACGCGCGCAGGATAATACGTCTCGACCAGTGCTTTGTCACGACGAGCTACCTGACGATGCGGATCGGCGGCAGGATCGGCATGCCGAACCCCCTTGCCGACCCGCGCTTCCTGCTTCCGCTTCTGTACAATTACTTCATCGCATCCGTTATGAAGGTTATATCGTTCAGGTATCTTCAGGATGCGTATAATTTTATCAAGAAAAACTGGATGAAGAAGATATGATGCGTCTCGCCCGAACGGCGAACCATGCATCGCGGGGGGTGCGATTATGTTCAACGGCAAACATGTGGTGATCACGGGAGGCTCGTCCGGACTCGGACTCGCGGTCGCGAAGGTAATGATCAGGCAGGGCGCGCGACTGTCGATCATCGCGCGGGACATGAAAAAGCTTGAATTGGCGAGAAAAGAGATCCTGAATGAAAATCATACCGGTATCGTGAACATCTATTCCGCAGACGTTTCAAAAATGGATATTCTTGCCGGTGTTTTCAAGAAAGCATCGGAGACCTCCGGCGCGCCTGACGTTCTTTTCAATTCCGCCGGCATTCTGCGCGAGGGTTATTTTGAAACTATTCCCGACGGGACCTTCAGGGAAGTGATGGAAACAAATTTTTTCGGCATTCTTAATTCGATCATGGTTGCGCTCCCATATATAAAAAAGCAGAAGGGGCGGATAATCAACATCTCGTCCGTCGCGGGAATGCTCGGGGTTTTCGGCTATTCACCTTACTGCTCGTCAAAATTTGCCATAAACGGCCTGACCGAGACCCTCAGGTTCGAGCTCAAGCCCGCCGGCGTCAGGGTTCATCTAGTCTGCCCGCCGGAATTCGATTCCCCCATGGTTGACGAGCTCAATAAAACCAGGACACCCGAGAACAGGGCGCACGTGCAGACCATACCGCCGTATGATATGGACACGATAGTAAGGGATATATTCCGCGGCCTGATGAAGGACAGATACCTGATAATACCCGGACTGCAAACACGGATCACGGTATGGGCAAATCGTCATTTCCCGTCCATATCGCGATTCGTGTCCGACAGGATCATCAGCTCAACCTATATCGGGCCGAAGACTGAGAGGTGATTATTCCTTCCAAGTTACCGCAACCGCTCCGGCGGGGCACGACTCCACGCACTTCATGCAGCGCGTGCACAGATCGAGCCAGAGCGCGGTGATCCGCCACTTCTTCGGATCGTAGGGGTTTTCCTCGACGGCGCCGAGGGTCTCGTGGAGCAGGAAGACCGCGGGCTTGCAGACCTTGAGGCACGCGCGGCATTCGCGCGGGTCAACGTCCACGCCGTCCCCGCATCTGGTATAATCGATGGTTATCTTCGTTTTTCCCTTTATTTGATTTGCCATGTCAGTAGTCCTTTTCGAACCCGGGAGTCTCGTCGCGCGGGGCCATGTGCAGCGCGTTCTGCTTGCACGCGTGGCGGCACAGGCCGCAGCCGAAGCACTTGTCGAGATTGATCGTGATTTTTTTCCGCACTCTGTCCAGTTCGATGGCGCCGAACTGGCAGAATTTGACGCAGGCGCCGCACCCGTTGCACTCATCTTCATGGTAGTGGACGATGTACTCGGCCTTGTAGATGGACTTGATGCCGTAATCGAGCCGGGGCCTCAGGCCCGCGCACTCGGGATTCGCGCAGGAGCAGAGGTTGTTGATATAGGGATAGGGCCCGAACCAGATGGTGCCGATATAGCCTTTCCGGTTGTGCTCGCGAAAGCGTTCGACCGCCTGCTTGCGGGTGAGAAAATACTTGTCCTTTTCCGGGATGAAGCGGGGCAGCTTGTCGATGATTTCGGACATGACGCCGAAATTGATGCAGCAGGCCTCCTTTTCCCCGCGGGCCATGTAGCGGCACATGCAGTTCTTTTCGATGATCGGCTCGACCGCGCAGGTTTCGAGGATCGCGATGGCGTCCTCCAGCGGTATCACCTGGCCTATGTGGCCTTCCGCCTTGAAAGGATTCGTCGGGGGATTGGTGCTGTGGAGCATCTTCTCCGCCGTGTGCTTCACGATCCGCCCGATGATGGGGATGCGCAGTTTGTAGCCCATGCCCACGGCGTTGAAGCCGTGCACCTTGCGCACGGATATCTGCTCGAAATTCTTGTACTGCTCCATGAGAAAATCGCGGAGGTTGTACTTCTCGACAATTTGATTGGAATAGTGCTCGGCGTTCAGGTACCACTTGCCGCCGGCTCCGTGCTTCATGCAGAGGTCACACATCACATCACCCCCAGTTTTTTTCTGGCCGTATCGGCCATGCGCTTCACTACCGGAATTCGTATACCGGCGATATTGGCCACAAAGCCGGCGATGCGCTCCTTGAAGGTCGAAAACATGAGGGGCCGCGGCTTTTTCGCCAGTGCCACCAGGTCCCGCGCTATATCCGCGCCGTTTCGCGCTCCTGAGAAATAACGAGCGAGAAGGCCCTTGCCCCTGTTCATGACCAGATCCATGGGAATCGGGCCGTAGGCGGATTCGGCCACCGCGCCGGTCTCGGTGTAGCCGGGGAAGTACTCGCTCACCACGATCCCCGCATCGGCCCACTCCCCCTGAATGGTCCTTGTCCAGGCGGAGAAGGCCGCCTTGGAGCAGGCATACGGCGTATAGAAGGGGACGCCGATCATAAACCCTGGCGTGCCGATGTTGATGATATGGCCGCCTCCCTGCTTCTTCATGTGGACATAGGCCTGCTGAGAGGCGGTAACCGGTCCGAGGAGGTTCACCGTGAAGGCGCGGAGGAGGTCCTCCCGCTTGATCCGGTCGGAGCTTTCGACGATGCTCGTCACAGCGTTGTTTATCAGTATGTCAATCCTGCCGAAGTGTTTCACGGTTTTATCGACCATGTCCCTGGCCTGCTGTTCGTCTGCAAGGTCCGTTTTGAGGACCAGGGAGTCCTTCATGCTCGATGCGATCTCGTCAAGGAGCTCCTTGCGGCGCGCTGCTATGGCAACGCGGGCTCCCGCCCGGTCGAATTCTATTGCGGCCTCCCTGCCTATGCCGGTGGAGGCTCCGGTGATAAGAACGACTTTTCCCTCCAGTTTCATGAACGCCTCTTTTTTGTTCCCGTCGCGGGGGATTTCTTTATCGCTTTGGCCGCGGCGTGGGCCCCGGCATTTCTCCCGGAGAAGATGCAGTCCGCCAGGGAGAACCCGCTCACGTATGACCGGGAGCATATGCCGGCCGCGCTTCTTCCTGCTGCGTACAGCCCGGGGATGACCGACCCGTCGGCCCTGACGGCCTGGGAGGTGAGTCCCTTCACCTTCAGGCCGCCCATGGTGAGGCAGGTGCTCGGGAACTTCATGGTCTCGATCCGGCAATCGATAGCGTAGAACGGGGGCTTTCCGATCTTGCGGAGATAGTCGGCCGGCTTTGCGAATTCCCTGTCCGCTCCGGCGGCGCACTGTCTGTTGTATGATTCCACGGTCCGCACCAGCGCTTCTTCCGGAATCCCGCATTTTTTTGCCAGGCCCGCGATGGTGGACGCCTTTTTCCGGTTCAGGTGAAGGTTCACGAAGGTGGTGAGCTTGCGGTATATGATGTGGTTCTGCTCTCCCTTCAGGATGCTTATCAGGGAGCTGCCGAGCCGCTCCTCGCGTTTTGTCTGCAGGCGGCCGTCCCGGTGCATCGCTGAATCGATGACCAGATAGGCGCGGCGCTCCGGCTGCAGCGTGACCGCGCGGCTGATGCTCGCGCCGTACAGGCTTTCGTCGCAGAAGCGCTTCCCCTCCATGTTTGCGAGGATTCCCGAGACAAACGCGACCGGCGGATAGAGGAAGCGGGAGGCCGCGCACACGTCGACGGAGCATAAGGCGCCCCCGGCGCTCAAGCCGAGCTCCATGCCGCTCCCGTCGTCGCCGGCCGTGCCGAGGGGGAGGCAGCCGCTGTAGGCAGGCGCGTATTCATTGAATTTTTTCTTATTATATACAAATCCGCCGGAAGAAATTATCACGCCTCCCTTCGCCCGGATGCGCACCGTTTTACCGAACACCTTTTCCACTCCGGCCAGGAGGCGCCTGCTTTTGCTGCTTACAAAGCCGAGGTTGAACAACAGGGCGTGGAGCGCCCTGGCCGGCGGCGACGCGCTCAACGCCCGCACCTCGATGCCGACCACGGCGCCGCTGCCGTCGGTGATGAGCCGTTCCGAGCGGCACCGGCAGCGCACGGTGATTCCCCGGTCGAGGGCCGCCTTATGCAGGGTCGAATAAAGAAAACCGCCGGACATCCCTTTCCCCAGCGGGACGTGGCCCCGGGGGACGTGCGGGTCCTTGCCGGCATACTGCTTTTCGTTTCCGGAGTAATAGAGACCGAACCCGCCCGGCGGCTGGTTGGTCTTGCCGGGAAAATAGGTTGCGGGGATTTCAAGGCCCAGTCCTTCGAGCCAGTCGATGTTTCCGGCGCTCTTCCCGCAGAAAGCCTTCATGGCCGCGGGATCGATCTCGTCTTCGCAGCAGGAGGCCGGGTTGCTCTCCATTTCGCGCATCATGTAGCGGTACATTTTTTCCGGGGAGTCATTGAAGCCCGCGGCCTTCTGGTGCTTCGTGCCGCCGCCGGAGTATATCACGCCACCGCTCATCTTCGTGGCTCCGCCGCCGGTGAAACGGTCGATCGCGAGGACCCTGGCGCCGTTGTCCGAGGCCTCGATGGCAGCGCAGGCCCCGGCGCCGCCGAAACCGACAACGACCACGTCGAATTCCTCATCCCAGTTATTTGCATTGTTGGATTGTTTTGTATTCATAATAATTCGCTCCTAGCGCCCCATCCCCCAGGGATGCATGCCCTCACCCCCGCCCCCTCTCCCACAGGGAGAGGGGTGAAGGTTCTTCTATTTGCATAGGCCCCCTTCAGGGGGAAGGGGGACAGATCTTTAATTGTTAACATACTTCCTGTAAAACTCGACGCACTCCTTCATTCCCTTTTCGCTGTTGATTATAGGCTCGAAGCCGAGATCGCGCCGAGCCTTGTCCTGCCGGAAGGTGAATTTCGCCGTGAGATTGTGGACCTCCAACCTCGTCATGAAGGGGCGCGGCCCTCCGATGAAATGCAGGCACTCGGCGAGAAAGCCCAGGAAATACATCGGCAGTTTTGGTATGGACCGCTTCGGCAGCCGGTACCCGAGCCCTTCGATGAGGGGCCTGAGCCACTCCATCAGGTTCATCGGCTCGTCGTCCACGATGAAATAGGCCTGGCCGCCGACGACCTCCGGCTTTTTCACGAGCGCCTCGGCCGCGAGGACCTCCGCAAGGACCAGGTTGTCGACATGGGTGTTGTCTATAATGGCGTCGGCGGGGCCGATAGTGGCGACGAGCTTTCCCTTCAGCAGCTGATCTATGAACTTGGCGAACATGTAGCAGTCGTCGGACGAGCCCCATATGCCGCCGGGGCGGAGCGCTGCCGTCCGGAGGCCGTTCCCGTTCGCCGCGAGCACGATCCTTTCGGCGGCTGTTTTCGTCTTCCCGTACAGGTCGAGATAGCGCCTTGCGTAGGGCTTCGATTCGTCGCCGGCGATGACCGGCCCGGTGTCGAAGCAGACGACGTGCGAGCTCGTGTACACCAGGGACTTCGCGCCGGCTTCCCGGCAGGCCCTGACGACGTTTTCCGTGCCCTTGACGTTGATGCCGTACACCTCGCGGCGGACGGAAGGACGGCAGACGCCGAGAAAATTCATGACCGCCGCGCAATGGAATACCGTCGAGCAGTTGTCAATGGCGGCGCGAACCGCGTCGAAGTCCCTGATATCTCCGGAAAAATATCTGATGCGAGGGTGCGGATTTGAATCGGGCCGAATGTCCAGGGAATGTACAACGCAGCCCCGATCGAGCAGCGCTTTCGAGAGGGCGCGTCCCAGGAATCCCGATCCTCCTGTCACCAGGCAGGTTGGTCCGAAGATAGGTGTCTTTTTAGCCATAGTCTGTATATATATGTTTAATCACTTGAACCAGAGAATATTGTTCACTCCGAGTTTTTGTCAAATTGTTTTTGTACGATTTATGTTGCTCATCAAAAAATACTTTTTAAAATATTAAAAGTATAAAATGATGTTTCCCGGTGATTACTTTTTTTACGGATTACCCGCGATAGTCAGCCCCGGTGAGGCTCGCGCTGATTTCCCAGAGGCGGGAATGGAAATCCGCGCCGGAGCTGAGCTTCGGCTCCTTCATTTTCATGAAACGAAAGTATTTTCCGCTCACCCCCGACACGTCCGGCGAGCTCGCCAGGTGGATTGCCGTGCGGGCGGCCCGCGCCGGAGCGGGGAAGGTCAGTTGGATGATGGCGTCCGCGATCCGGGGAATGAGTCCCGGCTTTTTGGCGATATCGGTCGCCATGGGCCCCGGGTCGACGGCATTGACCGTGACGCCGGTCCCGTCCAGCCTGCGGGCGAGCTCCTGCGTGAAATAGGCCACGCCGAGCTTGGATCTGCCGTACGCCTTCGCGAAGGAATATCTTTTTTTGCTTCCATCAATGTCGTCCGGATCGATGGAAGCGATCATGTGCGCGTCGGACCCGACGTTCACGATTCGCGCCGGCGCCGATTCAATCAGGCGGGGGAGGAGCAGCAGGGTGAACTGGAACATGGCGAGGTAATTCACCGCGAAGGTCTCTTCGATGCCGTCCGCGGTCATGCGGCGGCGCCGGTTCACCATGCCCGCGTTGTTCACGAGTACGTGGAGGGGGCACTTCCATGAGAGGAATTCCTCCGCCGCCCGCGCGATCTCCTTTCGCGAGGAAAAATCGCATGCGAGCGCGCGGCCGCGTGACGGAAACCTGTCCCGTATCGCATCGCAGGCCTCGCGGGTCGGACCGTGAATAATGATGTCCGCCCCCATGGAGTGCAGCGCTTCGGCCACCGCGAGCCCGTGACCGCTGGTGGATCCGGTTACGAGGCATGTTTTGCCCTTGAGATTGTCCGACATTGTTATAATCGCCCCTCCCGGGCATTGTCAAGTCTCAGGGCCTGGCGGACGGGTTGTCAAGTAAAAGTCCGGGAGGCGTATGCGCGAACAATTCTTAAAATCATCTTGACCCGTACATTTCTCCAGTCATATACTTTCACTGCGTAATAGAATTTTTTCAAAAAACAAACGCCCTTTATGGAGACTGACTATGCCGATGACTCCTCCCGCGATACTGGCCCTGGGGTCAAAGTTCCAGGAATCGAGAGTATTCCTGACGGCCGTTGAATTGGATGTTTTTACACTTCTGGCGAAAAATCCGATGTCCGCCCGGGAAATTGCGCACATCCTAAAAGTCACCGTGCGGGGCATCACCATACTGCTTGACGCCGTAGTGAGCATGGACTTGCTCGAAAAAAAAGAGGGAAGGTACCATTGTCCGGCTGAAGTGGCTTCTTTGTTATCAAAGGAATCGCCGACTTCCATAATGCCCATGGTTAAGCTGACTGTAGGAGGATGGAGAAGGTGGTCGAGTTTAACGGATATCGTCCGCAATGGAAAAGAAAACACCGGACCGGCGGCCCTGGACATCGGCGAAAGCGAGCAGGAGGCTTTTATCGGCGCAATGCATACCGTCGCCTGCAAGATGGCGCCCGGGATAGTGGCGGCGATACAGCCGGGCGATGCCAGGAAACTGCTCGACATCGGCGGAGGCTCGGGATCATACACGCAGGCATTTCTCGATGCCGTGCCCGGGATGACCGCCACCATATTTGATCTCCCCCCGGTGATCAACATTGCCCGGCGGCGTCTGGCCCCCACCGGGCTGCTTGACCGAATCAAGCTGGTTGCCGGTGACTTCTATAACGATGAACTTCCGGCGGGACACGATCTGGCACTGCTTTCGGCTATTATTCATCAAAACAGCCCGGAACAAAATTTGGAACTATATCGAAAGATATTCCGCGCCCTTCTGCCGGGAGGACGGCTGGTGATCCGCGACAATATTATGAATTCGGATCATACTCATCCTTTAAGCGGAGCCCTGTTTGCCGTGAATATGCTTGTCGTTACATCAGGAGGCGGTACATATTCTTTTGACGAAATCAGGGCATCGCTTGAATCCGCCGGATTTATGGATGTCACGCTGATACAGCCAGATGAGAAGATGAACGGCCTGGTAGAGGGGTTCAAACCCTGACGGATGGGCCTGTTTGGAATTAGGGTGGGACGTAAACTATTGGAAATTACTATTACTGGGCGCCCTTATTTAGCACGGGAAGTCCGCTTGTTTTGTAACTGGGGGTATAAAAGAAGTCAGCCCTGCTAATTATTTTTTTTCCTGCTTGTTATTGCGGCAATGCACAATCATTTCAGTGTTATTTCACATAACGAATGTTTTCTGAGAATCATATTTCTTTTTTTATAGGCACGGCGATTTCAATTGAATTGTTTTTTATAATGATCGCAATAGTAAAATAAATGTTAACAATCGGCTTTTTTTGGCGCATTCACTTGACGTTTCTTCATTGATTTATTAATATTAAGAATCATTATTAATATGAAAACCCGGCGCCGCAACAGCAAACAGCGCGAAAGGATTTATCAGTTCGTACGATCGCGTATTGATCATCCGACCGCGCAGCATGTTTATAGAGCCTTAAAAAAGGAGATACCGTCCCTCAGTCTCGGCAATGTGTATCGCAATATCAGCATACTGGTTGAGGAGGGACGCATAACCCGGAGGGAATTCGGCGACGCGATTGAGCGTTACGACGCTATACCGGGACCGCATTATCATTTTATCTGCGATACGTGTAAACGGGTGATCGATTTCCCCATGCCGATTCAGGAATTGATAACGAAAAAGGCCAGGGGAATGACAAAGCATCGTATTTCGAGCCATACTATAGAGTTTTATGGAACCTGCGAGAAGTGTAGAAAAAGAGAGGGTTAACATCGCAGGAAAAAACAAACACAAAGGAGGACCATTATGAGCGATATGAATAAAACGCAGGCCGGCCGCGGAACATCGAACCGTGACTGGTGGCCCAACCAGCTGAATCTGGGTATTCTTCACCAGCACGCACCCGTCTCTAATCCCATGGGCCCTGACTTCAACTACGCGGAGGAATTCAAGAAGCTTGATTTTGCCGCCCTGAAGAAGGACCTTCTCAAGCTTATGACCGATTCTCAGGAATGGTGGCCCGCCGACTGGGGCCATTACGGCGGTCTTATGATCCGGATGGCCTGGCACAGCGCCGGCACCTATCGCATGGGCGACGGCCGCGGAGGGGCGGGTCGCGGCAACCAGCGCTTTGCTCCCCTCAACAGCTGGCCGGATAACGTGAACCTCGACAAGGCCCGACGCCTCCTCTGGCCCATAAAGAAAAAATATGGGGAAAAGATCTCCTGGGCCGACTTGATGATCCTCGCCGGCAACGTCGCCCTGGAATCGATGGGCTTCAAGACCTTCGGTTTCGCAGGAGGGCGCGAGGACATCTGGGAGCCTGAACAGGAGGTCTACTGGGGCTCGGAGAGCGAGTGGCTCGGCGACAAGCGCTATTCCGGCGATCGGGACCTGGAAAACCCGCTCGCCGCCGTTCAGATGGGCCTGATCTACGTGAACCCGGAAGGGCCGGACGGCAACCCCGATCCGGTCGCCTCCAGCCGTGACGTCCGGGAGACCTTCGCGCGCATGGCCATGAACGACGAAGAGACCGTCGCTCTTGTCGCGGGCGGACATACCTTCGGCAAGGCCCACGGCGCCGGGGATCCGAAGCATGTGGGCCCGGAGCCCGAGGCCGCCCCCATTGAAGAACAGGGCCTTGGCTGGAAGAGCAGTTACAAGAGCGGCAAGGGCGGCGATACCATTTCGAGTGGAATTGAGGGCGCCTGGAAGCCGAACCCGACCAGATGGGACGTGGGCTATCTGAAAGTGCTGTTCAAGTACGAGTGGGAGCTGGTCAAGAGCCCGGCCGGCGCGCATCAGTGGCTGGCAAAGGACGTGGACGAAGAGGACATGGTGGTTGACGCTCACGACCCGTCGAAAAAGCTTCGCCCGATGATGACCACGGCCGACCTTGCCCTCAAGTTTGACCCGATCTATGAAAAAATCGCCCGTCGCTATCTGGCGAATCCGAAAGAATTTGCCGACGCCTTCGCCCGGGCGTGGTTCAAGCTGACTCACCGCGACATGGGCCCGCGCTCGCGCTACCTGGGTCCGGAGGTCCCGGCGGAAGAGCTTATCTGGCAGGACCCCATCCCGTCCGTGAATCACAAGCTGATTGACGCCAAGGACATCGCCTCCCTCAAGGGTAAAATACTGGCTTCCGGCCTGTCGGTATCGGAGCTGGTTTCTACCGCCTGGGCGTCGGCGTCCACCTTCCGCGGTTCCGACAGGCGCGGGGGCGCCAACGGCGCGCGCATCCGCCTGGCACCGCAGAAGGACTGGGAGGTCAACCAGCCCGCCCGTCTCTCGAAGGTAATCGGGATTCTGGATGGCATCCGGAGCGGGTTCAACTCCGGGAGGAAGAAGGTATCGCTGGCGGACCTGATCGTTCTGGCCGGCTGCGCGGGCGTCGAGCAGGCGGCGAAGAACGCCGGGCACAAGGCGACGGTTCCCTTTACACCGGGCCGCATGGACGCCTCGCAGGAGCAGACCGACGCGGCATCTTTCGCCGTGCTCGAACCGAAAGCCGACGGTTTCCGCAACTATCTCAAAAGCAAGTTTTCCGTACCGGCCGAGGAGATGCTGGTCGACAGGGCGCAGCTCCTGACCCTGACCGCGCCGGAGATGACGGTGCTCGTGGGCGGCCTGCGCGTCCTGAATGCCAATGTCGGCGGGTCGCAGCACGGCGTCTTCACCAAGAGGCCTGAGGCGCTCACCAACGACTTCTTCGTGAACCTGCTCGACATGGGCACGGTGTGGAAACCGACTTCGGATGATGGGGACGTGTTCGAGGGCTGCGATCGGAAAACGGGCGCGCTCAAGTGGACCGCGACCCGTGTCGATCTGATCTTCGGCTCGAACTCCCAGCTCAGGGCCCTGGCGGAAGTCTATGGATGCGAGGACTCGCAGGATAAGTTCGCACGGGATTTTATCGCGGCCTGGGACAAGGTGATGAACCTAGACCGATTCGACCTTGCCTGATCGTGGATTGGGAAAGGCGGGGTCTTGCAGCCCCGCCTTTCTTGTGTCTGTATCCAGTCAGGGACGACTTTTCAACTCGCTAATTGATGAGATCGAGCTGGAACCCATGATGTGTAATTTGGAAAAGCATGAATGATGAATGTGCATCATCAAAATAAGTGTCCAGTTAATGCATTGTGAACATGTATTTTCACTATTTTGATCTTAATCTCAAAATAATCGGAAATCCCATTGACGTTTAGCATGCACTTCAATATATTGCACCCAACTGAATAGTTTCAAAAATCCTTCAATTGTCTTACCCTCGAATTAAATCCTGGCTTAAGTAATTGCAGTTTTGATGAGTCTTATTCTACGGGAACATCCCGCATCATTTTTCACAGGAGTTTTTCAATGGCTAAAGGAACAGTCAAATGGTTCAACGAGAAAAAAGGTTTTGGATTTCTGTCACACGATGACGGAACGGACCTCTTCGTGCATCACACCGGAATCGCCGGAAACGGCTTCAAGTCGCTTTACGAAGGCGATAGGGTAGAATTCGAGGTAGAAAAGACCGACAAGGGCCCCCGCGCGGTTTCAGTAAGAACCATGCAATAATTTTCAGTGAATGAAAATGATAAAACCCGGCCCGCAGCGGCCGGGTTTTTTTATCCCTATAATCCCGCGGGAATCGGACTGATGCGAACAAGGCTATGATTATTTGTTACTGCCAGAGATGTGCCTGCTATCTGTAAAACGTTGACGTTAAACGTAATTCATGGCGCATTTAATATACGGGAACTTACGAGCTTGCCAGTACGGGTAAATGCGGACAGTTCGTTGCTGAATGTCATAATTTGGCACAGGAAAGCGGCATGATATTTATTTTGTTAATCATGTAAATGATGAAATCATTCATAGTCAGCAACAAATCTATAACCAATCCCCGGTTCAGTTATGATAATGGTTGGATTGCTCGAATTATCTTCGATTTTTCTTCTAATTTGCATTATAGAAATTCTTAAATATTGTGATTCTTCTTGATAATACGGCCCCCATAATTCTTTAAGTATATAATTTTGGGTTAAAACTTTACCGGCGTTTCTCGCAAGCAGGGTTAAAACAGCATATTCTTTCGGTGTAAGTTTTATCTTTTCGTCATTTACCCTTACAACGCGCTTATCATAATCGATAGATATTTTTCCCGATTTGAAAACCTGAGTGCCCTTGTCAGAGTGCTTGTGTCTGAATGCGACCCGTATTCTTGCCATAAGTTCATTCAGACTGAATGGTTTGGTTAGATAATCGTCAGCGCCGTTATCAAGAAGAATCACTTTGTCTTTTTCCGAATCCTTCACCATCAATATTATTATTGGAATAGTGCTCCATTCACGGACTCATTTTACAAAATCAAGTCTATCCATGTCAGGCAAGCCGAGATCAAGTATTATTATATCCGGTGTAATAGTAGCAATTTGTGTTATTCCTTCTTCACCGGCCTCAGCCTCAATAACTTTATAACCATTTGATTCCAGGCTGATTTTTAAAAATCTCCGGATTTGAGTTTCGTCGTCGGGTATTCCAGGTCCATTATCTATAACTGATATGTATATCATATTTTGATCCGCCTCAATATTCAATTGTATCTCGCTGCCCGGCGGCGTATATAGTATGGCATTGTAAATCAGGTTTTTCAATAGCTGCTCCATAAGCGTGAAATCGAATTTCAGCATGGGTATTGAATTGTCAATTTTTACGATAAAAATATGATTCTTAAATAGATTGTGAAGTTTCCCATGAACATGACTCGCCAGCTCGGATATGTCATACCATTCAAGATTGAGTATAATCTTTTCACTTTTAATCCGCAATGAACCCAGAAGATTGTCGACTATTCGATTTAAACGGTCCGATGATTCAATAATATCAGTCGCGAAAATTTTTCGTACATCCTCATTTTGAGCAAGTTTTTCATCTATCAAGCCATTGGCCGATGTTGATATTGTTGTGATGGGCGTCCGAAGTTCATGCGATACTGAATTGAGCAATATCTGATATAATCGTTCTGATTCTTCCGCTATATTTATTTTTTGCTGTGTTTTAATAAACTCGTCTCTCTCCAGGGCAGATGTTATTTGAGACACAAGGGCAAACAGCAGGTTTTCCTGTTCAATTGGTAATCCGCTTTTATCATTATAGTCAATAGCCATAACGCCCGCCTGAATGCTATGATTGTGCAGAGGTATGTAATGGTATTTCGATCCACTCATGACGATGGTGTTTTTACCGGAAGGTTTTTTGTTTTCAAAACAATAGAGAATCGCCTCTCGTTCGTTTTCTGGAAAAGTAAAGTCGTTTCCTTCGCGCGGTTGTAATAAAGGATTATTGTTATCATGTATTAGAAACACCGAAAATTTTACATTGAAAATATTTTTCAGTAATGCTGTTGATTTATCTAATATCTCATACAGATTATTGGATTCATTGAGAATTATACCCATCATATACAGTTCTTCAAGATTTTTTTCCCTCTTTCTCGGGAATATCTCTTTTAGCCGCAGCCTTGTTGTAAGATTGCCTATGATAAACGCTGTATTAAATACATGAGAAACATGGAGTGACAACAGAATTTGTCGAAGAAAATGGCGATGAGAGAATGCCGGCGCTTATTACTATGAGTATTACATATCCTAATGATAAAAGGGTGATTGGAGATGTTTTATGGGTGATAAAATTCTTCTTCATGTTATTTGAGAATCTCTATGTCCATTGTTGAATATTTACTCAATAAATTGATTTCATTTATATATTTGTTATTATTGTGGTGATCATATAATTGATAATATCTCGTCATGGCCAATTCCGGCAGGTTTTTAAAAAAGTCTGTAAATTCATCGAGTGTAAGACTAATGTTTTTACCCTTCATATAATTCATTTGTATTATGAGTGATTGTTCATTTTTATCAATTGTAGCCGGATGTGAGGTCTCTCGTATAATGTTCTCTTTTTCGTAATAGATATATTCACTGGCGTTTATCCCGCTTTCTGCAATTGTTATCACAAAATTTGAAAGTCTGAATTTATTATTTGAGCGGCGTTCACTAATAGCCATATGCAAATTCTAATATAATTTTAAGCATTTGACTATTTTGATGATGTAAGAATGAGTCGGTTATACGTTAAAATTTTGTTAATATTTTCATTTTTCAAATTAAGGGTTACGCGAAGCCTCCACGAATTGTGTAAATAGATGTATATTGTGAACAGATGACGGTATATAAATTTATTGACATGCTTAATAATTTCGACTTACTTTATAGTAAGCAATCGCCACATGAATGTCAGGTTATTATTGGCACTATTACATTTAACAGTATGGGGTCTCAGCAATTGCAAC
Organism: Spirochaetota bacterium; assembly: GCA_016933025.1. Lineage (GTDB taxonomy): Bacteria > Spirochaetota > UBA4802 > UBA4802 > UBA5550 > RBG-16-49-21. The sequence goes on along the minus strand of JAFGBT010000035.1, from coordinate 5,825 downwards.
TGAGGTGGGATGACGCCGGGCAGTATGCGACATACGCTTGCTAAATTATACGCATCCCGTATAATTAGATTCAGACAACGATCCTTTCATAGATTATTTTTCTCAGACAGCTTTTAAAATACTCATGCAATTTGGGAATAGTAACATTTGCCGCGTATGACGTTCCGGATGGAAATGTTTAGTCGATTCATTTTCTTGAAGGATGGAGACTCGCAATAAAAAAATGAGCGGTATAACACATCGCTGGTCCCTGACCGATAAAATATCACGCCTCTGCGGTGTCCGGGTTCACCGGTACGCCGGCGTGGAGGAGCCGCTGCGTTCGGTGTTATTCAGCGCCGAACAGATGCGGGAGCACGGCAGGATCCTCGCGGGATCCCACGTGGTGGAACCGAAACGTGTTTCAGGCCGTCTTCTCCTGATTGCGCGACTGGCGGAGAATGAGGTCGTCCTGCTGAAAGTCCGCACCATGCTTGCAGAAGCGATCAAGGGGAATCGAAGGATTACTCCGGCCGGAGAATGGCTGCTTGACAATTTTTATCTGATCGAAGAGCAGATTCGCATTGCACGGAGGCATTTGCCGAAGGGTTACAGCCAGGAATTACCGCGCCTTAAGAATGGCCCGTCGGCCGGCCTGCCGCGTGTATATGATATCGCTTTGGAAACGATTTCACACGGAGACGGGCGGGTGGATCCGGAAAATCTCAGCAGTTTTGTTACGGCCTACCAGTCCGTCAGCATATTGAAATTGGGAGAATTGTGGGCAATTCCAATCATGCTGCGCCTGGCGCTGATCGAGAATCTACGTCGCGTCGCGTCTCGGATCGCATCGGATATGGCCGAACAGAACCGCGCTGATCATTGGGCCGACCGGATGATCGAGATCGCGGAGAAGGACCCGAAGAGCCTTATTCTTGTGATCGCGGAAATGGTGCGATCGGACCCTCCCATGGTCAGTTCTTTTGTCGCCGAACTTACGCGCAGACTCCAGGGACAGAGTTCTGACCTTGCATTGCCGCTGACCTGGATCGAGCAGCGTCTCTCTGAATCAGGATCGACAATACAACAACTGGTGCATTCGGAAATCCAGCAACAGGCCGCCGACCAGGTGTCGATGAGCAACAGCTTCGGCAGTCTCCGATTCCTGAGCGCGATGGACTGGCACGAGTTTGTCGAGACGATGAGCGTTGTCAATCAAACTCTCGGCGAGGACCCCGGTGGTTTCTACCGTGAAATGGATTTTACGACCCGCGACCGTTATAGGCACATAATAGAGAAGATCGCAAAGGGCAGCGGGTTGTCCGAAGTCGAAGTAGCGCGAAAGGCAATCCTTTTATCGCAGGAAGGCGCGGTAGAAAAGGGCAACGGCGATCGGGCAGCGCATGTCGGTTATTATCTGATCGATAATGGATTGAAGAGGCTCGAGCGATCGACAGGAGTATGCATATCCGCTTCCAAGGCTCTGCAAAACGCAATTCGCCGGTTTCCTCTGCTCATGTACATTGGCTCAATTACGCTTCTCACGGCGATGTTCGCCTGGGGACTTCTTCTATTAAATGATGAAGGCGGTCTGCAGGGATGGCCATTCGGGCTGTTCATTATCCTCTCATTTTTATGCGCAACACACCTGTCGGTCGCGCTTGTGAATTGGGCGGTTACGCTTCTTGCGGCGCCGCATCCGCTGCCGCGTATGGACTTCTCTGAAGGGATCCCGCCGGAATCGAAGACATTGGTTGTGATCCCGACTATGCTCATGAGCGAAAACCATATCGAGGACCTGGCCGAGGCGCTGGAAGTGCGTTTCCTGGCTAACCAGGATTACAACTTGTTCTTCGCCCTGCTGACCGATCTCAGCGACGCCGGCAAAGAAGTCATGCCCGAGGACGCTCGGTTCGTTGGGCTGGCGCAGCGAAAAATCGAAGAGCTGAACGAAAAGTATCGTGATCCGGATGGGGGCAGGTTTTTTCTTTTTCATCGCCCGCGTCGCTGGAATCCCCGTGAAAAGATCTGGATGGGCTATGAGCGCAAGCGGGGAAAGCTCGCCGATTTGAATTCCTATCTTCGGAACGGGGCACGGGCGAGCTTCTCTCATGTCGTCGGGAACACGGATATCCTCTCGAACGTGAAGTATGTCATCACCCTCGACACGGATACGCGCCTGCCGCGCGACTCGGCCCGGCAGTTTGCCGGGGCCATGGCGCATCCGCTGAACCGTGCGCGGTACGATGACGTCAGGCGGCGCGTGACCGAAGGATACGGCATAATTCAGCCGCGCGTGGCCATCATTCTGCAGGGCACAAACCGCTCCCGGTACGCGCAGTTGTGTGGGAGCGAACCGGGCATCGACCCGTATACGCGCACCGTCTCCGATGTCTACCAGGACCTGTTCCGGGAAGGCTCGTTCATAGGCAAGGGGATCTACGACATTGATGCGTTCGAGCGCGCGCTCAAGGGACGCCTGCCGGAAAATCTGGTCCTCAGCCACGATCTTCTGGAAGGGTGCCACGCGCGGTCCGGGCTTCTGAGCGATGTGCAGCTCCTCGAGGAATATCCGACCCGCTACAGCGCGGACGTTAACCGCCGGCGCCGGTGGATCCGCGGCGATTGGCAACTGGTGCGGTGGCTGCTCCCGGTCGTTCCCGGTCCGGACGGCCGCCTGCACAGAAACCCGCTCTCGGGATTGTCTCGATGGAAGATAATCGACAACCTCCGGCGGAGTCTCATCCCGCCTGCGCTTTTGCTCATGCTCCTCCTGGGCTGGACGATCCTGTCACCGGCCTGGCTCTGGACTGCGGCAGTGATCGGAATAATCGGTTTGCCCTCGATAATCATTTCCTGTCTGGATGCGGTTAAGAAACCGCATGATGTGCGTCGGGGCCAGCACCTCTCGGCGGCAATGAATTCAGCCGGCAGGAGATTGGCGGAGTCGGCATTTTCGCTCGCGTGCATGCCCTACGAGGCGTTTTACAGCCTGGGCGCGGTTCTGCGCACCCTCGTGCGGATGCTGATCACTCGCAGGCATCTGCTCGAGTGGAATACAGCCGCCGACTCGAAGCGCACCGGTCGCACGGGCCTCGCCGGTTCCTATCTGACCATGTGGATCGCCCCGGTCACAGCCGCCGCAGCGGTGATCTATCTCGCGTTGTTCATGCCGGAAGCCGTTTACGCTGCCTGGCCGGTACTGGGACTCTGGCTTGCCTCACCGGCTATTGCATGGTGGCTCAGCAGGCCACTCGACCGCAGAGAAGAGCGCCTTTCGGCCGAACAGACTGACTTTCTCCTGAATCTTTCCCGTAAAATCTGGGCATTCTTCGAGACATTTATCGGTCCGGAAGATAACTGGCTGCCGCCCGACAACTACCAGGAGCATCCGGTCGCCGCGGTCGCTCATCGGACATCGCCGACGAACATAGGGCTTGCGCTTCTCTCGAATCTGGCCGCGTATGATTTCGGTTATGTGACAGCGGGCGAGTGTATCGATCGCACGGCGCGCTCGCTTGACACGCTGGACAGGCTTGAGCGCTACCGGGGGCATTTCTTCAACTGGTACGACACCCGGTCCCTGGAGCCGTTGCCGCCCAACTACATTTCAACGGTAGACAGCGGGAACCTCGCGGCCTATCTCCTGACACTTCGGTCGGGCCTGCTTGAAATTCCCGACGAGCCGATAGTAGGGCCGCGGTTTTTTGACGGTCTCCGGGAGACTCTCCGGGTTCTCGTGGAAATATCGGCAGGGGGAACGCCGCCAGACCAGCTCGCGGATCTAAAGAAGGACATAGAGGCAGTCTGCCATGATAAGCCGGCAACCCTCGGGTCCGCGCGGCAGTGCCTTGAGCACCTTTCAGCTTCCGCCGAGACAATGGCAGATGCCATAATTTCCGGACCTGATACACCGCTATCATGGTGGGCGCAGACGCTGGCCCGTCAATGCAAGGCCGCCTGTGACGAGCTGAACCTTCTCGCCCCGTGGGCGGGATCGCCGGTTTTATCCGATTTGCTCCGCGAGTTTCCGGATAGCGACGCAATCCCGACATTGCGGCAACTGGGTTCCCGCACGGCGACACTCATGCCGGCATTCGATCAACCGCCATGCTCAGAAGCGGCGCCTGTTGAGAAAGCGAAGCCAGATGAGATGCGGCGGCTTATCAGGGAGGCAGGTAACCGCGCCAATGAAAGGAACGCGATTATTGAACGCCTGGCGATGCACGCGGGCGAGCTTGCCCGAATGGAATATGATTTCCTTTACGACAGGGACCGCCGCCTTCTGTCCATAGGCTACAACGTGAACGAACGCCGCAGGGACGCGAGTTACTACGATCTCCTTGCCTCGGAAGCGCGTTTGTGCAGTTTTGTGGCGATAGCGCAGGGACAGCTTCCTCAAGAGAACTGGTTCGCTCTCGGTCGGCAGCTCACCACTGCCGGCGGAAGGCCGGTGCTCCTGTCGTGGAGCGGGTCAATGTTCGAGTACCTGATGCCGCTTCTCGTAATGCCGGCGTACGAATACTCGCTGCTCGACCAGACATACAAGGCGGCCGTGGCCCGGCAGATCGAATACGGGAGGCAGTGCGGCGTTCCGTGGGGCATGTCTGAATCCGGATACTTCCTTATCGATGCCGGCCTCAACTACCAGTACCGGGCATTTGGCGTGCCCGGTCTGGGGCTCAAGCGCGGACTCGCCGACGATTGTGTCATCGCGCCCTATGCTTCGGTGCTGGCGCTCATGGTGGCGCCCAAGGAGGCGTGTGAAAATATTCAGCGGCTCGCGTCCGAGGGATTTGCGGGAAGGTATGGCGTGTACGAGGCGGTCGACTACACCGCGTCCAGGCTTCCGCACGGTGAATCGAACGCCGTCGTTCGGTCCTTCATGGCCCACCATGAGGGCATGAGCTTCCTCGCGCTGGCCTATGTGATCCTTGACCGTCCGATGCAGAAGCGGTTTCATGCGGAACCGATCTTCCAGGCTACTGCATTGCTTCTTCAAGAGCGGATACCGAAGGCCACGGCATTTTATTCGCATACCACAGAGCTCCCGGAACTTCAAGCGAATTTCATCGGCCCGGACATGCCGGTGCGCGTATTCAACAGCCCTGACACTCCGATGCCGGAGGTGAAGTTACTGTCAAACGGCAGATACAACGTGATGGTCACGAACGCGGGAGGGGGTTACAGCCGCTGGAACGACTTCGCACTCACGCGCTGGCGCGAAGACGGAACCTGCGATAACTGGGGCTCATTCTGCTACATCCGGGACGTATCAAGCGGCGAATTCTGGTCGACCGCGTATCAGCCGACGCTCGTGCAGCCAAAATATTACGAAGTTATTTTCTCCGAGGGGCGCGCCGAGTTCCGCCGGCAGGACCACGGCATCGATGCGCACACAACGATCGTTGTTTCCCCCGAGGATGACATCGAACTGCGGCGTACCCGCATTACCAATCGCACCCGGACCCGCAGGGAGATCGATGTAACCAGTTACACGGAAGTGGCAATCGCACCGATTGCCGCGGACGCCCTGCATCCGGCTTTCAGCAATCTTTTTGTCCAGACCGAAATCGACCGGGAGCGGCATGCGATACTCTGCCACCGCCGACCGCGTTCCCTATCCGAAAAAACACCATGTTATTTTCACCTGATGACCGCGTACGGAGTGGATCCCGGAGGAATATCCTATGAAACGGATCGGGCGCGGTTCATCGGACGATGGAACACCGCGGTCTCTCCCTGTGCCATGTACGAATCCCGGGCGCTTTCAGATAGCGCGGGATCGGTGCTGGACCCCGCTGTTGCTATCCGGTACCGGATAACGCTCGATCCGGAAGAATCGG
>JAFGBT010000034.1 GCA_016933025.1 Spirochaetota bacterium | reverse complement strand
GTGTCTACCAATTCCACCACCTGGGCGGGATATGAGGCGCCGAGCGGATTCGAACCGCTGCATAAAGGTTTTGCAGACCTCTCCCTTGCCACTTGGGTACGGCGCCATATGTTCCTCCATCCATTTTTTGGCCTTACGCTCGGTTGTCAACTGAAATACTGATGCCCATTCATCAAATTCTTGAGCATAACCCCGGCGGCCGGCAATATCCGGATGGCAGGCGTTCTGTTAAGCGTCGAAACGCTATTCTATCGCCGTTATTATTGTGATGTGAGTATCACGCCCATAGCAAAAATTAATATACAGGGCATAACAAAAATCAGTGATACTTACGGGGTAATTTTTTTTTCTATTTTATTCTGACACAAATGTCATGTTTAACATACGCGTCAAGGAACCCGTGCCAGGCAAAAAACCTCATTTTTTTATCAGCATTTTTCAACCGAAGCTCTTATAACTATTGACATTTTGTACAACCAAATAATGATTGACCTAATAGATTCGTGATTATAAATAATAAATACTATGGAATGATACAGGTATGGAACTCTCTCCGGTATCCGTCAGGCGAAAGACACATACATGTTGAAGGCCATTGAACAGTACATAAAGAATCATGGATCTTGCATTTCAAGTTATCTTGGAGAAAAGATTTGGTTCTTTTATAATGTAATAACTCCAAATAATAACTTTTCTCCCCACAAAATATATTTAAATAATATATGACTTAAACAGGAGGTCTCTATGGTTAGAAGGATCCAAAAAGTAGCCGTTATAGGCTCTGGCATAATGGGTGGAGGTATTGCCGCTCTGTGTGCCAGCGCAGGGATACCTACGATCCTGCTGGACATCGTCCCGTTTGATCTTAAAGACGATGAAAAAAAAGATCCAAAAGCGAGAAACAGGATCGTGAACGCAGGTATGGATGCACTTAAAAAATCAAAACCAGCGCTGTTAATGGACAAGGAGAAAGACCTTTCCCTTATTCAGACGGGAAACCTGGAAGACGATTTTAAAAAGCTGGCCGAGTGCGACTGGATCGTCGAGGTTGTCGTTGAAAACCTGAAGATCAAGCAGGAACTTTTCGGCAAGATAGAAAAAATCATGAAGAAAGGCGCCATCATATCCACGAACACCTCCGGTCTGCCCCTGAACCAGATAGCTCAGGGCCGCACCAAGGCGTTTAAAGAGCATTTCCTCGGCACGCACTTCTTCAACCCGGTGCGATACATGCATCTGCTGGAAATTATCCCGGGCAAGGAAACCAAGAAAGATATTTTAAAATTCATGGCCGACTTCGGCGAGCGGGTCCTCGGCAAAGGAATCGTCTGGGCCAAGGACACCCCGAACTTTATCGGCAACCGTATCGGCGTCTACTCAATGGTCTCCACCATGCAGGTAATGATGGAAATGGACATGACCATTCCCGAAATCGACGCCCTGTTCGGCTCGGCCGCCGGAAGGCCGAAAACCGCGGCGTTCAAAACCGCCGACCTCGTCGGTCTCGATACCTTCTCGCACGTGGCCAACAACTGCTACGATCTCTGCCCGAAAGACGAGTCGCGTGAAGGTCTGAAACTGCCGGCGTTTGTCGGCAAACTGGTCGAAAAGAAATGGCTGGGCAACAAGACAAAACAGGGATTTTATAAGAAGGAAATAACCCCCGACTGGAAGAAGATCGACAAAGTCATCAATTACAAGACTCTGGAATACGAGACATATGAAAAGCCCAGCTTCCCCTGTCTCGCAGCCGCGAAAAAGGCTGCGACCCTTCCGCAAAAGCTCCAGGCGCTGGTGTATGGCACGGATAAAGGATCCAAGTGCGCGTGGAAAGTCACTGCCGGAATGATGCTCTATTCCTTCAACAGAATCCCCGAAATCGCAGACAACATCGTCGAGATCGACAACGCGATGAAGTGGGGATACGCGTGGGAAATGGGCCCCTTCGAGACCTGGGACGCCATCGGCCTGAAGAAGTCGATTGACCGGATGAAGAAAGAAGGGATGAAGATCCCGAAAAAACTTCAGATGATGCTCACCAAAAAGGTCAATTCCTTCTACAAGGTTGAAAAGGGCAAAAAGATGTTCTACGACATCAAGACCATGAAATACAAAGAGGTCCCGACCAACCCGCTCGCCATCAATCTCGCGATCCTCAGGGCGAACAAGAAGGTCGTTAAAGCCAACAAGTCAGCTTCCCTCATCGACCTGGGCGACGGTGTCTTCAACGTCGAGTTCCACACCAAGATGAACGCAATGAACGGCGAAATGGGACAGATGATCGCCGACGGCCTCATGTACGCCCAGGAGAACGGCATCGGCCTGGTGCTCGGCAACCAGGCACCCGGGATGCCCGGCGCCTTTTCGGCCGGGGGCGATCTCGGCTACATGGGCGAAATGGCCAAGAACAAAAACTTCAACGGCATCGACAAGATGATCAAGGACCTCCACACCATGATCATGGCGATCAAATACTCGCCGGTTCCCGTTGTGGCGGCCGCCTACGGCATGACGCTGGGAGGCGGCTGTGAGCTCTGCCTCGCCTCCGCGCGCATCGTGGCGCACACCGAGCTCTTCATGGGACTCGTCGAGATCGGAGCCGGCCTTATCCCCGGCGGATGCGGCATGATCCACCTGTGGCAGCGGTACATGGACGGCGTACCCGCCACCGTCAAGCTGGCGGACTACGGCGCGTACCTGATACCCGCCTTCCTGCTGGTAGCGCAGGCCAAAGTTTCGATGTCGGCCCAGGAGGCGCGTAAAAACGGCTTCCTCCGCCTGATCGACAGAATCGTCTTCAACAAAGACAACCTGATCGGCGAGGCCAAGAAGGAAGTCCTCAGCCTGGTGGCCAACGGCTATGTTCCGCCCGTTAAGAAAAAATACCCGGTCATGGGACGTGAAGCCCAGGGTATGGTATGGGCGAACATGCAGGACATGAGCATCGGCGGATACGTGCCCAAGCACATGGCGTTCATAGCCAAGAAAGGCATCTACTGCATGTCAGGCGGCGAGGCCCGTCAGGGACAGCTCGTTTCAGAAGATTATCTCTGCAAGATCGAGCGCGAGGCCTTCGTGGACCTCTGGAAGACTGAAGAGACCCAGAAGATGGCGGCCCATATCATGGCCACCGGCAAGCCGCTGATGATCTAAATAAAATGTGAATACAGGAGGAAAAATATGAGAGATGCGTATATAGTCAGTGCGGTAAGAACGCCCGGCTGCCGGCGCGGCAAGGGTGCTCTTTCTCAAACAAGGCCTGAGAACCTCATTGTCCAAGCAATGAATGCCGCTATAGACAAAATCAAACTCGACAAGGCAGCAGTCGATGACTTCATGCTGGGATGCGCCTTTCCCGAGGCCGAGCAGGGACTCAATATCGGCAGGGTGGCGCTACAAATGGCCAAGTTCCCGGATTCGGTTTCGGGCGCCACGGTCAACAGGTTCTGCTCTTCCGGGCTCGAATCAATAGCGTTATCTGCGCTCCGGATCATGGCGGGATGGTCAGAGGTCTGCATGGCCGGCGGGCTCGAGTCGATGTCGATCGTGCCGATGGGCGGAAACCTGCCGCGGCCCCACCCCGACTGGTCCAAGGAATGCGCCCACGTCTACATGTCGATGGGTATCACGGCTGAAAACGTGGCGAACAGGTACAAGATAACCCGCGAGATGCAGGACGAGTTCGGCTTCCATTCACAGGCGAAAGCCAAAGACGCGCAACAGAACAAGTACTTCACGGAAATCGTCCCGACCACGGCCGAGCGGTTCGTGGAAAAACCGGACGGCACCATCGTGCGGGAAACCTTTATACAGGATTTTGATGACGGCGTCAGGGACACCACGATGGAAGGCTTGAAAAAGCTGCGGCCGGCCTTCGCCACCACCGGGTCGGTCACTGCGGGGAATTCCTCCCAGACCACCGACGGGGCGGCCGCTTCAGTCATAATGAGCGGTGACGCCGTACAAAAGTACGGCCTGAAGCCGCTGGTGAAGCTGATAGCCTATACCACCGCCGGCTGCAGGGCGGACGAGATGGGCGTCGGCCCCGCGTACGCGATCCCCAAGCTGCTCAAGCTCGTCGGCTGGGACCTTAACAAGCTCAAGACCGAAAGCCTGCTCATTGAGCTGAACGAGGCTTTTGCGTCCCAGGCCCTTTACTGCTCCCAGCAGCTCGGAATCGACGACAAGAAATTGTGGTCGTCGGATTCTCCGGATCGGCGCGTCAATATATCCGGCGGCGCCATTGCTCTCGGCCACCCGCTGGGCTGCACCGGCTCCAAGCTGGCCGCCACCCTCATCGCAAACATGAGGAGAAAGGGCGTCAAGTACGGCATAGAGTCGATGTGTATTGGGGGCGGCATGGGTGCCGCGGCCCTTTTCGAAATCTGCGAATAACACTGATAACATATGACCAAAAAAGGCGGCATTGCAAAATGCCGCCTTTTTTTATATCCGCATAAATTGGCTCAAGGCATGCAGCACAGATACCGAAAGTATGAATAACACGTATCATATGGGAGGAGAGCGTTATGGCAGCAAAGAAAAGCGAGATGAACAGGTGGAAACGCGAACAGCTTGAATATTTCAAACGATATCTTGGCTCCTTTCACATTGATTCGAAAGAGTACCAGATCATCATGAAAGGCATACAGGAACTGGAAAAGTCGTTATAAAGCGCCCCCGGTAATCCCTAATAAATTGTTGACATCAACATGAAGCGTATGTAGTGATACTACATACGTTTTTTATTTTAAACCCGACCGCCAAAACATGCCAGTACGTGGACAACAACCGGAATACGAAACTCCTGCCGAGCGGACCATCCGGCGATTCAGGTCGCAGGAGAGCCTCGAACGCACCGCGAAAAGAAAAAGGTTCTCGACCGGCCTTTTCGTGGTAAACCTGGCGCTGATCGTCGTTCTCTACATCTTCTTCTCCAGCAGAAAACCGGGCGAAGAATACCAGTCGACCTCTTTCAACTACGGTAAGATGAATTTCAGGTTTTCCATCGCGCGGGAGAGGGAATCGCGCGATTACATCTTTTCCCTCTCAACCAGGACAGCGGACGGCGGTTCGAGCACCATCCGGTTCACCGGCGGCATGGCCGATCTCGTCATCACGCACGGCGGCACCCTGGTGGCCCAAAAGCCCGTAGGCCGAAACATCGCGTCGCTCTCCCTGAAAGCGGGCGAGACCGATACGCAAAACGCGGTCCTCGACAGATACGAATTACAGGTCTTTGCCGACGGCCATCCCGAGACCGTGGCATCACCGAAGCGCTCCCTGATCCAATTCGAAAAACCGCACATACCCCTTCAGGCGGAGATCCGGATACACGTGGACCGTCCTGTATCAACATCGCTCAATTTCAAATATGAGGTGGAACGCTGATGGCACGACCGAGCTGGGATGATTATTTCATGAAAATAGCCGAGGATGTCGCGACCAGGTCCACCTGCATCAGGCGAAGCGTGGGAGCAATCATCGTCAAGGACAAAAGAATACTGACGACCGGCTATAACGGGGCGCCCTCCAATATCTCGCACTGCACCGAAGAGACCTGCCTGAGGACGAAATTTAATGTTCCTTCGGGCGAACGCCATGAGCTATGCCGGGGGCTCCATGCCGAGCAAAACGCAATCATACAGGCGGCGTACCACGGCGTATCGATTAACAATTCGACCATATACGTCACGCATCAGCCCTGCTCGATCTGCACAAAGATGCTGATAAACGCCGGCATCGCCAAAATCATCTGCAGGGAGCCGTACAACGATCCACTCGCGCAGGAGATGATACGCGAATCGGGCATAACGATGATACTTATCGATAATCGCGGAACAAACTGATTGGCCGGTATGATCACCGTAAAAGCAATATTCTTGAAAAAAATAAAAAAAACAGGTGCATTTAAGCCTGAAAGATGTCTAATGATACATGGAGGTAGCGTCTTGGATTTTTCAGGATTTATATCATTCCCGGCTCCACTCCCGAGGCGATAACTATCGGCGGTCTGTTTAATAATGAAACATGCGTTGATATTTCTCCTTCCTGCCGTTTTATTGCTATCACCCGTCGGGGCCGGCGCCCAGGACAACGGGAAGGACAGACTCTTTCAGAAGGCTACCGCCTACTTCTTCCAGAAGAAATTCGACCTTGCGGAATCCCTGCTCCAACAGATAATCGACAGCAACCCCGAGAATGCCCTGGCCTATTCATATCTTGGCGACATTTTCCTGATCAACAGAAAATACGACGGCGCCCTGGATCTCTACCGGAAGAGCGTCGAACTCAGGCCGGATGTCGGCGAGAACTACTTCCGGATGGGCCAGATCTACTATTACAAGAAAAATGGCGAGCTGTCGGTTGACTACTTCAAGAAAGCAATCGAGGTCGACGACAAGCTTAAATTCGCATACTATCACATCGGACTCGCATACCTGGTTCTGCTGCGGGACAAGAACAATACCATAGAAAACTGGGAGACCTATATTCGAATCGCGGAGGATGATCCGCAGTATGACAAGATCAAGCGCGCGATCGAATTGCTGCGGGACCCGAACTTCGTCTTACCCCCGCCCGGCAGCGACATCTCCATCGAGGAGGCCCTTCTGCTCGGCGGTGCCACCATTGACAAGACCATTCATACAAGCACGGATAAGGAAGAGGGGCATGAGTCCAAAAAAACAAAGCGGAAACTTGAAGATATTTACCAGGATGATGACCTGTAAGAGGCTGCCATGAAGTATTACAACAACAACCGGAAATATATTATCATCGGGGCGATTTTGATACTCCTGGTCATCGGTGCCGGCATACTGGTGGTGTCCCTGCTGACAAAACGCCCGTCAGACGCGATCGAGGACCGCCGCCTCAGGCAGATCGAGGCATACGAGCTTCTGCTCGAGGCCAACCCCTCGGACGTGAACGCGCTCATCCAGATAGGGAACATCTACAAGTCCATGAAGGAGTATGACCGCGCGATCAATTATTACCGCCGCGCGCTCAAATACGACCCGTATAATTATGACGCCCTTAACGAGCTCGGCCACGCGTACGCCCTCAAGGGAGATTATGACCGCGCCATCGAGACCTTCAACCTGGCGAAAAAACACCGGCCGGCCCACCCTTCCGCCTACAACCGCCTCGGCAACGTATACGACGACCAGGAAAAATTCCGGAAGGCGCTGGATGAATACCGACGCGCCCGAACGGTGGCACCGAAGGACCAGGAGAGCTATCGGAACATCGCGCGCCAAAAATTCAGGAGAGGAGACCTCGATGGGGCCATAGCGGTCCTCAAAAAGGGAATCCGGGCGAATCCCGACGACCCGGAGGGCTATTACAACCTCGGCAACCTCTATTTCCAGGCGAAGAAGTATGATAAAGCGCTGAAGAATTACGATACGGCAATCGGCTTAAACCCGAAAAAATCGAAATATCACCGGGGCCGCGCCGAGGCCCTGCTGAAGCTCGGAAAAACAGATGGCGCAATCGCGTCATTCAGAAAAGCTCTTTCAATAGACCCCTCCGACGCACTGGCCGCCGAGCGGCTGGGCGATATTCACGCGAGGAAGGGAGACTGGGGCGAAGCCGCGAACCGCTATCGCGATGCCCTCGAATACAACAGCAGAGACAAAAACCTTAGGCGGAAATACCAAAACGCCCTGCGAATGCTTGAAGGAGACAGGGCTCCCGCGAAGGTAGTCGGACCCGACGAGCGCCTGGCCGACAGGCTCGAAGACGCCGGCGAGTCTGGCACCATTTCCGGCGGCGGAGCGGGACGAAAGCCTGCCGGTGGAGAGAGCGGGCTTGCGGAGGCCGCCAAAAAATGGCGGGAGCTTGGAGACCAGCGGCGCAGAGACAAGGATTACGACGGCGCGGTCGAGGCCTACCGTAAAGCGGTAGAGGCCGATCCCCGTGACGATCATTCCTGGTACTGGCTCGGTCGGATATATTACAATAAGAAAATGTACGATCCTGCCGCCCGGGCCTTCGAAAAGGCGGTGGCCGCCAATCCCGGGCACGCGGACGCATGGTACCATCTCGGGCTGGTCTACTACATCCAGAAAAAATACCGTCCGGCCGCTAACGCGTTCGGCAAGGCGGTGCAGATACGGCACACATTCCCCAAGGCGTATTATTCCCGCGGGCTTTCGTACGTACAGCTCCATGAAAGAGCGCGCTCTATAAGCGACTTCAAGACATCCATATCGCAGGACCCGACGCTCGATCGGGCCTATTATAATCTCGGGTGCGTCTATTTCGACAGCAAGGACTACCGAAACGCCCTTGACTACTTCCTGAAAGACTACGACCGACGTCCCGATAACCCCGACACCAATTTCAAGCTCGGCGAAACGTATCATGAAATGAAGGACTATGCGAGCGCGGTCCGCCACTACGAGAAGACTATTGAGCTGGATCCGGAGTATTACCAGGCATTTTTCAACCTGGGCCTCGTCTATTATCTACGGGAAAACTACTCCCGCTCGGTCGATATGTACTCACGGGCGTCGGAGATCAGGAAAAACGACCACGCCCCCTATTACGAAATGGGTAAATCATACGACGCGATGAAAAATGAGGAGAAGGCGATCGAATCGTACAACCGGGCCATTGATATCAACCCGAAAGATACCAAGGCATTCGTCAACCTGGGCAAGCTCTATTCCGATAAAAAGCAGTACGATAAGGCCATTGATCTGTACCGCAAGGCCGTCGATCAGAACCCGGATTCATTCACGGCCCACCACAACCTCGCCAATGCGTACCGCGAATCTAAACAGTTTCCCAAAGCGATCGAGGAATACCGCACGGCACTGAAGATCAAGCCGCTCGACGGCCAGACGCATTTCTTCCTCGGCATATCGTATCGTGACACCGGCAATTATCAGGAGGCCGCCCAGTCCTTCGAAAAAGCCCTGGCAATCGACAAGTCGCTCTACGACGCCCATGAGGAGCTCGGTATGCTCTACTACCGAAAAATCAAAAATAAAGAAAAAGCGTTATATCATTTTGAAAAACTGCTTTCTATCAAACCAGGGCACCCGCGCGCCCAGGATATACGGAGCATCATAGACGCGCTCAAAAAAAGCTGAAATCAGGATCGGCCATGAAAAACAGAAAATATCGACACATTATGACAGCCGCGCTCCCGTTCGCACTCGCTCTTTTCGCGTGCGCGTCGGGCGTGAAGAACAGCCTTGAAATCAGGACCAACGGGTTCATCTCCGACAACTGCTATCAGGCAATTCTGGAAATTGAACCGGATGAAGACGCGATGGGTCTGGTTGAGGGACGTGAAAGCTCGTACGTAAAGGGAAAGAACGCCGACCTCAGGGATCTGACGGCTAAAAACCTCGCGCAGTATTGCCTTGAAGCACGCTCAGCCGCCGGCCAGGGCCCCAGAGGGAGCCTCACGCAGGAAGAAATAAGCGTCCTTGAGTCAAAAACAGAGAAGCTCGCCGGCGGCGGGCGAATAGCGTTTGTTTATTACAATGAAAAGCATTCGATGATCATAGGATACCGCATATTCAAGACAGGATTGAAGAAGAAGCTGGAAGCGATCATCAATCCCGACGGCGCGAGCGCCAGCACAGACTCCACGACATCCAGGAGATGAGCCATGTTAAAAAAACACGCCTTGTGCGCAATCCCGCTTATTTCGTTGCTGACGGCCTTCTCGCTCTTCTGTTCAAAGGAGAGCAGGAAAGCCGACGTCCCGGCAGGCGGCGGAGACCTTTCCCTGAATGAGATCGATATCGATAAGAAATACCTATCCGAGGGATTCCTTTCAGACAACCTCTACCGGGTGGTGATTGTCACGCTGAAAGAATCCGGATCGCCTGATATTGACCTGATCAGGGCGAAGGCCAGAAAACGGGCGCTTGTGTCGCTTGAACGAAGCCTTGCCGCCGACGACGTATCATTTGACAGGAACACCCGCGCCGGCATTCTCGACCTGGTGCGAAACAACGCAAAGCTGGAGCGGCAGGACATCGAGCACAAGCGCTATGAGGTCTACTACTTCGACATTAAGAAATCGCATATGAAGAACTACCTGAAAAACATTTCATCTGAACGGTGAGCCAATACGGGAAGCCGGGATATCGGCTATTCCGAATAGATATAGTAGGATAGATTTTTCAGTATGAAAAGATCGAGCTTCTCCTTGCTGTCTCCGTAAATACTGCTGAACATGATGCCGATCCCGTAACTATTGTCGTCTAACCGGTCAGACCTGATGACCATCGCCAGCGCCTCTACGCCGCCGAGTTCCCGATCTTTCTCGGAAAAATCGATCATAACCTTGATGATCGAAGAGACTTCGATCGGTTTGGCATACATAAAATACAGGCCGCCGCGGCTGATATTCACGATTTTTCCGACGAATTCCATGGCATGCTTATCGTCGCTGGATGACTCTATAAGGGTGTCGATTATCCTTATGGGGACCTCCACTTCAAGCCTGAAATGCTTTCTCCTGCTGACCTGGCCCGGCTGGCTGTATTTCGCCATCAGCCATTCATCAAATTTTTGCGCAAACCATTCCGCAATCGATTCGTCGAACGATGCATCGCTTTTAACCGCCGATAGCGACTTATGATACTCTTTGATTGCGTCCTTTATCTCGTTCGATAATTTCTCGTATTTAATGTAGGGATTGTTCATAGTTTCACGCTCCGCAGTCTGTTCCGCCTGATGCTACTCTATAGCATAATCATTTTAAGCACAAGCCATAATTTTTTCATTTTAATCAAATAATACTCAAATATTTTCTTTAAATAATTCGATATAATTAATAGGACTCATTATTTCATGAACAATTATTGAAAATCTGTTGCTTTTTTTTGTATTATATGGCTCTATAGCATTTGCGCCAAAAATTACAAGTTCCAGAGAATTACTAATGGCATCATTCTTCCGCATAATTTCATGTGTTACGATCCTGATAATCACCGGAGCATCCGCCTCCTATTCCGCTCCTGATAATCAATTCAAAAATCCTCAGCCGCAGTCCATAGAAAGGATTTTCAACTACGAAAAAAACATGGCAAGCCGTGAGAAAATCACGGACATCGTAAACCGCATCGATCAAACGTACGGCAATCTCCTTGAAAACCTCCAGAAGGGAAACCGGCTGGTTATATTCTTCGATCCGGCGCACGGGAAGCTCCCGGACGGGAGATGGCAGGGCGGCGACGCAACCAGGCGGTCGAGCTGCACGGGCCTCCCCGAGGAATATTATTCGATACTCATCTCAAGAAAGATGTACAAGCTTCTCAATAAAAATAAATTCATCGAGGTCCGGTCAACCGACGATTACATGGCCGTTCTCAGGGGAATGAGCGATTCCTACAGAGATATCCCCTTCTCCACTACCGTTGAGCTGGCCGATAAGGCCGGAGCATTCCTCATAATATCCGAGCACCTCAACAACATATCGGTCCTCTACAAGGCGGACGGCCGGGTAAATCTGCCGGGTATTCACGTAACCCGTAACGGAAAAGGCCGGAAGGTACTGCAATTCATTCGTGACACCTATGACGGTTTTCTCACGCTCTACAACAAGGTGGACGCCAGCGGATTCTCCCGAAGCTATGCGTTGAGACTGAACAAGATGCTGGTTGCTAAAGGTCTGAAGCCGAACAGCTGGCAATTTGGCGCCGTGGGAGACACCCGGTTCAGCTATTTTATTGATTTCCCGATGTCGGTAATTTACGAATCAGGGTTCATATCCAATCCCGAAGAGGAGAAGAACCTGAAGGACCCGGAATACATAAATAAAATCGTGGAGTCCCAGTACACCGCGCTCATCGAGACCGTAAAAGAAGTGTTCGCCATCGATATATCCGGGATGTACGTGCAGAAGGCAGGCGCCCCATCGCCCGATCGTATTGAGCTCCTGAAGCTCGCCCGTCTGGCCATCTACTACATACAGGCAGTCGACTCGAATAAGGCGGTCAGGGTCATCAGGGAAATGGAGAGGAAATATTCCGGTTCGCGGTTCGGCGAGTACACCTATTTTTTCAGCAAGATGAAAAAGAACCTGGTCAATTCGTCCAGGCATTTCAATCTCGCCGCAAAATACAAGCGCCAGAAAAAGAACAGGCTGGCCCGCAAACACTACTCCCTGGCGAGAAAATACCTTCTCCGCGCGCCGATATTCGCCAAGATGCACGAGCGCTACCGCAACGAACTCAACATGACTGCCGTCGAAAACAAAGCAGGCAAATCAAAGCCTATGAAAATTAAGCCGGCCAAGACAGCGGCAGCCGCGGGCGTCGTCAAGAGGGCGCCGCTGAGCCGCAGCATCATCTTTCCGGTCGAGCAAAATCAGAGCCTTGAGAAGGCGATTGAAACAGCGCTCGCCCCCGACGCCGAAACGCTCAAAAAGCTGGTCAGGTCTTTCAAAAACGCAAAGAACACGTACTGGAAAAAAACACGGGTTTATTCGAAGAAGAAAAAGAGGAAGGTCGTCCGCTGGAAACAAAAAAGCCGCAAGGTCCGTTTTGTTCCCGGCATCTACATCGTAAAGCTTGGTAAAAACCTGAATGTCATCAGCGCCAGATACAAAAACAGCGTCACCCTTAACCCCAACAGGTACCAAAACCAGCAGTACCTGAAAAACTCCTGTTTCGCTCATGACAAAAAAGAGAGAACCCTCTAACGCCGCCCGGTGGCACGGGAAACCCTACCATTCATTCAGCGACTACCTCCGCGACAAATACAACTGTAGGGTCCTGAAAATCCCGATAAACGCCGGCCTCTCCTGCCCCAACAGGGACGGCGCCGTAGGCTCTTCCGGATGCGTCTTCTGTCCCCCGGACGGCTCCGCCTCCCCGGGAATGCTTGCCTCCATGACGATACCGGAACAGATAGCGACGGCAAAAATGAATTTTAAACGTTCGGACGCGGCCACGAAATATATCGCCTACTTCCAGGCCTTTACCAACACCTACGGCCCCCTCACCCTCCTGAAACAACTCTACGACCTGGCTGCGGCACAGGATGACGTCATCGGGCTCATGATCGGCACACGTCCCGACTGCCTTCCCGATGCCGTTCTCGACCTGGTCTGTTCATATCGCCGGCCCGGCTTCGAGCTCTGGCTCGAGATCGGCATGCAATCGAGCCACGATAAAAGCCTTGAATTTTTACGGCGCGGCCATACCAATGGTGATACGATAAGCGCCATAACCAGAGCGGCGATCCGCAACATCCCCGTCTGCGTGCACCTGATACTGGGAATCCCGGGAGAAACCTGGAACGACATGATGGCAACGGCCTCATTGTTACAAGGCCTTCCGGTGAGCGGAATAAAGTTCCACCATCTCCATATCATCCGGAACACCGCGCTGGCGGAAATATTCGATGCTGGGCTCATGAACCCCCTGACGCTCAGGGACTATGTTTCAGTGCTCTGCGACTTCATCGAAAGGATTTCGCCGGATGTTACGGTACATCGATTGATGGGCGACCGGGAAGAGAGCAGCCTGGTGGCGCCGCGCTGGGGCCTGCACAAGGGAACGGTCCACAAGGCAATCGAGGATGAATTTCGCCGCAGGGCAACGCACCAAGGATTTTTGTATGATAGACAGAGATGACCGGCCATGAAAATTGCCGTTGCCATGAGCGGAGGGGTCGACTCTTCAATGGCGGCCCTGTTGCTGAAAGAGGCGGGCCATGAGGTTGTCGGTCTGACGGCCGAGCTTTCCGCCCGGCTTGTCACCCGCCATTTCAGCCGGCCATCGCCGCAGGGGCATACAGACTCAGCCGGGGCCGTCGCGGATGCCGCCGGCATCCCCCTCCTCAGGGTTAACATGGAGGAAGATTTCAACGCGCTCGTAGTCGAGCCGTTTTGTATGAGCTACCTGGCGGGGCAGACACCCAATCCCTGTATCCGCTGCAATGCGTTGATAAAATTCGGGCGCCTCCTGGACCACGCCCGATCGCTTGGCTGCGATAAGATCGCCACCGGGCATTACGCAAAAATCGGGATGTCCCCGGGCGGCAGATACTACATCGCGTGCGGAGCGGAAAAGGTTAAAGACCAGTCATATTTTCTGTACATGCTTTCGCAGGAGAGCCTGAAAGATATCATGTTTCCCCTGGGGGAACTCACGAAAAATGAGGTGCGGGAACTGGCCATTACGCGCGGACTCAGGGCCGCCGAACGGCCGGAAAGCCAGGAGATATGCTTCATCCCGGATAACCGGTACGCGGAATTCATCGCCCGCGCCACCGGAGCGGCCCCGGCCGAGGGCGATATCGTTGACACCGCCGGAACGGTAATCGGCCGCCACCGCGGCATACACCACTATACCATCGGCCAGCGACGCGGCCTCGGCATAGCGGCGTCACGTCCCCTCTACGTGGTCAGGATCGATGCTGCCGAAAACCGCATCATTGCGGGCAACTGGGAAGACCTCGAATCGTATTACCTTTTCGCCGGCTCGATCAATTACATGAAGGAGACCGAACTCGATGGCAGGCTCGCTCTGGTAAAAACGCGCTCAACACAGTCGCCCGTGCGCGCCACTCTGAAAGAGAAAAACGACGGTATCACGGTGGAATTCGACGAGCCTCAAATAGGAATATCACCCGGACAGGCCGCGGTCTTCTATAATAACGACATGCATGTTCTCGGCGGCGGGCTAATTGTCCGCTGAGAAGCACATATACAATCTTAAATTTGGGACGCACAATGAACATGAAAAAGGTTCGGGGAAACAACAACGTCACGATCACCTGGCTCGGCACTGCGGGAGTCCACCTTTCCGACGGTGACACGAGCTTGCTGATAGACCCGTACGTGAGCAGGTTCGGCATGCTGAGGGTCGGGCTGGGACTGCCTCTGAGGGCCGACCAGGACCTTATCCGACAGTGGGCCGGCAGACTGGGCAGCGACAACATCGGCGCGGTGCTGGTGAGCCATTCACATTTCGACCATTCGGTTGACGCTCCCTTTTTCGCCCTGCACGCTGGCGCGCCGCTGATCGGCTCCGAGAGCACGCTCAACGTAGGAAGGGGGGCGGGACTTCCCGAGAAACTGCTGAAACCGGCAATGCCGGGACGGCAGTTTCGCGTCGGATCATTCAGCATTACCTTTATCGAGAGCGGACACGGGCCGGTTCTCTTCAACCGCGTGCCCTATCCGGGCACAATCGACAGCCCGCTCGCCCTGCCCGCCCGCGCTGCGGCCTACAGGCTCGGCGGGGTCTACGGCATACTCGTCAAACACCCGTCCGGCACCATCCTTCACCACGGGAGCGCCGGCTTCATCCCGGGGATGTATGAACGGACACGGGCAGACGTGCTCCTGCTGGGAATCGCCGGCAGGGGCAACACCGAGCGCTACCTGAATGAAGTCGCTCTTAAAATTGCGCCTCAAATCCTTATCCCTGTTCACCATGATAATTTCTTCAAGCCGATGGAAAAGGGGTTCTACCCGCTGGGAAATGCCAGAATTGACGAGTTCATCCGTACCGCCGCAAAGCACGCGTCACTGACGATTACACTGCTGCCGTTCGCCCGTCAGGTATCGATACTTCCCCTCAATCCGGCTTTTTCTTCCGCGCGTGCGGATGGAACTTCTCGAAGACCTTCCTGAGCCGTTCTTTGGTCGTATGGGTGTAAATCTGCGTTGTCGAGAGATTTTTATGCCCGAGCATTTCCTGGACCGCGCGGATATCAGCCCCCCGATTCAGGAGCTCGGTGGCAAAACTGTGCCGCAACGTATGGGGGGAAACATGGTCTAGAAGCCCCGCGGCCCGGGCTCGTTTCGCGACTATATCATACACGCCCCGTTCGGTGATTCTGCCCCCCCGGTTGTTGACGAACAGCGGATCGGTCATGGATCCGAATTTCCGGGAGCGCTCGGCAAGATATTGTTTTATAAGCCCGGCCGCGGCTTCAGTGAGGAAAACGACACGCTCCTCTGCCCCTTTCCCGAGGACCTTGATGCGCCGCGCGGTAAAATCGATGTCTGAAACGTCAGCCGAGCAGAGCTCGGAAACCCGTGCGCCCGTTGAATAAAATGCCTCGATGATCGCCCGGTCCCGGTAATCGATAAATGACTTCAGCTTGAAATCAAGAACACCGTCGATCTGATTGAGATGAAGGAATTTGGGGAGCCGTGACTCTTTTTTCGGATACCCTATCCGCAAAGCGGGATTGACGGATATATATCCCCTGTTGAACAAAAAGCTGAAAAATGATTTCAGGGTCGCTATCCTGCGCTCTATGCTTGAGCGCTTCAGCCCCCGGTCGTAGGAAAATTCGATAAACGCTGTTATGTCGGCGGGCCCGATAGATTCAATCAGCACATCCTCATCTTTGACGGACGCAGAAACCTCGTAGCGCTCCCGCACCTCCTGCCCCAATTCACCGCAGAGGAACTGCGCAAACTGCTCCAGGTCCCTGCCGTAAGACTCGAGCGTTTTGGGCGAGGAGTTCTTCTCGGTGCCGAGATAACTCATGAATAGATCGATTTCGGCGATCATGCCTCCTGCTGCTCTGTGTCTGAATTGTTCTGTCCGTTGCCGTTCGACGGCAGCGTTTCATCCAGGAGCTCCACGGTGTAATTACACCCTTCTTTCAGGCAAATGAGCTTCTCGCCCTTGCCTTTTATTATTTTCCTGAATAACAGCTTGCCGCACTTCGGACACGCCTTTTCAGCCGGGTTGTCCCTTGTAAAAAACTCGCAGGTCGGGTAATTGGTGCACGCGAAAAAGGTCCCGCCCCTTCCCTTCTTGGAGGAACGCTTGATAACATCGCCGGTATCGCATCGCGGGCACCTGCCGAGGGGAAGCGGCCTTGAGTTCCTGCATTCGGGAAAGCCGGGGCACGCGAGAAAAAACCCGTACTTGCCGAGCTTTTTCACCATCTTCCTGCCGCACTGTTCGCAGACAATATCCGTCTCCTCGTCGAGGATCCCCTTCATCTCCTGGATGTTCTGTTCCGCCTGGTCCACGGTGTTCTTGAACGGATCGTAAAATTCCTTCAGCATCCCTTTCCAGTCTGTCCTGGCGTCCTCGATATGGTCGAGCCGGTCCTCCATGTTTGCCGTAAAATCGATCGAGACCAGCGAGGCAAAATGCTTTTCCATGATATCGTCCACCAGCTTCCCCAGCACGGTCGGAACCAGCTGTTTTCCCGACCTGGTGACATAGTACCGCTTGACCAGCGTGTTGAGGGTCGGCGCGTACGTTGACGGCCTTCCTATCCCCGATTCCTCCAGAAACTTGACCAGAGACGCATCGTTATACCGCGGGGGCGGCGTAGTGAAATGCTGCTCCGTGAAGAATTCGCCGGCCTGCACCCGGTCTCCCGCCGCAAGATGTGGCAACGCCGAGCGCTCGGTCCGGTCGGTCTTATCCACCGCGGTGAAGCCCTTGAAGAGTATTCTGCTCCCGTTTGCCCTGAACAGGTACTCGCCCGCCTCCAGGTTTATGGTCGTGACCTCTGAAATCTCCGGCATCATCTGGGACGCAACGAAACGCTTCCAGATCAGGTCATAAAGCCTGTACTGATCCCTCGTAAGGTCCCCCTTTATCGATTCCGGCGAGCGAAAGACATCGGTTGGGCGTATCGCCTCGTGGGCGTCCTGGGACCCCTTTTTATTGGTATACACATTCATTTTCTCAGGCAGATAGTCGGGGCTGAACGACTTCGCGATATAGCTCCTTACCGATTGGAGGGCCGTCTCCGAAACGCGGTTGGAGTCGGTGCGCATATAGGTGATGAGACCGGTCGGCCCCTCCCCATGGATATCGATCCCTTCGTACAGCTGCTGCGCAATGATCATGGTCTTCTGGGATGTGAATCCAAGCCTGTTGGCGGCATCCTGTTGAAGCTTGCTGGTTATATAGGGCGGCGGCGGCTTTCTCTTCCGCTCCTGGATCTTGACGTCCTTCACGGTCAGGATTGAGCCGCGCAGCTGTTCGAGCGCCGCATCAACCTCCCTCCTGTTTCGCAACCGTAGTTTTTCATTGCGAAATGACACGAGCTGCGCCCTGAATTTCTTTCCGCCGTGGGCTATCTCCACATCGACCGTCCAGTATTCCTCCGGGATAAACCTGTCGATCTCACGCTCCCGCTCACAGATGACCCTGAGCGCCACCGACTGAACCCTTCCGGCCGAAAGACCCTTCTTCACCTTTTTCCATAAAATCGGGCTAATGTAATAACCGACAATCCGGTCGAGAATGCGGCGGGCCTGCTGCGCGTTGACCAGGTCCATGTTGATATCGCGCGGATTCGACACCGCTTCCCTCACCGCGCTCTCCGTGATTTCGTTAAATTCGATCCGCTTGATGTCTCCGTTCTTGTCCGACAGCGCATTCGAAAGATGCCACGATATAGCCTCTCCCTCCCGGTCAGGGTCAGTGGCCAGCAGCACCCTGGCCGCGCCGGCCGCCTGCTTTTTCAGTTCGTTGAGAATTTTCGCCTTGCCGCGTATGGTAATATATTCAGGCTCGAAATTGTTATCGACATCAATAGCAAGCCGTGACTTCGGAAGGTCGATGATATGGCCGACGGACGATGAGATGACGTAATCGTCGCCGAGGTATTTATGAATCGTCTTGGCTTTCGACGGCGACTCTACAATCACCAGCGTGCCCGCCTTGTTGCTTTCGTTCCGTTTACTCATGTTGCATCCCTGTTTTGGTTTCCGTCCTGTCCGGACCCTTCCCGCCGCTTCATAACAACAGGAAATACATAAATTTATTTGTCAAACAGTTCTTTTATATTCCTGCCCGGGTCCCAGCGGAGGACCGCATAGAGGAGAGAACCGAGAATAATCGCGATTACCAGAAAAATCATGATCCGCTCCGAGGTATAGTATACGGTGGCGTCATAGCCTCGTTCGAATCTGATAGCACCAATCACGTCGCGGCTGTTCCATCGATCGTGGCAGAACTTACACTCACCCCTCACCCGGAGCGGAAGGACGGATATGTATCTGTTGCCGCGCACGCTCGATTCAATACCGGGTTTCATTGCGTTAACTGTCTTAAGAATTTCTTCGTCTGGACGCCCCGCCTTTTCTCCCGGCGCCTTTATCCGGTACCCGCGATAATCGTAGACGCATATTTTCATGTCGTTGGATATTTCCAGGTCAGAGAGAAAAATCCAGGCATATTCCGGCCTTGCCATCGACTTGATCCCGATGAAGGAGTCCGCAACAATCGTAAAGCCGCGGTCGAGCTCCTTGAAATAGCCCGATTTATAAACCGGGAAAATATCCCCGGCATACGGTGGTATCGAGAACATCTGCGAAATTGATACCGCCATGAGGGCTGATATGAGTATCGCGAATATCAGTTTTATTTTCATACGTCAGCTTATCACAATCTTGATATTGCATTCCCGGTGCGCATGATCCTGCCGTCGAGCTCCAGCGAGACGATCGCCTCGTTGACATCCCCCGGACTCTCCCCGAGGGCCCGCACGATGGCGTCTATACTATATTCCCGAGGGCCGATTAGCCCGAGGATCTTGCCCTCGAGCGTGCCGGGCGAAGGCTCTTCATCCCGGTGCGATCCTGTCGCTGCGTTTTCAGGATCAACCGGCGCCGGAACCGGCATGGCGCAATCGCCCTCAAGCCATTCCGAAATCTCCTCCATGATATCGTCCGAGCTGGCGACAAGGACCGCGCCGTTCCTGATAAGGCGGTTGCACCCGGCGTATTCGTCATCGAAGGAATTGCCGGCACACGCGAAGACCTCACGGTTTTGCTCGAGGGCGTGACGCGCGGTTATGAGCGCGCCGCTCCTCTCCCCAGCCTTTACAACCACGGTTCCCGGGCAGAGCCCGCTGATGATCCTGTTCCTCCTGACGAATGTCCATTTTCCGGCAAACACGCCGGGAGGATATTCCGATATCAGCGCAGAACCGGTGGAACCCTCGATGAGTCGGTAGAGGTCCCGGTTCTGGCGGGGATATCGTATGTCAATGCCGTTCGCAAGAACGCCGATGGTGCATCCCCTCGCGTCAAGGGCGCCCAGGTGCGCCTCTCGGTCAATGCCAACGGCCATCCCGCTGACGATAGTGTACCCGCGCGCCGCCATGTCCCGTGCGATGCGTCTGGCGTTCACGGCCGACCGGGCGTCAGATTTCCTCGTCCCCACCACGGCAACGGTTCTGCGGACGCGCATCTCGCCCTTGACATAGAGCGTCAGGGGCGGCATCTGTATCTCCCTGAGGAGCGGTGGATAATCCGCGTCCCAGTAGGTTAGGATTCGTATCTTCTTCCTGCCGGCGGCCTCGACGATTCTCACCGCAGCATCTATCGGCCGTGCGCCGTACGTCTCCACGAGATACTGCTGTGTCGCCGTTGTTACGCCCGATCGACCCACCCGCCGAAACAGCTCCGCCGGCATGAACGACGACACCATGCCCCAAATCCTGTTCCCGGACGGAGCCGAGAGTATCGATAACGCGACGGCGCATTGCCGGTCCTCTTCCGTAAGCGGCAGCCTTACCCCTTCCCGTTCATCACGCTCGAACAATCTTCCCTGCATGCCTGGCGATATCCTCCTGTCCATTGAATGATTCAATATCATAGTAACGAACAGTGCCGCCGATATAGAAAAATTTTTTCATTACCGGACCAACAGGGACGGCTCTAAACGAAATGTGACATAATTATGCAAGGTGTGTAAATTTTATCAATATATATTTTATCAAAATGAAAAAAAATGGCCGGGAAGTAAATCCCGGCCATTGTTGTGATCTGATATGATTTATTCTTACTGCTCGAGCATTCCCGTGAAGACCGGATCAGATGCCTTGATGACCGCGCCTTCGCCGAATAGAAGAGCCTCTATTTTACCGAAGTATTTCGGGAACTCGGCTCCGAGATAGAACTGGGAAGAAACGACCTTTCCGGAATAGAACGACGCTTCCGCGTTGTCCTTGAGAAACTTTTCGCGGTCCTCGCCCTTTTTGTCTCCGACGAGCTCTTTCATCTTCGGCTGGGTAATCGCCAGTGATGAAAGGTGCGCCCATGCCATGCAGAGCATGAACATCGCCTGCTGGAGCGGCGTGGCGTTCATGAAGAGAAGGAGGAACTGGCCCTTCGCCATCTGGCCCTTCATCATCTCGATGACCTCGTCGAGCTTCTGCACGCCGCGCTCGACCAGCGCCACGTACTTGTCGTCGACGATCCCCTTCGCTTTTTTAATGGCCTCGCTCATCTTCTTCTTGAGGATGCTGTAGTTGTACTGGTTCTCGTTCATGAGGATCTTCCGCATGGTGAGGTCCATCGACTGGATGCCGTTGGTCCCCTCATATATACAGGTGATCTTGGAATCCCGCATCATCTGCTCCACTGGATATTCCGAGCAGAACCCGTATCCGCCGTATACCTGCATCGCTTCGGAGGTTATTTCCACCGACTTGTCGCTGTTGCCGGCCTTGCAGATCGGGATCATGATCTCGGCGATCCCCAGGGCCTCTTTCCTCTCTTCTTCGCTTTCTGAAAAACGCTCAATGTTGAGCGAATGTGACAGGTAGTAGGTCATGAAGCGCATACCCTCCACATAGGACTTCATCCAGAGCAGCATCCGCTTCACATCCGGGTGATTGCTGATCGTTATGCTCTTTGCTTCCGGGTTCAGCATTTGGGTTACGTGCACGCCCTGGATCCGGTTCTTCGCGTAAGTTGCGGCGTGCATGTACGCGGCGCTGGAAAGCGCAAGCGCCTGCATGCCGACGCCGAGACGGGCCTCGTTCATCATCTGGAACATTATCTTCATCCCCTTCCGCTCTTCGCCGAGGAGCCAGCCCTTGCAGTTCCCGTTGTCGCCGAAGCTCAGCGTACAGGTTGCGGAGCCCTTGATGCCCATCTTGTGCTCGATGCCGGCGCAGCTCACATCATTGCTTTCGCCGAGAGAGCCGTCCTTGTTGACCAGGAACTTGGGAACTATGAAGATCGAGATACCCTTCGTTCCGGCCGGGTCGCCTTCAATGCGGGCCAGGACCGGATGAATCATGTTCTGGTAGTAGTCGTTTTCGCCCGAAGAGATGAATATCTTCTGGCCGGTGATCTTATAGGTGCCGTCGGCCTGCTTGACCGCCTTGGTCTTCAGGGCGCCGACGTCGGAACCGGCATCCGGCTCTGTCAGACACATGGAGCCGCCCCACTCGCCGGACATCATCTTGGGAATATACATGTCCTTCTGCTCCTGGGTGCCGAAGGTGTTGACGAGTTCCATCGCGCCGTGCGTCAGTCCCGGGTACATCATTATGTTGTAGTTGGCCGCGCACTGGTATTCCATGACTGCCAGGTATAAAACCGCCGGCATACCCATGCCGCCGATCTCCGGCTCGTCCATCGTGCCGATAAAGC
Source organism: Spirochaetota bacterium (assembly GCA_016933025.1). Lineage (GTDB taxonomy): Bacteria > Spirochaetota > UBA4802 > UBA4802 > UBA5550 > RBG-16-49-21. Next base: position 145,761 of record JAFGBT010000034.1, on the reverse strand, counting down.
CGGTCTCGTAGTAGGCGTCAAGGGCGGGCTTGTAGCATTTGGGGATCTTGACTTCTTTTGTGTCCGGAACGAAAGTACACCCTTCCCGGTCGCCGTCTTTATACGTAGGATAGATTTTCTCAACAGCGAGCTTCTCGGCAAGGTCTAGTGTGCTTTCAAACGTGTCTTTATCGAAGTCTGCGTATCTTTTGTTTTTCGCGGCAAACTTATCCACTTCCAGCTGCTCAAAGAGAACAAAGCGTATGTCTCTGGAATCGACTATAGGATTTAATGCCATCATGGACCTCCTGAAATAATTTGTTATATTGTTGTTGTGATGCGAGTATATATTAGCAAGAGAAATGATAATCATGGCATCCGGGACACGGCACTCTTTGTAATGCCCCAGGTACCGGCACGCTCAATGATTTTTAATCTCTCTCAATTGCGTTGTTAATCCAAAATTTTTTAAACTTAATAAAAAATCATTATTTTTCAAAATAATTTTTGAAGGATATCTGTCAACGGAATTAATGATGGTAAATCAAAAAATAACAAAAAAAGGGGATACACCTCGGCTTTTGCCACGACTGAAAATTGCATACATCTGTACCGGCTTGGCTGAAGGCCGCGGTGTTCAATAATGACACGGCGTTCAATTATTTTTAACGATTGTTAAATATTTGTCGGCTCGCGCACCCGGATGCGATCGAAAATCGCGGGGGATACTGCCGACCCTCGAAATCGGGCATCCATCACTGCCGCCTCTCTCAATGCGATGTCCCCTCCGGCATGACTGCCAACAGTCCCTTCGCCAATCCCGCATGAACGGCTGAGAACAAGCATTTAAATTGACTTTTCACGCCCCCTCCTGGTATTGTCTGTCAAAATCGGTTTATCCGGGCTGAAGGAGCCCCATTGCTATAGGTATGAACAACACAAAATACTGGATAGCCCTGGAACAGATGCACGGCATAGGGCCTGCGAACCTCATGGAGATATCGGAATCCCTGAAGGAGCTTGACCTGTCCGTGTCAGACCTCTGCGAGCTGTCTGCGGACGAGATCGAAAAAGAGTTCAGGCTGCCTGAAAAGATCGCGGAAGCTCTCGCCGGAGTAAGTCAGTCGCTTCCCAAAATCGAAGAGGATTATTTCAAGCTCCTCGAATCGGGGATCGAGGTGATCCCGTTCTTTTCCGATCTGTATCCACGGCGACTGCGCGATATCCTGGGCCACGCCATTCCGCCAATCCTCTACGCCTTCGGCAACACCCGCCTGCTTCAGCAGAAGGGCGTCGCCGTTCTCGGCGATAAGGACGTGAGCGAGAGGGGCGAAATGATCACCTTCGGGGCTGCGCGCGAACTCGCCATTCATGACATCGTCGTCATCAGCGGCTATGCACGGGGCGCGGACCTGATCGCTCACCGGTCCGCGCTGGTGAACAACGGCTGCACCGTCGCATTCGTCCCCTACGGCATTTTCCATTTAACCGTTCCCGACATCCTGCGCGACGTCATGAACCCCGACCGAATGCTCATCGTGTCGCCCTTCTATCCCTCCCGGGAGGCAAACAAGTACAACGCCTTCATCCGGAATAAAATCATATGCGCCCTGTCATGCGCGGTCTTCATCGTGGAGGCGCCACCGGAGGGCGGCATCTTCGAGGCCGCCAAATCCGCGCACAACCTGAATATTCCGCTCTTCATAACCGAGTACGGGGAATATCCAAAAAATGCGGGCGGCAATAAAAAAATCATGGACGAACTAGATGGAATACCGGTACTGGGAAGGATGGTGAACGAGATGCTTGCGCCGAACATGGACAGGATTATCGGCGCGGCGAAATTCGGATAGAACCATGAAAAAATTGCTATTCATCATTCTTCCCGCGCTCCTCGCAGCCGCGGTGCTCTATTATTTCAATTCTCCGCCCTCCGGCATGACCGAGCAGTCCTTCACCGTGGCATACGGCGAAACAACGAGAACGATCGCCGTCAATCTCCACAAGAACAACCTGATCAGAAGCCCTAATTTTTTCGTCTACTCCTCGCGCCTTCTCCTGCGCCGTTATATCAGGGCGGGCAGGTACAAGATTTTTTCCGGCATGAGTTCCATGGAAATTCTTTTAAAGCTCACGCGGGGAGATGTTCTTTCCAGAAAGATCACCATCCCGGAGGGATTCAACCTCTTCCAGATAGCAGACCGTCTCGAGGCCAACGAGATCTGCAACTCGGGCGAATTCCTCAGCTACGCCTCGGACAGTAGCTACCTGAAATCGCTGGGCATCAATGCTCCCTCCGCCGAAGGCTACCTCTTCCCGGACACCTACGTCTTTCCTGAATCCTCGGACTCCAGGGACATCATCGGCGCCATGCGCAGGAAAATGAAGGCCGTCCTTGGCGACAGGCCCGCCTACGGACCCGGAATGACCGCCCACGAAATTCTGACGCTGGCGTCACTGGTTGAGAAGGAAGCCAGGGTCTACAACGAGCGGGAGTTTATATCATCGGTTTTCCACAACCGTCTGAAAAGAAACATGAGGCTCGACTGCGACCCGACCGTGCGCTATGCGGTCAAAAAGTTCACCGGCCCCATAACCGTGAGCGATCTCAAGAGCAACTCGCCGTACAACACCTACCGGAGGACCGGGCTTCCCCCGACCCCCATCTGCTCGCCCGGACGCGAGTCCATTTACGCTGCGATGTACCCGAAGAAGACCGACTACCTCTACTTCGTATCGAAAAACGACGGATCGCATAAATTTTCCAGGACCCTCAGGGAACACAACGAGGCGGTCATGCTCTATCAGAGAAGAAGATAGCCCGATCATTGCGCGGTTTCCGCAGAAGCCGGCGCAATACGCAAAAATAATTTTCGTTTCTTTTGATGAGACAGCCTCAGGTGAAATAATGTAAACTCCTTTTCTGATTTGAGGGCCAATCGTACTGCTATCAGAAAACATAGATGCTCGTTGCCCGACTCGGATTTATACAACGGCCGGAGCACCCGCCGGCCGCACGGGAGGAAACATGATGCGACTGCATGCCCTGATGTGCCTTACGGCTCTCTCCTTTCTCATGCTCCAATCGTGCGGGAAGGTCGCTCCTCAGCCCGATACCTGCCCGGCTCAAACCTACGGAGAGCCCGCCCAGGTCCCCGCGCCGCTCCGTTCCGAGGGGGGCCGCTTCAAGGACACCGGCGGCGGCACCGTGATCCTGCGGGGCATTAACATGGCCGGCAATTCCAAAGTGCCTCCCTTCACGCCGATAACCGACGCGTCCACGCTGGATCCCCTGCCAGGCTGGGGCATCAACCTGATACGGCTCATCTTCACCTGGGAGGCGTACGAGCCGACCCGGTGCTCCTATAACGAAAGTTATCTATCGTATTACGAGCGGGCAACGGCGTGGGCGCGCGAGCGCGGCATCTATGTCATCGTCGACTTTCACCAGGACGCATACTCACGCTTTTCAATAAACGGCTGCGGCGACGGCTTTCCTCCGTGGGCCGTTCCCGAAGAGATTGAACTGATAACACCTGATAACGGCGAGGCCTGTTCCTCATGGGGCGTGCAGATGCTGGTCGACCTCTCCCATCATCAAACATGGGCCGATTTTCACCGGGACACCTACGGCGCGAAGACGCGCTACCTGAACATGGTCGAATCCGTGGCGGAACGGATGGCCAAGCACCCGAACGTCATAGGCTACGACATCATCAACGAGCCCTGGGGCACGGACGCCGAGCTCCACGATCTCTACGAAAAGATTGCCGCGCGGATCCGCGGCCGGCACCCCGACACAATTCTGTTTGTTCCGCCCCACGCGATCGACTCCAGCGGCATGTCAACCTGCACCATAGAAAAACCCCTCTTCGACAATTTTGCCTTTTCGCCGCACTACTACGACGGCGTCGTTCTGCTGATGAAGGCCTGGTTGGGCGCCTCCCCTGCGGACGCGCTGAACAGGCTGCGCGGCACGGCCGTGGCATGGGAGTGTCCAATGCTGCTCGGCGAATTCGGCGCGCCGGCGGAAACGGCCGGAGTCGAGGGCTACATGGAGGCGCAGTTCGACTGGCTCGACAGCTACTGGGTATCGAGCGCGCAGTGGAACTACACGCCCGGGTGGCGTGAGGACGTCAAGGACGGGTGGAACATGGAGGACCTCTCGATCACCGACGTCAGCGGCAACACGCGCGCCAACTTCACGCCCCGGCCATACCCGCAGCGTATCGCCGGAACCCCGGGAGAGTTCGTACGCGACGATAACGGCTTTACCCTGACCTGGGAAAACAATCCCGCAACTGGATTTACGGTGGTCTACCTCCCGCCCGGTTATGCCGACTGCCGGCGGGCGAACCTGAACCTCCCGGCCGGAGCCAATGGTTCCTGCGAACAAGTGGCGGGGTATCTCCGCTGCAGCGTAAGCGGGCCAGGAAGCATCCGGCTGACCTTTTCCCGTTAAGGGGCGCCTCTACTCGTTCTCGGCGAATAAATCATCCAGGAACTCGATGAGATCCCTTACCTCGATCGCTATTTTTTTCAGTGACTTCTTTTTCTGGGTATGCATGAAAATGCCGGTCCCGACGAATTTACTTTTCACTCCGCACTGCAAAAGAAAATTATGCAGCGAGAGCCCGGCCGTAAAGGGGACGATATTGTCCCCCCGTGAGTGTATGATATACACGGTGGTATGCGGTATTTTTCTGCCCTTCGAAAGAATGGCGGACTTGCCGAGAAGGGCGACCTGCGGATTGTATATTTTTTCCGTGTCAATTCTCCGATAGAGCTCCTCGCCAAGTATTTTGCTCATCTCCGCGCGGTCGGTCGTCCCGGGCTTCGAGGCGAAGATTGCCCTGCTGATTACCTTCTTTTCTTCTTCCTTGAATTTATCGCTGTACAGTGCATTGGTCATTCTGACGATATAATCGAGCTCCACGCCCGCACTATTGTAAAATTCGACGAGATCAGGACCGGTGAAGAACGGCCCGTATAAGAACATCTTGTCCGGATACTGCTCCACGGGGATGGTGTTGAAAACGACAAGAAGGCCTGTTGCCGCGATGCAGGCGCCGAACGCGTTGTATTCCCCCGGATACGTTTTTCGCAGGGCGAGATATATGTCCGCGATCTCCTTCGCGATCACCGTTAACGGCCTCCCCCACTCAACGCTCCCCCGTATGTGCGGCAAAAACAGCGTGCGGCCCGTCGCGTGGCAGAGGGCGCCGGCGGTTTGCAGCATTATAGGATGCCGGTAGGACTCCGGCGTGAGGCCGTGCAACATGAAATAGTATTTATCGACCTTTTTACCGCCCGGCCGATAGATCATCATCGGGATGTCTTCGGTGCCTATCCTGATGGTGGTTTCCTCCACAGTAAAGTCTTTCGGCTTGACCATATCCGTCATGGCCAGCAAAAATCGTACGCTCTTCTTGCTGTAGAGGATGATCCCGGCGATGAGTAGTGCCGCGAACAGCATGGCAACGGTTATACCGGCGATAGATAGAAACTTTTTCATGGAATACCTTCCCGATACGATATGTCAGTAAACTGGTATATCATTAAAACCGCTCCTGCGCCCGTCAACACAAAATGCCTCGAACACCCGTGCGGCCCCGATTGTAACCGAAACCGGACTGCGCGGACCGCATAATAATCAGTCCTCCCCAATAGCCCCCCGCCTCAGGTTTTAGTTATTGACTTTATCGGGACATGAGTATATCACATTCGACATGGCCACACTCACATCCAACATATTCCCGCGTCTCCTCCGGTGGGTCAGGGAAAACAGGCTCCGGGTTAAGTCGATAAGCGTCAAGATGAGCCTTCTCTACCTTTTCCTGGCCATCGTGAACATGTCGTTTTTCACTATAATGATCTACGAAAACCAGATAGACCTCATAACTGAAAACAGCAAGTACCATGTCCGTGACCGGACCGAGGACTTCATGTCGGCCATTAACAAGCTCTCCCTCGAAATGGACGCGGGCGGGATTTTCCACCTGCGGACCAGGCAGGACGTGCTGCGGGGCCTGGCCGGCGTCATCGAGAAAAAGCTTTCGGGGGACGACAGCCTGTTGATCTTCAACGAAGCAGGAAATATACTCTACAAGTCAAAGCAGGAGCTCCTCCTCTCCCAGTACGACATCAGGAACGGGATAACGGCGGTGACGAACCTCGATTATTCCGGCCGACGGCTTTACTCCGCCGTGGACGAAAAAAAATTCGTCATATCCTTCTACATTCCCTACCGGATGCGTCTCATAGGGGACACTATCCTTCTGCTGAAGATGGAGATGCGGGACTTCCAGAAGCGACTGGGCGAGCTCTACCGCCTGATCCTCGTCATCCTCGGTTTCCTGGCGGCTTTCCATGTCGTATTTGCCATAGTGTTCCAGCGGGTATTTATTCGGCCGATACAGGCCCTCCACGAGAAGAGTCTGGAGATAAGCCGGGGCAACCTTGACGCGCGCGCCGAAATCAAGAAGAAAGACGAGATTGGCGAGCTCGGGATAGCATTCAACAACATGGCCGACTCTATCCAGCAGAAAATAATCACGCTCCAGCGCCAGAAAGACGAAATGGAATACGAGATGGACATCGCCAGCGGCGTCCAGGAGCTCATTTACCCGGAGGTGAAGAGCGACCGCCATTACGACCTCGCCATATTCCACCGTTCGCTGGCCAAGGTCAGCGGCGATTTTTACGACATCATGCGGCTCGGCAAGTCGCGAATCGGCGCAATTCTCCTGGACGTGACCGGGCACGGGGTCCCCGCCGCGCTGATAACCATGATGCTCAAGGAGATGTTCAACCGCGCAGCGCCGCTGTACGACAACCCTGCCGAGCTCATCAGACATATCAACACCGAATTCCTGCGGCTCTTCAGCAAGTCACAATCGATCATGAGCGTGTATTTCACCGGCATCTATGTCATCATCGAAGAAAAAAGCACCCTCTCGTACTGCAACGCGGGGCACGAAAAGTCCCTGCTGGTTAAATCCAACGGAGAGAGCATAATTCCCCTGACCGCCACGGGGGGCCCCCTCGGCGTCAACGAGGAAATGAACGAAAAGTACGCTTCGACCTCCATTGACATCGCAAAAGGAGACAAGATATTCCTCTACACCGACGGCATCGTTGAGTGCCGCAATCCCGACGGAGGCGAGTACGGCGTCGAAGGCCTGATACACTCCATAAAAAGCAACTTCGCGTCGCCAGCTGACGATGTCCTGGCCGCCATTACCGGAGACATACAGGCCTTTATCGGGACCGGGAGCATGCGCGACGACGCCACGATCCTGGTGATAGAGGTGAAATAGGGGACCCATGACGGTCAGGACGTACAGGACAGAGATCGCGCTGGTGCTCGTGACCGCGGGCGCCATACTGCTGATGGCGCTCCTGAACGACATCAACAGATACATCCGCATCAAGGAAATCCGCATATACATGCAGCAGAGCAACCGCGAGGAAAACAACATCGACCACATGGGCTTGGTGATGAAATACCGCATCCACAAGCGGCTATACGAAAACCAGATAAACAACGACGAGGCCGATCTCATCGAGGCAAGGGTCAACTCGATACTCGCCGGAACGGACACATACCGCCACGTCTCCATGGAACGGTATCGCCTGCTCTCCATCCCCACCCTCTTTGTCATTAACTTCATGCGCGCCATCATGGGCAAGCCTCCCATACGGGACCTGGCCGAGGACACGACGCATACCCTGCTCGAGGTGGCCTATTACTACGAGCGGAACAACTACTACGCCAAGGCCCTTGAGGTCTACGACCGGGCCCTTCGGAGCGGCAGGTACAGCGACACCTACAGGGCCGGCATCATCCTCCACCAGGGCTACTGCCATTCAATTCTCGGCGATTACGACATTGCACGCGAGAAATACATGGAGGTCGTGAAGCAGTACGGCGACACCCCCGTCGCGGTCACCGCCCTCATCCTGCTCAGGTACCTCGAGGGCTTCAGGTCAGAGCTCGAGCGGGTGGTAAAATCAGAGCCCGACTCCGTTGAAAAGAGCGAGAAGCTCTATCGCCTCATTGCCTACCGGGAGGCGATGCAGGTAATGAACAGGGTGGAAAAGACCGTCCCCCCGGCCCAGCGCGCCAGGCTGATGTACCTGAAGGGAAGGTGCTATGAGGACCTGTCGGAAAAAGAAAAGGCCATAGACGCGTACCAGGGCGTGGTGACCGGCAGCCCGGAGTCGCCGTACGCGCGCATGGCGAACCGTAGAATATTCATCGCCGGCACCATGGCCTCCAACGGCGACACGGTGAAGAACATGGCGGTGATGAACAACCAGCTCCTGAGAGACCCGGTCTTCGAGACCATGACCGAACAGGACAAGAAGCTCCGGCTGCCCGAGGATAAAAAAGAGCGCGGCATGTTCATCAAGGAGCTCAGGAAGGAGGAGGCCGAGAAACCCGCCCTCCAGATCGACAGGCTGGAATCGCGTCCCATGGTCGATCTTGCCGAGGAGACGATCAAGAAGCAGATGAAATACCGGAAGGCTCCGGCGGTCATCTATAAGGTTGTAACTTCCGAGGGGAACTTGTTCGTCGGCCCGATCCAGCAGGAAACGAAACAGTACATTGTCATGAAAACGATGCTCGGCTTTATCACGATACCGCGAGACAGGATCGTGAGCAGAGAGACGATGAAGTGATTGATCGCCCGTGAAGGCGAGGTTGCGCAACCTCGCCTTCACGGGCGGGTCAATTATTTCACCAATGTCTGTCCGGTCTTCTGGTTCTCGTAGCAGAGCTTCACCCAGTCGGCGGAGCGATCCACGCTGGATATCCGGAGCTCGTCCATCATACCATGCCAGTAATAACCCGATTCTTCGCCGACGAGCTTTTCATCACTGGTGCCGTTTATTGAATCAGGAGTATTTTCACTGCCGTATATCGTTTCCTGAACACCGTTATAATAGATTGCCCATGAATTGGTCTCCGAGTTAAACGAAATAGTCAAATAAACCCACGCATCTAGAGGATAATAGCTATCTGGATCATACGCACTAAAAAATGCATTACCAGCAGAGGTTACGCCATCAACTGCAAAATATAAGGCCTTGTTCTGATCGGTAATCGAATCAAAAATACCGAAACACCATCCTGCAGTATCAATGTATCCACCCGGCGGCTTCGCATAAAGCACCATTATGCTGCTCCCACTCCACGATACGCCTGTTGGTCTCTTAATCCAGAACGAGACCGTTATGTTTGCCGGTTGAAGAGAAGAGCTTGTTCCCAAACTGATATAATTATCGATGCCGTCAAAGCTAAGGCTCCCCGCAACCTGCCCAGCCATCTGGTCAATGGCAAGCATACCACTCGAAGTGCCATGCATATTGTTTGTAGTGCTATCCCTGATGTCACCTGAAATCCCGGCTGGTGTATTATTCATATGCCATACCCCAACGTTTCCATTGGTTGAATTAAAAACACCCGCCGGGTTCTGTCCGTCCTGGATTGAACCTTCAACTGCTTCATCATAATACATCCATATATAGTGTGCGGCGTTGTTACCGTAAATAGTTGGCACCAACACCCACAACTCGGCAACATCATTCGTCTGGTCCCACCTTTCTATTTCATAGAATAACCATGTTCCGTCCTCGTTCCTGAATCGCACGTCTGGTGCATCTGTTCGTACGGCGTCTATGATGAATGATTGCGTTAAGCGAATAAGTACCGGGAAATATTGTACGTCATTGTTGACACCGGCACCGGTAGCCAGTGTTGTGTCCAAAAAGTATTGTATTCCGGAATTGAAATCAGTCAAATCACCTTTCCTTAATGCTACTCTCACCATATTACAGGCACTACCGGCTCTTAGATACAACGAAAAATTTTCACCTTCTAAAATAGTTCCGAACTGTGCAATTTCATTAATTGCGGTCGTTCCACTAGTTGCAGGTGTCCAGTTAATCTTATCAACCGAGACCTCCGTGCTCGCCATGGAAGTATTGGTAAATATTAATCTTTCACATCCAAAAACCACTGTGCCCTCGAGTGGCGACGTAAATGCCACGGTCGTAACTACACCAAGGCACGGATCCAGAAAGAATAAGTCGTAATTCTTCTTCGTCAGTACGCCGAAGCCCTGATTGCACTGCGCCAGAAGGAGAGACGCGAGGATTATTATGCATTTTACTGTCTTCATGGTAGACCGGCCTCAACACTAAAAAATCATTATTCCGAACTGTCCTTCAGGTTCACGAACCAACGTTTTGATCATCCGCCCTCACCCACTCCCCTCTCCCACAGGGAGAGGGGGGCCGGTTTGCATTTTCTTCAGGCCCCTTCGGGGGTTTGGGGAAAATGTTTTCATTAGTCCGGCGTGATATATAATATACGTATACGCCCAAGCCAAATCAATAAATAGTTATTCTACTCCCCTACCACAGTCTGCACGCGAACCCGACATCGCACCCCACCCCGTTGAGCGGGTGCGACGAATCCATGATATGCGTATACCGGAAATGAGCGAAAATCGAGACTATGTTGAACGAGTATTCATAACCGGCCAAAAGAGTAAACATGAAATGTGTGCCGGCGCTCTTCGCGCGGGCCGTTTTGTTCACTGCCTCGAGGTAGCCGATCCCGGGCATGAAGGCGAAAACGGCGCACCCCCAGCTGTTCTCAAAGTACGGTACGGCCCACATCGGGCCCGCGGTAGCGACAAAACCTGAAATCCTGGATTGAGAAAGATAGAACATTTTTTTCTCGACATCTGCGAAGCCCGCCTCAACGCGGATTCCCGGTATGAGCATATTCGTCACCGGGATGATGCCTTCCAGTCCCTGGTCGTACGTGATGTTGAACCAGAGGCCGTTGCCGGCGAGCGTGGAGAGCGGGCTTCCGACAGTGGCCTGGTATGCCACGGAAAGCCCCATGCGTCCGTAATACCAGCGCTTGTCCCGCTCCAGCTTTATCGATAGTTCTTTCTTCTTCGGCTTTTCCTTTTGTTCGGCGATCTGCTTTTGCCTGACGCCGTCCTCAATATTCTTTTTTATGATGTCTTCGTCGACCTTGATCCCCATCTTGCGCTGTATTGCCAGGTCTTCTTTATAATTCCTCGTGATGTAGACCTTTTTCACGTTGGGCTTTTTTACCGTAAACACTCCGTAGGAATTTGCTATAACGTAGTATTCGTCGGTTTCCTTTATTACCTTGCAAATGACGACGGTTCCGTCTTTGAGCGCAAAGGTATCAGCCATCACCGCTGTTGTATACAGCAGAGACGCAGTAATAAACGCGACAAAAATTGATCCCCATGTGGATGAATTCATTCCATGCACCCGCGGTCCACTTGCTCAACAACCAGTTTCTTTAAAAAACTATCCCCTTATTATTGTCGCCATTTAACTGACATTTATTGATACAAGTGTCACTACATTATATATAATATACAAATTAAGCTATGTCAATAAAATAAGCCCGACCGGGCTTATTTTATTGCGATTTACAATATTAATTCCAAAGTGATGTTTCACAAGCCCCCTAATTACCTGATGGGGGACTTCATAAAGTTAAAATTACTGAGAACCCCCTCTGGGGGGCGTCGCAAGAGACTTTTTGGACACCCCTACGCGTCAAATTCCTTCACTTCCAGCATCGGAAAAACTATCTTCCTCAACTCCTTTTTCGAAAATTTACCGACGCTGGTCTTGGGAATCTGCTCCATAAAGACGACTTCGTCCGGAAGCCACCACTTGGCGACCCTGTTCTGGAGAAATTCTATGATCTCCTCCCTGGTAATGGCATCCTTGTGCTCCGGACGGGGAACCACGCAGGCGCAGGGACGCTCCTGCCACTTCGGATGCGGAATGCCAATCACGGCCGCCTCCATCACCTTCGGGTGCTGCATGATGGTGTTCTCCAGGTCAATTGAAGAGATCCACTCGCCCGCGCTCTTGATCATGTCCTTGACCCTGTCCACCAGGGTAATGTAGCCCTCCTCGTTCATGGTGCCGATATCGCCGGTGTGGAACCAGCCGTCCTTGAAGATGCGGGCGCTGGTCTCCGGGTCTTTATAGTATTCGCCGGCGATCCATGGGCCGCGCACGCAGATCTCACCCATGTCCCTGCCGTTCATTCGCGCCTCCGTGCCCTCGGTGGTTATTATCCTCACCTGCAGACCCGGCACAGGCAGGCCGGCAGTCGCTTTTATCTTTAACTGCTCTTCGGCGGGAAGGGTCTCCATATAGCTCTTGGGTACCGAGAGCGAGACCACAGGCGATGTCTCCGTCGAGCCGTACCCCTGTATCATGGGGACCCCGTATTTCTTTTCGAACGATTCCATCAGGTGGATCGGCATCGCCGACCCGCCGGAGGAGAAAAGGCGGATTGATGAAAAATCGTGCTCCCCTCCCGCTTCAAGGTACTGGTGGAGCATCATCCAGATGGTGGGAACGCCGTAGGCAAATGTCGCCTTCTCCTCGGCAATGGCTCCGCATATCGCCTTCATGTCCAGCAGCTGCCTGCCGGGTAGCACCAGCTTCATCCCCATCATGGGGCCGATGAAGGGCGCGCCCCAGGCGTTGGCGTGGAACATCGGTACGATCAGCATGATGCAGTCGTTTTCCTTGGAACCGATGCTCGTCACGACCGAATAGGAATGGAGCACCAGGCCCCGGTGGCTGTAGACAACGCCCTTCGGATCGCCCGTGGTCGCCGAGGTGTAGCAGATCAGGCAGGGATCGTTCTCGTCGACGTCCATCGGAAAATCGTACTGATCGGGGAACTGCCCGATAAGGTCGTCGTAGAGGACGACCGGCGACAGTTTGGTCTGGGGCATCTTTCCCGTCTGCGACAGTATAACATATTGCTTGACCGTCTTGAGCTTGTCCATGACCGGCTCGAGCATAAAGCAGACGTCCTCGTCGACAAATATCATCTTGTCTTCCGCATGATTGATGATATAGACAAGGTTTTCCGGGGAAAGCCTGATGTTGAGGGTATGCAGTACGGCCCCTACGCCGGGGACTCCGAAGTAGAGCTCGAAATGGCGGTGATTGTTCAGGGCGAACGACGCGACCCGGTCGCCCTTTTTTATTCCGAGGGATCCCAGGGCATGGCCCAGCCGGCAAACACGCTTGAACCAGTCTGCATAGGTGTAGCGGAACGTGCCGCCCGGATATATCGAAACGATCTCTTTTTTCGGAAAATATCTTGCAGCGCGGAGCATAAAATCGGTGATAAGAAGCGGGTAGTTCATCATGGCGGGACCTCCTAAAGATAAGAATGGGAACCGGCAAGAACACGCGCCGGATAGACGACCAGTCTTCAGGGTCTAACGTCTCTACGAGAATACGGGCAAAGAAACAGCAAGGAGGAACACTGATGATTACATAAGAAAAATGAGTATATGTCAACCAGAAATAATGTTTCCATATTGGAAGTCATCACGAGCGCAGCGAAGTGATCCTTATATTGATTATCTATGATATATGAACCAATCCTGATTCGAAATTTATAAATAAACAACCACCAGATTGCTTCGTCATCCCGATTTTATCGGGACTCCTCGCAATGACATTTATATAATCAACATTTATTAATTACAACGGCACATAATTAAGCTATTGTTCTTTTTCAACGCCTCATGGGGCAATTGACATTCCCGCACCCGCGGCACAGAGTGGCACTGTTTACGGCCAGTCCTGTGAGCAGGATCGCCCAGAAAGCGATCAGATAATATATGCTATCCAAGAGCCAGTATTGCGGGAAAACGGCGAGGAATCCGAAATATAGTCCCGGGCCGATCATATCGAAGACTGAATATGGTCCCTGGCTCCGCTCCGGCATGATTCCCGCCAGCATGCCATGAACGACATGGATGCACCCATCGCGTATCGGGCACTTGGTGCAGAAGGTGTAAACGAACACGACGAATGTCGCGATGCAACCCAGAGGGTAGAGTATCGCGACAACCACCGATGATTGAGCTATGGCCATAGACCCGATAACCATAGCTGCTATTTGGAATGAAAACGCGAAAACCCCGATTGACCTTTTTGACATGGATGCCCCCCCCTTTGCCGCATGATGTAACTGAAAAAGTCTGGATTGTGCCCCTGTGCATGGAAAGTCGGCACAACTTCCCGAACGAGTTATGAATAATAACGGAGAATTACGCCATCACCCGTGCGCGAATGTCATCTCACGGTGAAACTCCCCTTCTCGTCGAAATCCAGCTTGAGCGGCTCTCTCTTAATCTCATCCGGCAGCTTGAGGTTCGAAAACCCCTTAAGCTGGTAGGTTCCCTTCCGGCTGGAGAGCATGTTCACCACGGACTTCCCCAGCGCCTTCGAGCTGAAGGTGTTTGTTATCCTGATGACCGAGAGATTCCCCTCGTTTTTGATATCCTTCGTACTCCCGCTGAGGATCTTCGCGTCGCTCACGAAAAAATCGTACGATAGATCACGGCACCCGAGCTTCGCCCTGGTGTTGTTTTTCACCTCTGCGTCAAAGCTCACGCGTATCGGAACGTCAAGGGACGTCAGGTCGAGCGACGGCGTCGGGTCCTTCCCGGATATCAGATCGCCGAACATCCGGAAGACTGTTTCTGCGTTGAGGTTCTTTTTGCCCGTTTCGGCAAGAGAGCTCTTGATATCCGTCAGCGTGGGCGCCTTCACCTCGAAATTGGCTATCCTGAACGTCGGCTTCAGGGCCGGGATCTGCTTCTCCACGGTATGCTTGAAGGTAATGTTCTTCTTTATGGACTGGACGGCCTTCGGAAGCGGAATCACCACGTCTATATCTATGTCGCACGTGAGGCTTTCGCGCTCGGTATAATCCTTAATCAGCCTGATGACATCCGCGTATTTGAGGTTCACCGTGACCGGCGTCACCTCGCGACCTCCCGCCTTCACCATCACGCCCTTTTTGGTCCTGGTCTTGAATACCTGGTTTTCCTCGACCCTGACATTGAAGCCGACATCTTCGAGCTTGAATCCGACAGGATAGGGATTGTTCAAGGCAATTTCAAAAAGGAACGTAATATCCTTCAGGCTGATCGAATCAATGTCGAACCGCTTTAGGCTTATCTCCGGCTTCTTCTCTATGAGGCCGGAGAGCAACGAGCACGATAAAAACAGCGGAAAAACGATGAACACCAACAATTTTTTCATGACAGAACGCCTCCTTTCACGTAGCTCGCGTGCATCTGTGTAACTGTTCCGGGCATCATGCCGGCGCACACCTCCGGCTGGCGCCCCGGCCGCATCACGCCCTGCCGTTACGGCATGACCGGACCCCCGCCACGTCAGTTCTCGCCGATGACCACGCCCCGTGATATAAATGAAATGCCCTGCTGGCCGCTGGTGCCTATCATGACGGCCTCGACGACCGGCGGGCTCACCGGAGCTGCGGAATACCACTGCACGATGAAGCACGCGCCCGGCCCGCCCGAAACGTCCGATTCGTCGACGACATAGTGGAGCGCCTTGAGGGGCGACACCAGGCGCTTGCCGGGAAGATACCTTTTTAGCCGTTTCCCTGACGAATCGTAGTAATCAACCGCCATCAGCGTGATGGGACGCTCTATGTCCGTGTTCCTGATGCTGAGCGTTATCGTGAGTTTGTACTGGTGCTCCCTGTCGCCGTGAAATATCGTGGCATACGCCGGTACGTACACCGTCTGCCCTGACCCTGTTTTCTCTTTCGATAATGTCTCCGGCACCCGGACAAGCATAAGCGTGGCGGCCAGCAGGCCAATCGTAATCCATACGGTATGATATCGCATAGGCACCTCCGGATTGAGGATGAACGCGCCGCCCGGCTCACGCCGGCGACATCATCTCCTCGAATGATTTTCTATTATCAGCCGTGCCGATGACGGCGACCATGTCTTCGGCCATAAACACAAAATTGGAATTCGGGTTCGGGAAGAATTCGTTACTCCGGTATACCCCGACGACCGTGGCGCCGGTCCCGCTCCTGATCTCAAGCTCCTTTATCGATTTCCCCGCCATGCGGCTGCCGGGCGGCACGCGGTACCAGTTCATCTCCAGGAGGTACGAGGCGTTTTTCAGATTCGAAAGCAGGCCCGGGTTCTCCCGGATGAGCGGGGAATATTCCCGCCGACGAATATCGTCGATATACCCCTGTATGGCGCCGGCGGATATGCCGAGGTGCAGAAGCGCCTGCCGCACGATCTCAATGCTCGCCTCGAACTCAGGCTGCACGACAGTACCGACGCGCATCGCGTACAGCTCGTGGACCTCTTCGAGGCTGTTGCCGCGCGCGATGACGTTCAATTTCGGGTTGAGTTTCAGTCCGATGGAGAGAATTTCCCGCGCCACGATGAGTACCGGGATGGTTATCAGGAGGAGGCGGGCGCTCCGTATCTCGGCGGCGGCCAGCACCGATTCCTCGGCGGCGTCGCCGTAGATGACCGGGCAGCCTATCTTTTTCGCTTTTTCGAACAGAGCGTAATCCTGCTCGATCATGACGTGGCAATAGCCGAGATGCTGCAGGGTCGCCGCGATGTTTCTGCCCACCCGCCCGGCTCCCGCTATCACTACATGATCGCGCAGGCCCCCGGCCGGGAAGTTGGTGGTCTGTATCTTCTCCCTCTTGAAGAGCCTGTTTTTCAGGGAATAGACCGGAGCGGTAAGCATCGACAGGAAGGGCGAGAGTACCATCGTCACCACTGCGGCGGCGAGGATGATGGAATAGGTTTCGCGTGCGATAAGACCGCCGCCGAGTCCCATCCTGGCGAGAACGAAGGAAAATTCGCCGACCTGCGAGAGCCCGAGGCCGACCGCCAGCGGTATCACGTTGTAATAGCCGAATATTCTGCTTAATACCGAAAAAATAAGGGCCTTACCCGCAATGATGAGAGCGACAAGAAGAAGTATGAGGCCGATATTGTTCGCCATCAGGCCGGGGTCGACCAGCATCCCCACCGAAGTGAAGAAAAACATGCCGAAGAGGTCCCTCAGCGGGATAATATCGTGCAGTGCCTTGTGGCTGTAATCCGATCTGTTGAGAACCATCCCGGTCACAAAGGCACCCAGGGCGAAGGAGAGGCCGACCCGATACGTCAGGAAGCCGATGCCGAGTCCCAGGGCGGTCACGGCCAGAAGAAAGAGCTCGCGAGACTCGAGCCGGGCGACCTGGCGGAGCAGCATCGGGATGAGCCGGGAACCGACTACCAGCACGAGGGATAGGATCAGGACCCCCTTGAGCACCGTTATTCCCAGGACCGAGAGGCTGTTTCCAATATTGTGAAGCTGCGGTATCATGATCATCATCGGCACGGCCGCCAGGTCCTGCACGATGAGCATCCCCACCATGACCCTGCTCGACAGGGTCCCCATAAGCCCCATGCTCATGAGCGTCTTGAACACCACCATGGTGCTGGAGAGCGACATGATTGCGCCTATGAGAATCGACGCGGTCCAGGGCAGCCCCAGGAGCCTGCCGATAGCCATGCCATAACCGATCGTCAAAGCGAGCTGGATGGGGGTGCCGATGAGGGCGATCTTGCGCACCTCGCGTATCTCCTTAAAGGAAATGTCAAGGCCAATCGAAAAAAGGAGGAGCGCAACGCCGATCTCGGCCAGTAATTCTATGTCATGCACGTTCCCGACGGTGATGCCCGCGGTATAGGGTCCGATGACAATCCCCGCGGCAATATAGCCGAGCAGAAGGGGGAGCTTCAGCTTATGCGCTATGAAGGCGGTCACCAGTCCCGCGAGTATAATTATGATGATGTCTTCGGCTATTCCCATGGGCTTTTCCGTTTTTATTAAAGCATGAAGCAAATGGATGTCAATTATATTACAAGCAGAGTAGAGCGCCCGATTAAAATATTAACAATTTTTTCTCTCTGTCATGTCTCGACAGAGTTTATCCCGAGCCCCTCGACTGCGCTCGGGACAGGCTCCGTCGAGGGGAATGTCACCCCGAGTGGTTCGGCAGGCCTGCCGAAGGGCTCACCACAGGCTCCGTCGAAGGGCATGTCACCCTGAGCGGAGTCGAAGGGCATGTCACCCTGAGCGGAGTCGAAGGGCATGTCACCCTGAGCGGAGTCGAAGGGTGTCTCGACTACGCTCGACATGGCAATGGTACTACACTCCGGATGACCAACAATCAAAGATCCGACTATTGCTCATAAAAACCGGATATCCTATCCGCATGTATGATTATTTACTTGCCCACCTGTCATTATATATTGATGATTGCCACATGTCGGATCAAGTATCAACAAAAAAACGCCCGGAAATCATAGCACCGGCCGGCAACCTTGAAAAGCTGAAATTCGCGGTGCTCTACGGCGCCGACGCCGTCTATTTCGGCGGCGAACAGCACAACCTGAGGATACGATCGGACAACTTCTCCCGCGACGATATAGCCGAGGCTGTCCGATTCTGCCGCGAGCGCGGGGCCAGGACCGTCTTCCTGATGAACTCCTTCCTGCACGAAAAGGATATCCAGCCGGCCAGGGCATATCTCTCCGAGATCAGGGATTTCCGGTTCGACGCCGTCATGGTATCCGACCCGGGGATGATGCTCCTCATCAGGGAGGCCGGCATTGAGTCGGACATCCATCTCTCCACGCAGATGTCGACCCTGAACCACCTCGCGGTGAAATTCTGGAGGGACGCCGGCGTCGCCCGGATCGTTCTTGCGCGCGAGGCCACGGCCGACGAAATACGCGCGATCAAGGAGCAGACCGGGGCGGCCGTGGAGGTATTCGTGCACGGCGCCCTCTGCATCGCCTATTCGGGGCGGTGCCTCCTCTCCCGGTACCTTGCAGGCCGCGACGCCAACCGGGGCGACTGCGCGCAGGCCTGCAGGTGGCGCTACTCCCTTGTAGAGGAAAAACGGCCCGGGGAGCCGCTGGAGATCATAGAGCACGGCCCGTGTACCGAGATCCTATCGTCAAAAGATCTCTGCCTTGTCGGCCGCCTCGATGAATATATCGCCGCGGGCGTTGACGCGCTCAAAATCGAGGGCAGGATGAAGTCAATATACTACACCGCAAACACCGTCAGGATTTACCGGCACGCCGCCTCGCTCGCCGGTACTGCCGAATTCGCGAACCATCTTCCCTTCTACCGGGAAGAGCTTGACCTCGTGAGCCACCGTCCCTATACCGACGACCTGTTCAATGAATTCGGCGGCAACGGCTTCGCGCCTATCCCCACGGTTAAAAAGGCCCTGTTCCTCGGCTATAAAGCCGGTACCGCCCCCGGCGGCGGCTCGCTCGTGAAGACATTCAACCCCGTATACAGAGGCGAAACATTGGATGCGATCTTCCCCATCACCGATGGGAAACGCGACTGCAGCTTCACCGTGAAGGAAATCTTCGACGATGAAGACAGGGGCATAGACATGGCCCGCCCCTACTCGTTCTGCCGAGTCATCTTCGACCGGGAGCCGGACGATTACGCGATCTTCCGCCGGCGGCTGTAGAAAATAATCGTGATTGCAATAATGTAATCTTGACAAAAATAATCTATTTATATAGCCTGCGATACGGGCCGTTTCGGCCCGTATCGCAGGCTATACAGGTAACGCGCCATGCTCTCAAAACCGCCAGGCATCGAAGACATATTTCCAGACCGTATCGGCACAAGAAACCGGATCCTCGAGGCCGCGCGCGAGCAGTTCCGGAGATACAACTTCCGCGAGATCGTCATCCCGGTCATGGAATTCACCGAGGTGTTCGTACGGGGCATCGGCGGCGAAACCGATATCGTGACCAAAGAGATGTTCACCTTTGAGGACCGTGGCGGCCGCAGCCTCACCCTGAGACCGGAGGGGACCGCGCCGGTCGTCAGGGCCTATGTGGAGAACGGGGAATACAACCGCCTGGCCACCTGTAAATTATTCTACCTTGGCCCGATGTTCAGGGCGGAGCGGCCCCAGAAGGGACGCCTGCGGCAATTCAACCAGTTCGGCGCCGAGCTCTTCGGGAGCGGCGACCCGTACCACGACTACGAGGTCATCGCCATGATGGACGCAATCGCGAAAGACGCCGGCATAAATGGGTACACGCTCCTCGTCAATTCCATCGGGTGCTCCGCGTGCCGGCCGGATTTCGTGAAGGCCCTCACCGCATACTACCGGGGAATGAAGAATCTTCTCTGCAGAGACTGCGCGGGAAGACTCGAGAAAAACCCCCTCCGCCTCCTTGATTGCAAGCAGGAATCCTGCCAGCCCCTCAAGAAGGATTCGCCGAAGATCACGTCGTTCCTCTGCCCCGCGTGCAAAAGCCACCATGATGCGGTGAAGAAATATCTTTCCGGCAGCGCCATAGCCTTTACGGAAGACCATCTCCTGGTCCGCGGCCTCGACTACTACACGCGGACCACCTTCGAGTTCGTCACGGCGAAGCTCGGCGGCCAGAACGCCTTCGCCGCCGGGGGAAGATACGACAACCTCGTCGCCGAGTTCGGCGGGAAGCCGACCCCTGCAGTCGGGTTTGCCGCCGGAATCGAGCGGATGGAGCTCCTTGTCGAGGGCGCCGTTGCTGATGAGAAAGGCCCCGACGCCTATCTGGTCCACACGGGCGGCCCGGCCCTTGACAGGGCCGTTGCCCTCTGCCGCGAACTCAGGGAAGCCGGGTTCTCGGCCGACATGGACCCGGCTGACAGGGGATTCAAGGCCCAGTTCAAGAAGGCCGACCGCGAAAACGCGCTGCTGGCGATAGTTATCGGCGAGGACGAGTTGGCCGCGGGGACCTGTACCGTGAAGGACCTTAAAAGCGGCGACCAGGAACCGGTGGCGGCCGGCGGGATGTTAAACTACATTAAAAACAAATTAGGAAAATAGAGCCCCCTAAATCCCCCAGAGGGGGACTTCACGCTGCTGACACCGTCAATACAAAGACCCCCCTCCGGGGGGCAGGGGGCATGATATCAAGGATATTATAGTGCAATGCCAGATCATAACCTGACCAGCACAATGCAAGACATCTTCATCCGGAGCGGCTTCGACCTGACGCCTCGCCAGCTCGAGCAGTTCAGCACATACTACCGGCTCCTGATCGAGCACAACGAGGCCCTTGACCTCACCCGCCTCACCTCGTTCAGGGACATCGTGATCAAGCACTTCATCGACTCAATTTACTTCACGGAATTCGTCGAGATCCCCTCGCCCCTCATCGACATTGGCTCAGGAGGAGGCTTCCCGGGGATACCCCTGAAAATATTCCTTCCCGACCTGCGCCTCATCCTCTCGGAGCCGCGGAAAAAGCGGGCCTCGTTCCTCGAGACGACCGTTCGCGAACTGCGCCTCTCCGATGTTGAGGTCTACCCGCACATGGTGACGGCTCTTTCCGATTTCAGCGTCCAGGGTACCATAACGCGCGCCCTCGAGCCAGTTGATGAAACGCTCTCCAGGGTCTTCCACTTCCTTCCACGGGGCGGGTCGGTGATATTCCTGAAGGGCCCTGACGCCGACGCAGACCTCAGGGCCGTCTCGGAGGCAAACAGGGAGGCCTATTCCCTGGCATCAGACACTCACTACACGCTCCCCTCCACAGATTATGAACGACGCGTGATCCTCTACAAAAAGGAATCGCCCGGGGCGAGAAAGACCTACGCCATCCTGAAAGATCAGACGGCCACGGGCGGAACAGCGATCACCTCTCCCGGCAACAAAAAATACAGGGAATTGGTAAAGCTGTCAACCGGCGAAGGCATCCGCAAGAGCGGATCGATCCTCATATCGGGCAAAAAGGTAATTTCGGAGATTTTAAGGGAAGGAAAAACAAGCGTCAGGGAGATGGTCCTGTGCGACGGCTACGCCGAGGACCACGATGCCATGAATGCGGCAATGAAGGATTTCGCCGGCCGCGGCTCGCTCCTGGTCATGAAAAAGGCGCTCTTCAATGAAATCGACCGGTTCAACACCGGCGGCCCGCTCCTGGTCGCAGCGGTCCCGGAGCTTGAGGACTGGGACCAGACCATCGCCTCCGGATGCACCCTGGCCATCCCGTTCCAGGACCCGGTGAACGTCGGATCGGCCATACGCTCAGCCGCCGGATTCAACGTGGACCTGATAATCATGATGAAGGAAGCGGCGCACCCGTTCCACCCGAAGTCGGTCAGGACGTCTGCCGGCGCCGTTTTCGGGGCAACCCTGCGGAAGGGGCCTTCGATTGATGATTTCGCGGAATTGCTGGAAACCAATGGGTGGCCGGTCATCGCGCTTGACAGGGAGGGCGCGCCCCTGTCGTCATTTACCTTTCCGGAGCGGTTCATCCTGCTCCCGGGGATCGAGGGACCCGGCCTGCCTGAGGCGCTGAAGAGGGTTTCGGTATCCATACCAATCAACGCTGATGTGGAATCGCTCAACGCCCCGGTGGCGCTCTCCATCGCCCTGTACGAGTGGAGGCGTCACTCCCCTTCGAACTGAACGAGGGTGAAGTACCGGTAGCCGGCCTCCCGGATCTTTTTGCTTCCGCCGAGATCCGGCAGGTCGACGATAAAGGCGAGCTCCACCACTTCCCCGCCCAGCTTCTCCACCAGTTTCGCGCAGGCGAGCGAGGTGCCGCCGGTGGCGAGCAGGTCGTCGATGATCAGGACCTTCTCCCCCTTTTTAACCGCATCGACGTGCGCCTCGATACTGTCGGTGCCGTACTCAAGCTCGTATTCAAACGAGAGTGTTTTATATGGAAGCTTGCCACGCTTCCGGATCGGCACCAGGCCCTTCCGGAGCTCGTAGGCGATTGCGCCGCCGATGAGGAACCCCCGCGCCTCTATCCCGGCTATGCAGTCTATTTCCATTCTTGCGTAGCGCTTGATGAACGCATCGATGGTCATCCGGTAGCCCTCTTTATCCTGAAGAAGGGTCGTGATGTCCCTGAACATAATCCCCTTTTTCGGGAAATCGGGGAT
The DNA here is from genome assembly GCA_016933025.1 of Spirochaetota bacterium. GTDB lineage: Bacteria > Spirochaetota > UBA4802 > UBA4802 > UBA5550 > RBG-16-49-21. Next base: position 122,898 of record JAFGBT010000034.1, on the reverse strand, counting down.
GTTCCGTATTTTTGATCTGATTATTTCTTCAATATTCATGCCATCCCCCGGCTTAACCTCAGTATTTGGCCTCTGCTTTTATGTAGACGTTGTTGTTGAGCGACGGGTCCTTGTCGGCGATGCTGTGCCATTTCGAGCGGGAGTGATACCTGATGTTCTCGTAGTAAAGCACCAGTCTCAGGTGCTTGTTAAACTGGTAGCCCGCCCCGCCGCCGAGGACCAGGGTCTCCCGCATCACCCTGTTGTTGGCGAGAAGGCCCTTCATCTCCTGGCCGTACGCGCATCGCCCGACCACCAGGAAACCGAGCGGCGTGATCGCCCCGAGGTTGAAATTGAGCCACGAGTCTATCAGGTAAAATTTATCTTTGTGCCGCGGCCGATAGCCCTCAAAGGGCGAAACATTAAAAGTTGTAAGATAGGAAAAGAAGGTCTTCGAGTATTCCTTTACCGGCATAAAAAAATTAAGGCCCAGCTTGATAAGGTCGCTGTACCACGCGACGCCGAATCCCATGTAGCTCCTCTTGTCGACTCCCTGGTATTTGACCGGATAGCCGCCCGCGCTTACCGGGCCCGTGTCGAGGATGTTCCTGTCTGTATCCTCCCATCTCCCATAAAAATTGACGTATAACTCTTTGACGTAATCAACGGGATTTACCGAGACCAGCAGCGTGTGAGCCTTGCCGCCGTATGTTTCATTGTTGTCAGATTTAAGCCCCTCCCCGTTTGTTATCGAGTACTCGATGGTCGCGAGATTCAGGAAACTCAGCGAAAAAAGTCCGCCAAGGTCAGCCGAATCGTCGAAGCTTTTTCCGTTCAGCACGATCTTCGAATTGGTGAGGTAATTCTTCCCGATCCATCGCAGGTCGTTAAGCTTATTGGTTATACCAATGACCGGCGTCCCGATCTTGCCGAGCTGCACCTTGATTGAAACCGGGCCGAGCGACGAGCCGAACTCCTTGAAAAGCTGGATAAACCCGTATTTCAGGTAGATGAAATCCTGACCGTTGGGGTCGATATCCGCGGTCACCTTCACGCTGAACAGTTCGCCGATTCGCTTCCTCAGTGTAAGATATGCCCTCTGCATTCGGAAGGTATTCGTTTTATTGTAGGAGATATTGGACGGCTCCGCGGCGGTGAGCTGGGGGAAATAGGTCGTGTCAACACCCCAGCGGGGTACTTTCCCCCACATGCCGCCCCATTCAGTGGTGCCGTCATAGCTGAAGCCGGTATTGTAGGCCCACTCAAGATACATGACGCCGGTAAGATCTACATATAGCTTGCTCGGGTCTATTCCCTTTTCATCCTTCTTCCCGGCGTTATCCGCCCGCATGGTCTCCTCGTCCGCTTTCGGGTTTGCACCCTTCTTCTGGGATACCGCGGGCATTGATAGGGACAGTATCGCGAGGAATATTGTTATCCCGAAAATGCTTCTCTTCATTTTAATCCTCCACCGTATACTACTCGACAGAACCGCGCGCGATTCCCTGCGCGTCTTCCGTACCCAACATTATCGTCGCAGCCGTGTCGCACGCGGCGGCGGACCGCCGCGGTGCTACTGCTCCTGATGCCTGCAACAGTTAAAGAATCCTGCCTGATTATGAAAAGCAATATTTTACAGCATCTATTTTTTTTCAAGCAGTAAAAACACTCCGGCATAATATCTCGAAAAATATACGAAAAATTGTTGTAACATTTCTTGTCATATTATAAACGAAAAGAGCGATGGTCTGCCCGCTGACAGTATCGCGCGGGCGATTGTTCACGAATAGCTCCTTCGGAGGCGGAATATGAACTTCAAGATGGCAAGCATTTCTGTCTGCATGATCCTTGCATTATCCGCCGGCCTCTTACAGGCGGAGCCCTTCCTGGCCGAAACAGCGCGGGAATCGCCGCTGAAAAAGCGCGACAGGAATTCACCGGTCTACGAACTGCAGAACGCCTATCAGCAGATCTACGAGCAGTATAAAAACAGCGTAGTGTTCATCAGCACGGAAAAAACGGTCAAGCAGCGATACTACGACCCCTTCATGGACGACCCGTTTTTCAGGGAATTTTTCGGCCGGCGGCATGGTACACCTGCGCCGCAAAAGCAGAAAGGCCTCGGCACCGGATTTATCATCTCGAGCAACGGCTATATCTGCACCAACCATCACGTCGTGGCGAACATGGACTCCGTAACGGTCAGGGTCAACAACAAGGACTACAAGGCCTCGCTGATCGGCTCAGACAAGCTGACGGACATAGCTCTCCTGAAAATCAATGACACCGGTAAATTCACCCCCGTCTATTTCGGAGACTCGGACAGCGTGAAGATCGGCGACATCACCGTCGCCATAGGAAACCCCTTCGGGCTTGATAAGACGATAACCACGGGCATCATCAGTGCGACAGGGCGGCACGTCTACAATGACGCCGGAGGGACGCACATCCAGACGGATGCCTCCATAAACCCGGGCAACAGCGGCGGGCCGCTGATCAACCTGGACGGCGAGGTTATCGGCGTGAATCGCATGATCTATTCCAGCACCGGGGGAAATCTGGGGATCAGTTTCGCCATCCCGATAAACACCGCGCGCGACACGCTGCTGCAGCTCCAGAAATACGGGAAGGTCAGGAGGGGCTACATAGGCGTACAGATCTCACCCCTCACGGAGGAATTCGCGAAAGAGCTCGGTCTGAAGAAGGCCTCGGGCGCTCTGGTCGGCTCCGTGGTTAAGGACAGCCCGGCCGAAAAGTCGGGGCTTCGCATCAGGGACGTCATCGTTCAGGTGGAGGGTACAAAGATCGCCACTGCTTCAGACCTCGTCGCAATTATTGGAAAAACCGCGATCGGGAAGAACGTCCGGTTGACGCTCTGGCGCGATAAAAATGAAATCAACGTCTGGGTGACGGTCAAGGAACGTCCCTGAAGAGGGCGTTCCTATAGTTCGCCAACATTCTCGTATTCGATATAGTCATCCTGGTGAGTCCCGGCCCCTCCGGTCATGGCTTTGTCCGAGCTGTCCGTATTCGCGTCACCGGAACGAGCGCCGCCCCCGCCCTTCGAACCGCCATCAAAATCCTCATCTTCCTCTTCCTCATCCGGGATCATCTTGTTCTGGATCTTGTAGAGCAGTTCCTGCGTGCTCGCACTCTTCCACTTTTTGGCGGTCCCTATATACCGTCCCCCGGGATAGGCGTTTATGTATATCTGGAATTCACGTGCCGACAGGTCGAATTTCTGCATTGCGAAATAGGCATACCCCTTCCGTATCCTGGCATCCTCATCCTTCTGGACAAAATCGTTGCCGAGCACTCTGTTGTAATAACCGATCGCCGTATTGTACTTTTTCATGGCGTAGTAGCACTGTCCGGTCCAGTAAAGGCTGTTCTCGGCCGTGGCGGTGTCCGGGAAATTGCCGATAATCCTCTTGAAATACCCGATCGCGGCGCTGTAACGCCCTCTGCGGTAGGAGACATGACCGCTCCGATATGCCTGGTCCATGTACGCGTTCCTCACATCGTCAGCGTAATGGCTGAAATTCCCGTAATACTTCAGGAAATATTCGTAGGTGTCATACGCGAGATTGTCGTACCCGAGCCGCTTGTACGCCCGGGCCTTCCCGAGGATTGCCTCCTCGTTGTCGCCGTTTTCAGAAAGTGCGATATCGAACATTCGCTTTGATTTGCGGTAATCGGCCATCTGAAGATAGGTATGCCCCAGCTCGGTATAGACGCGGCTCCTGAACTCGCGGCTGTCTGAATAGTTGAGAAGCTCCAGAAGCTGGTGGATCCCCTCCTCCGAGTAGCGCTTCATGACCTTGAGCCTGGCCAGCCGCGCGCGTATTTCCTGCTCAAGACCCGGGGCCAGATTCCTGCCGTCTTTAAGAATATAGATGTATTTAAGATACGCGAGGCGGTTCAATTTCATTTTCTCGTAGCTCTGAGCGATGTAAAAATACGCCTCCGATTCGGCGTGCGTCCCCGGGTACCGTGCGACGAGTCTGGAAAAAATATTGATCGAATCGTTTATCGCTTCGCGCGAGCCCCTCTCGAAAATCAACTTTCCCTCGGTAAGCATCTCGCGAGCCTCGCGCTCGTAGCGCACCACGCGGTCGTAATAGGCAAAAAGCCCGATTCCGGCAACAATCAGAACCGCACCCACTATTATTCCCTGTTTCATCATAACTCCTTTATCATGACGCCATTATCAATAATTTCTGACGCGGGTCAACGCAAATTCCTCCCAGAAATCCGCGTCCTCCGGAAAATACTTCTTCACATCCAGCAAAATAAGATAATCAAGTGCACGCCGATATCGACCAAGCTCGATATATGACCTACCGATAAACAACCTGGCCTTTGCGGCTTCTGCTGCATTATCCGTAACGGCGATCAGATCCCCCAATTCTTCTATGGCTTCATCGTATCTGTTCACAAAATAGGTCCTTTTCAAAATCCGATCCACGTCTCCACTTATGACCACTATCTTTTCATGCTTCTCTTGCTTCTCTTGCTTTTCTTTCTTTTCCGGTTCCGGCGCCGGAACCGGAGGCTTCGCTATGGCAATGCGAACGCCGCTGGTGGTGTAATTCTCGTTGGCGACGAGGACCGTATCCTCCGGACCGTAAGAAACTCTTGTCGTCACGGCATAATAGTACGCGCCGGACTCCGTGATGCCCTCATCCAGGAACGCACCGGCATCGACAACGACGCCCAGACGCTCGGCCCTGTTTAATTTTGCCTCGCTGTCTATTACACCGCGCGAACGGTAAATGACATACGAGATCCCGCTCTTCTCGGCGCGGTCCCATGTGAGGCGCACCCGCGTGTTGTCAAGCCAGGTCGCACGGATCCTCGCGACCCTGAAAAGCGACTCCATCGCGGGGATCACAAGAGGCGCCGTTGTGTAGTTTTGATTCTTATAAAGCACGATCTTGTTTTCCATTACGCTCTTGGCGGAAAGAACGACGTAATAGTAGCTCCCGGGATTACAGTCGTTATCCATAACCGTGTTGCTGGTCGACGCGTTGATGGTCTGGATCACCCGGGCGGCCGCCACCTTTTCTGCACTATCGATTATCTGGTCGGACCTGGCCACGATATATTCTCCGACATCTTCCGGTTTCAGGTCCCATTTGATATTGATTGCGCATTTCATTTCGGAAGCCACCGGCACTTTTTCCACCTTGATATTGAAGGCAATGTTTTCGGGTAGCTTCGCCTTTTTTCCCTCTGCCTCCTTCACATAATCCTCATCATCAAGCAGGTACTGTGGATACAGGCTTGCGACGCTGGTGAGAATTGCCAGTACAACAACAGGCGCGACCCATAGCAGTATTTTCCTGTTTCTTCCACGCATCCTTTAATTCCTCATGTCTCTGCAATGTACCGTTGATATCCGCGCCAGGCACTTATTCGTTCTACAGAATCTATACAAATATTAAAATATACACCATTTTATATATTTTCGGTAATATGGTGTTTTTATTAAAGTTTTTATTTAATATACCCGTACTTGCTTTTTCAGTAAAAACGGGGGCTGGAGTCCGTTTCGGGCGCTTTTATGAAGCTAACCGGCGCCCCGTTCCTTATTGCGAATTGGTGGGAATTTCTGCGGGAACGGTAAACCGGCTTGTAATATTAGAATTGACGTCTCATTTAGTAATGATGTTTTGTATATTTACGGGCATGGCGGGCTGTCGAAACGACCCGCAGAACCCCCGCAAGCAACAGGGCGCATATGCCGGATTTCGAACTTAAAATCAGGAGCAGGGACATAGGAACCCTGCTCAAAATAATCAAGAACAGCAACCCGGAAATTGATCTCTCCGTGATCCAGAAGGCCTACCTTTTCGCAAACGCGGCGCACGAGGGACAGGTCCGCCTCTCTGGCGAACCCTATATAGTCCATCCCCTCGAAGTCGGAATTATACTCTCGGCCCTCAAGCTCGACACCAGCACCATCGCGGCCGCCCTGATGCACGACACTGTCGAAGACACCGGAACCACCCTCGATATGATCGAAAAAGCCTTCGGCGAGGAGGTTGCACAGCTGGTGGACGGGGTGACAAAAATATCATCGTTAAAGCGCAGCTCGAAGACGACCGCGCAGGCGGCCACCCTTCGCAAAATGCTGATCGCCACCGTCAAGGACGTCCGCGTCATCATCATAAAACTCGCGGACAAGCTCCACAATATGAGAACCATCATGTTCCAGCCGATTGAAACCGCCGTCCGCGTCGCAAAAGAGACCCTTGAAATCTACGCCCCGCTGGCCCGGCGCCTCGGCATGTCGCAGATGTCCAGCGAGCTTGAAGACCTCGCATTCCATGTCCTTGAACCGAAGGCCTACAACGAGATCAAGAAAAACATCGCTCAGCAGAACACCGAGCTCGAGGCCTATCTGGAGAACGTCCGTAAGCTCCTCGTCCAGCGCCTCCGGGAGCTCGGCATAACCGCCGAGATCACCGGAAGGGCGAAGCACTACTACTCGATACAAAAAAAGATCGAGGAGCAGAAAAAGACCTTCAAGGAAATCTACGACATCAGGGCGATCAGGATCATCACGAATGAGATCAGCGACTGCTACGGCGTCCTCGGCGTGGTGCACACCCTCTGGTCGCCAATCGTCTCCCGGTTCAAGGACTACATCGCCGTGCCCAAATCCAACATGTACCAGTCGCTGCACACCACCGTGATCGGCCCGGACGGCCACCCGCTTGAAATCCAGATTCGCACCGAAAAGATGCACGCGACCGCCGAGATGGGCATCGCGGCGCACTGGGTTTACAAGGACGAGCCCGGCGCAATAAAAAAGGACTACAAAAACATCTCGTTCCTGAAAGACATAACCGAGTGGCAGACTAACCTTAAAAACACACGGGAATTCATGAAGAGCCTGAAGATGGACCTTTACGAAAACGAAATCTTCGTCTTCACCCCCAAAGGCAAGATCATTAAGCTGCCCAAGGGCTCAACGCCGGTCGATTTCGCCTACGCGATTCACACCGAGATCGGCAATACCTGCGTCGGAACGAAAGTGAACGGTCGCATGGTCCCGCTCAAGACCCGGCTCAAGAGCGGCGATATCGTGGAAATTATGACGAGTAAAAAAGGGCACCCCTCGGAGGCGTGGCTGAAATTCGTGATGTCGCCGAGCGCCCGATATAAAATTTCCTCCTACATGAGGAAGCAGCTGGAAAGCGTGACAAAGACGGATAAAACCGATAAGCAGAAGGAAGAGAAGACGGCAACGGCGTCCATCCCGAAAGACGAGCAGATAAAACTGAAAAGCCTTACGAGGCAGAAGCAGACAGGAATAACCATCGAGGGAACCTCTGACGTCCTCATCAAGCTCTCCCAGTGCTGTCAGCCCATCCCGGGAGATGACGTGGTCGGATTCATCACCCGCGGGAGGGGAATCACGGTACACAAGCGGAGCTGTCCTTCCCTCAGGCGGCTGGCCGCTGAAAAGGAGCGGCTCATCAATATCGTGTGGGAGGGCTCTCCCAACATGCTCTTCCCGGTTAAGGTCATCGTCGAGGCAATCGACAGGCCGAACCTCCTGAAAGATGTGGCGGACGAAATCTCGCTCTCCAAGACGAACATCATCAAGGCGGAAGCGCACGTCGAGGACGGCAACATCGCCATATTCAAGCTCATCCTGGAGGTAACGAGCAATGACCATTTGAAAGAAGTATCCAAGCGCCTGAAAAAAATAAAGAATGTGACCAACGTCTACAAGCTGAACGAGAAAGTCGTACTTAAATGAACCATGAATATAATCCTCGGCTCAACATCGCCCCGTCGCAAAAAAATCCTGTGCGGACTTGTCGATTCGTTCAGCGTCGTCCCGCCCTCCGCCGATGAAACGTACCTCCCGCCTGAATCGCCCGAGGCGTTCGCCGCCCGCGTCTCAGGGAAAAAATGCATGTCTATTGTCGATTCCGGCGCCGCCGGCAACCGGCCCACGCTGGTCATCACCTCCGATACCATCGTTACCATAGACGGCCGGGTCATCGGGAAACCTGCGGATTTTGAAGACGCCGTCCGCATGATATCGTTCCTGAACGGCAGGACGCACCGCGTCATCACCGCCCTCACCCTGCTCGCCCTGGACGAAGGAGGCAGCGGCGTGCCCCTCACCCGCTGTGAGACGACGGAAGTGACATTCAGGAAGCTGTCGAGGGACGGCATCACCCGCTACCTCGGCGCGATCGACTACCGCGACAAGGCGGGAAGCTACGCCTTCCAGGAGCGGGGCGAGATGATCATCGAGGGGCACCGGGGATCGGCGACCAACATCATCGGATTCCCCCTGCGCCTCTTTTTTTCGATGACGGCCGAGATGGGGATCACGGCGAGGATATTCAACCTGTCCTGAAAAGATATTGACTTTTTCATTAATCTTGCCGTAGCATGCTGCACGTGCCCTGCACGCCGGAGGTCGCGAGATGAAAAAACGCAAACAGTATATCATTGACAGGAAATACCAGCTGCGGACCACCTTTTCAATCATCGGCGTGGTCACCGTCGTTACGGCCCTCATCCTCGGCGCCATCACCGCCAGCGTCGTTTACAACAACACAATCCTGAAAGAGAACAATAGCAAGATTACCAACATTTACGACATCGAGAACAGCATATTCGTTTCCCTCTCCTCGATGCCGGAGGCCATAAAGGATCCCCATGTCAAACAGGCCATGATCCTGAACGCGAAGAACCACGACAGGAACATGGAGACGCTGAAACAGCTTATAACCTATAACTCCAGAATAGTGACTGCGAACATTACGCTCCTGGCCGCGATACTGGCAATTATCGTCATCGAGAGCATTGTGCTCTACATTATACTCATCAGGCAGACGCACCGCGTATCGGGCCCAATCTACGTCATATCCAATTTTATGAAAGAAATAATCGACGGAAAGAAACCGAATCTCAGGCCCCTCAGGAGCAAGGACGAGCTCAAGGATTTCTACGAGCTCTTCAAGGAGATGGTTGCCGCAATACATGAGCGGGAAAAGAAAAATCCCTGAAGCGAGTTCCCATGCAGGACGAAATCCAGACCATCATCGGCAAAGCACAGGAGCTCTCGGCACTTATACGGAACCATGACGTGACCCGCCGCTACAACGACTGCCGCACGCGTATCCAAAAAGACCGGAAGGCCCGGGAACTCTATTCCCGTCTGGTGTCCAAGGGGAGGGAAATCAACACGGCGATCGCAGAGGGGAGGCAGTCGGAGGGACAGACCTCCGAGAACGAACTGCTCCAGAAAGAGCTCGAGGAGACCCCGCTGGTGAAGGAATACATAAGCAGCCAGAGGGAGTACCTGGAGCTGCTGAAAAAGGTGATAGAAAGGATCAAGGCCCCTTCAGCGTGATGATGGTCGCGCCCCAGTTGGGCCCGTCGTTGCCGTACTTAAGCACGTCCGGATGGCCGGAGAGGATTTCGTACACTTCCCGCTTTTTTGCCGACAACCCCTTGCCGTGCACCAGGCGCACGGTCCTGAAGCCGCTCGCCACTGCCTGCCGCAAGAACTCGTTGACGACCATCCGGGTCTCCCGCGGCTCGAAAAAATGGAGATCGCACTCCCGCCCGAAGTCTATCCGGCTATAATCGTCCGTTTCGTCTTTCCTGCCGTCCCCGCGCATCGGCCTCTCCTCCCGCCAGTGATCACTCCATACTATGGCAGCCGCGACCATACTATCAACCGAATTATTTTTTCCCGGGGCGGAAATTTTTTTTTACGTTCAGCCCTCCACGTCCGTATACAGTGTAAAACAATATAAGGAGCTGCGCTATGTACAACTACCAAACCGTCACGATTGAAGGGAATGCGACACGGAGCCCGGAAATGAAAAAGACCAAGACCGGCAAAAACGTATGCCATTTCTCAGTCGCGATGAACCACTATTCCAAGGAGAACGCCGATCCCCAGGTTTCTTTCATCGACGTGGAGACATGGGACAAGCTTGCCGAGGTCTGCGCGAACAGCGTCACCAAGGGAAGGCGTATCATGGTCGTGGGGACCCTCCGGCAGGACCGCTGGGAGGGGCAGGACGGGAAAAAACAATCCCGCATCAAGGTCGTAGGGAGGGAGCTGCGCTTTCTCGAATCGCCCAAAAAACCTGAGCCCGCCGCAGAGCGAAAGGCCAGCTGAATTCTTGACGGGATGCCGCTCCGCGAGCGGCATCCCGTGGCATTTTCAGCCACCAGGCCGCCGGTCACAGCACATCGAAGACAATAAGGCACAGGTCATCGTCGAACTTATTTTTGCCGCAAAAATCTTTCAACTCGGACATTAATTTCTCCGTAAAGGCCTCAGGAGAAAGTCCTATGTTCTCCCTGATGCACGCCTTCAGCCTCTCGTCCCCGAAAAGCAGCTGTTCGCGGCCCATGCATTCGGTTATGCCGTCTGTGTACAGGAGAAGCCGGTCCCCGGACGCGAGCTTGACCTGCGACTCCTCCACTTCCAGGTCCTGGAACCACCCGAGCGGGCTTCCCTTCGAGTTCAATTCCAAAAATTCATCTGTCCCGGGGCGATACAGTAGCGGCGGGAAATGCCCGGCATTGGCAAAGCTCATCATCCTGGCCTCCCGGTCGACACGGCCGTAAAAAACCGTCACGTAGTTGCTTTCAACGATCGATCGGCAGATGACTTCATTCAGCACTTCAAGCACCCGGGCGGGCGAGCTCCTGTCGGAAATGTTCTCGTAAGCGATTTTCGTTATCGTTGAAATCAGGGCGCCCGGCAGACCGTGGCCGGATACGTCGGCGATAAAGAGCTCGACTGAATTACCGTCCGCCTTGAAGTCGTAAAAATCGCCTCCAACCAGGTCCATCGGGATATACGTCACAAAGGAACGATACCCGCTGATATCGGGGATCTTTTCGGGAAGAAGTCGCTGTTGCAGCAGGCGGGCTGTCCTGAGATCCGCCTCTATCTCCTGGTTCCTGGCCATGATGATCTTTTCATACTCGTAGTTTTTCAGGTGCGACCTGACGCGCGCGAGGAGCTCCATGGAGTTGAACGGCTTCTTCAGAAAATCATCAGCCCCGTATTCAAAACCGCGTACCGTGTCTGCATGCTCCGACATAGCGGTGAGCATGATGATCGGGACGATCCTGAGCGAAGGGTTTTCCTTGATCAGGTGCGTCATCTCGTATCCGTTCATTATCGGCATCATGACGTCAGTAACGATCAGGTCGGGCCTCAGTTCGACAGCCTTCTTCAGGCCTTCCGCTCCGTTCGGTGCTGCAATCGTCCGGTATTCATCTTTAAGAATGGATACCAGGAAATTGCGCATATCCACATTATCCTCGACGATCAGGATTGTATGCTTGAAGGTGCCGCCGTCATCCCGCCCTTCATCCGATGCCTGTTCCATGTGATCATACATCTCCCGCACGCCGACAAATCGCCTCCGTTCAAAACCCGGCTCATCCAGCCTCGGCCCGGTATCATACTCGACGTTTTCCCTCTCCCTGAGATACTCCCTTCCCTTGCGGAGCGTTATGGTAAAGACGCTGCCATGCCGGTCCGGATAGTCGTCGACGTGCCTGCTCCAGACCGCGATGCGGCCGCCGTGAAGGTCGACGAACTCCCTGACGAGAGAAAGGCCGATCCCGGTCCCTTCATATTTCCTCGTCGACCGGTCGTCAACCTGACTGAACCGGTCGAAAATCCGCAGCAGCTGGCCTGACGGAATCCCGACACCGGTGTCCTCGACCTCGATATAGCACCATTTCTCGTCGTCCATTATCCGCACGCGGATACTCCCTTCCCGGTCGGTGAATTTCATGGAGTTCGAAAAAATATTATAGAATATCTTGTCGATTTTTTCTATGTCAAGATGGAGCGTAATAGAGTCTTTAAGGGTCTCGATGCTCAGCGCGATCCCGCGGGATTCGGCGGCGGGCTGGATAGTGGATATATAATTCTTCAACACCTTTACAATGTCAACCTCCCTGATCCGGAGGGCCATCTTGCCCGCCTCTATCTTCGAAGAATCGAGGATATTATTGATAAGCCTGAGGAGCCGTATCGCATTGCGCTGTATGTTCTTGAGAAACTCCTCGTCGACCGCCTTCACATTGCCGCTCTGGAGCACCGATTCAACCGGCGAGAGTATCAGGGTCAGGGGGGTCCGTATCTCATGGGAGATGTTCGTAAAAAAGCTGGACTTGATCTTATCAAGCTCGAGGAGCCTCGTGCGGGCCTCTTCAAGTTCCCTGGTCCTGTCCCCCACCTTTTTCTCCAGGTTTTCATTGAGGTCCTGGAGCTGCCGTTTCATCACGTTGATCTCGTCCGCGAGGCCGAGGGAGAAAAGGACAACCGCAGTCGACGAGCCGAGTTGTATGCTCCACTGCGTAATCATGTTCGTCGGAAGTACGCCGAATGTTTTCAGCACGTAGAGCGAAACGCCGAGAACAAGAAGCGAGAAACCGATCACCAGCACCTTCCCCGCCCTTGATTTTCGGTATCCGGCGACAAGACCGCAGATATAGAGCTGCGCGGGACAGATTATTGCGAGAGCCGTGGCAACCATAATGCTTATGCGATAATTCAGAAAGAGCGAAACGGCCGTCCACGCCAGGCTCGGGAGGATGCATCCGTACAGGATGACTTTATTCAGCACGGGGTGCATCTTCCTGGCATCGAGATACGAGCGGATAAAAACGCTGACCGAAAATACAGTGAGCGATATGAAAAACGGGAGACTGTTGTTGGCCCACCAGATCCGTCCGGGCCACAGGTACTGGAAGGCAAGGCCGTTCAGAGTTAACTGGAATAGGACATACGATCCAATAAACAGGGAAAAATTAAGGTATTTCATATCCCTGGTTGAAATGACAAGAAAAATATGATACAGGAATATGGCCGTCATGAGCCCGTAATAGATCCAGAAGAGGGGATACTCGACATTGATGCGCTCCAGGTACGCGGCATTCGACCAGATTTCCGGATTGAAATTCAACGAGCTTCCGGTGCAGACCCGGAAATAGTATGTCTGCAGGCCCGGAGAGGGATAGAGAATAAACAGATGGTTGCGGGCCTTGACCTCCCGGTGTCCGAATCCGTACCGATCCCCCGCCGTTTTTTTCGCGAACGAACCGTCGGGAGCCGGCACGTAGAAATCAATGAAATCGATCATGGGATAATCAATCTCGAAATACAACGGCTCCACCGACTTCCGACGGTTATCCAGGGTAAACTTCATCCAGTAAACCGACGTGGTGAATCCGAAATTAATTGAAAGCCGGTCCGACCGGCGCCACCGCCGGTCATCGATGACATCATGGAGAACACGGCTGCCTGCCGGATCTTCAAGATAGGAAATATGCCTGCCGCATTTAATCGTGCTGATCGAGTCGTCGACAACAACAGGCTCCGCCCCGAGGGGCATTAATCCGGCGACGACGAACAGCGCCGCCAGCGGCAGGGCCGCTCCGTTGCAGGCCAGTCTTTCCCGGATAGCACTGAACCTTTTCATGCTAGACCCGCGACCGTTTTCTCGATCCCCGCGACCAGCTCCTCAACGAACCCCTCCATGTCGCCGATACGGTCATGCGATATCCTGAATCCGATGGCGCCCTCATGCCCGCCGCCTTCGTTGAAATTAAAGATATCAAGAACCCTCCTCAGGTCAAAAGTCTTGAAGTCGTGTCCCCGCCGCAGCCGGAACTGCACCAGTCCGGACATGCGGGAATCATCATAGGCCACGAGGCCGAGCCGCCCGCTCTCCTCGGCCAGGCTGTCAGCAACGGAACGCGTTACCGAAACGATTGTGTCGTGGTCGAACTCGCCTGCAAGGTAGGTCATGTCTTTCGCGTCAAGCACGACATACCCGATGTACTTTGAAAACTTCTTCTTCCCCGATATATACTGAAAACACCGCGCCTCGTGCGACGATAACCTCTGGATTTCATGGAACACCTCGTCCTTATTCATGAAGTTCGTCTCTTTCACCGTCTCAGTGGCCAGCATGGAGTTGTAGAGATTGCTGAAGATATCATAATACCTTCTCTGTCGTTTTGATTGGATGAACTGACCCATGTTGGTGTCGCCCACGATCCCGGTCAGTACCGACAGGATAACATTTCGCGAAACGGGATTCAGTATGTTGTATCGTTTGAGGAGGTCCTCCCGCTTCGCCAGCTTGAGGGCGATGAGCCCGACAAGTTCGCTCGACGAGGTTGCCTCCGTCACCAGCCGATATCCCTCGTCGCCGATATACCGGCTGTCGGCCCCCAGATGATGATCAATCTCAATTTTTAGTATGCGGCCGTCCTCCAGCATCGAAGAAATCCGCTCGCTGGCGTCTATCATGGCGGGCTTCGGGGTGTCGCATATAATGATCGCGTCAACGGGAGTGGCGGCCGATTCGTCCAGGCCGCTGCAGCCGATGGCGTTGTGCCTGCAGATGTCGAGCAGATACTGGAAATGCTCGTGCATGCTCTCGCTGATGTAAACCTGGGCCTTTTTGAAAAACTTCCCTGCGATCAGGGCTATGGCGACCATTGAGCCGATGCAGTCCTCGTCCGGGTTTTTATGACCGAGGACAAGGAAGTGGTTCTTCTCCTGCATGGCGCCGATAATATTGTCGATCACCCGGTTTTTTTCGTGAATTGTCTCTATCATTTTTTTTACCAGGCCGCCGGCCGCCACGACGGCCCTGTTTCTCCCTCCCTCCTTGGCCGCATAGAGGGCCTGGTCAGCCCGTTCCCTGAGGGTCTTCAGGTTATCCGCATGCTCCGGGTATGACGCGATCCCCATGCTCAGCGTCAGCTTCTTTACCGGCCCCCTGTACTGCTCGAGAAAATCCATCGCTTCAACGTCTTTTCGCACACTCTCGGCGATCCCCCTGCCCGTCTCGGCCGGCGTGTCGGGAAGAAGCACCGTGAATTCGTCGCCGCCGAACCGCGCCAGGATGTCGCCCTCCCGCATGGCGCGGCCGAACACACGGACCACTTCGACGATGCATCGATCGCCCGCCTCGTGTCCGTAACTTTCGTTGATGGCCCTGAAATAATCGAGGTCCACCATTATGAGCGTCAGCGGCATGCCCCCGTTTTTCGCCCGTTCAAACTGGCTTGCCAAAGCATCATCAAGATACCGCCTGTTATACGCTCCGGTGAGCTCGTCCGTGATGGCGCGCCGGCTGGCGGCATCGCCCCAATGCACCATGTCGGAGAGAAATTCGCCCGTGTCCCTCAGACGCTGTGTCGTAATGTTGAGCATGCGGTACATGATCTTGGTAGCGATCCCCGGCTCGCGCTTTATCATACGGTAAAAATCCTTCTCGTGTAGCCCGAGCAACGCGCTTTTTTCCCTGCAAAAACAGGTGGCGGACCGGGGAGCATTCTCGAAGATGGACATCTCGCCGAAGAAATTTCCCGGCCTGAACAGCGCGATCTCGCGGTCTCCGCCGTCCGGGAGACGTATGGAGCTCGCCACGGAGCCGCCCATCACGATAAAGAGCTGGTTGCC
This sequence comes from Spirochaetota bacterium, assembly GCA_016933025.1. Classification (GTDB taxonomy): domain Bacteria; phylum Spirochaetota; class UBA4802; order UBA4802; family UBA5550; genus RBG-16-49-21. Next base: position 107,420 of record JAFGBT010000034.1, on the reverse strand, counting down.
GGGATCCCCCTCGCGGAAGAGCACGTTGCCCTCGTCAATCTCGAGCGGCTCGAAAAGCTTCACGATGCGGTTGATCTCATCGGGCTCGAGCAGAGAAAAGATCTCGACCGTCTTAAGGAATTCAACCGATAGTTCCATATCGCCGCGCAAACTTATTCTCCCTCCATTACGATCCTGTCGCCGCCTGAGTCCCTGGCCCCGAACATCCTGTTGAAGCAGAGACCGACGAGCCTTTTTGCATCGGGGGCGTGAAGCGGATACGCCGCGACGCCGACGCTCACGGTCACCGAGAAGCCCGGCCCCCCGGTTATATGGTCGAAATTCAGCCTGCTGATGAGCAGCCGCATCTGGTCGGCGACGCGCGCCGCGCCCTCGGCGCCGGTTCCCGGTAAAATGACCGCAAACTCGTCGCCGCGGTAGCGCACGGCCACGTCCGCGTCCCGAATCTGCGAGCGGATGCTGAAGGCTATCAGGCGCAGGGCCTTGTCGCCCGCCTCGTGTCCGCATCGGTCGTTGATCGACTTGAAATTGTCCGGCTTTATCATGATAATTGCCGACTGGCTGCCATAATCCGGCAGCTGCCTGGGAAACTCTTCGTCAAGGTATGTCCTGTTGTAGAGGCCGGTGAGCTTGTCGCGATAGAGCTGCTCTTTGAGATCGCGCACCCACGGCGATTTCTCGGATATGATCCTGTTGGTGCTCCGTATCCTGCCGGCGGTGAAAGCGAGAAGCTCGTGCAGAATCCGGGCGGAGATCTCCGGATGCCGTGACAGGAGATCCTGGAACCGGATGCCCCGCGCCGGGAAAACGAGGATGGTCGCGTCGGTCTCCGCGCGGGCGGTGGCGGTCATCTCCCTGTTCTCCAGGAGGTCCATCTCGCCGAAGCTCTCACCCGCGATGAACTGGGCGATGGTCATGGTTTCGTTATCGGGCCTCTGTTTTGTGATAAGCACCTCGCCGTCCCTGATGACGTAGAGCCCGTCGCCGAATCTCCCCTCGCTGAAGATAACGTCGCCCTTCCGGTACGAGTAAAACTCGCTGTTCGCGGCCACCACGCCGAGTTCCCGGCCCTTCAGGGTCGCGAACAGGCTCACTCCTCTGAGGAGATCCCGTTTCGCCTTAAGATTTTTATCGACTGGAGTCATGTCGTTAATGCTTTTTCGCGCCATGCAAGCATGGAGAATTAGTGTCGCGGCTACCGCAACTGTCCCGTTGCCAGCGTATACCCCTTAAGCATCGCGAGCATCGCCCTGTCGAAATACAGGGTGACGCGGTTGTTCAGCTCCAGGGCCTCCATGTAATCGGTCTTGTCGTCATACATCTTATCCATGACGAAGAGCCAGATATGCCTGCGCTGAAGGATAAGGCCCTTCATCGCCTGCTGGACCGGTATACCCATATCGCACCGCACTCTGCCGATTTTCACATACCGCTCCTCGATTTTCTGCTTCGAGAATTCGCGGGATATCCAGGTGGAGAGGTCCTTGTATATCATTACGCTCGACCGGTAGATCTCGTCCCTGTCAGCGCCCCGGTAGGCCGTTGTCTCCGGATGCTTCAGTAAATCGGTCATGAACGTCTGAGTCAGATCCTCGTAATGCTCCTCGATGAGATGTATGAACCGGTTTGAAAGTATCTTCTTGCTCCTGACCAGCGGTTGTTTCATTATGCATAACCTCCCCTGTATACACTGCCGTTAGTTTTCAAGAATCGTTATCTCCACGCGCCTGTTCCTTTTTCGCCCCTCCTCGGTGGCGTTGTCCGCGGCCGGCTCGCGCGAACCCATCCCTCTCGTGACCGCCCTCGTCTTTTTAAATGCCCCCCGTGAGATGAGGAAATCGCACACCGCCATGGCGCGCTGTTCCGAGAGGGTCTGCGAGGTTTTCTCGTCGCCGACCCGCGCCGTGTGCCCGGTTATCTGGAAATCGCGGTCCGGGAAACGCTTCAATATCTCAGCGATACGGGTCATTTTCCCCCGCTCTGGAGCGGTCAGCTCCGGTGAATTGGGCGGGAACTGGATGTTCTCGAGCACAATGGTCACGCCGTTCTCGTCCTTCCTGACGGCCGTGTCCCCGATCCTCTTTTCCTTTATATTTTTTTCGAGCTCCACCGCGACCCGGTCCCTGTCAAGGACGGGGGATTTCAGGAGCACGCCGTCAGCGGTACCCCGGTATTCCACGTGCCCCCCATTTGAGAGAAAAAATATGTAGTCAAACTCCTCATGATATGAATGCAGCATGCCGGCCGCCGGGTCCCACCAGTAGGTCTGCTCTGACCTGCCGGTTATTTTGACCGGCACAGGCCTGGCCGGCGCGCGGTCGTACGCCACCCGGTGGAAGGTGGTATATTCCACCTTCAGAACGGCTGTCGGCACGCCGTCCTTCATCTCGTCTCGCAGATAGTTGTACGACACCTTCACCGGGAACTTGAAGGGCTTCTCAATGCCGTAGCCGCGGCGGAGATCATGGACCTCCTCGGCGTCACCGCTCCACGAATCGCCGGGCTTGACGGGTCCCGCGGGAAACCGCGGCACGTTCCTAATCACCGGCATGTAGTACTTCGGATCGATGGTGAAAACGCCCTGCGCGTCCCGCCAGAACCGCGACTCGTAGTCCTCGCGAAGGTAAAAGGTGTTAAACCGTCCCCGGATCGACTCGGACATTCGGAAGCCGCACGCGAGATGTCCTGCTCCGTCTTTCGCCTCCAGGGTATCGACCGCGACTTTATTCAGTATGTTCGAGGCGTGGGAATGTGCCCCGTTGATATAGACGTCCTCGTTCACCTCGGTGAGGATCCGGTACTTCTCTCCCTGCCGGTGGATAAAACGGAGTATGGCGCCGGCATCCTTCTCTCCCGTCCCCTGCAGTGGGCCCCAGATCAAGAGAGGCGCAATCAATGTTGTCAAAAGCCGTTTCATGGCATCACACGCGACAATTGCCGGCATTAGCCGATACCGGAATCATCCTCCCTCTCCATGGAAAATTTTTCCTCTCCCCGGGTGATGACCGACAGCATTATGAGAGCAATTGAGAGGTGCAGCAATCTGCATCTAACTCCATGCGGCAATCCCGCTGTTCAATCCCGATCACCATGCTCGTATCATAGCGATAGTTATTAATCAATACTTTTTTTTGCAGTAAGAATTTCGTGAATTTCCGCCAGTGCCCTGTTCTGAGCATCAAGATGTTCAAGTATTGCCCGGACCTCTTCCTCCGATTTCACGTTAAGAAGATAATCGTTGTGCGCCTCGATGCGGTCGCGATCGGCGAGACGGTTCTGGCTCATCATGATAATTGGCGTTGCATACGCGGCCTGGAGCGACAAAACCAGGTTCATCAGGATGAAGGGATAGGGATCCCAGTGATAGATCCATGCAGTCACATTCAGGATGACCCATAGAGCGAGGATGCCGGTCTGGATCAATATGAACTTCCATGAACCGACAATGGCAGAGAAGCTATCCGCCATCCGGACACTCAACGTCTTTTTCTCTTCGAAAAGTTCGTTGGTATTCCTCACCGGAGGATGCCGGTGTATGAACGGCCGGGGAAACTTAATATGGTGTTCCATGAGGAGGCCTCCGAAATTCAATGTTCGCCGGCAGCGGATCAGTCAGAATTTGAATATTCCGTTTCATTCCGCATTCTTTTTACTTATGAACCGCCTGACAAGATACGCCAGTGCGGCAATTGCCAGCAGGCCAAGCATGACCAGGATCTCGTAGCGCTTGATCTCATCAATCACGAGTTCCATGGCATGGCCGAACAGATAGCCGAGCGCGCCGATCAATACCGTCCAGATCGCCGCACTTAAACAGTTGAAAATAACGAACTTTCTTGTCGATATTCCGCTCAGGCCTATCGCAAAAGGTGCAACCGTGCGGAGACCGTAGAGAAAACGGAAAAGGATGAGGACAAGGGTATCGTGCCGGTCCATGAGGGTCCTGAATCGGGTGACGCGATCCTTCCAGTTCGCATGCTTTTCGAGGAAGGCACTGCCCCTCCTGCGCCCGATATAAAAATAGAGCTGGTCCCCCAACAGTGTCCCGACATAGGCGGCAATCATGACCAGAGGAAGATTCAGGTAGCCGCGGTGCGCGGTAAAACCGGCGAGGATGAGGATGATCTCTCCCTCGAAAAAGGTGCCGACTACCACGGCGGCATAACCGAAATGCGCAATCGCCCATGCTATCGTCATACGCAGACCACTCGACGCACTTTAGATGTTAGTCCCTGCTTCCGGCAGCCGTTGCCCCTGAGCTCTTCCGGCGCATGACTGCTCTCCTCTGCCTGATCCGGCGGATGATCACAAATAATCCCGCCACGAGGAAGAATCCACCCATTATGATCAGCTCATATTTCTTAATGTCATGCAATACGGCCTCCATCACCTGCCCGAAAAAATATCCGAGGACGCCGAGGGTCAACGCCCAGATCGCGGCGCTGGCGACATTGAGAAGCACGAATTTCCTGGTCGGCACATTGCTCAGCCCGATTGCGAACGGGGCGACGGTGCGGAGGCCGTAGAGGAAACGAAACACGAGAATGAACCAGGTGTTATGGCGGTCCATCAGCGCTCGGAACCGGTTTACTCTCGGCAGCCAGCCCGGGTATTTTTCCAGGAGCGTCCGGCCCTTGTAGCGCCCTATAAAAAAATAGAGCTGGTCTCCGAAGAGGCTCCCTATAAACGCGCAGAGTATCACCAGCCTCAGGTTCAGGTACCCCTCGAAGGCGGCAAAGCCGGCGACGACCAGGATCGTCTCACCCTCCAGGAAGGTGCCGACGATCACGGCAAGGTACCCGTAGTCCATGATGAGTGATTGAAAGCTCATGCGATGACTATCCTCTGCGGCCGGCTTTTACTGACACGTGCAATTACCGCGGCGTCGGCAATCCCTGCGGCATGGAGGCGGCCGACAAGTTTTTCAGCCTCGGACGCTTCAAGGGATATGAGGAGGCCCCCGGAAGTCTGTGGATCAAAAAGCACATCGGCCAGGTCCCGCGGCACAGACGGCTCCATGGAGCAGAGACCGCCGACAAAGTCACGGTTACGGTACATGCCGGCCGGGATCAATCCTTCTGCCGCCGCCTCCCGCGCCCCCGGCAGCAGGGACACGCTTTTAGAATCGATCATTATTTCCATCTCGGCGGCACCGAGCATCTCTCTCATGTGGCCGATAAGGCCGAAGCCGGTAACATCGGTGCAGGCATGGATTGGATACTCGAGCATAATCCCGGCCGCGACGCGATTAAGGGTCGACATGGAGCGGATGAAGGGCCCGGTGATTCCTTTATCCGCATTGCCGGCCTTGACCGCCGTGGCGATGAGGCCGGTGCCGAGAGGCTTGGTGAGGATAATGACGTCTCCTGCCTGCAGGGTGTTGTTCCTGACCACCCGGTCCGGGTGTACGATGCCCGTTACCGCCAGGCCGTACTTGAACTCCGGGTCGTCAATGCTGTGGCCGCCCATGAGCTGGGTCTCCGATTCCTCCAGGACGGCAAGCCCTCCCCTGAGCACCTCCGCCAGAATGTCAAGGCTGAACTTATTCGTCGGGAAACACACAATATTCAGGGCGGTAAGCGGCCTGCCGCCCATGGCATAGACGTCTGAGAGGCTGTTGCACGCGGCTATCTTCCCGAACGCGAAAGGATCGTCCACGATGGGCGTAATAAAATCCACCGTCTGAATGAGCGCGCTCGAATCAGATATTTTATATACGCCGGCATCGTCGCCGTTCTGCATCCCCACGATGACATTCTGGTCATAGGGGATGCTGATGCTCCGCATCACCTTTTGTAGGTCGCCCGGACCTATTTTTGCCGCTCAACCGGAGCTGGATACCGACTCGGTGAGTCGCTGAAGGTTCAGCTTACTGATGTCGCACGAATCACCCATTGTTTCTCCTGTCCCCCGGGCTGAAGCCCGGGGCTATTATTCCCTCTATCCCCCCGGGCTAAAGCCCGGGGCTATGCCAATTTTTCAATACACAAAAATTCTACCCCGCCCTTCTCGAGGACCTCTCGCACCCTTTCCAGGTCGATGCTGCGTATGCGCACGCAGTATCCGCAGTCCGAGGTCAGATTGCGCGGCGCCGGCATCATCCGCCTTTCGATCCCCGCCTTCTTTAAAAGGCGGGCCGCCCATATCGACTGGTTGGGCGATCTGAACAGGACCACGGAATAATCGATCATTCACCGCCCTCAACCGCGATCTCCTGCAGGGCGCCGACCGCGATATCGATCTCTTCAGGGGTGTTGAAGATCCCGAAGCTGAAACGGACCGTGCCCCCGGGGAATGTTCCAATGGTGCGATGCGCCAGTGGCGCGCAGTGAAGGCCGGAGCGGCACATGATTCCGTGCCGTTCGGCAAGCCTCCATGCCACCTCCGACGGCTCCTTCCCTTCTATATTGAATGAAACTACGCCCGTATCCATCAACTCCGCCGCCACATAGGTGGTGAAGCCCTCGACGCATTCCCCCGCCTTGCGGATAAAATAACCTGCAAGATCCCTCTTGTGCGATTGTACGGTACGGACACCATCCTGTAAAGATAAAATATACCTGATACCCGCGTTGAGCCCGCTGATTCCGGCGGCATTGAGCGTTCCGCTTTCAAAAATATCCGGAAGAAAATCGGGCTGATAGGTGCTGTCCGAGTTGCTGCCGGTGCCGCCGAATTTCAGCGGCCTGATTAGTCGAAAATCGAAGTCGTCCGAGATTACAAGGCCCCCGGTCCCCGTTGGCCCGTAGAGCCCCTTGTGGCCGGCGAAAGCGGCAATGTCAACAGCGTCCCTCTTTATGTCGATCGGGATAATGCCGGCCGACTGCGCGCAGTCGGCAAGAAGAACGGCCTTTTTCTCCCTGCACATCATCCCGATATCGCCAAGCGGCTGCACCACGCCGAAGGCGTTTGAGGCGTGGTTCACGACAACAAGCCTGGTCTTCGGCCGGAAGCTCCTCAGCAACTCCTCGCAATCGACCCGGCCGCCGGGGCACGGTGCAACGGTCACGGATATGCCGTCCCTCCTCTCCATCTCCATGAGGGGCCGTATCGTGCTGTTGTGCTCCATGGCAGTGGTGACAGCATGGTCGCCCGGGCGAAGGATCCCCTGAATAGCGAGATTCAGCGCCTCGGTGGCGTTTGAACACAGGACGACCCGCATCGGATTTTTTACCCCGAAGAGCGCGGCGACCGCCTCGCGAGCCGAAAACACCGCCTCGCCCGCATCGACCGAACGCGCATGGCCCGAGCGGCCCGGGTTGCCGCCAACGCGCGTCATGTAATCAATCACCGCCTCAACGGCACCGGGAGGCTTCGGGAAAGATGTCGCCGCGTTGTCGAAATAGATTGTTTTAATGCCGGATTGTTCCATACGTGATACAAATGCAGGATACGGGGCGGCTCATTTTTTTTCAATACAAAAAGATGTGGTGCGGCCTTCACGATGACGTCATCCGCAGCCCCCGAATTTTCATTAAAATCACGCGAAAAATAATATTTTTGTTGCGCATTATAATAATACTGTTTAGCTGTCGCATATCACTGCGAGCTTGACAGAGCGCCCCTCGACTCCGCTCGGGGCGACATGCAACATGTCATGCCGAGCGAAGTCGAGGCATTGTCTTTTCACTTGTCGGCCTTGACTCGCGATAACAAGCTCTGCCGATTGTAACTTACAGGATACGATACGATAACAATGCCCTTCAGCTACTTTGAATACGCATTCATTTTTCTCCCGATTGTTATCGGGGTCTATTATTTCCTCAACGCAAAAGGACCGTCGCAATCGGGCAAGGCCTGGCTGCTGATATGCAGTCTTCTTTTCTACGTCTACCTGAGCCCGATGTATCTCCCGCTCCTCCTGATCTCAATCATAGTGAATTTTTACCTCGGCCGGGCCCTCGGCCCCGGAAGCGAGGCGTCCCGCGTGCCGGCAATGGCCACGATGACGTTCGGAGTGCTGTTTAACGTAGCGCTCCTCGGCTATTACAAATATGCCGACTTCTTCATCGAGAATATCAACGCTGTCGCGGGCTCGGACATCGCATTCCTGAAAATAATCATGCCCATCGGCATCAGCTATTTCACACTGCTTCAGATAGCCTTCCTGGTCGACACCTATCGGGGAAAGCTACGCGAGAACGGATTCCTCTCGTACTCGCTATTCGTCGCCTTTTTTCCAAAAATAATACAGGGCCCGATCGCCCTGCAGCCGGAGATGGTACCCCAATTCGACGACAGCGCCAGGGGAAGGTTCAACGCGGAGAACTTCTCGCGGGGCCTCCTCTTCTTTTCAATCGGCCTGATCAAAAAGCTGGTAATCGCCGATAACCTCGGGATCTGGGCAGCGCAGGGATACGACCACGCCGCAGTCCTCACACTTCTTGAAGGCTGGCTCACCATGCTCGCATTCTGCTTCCAGCTCTATTTCGACTTCAGCGGCTATACGGACATAGCGATCGGCGCCGGCCTGATGCTCAACATCCGCATACCCGACAACTTCAACTCGCCCTATAAGTCGCTGACCTATCAGGACCTGTGGCGGCGGTGGCACATCACCCTCGGACGCTTCCTGAGAGAATATATCTACATCCCGCTCGGCGGCAACCGGCAGGGAGAGATACGGACCCATATCAATCTGCTGGTTACCTTCATTATCGGCGGCCTCTGGCACGGCGCCGCATGGACCTTCGTCCTGTGGGGAGCGATGAACGGCCTGGGTTTGATGGTCCACAGGATCTGGAGGAGAACAGGCCGCACAATGCACCGGTTCGCCGCATGGCTCCTCACCTTCGCATGGTGGAACGTGACCCTCGTGATGTGGCGCGCCACGGACTACGAGCAGGCGCTCAAGGTGTACCGGAGCCTCCTCGGCCTTGACGGCGTAGTCCTTCCGGAGAGATTCCGGTTCCTTTCGTTCCTGGAAGAAGCGGGCGTTCGATTCGGGCCATGGCTGTCGAACGTGGGGGAAAAGCAATCTTATCTATTATATTTTATACTGGCATCAATCGTCATCTGCTTCTTCACGAAGAATTCGCAGGAGCTGGCGGATAGATTGAAGCCATCGATGCGGTGGGCGATCTTCGTCTCGGTCCTGCTCGGCATCGGCATCATACACATGACGCAGGTAAGCGAATTTATATACGCCCGCTTTTAAGGAATTATGGAAACACGCTTTAACAGATGGATCGTCATAACCTGCCTGCTGGCCCTGATAATACCGGGGATCACGGCCGGTATTAACTATTTCATGGACCCCCTCTGGTGCTTCTCGCCTTCACACCGGTTCAACCAGAAGCAGGACGATTTCAATGAGCGCCAGCAGAAGACCAACTACATCACGTTTCACGACTTCAATTACCAGGGCATCATCATCGGCAGCAGCACGGGTACAAACATCGACCAGCGCCTGTTCAGGGGAATCAAGGTCTACAATTACTCCATAAACGGGATGCAGATGAGTGAAATGCCCTATTATCTCGACTACGCGCGCCGGCGCAACGGCAGAGACTTCGACTATATATTCCTCGGCCTGGACTTCATCAACAGCTCCAGGCTGGCGCCTCCCCCCTTCAAGCCGGAACAGGTGATCGCCGACACAAACCACTGGCTCTACCGAATCGAGACGCTCATCAGCATAGGCACCCTCAAGTTTTCGAGAAGAAATTTCATGAACTACCTGTACGGGCGCCACCTCTATTACGACCGGAACAACATCAAGCACGTGACGCCCATCACCAGGGAACAGCTCGACTTCAACATCAAAAAACTGATGGAGATCATCGAACGTTCGGATACCGGTTTTTCTTTCAAGAAGTACCGGTACAATGAAGAGTATCGTTCCATGCTCCACAAACTGCGGGAAGGGCACCCGAAAACCCGCTTCGTGGTCTTTACCACGCCGGTCATCGACGAATTCATGACGTCCATGGCAGACTACAACCTGCTGGACGACTACCTCCGCTGGCTGACCGACATCGTCCATGTCTTCGGCACATGCTATCATTTCATGTACCCCTGCGCGCTGAGCCGGGAATACTACGAAAACTTCCACGACCCGAACCACTACTATCCCCATGTGAGCGCCCTCATGGTGGATGCCATGTATAACAGTCCGATAACCGGCGATTCGCCGTTCGGCATGCTGCTTACCAGGGAGAACCTGAAAACAAAACTCGCGCACCTCAAGCGCCTGATCATCCAGACGGCCGCGCGCAGGAAGGCGGCCGGCGGCAGGTGAAACCGCCCATGAAGCGAAGGAGACCTCATCCCCCAGCGATCATGGCAGCGATCCTTGCAGCCGCTTTCACAACAGCGCCTGGCATTTCGCCGGCGATCCGCGGGGGCCCGCTTTTTATCCAGGTCCACATTACCAGCCCGCTTTCAGGCGTTTCCTCGGAATACCTCGGCGGCATACCGTCCATCTTGCGCGAGCGGGAAGAGTGGAGAAGGTTTTATATACATGCTACTCCCCGCTCCCGAGGACCTTCTCCAGCTCCGCGGAGAGCTGCTCGATTGTGTAGGGCTTCTGAAGAAATCCCTTTGCTCCCATATGCAGCACTTCGTCCACTCTTGAATCGTTCCTGAATCCCGATGAGATGAGAACCTTCACGTTAGGATCAATCTTTATCAGCTCGACGAACGTCTCCTTCCCGGAGCGCTTCGGCATAACCATGTCGAGTATCACCGCGTCAATCTCCCCATGCCGCTCCAGGAAAAACTCGACGCCGCGCTGGCCGTTCTCGGCAATTATTACGTCGTACCCCAGGACGCCAAGGATCTTTCTGCATGTCTTCTGTATGGTCGGATCGTCCTCCACCACCAGTATCGTACCCTCGCCCGTGCGGTGCTCTTTCAACGCGACCGCAGCTGCATCGACCGCGTTGTCGGGCTGCGATGACGGTATATATATATTGAAGGTCGTTCCGACGCCCTGCTCGCTATAGAGATCGATAAAACCGGAGTGCTCCTTGACAATGCTGTACACCATGGCAAGCCCCAGCCCCGTGCCCCGCTCCTTCTCCTTTGTAGTAAAAAACGGGTCGAATACCCGTTCCCGTGTGTACGGGTCCATCCCGACGCCGGTGTCGCTGACGCGCAGGCAGATGTATTCCCGCTCCAGGGCGTCTGGATAGCGGGCGAAAAATTCCGGGTCGGCCATCACTCGATGGAGACTCACCGAAAGAGCGCCCGAGCTCTCCTCTCCTGCAGGCCGCATTATGGTCATTGCGTCATGGGCGTTTATGCAGAGGTTCAGGAGCACCTGTTCCAGCTGCGTGGCGTCCCCCATGACGGAAAGCGCCCCCCCCGTGTCGTAGCGAAAATCAAGCTCGATCTTCTTGTCAAAGGTGTTCTTGCATATCTCAGACACGTGCTCAACGATCCTCGCCATGTCGGTGACGACCATGCTGAGGCGCTGGCGCCGCGAGATACCGAGGATCCGTTCGACCATTTTCATCGCCCGCTCGGCGGACACCTTCATGGTCTCGATATCGTCGGCGATACCGTCGGGAACGGTATCCTGCCGGTTCTTCAGCTTGTGCTCAAGAAGTGATATGCTCCCGATGATGCCGCCCAGGATGTTGTTGAAATCGTGCGCTATACCGCCGGCCAGGCTCCCGATGATCTCCATTTTCTGCGACTGTATCAGGCGCTGCTCGAGACGAAGCTTTTCAGTCACGTCGCGTATGATGCCTCGAATTCCGGTCACCCTGCCCTCCGACACGATTACAACCGCGTTATTTTCGGCGTAGAGAAAGCTGCCGTCTTTCCGCTTTACCCGGTGGGTAAAAATGCTTATGCCGGGCCCTTCCGCCTTACGCTCCAGCATGCGGCCCATTGTCATGAAATCTTCCTCCTCCATGATATCGTTCATGGCCAGGCCTCGCGATATATCCTCGATGCCATAGCCGGTAAGGGCGAACCCGGCCTCGTTGAGGTACGTGATTTTAAAATTCATGTCCGTTTCGTAGATAATGTCCGGGAGCAGCGCGGTGAGCTCGCGGTACTTCTTTTCGGAACGCTTGATCTCGTCCCGACGCTCTTTGAGATCGGAGACCATGTAGTTGAACTCCTCGGAGATGAAGCCTATTTCGTCCGGCGCCTTCACGTCGATCCGATGGTCGAGGTTGCCCTTCTGTATCTCCTCGATGCCGCTCAGCAGGCCGCGCATCGGGTTGACCAGGCTGGTCGATACCATCACGCGCAGGAGCACGAAAAGGATACCGATAATCGCCATCGTCGAATAATAGCCTACCGAGACAAACTCGTGTATATGGCGCCGGTACTCCATGTAGGGAAACCCCGCCTGTATTATGAAGCCGCCCCGCAGTCCGGTAAAATAAAGGTGCACCTTCTTGCCGGTCAGCCGGAAGTCCTGCCTGACCCCATCCGCGGGGATTTCAACCGGGAACATCAGGAACTGGTTGCGGTTTCCGAGGAGAAACGTCTCTGTGTGGTCCGTCGCGTTCTTGACGGTAATGTATTCGAGCGTTCCGCCGTATCGCTTCCGGTAATAGTCCCGGTCGAAATGCCCGGATTCGACATCAAAGACTATCTGGTTCACCGTGCGCTTCATGCCGTCGACGTACAATTTCTGGTAAACCTGGAAGGTAAACGAAGATATGATGCTGATAATAATGATCAGGACAAACAGTATAATGAGCCTGATCTTATCCGAATAATTGATCCTCATTTTAGAATAATCGATGTAGGACCAGAAGAAAAATATTATCAGGAGTCCCGTGATAAACGTGTGCACCGTGCTGGTCGTGTTAGTATGGATCTGGTTGACCCGGATTATAAAATTCAGGGCGGGATATGCCAGGATCCCGGCCACAAGCGCAAAGCAGAGCTTGATCGCGGTCATCCGCATCTCGCCCCTGAAGATGACGCTCTTGTAGATCAGGTTCTTGATCACCAGCAGGGTGCAGACCGCCTCGACAAGCACGATATACTGGCGGAGCGGCGTCTGCTGTATTGTATACGATTCGATGGCCTCGTTGAATCCAAACGTAACCGGCTTCCGGAATTCGACGAAGAGCGCATACATCATTATGGAAAAAATCGCAGCTAAAATGACGACAAAGACGGCCTTTCGCTCCCATTCAAAAACCGGTTCGCAAAAATAGTAGGAGAACATGACCAGGCCCAGGTACCCCAGAACGGCATATCCCGAATTGTCGAAATAAAACATCGGGTAGGCCGCTTCCGGGACGAACAGGATGTTCTGCACCAGCAGGCAGGCCTGCCAGGTAAGGAGCATGAAGAGAAACGCCAGAATAGAGAAGTCTTCGCGCCCCTTTTCCTCGCGCGCGAGGAAGATCACGAATATGATAACCAGGAGTATGAGAAGGAGAAGGTTGTTTATCGATAAAATATTGAAGAGCTGCACACCCCACACCAGTTCCCTGTTGATTGATTCATTTCCGTGTCGGACGCGGGCTCTGTCAGTTATTTAGTCCCGCGAACTGTTTATTATCTCTGCTATCTCCCGGCCCTTGCGCCGAAACCGGGGGTCGGGTCCTCTCTTTTTTTCCATTGGCATGACTATTCGCTTTTCGGTCACCGGTCCTACAATGCCCAACCTGTTCATGATCCGCGCCTTCAGGATATTGGTCCCCGGTTGCAGGTCCCACCTGAAGCGCTCGCCCGTCACCTTCCAGTCGCCGTCATTTATCTTCACCAGATATTCCATGAAATTGGGCGTGTAGTTATAACGCCCGAAGGCATTGAGGCGCACCTCCACCGATTTCGCCCGCCGCGCTCTCCGCTTCCCGCCCCGGCTCTCCAGCGCCACATCAACCCTGTTCAGGTCATGGAACAATCTGCTCGGCGGATGGATTATCCCTCCGGGGACGAACGAACCCGCATACCGGCCCCTCCCGGCAGTGTTCCGCACGACGTACATCGGCTTCCTGGCACCCGGGCCCTTCGGGCAGCAGCAGGTGAAAAAATCATTCCGGCCAAGCACCGCGATCCGATTGAAATAGCCGAGCCAGGAGCGGTCCACAGGAATCAGTTTCCACACCCTGCTGTCCCGGCGCACAATGGGCAGCTGGCGGGCCGTATAGCGCCGTTCCTTTTTGCCCGCCCCGAACACATAAACGACATGGGCCCCTCTGTTCTTCAGCCACTCGCGACGTATCTCCTGTATCGAGAGGGGTACCCCATCCCGCTCAATGTGCAGGTTCCAGGTTACATCGATATATACCCACTTCCTGTAATGGTTGGACCATATGTCATTGCCGGCATGCTCCTCCCCGGTCGGTCTTTTAAGGAATACCTGCCGCGCCGTCCACCCCATGCTCACGGCGCACTGCATGAAGGCGGTCGACATGGTGGTACAAATGAAAGGATCGCCCCGACGGGCCCGCCTGAGTATACCGATGGTATCGCGAAGATCGGAATCCTTGAAGTTCAGGGCATACTTGATGTTCTTATACACCCAGTTTTTCAGGAGCGCCATCTGCTCGAACTCTGTCATTCCCCTGTCGATGTATTCGTCAAAATCAAATTCGTCCTGAAGCTCCCTGAGGCGCGGCTCTTCTGACGTCTCATGATAAAAGAGGAGCGGCACCGATTGCACATCGGCAGCGCGGGCATTATCATGCCCGGGTATTGCGGCGAAAAGAAAAATGATTACCAAACATGCCGCTGCCACAAGCTTCGCTTCCGAAAGTCTTCCCCCCTCTCCCGCTGGGAGAGGGGAAGGGGGTGAGGGATGGCGTCGCATCATTCCTTCAAGTCCTCCACGCTTATCTGCGCCGGGCCTATTTTAACATCCGCCTTCCTGCGCTCGTCGGCACTCGACCACCGTAAGGCCCAGCCCCACTCGGTATGGGTGAACACATCGGAGTAATCGCTGGTGTCGAAATCGCCCTCGAAGGAGAGGAAATACCTGTTGGGCCGGTAGGCAAAAGACTCCCGCGTGTGGTCGTAGTCCCTCCCTATGCCGATATCGATCCAGCCCGTCCCCGGAACAAAGACCTGGTCCCAGGTCATGGCGTTGCCGCCGCCCTGTTCCCGGCCGGGTCCTTCAAGCACAAACCCGCCCGCAGCCCTAGCGGGCACCCCCAGAACACGCGAAATGGCGGCGAAGCTGACGGTCTGCCCGTAGGCGTCGCCCCGTCCGCGAAAAAGATAGTCGCTCGCTCTGCCCCACCGGTCGTCGTAGGCGCTGTAGCGAATTGCGCCGCTGATATAATCGCGTATCGAGAGAATCCTCGCGAGGTAGGTGCCGTTCGTGTCTATTCGCGTCGAGTGCGACTTGACGACATAGTGGGAAATGTCGAAGGCGCTCGTCTCCTTTCTGGAATACTCCCGCACCTCGTTCGGGAGGTCCGCCTCGTTGAAAACATAGCCCGGATCAACCGTGTAGGAAACGGCGCAGGTGATGATGTCGAACGTCAGCACTGCCCGTGCGTTCCCTGTGATCCGGTCCCACCTGACGCGGGCCCAGCGGTTTCCGAAGCTGTCGTCTGTTATCTCCCGCGGCTTCGGATCGATCGATATCCTCCGGACGTTCTGGAAGCTTCGGTTCAGGGGATACGGCACCCAGAGGTCGGCGCTGTACGGGTGCGTATTCGCGGATGCAAGGGGTATGGTTATGGAAACCCTCTGGATCCGCGGATCTGCAAGGACAAGGTTGGCATCCTCCAGAACTGCCACCGAGAAAACGGCCGATCCGTTGGAGCGCCTGTCGAGAACGTACACAAGGTCCCCCTGACACGACAGCGACGCAACCGTTGCGTTTATAAAAGACATTTTTTTTGTAATTGATCCGTCAGGATTCATGATCATGAGCCATTGATTGGAGTACGGCCCCGCCTCTTCAACATGGAGAATCACGCGCCCCCCGAAACAGGTCAGGGCGTTGACCATGCCATGGAAGGAGCCGATCCGCTTCATTGTCCCGCCCTTCCCGTCAAAGCTATAGAGGTTGGACTTCTCTCCGGCGCGCGCCGAGAACACGAAGGAGCCGCCGGCGCTGGCGAGTCCGTTGATCGACCCTTCCGGCAGCGACCGGATGCCGATATCGCCGGCGGCCTTGCCCGAGAATGTTATCTTCCTTAAAAAATATTTTTCCGACCGGCTGACAATCCAGAGCGACCCGCCATCGCACGTCATAGCCTCCGCGTCATGGCGGCCGATCCCCCAGATGGATTTGATTTTACCGGTCTCTTTTCGTATGACAAAAATAGCGTCCGCGATGAGATTGAAATTCTTCACTAGGAGGTAGATATTGCTGCCGTGGAGCGCGATGTCCCTCAGCTCTCCTTTCACGGGAGCTATGCGCACCGGCGATATGTTATTATCGAAAATCCGGGCCAGACACCGGTCCCCGCACTCCTTCCATTCAAGCTCCGGTCTGGGGGCCTTCGGCTTTTTCTTCCGTGCCTTCACGTGTCGGTGCTTCTTGTAGGCATGCTGGCGCGGCGCGCGTTTCGGGGCTTTCGGATAGAGGCCCTCCTGAAAAAGGAGGGACAGGAGCATACAGGCTATTACGGCTGTGCGAAAGCGGACCATCATCATCCAGGTACGATATAAAATTTTATACATCTAACAATATCGCAATTTTTACGTCAACACAATAAGGCAATGAACCTGTTCTTGTCATCATATTTACATTGCTCCCACATATATCGAGATCAAGCCCCCTAAATCCCCCGGAGGGGGACTTGAAGATTACATTAATGTATTATACATGTCATCACGAGCGCAGCGAAGTGATCTTGTAGTTGATAGCATACTATCATTGATAATACCAGTATTACAATCAATACATCGAAAACAACCACAAGATTGTAAAAGGCATGGACGCCTTTATGCCGGCGCAAACAGGATGTTTGAAAAGCGCCGGCCTTCGTCGTCCCGATTGTATCGGGACTCCTCGCAATGACAATTAAAACATTCAATTGCTGCAAGATTCATCGAAATTTCACAAATCCGATCGCGCAGGCCGGCAGGACGAGAAGCAGGTTGACCGCGATTGTCCCGTGCAGACCGAGGAGCGGCAGAAACGTCATGACGGTGAGGATCGATCCGGCAATCGCGCCGAAATGGTCCATGGAGTCCAGCAGGGAGGCGGAAGCCATGTAATCGTCCTGCGCGCCGGAGTAGAAGAGCGCCGGAAAGACGGCGCCGCAGAGAAAGGCAAACACGACAAGGACTGCCCAGAAGCCGGCGCCGGCGCCGAACCGGGCCTGTGCGGCCACCAGGCCAATGGAAAGCGCAATGGCGCAGAGTATGTACGGCGGCCTTGCCGTCCGCACACGGCTGGCGAACATGCTCCCCAGCGTCAGCCCCATCATGAAAAGCGCGTTAATCAGGGATATCCGGTAATAGACGAGACCGTGCGCGTTCTGGTAGAGGAGTATCAACACGAGCATAACCGACATGCTGATGAATCCGGTTGTGCAGATAATCAGGCCGCGCCTGAGACCGTCGGCACCGTGCCTCCGGCGAATATCCAAGAGCGCCAGGATCGTAATGATTATCACGAAGGCCGGGAGAAAGACAAAGCCGCGTATCAGCCGGTACACAATCGAGTTCTCGCGGAACGCCGAGAGCACGATGTTCTTCCAGTAGGCCCCGGGCTTCAGGTCCCTGTTTTCCTCGGCGGCGGACAACGCCATGACGCTGTCGAAGTACCGCAGATGGGACCCTTCAAAAAACATCTTCAGCTCGTCGGGCGAATAGCGTTCAACCACCTCCCGATCGAAGCCCTCCCCGCGGAGCGGCAGGGAACGGCCGTACCGGGCGACGAGAGCGTCCGCGTCCCGGGGAAGCGTCGCGTCCGGTCCAGCCCCGACCAGGTACATCACCTCTCCCGAGGTCTTGAGGTGCGAAGGGAACTCACCGGCGAAGGCCCGGTATATCGACGCGATGAAGTCCCTCCGCTCGGGGGAGAGGTATGAGCTGAAGCCGTGGAGCGAGGTGATGAAGACGCCCCGCTCGTTCAGCCGTTTCTTGCAGAGCGAGAAAAACTCGCGCGTGTAAAATCTGTTGAGCATGATGTTCTCGGGCGACGGCGGGAGGCATACGATCATGTCAAACCGCTCGGGGCTCGCCGACAGGAAGTGGCGCAGGTCCTCCCGGAAGACGGCGAGAGCGGCATTATCGTCGACCGGATAGTACCGTTCCCTGAAGGCGGCCGTCGCGGCCCAGAGATCCGGGTCGGATTCAAAATAGCAGAGCCGTTCCACGCCGGCGGCAAGAAGATTGTGGAGGAGCGATCCCGGCCCGGAGCCCATGAGGAGCATACTGCGTCGCTCCTCGCGGAATGAATTCACCAGATGGAAGAGGCCGCGCGACTCGTACCGGTCGGGGAGCGTATAGTTGAGCATCCCGTCCCCGTACACGCTTACGGTCCCGCCCGACGCCTCAACGGCCACGCTTCCATACCTGGTCCGCTGGTAATGGACCAGCTTCCCGGAATGGGTCCGGTCCCAGACCCCGGCGAATATCCGCGTTTCTATCATACCCGATAAGAATACGACCGCGAGCGGAACAACAGCAAGCGCCGCCAGCTTCCGATTTGTATTACCGGCGATTATCAGGACCGCGGCGCAGAGCAGTCCGGATAAAATCGCCAGCGGGTTGCAGCGGTCCACGAGAAGGAAGGAAAACGCCATGCCGCCGGCGAACGACCCCATCGACTCGATGTAAAAGACGGTCCCACCCGAACGCTCCTTCATCTCGCGCGAAAGGAGCGATACCAGCGGGGGGAAATAAAATCCTACAAAAAAAGAGACCGGCGCGGTAAAGACCATCGCGAAGGTTATTTCGGCCGCGAATGAATAAAAGGTGCCGACTGTCAAGGGGAACACAAGCCGGGCCGCATGGGCGCCGTAGACCGACAGAGCCATGACGAGCGGCAGCAGGGCAATGGCGGCCAGCACCCGCCGCTCCAGCGCAGCGTCGCTCCGCTTCGGATTGAAGCGCGCGCCGAGATACGTGCCCAGGAACCAGGAAGAGAAGATCATGCCGATTATCAGCTCATTGCCGCGGCATATGACCAGTATCTCCCTGATGAGCAGTACCTCTATGACGGCCGCGGCAAAGCCCATGTAGAACGCCATGGCCAGGAGACCACGACGGCCGGAACGCATCACGTCCAGACCCCCGGGACCTTCGCGCCGCAATGCGGGCAGGCGCCGTTACGGACGTCGTTTTGCACATGAAAGAAACCGCTGCGGCTGATTATCATTTTACCGCAGTTATGGCAGTAGGTGTTCTCCCAGCGGTGGCCGGGCACGTTCCCGACATATGAATACCTGATCCCCTCGTCCCGGGCGATTTGCCGGCACCGCTCGAGCGTTGAGACCGGCGTGGGAGGAAGGTTCTGGATCCTGTACATGGCATGGAACCGGGTGAAGTGCATGGGGACGTCACCGGAAAGGTTCTTCCTTACCCAGGCGGCCATCTTCCGTATCTCGCCGGGCGAGTCATTGAGCGTCGGAATAACGAGGACCACGAGCTCCAGCCACTTCACCGTCCCGTGAATCGCGACCAGGTTGTCGAGCACCGGCCTCAGGCTGCCGCCGCAGATATCGGTGTAGAACCTGTTTGTGAACGCCTTGAGGTCGATCTTGATGGCGTCAAGGGAGCGGGCCAGCATCTTCCCCGCCTCGGGCCGGATATAGCCGTTGGATATTATAACCGGCCTGAGACCCGCACGCCGGGCCGCCGCCGCTGAATCAAGGATGTACTCGAACTGAACCGTCGGCTCGTTGTAGGTGTATGCGATCACCCGCGAACCGCTGGCTCGTGCGCGCCGTGACAGGTCCTCCGGCGTGATTTGCTCCGCGGAAAGGTCCTCCGGGTTCGACTGGGAGAGCTCCCAGTTCTGGCAGAACTTGCACGACAGGTTGCACCCCGCCGTCGCTATAGAAAAAGCAGTGGAGCCGGGAAGATAATGGAACAGTGGCTTCTTCTCGATGGGGTCGACGTGGGCTGCGGAAATCCGTGAATATATGACGGTGAAAAGGCTCCCCCGTACATTTTTCCGCACGCGGCATATGCCGCGTTCGCCCTCATCGAGCTGACAGCCGTTGGGGCAGAGGAGGCACTGAACCGTGCCGTCCCCGAGTTTCTTCCACATCTTCGCCGGCTTCACGTAATAAGCAGCGCCGGACTGGCAGTAGGTGTCCGAACAGGACTCTAAGAGCTGAGAGCCGAACGCCGTCAGGCACAGGGCCCGTCCCCCTCTCCTGAGAAACTCCCTTCTGCCGAATAACGCATCAGGATCCTTCATATACCGCTCTCGCCGAATACGATCGCCTGGAAGCGGTAGATCTTCGTCTCCCGCTCCTTCCACGCGCCGGCCGGGAGGCCGGCCTTGAGGCAGGTCTGGCCGAGGAAGGTGTCCCGGTCCCAGCCCTGTTCGACGGCCACCTGGGGCAGGAGAAGTCCCCGATATGTCCCCCGCTCCACGATGAGGCCGTCCCTGCCGGTCCGTATCTCGTCAACTGAACTGACGGGCACCGGCTCCGTCAGGACCGATATTTCGATTGCCGTCTTCTTCATCTCGCCGGCCGTGACCGGCGGAAAGCGCGGGTCCTTGAACGCCGCGTTGTAGGAATTGTCGAGCACCGCCAGGACAAGGGGCTTGATTCCGGTCAGATAGCCGATGCACCCGCGCAGCTCGCCCCGCTTCTTCAGGGTAACGAACACCCCCCTTTTCTCGATGGTGTTCTTCGGCGCACGGTCCGGCGACATCCTGATTCCCCTTCCCTTCGATATCCATGACATGATGTTGTCACGCGCGATTTTCAGGAGAAAGGATCTGTCGTCGGATGTTAGGCTTTCGGAGGCTTCTCCGGCAGACGCCGACCCTTCCAGCCTGCCGTAAAAGGCGACGGCCGCGTAGCTCACCGAGTTGTCATAATCGCCGGTTATCCTTCCCGATGTGTCGTAGGCCAGCTTCTCCGCGCTGAACGCTGATATCGGAAGCGCAAGCGCGACCCGTATCGCATTTCTTCCGCAGATGGTTATGCCGGTCCGGTCAACGTACCCTGAAAAGCCGGGAAGGTCCTTCTTCACGATGAGATCAATTGCCGCGCCGTCGAGCTCGGCAAGCCTGGCCGCGGTGACCTGAGGGCCCGCGTGCCTGAAGGGCCGGTACCCGAAGCGCGGTCCGTAATGGGTGAAATCGCTGCTCACAATAAAGAGGGGCGACCTCCCCGCGGCGACCGCCGCTATCTTCCGCGCGACCGTGCGCGCCTCACCGTCGTCTATATCACCGATCAGGATGGGGAGCACGGGTATGGATGATTCGAGCTTACTGCCAAAAATCCTCTGTAAAAAAGGGAGATGTATCTCGATGGCGTGCTCGCGCTCAAACGCTCCGGGGTTCCTTGCGAACAGGCTGCCGGAGCCGAGGAGCCGAGCCGCAGCCGCATCAATCTTCACTCTGCCGAGCGGTGTCTCGAAAAACTCGGCGTCAATCAGGGAGCAGCCGTGAAAGGATCTGTAGTGCGACGGCGCCATGATAACAATAAGGCCCGGGGCGATCCTGCTTGTACCGGGCTCCCCGATCAACCGGTAGCCGGCCGCGGCTATCTTCCCGGAATAGCCATACCCGGCATGGGGAAGTATGAAGAGCAGGCCCTCCTTTGAAGACTTCCGATGTGTCGATTCGCGGAGCAGCGTGTCTATCTGTTTCGCCAGATCCCGGGCGCCGGCCGGATACCAGGTCCCTGCGAGATTTGATGCCTTGATCTTCGCTGACGATTCCCGCGGAGAGCATGAAAACGTTATTGAAAGAATGACAATTATTACGATATATCGTCTCATTTTACTTCCCGGCTGTAATATAATGAAACAATAAACAAAGACAGGATTGCTTCGTGTCTCGGAGAGACCCTCTCAATGATGCTCGGTCATTCAGTCATCGCGAGCTCACCCTTCGACTCCGCTCAGGGTGACATGTCATGCCGAGCCCCTCGACGGAGTTTACCCTGAGCGAAGCCGAAGGGCTCGGGATAAACTCCGTCGAGGCATGCTTTGTCGCCCCGATTGCATCGGGCCTCTACGCAATGACAATGTTATTCACATGATAGTTATGTGTTAGTTAACCGTTATTCTATCAAGAAACAAGAAAAAGCGCTGAAGCTAAAGGTAATATATTGAATATTCTGGTGGAATTCTTTTTTATGCAAGATATTTTATGCTGCTTAAATATAATATTTCCGAATAATTAATTGAAATTGTTTAATTATCAAGTAACAAGTAAGGATTTTTCAGAAATAATTAATCATTTTTAAACTATTTTTATATTTTATTTTTTTGTTATATTATAACTTTTTTATATATTTAATATATTAAAATAAATATATTAAATATATAATTACATTTTCAGCCTCAAAAATTTTTTCAAAATTACCGCCCAGATGGGTTTTTTTTATTGACTGTTTCATGAATCTAATATAGAATATTATTGAATCGTTCCATTTCGAAAAAATAGAGAAAATATCTCATAAATTAACCTCGGAGGGTCCAGCTCAAAATGAAAAAATTCCTCATATGCGCGTTGTTCATGATAGTGGCAGTAGCGGTCTTGCACTCTTCGCTATATGCGGCAACGATCGTTTTGAAATCCGGCGTGACCGTCACCGGCAAACTTCTCAACAGAAACGACGAGGAGATCACCATCCAGGACCAGCAGACAGGGCAGGTGCGCGTCATCAAGGCGGTGTTCATCCGAGACTTGGTGCTCTCGGCTGACGAGCAGAGGGTCAAGGAGAAAAAAAAGATTAATATCAAGATTGGACAGGCATCGAGCGCAGACCTCCTGTACGCGCTCCAGCCGGCGATCGGCGGCGGTTTCTCGATCGCCTACCCGTTCGGGTATATCGGCAAGTACGTGCAGCTCGGCTACGGCGGCCATGTCTTCACCGACCTGCTTATCCCGCTGGATCTGAAGATATTCCAGATACGCCCCGGGCTCTCGGTCGGCTTCAAGTATCATTCTGTTAATTCCGACGTCACCTCGACGCTCTTTTTTATACCCATCATCGGATATTTCAAATTTCAGTTTATCACGCCGGTCGGCGTGCGGCCCTACATCAAGGCGGGCGGCGGCCTTACCATAGTCAGCGGCGGCGGCATGGATTTCGACCCGACCTTTTCCGGTGGCATCGGCCTCGGATACGTGAACGAGAAGCTCCCCTACCTCGAATTCTTCTTTGAGGCGGGCATGATGATGGTCTTTGAATCGAAGCGGGGCGATCTGATCACGGGCGCCCTGGGGGTCTCCTACCGGTTCGGCTCGCCGACGGTTGTGGGAGTGAAAGACACGAAGTAATCTATCGGGCGGCGCGCGCCGCTTAAGCCTATATACAGGCAATAACAGGAGGGACATATGACTCGCCAATCAATCTCCGGATTCATGAAACAGATCAGGGCCTGGTTTTCCCTGTTTCGAAGGATAATAGCAATCGGCCTCATCGCCGCATTCTCGGCAGCCTCAATGGCCGGGTGCAACGGCAAAATATTCGAATCCCTGGAAGGCAAGGACAAGGACAACATGCTCCTCTTCCTGCTATTCGGAAGAAAATATTCGGATGTTTTCGTAACGTCGATTCAATCAAATCCAAGGCCGGGCGGCTACGGCATTACCGCCGATACGGGGGCCGAGCTGCCTGTTATCGTAACCTTCAGCGACAACGTTATATTTTCTAAAGGCAGGATTGATGTCAGACTTTCCACGGGCCAGACCGTGCAGATCACCGCACCGACCGACGAGTTCGAGCAGAGAAACACCTCGTTCACCGGATTCCTCACTATAACCGAAGGAATGACGACAGAGGATGAGAAGCTGAACGCGGTCTCTATCAGGAAGGTCAGGGCCAGCATTGTCGATACGGTTGAAAACCTGAGCGTGCGCGTGGCACTGCCGCCCGCCGGAAATAACATAGGCGACCAGGAACCTGGGATCTACATCGATGGCATACGGCCTATCATCACTTCAGTAGCATCATCAAGCACCGGCGATATCCCAGGCGGTACTGTATACAGCACCGGAGCAAGTATCGACATTACCCTGAACTTCAGCAAGAGGGTAACTTTAAACGGAAATCCAACCGATCACTACCTCGAAGTTACGTTGAATCCCCTCAACGGCTACCCCCCGCCTCCAACAATGCCCATTGAAACACTTAAGATCGCAAATATCGGCGGCGTTACGTCGGTAAGCACAACTTATTTAATTAACAATAATGACTCTACTTCAGGAGATCACCTTGTCGTTACAGGCATTGCCGCAGCCGGCTCCGCGCCCTACGACGATGCGGGCAACTACATGACGGTCTTTACATTTCCGTCAGACCAGAACATAGATGACAATGACCTCGAGGATCCTTACGACTCAAAATACATAATCATCGACGGCACGAGCCCGAGCATCAAGAGCGTCAGCACTACCGCTCCGAACAACACGTATGGCATTGGTTCGGCAATACCGGTGACCATCGAATTCTTCGACGCGACTGAACTCACCGCCGGCGGCGGCATGGACCTGACCCTTGATTCGGGCGGAGTCGTCCATATCGCTCCATTCGCGCTCACGGTCGGGCCGCACACGGCATCGGGCACCTACACTGTGGCATCGGGCAATACGAGCGCCGACCTGGAGGCGGATAGCTTTACCCTCCTCGGCGGGTCGGTTCTTCAAAACAGCCTGGGATATCCCTTCGTAAGCGGCATACCGGACGATAATTTCTCGGCCAGCAACATCGTCATCGACGGCGTGCGGCCGACGATCCTGTCGGCCCGGTCGACGACCGCCTCAGGGCTGTACGGCAGCGGCGACATCGTTAACGTTACCCTGACCTTCAGCGAGCCGGTGATGCTGACCGGCGCGGGCGGGCTGGACGTCACCCTGAACGCGACCAACGGCGGTTCGCCTATAGTCCTGAACATCCCGGTGGCGGCCCTGAGCGGGTACGCGAGCAGCGTCAGCGTCAACTACAACGTGGCCGTCGGCGACACCACGGGCGGGTCTGACCTGTCGGTCAGCGGCGTGGCCCTTGCCGGGACCTCGACGCTCATCGACGACTGCGACACCAACCCGAACACCATGACGGATTTCGCCGTGCCGACCAACATGGCTGACGCGGGCGCGGCACAGAGGAACATAGAAATTGACGGCATACTCCCGACCATCACCGGAGTCGCCTGCACCACGGGCGACGGCCGGTACGGAATCGGGTCGACCCTGAATATCAGACTGCAATTCAGCAAAGCGGTCACCCTTGCCGGCGGCACCCTCGACGTGACCCTGAACGCAACCAACGGCGGAACGCCGCTGGAAGTCAGCTTCGATCCGGCCGATTTTTCCGGAACCCTCGCGAACAAGACCTTCACGGTAAGCACCGGCGATATGACGCCTAATGTCGCGGCTCCGGGCAACCGTCTCAGCGCATCAGGGGCGGGCTTGAGCTCCGGCGCCACCCTCGTGGACGCGGCCGGCAACAACGCGGACCTCAACATACCGGCCGACAACAACATCGAAGACACCGCCAACGTGATCGTCGACGGCATCCTGCCGACCATTGCGTCGGTGACCTCGGCGACACCGCCGAACGGCACGTACGGCACCGGCAGCAACATCGCGATAACGGTCAATTTCAGCGAGCCGGTCACCCTGACCGGGACGGGCGGGCTCGCCCTGACCCTGAACGCGGTCAACGGCGTTACGCCGGTGGTCGTCACCATCCCGACCTTCGGCACGCCGGTTTCGTCGGCGAGCGTCACCTACACGGTGAGCGCAGGCGACGTCACGGGCTCGCTGGGCAGCCTGGTGGAACTTGACGTGAGCGGCGCGGCCCTCACGGGCACGGCTATTTTGAGCGACGCCTGCACGGTCAATCCGAACGCCATGGCGGTCTTTACCATTCCGGGCGGCCAGAACTTCGCGGACAGCAACGAAATCTTTATCGACGGCATACTGCCGGCCGTCTCCATGATCTCCTCGACCACGGCGAGCGGCGAGTACGGCTACAGCTCGGTCATCAACATAACGCTCGGGTTTAACAGAAACGTTATCCTGAACGGCCTGAATGGCATGGATGTGACCCTGAACGCCGAAAACGGCGGCACGCCGATCACCGTGAACGTCCCGTCCTTCGGACCGGCAGACACGACCAGCGCGACCTTTACGGTCGCGTACGGCGACACCACCTCCGCCGCGGACCTGTCGGTGACCGGGATCGCGCTCGGCGCGGGCTCCACGCTGGTGGACACGGTTGCGAACAACCCGAACGCCATCGCCGAACCGATAACACTCCCTGCCGGCCAGAACATCGCCGACAACACAACCGACCCGAAGAGCATCGATATCGACGGCGTGCAACCGACAATTACTGAGATAAATTCCGGCCATGCCAACGGAACCTTCGGGACCGGCGAGAACATAGAGGTGACGCTCACCTTCAGCAAGCCCGTGACCCTCGCGGGCGGCGGCACGCTCGACATCGAGCTCGACACCGGAGGATTGATACAAATCAGCACCATCAACAACTCGACCACGGCCACCGGCACCTATATCGTGGCAGCGGGCCAGTCGAGCCCCGACCTGAACGTATCGGACATCCAGCTCAACGGCGCGACCCTGAGAGACCAGGTTGCCACCAACGCCAACGACGCCGACCTGGCGATCCCGACCGGCGAGAACCTGGCCGACAACAGGGCCATAGTTATCGACGCCATACGGCCGGTGATCACTTCCATCGAATCATCCACCGATCCCGGACGGTATGGCATCGGTTCAACAATCAACGTGCGGATCAATTTCAGCAAGCCAGTGACCCTGTCCGGAACAGCGCTTGTCGCCACCATGGACACCGGCGGCACCGCGACCGATACCGCTATATCAGGCGATTATTTCGAGGCAACCTACACGGTCGCGAGCCCGCAAAACAGCGCCGACCTAAACGTCACGAGCGTCGACCTGGATACTGCGACCCTCAGGGACGCGTACGGCAACGACGCCGACCTGACGCTCCCGGCCGGCCAGAACCTGGCGGACAACGAGGCAATCGTTGTCGACACGACCGCGCCGACCATATCTTCGGTCACATCGACCAGCGACAACGGCCTGTACGGAACGGGCGGGACCATCGATATAACCATAAACTTCAGCGAACCGATACAAATCGTTGACGGCGCCGGCGGCATACAGGTCACCCTCAACGCCCAGGACGGCGGCGGCACGCCGATAACCGTGACCCTGTACTCGGGAGACGTCTCCGGCTCGAGCGCCAGCACCACCTATACCGTTGCGCCGGATGACACCACCTCGAGCGTGGACCTTACCGCGACTGGCATCACCGGGACCGGCGGGGCATACGTGCGCGACCTGTGCGACGAGAATTTCAACACCCTGACCGACTATTCGATCCCGGCCGGCCAGAACATAGCCGACCTCAAGGACATCCAGGTCTACGGGACCACGGCGAGCATTTCTTCCATCACGTCCTCAACGGCAGACGGCCGGTACGGCGAAACATCCACCATCAACGTGACGGTCAATTTCGGCCAGTCGGTCACCCTGTCGGTCGGCACGCTTGACCTGACCCTCAACTCCGGGGCCAGCGTGAGCATCGACCCATTCGTCGGATCATCGGGGAGCGTCACCTACACCGTCGCGGGCGGCCAGAACAGCGCCGACCTGGCGGTATCGAGCATAGCCCTGGGAGGCGGAGCAACCTTAGTGACTACATCAGGCAGCAACCCGGTCGACATATCCGTGCCGGGCGCCAACTTCTCGACCAAGAACATCATCGTGGACACCACGGCGCCGACAATAGCGTACGTGACGTCCTCGACGGCCAATAACACCTACGGTGTCACTGCCACAATAGACGTGACGGTGTATTTCAGCGAGCCGGTGACCCTGTCGGGCGGCAACCTCGAGGTAACGCTCGAGACCGGAACATCAGACGCGATTGTCACCATCGCCCCGTTCACGAACGCCGGCTCGGCAAGCGGCACCTACACGGTCGCGGTCGGCCACACCAGCCCCGACCTGACCGTGAACACCATAGCGCTGGGCAGCGGCGCAAGCCTTGTGGACACGGCCGCGAACACTACCCACGCCATGACCGACTTCAGCATCCCTGGCGGCAGCAACCTGGCTGACAACAAGGCGATCGTTATCGACGCGGTGCAACCGACCATCACATCAATCACCTCAACGACGGATAACGGCACCTACGGCATCAACGAAACAGTCAACCTGACGATCAACTTCAGCAAGGATGTCGTACTGACCGGCGCCAACGGCATGAACGTGACCATCAATTCCACGGGCACGGTCCAGAACATCCCGTCCTTCGCCCTCGCCGGCTCGGCCCAGAGGACCTACACGGTCGCGCTCAACGACACCACCTCGGGAGCGGACCTGACGGTCACCAATATTCAACTCGGCTCGGGCTCCACGCTGCTTGACGCCTACGGCAACAGCGCGGACCTCACTCTGCCCGCGACGCAGAACCTGGCGAACACCAAGGACATCATCATCGACGCGGTGCGACCGACGATCACCTCCATCACGTCGACTTCGACCAGCCCGCAGACTTATGGCGCGGGACAGTCGATCAACATCACGATCAACTTCAGCAAGAGCGTGGCCCTCGTCGGCGCCAACGGCCTGAATCTGACCATCAACGCCACGGGCACGGTCCAGAACATCCCGGCCTTCGCCCTCGCCGGCTCGGCCCAGAGGACCTACACGGTCGCGGTCAACGACACCACCTCGGGGGCGGACCTGACGGTCACGAACATCCAGCTCGGTTCGGGCTCCACGCTGCTTGACGCCTACGGCAACAGCGCGGATCTGACGCTCCCCCCTGCCCAGAACCTGGCTGACACGCGCGACATACAGGTCGACGGCGTACGGCCGTACATTACCGAGATAACGACATCCACCCCCGACGACACCTACGGGGTCACGGACACGGTCAACGTGACGCTGACCTTCAGCAAGGATGTCGTGCTGGCAGGCGCCAACGGCCTGAACGTGACCATCAACGCCACGGGCACCGACCAGAACATCCCGGCCTTCGCCCTGGCGGGCAGCGCGTCTTTCACCTACACGGTCGCGGTCAACGACACGACCTCAGGCGCCGACCTGGACGTGATGGACATCCAGCTCGGCTCGGGCTCCACGCTCCTCGACGCCTACGGCAACGTCGCTGACCTGACCCTGCCGTCGGGCGACAACCTGGCGGACAACAGCAGTATCATCATCGACGGCGTGCTGCCGTACATCACGTCGGTGACATCGTCGACGACGAACGGTACCTACGCGGTCAACGATAACATTAACATCACCGTTAACTTCTCCAAGGCCGTCGCCCTGTCGACCGGGACACTCGACGTTGTCCTCAACTCCGGGTACACGCTCCACATCCCGGCCTTCTCCTCGTCCACGTCGGCGAGCGCGACCTACACGGTGGCCGCGGGGCAGACCACGTCGGGCGCGGACCTGAACGCCACCTCTCCTCTCACCGCGAGCGGCGGCGTTATCGTCGACGGCGCCGGAAACTCACCGGCGAACCTGGATATACCGGTGAGCTACAACATCGCTGACCTGAAAAACATCATAATCGACGCCGTTGCCCCGACCATTTCCTCGGCCGAGACGCTTGATACCGACGGCGACGGGCATATCGATTACTACCGGATCACCTTCTCCAAGGCCATTCGGGACGAGTCCTTCCCCGGCTGCCAGCTCAACAGCGTCGGCTTCTCGCAGACGGACTGGAGCGTGGCCGGCCACACGGGCACGAGCATCGTAATGATGCACGGCACGGCAGTGACCTTCGAAACGGACACGCCCAACGACGCGGTCATCTACGTTCGCATGAACGAGCTGAGCAGCTACGACACCGGCTCGACGCCAAACGTGACCACCTCGGCAACGCCGGGCGTGCGCGACACGATAAGCACGACCGGCAACCCGCTGGCACAGGTCGGCACCGACACGGTGATTGAGTCCGACAAGGCAGCACCGATCATCGTCACATCGAGCGGCGCGACCGGGACCACCGCCATGACCATCACCTTCAGTGAGCCGGTCGACCAGAACGGGAGCGCGGGCGGCTGCAACGACTTCACGTCAATCGCGGCGTATGTATACAGCGACAACAGCGGCGGCGGCGTGGCGAGCATCTCAAGCCTGGGAGGCGACGTCAACACATACGCCGACAACAACATGAACGTGATCCTGAACACGACCCTGACCACCGGCGACCTGGCGCCGACCCCGGACCGGATCCACGCGGCCACCGGCGCGATACTGGACATGAACGACAACCCGGCCTCGGACGCGCGGAACGTGGCGGTGACCGGCGCCGTATCGCCCTACGTGCTCGGCGTGACCTCGACCGGAGCCACTACCATCCAGATCACCTTTTCCGAGGCGGTGGTAAGCGGCACCGGCGCCACGGGCGCCCAGAATTTCTCCAACTACGCGCTCATCGAAGATCCGGTCCAGAGCGGCTGTTCCGGTACGGGGTCCGACACGGTCAATATCGACACGGGCACTCCAATCGCGGAGATCACCCCGGGCCTGATCTACCAGCTGACGACCGACGCCGACCAGTGCTCTACCACGACCTACCGGCTCACGGTTTCAAACGTGGTGGACGTCAATGACGGCGTGGTTATCGCGTCGCCGAACTACGGCACCTTCCTCGGGAACGAGCGCCTAAAGATCGCGGCCGCCACCTGCAACGACGACTATACCATGACCGTTCAGTTCAACAAGCCGGTAGCCTCCGGCACCGGCACGGGCGGCTCGGAAGCGACGAACCGGTACAAGTTCACCGGCGGCAGGGACCTCGGCACAATCGACACCGCGACCCGCGGCACCACCATAAACAGCTGGGTGACCCTCACCCACAGCCTGCAGCAGTACGGCATATCCTACACGGTCATCGGCTCCAACGGCATCGACGGGGACGGCTTCAACGACGCCGCGATCGGTTCGATCCAGATCGTAGGACTAACCCAGAGCCTGCAGGCCCAACCAAACGACCGGGCCCTGTGGACAGGGTGTGGGCCCGAGATAAACGACTTCGACGACGGTCCAATCACGATCGACCCGTTCGGCGACGCTTCCGTATTCGGATACCTGGCCACGTATCACGGGCAGCTCTATATCGGCCCGAACCAGAACGGCAACATGGCCAACAGGTTCAACCCGGACGGCACCAACCCGGTCAACTGCCTGTTCACCTTCAATGAGGACACCAGCACGGCCAACGGAACCGGCACCCACGAAAATACGGCTTCAACCAGGGACGGCGGCATCGCGGTTCCCCCGTTCGTGACCATCGGACACACAGGATGCACGACGGGCACGGCTGATATCAACACCGGGTGCGGGCCTGACAACGAAAACGGCCGCGGGCTCTTCGTCAACGGCACGATCGGCGGGACCGAGTATCTGTTCATCACCGGCGGCAAATCGTCCGGGAACAACGACTATCTGTACCAGACGACGGACTCGGATACAACACTCGATTTCAGCTTCGTTGACCTGTCAGCAACATTTGATTCCGACTCGATATCAGGCAACAGGGGGACGGAGTCGATCGTCGTGTTCAACAACAAGGTCTTCTGGATGGAACCGGGGAACCAGAGCTACCGGCCGTATTTCGTCAAGCTGAACAACCTCAACGCCCAATCCATCAATAACACGGACAGCGTGTGGATGAGGATACGGTACATGACCGGAGTCGGCCAGCATTCCTCATCCAAGCCGGCGTATGCGGACCGGCTCGGCGGCACGTTGTTTGGTTTCAACGACCGGCTGTACATGGCCAACACCGGATCGGTGCGTGACGTTACCGGCAACGACTGGAATTGCGCGGTCGGGCAGACCGGCTCTCGGTGCGCCAACAACGGCGGACTCATCCGCACAACAACCAACGACCCGGGGAGATGCTCCAGCGCGGATAACTGCGACTGGACCGATATTACGCCGACCAGCGCCAAGTTCACCTACTATTTCTCGCGCATAATCGACGTGCTCGCAGATATCCTACCGGCCAACAGGCCATTCCCGGCCTTCGCAGAGTACAAGGGGAACCTGTACATGATACGAAACGCCTGCACCACAAACATGGTCAACAGGGGATGCGACCCTGGATCATCACCCTGCACGGACGATGTCACCTGTCCGGTGGGGAACGAGGTGCCTCAGCTCTGGAAGTGTGATCCGACCAACGGCGGCTCTGACACCACCAATCCGACCACCTGCGAAGCTGGAGAATGGACAATCATCGCCGAAAACGGCACCACAGGCGGGACCAACATGGGCGACACGAACAACACGCATATCACCATGCTGATCACCAATGGGAATTACCTGTATGTCGGCTTCGATAATACTTCTACAGGTCTGGAGATCTGGAGGACAAACGCGGACAGCCCGACCAGCGCCGCGGAATTCGCGCAGATCGGCGGGAACGGTCTGGGGACCCCGGCACGGTACCTCCGGAACTTCTCGGCCGTCTCCATCGCCGGCACCGGCGAGGATACGGGCTATTACTTCCTGTATCTGAGCGCAGGCGACAACACGCAGCCGCTGGCGGTGTTCAGGCAGAGGAATGACTAATCGGGCAGGTCTTTCTGAGAGAGAACAAAAAACCGGCCGCGTCAAGCGGCCGGTTTTTTTATTAATATACCGATAGTTATCGGTCATGTCCTTAATTTAGCATTTGGTTGCAATTAAAAAAATTTTATCATAAATAAGAAAATTTTCAAATATTGATTACTAAGATTCGTATAATTGATATTATATGGCTCTCTTGGAGGATCACAATTGTGATGGAAACCACACTAAATATCAATGTAGATGTTATGGCTAAAATTTGCACTGCTGCGAAGGCCAATAAGTTATCATGCTCAAAAATGATTATATTGCTATTAAAAAAAGCGATGAATAATATAACGGATCCGGGTCGTCCTGGCAGATTAGTTCGCTACCAGGCTCGGAAAGCATCTGAGAGCTGGCATATTTTTCATATTACCTACAGGGAGGATGATTACGAATATGTACAGGATCTGAGAAGACTCTTGAAGATGTCGGTTTCTTTACTTCTTGCCTTTGCAGTGGATAAATTCTTGCATAAGAAACAGACACGTATAACCGATAGCTATCAGCCTCGAAACTATATGATCATGAGGGAGATGATTGATAATATCATCAGCTGGCGTTTCATCTGGGGGTTTCCCCCCAATGTGGAAAGACTACTTCTACCTACATAAAAAAATTGAACAATTAATTATCATCTTTCGGGGGCACTGCCTCATTCCTGACTTTTGTCATGTTGACGAACATCATGCGGATGAAATTCGTACCCATCTCAACCGAAGGCATGTCCTGAAGAAACAATATTATCCAGCGATACTGGCAGAGGATCCATACACCGCCCGCTTCCTTCCAGCGGCAGGCGCGTACATGCCCGCCTGGCATCGGGATGTAGTCAACGACATCTTTACCCGCAGATTTCAGCTCAGCAATCTGCTTGGAATACCAGGCGGCCGCCTTCTTATCTGTCCCCAGATTCGATACATACATAGTGGCAATATTCTGCTTTACTTGGTATGTTGCCCCGTATGTATTTATCAGGTCAATGCCCTGAACATTCCGTGACTTTATGTAGAAGAATGAATCCGCATAGCGGTTTTCCGGGGGGAGTATCTTCCAGTGATACGAACAGCCCGGCATTGTCCTCAGCTTTTCAAACTCCGATAGAATACGCTCGCCATGGCTCCGGTAGAAGGCCGCATATGTCATAGGGTTTGACGGCGAATAGGTCCAGAACACGTATTCACCGGTATAACCGGCTACATACGGAGATTTGTATGATAGCTCCCCCCTCTGGAACTCCCACCGTTCGCGGGGCCTGGCCGTAAGCGCGGAATAGATACCGTACGCATCATCAGCTGACGAACACCGCGCCATGCCAAGATGTATTGTTATACCCCCGAAATCATACACGCCGGCGCTGATGCCCCCTGGGTTAAACTCACGCAGGGCCGGGCCAAGGACTGGATCATTGAGGAAAAGCGAGCGGGCTTCCTCATCATGGTATCGCTTCTGAAGTCTGGCTTCGCCCTTAGGATCAAGAATCTCGGGCAGCAGCCTGTCGAGCTGCCCCGAGCATGATGTAACGAAAACAACAAGAATTACGTGCAGAATGCCCTGTTTAAACATTGTTATTCCTGTGAGCTATACGGCTATTAATTTCCTCTCCCCGGTATAACCACGGGAGCCATCCACATATCATGCATATTGCATTTCGCTACCACCTTGTAATTCCCTTTTTCCACGTCCGGAAGAACAAAATGGGCGCGCGCCGGTTCATACGAAAAATTGAATTTTTGAGATGCAATTTCCTTGGTGCCGTCCATTAGCACTATTACTTCAATATAATGAATCGGATTCTTAACTGGTTTCAACGGGACCAGCACGTCAATCTCATTCCTGGCAGTGAACGTGATTACAGGCACATGTGTATTAGCTTTGTCGACCCATATCCCTTCATTGGTCTGGGTATGAAATCTGGGTTTGACAATTTTTTCATTCTGATCAATTTCACTGCAACTGACAAAAAGCGCTGCAACAAGAATAAGAGGGAACCATAGCTTTTTCATAGTATCTCCAGAGGCGTTTTGTAATATTACCGACATTATCAGTGTATGCGTCATGTTATATTGTTGCAAGTAAATTTTAATTATATATTTATCCGATAGTTATCGGTTTCTATCCACCTCTTATTGAGCCACTTCTATACAGTATAAAATGGCCAAATTTTGATATATCAGATATCTACTGGATTTTATAATTTAATTTTTATATAAATTTAATAATTATACAGACTCAATGTTAAATTTGTATAATTTAAAAAAATACAGCAGCATTTTCAAGCCATCCAGACAGATTTTAACGCATTACTGTTCAACGATGCTAACATTTTTTAATTGAGTGTATATCGGCATGATAAACCACTACAAAAACAACACCAAAAATCTTCGTTTCAGCAGTTTAATCTATTCAATCGCAAGCTCGTCCCTGACAGTACTCGTAATCATTGTACTGTGCATGAGTTTGATTGTAAACACATATGCAAAGGACGAAAAGACCGTCAAATTGCAAGATGCACCGTCCGCAACGATCGCCGAGAGAATTCAGCCGGAGATCGGCGCCAGGGGGTCGTTCGTAATGCCCTTCGGCAAGCCGGAGCCGTTTCTCGGGTACGGATGGGGCGCAGCCCTCTATTTCGATCTGGTCCCCTATGCCTACCAGGTCTTCAGCCTGAGGGTCGGGGTTACATCGGAATTCATGTATTTCAAGCACAGCACGTCATCCACGGCGGCAACCCTGATGATCTTCCCCGAATACGCTCACATCAAGTTCTCCGTCCAGCTCGATAATGGATTTCTGATATACCCGAAGATCGGTTGCGGAATAAGCATCGCCCTCCTGGATAAAAAAGAATACTCTTTCTTTAATGTCAGTAAAAATTCATATGACCTGACGGCCATTGCCGGCCTCGGCATCGGTTATAATCCCCCGGCGATCAGGAGCCTGGTAGTCTTTGCGGAAGCTGATTACAAAATGCTCTTCGAAAAAGTCGAGGGCCATTTCGTGACAGCGTCGATTGGAATCGCTTACAAGTATACAAAGTGATAAGGTGCCATCATCATGATACGAAAAAGGATCGCAACAACAATCATTCATATCACAGGCATAGCGCTTGTCATCACCGGCGCTATGGGCTGCAACGGGGAGGTATTTTCCACCCTGACAAGCACCACGTTTGCCACGATCTTCAGCATCGAAAGGACGGCCGATTATTACGCGCCGGTGAGAGTCAGGTCGATCACCTCCACCACGGCTGACGGCTCCTACCCGGTCGGCGCGGATATAAACGTAACCGTACAGTTCACCAAGCCGGTTACCCTCTCGGGAGGAACACTCGACGTTGTCCTTGACACGGGCCACACGGTTTCAGTCAGCGCCGCGTCATATCCCTCGGTAAAGCTTGTCGGGACCTATACCGTTGAACGAGGAGATTATTCCGCCGATCTTGATTCAACCGGAATCTCCTCGAGCGGGACCATCAGGGACCATCTGGACCGGGACGTCGTCATCGCCCTTCCCGGCACTACTATAGCAGGAAAAAAGAACATTGCCATCGATGGACGGGTACCCACTATTCTGGAGGTCACTTCCTCGAGCGACAATCGACTCTATAAAATTGGCGAGGATATCAATATCACCATAAACTTCAGCAGACAGGTGACTCTTGATGGCGGCACGCTCGACATCACCCTCGACACTGGCGGCGTGGTGCACATCAGCACCATTAACAACTCAACCACGGCCACGGGCATCTACACTGTTGGCATGGGCCATGACAGCCCGGATCTTGACTCAACCAACATAGACCTGCTCACCGGAACCCTGCGGGACACGGTGGGCAATAACGCGGATCTCGGTATACCCTCTGAAGAGAGCCTTGCGTACAACAAGGACCTCGTAGTCGACGGCCTGGCCGGCTATATCCGGTCGATTACCTCGTCGAACGCGAACGGCATGTACGGAAGGGACCTTGAAGTCGACGTCACGGTCGAGTTCAACGAGCCGGTGACCCTCGCCAGCGGCAGCCTGTTCGTCACCCTGGAAACCGGGTCTGATGACGCGGTCGTGACCATTGCCCCCTTCACCGATTCCGATCATGCGCACGGCACCTATACCGTGCGCAATGGGGACGTAAGCGACGATCTTGATTCCATTGACATCTCCCTCGAGGGCGGGGCCACATTAAAGGACAAGGCTGACTACGACGTCCTGCCGGCGAACCCGTCGGGACACACGCTCGCGGACAACAAGGACATCCAGGTAAACGGGAATTCGCCGTACATCACGTCCATCACATCGGAAAGCGACAACCGGGCGTACAAGCTCGGCGAGAGCATAGACATCACGGTTCACTTCAGCGAAAACGTGACCCTGGGGGACGGCACGCTTGATGTCACGCTCGAGACCGGATCGTCCGACGCAGTGGTGCACATCGCCCCGTTTACCGACGCAGATCACGCGCATGGAACCTACGTGGTGGGTACCGGACATCAGAGCCCGGACCTTGACGCCATCGATATCGATAAAGTTGGCGGCGCAATTCCGCTCAGGAGCGCGATAACCGGCAACGATGTGGTCGTGGCCCTGCCGGGAAGCAGGTTCACATCGAAGGACATAGTCGTCGACGGCATCGTCCCGTATATCGCCTCCATAACGTCATCGACAATTGACGGCACATACGGCGTCGGCGCCGCCATCGACGTAACCGTCTATTTCAGCGAACCCGTGACCCTCTCGGGCGGCTCCATCGCCATCCCGCTCAACACGGGGACCACGGTCCATATCTACGATTTCGGCTCCGCCGAATATGCCTCGTGCACCTATACGGTAACGGCAAACCAGTCGACCGGCGACCTCACCGCCACCGGCATATCCCAGACTACCGGCACGCTTCGAGACGCCGCAGGCAACGACGCAACCGTTTCGATACCCGCCGATGAGAACCTCGGCGACAACAAGGCCATCGTCATCGACGGCATCCTGCCGGTCATCACGACCGCAGAGACGCTGGACACCGACGGCAACGGGAAAATCGACCACTACAGGGTCATTTTCAACAGGAACATCAACGACAGCACCTTTGACCCTGGGCAATGGATGGTGGCCGGATACAGCAACATCAGCCAGGATACCAGCAGTGCCGCCCCGATATCGGACAACTCGAACGACAACATACTCTATGTGCAGTTCGACGAAATCGGCGGGTCCGTCTATGACACGGGCGCCACGCCCAATCTGACCACATTGGCCACCCCGGGCCTACTGGATTTCCGCGGCAACCCGATGGACCAGGTCCTGGAGACCGCGGACATCGAGCGGGACAGGGCCGCGCCGATCATCACTGCGGCCAGCGGCATCACCGGGCACACCGGCATGTCCATCCAGTTCAGCGAGCCCGTCGACGTCAACGGATCGAGCGGGGCATGCAACAGCGACCAGATATCGACGGCCAGCTTTGTGTATACGGACAGCGGCAACGGCAACGCCTCTACTATTGACAGCATGGACGCGGACATCAACGCCTGCGACGACAACAAGGTCAACGTCATCCTCAACAGCAACATGGTCGTCGGTGACCTGAACGCCGACCAGGTACATCCGGCTACCAACGCGATCAGGGACATGAACGATAACGCCGCGGACAGCGCGCGGATAACCACCGTTACCGGGGCCATATCGCCCTACGTACTCGGCGCCTATGGCAACCTCAAGAGAAAAATACGCGTGACCTTCTCCGAGCCGGTGGACGGCTCGGATGGGGCCACGGGCGCGTGCAATCACGCAAACTACGCGCTTATCGAGGACCCGGTCGAGAGCGGGTGCTCCGGCGGCGGCACGGACGTGATCGCTATCGACACAAGCACGCCGATACTTGAAATCAGCCCCGACGTGTACGAGATAACCACCGATTATGCCCAGTGCTCGTCCACCACGTACCGAATAACCGTCAGCAACGTGATCGACCAGAACGAAGGCGTGACCATCATCGACCCGGTGTACGCGACCTTCATGGGCAACGAGCAGCTCATGGTCGCCTCGGCCTCGTGCCTCACCACAACCAGCATGATGGTCGTGTTCAACAAGGCTGTTCTATCAGGCGCCGGAACCGGCGGGGCCGAGCTCAACACGCGCTATAACTTCAACACGACCCTTTTGATGCTCAACGCGAGCAAGGCTCCTTCGACCGCGACAAGAGGAACCGGCGCGAACACCAACCGGGTCACCCTGACCAACACGAAAGAGCAGTCCGGGGCGACGTTCATGGTCATTGGCTCCAACGGGACGAACGGCGACGGCTTTGACGACGCCGCTGTCGGGCCGATACAGACATTTGACGAGTCCCCCCAAGAAGACCTACAGCAGTCGCCGAAAGACCGGGCGCCCTGGGTAGGCTGCGGCGACCCGATCACCGATTTCGACGGCGGTCCCATTGCCGTCGACCCGTTCGGCGATGGTTCCGATTTCGGCTTCCTGGCCGCGTATCACAACAAGGTCTATATAGGACCTAACAAAAACGGCAACATGGCGAACAGGATGGAGCCTGACGGGAGCCTCCCGACCAACTGCTATTTCACGTTCACCAAGGACACCAGCACGGCCAACAGCACCGAGACCCACGAAAATAGCGCGGCCGGCATACCGCCGGCGCGCTTCCTGACCATCGGCCACACCGGCTGCACGACGAACAGCGCGGACATCAATGCTGGATGCGGTCCGGACAACGAAAACGGACGGGGGCTCTTCGTCAACGGCACGATCGGGACTACCGAGTACCTGTTTATCACCGGCGGCAAATCGACCGGAAACAATGACTACCTGTACCAGACCACAGACACGGACACCACCCTCGACTTCAACTACGTCGACCTGTCGGCAACGTTTAACAGCGACAGCATCGAGGGGAACAAGGGTACGGAATCGATCGTGGTGTTCAACAACAAGGTCTATTGGATGGAGCCGGGCAACCTGGATTACCGGCCCTACTTCGTGAAGCTGAACACCCTGAACGCCCAGTCCGCCAGCGGCTCGGACAGCAACTGGATGTACATACGTTACATGAGCGGTATGGGGAACCACAACAGCAAGCCTAACAGGGCCGACCGGATCGGCGGCACTCTCTTCGCCTTCAACAGCCGTCTCTATCTTGCCAACAACGGCTCGGTGCGCAACACCTCCGACGGCAACTATGACGATATCCGGCCGGGGTGTAATGCAACCACGCCCGACAACTACACCAGCGGCTGCGGCTTCCTGGGACTCTTCTCCTGCCAGAACACCTGTATCAACAACGGCGGGATCATACGCTCCACCAACACCGATCCGGCGCCCTGCTCCGGGCAGGACAACTGCTCCAACTGGACCGACATCACCCCGACCATCGCGAAATACACGAATTTTTTCTCGAAGGTCATCACCAAGCTGGCTGATGTGATACCGGCCAATAGGCCGATCCCGGCGTTCGCCGAGTTCAAGGGCAATCTCTACATGATACGGAACGCGTGCGCCACCAACATGATCAATACATCATGCACGCCCAACGGCACGAATTCCTGCACGGACGACATCTCCTGCCCGTCCGGCAGCGAAGTGCCGCAGCTCTGGAAATGCGATCCAACGAACGGCGGCGCTGACACGACCAACCCGACAACGTGCGAATCGGGCGAGTGGAGCCTGGTGGCCGAAAACGCCTCCACCGGCAGAACTAACATGGGCGATACGGAGAATAAATTCGCCACCCTGCTCATCGCAAACGGCAACCACCTCTATGTGGGCTTCGATAACGCTAACGGCGTTGAGATATGGATGACTAAAGACGGCGTCACAAACCCGACAAGCGCATCGGATTTCGAACAAACCGGCTCCAACG
Source organism: Spirochaetota bacterium (assembly GCA_016933025.1). Classification (GTDB taxonomy): domain Bacteria; phylum Spirochaetota; class UBA4802; order UBA4802; family UBA5550; genus RBG-16-49-21. The sequence continues at coordinate 66,888 of JAFGBT010000034.1, read as the reverse complement.
GCCTCGGCGACCCGGCAAGCTACAAGAGTCTCTGGTCAGCCATATCAGTCCAGGGCACTGACGGTTACTATATATACGTCAGCGTCGGCAATGGCGTTGTACCGGTCGCAATATTCAGGCAGAGAAACGATTAGATAATTATATAAATATGTGAAGACCCCTGGGGGGTAAAGGAGATGGAGGGTTGACCGGCCGTTTTTACGGCCGGTTTTTTTATTATATTAATTATTTTAATGATATTATTTTGATTGTAAAATCATGAATCATGAATTAAATTGATTATTGTATAACTACATTACATAACTAAACGTTATGCTGAAAAAATATGTTTGTTAACGCTAAGTTTATACGTAAACCCACCTCATTGAGCAAAAGTAATAATTATAATATAAAAATAAATATATACGAAGTTTATTGAAAAACCGCAACAAAAAAATAAAAAACATCCCACCCGGATGGGTTTTTGTTGACGATTCCAATTTGCTTATATATTTTATTGATGATATTGTATCGCACTAAAATTTGAATTTTAACTTTATATAATATACTTTATTACCAACAGTGGAGGGTCCCTATCATCATGAAAAACATCTTCAAATATTTTGGCTTTACGATATTAATTGTATTGTTGCTTCAGTTTTGTGCCTTTGCGGCACAGATTGTCCTAAAATCCGGCGTAACCATCAACGGCAAACTCCTCGGCAGAACCAACGAGGAAATAACAATTTATGATCCGCAGACAAACCAGGTGCGCGTTATAAAGTCTGTTTTTATTCGCGACATCGTCCTTACCGCGGATGAGCAGAAAATAACGGAGAAGAAAGCGGCCAAACCGGGAGCCATCACCACTCCGGACAACCTCATCTATATCCTCCAGCCCGCTGTCGGGCTGATGCCGGGTATCATGCTTCCTGTAGGCAAGATGGCCGACCGGATCAACCTCGGTGGCGGGTTCTTCGTGTTCAGCGACGTCGGCATACCAAAGATGCCGGATATTTTCAAGCTTCGCCTCGGACTCTCGTTCGGATTTTTCTACCATACCACCAAGAGCACCGACTACGCCTCCTCCATCATGCATTTGCCCCTGGACGCATACGCCAAGTTCCAGTTCATCGCGCCCTACGGCCTCAAGCCCTACATTAAACTGGGCGGCGGCATAACCCCGGTCCTCGCCGGCGGCTCATCCGACATGGCTCCTGGATTCATCGGCGCCGTCGGCCTCGGTTACACGCACGACAAGATACCGTACATGGAATTTTTCTTCGAAGCCGGATTCAGGATGGTCTTCGAGAGCATACGGGGGGATTACATCGCTATAAACGTGGGAGCGGCATACCGGTTCGGGGCCGCATCAGTTGTATCCAAGTAGACATTCACCGGCGCACCGCGCCCAGGAGGACCATATGTATCAGACATCACTCACCAGCATAATGAAAAGTATCGGTAAGACTTTCACAGGCTTCCGGAAAACAATATCAGTCATCCTCGTCGTTACTGCGGCTGCCGCGTCGCTGACAGGTTGTAATGGGAAGATATACTCGTTACTATTTGAAGATAATCTATCAAAATATCTTCCATTTTTACTCGGCGGAGGCGGCGCGTCACTTGTGGAGATACAGGTCTCTCCATCTGCAGAATCCATACCAGCAGGTTTTCAGCTTCAGTACCATGCGACCGGGATATTCTCAAACAACACCGTTACTGATCTAACGACAACGGTCACCTGGACAAACGATGATGATCCCATAACGACGATATCAGGCACTGGCCTCCTGACAACAAACGCGCTTTCAGCTGCGACGGTAACAATTACCGCAGAATTCGAAGGAACCACCGCAACCGCAACCCTGAATGTTACCTCGGCAATGCTTGAATACCTGACCATTACTGCCACCAACAGTAAAACCGCAATAGCTGACGGAACATCCATTCAGTTCACCGCAAGCGGTTTATTCTCGGATAACTCCACACTCGACCTTACCGAACAGGTCGCCTGGACTACCGGAAACGGAACAATTCTGTCGATCAGCGACACAGCCGGAACAAAGGGACTTGCCACAGGAGAATCCCCCGGCACCACTTACGCTGAGGCAAGTTACGGCGGGACCGTCTTCTCTAACCAGTACAGCATGGAGGTAACTGCAGCAACGTTATCAAGCCTGACCATATCTCCCCGCGATCCGGTCGCCTATGTAATCTCTTTTGGAACGACCCAGCAGTTCAGCGCCATAGGGACCTTCACCGACATGACGACCCAGGACCTCACGGAACAGGTCGACTGGACCTCGAGCGATACTGACGTCGCAACCATAGACGAGCACGGGCTCGCCATCACGTTCAGCACGGGCGACACGGTCATCACTGCAGTGTATCCAGAAGGAGGCGATCCGGCAACAGATCCGCATGACTCCACTACCCTTTCGGTAAGACGCATCTCGCTTCGTTCGATCGACGTTGCGCCTTCAAGCGCGACGAAAAATCCGGGCGAAACCCAGCAGTTTACCGCTACCGGCACATACTCCGACGGCACCACCCAGGACCTTACCACACAGGTAGTCTGGTCAACCGATGACCCGGCAGTCGCCACGATCAGCAACGGGTCCGGAACCAACGGGCTCGCTACAGCGGTTAGCGGCGGGACAATCACAATCACCGCGGAACGGGGCAGCAGGAGCGGAACTGCCACCTTCAACGTGAACGCCGCTGACAGCGTGCATCCATACATATCTAGCGTGAAACTGCTGGCGCCGATCGTTGGCGGGACCACCAGGGTACGGGTCACCTTCTCCGAAACGATGGATATCAACCCGAGTGCCACACCGGTTCATGACGCGGCGGCTCCCTCCAACTACAAGATACTGCTCAAGTCTGCCTACCTGGGAGTCTGCTCGGACAACAAGAACTTCACCACCACCGGCGGCGTCGTGGCAAGCAGCGTTGTCGTGGAATCTCAGACCACCTTTGTGCTGACCTTTGCCGGCGGCACCACGGTTGATCCCTACTACATCATAGGACACAAATACAACCTGATGGACCTCGCCGGGAACGACCTTGCCTGCGATGACGGGGCCAACAATATCAAAGAATTCGCGGGCGTGGACACCATCGCGCCCTACATGGTAAGCGTGATCAACAACGAGCCGCTGAAGATTATCGTGAAGTTCTCGGAAGACATGTTGAATGACGGGAGCGCCACAGCGGCTGACAACTACCAGAGGTACACGATAGTGGAGGACCCGTCCGACGGGGACGACACCAACAACCTGAGGATCTCCACCAACCCGGCTGACAACACGCCGGAAAACATGGAGATCGACGCCCAGACCTACCAGCTCATTCTTGAAGACGCGGACCCGCTTGACGGGTATGTCGCGACATCAGTGCTGAGCAGAAGGTACAAGGTGACCGTGGACGCGACGGTCACCGACCAGGCGGCGACGCCCAACGCCATGGGCGAGCCGCGCTTCCTCACCTTCATCGGCAACGAACAGCTCAAGGTTGTGGCGGCCGAGGCGACGGACACGACCCATGTCAAGATCACCTTCAACAAGCCGGTCACCACGGCCTCGTGCGAGTGCGACGATAATGTCGGGCCAGCCTACGACTGCCACTTGCTGTACAAGCTCTTCCCGCGGAACAATTCGGATGAGGCCCTGCTGGGCAACGTCATCCTGGCGGTGCGGGGCTCCGGCGACCAGACGAACATCGTTACCATAACGCACGATGTTGAACAGGAGGGTATCGCCTACTCGGTGGCGGTCGCCAACGCCAGAAACGGAGACGGATTCGACAACGGCACTACGAGCATCAAGTCGGTAAAGACGCCGACCGAGAACGTGCAGGCCGCGCCCAAGGACCGCGCCTCCTTCCTTGGCAAGGGGGATGCCATAGAAAATGTTGAGGACGGCGGCTACTACATCGATCCGTTCTCCGACGGCTCGACCTTCTCGTGGTCGTTCGCCTACCGCGGCAGGGTATACCTCGGGACAAACGACTTTAACAACGCAGCATTCCGGTTCGACCCGACAGGTCTGAACAGCGTGCTTGTGACCTTTGATTTCTCTTCCCTGACCAGTCTCTCATGCCCGACCACTGATGGTTTTGGATATATTACCGTTGATCTTGGCACCGTGCCCTCATGTGGGACAAACAGCGGCCCGGATGGGGAAGTCGGCGTGGTCGGCTTTAACGCGATATATCCGGACCTGAACAATGACGATGTACCTGACCCCGAGTACGAGCTCCTTATCGCGGGGCCGTTGAAAAATAACGTGAACAATATTTACTACACGCAGGACGCCGATACCGAGCTCAACTGGAAATATGCGTCTGTTACCGGCACCAATGGCCTGAACAGCAAGAGCGTGCAGACCATCTACGGCCACAACAAGTACCTGTTTGTCGGGATTTCTTCAAGCCACAACTCTATTATCCCAATTTTGAACAGGTATATAATCTCCCAAACGGGCGGTGTAGTAAGCCTGGGCGTTCCTGCTGAAGTGGTGCGAGATGACCCGTGGCAGGACCCAGTGGATAACACCGAAGTGGCAGGTATAGACTCGATTATCGTGTTTAATGATTATCTGTATGTCGCGAACAATGGCGGTGTGGGAGTGGCGCCGCGGTCGAGCTGGGACCAGGCCGATTCAGCTGGCGTTGATATCACCTTCACCTGGACGACTGTTACGCCATCAAGCCTAAGCGATAAAACCCTTGAAATGCCGGATGCTGATGATGCCGACGGAGGTGGTCTTGGAAAAATAAGCCCGGGCAAGAAAGGCTACCCCATTATGATGGAGTACAACGGTCTTCTCTATCTGGCTCGTAACGTCGCTGTAAGCGAAGCAAGCGACACAACAGCGGAGCGTGGAGAACTCTGGAGATGTAATCCTGCCACGACCGGCGATGCGAACATGTGCGAAGCCGCTGACTGGACAAGGATCATCCAGGGCACTGAAATTGAATTGGGTGGTGCTACTCCTACAGCCAACAGGATCAGTCTCCTCCAGAACCTGGGAGACGGCTGGCTCTACGTTGGATTTGACGACATGACGAATGGGATACGACTCTTTAAAATCAACAGCACAGCTCCAGGGGCAACATCTGTGACTGAATATCCAGACCCAGGGGATCCTGCAATACTTAACATGGAGTCAGCCGGCTGGGTACCGGTTGGCAACCCTGGCTTCTGGCATAACCCGACTATTGCTGGCGGCGGGTCGTACGATAATGAAATCTACTTCGACACATTCTACTCGTCAACCGAGATCAGCGACGGCATATACCGCTACATCTACTTCACCGTGGGCGATTCTGACGGAAGTACCGGAAGCGACGCGATCCAGGTGTACAGAGAGAGGATTGAGGAGTAGGACAGAGTATTTGCAGGCAAATAAAAAGGCCGGGGATGAAACCCCGGCCTTTTTTTATCTGTTGCCGGAGGGTGGTATTTTAATGTATATTGTAGTGGGTGGTTGTCTGAGTAGATTTATTTCTTGACGATAACCCCCAATCGGTAAACTATTACCGATAACTATCGGGAGGAGTTCCATGTCCCTGTTCCAGAAACAGCAAGAAAAGATGGAAATGAAGCTATCAGCTGACTTATCATTTAAGATCATGCAGATCGGCCAGCTTATCTTTGAACTAAAGACCGATTATATCCAGTTTTTCGATGAGGATACCCGCCTCAAGCTCCTCCAGGTGAACCAGATCATCGAGGAACTGGCGCAGCAGCTGTCAGGAAGCACGGCGGAACGCATGTACCTCTGGCGGGTAGAAAAAGAAGAGAAGAAGCGGATTGCCCAGCAGGAAGCCGAGCTTGACCGGGAAGAGGAACATAAAGGAAAAGGCACCCATCAACCGGGGCCGGACGGGCAGAAATCCACTGAATAGCGCGGGTTGGTAAGTAGTTTTTTCGGTATTCCCCAGTAGAGGATCCAACACACTACTCCATCTATAATAATGCTGGACAATGCGTAATTGCTATACCAATAGTTATCGGTCTCTTTAGTAATTTCTTCGATTACCTCATCAAGATATTTATCAACCGCATCAGCAACCAGCCCCGAAACCGACCGCTTGAAAAACTTCCTCAAATCCTGGAAAAACTCATACTCGTCAGGCTTGAGTGTTACATGGAACTCCCGACCCTTTTCCCCGGAGCGGTCCTGGTATTTTACCCTTGACCATGAACGTATCAACTTCCCATGGTCCCCGGCGATTTTCTTCATAAGCGCCGATATGATGCGTCCTCTGGGCTGGCCGGTTGTTACAACTGCCTCCAGAAGCCTCGTACGTTGATAATTGCGAAGATACAAGGTGGTTTCTATCATTCCGTCCCCCTGCAATGGTATTAATAAGCTAACGATCAGGAGGAGAATCTTATAAAAAATAAATATCCATATCAGAAATACATCATATGCATAGACGAGCCATATCCCGCCTCGCCAAATTTTTTATATTTCTATAACTCCTGCCGGCCCTTCAGGCATGGAGGGGGGTATAACGGCATGGGACTCTTCAATAACACGCATGCTTTTCCATTGCCCGCGAAGAAAGCGGATGAAGAATATCAACCCGAGCATGATAACGTATAACGATACGATGGTCCATCCGGCGTAAATCCCCAGATCTAAAACAAACAGGACCAGGTAGCTCGGGATGACGAGCACGAACAGGGAAAGGAGTATGATTGCGCGCATGACAAACCGGGTGTCCCCCGCCCCTTTGATCGCTGACGCGAAAATGATATTCATCGCATCAAAAACAGAGTAGAGCGCGACGAACCTGAGAAGCATCCGTGCAAGATCGGCTATGGCGCTGAATTCGGCGGGATTTGCGCGGGCCGCATAGGGCGCGAGGAAAATACCGGGAACTACCAGGTACAGGACCGCTATGGTGCCCATGTAGAGTACGGTCAGGTGGAAGCCCGACCACACGCTGTACTCGGCGAGGTCGGGGCGCCTTCGCCCCTGATACTGGCCCACCAGCACCGATACCGCGATGCCGAGGCCGATCATGGGCATGAAGGCAACAGTGTTGATATTGAACGCTATGTTCGTGGCCGCAAGACTGACCGTGCCCAGCCTGCCGATAAAAAGAACGAAAAAAGTCATGCCCGCGATATCCAGAAAGAACTGTATGCCATTGGGTAGTCCGAAACGAATAAGCCTGCGGAGCAACTCCGGATTAAGCCGCCATCCTCGCACTGTATGATATTCCTCGTCAGCAGCTCTCCTGAATATGCATAGCGCATATATCACAAACGACACGCATGATGAGGTCACGGTGGCGACAGCGGCGCCCTGAATGCCCATCTCCGGAAAACCGTAGTATCCGAAAATTAGGAGATAATCCACTATGACATTCACCAGGGTGGCCGCAATATTTGCCGCCATGATGATGCCGGTCCTGCCGAGCCCGGAAAAATATCCGGACATCGCGGAAGATGCCACCAGGGGCATTCCGCCGTAGCAGAGGGTCTTGAAATAAATCGACTCCAGCCCCTGTACACCGGGCGAATGGCCGACCAGCGTGAAAATTTCATCAGAAAAGGGGCTGACAAAAAATATCAACACCCCGGCCACGACCGATATATATAACCCCTGCCAGAGAACCGGGCCTATCATTCTTTTCCGGTCCGCGCCGTAATACTGGGCAACAAAGGTGCTTACGTAGCCCGCAGTACCCATAAACAGGCTGCAAATGGCGAAATTCAATATCCCCGAGGGCATGGACGCGGCAACCGCCTCGCTCGAGTACCAGTTCAGATACATCCGGTCGACGAAATGCTGAATAGCCCAGGACCCGGTGCTGATGAAAAGCGGGAACGCGATGACTATGAGATCGCGGTAGCCACCCTCGTGTCTGAACCTGCCCGGAATAAGGCGTGAAATGTAGGATGCAAAATTCATACGGTCGTGTCACAATCAACAAGGGGAAGGAAAAAGAAAAGAAATTTTTAGGCAAGAATAATTTTATTTCGGTGCATCTTCTATCTTCTTCAACAGGGCCTTGCGTTCTTCCAGATCGCGCGCGACCCGCTCGTTCATGCACTCGTACGCGACCTGATAGGCAAAGGCGGTCATCCGCACAAATACGCCGTCATAGAGCGAATCTTCCATTACCCTTCTCCCAATAATCTCCCGGGAAAGCGCCGTGCTGTTCTCAAGCTCGAGAATCACGCAGTCATGATATGGGATCGGTCTCGCCCGCTCGCGGTCTTCGGCGCCCTCCCGGTCCTTGATCGGCTCCCTGATCGGATCGTTTGCGGACGGCGCGGACCTGCCGGCTGTCCATCGCCGGTGCATATCATACACCCTCTGAAGTTCCTTGCCGATGAAATAAAAGCAGTCGCCTATTGAGCGGATGAATTTTTCGACATGTGCCATGGTGACCGATCGGTCTCTCATGATCCTCCGGATCTCCTCTCTCTTGACCGCGAGCGTCGGATTCCCGGTTTTAAAGAAATGCATATCGTCGAGGATCCTGTTGAAATCGGTCAGTTGGCTTTCGAAGTAATTGAAAGAAAAGATGGACCCCTCGATCTCCTGCCGGCCCATGTCTCGGAATCTTATGGTGCTGCCGTCCAGCAGCGGGACATAGAGGTTCCTGAAATAGAGTACCAGGGTCTCCAGGAAACTCGTGAAATTTTCGTTGTATATTATCTTCGGATCGTAGTGCCTCCGGTCTATGTAACGCCACTCGTCCTCCACACCCTTCAGCATCAGGTTCTGGCCCTGGTCATCATGCCTCAATAAAAGTGCGAGGGTTTCATAGGGCTCAAGCTCCTTTCTGATAGACTCCCGCTTCTTCTTCTCGAAAGATTCGGCGTCCTTGCCGACTTTAGCAAGATATTCCTCGCTGTAATCCCATGCAGCGGTGTTCACGAACGGCGCGCCGATGCCGTAATACGCGACTAGCTCGTTCAGCCGAATGGGTCGCTGGAACACAAGGGCCTCGGCGATCGTCATCATCAGTTCTGCCACACCGCCAATCCCATACCCGTGCTTCAGACGTTTGGATAGGAGCGTCTCCTGCTTCTCGTCGATGGGAAGGAAGGAGCGGAAAAACATCATGTATTCATAAATCTTTTTTTCCTTTTCCAGATTACGCTTCTCCTTTTCCTTTCGTGAGAGTGCGGGCTCCCCATCCAGGAAGTCTTCCTTGCGAAGTTCGTCCTGCGCGCGAAGGCGCGTTTCAACCTCGTGAGTGATATTTTCCCTCATCTCGCCCTCGAGCATCAGGAAGGAAAAAAAGCCGGATATCCACCCCCGCAACTCCCGGTCAAACTGCGCCCGTTCCATCCACTTCATGGCGTCGTATTTAATGTTGATCAGCGGCATGTCGGACATCCACCTCCGGATGGTCCGAATATAGTTGAAAATAACGGGGGATTCCGCCGCGGGATCGTCGAGAATCGCCATCATGATCGTGACCAACCTCGCCGTTATCATGCCCTGGAGATCAGCGAGGTAATTCATCACCCTGACCAGGTTGCGCGAGGGGACGAGGCGCTTCCGTATGCCGATGCCGATCCTGTTATTACGGTGGACGAAATAACGTTTCCGGAAGAGCTTCAGGTGGGCGTACGTGCGGGCAAGATTGTCGATATAATACGACGTCTCGGTCGGGCCGAAAACTTCCGGTTGCTGCGGACGTGAGCCTGCTTTTTTCGGAGAGGCCTTCTTGGCGGGAGGCTCCGGCTTCACGGCCGTGTCGTCGTACAGAACCACCTTCTTGTCCGGGCATGACTCGACGAGCTCTATCACCGCCCGGTATTTCTCCCCGGGCTTGAGGCGACGATTGTTCATCAGGGACCGTACAACTTCCTGTTTGTGCGGCGGTATTTCCTTGCTCGTCAGGAGGGCGCGGGCGCGTCTCTCGATTTTTTTTATCTCTTCTTTATCAACCATATGCCGGCCGGGATAAATCGGGTTTCCCCGCCATCAGGTAAGCACGGCATTCCCGGAAAGTCAAGAACAATGCCTACTTGCCAGACAGGCGCGGCACGACAACAATATCAACTCGCCTGTTCAGCGCCCGGTTCTCCGGCGTATCGTTCGGAAGGATCGGGTTGAATTCGCCGTATCCGGCCGCCGAGAATCGGGCCGGGTTAAGCCTTTTCTCGCGAAGGATATAGTTGAGCACCGACAGCGCCCGCTCGGTCGAGAGCTGCCAGTTGTCTCTGAACCTGCTGGTGCTGATGGGTACATTGTCCGTATGACCTTCAATGATGATCCTGTTCTCGGGATAATTGTTCAATATGGCGGTGATCTTCGTAAGCGCGGGCATAACGTCTCTCTTCAAATCCGCCTTCCCCGAATCAAAACAGATTTTCTCGTCAATATTGATGATGAGCTTGTCGTGGAACCGCTTGAGGGTGATCTCGCCCTTTTGTATCTCCTCGGCAAGCTGCTTTTCAAGCTCCTTGGCCTGGTCTTCCATGCGATCCAGCTCTTCCTTCTGCTTTTCCGTCAGCTTCTTGAGAGTGCTCAACTCGTTGTTGAGATTGTTGATTTCTTTATGCATCTCCGCAATTTTTTTCTCGTACGCGCTTCGCAGGTCGCCGAGCTCTTTAACATGCTTGTCCCGCTCCGCCGTGAGATCGTCGCGCAGCTTCACAAGGTCCTCTTCGCAGCGTTTTTGCAATTTCTGGTTTTCCTCGATCAGCTGCTGTTCCCGATCGCTCCCCTTTTTCTTCAACAGCTCGGTCATGTCCTCGAGCTCCTTGATTCTCCGCGCCGCCTGGTCGCGGTCGCTTTGCTGTTCTTTCCGGAGGTTGTCAAGCTCACGTTCGAGTCCGCTTATCCTGTTGTTGAGATCGGCGATCTTCGCCTCGAGATTCGCCTTGTCGTTGCCATACTGCCGCTTGAGGGAATCAAGCTCAAGCTGGAGCGCCACGTTCTCATTGTAGAGTTTGTTGTACTGTGTCGCCGTGTAGAGGAGAGCCCCATGGAGACTCCCGTCTCCCGCCGTTATAAAAAACGACAGCAAGCTTGTCACAATGGCACATTTTATAAATAACGTTTTTTTCATTTCATTATAGCCTTATTTAACCAGTTTGTCTTCTGCGATTTTAACCTTGGCCGCCGCCTCGTCGCGAGCGGCTCTTTTTTTCGCCAGAATATCACGCTGCTTGTCAAGGTATATCCTGTATTTCTCGTCATACCTGTCAGGGGGCACATCAAGGCCGGTTTTCTTATCCTTCAGATCGGTCACAGCGGCATGACGTTTAACCAGGTAGTCCCTGGCAATCTGCGCCCTCTCGTATCGCAATTCCGCCACCTGGACCGAGAGGCCGGCCTCGGCCACTTCCTTCTGTGCAGCAGCGTAATCCCGTACAGCCTCAGCGTGGTTTACACGATTGTTCTGCGCCTGGATCTCGTTCTCCATGGCTACCATCATCTTGAGGTTTTCGTCTATTCTCACGGTGTCGTCCTCAAGTTTATACTGCTTGTGCTTTTCCTCGAGAAGTTTCTTTTCGTTTTTTAAAATGCCGAGCCGCCCCTCCTCGACCTTGAGCTGTTTTTCGGCCTCCTGAAGTTTTTCCTTCATGGTGCGGGCTTCGTGGTTCTTTGCGATAACCGCATTTTCCAGCTTCTCAAGGGTTTTCTCCTGATCTGCTGTTTTATCTACAAGGTATTCATCCGGCACCGGATCCGGCATGGTGACACAACCCCCCATGGTAACGAAAACTGCCGCCGCGCATGCTATAATTTTTCTCATGTTGCCACTCCACATAATATTGTCATCCGGCCAGGTAACAAGACTATCCCTGGCGCCACGAGCCTTGTTTTTTTATACTATGAAGAATTTAATTGTCGAAGGTTACCGTATTTCGTATGGAAGTCAAGAATAATATAGGTATGCTTTACTCCTCTCGTTAATTGCCGTGCACTATTCTTTGCAGGATGAATGACCCGAAACGGGAATCTTCAGTGAAATATCGAATAGGCAATCTTGCTCAGCTTCATGAGCAGTGTATATGCTGAAAAATCATCGACGCGATGACTCCCCTCTTCCACCTTCCTGATATACACATGCATGTTTTCCAGCTCTTTTTTATCAAGCCAGAAAGAGCCGCAGGAGGGGCATCGGTCTATAACTATATTGGAATACTCGAGAAAATTGATCTTTTCCATATCAACAGTTTTACAATCCCGGCATTTTATCGCGCGGCCGCCTTCTTTAACGGGATGGGTGCTATACGAGCAGAGCTCAACGTCTCCGCCGCTCTCTTTCAGGAGGTTATTGAGCTGGTGCCGATGGAGCCACATGCCGTCGCATGAACGGCATACCAGTATTTCCTCCCCCTCCCTGGTCTCCCTTGACAGGTCTTTTCTGCATCGTGGACATACCATGGCATAACTCCTTGATGTAAAAACCTACAATGTAAATATACTCAAATAACATATTGGTGTGAATAAAAAAAGGAATTTTTATATTAAAATTGAAGGAAACTATGTTATTTATTATTACCTTTCTATCGACAATATATCTGAAGGGGATAATCCCCTGAAAAAATGAAGTCTGTCTGCCAAATCATGTTTCTAAAAAAATTATCCTTTTTTTTTGATAAACTACGGAATGGTCTGCGCGCCCTGATTCCCGGGAAGGAGGGCGCCTCGGAGAAGACCCGTGCCGAAGGCAGGTTTTTTAAGAGTAAAACACTCAGATACGTCCTTCTCAGGGTCGCCAGAAACTTTTTCTTCAAGCTCCTGCTGGCCGCATTCATATTCCTCGCGATGTTATCGGTGGCGGCCTACTACTTCGAAAGCAGGCATATCGTCTATAAATATGAAAAGGGGAAGAAGGTCGAGGACACATCCGGTTCCGGCAACATCAGGTCCATAAAGGACGCGGTCTGGTGGGCATTCGTCACGTCCACCACCGTAGGATACGGCGATTACTATCCAAAATCAGCCATGGGACGACTCACGGGTATTCTGCTTATGTTCTTCGGTGTCTCCCTGGTCGGTGTCGTTACCGGTAACATCGCATCTGCGCTTATCGAGAGACAATTGAAGGAGGGACGCGGGTTGAAGGAATTAAATCTACGGAAACATTTTATTATCTGCGGATGGAAGCGGGACATGGCCGACGTCCTCTATCATATAATGGAGAAGAACAAGAATTTCCTGCCGTCCGAATTCGTTCTGATCAACACGGCCGACCCGGCTGAAATTGAAAATCTGAGGTCAGAACCAAAATTTGCCCATATAAACTATATTCACGGCGACTACATAGACGAGCGGGTACTCAACCGCGCGAACCTCAAGCAGGCGGCGCGGGCGGTCGTATTCGCGGACCGTCTGGTGCAGGGATCCGTTCAGGAGGTCGATTCGCGCACCGTCATGGCGATCATTACCATCAAATCAATATCCAAGACCATCTACACCTGCGCCGAGATCCTGGACGAGAAGTTCGAGCGGTACCTGAGGTTTTCCAACTGCGATGAAATCATTCTCTCCACCGAGCACAACCGGTCCATCATCGCAAACGCTTCCTCCGGCAGCGGCATATCGCAGGTCATCAGCGAGCTTTTGAGTCCTAAAGCGGAGGTCAGCATAACGACCCAAGAAGTCCCCGCGAAATTCATCGGCAAATCCTACGGGGAGCTCTATGATTACTACATCGGCCGGGACCGTTCGATACTGATCGGCATCCTTGAAAACACGGGGAACTTCTACTCGCGTAGAACCGAGGCGATCCGGGATGCCCAAAAAACCCCGGACATTTCAAAACTCGTGGACAACCTCAAGGTCGCCAAGCAGCTGATACCCAACATGCCGATCATCAATCCCCTATCCGACCATATCATACAGAGATACACGAGGGCGATTTTAATAGAGGGACGTGCTCAAAAATCGTATAATCAATTTAAGGAAGAAAACGACCATGCCGTTGTTTAAGCGATCAAAAACAGTGAGCGAGAGCAGCGATTTCATACTCGGCAAATTGAAGGAAGTCCCCTTCTTCTCAATGCTCGCGAATGATATCGACATGATGAGGAAAATCGCCGGCATGTGCAGGCGGAGGATGTACCGGAGCGGGAAGTACATCATCCGCGAGGGCGATTACGGCGACGAGCTCTTTATCCTGCTGAGCGGGATAATAAATATCGTAAAGAACACCATGCAGAACGAGGAATACATGGTCACCACGATGAACGCCGATATCGGCAGCATCAACGTCGGGGAGATGGCTCTCATCGACAACGACCGCCGTTCGGCCTCCGTGCTCGCCCAGACCGATTGCGACTGCCTCGTGATAACCCGGGAGGATTTCATTAAGTTCGGGGACGAGAATCCGACCGCGGGGCTCACCGTCACGAGGTCGCTGGCCAGACAGCTCAGCGCTAATTTAAGAAAATCCAACACCGATATAATCACGCTCTTCTCGGCCCTCGTCGAGGAAATATCGGAGACGAAATGATGCGGCGCGCGGGGATTACGAGAATTCGATCCCTGTTCCGTCCGATCGCGAGGTGAGAGTCATGGAACTCGTACTTTCTAAAATCTACAGGCACGGCGAGGACAATTCAATGGTGCACATGTCCGTCGAGGCCACCTACGGCTGGAAAGGGGAGATGGTCAAAGACACCATACAGATAAACTACAACGGGAAAAAACGGGAAGCCTTCATCACTGCGAAGCTGCTGAACCCCGGCGTCGGGCTGATTCTGGAAAAAATGGCGGAAGTCATTACCGGGGTAAATTACGCGGGTCTTTCTGTCACAAATCCCCCACTTGTCATACTGGAAGTGCTCGCGGAAAAAATCCTCCTCAGATATGACGAGCGGAACGTCCGCCGCATACTGTCATAGCCGCACGGCACCATCGCCATATCGGCCGCTCTACCCCGCATTCGTCAACACGGTTCCCGTCATGGCCCTGTAGGTAAGCAGAACCGACTCGTTGCCCACGTCTCCGCCGGCTCCCGGGGCCGCTATGGAGTCCCCGACAAGGTAGAGACCGGCGATGCCCGGAACCGACGGGCCGGGCCGCCGGTCTTCCGTCTGGCGGATGTTGACCTGGGCGCCATCGACCATCCTGAGGCATGAGACCCGGGTCCAGAGAATGTGATCGCTGATATCCGGGAAATATTTCCTGATCGCCGTCCAAAGCTCCTCTTTTCTTTCCATGCGGATCGTGGCGTCCCGAATGTCCTCCATGGTCGTGGGATACAGCATGGTGAGTATCTGGGCGCCCACGGGCGCAAGGCCCGCCGCCAGGTTCGACGTCAGCATCCCATAGGCCATCGGCCGGTAGGTGTACAGAAGCCCGTTATAATCGGCTATTTTCTTCTTCAGGGCAATATCAAAAAATATGCCGGAGGTCGGCACCAGGTTCTTGCACAGCGTAACGTATTCCCTGTCGAATTTCGACTCCGGCAGTATGGTGAAGAGCTCCTGAACCGGAAGGTTAATCACGACGCGCTCAGCCGTATGCTTCTTGCCGGCCGCCTTCACGCCGGCCGCCCTCCCTTTATTGATGATGACCGAATCGACCTTTTTGCCGAAGTGAATCGAGCCGTTTTTCCGTATCTCGCCGATGAGCGCCTCGTAGACGGGCTTCCACCCGCCCGACAGGTATTCCGCCGAATGTCCGGTCGTGAAGACCCTGTATAAATTACGAAACATCTCCCCTGCCGATGTCTGCTCGATAAACGGGCATACCATCACGGAGGCGCTCAGGAGTTCGAGATATCTCCGCACGCCGCCGGTTACCCGATTCATGTTCATCCAGTCCCGCAGCGAGGTCTCCATCAGGCCGTCATTGAGCATTCCCTTCTTTATCTTGAGGAGCAGACCGATAAGCCGTACCTTTTCGGCCAGCGAGAACATGCTGCTTTTAAATATTCCGTCGGGGCTGGTGGGGAAAAGGACCTTCCTGCCGTTATGGTCGATGACATACGAGGGGCCCAGCTTCCTGAACGACACCTCCGCGCCGATCCGCCTCATGATCGTCGCGAGCGCGCTCGCCGGGCCGAAGCGCGTGAGGTGCACCCCGTAATCCATGGTGAAACCGTCGCGCTCGTGCAGGAACGCCCTGCCGCCGGGAAATGAATTCCTCTCGAAAACGGTCACCCGCTCGCCGTCGTGAGCGAGGAGCGCCCCGAGGAGAAGACCGTTGATTCCCGCTCCCACAATTATCGTACCGCTCATATCGCACCTCCATCCCCGGCCGGCATGGACAGCCTCATTACGCCCGCTCCCTCCTGACCTGCAGGTAGAGCACGAGCATCAGCACGCCGAGAGGGAAATCAGAAAAGAGTATGATAAGGTTCGCCAGCGTGTTCCATGCCGTATCGACGCACGCGAAGCCTGCCAGGAAAAACCCGAGCCCTAACAGAGACGAGGTGAATTTCGCCGTCACGAGCGGCACCGCCATTCGATAGTTGCTTCTCACGTCCCTGTAAATGAGGAGGGAAAGCGCGGTTATGGTCGCCATCATCGAGACCGTAAGGGAAAGCCAGAACTTCCCCGAATCCGCCGCGAGCGGCAGCGACGGGAAGAGAGCTCTCGAGATATCGTTCATCGCTCCGAGCATCCCCTCCGGGATGACGATGAAGACCAGCACGGCCACGATGAAGACCACCGCATAGACAAGGGCGGTGTATTTCATGATTGTTTCGTTTTTGGTGAGTTCCATGATATCCTCCTTTGATCCGCCGGCGTGAAGGCGGGGTTACGCAACCCCGTCTTCACGCCGGCGCAGTTTTTTCACTATCCCGTCCGCTATATACGTCGCCAGCGCCATGATGGTGATCTGGGGGTTCACGCCGAGCGAGGTCGGCACGACACTCCCGTCCGCGACGTACAGATTCGGCACGCCGAACACCTCCCCCTGCCTGTTCACCACCCCGTCCGTCTCACGGGCGGCCATGCGGCAGGTTCCCAGGGGGTGAAACGCCAGTATCTCCAGGTGGCTGGCGCGTATGTTCATACCCAGGAGCCTCTCCGCATCCTCCATGGAGTTAAGCACGGGGATTCTCGATATGCCGGTATATACCTGCTTCGCTCCGGCCGCGAAAAATATCCTGGCCGTATAGGCGAGCGCTTTTTTGAACTTCTCGACATCATCGCGCCGGATTATGTACTTCGAGAGAATGAGCCGCATCGGCCGCCACGGATAGACCCTGCCCTCGGTGGAATCATGAATCATAATCCCGAAGGCCGCCAGGTGGGGGAACTGTACCGCGAGGTCCTTGTGCTTCATGCCTACGCCCGGCATGGACGAGAGCATCATCGAGGGATGTATAAAGATGCCCTCCAGGGCGATACCCTCGTCATGGTAGTCGTCTACATACGCCCCCTGCGATACCCCCTTCCATCCCTCGACCCTGTCCTTCATCAGCGCGCATACCCTGCCGGCCGGATGTATCTGAAGATGCCTGCCAATGTGCCTGTTCTTGATTCCGCTCTTCCATAACAACTGCGGGGTGATAAGGCTCCCGCACGATACCACGACCGCCCGCGCCTTCACATCGATCGAGTAAATCTTTTTGTCGTCCCGGGCGGGATCGACCAGCGCCCCGCGGACGCCCGCGACCCCCGCCCCGCCGATCACCAGCTTTTCCGCGCGGCAGTTTGCATAGACGCGGGCGCCGTGCGCCACCGCCCGCGGAATGTATGATACATCCGTGCTCTGTTTGGCGTTCTCAGGGCACCCGAACTGGCAGGTGCCGGCACCGGCGCACTCGATTACATTGTGCCGGAGCGGCCGACAGGAGAGGCCCAGCCGGTCGCAGCCGCGTTTTATTATTTTGGCGCAGTTTCCCAGGACGTCCCAGGAAAGTGTGGTAACATGCAGTTCCTTTTCAACCCGCTCGAAATACGGCCGCAGCGCGGCCAGCGTCAGGTTATCCAGCCCGAGCCCGGTGCGCCACTTCTTGAGAATGGCGTCAGGCGTCCGGAAGCAGGTCGCCGAATTGACGGCCGTGGTGCCGCCGATACACTTACCCAGGGTTATTGAGACAAAGGGGCTTCCGAATGAGCCGGTGAGACCGCCGTCCCGCCACATCGACCTGAGGCTCGACAACGGCTTGCCGTTCCAGTCGTCGCGGGTGTAGTGCCCCCCCTCCTCCAGTAAAATGACCGAGAGACCCTTCTCGGCCAGCTCCTTCGCTGCCACCGCGCCGCCTGCCCCGCTGCCGATAACGCAGACATCGCACTCCTCTCGTATATCGCCGGCGTAGTCCCCGAACTGCCGTATGCCTGCGGCGGCATCCGGCGTTTTTTTGCCTTTCGGCGAGGCCTTCGCCCTCTTTTTCCTCGCCGCCCTGTGGCTCCAGTGCGAATAACCGATGAGCGAGGCGTTTTCATCCCGATCGTAAAAGGCCAGCATGGCAATCATCTTCAGCGCAAGGATGATGGCGCGCCTGTAATAAAATCTGCTCTCATCAAAGCTTTCGAGATATTCTGCCGCCAGCTCGTCGGGAAGGCGGGTTAACCGCTTGCCGGTCCTCAGCAGGGCGCCGTACTCCATGTACAGCAGGAGGAATGGAAAGCCGATCCGAAACAGGAGATTCATTGACTTCACGAAGCCCTCGGCCGCGGGTAGTAAGTCAAAGTCGGCGGCTCCCGGCCCGTATGCGCCGCCTCGGGGAATGATCGCGTTCATGATGGCGGATAATATTCTGCCCTTTCCGCCCTTGAGTATTCGTAATCCGGTCATATCGTCAACTTCGATGATACTAGTGCATATATGCGCACGACGCATTTGTCAACAAACAATTGGCGGCGCGCTTTACATGGGCGGGAAAAAAATCCTTTTCATTTATACGGCCCTCCTGTAAATGGTAGAGGCATGAAAATGAAAAGGATCATGGTCATAGCCGACTCAATCGCCATGCCGCGGGATGAAATCCGGTACGAAGACACCTGGATTTACCTGTTGAAGCGGGAATTCCCCCACTACGACATCATTGACCGTCCCGGCCGCGGAAGCACGTCGGTGCGCCTGGTCACCGAGGGTGGCGGCGGTCTCGACCTCCTGGAACGCTATATGCCGCAAACCGTTATTCTCCAGCAGGGAATGGCAGAATGCGCCCCACGGCTTTTTGACAAGCGGAGCCTCGAATACTATCTCGTCAGCAAAATACTTCCGGCGGGAATACGTAAGCGATACATCGATTACGTGAGGAAACACCGCGGGAGGAACCCCGATATAACCGACGTTTCTCCGAAACAGTTCGGAGCGAACATCAATTCGTTTTTCAGGCGAGCCGGCGAGATAGGGGCGCACGTATATGTCATCCCGATCCTCCCGGCCGCCGATATACTGCTGGCAAAAAGCCCCCGCATCGGGCAAAACATCGACCGCTTCAACGGAATCTATCATGAGGCGGCCCGGGAATTCCACAATGTTACCATTGTCGACCCGTTCAGGAGCGGGATCGATATCAACGAGATAGCGATCGATGAAATTCACATCAACGCAAAAGGCCTCAGGATGATATATGAGGCACTGAAGCCTCACCTTATGCAGGATAATGAAACCGAGGCCCGTCCGGGAGCAGTTCATCAAAATTCATGATTTTAAGGAGCGCGCTCAATAATGTTATTTACTTTTATTCGACCAGGACTTACTATGTCATCCGGTAAGTTGCTGCGACCGACAACAAATTTATTATAACAACATGAGGGGGCATGATATGGATCTCAAAAAAAAGATCATCATTATCGTTACAATGTGCCTGGTCCTCTCCGTCGGCGCCATTCTCATCATCACCAAGATATTCGAAAAAACCGAAGACCAGCTCCTCCAGAAATGCCGCATCGAGGCGCTGATCGGCTCCGAAGTGATGAATACCTTCATGGAGCTCATGGTATTCACCAACCAACTCAGCCCTGCCCAGGTCATGGACACCAATTACATTGAAATCGAGGGGATCAGCCCTAAAAAATATCGCACGCAATATGACGCGATATTCGACGCCACCATACAGAAGTTTGAAGACGAGTTCCTGAACGACGAGGACGTCGTCTTCTCGATCCTCATTGATAAAAACGGCTACGTGCCGACCCATAATTCAAAGTATTCGAAGCCTCCCAGCAAAAATGTGCAGGAAAATCTATATTACAGCCGCTCTAAAAGAAATTTCGCCACCAAGCCGGAAATCAAAGAGATACTCAAGTACCGCGGCAACGGCACCATCAAATATTTGTATCATCGCGACACCGGCGAGCTGATGTGGAACATCGGAACCCCGGTGAAGTTTCGCGACAATCACTGGGGCGCTTTCCTGATAGGCATCTCCCTCCACCGGGTCGACATCATTAAAAACCAGATGATCATCATCACCGTAACGATCATGATCATCATCCTGAGCTTCACTCTCCTGATGATCCTCGCCATCATACCGGCGAAATTCCTGGAGAACCCCGCCGGCGCTTCCAGTGCACCGGGTGGAACCGGCGAGGCGCCCCCCGCCGAATAGGACCATGTCGGGCGATCTGCCCTGTTCTGTCCGGACCCGGATATCTTCCGGCAAGAAGCCGCACGCAGGTCATTTCCAACTCGGATTGATATTAATTTGACATGAGAGGCGTGACGGGTCTACCCTATTTCGGCAGCCCCGGCATGCCGCGGGGCCGGAGAAAAACCGTACAGGATCAAGGAGACACCATTATGGGCGACATCACCTATGGACTTGAAGGAATGGTGGCCGTCGTCACCGGCGGGAGCCGGGGCATAGGCCTGGAACTTGCAAGGAAGCTGCTCGGCGAAAGGGCGAAGGTCGCTATCTGCGGCCGAAAGCAGGAAAACCTGGACGCCGCCGCTGCCGCGCTGAGCGGCGGGGAGAACCTCCTCACCGTCACCGCCCACATCGCCAGAGAAGCCGACGTGAACGCCCTCTTCGAACGGGTTCTGGAAAAATTCTCCCGGGTCGACATACTCATAAACAACGTCGGGATGAACCTCATGACGCCGTCCGCCGCAGACACCGAGGTGGCCCAGTGGCAGAAAATCATCGATACCAACCTGACCGGGACATACATCTGCTCCCGGAGGGCCGCCGCCGTGATGAAGGCACAGAAAAGGGGAAAGATCGTGAGCATCTCATCGATCGCGGGCCGCAAGGCCTCGCCCGGCATGGGCATATACGGCATCGCGAAGGCGGGAGTCGAGATGATGACGAAGGTGCTCGCCGCGGAGCTGGCCTCCTTTAACATCCAGGTCAACGCGGTGGCGCCCGCCATGGTGCGCACGGATTTCAGCAAGCCCTTCTGGTCGAACAAAGACATTCACGAGCATGTGGTGAGGAGCATCCCGCTCGGGAGAATCGCCGAGCCGGCCGACGTAGTGCACCCGGTCCTCTTCCTCGCCTCGGCGGGGTCCGATTACATCACCGGGCAGACCATTGTTGTGGATGGCGGCGTCACGGCGCTGTGACGAAAAAAAACTAAGGCCGGATAACACCGGCCATCGCGCTTCACATGATAATGCCCTGAATTACTTCTTGTGGAGTTCTTCCAGCCTTGTCTGGAGTGAGTAATACGCCTTCTTGGCCTCTTCCCGCACGCTCTTGTTAAGGTCTTCTTTCGCCTTTTCAAGGGGCTTGAGCGCCGCCGGGTCAAGTATCCTCTCGAGGGCCTTCACCGCCTCGAGCCGGATATCGAAATACGGGTCATTGATCATCCTGGCAAGCGTATGTATTGAACTTTTATCTCGCACCATGCTCAGCGCCTTCACCGCCTCAAGCCGCACGTTTTTATATTCATCGCTGGTGGCCTTATGCACCAGAGGGAGGGCGTCCTGGAACCGGTGCTTGCCTATGTAGACAAGCGCGTCAACCTTCGACGCGACGCCCTCGTTCATCCTCTTGACCATCATCATCAGCGGGGCGTCGTTAAGCGCCTTTATCGCTTTATCCGTGCCTATCTGTTCAAGTATTTCCCGCGCCGCCCGGCGTATCACGAGCTTGTTGTCGGTCAGGGAGCCGATGAGAAGATCAACCGCTTCGTCGGACTGAATGTTCCCGAGAGCGCGGACCGCCTCGAGCCGTATCTGGTGCCTGATGTCATGCAGTTTGTCCTCGAGGTGCACGAGTGACGTATAGTCCTTCAGGGCGCCCAGGGTCCGTATCGCCTCGAGCTGCACCATCCCCTTCTTGTCGTTAAGCGCAAGGGCGATAATCCCCGACGCCTGCGCGTCCGTCTTCCCCCGGTCAGCCAGGATCCTGAGGGCGTCGATCTTGTCGTTCTGGGAACCCTCGACCATTATTGCGTAAAGGTCGTCCAGGATACCCTCGTCTCCGACCTCAGCCAGCTTCAGGATGGCGGCATTCCTGACACGAACGTCCCGGTCACCCTTCATTTTCCGAAGAGCTTCGAGGACCGCCGGGTCCCTCTGCCCGCCGTCCAGCAGGGCATGAAACGCCTTGAGCCTGATTTCGGCATTCCTGTTTGTGGTGCATTTTATAAGGCCGGGAATATTTCTTTCGCTAATGAGTTTATCAATATTTGGGCTGAATAACGACATCTACATTACCATGCCATACGAATGATATTTCTATATCCAAATTAACAGGCACCGCATAATTGTCAATATAAAACGCGAATTTTGCATTATAATGCAATGAAACAACAAAATTCCGTGATAGACCGATACCCGAAATTTGTGATGTTGTTGCAAACAGGAATATCGCCAGGCAAATTTATTCGCGATTACACCTAAGATGACGCTCGGGTGTATTGGCCAGGCAGACAATGATAGCATTTGCGGGTATCTGTGCCGGATTTATTATTATGTGAAAGACAATCAAATTTGAAAAAATTATTATAGACAATAAATTGCAACTATGCATTAATTGTGTCACTGTTTGCATTTATTATTTTTTACACGCGCCAGAACCAACTATGAGTTTACGAAGAAAAATTATACTAGCCATAACCTTCAGCCTGATGTCCTGCCTGGGCTGCTATCTGATACTGAGCAAGATATTCACCAACCTTGAGAACCAGCTCTACGAGAAAAGCCGGATAGAGGCCCTTACCGGCGCCAGGGCCATGAGCGAAATCATGTACTTCATGATAAAAAACAACATGATCGGCAAAGAAGCGATATTCGACACAAACTATATTGAAATTCCAGGGACAAATCCTAAAAAATACCATACGCGTTACGACCTGATTTTTGACAGGTGGATACAGGACGTTGAGGACCAGTTTCTCCTGGACGAGGATGTCGAGTTTGCCGTGCTAATGGACAAAAACGGCTATGTCCCGACCCACAACAAGAAATATTCACTTCCGCAAACCAACAATTATGCCAGGGACGTCATTTATAGCCGAAGTAAAAGGAACTTCTATGCCTACGAGGGAATCAAAAAGATCCTGTCATATAACGGAGACAGTGCTGTTCGGGAACTCTATAACCGGGACACCGGCGAAACCCTCTGGAACATCGCCGCGCCGGTACGGCTGTACGGTCAGCAGTGGGGTTCGTTCATCATCGGGATCAATCTCAACAGGACAGAGACGATCAAAAACCAGATGCTGGTGCTCATTATCATAACGATGTCGGTCATCCTGGTTCTCACCAACCTGGTCATCCTCGCGCTTATTCCGAGGCGCTTCATCCCCAAAATACTGACGGGAGACGGCCGGAAGGAATAGAAATCCCACAGCGTCATACCGGGGGAATGGCAATTTAAAAAAAAGGCGGGGTCGCGGGACCTCGCCTTCTGTTATTTGCGACACGGTAATTATTATTCCTCGATCTTCAACTGCTCTTCCGCGAAATAATCCGCCGGCGTCATGCCGTAAACCCGCTTGAAATCGTCGCGGTACGGGCACATGTTGCAGCCGAATTTCGCCACCATGAACGCTCCCTTGTTGAAAGCCTGGGCCGTTTCCTTCGCGAAAATGCCCTTACCTGCCATTTTATTCTTATACTTGATAAAATCCCGCACTCTCTGGAGCACGCATTGCTTGCATTTTTTTGCATTATCTCGTACATGTTCGGTGATTAACGCCATGAAATCTTCCTCCCCTCCTGAAATGACTCATTAGTTATCCGGTTATATAACCGTATTGATACATAATACTCAGATCGGGATAAAATTTCCACAAATATTTTTTAAAATATTTTATACATGGCCGATTTTTTCTGTATAACGCATCAAAGAAAAAACCGTATCAATTTCGCGATAAAATACGCTCCGGCCAGCAGGAAGGCCGGGATCGTCGCGAAAAACAGCACGACTTCCGGCATCTTAAGCACCGTCGCGTGTAAAACCTTCTTCCCGAAAAAGTTATAATGATAATGCTCGGGCAATTTTGATCTCGTATACACGCGCCGGAAAATCGTCACCTGCGCCATGAGGGTGCTCACCATGATAAAGCCCATGATAATCCACATCAGGAGTGGAAACTTGATTTTCTGAATTTCCTCGGGCTGGTACAGCGCCACAAAAATCAGGGCGCCCGAAAGAACAACATTGCCGACGGTCGTGACAACATAACGCTGAAGATACTGCTGCTCCCGTGTCTGAATATACTTAGTGAGATATGATATGTGGAACGCGATGGAGACGAATAATATGATGAATAAAAGAACAACTATCACGTATCACCCCGTAACATTACCGGCAGAGGCATGCACATCGATGGAAGCATTACCCGTCGCGATCTTCACGACAGCACCGGCAAATAATCAAAATACTGTATAAGACAGCCTGTTCAGGAATATGGTAGAAGCAGTCGTACTTCTTGTACCCCGTTTCACTTCAACGTATTATATACGTCGGGTAAAGACACGGATATTTAAAAAAACTGCTTTCCTCACTATGTATCATAATGAAAAAAAGCAGTTTTATCCGTCAGTCACGAAGAGAATATTCAGCCATCACCATTCGTGAATTTCCCTTCCAAGTATTGGATTCTCTCTTTATATCAACAAAGAATAGTCACCTTACATCAAAAAGTCAAGAGAAAGTCTATAATTTACTGATATTTATGATAAGGGGCCGGCGGGGTGGAAATATTTTAACAAACGGTAAATTATAAATCGGCCGTGACGCCCCCGTCTCCTCGCGCACAGATTACACTGCCATTATTAAACGGGATACCGCCGCGATAGTGAAATTGAAATTAAAAAGGTTCCTCCCTGAAGATGTTTAGGGCATCTTCAGGGAGGGGAAAAGGATATGGAGGGTTTAAATCGGTTATCAACCGTTAAACTGCAATTGTATTAATGAGACTGCGAGCCGGGCTGCCGCCTTCTCCAGAAATTAATTCCCACGATTACCAGGAGCATGACGGTCAGAATCGCCAACACGATCCCGGTATTAAGGCTCGTCGACACCTTCATGAGATACGCCGTGAGAGCCGTGCCCGCTGACATCTTGTACACCTTGTCAACCTCCGGATGGAGGTACCAGTCCCTGTACGCCGCTCCTTTTGACTCATACCACGGCTTGAACTCCGGGTATGCGCTGAAAATGCTTTCGCCTTCATACGGCCATGCCCAGTCAGCGGGAACAAGGACCGCCCACGGGAAATTATCGCTGTCGAGCACCTTGTCCTTGAACTTGGTCTTCACAAAGGAAAGATGCACCTGGTTCTTGTCGTTCCCGTTGCATTTTATATACGGGTCATAGGGCATGGAGTCCATAAGATCGCGCGCAACCGGCGGATCAAGGACAACCTCGAGGGTATGGACCGGGCCTTCCACGTACGTGTCTTTCGGTCTGGTGTTCCACTTTCCGTTGAGGTCCTGCTTCGGGTTGAAGATCAGCTGATAATCCTTATCGAGTATTCCAATCCAGAGCTGGTTCTTGTAGCCCGCTCCGGCGGCCAGCAACCTGGATGTGATGATGATCTTGCTGACCATGTTGTTGTTGTCAATGAACTCCTGGATGTTCAGCCTGACCACCAGGTCGTTGAAATCCGCGTCGCCCTTGTTCGGCCATAGGTCTTCATACGCTACGGTGTACTCGCCGATGACCGAACCGATCAGGAAGGGATCGTCTGGGAACTCGTCCGCGTCATCCGGCACGCCGTCACCGTCCCTGTCCGTCTTGCTTTCCGCCTCATCCTTTAGCTCAAGGAAAATTGTGCGATTCACGACCGACACGCTCTGGATACTCTCGATTTCAACGGTCTTTGTCACGCAGGCAGGGTGTTCTATGATGAGAGATACGGTCTCGATCGCGATGCCGATAGAGATCTTGAATGATGCCGTGCCATTATCAGTCGTAACGGCTGTGGTTATATCGCCCTGCTCTGTTGTTACGCGAATCACCGCCTGCGACAGAGCCTTATTCTCTGCATCGTAAATCTGAAGGTCAAAGGTTACATCGTGGACGGTCTGGTAACGGAATTCCTCGGTGTCGGCCTCGTCGTTGACAACGTCTGCCGGCGCAGTCGTATTCGCCTTGCGGCCCCACCACAGCGCCTTGTCATCGTCTTCATCGCACGAGAACAATAGTGACGTGAAGACGATAAGCAACAACAAGCTAATTTTTTTCATCTGGATTGTTATTCTCTTCCCGATTATTCTGATTCTGCGTTTCTTTTATATATATACAAAAAACAATTCAATTAAAGAATATCATTAAAAACAAAAATGATATTATCAATATTAATTATACATGTTCTCCATAATAATACAATATAAAATTAAAAGTGTCAAACAAAAATCCCACCTAGGTGGGTTCAAAATAAGTTTTTTTACATATTCCAAATTATATTTAATATATATATAAACACATTTTATATATATTATATTGTATATATAAAATATAATTCAAAGCCTGTCGAAGGATGGTATTCGCATCCTATTCTCCGATCATGCTTCCGTAATTCAGGAACAATAATCCGAATGAAAAATTAGTATTGACTGACTGAATAAATTATAAATGTAGTTATAACGCCCATTAATGCAGATCTTTTCTTCAATAAATCACGTCTAATGAACAGGAACGGCAAACAAACAGTCAAGACCGGGCAGGACGATGACGCGTTGATCCGGCGTTTCCTCGACGGCGATACCGGGGCCTTCGATCTCCTGGTGATCAGGTATCAAAACATGATATTTAATCTCTGCTATCGGATCACCAGCGACTATGACGATGCCGGCGACTGCGCCCAGGAGACATTCATCAAAGTGTATAACAACTTGAAAAAATTCAGATTTCAATCGAGCTTCTCAACCTGGCTCTATCGAATTGCCGTCAATACATGCAGGAACAGGATATCATCTTCTGAAAGCCGTGCAAAAAAACGGACGGTTCGCATCGACAGCCCGGCTGAAGCCGGGAGCGACCCGTTTGAGATACAGGACTGCACCTTCAATCCGGCCGAGGTTTTTGAAAAAAGGGAGGAAGTCCGCATGATTCACCGGGCCATCGAAACACTCCCGGAGATCCTCAGGGTCCTCGTGGTGCTGAGGGACTTAGAGGGGAAAGCGTACGAGGAGATATCGGAAATAACAGGCGTGAACCTCGGCACCGTAAAGTCACGGCTCGCGCGGGCGCGCCATCTCCTGAGAGAATCCCTGCGGGAGGTGCTTTAAATGAAATGCGACAGGATCGTCGATCTTCTTCCCGATTACCTGGACGGCCTCCTTTCCCCTGAGGAGAGCGAGATGGTTAAGGGCCACCTGGGGCAGTGCCCGGCCTGCCGCGAAGAGGCGCGCTTCCTGAAAAAATACAGAAAGGAAACCGCCTCCTTCCCGTCGTTGAAACCGCCCGATGATTTCCTCGAGTCGATCCATCGCCGCATCGACGCGCCAGGACGAAATGCGACAATCAGGAAATTATTCTTCCCGCCCCTGATAAAAATTCCGCTTGAAGCGGCGGCGCTCGCCGCCCTCGGAATAACCGGACTGCTTCTGTTCAGGCCGTTCGAGGCCCCTGTTGCGGTATATGATGACTCTATACCCTCCGTCGCCGCCGAGGAAACAAGCGATACATCCCGTACCGGGCTCGCGAAGGATGAGGACGCCGCTCCATCCGCGGCCAGGGAAAAAGCCGCGGTATCACATCAGCGGGCCGCGCCGGCTGAACACAAGGTGGCTGAAAGCCCCGCCCTCCCCGAAGGCGAGCCCGCCGCACGAGTAACGTCCTCCGGCGTCACGGAAGCCCCCGGCGAACCGGCGCAGGTCACCCTCTACCTGGCCCGGAACAGCAATGCCGGCGACGACTTTTCGTCCCGCTACTCCTACCCGCTCAAAAAGCTCAAGCGGGCCGAAGAAACCGTTATGGAGCCGGACAGAGCGGGAGCACAAAAATCATCGGCTACCGCTCCATCAGCAGGCGTACGCCGCGACGCCGATGAGATTGCCGCCATCGTCAATTCAATAAACGGCAGGGTCATCCGGAAAACGTGCGATGACCGGTCAGGATCCTGCGTGCAGGTGATAGTTGAAATCCCCGCGAAAAGCTATGCTGGTTTTGTCGAAAAACTCAGGGGCGGCTGGAACGTCCGTCAAGATGCTCCCGCCCCTCTCCCCGGCCCGGAACAGGTGCGGATCATCATGCATATATCCGACTGACTCACTGGACTGCCAGCCGGTCAAGAATGAGCCCGAAAAAACCGGTCGCCCCCGACCGATAGTGCCAGCCAAGGTGCGTGAGACAGCTTGAGCAGACGACGTAGCACCAGGCGAACCCGGGAAACCAGGTATATTCGGTGGTGGGTATCCCCATGATGAGGCATCCCCCGGCCATGGAAAAGCAGCCTATACGGAATACAATGCCGGCGGGGTTCATGAATGAGTGTTCGTGAGAGCCGTCCATCTCGATCCTCAAATCATCCGACGTAACGGCATTTCTGCAAAACCTGCAGAGAATGTACTTTTTCTCATCCTCCGGTTCGTCACCCTCCCGTTCCTTGAGGCCGGCTTCCACCCCGGGCCGCTCCTCAACCTGCTGGAGGGCGTGGACGGGAACGGGCGCACAGGGAGCCGCGCCCCGGACTTCTCCCCCGTGACATTCCATGGGAATAATATACCCACGGTCCCGTCGGTTGTCAATGACAATGAGGCGGCACGGCTCCGCTCCTGCAGCGTGAGGGAACGGCGCTATCTATAATGAAAATTTCCGGCCGCTGGCCCGCAAAGTATCTTGACATCCCTGCCCCGAGAGCGTCATCATCCGTAATGAACGGACCGCCGACTTCATAGGGTTTGAGGCATGAATTACAAAGATCTTACGGCAGGACGCATACTCACGGCGGCGATACTCGCCGTCGCAATCGGGTATGGCGTATTTTATTTCAACTACTTTGAGACCCCCACCGGCGATTACATCGGGAACATCCGAGGACCGGTGATCGAGTACATGCAGGGCGATTTCCCGGGGAGCAGTTACAAATTCCTTCCGCTCTACCCCCTGCTCCTTTCGTTCCTGACCCGCCTGAACCCGTCGACTTCGGGGGACCCCGTATACCTGACGGCCATCATTTTAAACATGGCGCTGCTGGTTCCGTACCTCATACTCGCCTTCATCATGTACCGTCGGTTCCTTCCGGGACAGGCAGCCCCGGCCTCCCTTCTCTTTCTCGGCGTGAACGTGTACACCGTCTACATGGCGATCAACTCCGAACTCGAGATGGTGCTGTCGCTCCTGATCCTGCTCTCTCTCTACCTGTCGCTGCGCGAATCAAAATTCTCATACGCTGCCGCGTTTCTCACCGCGATAACCAAATGGGACTCAGTATTCATCGTCCCGGCCGTGATGTTCCGCGATTTTTTTTACCGAAAAAAAAGGATCCCGGCGCTCGTACTGGGCGCATGCGCCACGACCGGCGTTGCGGCGTGGCTCGCCCTCAGCATCATCAACACCCGGGGGCAGACCTACGTGAGCGAGATCGCGCACCGGGGCCCGAATATATACCGCTTTATCATCGACTGTTTCCTGGTGGCAGGAGGCTTCCTCCAGTGGATGGCGACCGATGCCTGGTTCTCGGAAAACCAGTGGGCAAGAATCTCAATGCTCGCCTTCGTCGCCCTCATCGGCATCGTCACGGTGACGGGGGTCATCTGGGGGGCGGTACTCGTATTCAGGGAAAAAAGGAGAGAGTTCGCGCCGATATTCGTCTTTTTCGCCGGTTTCCTCCTGATCCACCTGATCTACCAGAACACCAAGGACCGGTACGTCATGCCGGTCTTGTGGATACTGAACCTCTTCCTGTTTTACGGGCTATCCCGCGGCATATACCCGTGGCTCGGACGCGTCGCATCCCGGCTCTCGCCGAAGCCCCTGGCGGGCATCCGTGCGGCGCTGATATGCGCCGGGGGGATCGTATACATCATTTCCCTCGGGGCGATCGCGCGGATCAACACGCCGCTCCATTTCATATTCGCCCTCGGCTTCTCCTCTCTTGCGGCCGCCATCATAATCGGCGGTCAGGACAAGAAGGACATCATCACCGCCGCGCTCCTTGTCCTCGCGTGCGGCATCGCCATTAACCTGTCGGTCTACTACGGCGTCAGGGCCCTTGATCACCACGGCCTCTCGCGGGTCGAGTTCAAGAAGGTCTCGCTCTGGTACAAAGACCATGCCGTGGACGGAGACCGGATGCTGATCTCGGAGACCAACGTTCCGAAGTATTATTCCGGCTTCGGCGATAAAAAATTCATCATATCGTTTCTGATACGCGGGAACACGATAGAGGAACTTGTCCCCGAGCTGAGAAAGCTGAAGACGACCTACGTCTTCGTCGACGACTTTTACATCAGGCGGCTGAAGGTGAAGGACCCGAACGCCATAGACCGCAGGGCCTGGATTTTCAGGGAGATCAGGGACAAGGGCGAAAAGACCGGGCATTTCCGGCTCATCGAAACATTCCAGACGAAGGGCGGAATAACGAGCTACCTATATAAATTTATACCATAACCCCGAGGTTCTCCAATGAAGCTCATCATACAGATCCCATGCTATAACGAGGAAAAAACGCTCCCGACGGCTTTACGGGAGCTCCCCAGGAGGCTTCCGGGCATCGATACCATCGAATGGCTCGTCATCGACGACGGAAGCACGGACAGGACCGTCGAGGTGGCGAAGCGGCACGGGGTGGACCATGTCGTGTCGTTTAAGAAGAACCGCGGGCTCGCCGAGGGCTTCAAGGCGGGAATGGACGCCTGCATCTCGCTTGGCGCCGACATCATCGTCAACACCGACGCCGACAACCAATACAACGCCGGCGACATACCGAAGCTGATCCAGCCGATTCTCGACGGGAAGGCAGATTACGTGATCGGTGCGCGGCCCATCGCGGAGATACGTCATTTTTCGATCATCAAGAAGCTGCTGCAGAAATTCGGGAGCTACGTGGTGAGGCGCGTGAGCAACACCGACATCCCGGACGCGCCAAGCGGCTTCCGGGCCATCAGCAGGGACGCCGCGATGAAGCTGAACGTCTTCAACGCCTATACCTACACCCTGGAGACGATCATCCAGGCGGGACGGAAAAACATGGCCATCACATGGGTGCCGGTGCGCGTCAATGAGGACCTGCGGCCCTCCCGGCTCGTCAAGAGCATACCCAGCTACATCAAGCGCTCGGTGATCACCATATTCAGAATATTCGCGGTC
The DNA here is from genome assembly GCA_016933025.1 of Spirochaetota bacterium. Lineage (GTDB taxonomy): Bacteria > Spirochaetota > UBA4802 > UBA4802 > UBA5550 > RBG-16-49-21. The sequence goes on along the minus strand of JAFGBT010000034.1, from coordinate 35,334 downwards.
TACGAACCGTTCAGCTTCTTCATCGGGATCGGCGTCGCCCTCTTCCTGATCGGCGTTGGTATCGGCATCAGATTCCTCTATTATTTCATCACCGGCGCCGGCACCGGCCACATACAGTCCCTCATCCTGGCGAGCATACTCATCGTGATGGGGTTCCAGTCCATGCTGGCGGCGCTTATCGTCGACCTGATGTCTGTCAACCGCATGCTCCTGGAGGACATCCAGTACCGCCTCAGGAAGACGGCCGCGGACACGGGCGAGAAGAAAAAAGGCGCCGGGAAGAAATAGCCATGCCATCCCAGCCAAACAGCCAGCAGGCGCCACAGGGCGCCGACCAGATCCTCACCGAACGAAAGCGGCGGATTTTCAGCGCCAGGACGGCGATCTTCCTTGTGCTGTCGCTCTCCCTCGGCTATTTTCTCTTGAGCAAGCTTGACATAGGGAAGTCCTTCGAGATCATCCGCAACGCGAACGCGCGCCTGATAGCCGCATGTTTTGTCACCTACTTCGCGGCTGATTTCTTCAAAATGCTCAGGATCAAGGTGATGCTCGGGGGACATGCGATCAGTCTCGTCGACCTCTTCGTTATCACCAGCTATCACAACTTCTTCAACCAGATCATGCCGGCGCGCACCGGCGAGCTGACCTTTGTTTATTATATGAAGAAGATCGGGAACGTCGACCTATCCAAGGGTCTGCACATCCTGGTGGTCACCAGAATCTTTGACATTATCGTCATTGCGGCCTTTTTCATCTGCTCGATCATACTCTTCTTCGGGAAAAAGACCTCGCCGGCGCTCGTGGCTGTCGGCCTCCTTTTCCTCGCCCTTTCGATCGTAATCCTGTTTAACCTGAAATGGCTGGTGATATGGTCCGGGAAATTGTTCCATGTCATTACGAAAAAAACGGGGATGGTTGAACGGCCGCTTGTCGCGAAGGTACTCGGGAAAATCGACGTCGTGGTCGAGGAGTTCTCGTCGTTCCGGGCGGGAAGGTTTATCCCCCTCCTTGCCCTGACCAGCATCCTCACCTGGATCGCGCTCTATCTCCTCTTTTACCTATCAATACGGTCGTTCGGCATCGAGATCGGCCTGCTGCAGTCGGTCGCCGGGTCGACGGGCGGCGTGCTGACCAATGTCCTTCCGATCAACACCTTCGGGAGCTTCGGCACCCTCGAAGCCGGGTGGACCGGGGGGTTCATGCTGGTCGGCATGAGCCAGCACGACGCGATCTTCACCGGCTTCGGCTACCACGTCATCGTCTTCACCGCCAGCGCCGTTGTCGCCTTCCTGTGCTTTGCGGCAAAAAAAATATGGAAATAGCCGCCCCATGTTTTTTCCTTGACTGACCCGCCATACGGATGACAATTTACCCGCAATGCACCGATCACCATCCATAAAGTCGCGGGTCCGCCGCACCGCCACGCGGGGAGCGTGCTGACATGAGCATGAGCGTCCAGAACCTTTCCATAGTTGCGCTGCGAGCGCTCCAGAGGAACAAGATGCGCACGTTTCTCACCTGCCTCGGCATCATCATAGGAGTGCTTTCCGTTATACTCCTGGCCGGGGTCAGCAACAGCCTGCGGATAGCCGTCCGCGACAAGATACAGAGCTTCGGGACCAACGCAATCATGATGATGTCCGTGAAGAAGCCGTTCACCGAGAACGACCTGGAGGATATCCGTAAATACATTCCCGAGGTCCAGTACATAACGCCGATGAACTCATGGGAGTTCCCGGTCAAGTACAAGAACAAGAACCTCAACCGGAAGGTCTTCGGCGTCAGCAACGAATATTTCAAGATGGGCAACTGGGAGATAGAAAGCGGAAGCTATTTTTCAAAGTCTGACATCATTTCCTATGAGAAGGTGGCAATCGTGGGAAGCGGCATCAAAAAACATTTTTTTGAAAACGAGGACCCTATCGGCAAGGTCATCCTCATCAACCGCATTCCGTTCAGGATCGTCGGCTGCCTTCAGGAAAAGGGTATGTCGCTCGGAGGAACCGATTTTGACGATTTCATCGCGGGCCCCTATTCGACCATGGCGATGAAGCTCTTCGGGACCAGGAACTTTTTCCTGATCAACATAGCCACGTATTCCGAGACCCAGGTCGACGCCGTGAAGAAAGACCTTCTCGACTTCCTCCAGAATAAATATTCGCTCTCGCCCGAGCAGATGCAGGACTATAAAGTTTCTTCGTTCAAGGAAGCGATCCAGAAGACCGAGGAAATTTCGGCGTACCTCTCCCTGGCCGCTCTGGCCATTGCGGGGATTTCTCTCATCGTCGGCGGCATCGGCATCATGAACATCATGCTCGCGTCGGTGAGCGAGCGCACGCATGAGATAGGGATCCGCATGGCCATCGGCGCGAAGACGAAGGACATCCTCCGCCAGTTTCTCATCGAGGCCCTGATCATCAGCGCCATCGGCGGCATCCTCGGCATCATCGGGGGGATTCTGATGTATCTCATCTACACGCTGGCGGTCAACCAGCCGTTTGTCCTCTCCCTTTCGTCGATATTCCTCTCGTTCATATTTTCCGCACTCGTCGGCATCGGCTTCGGCTACTATCCGGCCAAGAAAGCGTCGCGCCTCAATCCGATCGACGCGCTGCGGTACGAGTAGGACATAGCATTGCTGCGGCGCGCGCTGAAAGCACGCGCCTACATTAATATGACACGGGCTCCCTGCATGAAGGCGGGGAAAACGTACGATAGTTTCCTCCGCAGATGTGTGCGCCATGCGTGCAGGCATTACAACATTTCCGGGCCCCCCGCTGAAAGCGGGAGGACCACTTTCCCTTGTTGCAATAATGATACAATTGTATTTTTTTAGCCGCGCTCATTCTTCTTCGTACTGAAAATAAAAAAACATAATCCTTGACAGAGAAAATTTGCGTCGGTATCCTGTCGGCGTTTTGAAAACTGCTTCTGATATTTTTCTTCAGGCTTCACCGAGCTTTCGGCGGCGGACATCTTCCGAAGCCCTGAAAAAATACTTCAGGCCACTACCCGCGTAACGGGTATATAATAAACCGGTGGACAGCATCACATATGAAAAAAAAGGATAAGATCAGGGTCGCGCTCTTCACGGATGTACTGAAGGAAAATCTCGACGGGGTCACCTACACGCTCTTCAATATCATCGAGCGCATTCCCCGCGACAGGTTCGAGTTCATTTTCATCACGCCCCTGCCTCCGTCCGAGGGCGTGAAGCTTCCCTACCCCGTCATCACGTGCAGGTACGTGCCCCTCCCCATGATGAAGGGCTACCGCGTGGCATTTCCATATTTTGATCAAAAGCTGAAGGCCGCGGTTGACAGTTTCAGGCCGGATTTGATATTCTTCATAGCCCCTACATACCTGGGCCGATACGCCCTGAGGTACGCGCAGAAGCACAATCTCCCCCTGGTGGCCACATACCACACCCATTATCCGACCTATGTCAATTATTACTTCAAGTTCCTGCCCTTCCTAAAGCCGCTCGGCATGCTGGTGCCGCTCCTCCTCAGGTTCTACTACAACAACTGCGACGCGGTCTATGTCCCCACAAAACCGGTGCTCGACGAGCTCGCCGACCTGGGCATCGAGCGAAAACGAATGGTCATCTGGGCGCGGGGAATTGACATGAAAAAGTTCAACCCGCGCAAGCGGGACAACGCGTACATTGACCGGCTGTGCGGTAAAAACAGTATCCGCATCCTGTTCGTGAGCAGGCTCTACTGGATCAAGGAGATCGAGACGATCGTGAAGATCCACCGGAAGCTGAGAAAGACGCACCCGGGAATCACCATGGTCATCACCGGCGACGGTCCCCAGAAAAAATACATGGAGAAGCGAATGCCCGGCGCGGTCTTCACCGGCAAGCTTATCAACAGGGAGCTCGAGCGGATTTACGCTTCATGCGATATCTTTCTGTTCCCCTCCATCACGGAAACCTTCGGCAACGTGAACCTGGAGGCGCTGGCTTCCGGCCTGCCGGTGGTGGCGGCGGCAAAGGGCGGGCAAATGGGCATTATAAAAGAAGGCAAAACCGGGTTTCTGGTCGAGCCGAAAAACGTCGATGCCTTCTGCGAAAAACTGATATACCTCGTCGACAACCCGGCGGCCCTGAAGCGGATGAGCGCGAACGCCGTTGCCTACGCCCGCTCGCAGAAATGGGACGTCCTCTGCACGGAGATGTTCAGGTCATTCGAAAAAATCATCTCCGGTCGGAAACAATAGAACGAGGGACCGGATGAAGGTACGGCCTGAAAATATGGAGAAACAGGCGCCAAAAAAAAACTGGGCCCGCCATCTCCTGAGGGGAGGCGGACTCGCGCTCGGGATTTTCCTAATCTACTGGTTCGCATCGAAGTCCAATCTCTCCGGCATCGCGGACGAGCTGAGGCTCATCAACGTCAGGTTTGTATTTCTCATCGCCGTGACCTTCATTGCCTACCTTATGGTGACTTTAGCGTGGAAGCTCTCGTTCTACAACTATCCGGGCCACATCTCGACGTCACTGCTTTTTGTTATCAGGCAGATAGGCGAAAGCCTGGCCCAGATCAACCCGACCAATGTCATCGCCGGGGAGGCGCTCAAGGCGCTGCTGCTGAAAAGGAAAAACATCCCGTACAAGGACAGCATCGTCTCCCTGACGATCTCGCGCTTCCTCGTCCTTTTTTCTGCGCTCACCCTCATCATGATCGGAGTGTACCTCTTCTTCGATCAGCTCAGGTTCAGGGCCGGCGCCGTTTCCATGGTGATCACCATCGGCATACTATTCGCGCTCCTGGTCTTCTTCATTTACCGCCTCGGCAGCGGCGGCGGAATCCTCTTTCTGCCGGTGCGCACCATGCGGCTTCTCCGGAAGAAGTTCCCGGAATCGGAGCGGCTGGAAAGAGCGATAGCAAAGCTGAAAGAGGTCGACGGGGAGCTGATAGATTTTTACAAAACCAAAAAGGCCAACTTTATCACGGCCTTTCTCCTCTCGCTGGGAAGCTGGTTCATGGGCGCGATGGAATTCTGGGTGATCCTCTACCTTCTCGGCCTGAAGGCGTCGTTCCTCTCGTGCGTGGCCGTCGAGGTGGGGGTCATGGTATTCAAGGGACTGGGGGCGTTCGTGCCGGGCCAGATCGGCATCGAGGAATACGCCAACAAGGTAATGCTCGAATTCATCAACGTGCCCGGGTCCGGGGTCTGGATCACGGTCTCCATACTGCGGCGCGCCCGACAGCTTTTCTGGATCGGATTCGGATTCATCGCCCTCATTTACATCATACGTAAAACCGGGAGCCTGGAAGATGGAAATACTGTTTATAACTCATAAGTATCCGCCTTCCATCGGAGGCATGGAAAAACAGAGTTATGAGCTCATCAACGGCGTGGCCAGGTCGCACAAGGTCCACACCCTGATCTACGACAACCGGACCAGCAGACTCAGGTTCCTGCTGACCGTTCCCCTGAAAGTAAGAAGAATTCTCCGGGAGAACCCAAACATCTCGGTCATCCACCTGAACGACGGGCTCATGGGCTTCTGCGGTCTCGCGATCAAGAGAATAACGTCGCTCCCGGTCCTCCTCACCCTGCACGGCCTCGACATCGTCCTGCCGAGCCAGCTCTACCAGCGCCACGTGGTGGACACCTTCAAGAAACTTGACGGGGTGATCGCCGTGAGCCAGGCGACCGCGCAGGAGTGTATCAAGCGCGGCTTCAAACGCGACCGGGTATACGTGGTGCGGAACGGCGTCGACACGGACATGGCCCTGATCAACAAGCAGCCCGGCTTCCGCAAAACGCTGGAGAAGAAGCTCGGCATATCCCTGCAGGATAAAAAGATACTCGTCTCCATCGGCAGGAGCGTGCGGCGCAAGGGATTCTCCTGGTTCGTGACGAAGGTGCTCCCGCAGCTCGACCCGAGCATCATCTATCTCATCGTCGGGCCGACCGATCCGAACATACACACCATCAGTTTCATCCTCAGTTTGCTCCCCAACCGCCTCTCGCACCTGCTGACCCTGGGACTCGGCCTCGCCCTTGACGAGATCGAAGTCCAGAGTGCGCTCGAGAAGCCGGAGATCAAAAACAGGGCCTTCTACCTCGGCAAGCTGCAGTTCGAGGACATGGTCCAGATTCTCAAGCATGCCGACCTCTTCGTGATGCCGAACATCAAGGTAGCCGGCGACGCCGAGGGCTTCGGCCTGGTGGCGCTCGAGGCGTCGGTGAACGGAACCCCAGTGCTCGCCTCCGCCATGGAAGGCATAACATGCGCGGTCATCGACGGAAAAAACGGATTCCTGGTCCCGCCGGAGAAAGAAACGCTCTGGATAAAAAAAATACAGGGCCTCCTCTCCGACCGAAGCCACCTCCAGCAGTTCGGGGACAGGGCAAAAACGTACACCATAACGAATTACGAATGGAAAAAGATGGTTGATGGATACATTACCGTCTTTAAAAAATACCACTACCAGCACATGCAGGGCATAGCGCACGCCGCTGAGGGCGATGTCCGGGGCCCGGATGACTCCCTGGCCTGGGATGGCTGCATAAAAAATAACGCGTGAGGCGCACCGTGCTCCGTTTACTGAAACGACTCACTGACGGCCGATACTATTATCCCGCGGCATTGCTGCTGGTGATCCTTTTCACAGGCATGCGGCTGGCGCACATCAACGCCGACGCCCCCCAGGACCTCAGCATCTCGGCGGCGGCCTACACCGACGAGGGATTCAAAACCTACGACGCGAGGAACCGCGTCCTTTTCGGCGACTGGAAATGGACGCCGGAAGACCAGTACGGCGGATGGCTCTCCACGAGCCCTCTGACGGTGCTTCCGTATACCTGGATATTCAGCCGGTTCGGGGTCAGCTACGCGTCGATCCGTGTCCTGTCAGTGGCCTATGCGGCGGTGACGATGATCCTCCTCTTCCTGTTCCTCGCGAGAACCTATGACCGTCTGACCGCCCTCATCGGCCTGGTCCTCTTCGGCTCCAATTACTTCACGGCCATGTACAACCGCCTCGGGCTGTACGAGGGGCACCTTATCTGCTTTGTCATGATAGCCCTCTTCGGGTTCGCTGAAGCGCTCCGGCCGCGCCGGGAGGCGCGCGGGGCCGCGCGAGCCGCGGCGCGCGTCCTCTTCCTTGCTGTCGGTATTTTCGGCCTGGCCGGCGGTTTTTTCATTAAAAGAAACCTTCTGGTCATATTCCCCGCAGTCACGCCGGCGCTCGTGCTCTATTTTTTCGCACGGCGCGGCTGGTCGGAACGATCTCTCAACCGAATACTCGTCGCTTTAATCGCGGCGTTCGCCCTCTTCTACGGAATATTCGCGCATTTCTGGTTCCTGAGGAACGCCCTGGCCTTTTCCCTTCTCTCCCACCGCATATTCGGACAGCCGATCATAGCGTTCCTCCCCTTTACCGCATTCGACCCGATCCACATGGTCGGGGCAAAGAGCATGTACATGGAGTTCGTGTTTCTTCACCCGTTCACGTTCTTCGCCGGCATGGCCCTCGCCCTGTGCACACTTCACCGCTTCATCTTCGGGGAGAGGCGTAACGCGGCCGACCTGGTGCTCTCAAGCTGGCTTGTCTTCGGCACGGTACTGCTGACCCTCCTGTACTACAACCCGTCGCGGTACTACCTTCTCTTCATCATACCGCTGATAGCGCTGGCGGCCCGTTTCATCGCCGGGTTCGCCGAATACCGTCCGTCATCATACATCACTGAAAAGAAGGGATTCCCCCACAACGCCATGTTCTGGGGCTTCATCGCGTTCATGCTTCTCTATACCGGCATCGTGTTCCTCGTTCAGACGGTCCCGGCCTCGGCAAGAAACGCGCTGGTCGACAGGCTGTACCCCGCGTACCTGAAGGGGGATTTCTCGGGCGCGGCCGTCATCATCGGCATCGCCCTCGCCCTCTGGCTCTGCTGCATCGCCGCCGCGGTCCTCAACCGGAAGCGCCTCCTCGCCCTGGCGCAGGGCCCGAAGTTCCCCGCCCTGCTCCTGTCGCTGATCCTGGCGCTCCAGCTCTTCCAGTACGGGAAATGGTTCCTGTTCCATGAACACAATCTCCAGCGAACGTCGGTGGAACTGGGGCGAGAGCTTCCCCCCGATGCAATACTGGCGGGGAGCTGGTCAGCCGGGCTGGTCGTGGAGAACAGGCTCAAGTGCCTCATTCTCCAATCGCTTATACCATACAACCACAATCTGCTGAAAAAACTGCTGTACAACATTGAAATACCGGTCAGGAAAATAGCCGACGGGAAGACGGCGACCGAATACCGGGGCGGAATGCCGGTATACCTGGCCGTATGCCGAAACGTTATTTTTGAAAAGGCGATCGCTGACATGTACCGCGAACATTTTGTTCCGGAAAACCTGGTAAAAACAGTCCGATTCGGGTATTTCAGGATTGAAATCTACAGGCTGAAAAAATCAAGGCTGGAACCGAAAGATGAGGTCAAGTCGCTCTTCAACAGGTTTCTCTAAGCGGGCCGTTCTCGCTCTGGCGGCCGCTGCGGCGATGCTGGCGCCAGCTTCGGAAGTGCCAGCCATGCAGAACAGCGTCGGCGTCCTCCGCTTCAGGGCGGAGGCGGTGCCAGCCGCGAACGCCGCTGCGATACACTCCTCGCTCTCGGCGTCCGAGGGCAGACGCGACGGTTGGTCCATCCCCTATACCTATGATCGGGGCGCCCGTGTATCGCCGCAGAACCTCGCCCGCTACGATGAGATCTGCGGAAGCCTGAAATGCGGGCTCCTCCTGATGGGAAGGATATACGCGCGTGGCCGATCGCTCTTCGTCGAAGCGAAGCTCTTTTCATGCGAAGAACGGTCGTTCCTCATCACGATCACCGAACCGGTGCCCAATGGAGCCATAAAAAAAACAGGGGCCCTGCTCTCCCGGAAAATCTCTCTGTTTCTCAAGGGAAGCCTCCCCATCGTGTTCGGCCTCGAAATCTCGAACGGCACATACCCGGACAGAGTCTCCCTCTCCTGGAGGTGCACAACCGACGGGAGTAACTTCACCATATCCCGTTCTTTCTTCGAAAAAGGCCCGTACCTCAAGATCGGCGAGACCAGGTCGACCACCTTTGTCGACACGACGGTCGACGAGGGAATCAAGTACTGGTACACTGTCTCCGTCAGGCGGAGTGACGTGACGGGCATCCCGGCGAACGGCGCGGGCTACCGGGAGCCCCCCGTCCCACAGGGACTCACCATGAATGAGCTCCTCGACGGCCATGTCCGGGACTGGCCCGAGCCGGCCACGCCCGAGGAGGCGGAGCGGGAAAAGCTTCACCTCGAGCTCTATGAGAAATACTACGAAAGTTATTTCATGATGACCTTCATCATACTCGTGGGGAGGATGTACGTAAACAGCGGAGAGCTCCTCGCCTACCGGGGTTTCGTCATGCGCTCGTGGGACCCGGCGAACAGGACCGTCTATCTGTCGCGGCCGGGGATGCCGGCGCCGGTGAGGTTCTTTTCCAAGCGGCTATTCCGGTTCCTGCGCGACATGTATCAGATGAATATAGGCATCGACGAGCTCCTTCCGCGCGTGATCGCCAACGGAGTCCTCTTCTGCGTCCGCACCGGCGACCGGGAGTTCCGGCAGCCTGACGGGAAGATCAGGTATCTCCCCGAGCTCGAAGCGGTCGGGCTCGCCACCGAATACCACCGCGATTACAAGAAGTGGAAGAGCAATACCATCGTGTTCGCCACCAGCGACGAGGAGCTCTACCGGAAGATCCGCGAGGCGGAGCTGAAGGGATACTGATCCGACGGCCCGGTACCGCTACCCCTGCGTTTTGAAGTGTTTGCCGACAACCTCCATGAATTCGCTCTTCTCGTGAGCGAGGGACTCCCGAAGCGTCGCCCCCATCCGGTACTCGATCAGGTTCTTCATGGTCTGGACCATGGCAGGGTTCAGGGCGGCAATAAAACCCGCGATCTCCCGGGCGCGCGGGAGAAGCCGCTCCGGCTCCACCACCTCGTTGACCAGGCCCGCCCGCAGGGCGTCCCGCGCCGGGAGAAACTGGCAGGTGAGCGACATCTGCAATGCCATGCGCCGGCCGACCGCCTCCTGTAACAGCTGGCTCATGCCCCAACCCGGGTGTATCCCCATCTTCACGTGGGTGTCGGCGAATGCCGCCTCTTCCGAGGCGATGAGGAAATCACAGTTCAACGCAAGCTCGAACCCCCCGGTGATCGCGTGGCCGTTAATGGCGCCGATGAGGGGCTTCTCGCAGGCACCCATGACTTCCAGCAGTCCTTTCCCGTCGCCCCGGGGGTACATCAGGTTGTCGGTTGCTATCGCTTTCAGGTCAATGCCCGAACAGAAGGAGGCGCCCGCCCCGGTGATCACCGCGGCCCTGATGTCTACATCGGCCGCCACACGGTCGATACAGTCAAAGAGATTGCCCAGAAGATCCTGGTTGATCGCGTTGCGCCGTTCCGGTCTGTTCAGCGTGATGACGGCGATGCCGTCGCCCTTTTCAAATAATACTGATTGTTCCATGAATGCCTCCTGTTATCGCATATAATACCCTTCTCTGACCGCCAGGCCGACGACCTTCCCCCTCCTCATGACGAAATCGTAAATCTCGCCCTTCTCTTGCTGGCCCGGATAAATATAGACGAATGTGTGAAGCGAGGTCGGGACAATGGGGACGCTCTCCCCCGAAGCGGACCTGGTCGCGACCAGGTAGCCGCGGGGATGGAGACTGATGTCGATGTAGGGACCGGCGGCCGGGTTGACGTACTGGCGATAGCGACCCACGAAGCGCTTCATCTGCTCCACCGTCGGCCGATCCGGCTTAAACGTCAGCGGGTTGAAGCTGCCGCCCATCATCAGCCCGCACAGCCGGATAAGCCCGCTCTTGAGGGCATAGTAATATTCATAATACTCGTTCCGGTCATATACCGGCGGGTTGCTGATGAAGGCGTACCCGCAGTCGTTGCGCGGGAAGATCTGCATGAACCCTCCGGAGCCGGGCATGTGCGCGGCATGGTGCATCGAATATATCCGGCCGTCTACCGACCATATCCTGAAGCAGAGGCCCCGGTACTCCTTGTTCCTCGATCGCGGCCCTTCAACGGACTCCTCCACGATTTTCCGGAACATCCTCTCGGAAATTATCCTCTTCCCCCCGTATTCTCCCCGACGAAGGAACATCACCATGTACTTCCCCATGTCGCGGATCGAGCACTCGATCCCAGACGCGCCCCGCGTGTCGGGAGGCGCCTTTGAATCATTCATCCCCATCGGCGCCAGAATATTGTGCGTGACGTATTCACCGAGCGTAAATCCCGAAGCCTCGAAAACGATGAACCCGAGGAGATTGTAGCCCTGGTTGCAGTAGTTGAACCGGAATCCGGCAGGATACTTCTGCTCCGGAACTATGAAGGGATAATTGTCCTGCTCTATATCCGGGTTCGGGTCCTCCACCAGACCGGACGTATGTGAAAGCAGATGCCAGATAGTGATGGGCCTCGAACGGAGCTCGGCGTTTTCAAAGCTGACCTGAAGGTATCTGCTGACTGGAGCGTTCAGGGACAAGATACCCCGGTCCGCCAGCTGGAGTATCGCTATCGCGGTGAAGGTCTTCGTCAGGGATGCCGCCCTGAAGGGAGTGTCCGGCTCGCACCGCACGGTTTCGCGATAAGCGACCCGATCGCCGTCAATGACAATCGCCGCGGCAGACGGCACGACTGGATAGCGCGTGTTCAGCCGCAGCCAGCGCGTAAGATCATTCTGTTCCGCTTGTATCGCCTTCCGGCGCGCCTTACGCCGGGCTTCCATCCGCGCCGCTTCAGGATTCCGTGAAGACTCCGGCCGGCTCTTTTTGTTCTCGATAGAGCAGCCGGCGGCGAGCAGCGCGGCCGCCATAACCGGGACGAGGACGGCACATGCATGCGACATATTGCGGCGGGGGATCGTCATACATAAATACATCCGCATTAGCGCGAGATGTCAAATAAAAAGAGGAAAGTAGCCGTGTAATTATTCGCTAACCGCCTCGTAGTAGCCGTGCCTGAGCGCGAGTCCGACGACGCGGTTGTCCTTCCACACGAAATTATGGAGCATCCTTCCGCTGTCGATGAGGAGGCGGTTCGAGGTAAAGGTCCTGAGCGGCAGGAACCCCCCGAAACCGTTGCTGAAGAGGGTGCCGCCCCTCATGGAGACGCAGACCCTCTGGCCGGTGATAACATTTCGGTAGATCCCTTCGTAGCGCCTGAGCTCGACCGGCGACAGGGACGGCCAGGCGGAGCAGAGGGTCTCGTCGCCGGAGATGTTCCTGACCAGCGTCCTGAGCATACCGGTGAGTCCCTGACGCCAGGACATGAACGAACCGCCGAGGTGCTCCGGCGGATTGCAGAGATAGATGAAGGCGATGCCCCTGCGGGGGAAGACTTGAAGACCCGAGGCCTGGTTGAACCAGCGCCCCGCCTTGTAATAGCTGTCAATGGAGCCGCCGACGGTGATGACCTCCCAGCCGAGCGAGTAATAGTAATCGACCCTGACGTCCGGGAGCTCGACCGGCCGGGCCAGGAACTCCTCGAATGATTGTTCGCCGAGTATCACGGTCCCCCGGTAGCGCCCCCTGTTGATGAGCATGGAGGCGTAATGGGCCAGGTCCTCGATCGTGGTGACGATGCCGCCTGTCCCGTTCGAGAATTCGGCAGTGCTGGAGGTCATCCCCAGCGGATCCAATATCCGCTCGCGCATGTTTTCCGCGTAAGACCTGCCGGTCGCCTTCTCTATGATGTGCATTACAAGCTCGTAGCCCTCGTTCGAGTAGGAATAGCAGAATCCCGCGGGGTGGACCTGCCGCGGCAGGGCAAGCGTCCGGCCGTTGAGCACGTACGCCCGGTAATCGCACCCGTAAGAGGGAATGCCCGAGGTGTGGGCCAGGAGATGCCTTACGGTTACCGGAGAAGAGCGAAGATCCCTCCGCTCTATGACCACTTCGGGAAAATACTCCGTCACCGGATCGTCAAGCGACAGCACGCCCTGCTCCTGCAGCTTCAGGGCGAGCGCGGCGGTGAAGGTCTTGGAAAGTGATGCTATGCCGAAACGGGTGGAGCTGTTGGCCCGCACGCCATGGTGAAAAACAAGGCGGTCACCCTGAATGACGCCGACCGCGACCGACGGCACCAGGGAGCCGGGGACATTGCCGTTCAGCCAGGCGGCCGCCCGTCGGCCGTAATCACACATGCGGGCATCGGTTTCCGCCCCGGTTAAGGCCCCCTCCTTATGATGGCCGGGGACAAATCCAAGCAGGGTTGCGGCCCCGGAAATCCTGGTATGGCTTATGGACGCGATAACGCATATTAATGCCACACACCCGGTAAACAGGTAGAGTTTCTTCTTCATCAAATCCCATAGAAAATAATTTTTTACTTCCACCCGCCGCCTTTGGCGTCGGATGGAAAACAACCGCACTATTGACAGATGTCCTTATACGATAATCAGCTCAAAAACCTGTCAAATTATATATAGTGTCCAGAGTGTCAAGTTATTATTCTCCTTTTCACCCTGCAGGCGACTCTTGTATTGCCTATTTACTAAATCGGTCTTTTGAGCGACATAACTTTAGATGGGTACAGTAAGGAATTAATCCGCCCGGCCTGTTTTTTCCTATTGACATTTGCCAATTTTTTGTCTTATAATTAACACCGTTCTGTCGGGATGTTCATAACGGCCTTTCTTCTATACCGGAATGTTATGAATTACTATTCACTTATACCACTATTTTCATTCATCCTGAATATTATCCTGGTATCCTATATTTTCGCCATTGGCAGGAACAACACGACCGGCCGCGCCTATATCCTGTTCGCAGGTTTTGCCGGCTTCTGGGAACTCTCGGAGTTCTTTATCTGGGCCCCCCATTCGGATGAGACCATCCTGACCCTTCTGCGGGCCCTGTCGTTTCTATTTCTCATGACCGGCTTCCTGTTCATGAATTTCCTCTACCGGCTCTCTAAAAAGCCGAAAAACACCTTCTACTACGGGACCTTTGCCGTGATTCTTTGCACGATAGCGATAGCCGCGTCTACCGACCTGTATTACAGCGACATCGTAATCCGTTTCTTCTACGGCAACACCGCCGCGCCGGGCCCCCTGTTTGTTCCAATACGGGCGATAAGCCTTCTTCTGCCGGGGTCCTGCTCCCTGTATATTATCCACAAATCCCTGAGGGCCTCCGAAAATCCCATCATACGCAACCAGATGCGGCTACTGCTGATCGGCTTCACCCTGACGATCACCATCGGCCTTGCCACCAGCGTGGTCCTTCCCGATTTCATGGGCATCATCCACCTCCAGCCGATCACCTCGTCGGTGCCGGTTATCATCTCGGTGTTCATTTTCATCGCCATAGTGAAATACCGCTTCCTGGCCGACAGCATCGAAACAATCACCTACAACCTTTTTTCCCGGATCAAGGAGAGCGTCCTGGTCCTGGACTACAACCACTGCCTCATCGCGATCAACAGCCACGCGCTGGGCATGCTCGGCATCGAGAAGGGACTCGGCAAGAACATAACGGCCGAGGAGATATTCCCGGCCCGATATTCTTTCGATACCGACTGCAACGATCTCCCGATCACCCTCACGGTGAAGGGAGAACAGCGGGACATCCTTCTGACCCAGACCTCCCTGGTCCAGTCGGGGATACTCGTGGGGAAGCTCGTTATTCTCAACGACATTACGGAGCGAAAAAAGGCCGAGACCGCGCTCATCATCTCGGAGGCCAACTACCGTCGCACCCTCGACTCCTTCGAAAACTACTTCTTCGTGATCGACCGGGACTACCGGGTAGTGCTGGTCAACAACGCCCTTGCGAAAATCCTGGATCACTTTGAGATCGGATCCGTCATTATCGGGAAGACGATAATGGAAATCTTCCCGCCCGACACCTTCACGGACTACCTTGAAGACTACCGCCAGGTCTTTGAAACGGGGAAAATATTCGTCGCAGAAAAATGCGTCACCATCAACGGCAAGGACTATCACGCCGAGGAGAAACTGATACCGATCATCGAGGACGACGTCGTCATGAGGGTCGCCACCATCATCACCGACATCACGGAGCGGCGGGACGCCGAGAACGCCCTGCGGATATCGGAGGAAAAACTTTCCAAGGCCTTCAACCTGAGTCCCATCGCACTGTCGATCAACCGGCTGGACGACGGCACCTACGTCGAGGTGAAC
Organism: Spirochaetota bacterium; assembly: GCA_016933025.1. Lineage (GTDB taxonomy): Bacteria > Spirochaetota > UBA4802 > UBA4802 > UBA5550 > RBG-16-49-21. The sequence continues at coordinate 20,131 of JAFGBT010000034.1, read as the reverse complement.
GAAGTCCTCCTGCAGGCGGCCGGCATGACGAGGGACGAGTTCATCGGCAAAACGGTGGCCGAGGCCAGGACCTTCGCCCATTCCAATGAGTATCTCAAATTCCTCACCATCTTGAAAAAAGACCGCAAGGTCAAGGATTTCGAATGCGCGTTCAAAACGAAATCGGGCGACATCCGCCTCGCGTCCATGTCGGCCGAACTGCTCAGCATCAACGGCGTGGAGCACGCCATCACGGCCCTCATCGACATCACGGAACAGAGGAAGGCGGACACCATGATCAAGGAGCAGTACGCGCAGATCCAGTCGCAGTACCGCTCCCTCGAGATGATGAACATAGAAATCTCGCGGACGCACCGGGAGCTGCTCGAGACCAACCTGGTACTGGCCCTCGAAAAGGAGCGGCTCGCCGCCACGCTCCGCTCCATCGGCGAGGGCGTTATCACGGTCGACCGCAACCGCCGCGTCGACATCATCAACGGGATCGGAGAGAAAATCACCGGGTATTTGAAAGGGACGGCCGTCGGCAAGCTGGTGGAGGATATCCTTCCCATCTACAGCGAACGGACCGGCCTGACCTGCCGCGACATGGTCGACAAAGTCCTGGAGACCGGGGTGATCATAGAAATGCGCATCAACACGGTCATGGACCTCCCGTATAAGCAGAAAAGACACTTTTCGGCGATCGGCGCCCCCATCCGCGACCCGGAGAGCAGGGTCGACGGCGCCATCATCGTATTCAGGGACATTTCCGACCGCGTCGCCATCGAGGAGGAGCTGGTCAGGACTTCCAAGATTGAATCGCTGGGCGTGTTCGCCGGCGGCATCGCGCACGATTTCAACAACCTCCTCACGTCGATCCTCGGCAACGTATCCATGGCCAAGCTTGTGCTCGGGAAAGAAAAGCGCAATCAGGCGCTCATCAGCGAAATTGAGAAAGCCTCGCTCCGCGCCAAGGACCTGACATTGCAGCTCCTCACCTTCTCCAAGGGGGGCGCGCCCGTGAAGAAGACCACCTCCATCCGGAGCCTCCTCCACGACACCGCGGATTTCGCCCTCAGCGGCTCCGCGGTCAAGAAGGAATTCCTTATCGACAGCACTCTCTGGAACGCCGATGTCGACGAGGGGCAGATCAGCCAGGTTATCCACAACCTGATCCTGAACGCCGCCCAGTCCATGCCGGAACCGGGCATCATCCAAATCAGGGCATCCAACCGCGTGGTGACCATGAACGACGAACTCCCCCTTTCGCCCGGCGCCTACATCCAGATATCGGTCGTTGACGAGGGCACGGGCATACAGGAGTCGAACCTCCGCAACATTTTCGATCCCTTTTTCACCACCAAGGAAAAGGGGACCGGCCTCGGCCTCGCGGTGACCTATTCCATCATCAAGAAGCACGACGGCCATATCAGCGTTGATTCGATGCCGGGCAAGGGAACGACCTTCCACGTCTACATACCGGCAACGATGGTACCGGTCGCCGACCGAAAGAAGCGGCCGGCCAGGAGGAAGCTCAGCGGCGGAAAGATCCTCCTGATGGACGACGAGAAGATGGTGCTCAATGTCGGCTCCCGGATGCTGAGCCACCTGGGGTTCTCCGTGGAGACGGCCGAAAACGGCGAGGACGCCATCCGGCGCTACCAGAGCGCCACGGCCGCGAAATCCCGCTTTGACGCGGTGATAATGGACCTGACCATCGCCGGGGGCATGGGGGGCAAGGAAACGATCGGCATTCTGAAAAACTTCGACCCGGACGTGGTCGCCATAGTATCGAGCGGCTATTCCAACGACCCGATCATGGCAAATTACCGGGACCACGGCTTCCGCGACATGGTGGCCAAACCATATAAAATCGAGGACCTTGCCGAGGTCCTGGGCAGGGTGCTCAAAGAAAAAAGCGGCGCCAATTAATAAAAAAATAAATTGACCTCCGGCGCTTGACCGACCGACTATTTTCCATTATAATGAACTATCAAGAGCGGCGAGACATGACAGAGGATAGATACGAACTGATAATAAACCGGGGAATCGCCGAGGGCTTCGAGATCATACGCCTTGAAAAAAGGGACTTTCTCAACGAAGTCTCCCGCCTCATCAAGGAACCGAGGCAGGTCTTCCTCGGGCTCGGGGACTTCCTGGAAATAGGCGACTACAGCACCCTCATCGACAACATCTTCTTCGACACTGAGGGGATAAAGATAGAGAACATACTGGACAACAACAACCGGAGGATATCTTCCGAGGGTGACGTTCCCTTCTCGTTTTTCAAGCTGGCCGTCTACTTCCCCGATTTTTTGCTGAAAGACGTCCCGACTTCATGCATCACGGTAATCGGCGAAAAATCGCGGCTCTTCCCCGGGGCCGAGACCTTCGTCCGGTTCATCAAGAAATACGACCCCCTGGTCCTGACGGCCATGCCCAACGAGATAGCGATAGAGTTCGTCAAGAGAGTCGGCCTTGAAGACGGCAACCTCGTCGCCACCGATTACAAGAAAAAAATGGACCCGCTTAACAAGGAGGTGTACGCGGGAGATGTCAACCGGTTCATATCGGGCGACCGCAAGAGCCTCCTCATCGAGAAGCGAATGCATGAGAACAATTTCAAGGATGACGAGGTCGTCTATATCGGCAGGGGCGAGGCGGGCATCAAGACCTTCTCGTCGGTCAACTCGATCGCCTTCAACCCATTCGACAACATAATACCCCAGTCAAAGATCACGCTCTACGGCTCGTCCCTGATATCGCTCCTCGTCCTGCTGAACTTCAACGGCAGTCTCGACGAGTTCCTCGAAAACGAGGCCTTTGAGGAGTACATGCCGTCGCTGGTCGTGTATTCGGTCGAGAGGGAGAAATCCCCCGAGCTCATCGACATCGAAATCAAGCACCGCAATCTGCAGAATAACATCATAGGCCAGCGCATCGAGCATTCCGGCGAGAGCTATCGCTCGGTGGAGCACGAAATCGAGGTCGTGTTCAGCGGCTCCTCGATCAACATCAACCAGGTGAAGCAGATGGTCACCGAGAGGATGGAGGCGTACCGAAACAACCCGGGCGAGCTGGTGAAAAAAATCTACGACATGGCGAAGGTCAGATACAAGAGCTTCTGCTCCGCCGGGAACCCGATGCAGGCGTAACGAATCCACGCGCCAAGTCTCGGTTGCGCAACTGCGCCTTCGAAAGGAATCCAATGTCTTTCTGCGAATTCTGCTCAATAGAAGAAAAGCTGATGCAGTGCTGCGGCAGGTTCCCCATGACCGGCGAGCGGGTCCCCCTCACGCTCGCCTCCGGCGAGGTCGTGATGGCCTGCCCCCATTTGAGCCCCGAGGGCCGCTGCACCTCGTACGCCGACCGGCCGCAGGGATGCAGGGAATTCTTCTGCGATGCCTTCATGACCGACGCGAAATCACCGGCAGGAGGGCGGTGACCGCTACCGCGCCGTCTCCTTTGCCAGCACCTCGCCGAACTTCCTGAAGACACGGCGGTCCGTGAGAATGGTGTCGTGGTCCACGTCGAACCCGAACATGCCCCAGGCCCCTCCGTACGCCCGCTCGTCCAAGGCCCTCCCCTTCGCGACGCTGTCGTTTCTTCCGTAAAAAAGATAGTAGCGTACCTGCTGCGGCAGCTTCGCCCGGAGCGTCTCGTTGATGAACGCGCTGTTGGTGGCGACATCGTGCCATACGGGAAGCTTTTTCGACGGAACCATGAAGGCGTAATCCGCCGACTCGAACCCGCTCCAGGGCGAGGCCAGGGTCACATAGAGACGCACGTTGAAATGCCTGCGCGTGTCATAGCGCGTCAGCAGGTCCCTGGTGACCAACCCCCCCATGCTGTGCGCAACGATACAGAGTGCGCCGAACCCGTATTTCTTTTTAACGTCCAGAAGGGCCTCGCGAAGGAGCCGTGACGCCAGCGCGATGCGGATACCAGACGGATAATAGTAGAACCAGGGCTGATACCGCTTCCTGTCGAGCCGAAAGAGGAAATAGGCCCAATTCTGCGGGGTCCCCTGCGCGCCGTGAACGAACAGGACCGGTATTTTCCGGGGATCGTATTCCTCAAGCAGGTATATCCGCGCGCCGAATCCCCTCATGAAGAGCGACGGCGACCACCACCCCGCGTCAGCGTTCGCCTGGCAAAACCGCTCGTCGTAGATCCTGACGACCTCCCCGTTGGCGGGCTGCCGCGGGACCGCCGCGGGATCGTCCTGTATGCGTATGGACTTCGGGAAGACGGGGGCGGGCCGCTCGCGTCCCGCGAATATGTCTATGCCGGCCTTCACCTCCCCCTCGGCCACCGTGACCTCGCTCGCCTCCCCGGATCCCGCCGCATACAGGCCGAAGACCTCGCCCGCGTCAAACCATCCGTCTCTGTTGTAATCGGCGAAAGCGTAGATCCGGTATGTCCCGGCAGGCACGTAGAGCATGAAGGGGCCGGGCCGGTCCATGACGACATGGTCATCCGGCTTGGCGTCGGGCCGCGAAACCGGGTACGCCAGCACCAGGCAGGGGCCCGTGCCGCCGGCGACGCTCCCCATCAGGACAGAAGAATTGTAGGCGTCCCGGTCCCTGTTCGCACGCACGTCGTCGCGCCGGCTCATGGAGAGGTACCCGCAGTCACCAAGGAGGGCGGAGCAAAGCGCGAGACAGATGATCGCGGAGGGCGTTCTCATCCTACTTCACCTCCCGCTCCCTCTTCTCGAGAATGAGCGCTATATCATTGTACCTGTTTTCACGCGCGATCTCAGCCGCCGTCCTGCCGTCCCTGTTTTTAATGCGGGGATCGGCGCCATGGTCGGAGAGATAGAGCGCCGTGTCGTAATAGCCGAGATACGCGGAGACCATCAGCGGGGTTCTCCCTTCCCGGTCGCGCCGGTTCGGGTCCGCGCCATTTTCGACCAGGACGGGAACCATGGACAGGTTGCCGGACTGCACTGCATGTATAAGCGGGGTCCTGCCGTCCGGGCCGCGGACATTCAGGTTGGCCCTGCCGCGCGCCAGCCTCGCCACGTAATCGGGGAGATCGAGCTCCATCGCCATAAAGACCGCCGGCGTGCCTTCAGCGTCCCGGGCGTTCGGGTCCGCCCCGTGGGCGAGGAGCGTATCCATCAGATCGAGGTACCTGTTGCGAAGGGCCCAGAGGAGCGGGAGGTTCCCGAACCGGTCGGGGATATTGGGATTGGCCCCCTTTTTCAGGAGCAGTCCCGATAAATCGAAATACCCCTTTTCCAGGGATATCATGAGCGCGGTCCGTGCGTCGCCGTTCTGAGCGTTGATGTCGGCCCCCCGGGCGAGAAGCGCCGATGCGAGCTCCTCATACCCCTGGTGAGCCGCCTTCATCAGGGACGTGTTCCCGCCGCTGTCCGCACCCCTGGTTGCCGCGCCGATCTCCATCAGGTATGAGGCCGTTTGCGGGCACCCGTAGTCCAGAGCGACCATAACGGCAGACATGCCGTCCTTGTCCACGGCGTCGATATCGGCCCCCTTTGACATGAAATATTCAATCAGGCCGTCATGACCGCTCCGGGCGGCATACATGCAGGCGGTCCAGCCGTACCGGTCCCTCGCGTTGACACCGACGAGCCCCTCCTCGACGCATCGCATGGCCGCGATGATGTCGCCGTCCGAGGCGGCGGCGTGAAGGTATGCCACCGGATCGCGGTATACCCGGGAGAAATCCCTGTTCACGGTCCGCAGCTTCGGCGCCGAACAGGAGAGAACGCACAGGAATACTATAAGGCAAATAAAAAAACTTTTCATTGTATGATTCGTATCGCCCTCACCCCCTTCCCCCTCTCCCCCGGGGAGAGGGGGGGAGATGAATCCATGAATTCGCGTAACGTTACAGTCTGATCATCCCTATAAACACACCGACCGCCAGGAGGAAGTCGGTCGCCAGCACCACGATGACGTTCATCCCGAGCGCGGGCACGAGCTTCTCCATGTTGTCGTAGTGCGCCAGGACCGTTGTCCCCGCCTTCACCGCAACCGGGAGGGTGAGAAACCCGAGGAGGAGCCACCATGACGAATAGCCGAGCAGGGGCACGATGAGTATGGAGAGGTACGTCATGGCCAGGCCGGCGACGTAGAGGTACGACGATTTCCTCCTGCCGAGCAGGATCACCAGATGGAAGCGCCCCCCCTGCCTGTCGGCCTCCCTGTCCGGGAACTCGTTCAGAAAAAGGAGGAGCGCCGTGAGGATGCCCGGCGGTATGGCAATGAGCACCACGTTCGCCGGAAAGAGCGCGCACGCGGGGTCTCCCGGGCTGGCGACCATGGCGACGTAGCTGCCTATTACCACCAGGGAGCCCAGGCTCAGGCCGGCGAAGAACTCGCCCATCAGGACCTTCGCGAAATGGGTTGTGTAAAAAACTATTGATATGCCGCCGATGAGGACGATGACGCCGATGACCCAGTGGGACATGACCATGAAATACAGGCCGATGAGAAATGCCCAGAAAACGGCGGTCCAGGCCGCGGTGCTCACGCCGAGGGGGGTCGTCGCCCCCGACTGGATGAGGCCGGTCCCGCCGCTGAAGGGCGTCTTCATCGTGTTGTCGTCAATGCCCGTCTTGGAGTCGGAATACTCGTTGAAGAGATTCACCGAGGCGTGGGCGATGACCACGCCGGCAACGAGCAGGAGGGCGTCGATGACGCTGAAGCCCTTCACGTCAAGGCCGAACATTCCCGCGTCCGATTGCCTGAAATGCAGGCCGGCCAGGGCGAGCCCCAGGAGGACCAGAAGGACCGCCAGCAGAAGGAAGTTGCCCCGCACCTGGGCGATCCATATTTTAATCATCTCGCGCTTGTTCATTGCATTCTCCTACTGCTTAGTATCCAGAGCTCACCTCCATGCCGAACCCGCCCCCTAAATCCCCCGGAGGGGGAGTTCACTGACCAATAGCTATTAGGCCCCCCTCTGGGGGGTTGGGGGGACTTTATATCATATGGCGCACGGTTGAAGATAACAGAGGCATATCATGCCGCAGCTATTTCTTCTTTAGAAACATATCGATCAAATCAATCGGAATCGGGAAGAGCGTCGTTGAGTTCTTCTCGGCCGATATCTCACGCAGGGTCTGGAGATAACGCAGCTGCAGGGAAATCGGGTGCACCTCCATGAGCGCGGCTGCGTCGACCATCTTCTGAGCCGCCTGGTACTCGCCCTCGGCGCTTATAACCTTGGCCCGGCGCTCACGCTCCGCCTCCGCCTGCTTGGCCAGGGCGCGCTGCATCTCCTGGGGAAGGTCGACGTTCTTGACGTCCACGGTGGCGACCTTGATGCCCCAGGGATTGGTGTGAAGGTCCAGCACCTTCTGGAGCTCCATGTTGATCCGCTCGCGGTCGGAAAGAAGGTCGTCCAGCTCCACCATGCCGAGGATGCTGCGAAGCGTCGTCTGCGCGAGCTGCGAGGTCGCGTAGAAGTAATCGTCCACCTCGGTGATGGCCTTGTTCGGCTCCACAACCCGGAAATAGACCACGGCGTTGACCTTCACCGACACGTTGTCCTTGGTGATGACATCCTGCGGCGGCACGTCAAAGGCGACCAGCCTCAGGTTTACCCGCACCCACCGGTCGATCACAGGGATAATGATGATGATCCCGGGTCCCTTGGGTGCCTTGAGGAGCCTTCCCAGCCTGAACACGACGGCCCGCTCGTATTCCTTCACGATCTTGATCGACGCCACCAGTATGATGACGCCGAAGATGATGATTATCATCATGAAATTTAAACCTATGAGCATGATTGACCTCCTGTTGTATTTTATATTTGCATTCTGAACACGCGGTCACGTAACCGCGCCTGCCCACCCGCCCCGAGGGGCAGGTTCACTTTTTCCTCACTTTTAAAACCATCCCGTCCATTTCAAGAACAACCGCCTCATCGCCCTTCCGCAGCTCATCGCCGCCGGAGGCGTCCCATATCTCGCCGTGTACCCGAATCTTACCCCTCCCCTGGCCGTCAAAGTCTTCGATGGCGATGCCCGTTTCGCCGACAATACCCTCCCGTCCGGTGGTCACCTGGGTCCGGTGCACCCTAATGACGGCCCGCACCACGATGAAGATGAAGGCGAGCAGGAGAACGGCCATCGTGATGATCGTGGTCATCGGGACCGATCCGCCCGGTAGCGGCGAGTCGAACAGGATCATGGAGCCGAAGACGAACGAGGCGACGCCGCCGATGGTGAGAAGCCCGTAGCTGGTGATCTTGAGCTCGAGTATCAGGAGGACGACCGCCAGTACGATCAGTGCGATGCCCGCGGCGTTGACCGGCAGGATCCGGAGCGCCATGAAGAAAAGGAAGAGCGATACCGCGCCGATGACCCCGGGCGCGATGAGGCCGGGGCTCTTGATCTCGAAGCCGATTCCGACTATGGCGATGATGAGCAGAAAGAACGCCACCTGCGGATCGGCGAAAAAGTTGAGGAACCTCTGCTTCCAGTCCATGGGGTACTCGACCGGGGATACCGAGGCCGTGCGGAGGACCACGGTCCTGCCGCCGACCGCCACGGCGCGGCCGTTCAGCTTCTTCAAAAGTTCATTCGTGTCCTCGGCCACGAAATCGATGACGTTCGCTTTCAGCGCTTCCAGGTAGGTGCTCGAGGCCGCCTCTTTCACGGCCCTCTCGGCCCAGGCGGCATTCCGGTTCCGCTTCTGCGCCAGGCTGCGGGCGTACGCGACCATGTCATTGAGCACCTTCTTCTCCATGACGCCTGCCGGATCGCCCTTCTCGTCCCGCTTGAGGAAGTCGAGCGCGGGGCTCGCCGGGTGCATGGCGCCGATCTCGGTGCCGGGCGCCATCACGGCCACGTGTGCCGCCAGCATGATGTAGCCGCCGGCAGACGCGGCCTGCGCCCCCCGGGGGCTGGCGTAGACCACCACCGGCACCTCGGATTCCATGATCGCCTTGATGATCTCGCGCATGGAGTCGACCATGCCGCCCGGCGTATCGAGCCGGATGAGGACGAACATTACGCCGTCCTTTGCCGCGGCCCTGATAGAATCCGACAGGTACTGGGACATGATCGGATTCACGCTTCCCTGAAGATTGAGGAGCGCGTACCGGTCATTCGCCGCGAGGGGCGCGGAAATCATGATAAGAGTTGTTGCAATCAGTATCATTCGTTTCATAAGATGTACCTCTTTGCCATCATCCCCCCGGCCCCCTTCTCCCACAGGGAGAAGGGGGAAAATAAAAATATCGTTTGCATATCCCCTCTCCCTGTGGGAGAGGGGATTAAGGGGTGAGGGTATCAATTCCTGACCCCGGCCCCCACCAGCCTATCCATCATACCCTTAATCTTCTCGTATATCCCGTCAAACCCGCCGTTGGACATGATAACGATCACGTTCTCCGTGGCCGGGTCGAGATTTTCGGAAATATGCTTTACTATGTCATCGGCGCCCGGAAACAGATGCGCGTTTCTGCCGAGCGCCGCAATATCGCGGCAGAGCCTGTCTCCGTCGAGCTTCCTGCCGTTCCTGATCGCCGAGCCCTCGTAGGCCGTCCTGAGAAGCGCCACGTCGGCAGGGACAAACGACGCGGGAAGCACCTCCTGAAACACGTCCCGCCGCGACGTGGCGGAACGCGGCTCGTACACGGCCCAGAGCCGCGCGCCCGGGTACCGTTCCCTCATGGCCTCGAGGGTTCCGCGCACGGCCGTCGGATGATGCGCGAAATCCTCGTATATCCTGACATTTCTCCCCTCATATATAAGCTCCTGACGCCTCTTCACTCCCCGAAACGTCTCGACGCCTTTGCGTATCCCCTCTTCGCCAACGCCAAGCGCTGAGGCCATGGCCGCGGCCGCCGCTACATTGGCGTAATTGTATGCGCCCATGAGACTGGTCCCGAGCCTGATGACGCCGCCCGGCGTCTCGATGTCCAGGAGCGACATGCCCTCCTCGCAGCCCCGGAACACGTACCGGTAGTCGGCTTCCCCTCCACCGAACGAGCGGCGCTTCGACAGCGACGCGGACACGATCGAGCGGAGGTTATCGTACTCCGAGGAATACGCGATCGTGCCGTTCGCGGGCACGATGCCAACCAGCCTCCGGAACCAGAGCTCGATCTCTTCGAGGTCGCGGTATATATCTGCATGGTCGAACTCCAGCGAGGTCAGGACCGCGTGCGCGGGCCGGTAGAAAATAAACTTGGGAACCTTCTCGAAAAAGGCCGAATCGTACTCGTCCCCCTCGACCACGAAGTGCGTCCCGGTCCCGAGCCTGAAACTCGCGTCGTAATCCCGCGACACCCCGCCGGCGAAAAACGAGGGCGATAACCCGGCGGCGTCAAGAATGCGCGCCAGGAGCGCTGTCGTCGTCGTCTTGCCGTGGGTCCCGGCTACCACGATCACTTCCCTATCGCGTAAAAAATAATCGTGCAGGGCACGCGCCATCGACACGTAGGGAACCCGCGAATCGAGAACGCGCTCTACCTCGGGATTGCCCCTGCTGAGGGCGTTCCCGACGATCACGAGGTCGGCGCCCGCGATGTTGTCCGCGCCGTATCCCTCCATCAACGCGATGCCGCTCTTCCTCAATAAAAGGCTCATCGGCGGGTACATGTTCTGGTCCGATCCCGATACGGCAAACCCGCGCTCGTGAAGCATCAGCGCCAGGGTCCCCATGGCGACCCCGCACACGCCGACCAGGTGAATTCTCTCCGCCATCTATTGGACGCAGTAGCTCTCGCGAGTGATGCTGAGGGAGACCAGCTCCTTCCTTCCGTCTTTGACGTCGTAGCGCGCCGTCACCTTCTGGCACACGGCCACCGAGCCGCGGTCCGCCTCGGCGCCGTCGATCGTGACTTTCGTGCCCTCGGCCCAGTAGAGGGTCATCTCTTCCGATCCTTTCTTAACTTCTATGGAGTCGCCAGAGACACTGATGACAAGGCCCCTGAATTCTTTCGCGGCGCTCGAAAAAGCCGCGGCACCCGCCAGAACAATGGCGCACACAACGGCGCATACTCTCTTTTTCATGGCACAATACCCCCACGGACATGATATAAACCCGGTACATACAAAGCTACTATACCCGCATAAATATTTCAAATAAATTCCATTTGCAATAATGATTTTCAATATTTGGCATCAATTTCTGATATTCCCTGTCATCGCGAGCGTAGCGAAACGATCATGTAAATGACAGTATATGTTCAATAAAATATCGAAAATTTCTATAAATACTTACCAAACATAGCCGGATTGCTTCGCCGGCCCGATTATATCAGTCCGGCTCGCAATGACAGATAAACGCGCCCTATAATTAATTGACAAAATACCGTGAAACGATTATATTAGCATCAAATTTAAAATCGCCAGGTCACCATGAGCAAACACAATACCCGGTTCTCTGTTATTTGCGGATTGATCCTGTCAGCCGCGATAACACTGACTCCCGCGGGCGCGGCCATCCAGTATGAATGGGGCACCGAGCTGGAAAAAGTAAAAAAGAGCCTCCCGAGCGACAGGGAATCGACCCAGTTCACGCCGCGCGACAAGCAGAACTACAAAAACAAGATCCTGAGCTATATCACGGCAATAGACGCCGACCTGGCCGATAAAATCATCATCCTGAGACTTGAAACGCGGCCGGTGACAGACTTCCTGTTCGTAAAGGACCGGCTCTATACCGTCATGGAAGACTGGGGCAGGGTGGACGAAAAAACCGAAAAGGAAATTCACGCAAAACTTGCGGGCCTGTACGGCAAACCCCTTGTGCAGCAGGATAAAAGCTTCTTCATCTACTCCTACAGCAACGACACGACCAAGGTCCTGTACTACCTCATGAAGCTGCCGGAAGGCAAATCGCAGTGCAAGGTGTATTACTATACCAGACAGCTCTTCAAGATGCTTATCTCCGAGTAGTTTTTACCCTCACCCCCCTGCCCCCTCTCCCACGGGGAGAGGGGGAGTGAATACCGGAAACTCTTCATGGGGTGCAGGGGCGAAGCCTCTGCAAATAAAAAACAAATTTTCTTGACAGGTTTTAGTAGCAACTGCATATTTGCCACTCTATATACAGTTTTTGCATGATAACGGCATCTGCCGTGCGCAGCGCCGTCAGGCATAAAAACAACATTACAACAAGATAAGGTTTAAACAATTGGCAAACATCAAGTCACAGATCAAACGGAACAGGCAGAACGAAAAAAGAAGGGCCCGGAACGTAAAGGTGAAGTCCGCGCTGCGCACCTCCGCCAAGAAGGTGGTGAAGGCGGTTGACGCGAAAGAGAGCCCCGAACAGCTCATGGGCAAGTACAAGGATTTCGCTAAAACCATCGACAAGGCGGCTGGCGTCAGAGTCGTCCACAAGAACACGGCCGCCCGCAAGAAATCGAGGCTTGCGAAGCGCATTAACGCTGTTATAAAGAGCCAGTCACAGGGCAGCTAAAATAACAAAATCAGACAGACCGGGCGCTTAGCTCAGTTGGCTAGAGCACCTGCCTTACAAGCAGGGGGTCACTGGTTCAAGTCCAGTAGCGCCCAAATAAAATTGCCCTTTTTGAATAGAAATGCCTCGATTTGAAGCTACCGGGCCACCGGCGCTTTGTAAATTAAACAAGTATAGCGAAATCTTTAACACTTCTGCAGAAAATCTACAGAAGGTTTAATTTCATGAATATGATATAATGATCTATTTATTATTTGCGATAATTTCTTTTTTTTTGTCCTCAATAGGCTTATACACATCATTTATTCTTATCATAATGCCCATACTTCCATGAATTCCAATACCGTTGCCGATCAATGTTTTATATGCTGCGGCAGTGTTCCCCTCAATATCCGTTCTTAAATTCGTCGATATATTCACCCCGTATCCGAATCCACAGTCTATGAAGAGTGTTACATAATTTCCGATATTGATATTGAGCCCCAACTCCAGGCCCAGGTTCATGCTTACAAATTTATAGCTGACCCCGCTTCTATATGGTACGTACTGATATAATGGGCCGGTAAACGAGGAATTGACAAAAATGGTGTAATCAGTGAACTTTCTTTCTCCCCAGATGTATCCAAGCCCGAGCTGGGGTCCAATCCAGAAACGTACCTTTTCTTTTCTCACAATGCCGAAACCGAATGTATGTGACGTGTTGACCCTGCTTATGGGACGTCCTGTACTCACCGAGCCGAATCCTTGGAACAGGTATTTTTCGTACCCTCCTTTAAAACGATAGTTTAAAAGAACGTCCCGTGCCACGGCGGAATCAATTATCAAACCTCCGCCATAGAAATAATCGCTTGTTCTGCTTGCTTCTTTACTGTTCGCATTCCATCTTGAAGATGAAACACCTCCCGCTCCATAAGCGCCTATTCCGACCGTCCATGCGTGTGATGTCGTGAGAATTAAACAAATAATTGAGACGATTCTTATACAGAAACCCATACCACAACCCCTGTTGAGTACATAATATTCAATTAACCACAAAATCTAAGTTAAGAGGAGACTCAAATGGCCTGAACCGCTTTTGAAGCGTTGAGCATCCTGCCATTCCCAATTTTATATTCCAATCCCGGGTAATAATCATAATTATTGAGGATGGCATTTATTATTTCCGTATAATTTGCGGCGCGATCGTATGACCCATACTTACTGATATACCGGGCTACGCAGAGCGCCGCTACCCCGGAGACATGGGGCGCGGCCATGGAAGTACCGCTGATATACCGGCACGCGGTCGTATTGTGATACAACCGCGTGGTTTCGAATAGAGCGATGCCTCCGCCCAGACTCTCCCAGCTTGAGTTTGATTGGAACAGGAACCCCATACTGGAATTTGGCCCCATGTATTTTGCCATGTCCCATATCCCGGCAAATTCAAGCCCGTAGGTTTCATACGTTAAACTGTAAATGGGATCTGAACTATCAGGGATGGCACCGGTTGTATTGGCGGTAAATATCAATGAATCCCCCGAGTCCAAATAATAATCAATGTAAAATCCCACTACTGCCGAAGCTGCACCATACGCGTCGAGCTCGAATATTTTATACGCCGCGCTGTTAAGGTCAGGCTGATAATATGAAGAACCAAGCCTATCCGGATTGGTTAGCATGGTGAAGGTAATAGGCCCGTAAACTCCGTAGAAACGGTAGCGCCCTACTCCCCAGTCCTCTCCCCTCGTCCAATCGCTGAAATTCTCCCGTGTCGTGATGCTCTGCCCCGCCCAGGTAGAAAGCACATCCACGCCCGGAGCCGCGATGTCCACCCAGTTCGTACCGTAGCTGGAAAAGCTCGCGAGGTTGCCCCTCGGGTCAACCGCTCCCACTGAAATGACATTGTCGCAATCCGCACATAAGGATGTGTTAGTATAGGCGGCCGGATAGTTGTATGTTGTTGATGCCAAATTGCCGGCCGAGGCGACGAAAATCACGCCGCTCGACCGCGCCGATTCTATCGCCGCTTTCAGGGCGCTGTCGCCGGAGCCATCGCCCAGGCTGTAGTTAATGATATGCGCGCCGTTTGCTACCGCGAAATCGATGCCGCTCACCATGTTGGCCGTCGTTCCGTCTCCGGCCGCGTCGAGCACCCGGACCGCCATCAGCCGCACCTTCCAGCAGACGCCGCAGAGGCCCGCGCTGTTCGCTCCGTCAGCCCCGATAATCCCTGCCACGTGGGTGCCATGGCCACTCATGTCCATGGGATCGTCGTCGTCATCCGAGAAATCATAGCCGTGATGTGGATAGGACGGCCCGCCGTCCCACATGTTTCCCGCCAGGTCTCTCTGGTTATAGTTGATGCCGGTATCGACCACGGCCACAATGACATTTGCGCAGTCAGTAAGAGTGTCCCATGCTTCCGGGGCATCTATGTCTATGTCCGTAATGGCGGTATTTTCGCCAATTTCCTGGCCCGTGTTGTTGAGTCCCCATTGGCTGCCGAAATCCGGATCGGAGGAATACGTGGCATGCGCATGATAGATGTAATTCGGCTGGGCGTATTCTACTTCCGGGCTGACCGAATATTCGGCTATGGCCTCCTTGACGCCCTTGTTTTTCTTAAGCCGTACATGCTTGATAATCGAACGTGCCCCTCTCTTTTTAATGAACATGTTTTTAATAGGTGAATCTCCATGTGAAGAGGCGATCCTGTCGGCTCGTTCCGGCCTCGTCCCTTCCCTGAATTTGATCAGCACCTCCCCGGGAACATATTTCTGCCGGCTTCCTTTCGCGCTCGCCGCAATTCCCGAAAGGTTAAAAGTATCCGAAACTGACATGGTCGAGCCCCCTGCCGTCTTGACACCACAGGTGCATTCGTCGCCGGCAGCAGGCGGATCGGGCTCTATTGGCACCACAGGGGCGGCTGGCGCTATGGCTGAAAGGAGCAACAATGATGATGTATCAATTTTTGAGCTTTCGGAACAGGAAGAGGTAATAATTATTATCGCTATAATACATATATTGCTTTTCAAAGAATGAATATTTTTGTAAATACGTTCTAACATAATAATTTTATCTAAGCCGTTATCTTTAAAATTATGCTTCAATAAGGAATATATATTGCATGTCTTAATACACCACTGCTATATCCGCATTGATAGAACATGTGTACAATATCGTTAGAATCTATAACCATTGAAGCATGATCACCGAGCCAGTCATCCGAATCAACATAATGAATCGTCCAAAATCCTGTTTTTGTCGTCGCAAGTTTAGTAAAATCTATATAATCACCAGTTACATAATCTGTATAGCAGATATATACAGCATTGTGCGAATCAATGCATAATGATATACCATTGCTTGAATGGTATACACTATCTATTCTAGTTCGCTGCCATGAGCCGCTTTTATTTGTTGTATAATATAAACCACTAGGCCAGCTTGAATTATTGTAATATGTGATATGTACATACCCATTCGAATCGATAGCAATAACTGAATTAAAGCCGGTGGAATTATTTGGATCGACAATATATTTCATCCATGTTCCACCTTTATTTGTTGCATAACAAAGATGATAGTCAGACCAATAGCTTATATGAATTTTATCATTTAAATCAACTGCTATGGATGAAGTATTACCGCCTGAATCTAGGTCGGCATCTATGGTTTCTATCGTCCATGTACCGCCACTATTGTTAGCATAGAGCAAATCTCGTGTAGTAATCTCATACCAATAACTGATATGAGCAACATTATAAGAATCCGAAGCTATGGAAATACCATTTATCCATTTATCAGGATCGAACTTCTCGTAAGTCCATGAACCACCTTGATCTGTTGCATAAGTAATATTGCGATCCCACGTATCTTCGTAAGCCGCCATGATAGAATTAGAGGAATCGATAGCAATGGCGAGATTCCGTCCATAATATTCTTCTGTATCAATCGTATAGTTCTGCCAGGTTCCATCTTTGTTTGTCATATATACAGGACAATAATTTTTTACATCATAGTAGCCCAAATATATTGCGTCACTAGAATCAATAGCTGCAGAGAATCTGGTTCCGCTCGATATTGTATCATTCATTGGGATATTCTCTATATTAAGGGCCGTTCTAAACGTTACGCTGCCGGGTCCGGTAAAATAAGAGTTGTCAAGTTCAGCGTGAAATCCCTGTAGAGTCATCGTAATTGTAGATAAATACGGAAAATCATGGTCTTTTACTATTGTCAGTGTCTGTGCATCATTCCATGTTATCCCCGAATAATCCTTGTTATAAGTGACCCCATCCGCTGTAATTGACCACCCGTCATTCATGACCATATTCTCACTGAATGTGATTACGATGTCCCTGTCAACATATACAGCTTTTTCTCCGTTTCTTGGGCTTACCGTTGCTGTTACCCCGCTCATTATGGTAAATCTTGTTGTTGAATTTGGAAATGGACATCCATCGAAGTACGCTGTGAATCCCGACCTATAGACATATATCGTTCTACTTCTCTGGAAATAACCGGAAGGGTTGATGGTCAGTATAGTGTGCTGTTCATTCCATAAAATCTCCGGGGAGGATTTATCATACACATTTCCATCAATAGTGACATTCCAATCTCCATCTTCATCAACAGCTTCCGAGAATGACAGAACCACGTCCGTATCTGGAGAAATTGGCGATGCATAATTTGGCGGTGTTACTGAAACTGACAGTGCAGGATAGTATACACTAAAACTCGAATCACATCTCGGGAAACGGGCAATTCCATTATCGGTAATAAACCCCTCAGCCGTCAAGGATATCGTCGCTCCTCTCATAAACGGCTTTCGTGGATGAATAACCAGCACATTATAACTGTTATCGGCCATGTATATCCTGTCCCAAAATATTTCCGGGGAAGAGCTATCGTATGTTATTAAATCGACGATTACCCGCCAATCCGAAGTTTTTCTCACTTCCCTGTTGAAGATTATTTCAATATTCGTGTCGGGAGATACGCTATACTCGCCATCATACGGGGAGACATGCATTTCAGGCTGCATTGCGATTGGGGAGTATAACAAGAACCTGGTAAGTTTTTCGCGGTATTTCTGCGAGTCTGACAGTAAACTCTTATCGTTTTGCATGCACGAGAGGAGGATGGTTAATGCTGAAACAAAAAGAATTCCAATTGTTTTTTCACTGATTTTTATCATTATAATTCTTTAATGATAATCATAAAATAGCATATTCAATTTACATTATGCTGATTATCAATTTTCACATCGACGCTTCCTTTCCCCATCCATGCAAAAACAGCAAAGCTTCAAAAACCTTCAAATCCTTTAGTATCATTGCATCATTCCTTATCTCCGCATATTATTAGTTGCCGTATTTCAATGAAAATGACGAATTATTTATATTTTCATAAATATTTTTTCAACCGGCTTTTAATCGCTTTTTCACAATAAATTGTCATAACGATTCTTACATGAAAAAGCATGGGATCACATCCCATACCAACAATCTGATCCACCGGCATGGTCAGTTAATCTTGATACGCATGATGGGACATATTCAAAGAATATGCCCGATATTAGTTATAATAGCGGATGAGATACTCGATTGATAAATTACAAATAATGCTTTGTCAATTAAATTTAGGCGATTGTTCAATTAATTGATCACTATTCAAAATTACAATTTTGTATAATTTTAACATACCTCCTGTTATATGTAAAATATATTGAATAATAATATTATATTTATTGTTAGTTGTCTTCTTAAAATCAGGCAAACCTGAAATATAAGACACTTAAATTCTGGTACCTGATATCGCGGATAACAGTATTGATTATTTCCACCCGGGGCTGAAAAATATTTAATACTGTCATGCATTTCTGGCTCATTTGCGGGTTGCTATGCCAATTTTATGCAATTCAGGCGACTTCGCGGGCTTTTCCTCCCCCCACTTTTTTAGGCAAGTATCTTCGGAGTCCGGGGGCGAAGCCCCTGGAAAAAATATTCCCTCGCATTTCCGGGCATCCGGCCAGACGCATACTGATATCAGTTAACAAAAATATTAAGAATTTCGTGCCTCTGTGTCGCGCTGTAATTATTATTGACATCGATTCCCGAGTGATATATGACAGTATGTCAGGTTTATCGACATGGGCATACTCGATAAAAAAACGATCACCGACCTCATTAACCGCAAACAGCCCTTCTCCGTTTCGTTTAAATACGCCGACAGTGCATTCCTCATGATGGTCGGCGGAATATTCGTAAAGATGCTCACCGCCCACGACCAGCTGTATCTTCTGAATTCAGTGATATCGATCATCCGCGAGGTCATGGCAAACGCTCAGAAGGCGAACGCCAAGAGGCTCTACTTCGCCGTCAAGGGCCTGAACATCAACAGGCCCGATGATTACAATAAGGGGATGGAGCGATTCAAGGTCGACTTCATGTACAATGCCGACGAGATGAGCGCGTATCTCCTGAAAAGCGATTTCACCGTCACCGTCGATTTCAGCATAACCGAAAACGACATCTCCATCGGCGTTACCAACAATGCCGCCCTGAACCAGCGCGAAAAGGAGAGGATCGGCTATCGGGTTAAAAAGGCCGAAGTGTATAAAAACCTGATGGATGCCTACGAGGACATCCAGGACGAGTCGGAGGGGGCCGGACTCGGCATCGCCATGATCATGGTGACCCTGAGAAATATAGGCATCGACCGATCGCTCTTTACCATCAAGGGCGGCGATCATACCACCACTGTTTCCCTGAACATTCCGCGCCAGATCAAGCCGGTCGATATCAGCACCCGGGTCAAGGAGAAGATAGTCCGCGACGTCAGGGACCTCCCTCCCTTTCCCACAAACGTGGTGAGAATACTGGACCTCTGCGACGATCCCGATTCATCGCTGGATTCAATAGCCGGCGGCATCATGTCCGACCCGGCCATTACCACGGGCGTGATGAAGCTGTCGAATTCCGCGGGATTCATCTCCGGAAAACGGATCGAGAGCGTGCTCCAGGCGGTCCGCATACTCGGCATCAGGAACATACGCTCCATGGTGCTGGCAAGCAGCGCGCGCCGCATCATCGAAGAGCGGTACAGCAAGTATGAGGAGATATGGGAGCACAGCAACAGGGTCGGGGGATACGCGCGGGGCATCGGGTCGGCGTTTCACACCCCCCTGATCGCGGAAAAGGCCCTGCTTGCCGGCCTCCTGCACGATCTGGGGAAAATCATCCTCCTCGCCGCCGATCCGGATACCGCAAAAACAATAGCACGGCAGGTCAAGAACAGGAAACTTATCACTGAAACATTCATGGAGGAGATATCGATCGGCATCAGCCATTCGACCATCGGCGGGCTCATCGCTGAGAAATGGAATTTCCCGGACTACCTCACCGACGCCATCCGGCGCCACCACGACCCGCTGAACGCCGGAAAGGAGAGCGAGCAGGTCGCCCATGCCGTGTACCTGGCCAACCTCTTCTGCGGAATCGAGACGGACAAGTACGAATATTATTACTGCTACGAAAGCATCCTTGAAAAATACGGCCTTGCAGACGAATCCGCGTTCAACAGGCTGCACGAGTCGCTTAAAAAGGATTATGAGTCGTGAGGGTTTGTGGAAGGGGAGCCATTACACGATGGCCCCCTTATCGAACCCGAGCAGACAGGAGGTCTGCATGTGCTGAACAGGATGTTCGAATGCAGCGCCCGTGCAGGATGCACGTAGAGGGCGCTGCCCGCCG
>JAFGBT010000033.1 GCA_016933025.1 Spirochaetota bacterium | reverse complement strand
GAGGGGAATGTCACCCCGAGCGTAGTCGAGGGGAATGTCACCCCGAGCGTAGTCGAGGGGAATGTCACCCCGAGCGTAGTCGAGGGGTGGCAAGGCCTATCAGTTTTTCTTGGCATAGCTCGAAATTAGAAAATGTGTATCATTACTGCATTCTGATAACTGTTTAAGTTTCTCCCAGTTTGAATTAATCAATGCCTCTTTTTTCATTTGTGACCATTTCTTTATCTGTTTTTCTCTGCTTATTGCAGATAGTGGGTTATCGAAAATGTCAATAAATACAAGTTCAAAAGGCTTACGGCGGGATACATAGGAATGAAGAGAATCATCTCTCTCATGCTGGAATAATCGTTTACTGATATCACTGGTTATTCCCGTATAATACGTACCATCGTTACATCTTAATATGTATACATAGTAGTTTTTCATGGATGTTTAATTGTTCTACGATTGGGCAAGATGATTTATTAAATTTTTTTCCCCCTTGTCGTGTCTCGACTACGCTCGACATGACAAGGGGTATACGCTCGACATGACAAGGGGTATACGCTCGACATGACAAGGGGTATACGCTCGACATGATGGATGGATTTAATAATAAAAATTGATATCAGGTATGAATTTTAATAGTACTCGCCGTTCCCCGCGTCCTCGAACAGGTACTTCTGGCTGTCCTCGCACATGTCGTCCAGCTCGCACGGGTAGCTGCCGTCGAAGCAGGCGGTGCAGAAGCGCATGTCCGGCTCGTTGAGGGCGTCGAGCAGGGTCTCCACGGTCATGTACTTTATGGAGTCGACGCGGAGGTATTTCCGTATCTCCTCGATGGTGTGGGATGAGGCGATCAGCTCCTTGCGGGTGGGAATGTCTATGCCGTAGAAGCAGGGAAAGACCGTCGGCGGCGCGGATATGCGGACGTGGACCTCCTTCGCGCCGCCCATCCTGAACATCTTGATGATCTTGCGCATCGTGGTGCCGCGCATGATGGAATCGTCCACCACCACGATCCGCTTGCCCTCCACCGAGGCGCGCACGACATTGTACTTGATCTTGGCGCCGAAGTCCCTGATTTTCTGGGTCGGCTCGATGAAGGTGCGGCCGATGTAGTGGCTCCTGATGAGCCCCAGCTCGTAGGGGATGCCGGCCTCGCGGGAGTACCCGATTGCCGCGCAGACCGAGGAGTCGGGGATGGGGACGACGATGTCGGCGTCCACGGGCGACTGGCGCGCCAGCATCCGGCCGAGGCGCACCCGCATGTCGTAGACGGACCGTCCGAAGATGGTGCTGTCGGGCCGCGAAAAGTAGATGTATTCGAACACGCAGAGCGACTGGTTCTTCTTCTCGAAGGGCCTGTACGATTTAATGCCGGCCTCGGAAATCTCAAGGAGCTCTCCCGCCTCGACCTCGCGCACGTATTCCGCGTCGATGATGTCGAAGGCTCAGGTCTCGGACGCGACCACCACGGCGTCATCGAGCTTCCCCAGGACCAGGGGGCGGAAGCCGTGCGGATCGCGCACCGCGTAGATCCTGTCCCGGTTCATCACCAGGAGGGAGTAGGCGCCCCGCGTCTGCCTGAGGGCGAAGACGAGCGCCTCGAGGAAGTCGTCGACGCCGGACTTGGCCATGAGGTGGACGATCACCTCGGAGTCTATGGTCGTCTGGAAGATGTGCCCCTTCTTTTCAAGGTCCCGTCGAATGGAGCCTGAGTTGGTCAGGTTGCCGTTGTGGGCGAGCACGATGGGCCCCAGGATCGACTCCGACCGGAATGGCTGGGCGTTTCGCAAAAACGACGAGCCGGTGGTTGAGTAGCGGTTGTGGCCGATGGCCATGTCTCCCTGCAGGTTGTCTATGTGCTCCTGGGTGAACACGTCGATGACCTTGCCCATGCCGGCGTAGCGGTAGATGTGGTGGCCGTCCGACGAGGCGATGCCGGCGGATTCCTGGCCCCGGTGCTGGAGCGCGTACAGGCCCAGGTACGCGAGATTGGCCGCCTTCGGATTGCCGAAGATTCCGACTATTCCGCATTCATCTTTTGGTTTGCCGTCGTCTGCCGCGAGTGGGATGGATATTGGTTTCATACAATATGTAAAAGATGTCAAGAACTTGCATATACAGCATTATTGCGGGTAACGTTGTTGTAAAGTGTTTTTAAGTCGGGGCGTGATTTTATTTGTTAAGGACAGGTAAAATAATGGTAAGCGGGGGTAAAAACAGTGTGCGGTCGATAAATTCTTGCCTTTTTTAAATTGTCATGTCCCGACGGAGTTTATCCCGAGCCCCTCGACTGCGCTCGGGACAGGCTTCGTCGAAGGGAATGTCACCCTGAGCCCCTCGACTGCGCTCGGGACAGGCTTCGTCGAAGGGAATGTCACCCTGAGCGTAGTCGAAGGGTGACAAGGCCCGCCATTTCACAGTTTCACCAATATTTCACCGCCAAAAACCCCGGGTTAAATAACATAACGGGTCTTGGAATGATCAGTGTGATATATCTTTTTTATGAAAAACAGGACAATTCAAGCTATTATTTATGGTATTTTTTTAAAATTTTTCTTGCTTTTAAAGGCATAATTTTTCTTCTTTAATGTATATAATGGGTAACTGTTTGTCTCAAATGATAAGTTGAAGGCAATATTTGCATCGTTGCCTCCTGTTTATTTTTGTATTTCAATCACGTAGTGTCATTTCTGAATAAGCGGGTAGCGGTAAGACCCTTTCTTTTCAAGGGTTTTGTGTGTGGCAGGCGCTGTTTATTTTAACGTAAAATTATATTAATTAAGGATTATTACTATGTGTAATATACATAACAGGGCATTATCGATCATAGCCCTATCATTCCTTCTCTTTCCGGGAGGATGCGCACGTAAAGCGGGCATGGACCATGGTGTTATTACATTTAAAGTCGGCCAGGCGAGCGTGCAGAGGGCCGGGAGCGGCCCGGCCGAGCTGGCGCCCGGAGACAGGGTCGCGGCCGGGGATATTCTGACAACGGGCGCGCGTTCCGCCGTGGCGATCCAATTTTCCGAGCGGTGCGTGATACGGGTGGATGAAAATACCACCTTCAGGGTCGTCAAAATCGAAGACAAGGAGCTGAAAATGTTCATACCGGATGGGTCGGTCATGGGTAAGCTGATCCGCAGGGAAAAAGCGGGCCTCGAAATCACGACCCCCACGTCCCTGGCGGCCGTCCGCGGGACCGAGTTCAGCGTCACCTATAAGGACGGCCGGTCGAAGGTGGCTGTTTCAGAGGGGAATGTCCGGGCCGCGGCGGCGCGCCATGACGATGCCGGGAACATGCTGGCTGCGGCGGAGAAAGAGGTCTCTGTCGGGGCCGGGAAGGCCGCCGAGGTCACCGAACAGCCGAAGAAGGGGGAGGCGCAGGGGTCCCTCGACGTAGAGCTGCGCGAGATGACCGCTCAGGAGAGGAACGATCTCCGGAAAATCAACGCGATGCCGATAATCGAGGAGCCGGAGAAAAAGAGCCGGGAAGAACTGGAGCAGATCCGGAAATCCGTGCTTGAGATCGAGAATGAAATCGACGGCTCGCTGAACCGGGAGATGAGGGCGGAGATGGGCCGTGACCAGGTGCAGGCCCTCCTCATGAAAAAGGACAGGACCATGGATGATATCAGGAAGACCTTCAACAGGATAGACGAGATATCCCTGTACAGCGGCAAAGTCATCCGCGGCGCCATCATGTCCCGCGGCGATAACTTCAAGGTAATCACTCCCGAACGGGTGATCACGGTGCCGAAGAAGGATATAATGAACATGCAGGTCATCAAGTGACCTGAATAAAAAGAGGTAATGTAACGCGTATGGACCGGTTTAAAATCATCTCCGCACTTCTGGTTTCGCTGTTTGTCGTTGTTCCGCGGTTTGCCGCGGCGGCGGACCATGTATTTTTGAAGAATGGAATAATACTTGAAGGACGCGTGGTGGACGAGACGGATATCGCCCTGACCATACTCCTCAAGGACGGCAAGAAGCAGGTCGTGGCCAGGAACAATATGCTCCGGACCCTGTATAATAACAGTTACAAGGTGAAGCAGTTCATCCAGCTGAAAAATGGCGATATCATCGAGGGGTATATCGTGGCCGAGGACCGCGATTCGTATACGCTGCGGAAGGACCTCGCCTCCGCCAGGGAATTCGTCTATGCCAAGTCCCAGATCGAGGGGGTTTCGAAGAGAAGGCCCGACCCGCTGAATCTCAGGCCCGAGACGCCGCGGGGGCTCCTTGCCTCGTACCGGTTCTTCATGCCCCTGACCGCGCCGACTAAAACATACGTCAAGTTTTACCACGGGGCCTCGCTCGACTACACCGGCGCCATCACCCGTATCGTGTCGATCTACGGCGGCGGCGTGTTCCTCTACGGCAAGGGCGACACCAGCCCCGAGATCTACATGTCGATCCTGGGGCCGATGTACCGGGGAAGCTCGGGCGTTACCTCCTTCATCAATTCGTATTATATAGGCGCGCGGTTCGGCTATCTCGTATCCGCGTTTTTTTATCCCTATGCCAGCGTGGCCGCCAAGGGGACCTGGTTTCGATACGCGTACGGCGGCTCGGCAAAAGACTATCCGGGCGTCGGCGCCGACGTGTCCGCGGGCCTGGCCTTCACCATAGAGAAAAAGGTCTCGCTCTTCTTCGAGTTCCAGGGCCAGTGGGGCATGCTGATAGACAAAAACAAGACCGACCTGAGCGGCATAGGCGCCGGGTTTGGGCTGATGGCGATATTCTAGCCCTCATCGGGGCTGTTATAACAAGAACCGGAAATTCCGGCGGGTAACAGAGGGGGAAATTTCCGGGAATGATAGAGAGGTGCGTATGAAAACAAGAAACTATATAGCCGCGGCCCTGCTGGCGCTTTTCTTCGGCCTGTTCGGCTGTTTTGAAGACAGCGCGTTCGACAGTATCGGCGGAAGTCTAACCAGAATAGGCCTGCCGATCGGTAACCTGTTAATTGCCCCCACTTATAACGTTATCTATGACGGTAACGAGAGCACGGGCGGCACCGTGCCGGTTGACGACAATGAATATCCGGCGGGGAGTCTTGTCACCGTACTTGGAAATACCGGGGATCTCGAGAAAACCCTTAACGTCTTCGTGGGGTGGAATACCCAGCAGGATGGGGAGGGTGTAACTTATTTCCCCGGGAACCTCCTTGCCATGGGGACTGACGATGTAATATTATATGCGAAATGGACAGCGCAGCCCACCTACACGGTTACCTATGACGCCAATGGCGGTAGCGGCGATGTGCCGGTCGACTCAAACTTTTACCTGGAGGACGATGAAGTAACGGTAAAGGCCAACACCGGTTCTCTCACGTTAACCGGTTACGTCTTTGCCGGATGGGACAAGAGCGGCACAACCTACAATCCGGGAGAGATCTTTACCATGGGGACCGCCGATGTCACCCTGTCCGCGATATGGTCGGACCAGTGGGCGCAGGACGCCTATCTCAAGGCCTCGAACGCCGAGGCGTCGGATTATTTCGGCCGTTCGGTCGCGGTGGACGGGAGCACCATTGTCGTGGGCGCCTACGGGGAAGATTGCGACGAGACGTCGATCGACAATGCTGACGGGGACCCTGAGCCGGCAGACTCGAATAACAATAACGACGCATTGTATTCAGGCGCGGCGTATGTCTTCAAGACGGCCGCCGGGAACTGGTATCAGGACGCGTACCTGAAAGCCTCGAACGCGGAGGAGTCTGATAACTTCGGCTACTCTGTCGCGGTGAGCGGGAGCATTATTGCCGTTGGCGCGGATGGAGAAGCTAGCAACCAGACAACGATAACAAACGCGGACGGGAGCGCAAGCACGAACAACAAGGCAGATTCCTCCGGAGCTGTATATGTGTTTAAAAGAACGTTAACCAAGCCCAGGGTCTACGAATGGGTGCAGGATGCGTATCTGAAGCCTTCAAACACCGGGGAAGACGATTCCTTCGGCACATCTGTCGCGGTGGACGGTCTTACCATCGCAGTGGGCGCGGATGGAGAAGACAGCAGCCAGACAACGATCACCAACACGAACGGGAGCGCGAGCACGGACAACGGCGCATATTCCTCCGGAGCGGTGTATGTGTTCAAACTAAGCACTAAAACCTTATACTGGTATCAGGACGCGTATCTGAAGGCCTCGAACGCCGAGGCGTACGATTATTTCGGCGACTCTGTCGCGGTGAGCGGCGACACTATCGTGGTTGGCGCGTATGGAGAAGACAGCAGCCAGACGGGAATAACAAACGATGACGGGAGCGCGAGCTCGAACAACACTGCTTTATATTCAGGCGCGGTGTATGTATTCAAGAACGTCTCCGGGACCTGGGTGCAGGACGCGTATCTGAAGGCCTCGAACGCCGAGGCGTACGACAGGTTCGGCTACTCGGTCGCGGTGGACGGTGATACGATCGTTGTTGGCGCGTATGGGGAAGACTGCGGCGAGACGTCGATCGACAATCAAGACGGGGACCCTGAGCCGACAGACTCTAATAACAATAACGATTCTTCCTCGTCAGGCGCGGCGTATGTATTCAAGAAGGTCTCCGGGACCTGGGTGCAGGACGCATATCTGAAGGCCTCGAACGCGGATGAGGATGATCATTTTGGCTACTCGGTTGGGGTGAGCGGTAATTTTATCGTGGTTGGCGCTTATTATGAAGAGAGCAGTCAGGCAACAATTACCAACACGGACGGGAGCGCGAGCGGGAACAATGATTATCTTGATGATTATCCAGGCGCCGCGTATGTGTTCAAAAAAAATGCCTCTGATTACTGGGTGCAGGACGCGTACCTGAAGGCCTCGAACGTGGATGCGTTTGACAGGTTCGGCTATTCGGTCGGGGTGAGCGGATATACCATTGTGGTGGGCGCGTACAATGAAGACAGCAATCAGGTGATAATTGACAACACGGACGGGAGCGCGAGCGCGGATAACAGCGCTTCCAATTCCGGCGCCGCGTACGTGTTCACCTTGAAATAGGGCATGCCCCAATGGACCTGAATGCCGCGATAAAAAAGCACTACCCCGTGATCGTCCTGGCAGTCGCGGTCGCCGTGCTGGGCGGAGCGCTTGTCGTCACCCAGCACCGGCTGTCGCAGCTCGCCGGCCTGATGGAAGACTCCCGCCGCGTCGGTGAAAAGGGCCAGGAGGACCCCTACGACCGGGCGGTCAAGAACCAGATTTTAAAGATTTACCCGTCAATAAAGAGGCTCTACCAGGCCTACACCGCGAAAAACCCGGCGGTGCGTGAGGGGAACGTCAAGCTGGACTGGAGCGTCGATACCGACGGCGACCCTGAGCGCGTGGAGGTGGTGACAAGCGACTTCAACGACCGCGACTTCGAGTCCGGGATCGTGAAGGCGGTCCAGGGCATCACCTTCCCCGAGCCGCCGGTGAAGCGCTATGTCACGCATACCTTCAGGTTCAAGGACGCGGAAAAGGGCGGGAAGTAACCGTAAAAAGGACGGGGCACGCCCGGTACCCGTTCCTTATTTGCCTATATATTTGTCGTTTTTCCATCGCCCTTTCTGCTTTGTGCCGTCGGCTTTATAGAGCGTGCCCTGTCCGTTCTTCATGTTGTTCTCGAACTGCCCGACATACTTCTCGCCGTCCGAGGTTGTCAATGTTCCCTGTCCGTGCAGCTTGCCGTCCCTGAATTCGCCGACATATTTATAGCCGAAAGCGTTTGTATAGGTTCCCTTTCCGTGCTTCTTGTTGTTTTCCCATTGCCCGGAATAGGTTTCACCGTTGGTTGAGGTCAGCGTCCCCTGACCGTGCAGCTTCCCCTCCTTGAATCCGCCGACATAGGTGTTGCCGTACGCGTCGGTAAGCGTCCCCTTTCCGTGCTTCATGTGGTTTTTCCATTGCCCGACATACTTCTCGCCGCTTGCGGTCGTCAGCGTGCCCGTGCCGTCGAACTTTCCATCCTTGAACCCGCCTTCATACCGGTCGCCCTTGGTGAAGGTGAGCGTTCCTTTCCCGTCGAACTTTCCGTCCTTGAACCCGCCTTCATACTGGTCGCCGTAGCGGTTCGTGAATGTCCCTTTCCCGTGCTTCTTGTGGTTTTTCCATTCTCCGGTATACTTCTCGCCGTTGGGTGAAGTCAGCGTCCCCTGTCCGTGCAGCTTTCCGTCCCTGAACTCGCCGACATATTTATCGCCCTCCGGGGTTATATAGGTTCCCCGCCCGTTTATTTTGTTGTTTTTCCATTCGCAGATGTACTTGTGCCTGTCATGGGTCGTCAGGGTCCCCTGCCCGTGCATCTTGTTGTTCTCCCATTGGCCGACATATATATCGCCGTTGGGGGAGGTCAGCTTACCCTGTCCGTTCGCCCTGCGGTTCTTCCATTCTCCCCTGTATACGCTCCCATCGGCGTATTTCATGGTGCCGGTCCCGTTCGCGCAGTCGCCGGAAATGCAGATGTCTTTTTTGCCCCCGGCGCCGCCCTGGCGCGCGGGCCAGATGAGCAATGCGGACAGCGTTACAATAATACAGAGTGTTTTGTTCGTCATGATCCACCTTCTCGCGTGTTATTCAATCGTGCTTTTCATGCAGGCAATTGCCCCGTCCGCGGGCCCGGTTCGGGAGTCGGAATGGGCAATATAGAAGATAGTATAGATAATCCTAAGCTCTCTGGCAAGCAAAAAGTTATGGAAAGGCGTGTTGACAGCAGTATGGCATGCATACCGTGGATGCCCCGGACAGGTATGTGCTGATGTGGTGTTTTCCCCTGTCATGTCTCGACGAAGTTTATCCCGAGCCCCTCGGCAGAGTTTATCCCGAGCCCCTCGACTGCGCTCGGGACAGGCTTTGCCGAGGGGGTCAGGACAGGCTCCGTCGAAGGGAATGTCACCCCGAGCGTAGTCGAGGGGTCACCGCAGCTCAATAATCGGCGGCTGGTAGTCGTCCGGCGGGGTGAAGCCGAGGAAGAGCAGGATGGTCGACGCGACGTTCGCCAGGCCCGGGTTGTCCGTGACGGTCGATATGCGGTACTCGTTTTTAAAGCCCGGGTCATAGATGATGAACGGCACCGGGTTGAGGGTGTGCGATGTCTTGTTCTTCGGCAGGCCGGTTTTTTTGTCCCGCTCGATGGCCCCTGTCTTCTTGTTCACCTCGAACATCTCGTCGAGGTTCCCGTGGTCCGCGGTGATGAGGGCAACGCCGCCCGAGCGGTCGACCGCGGCCAGGAGCCTGCCCAGGCAGAGGTCCACGGTCTCGGCCGCGATCACCGCCGCGTTCAGGTCGCCCGTGTGCCCGACCATGTCGCCGTTGGCGTAGTTGAGCCGTATGAAATCGTACTTCCCGCTCTCCACCGCCCCGATCACCGCGTCGGTGATATCGGCGGCCTTCATCCACGGCCGCAGGTTGAACTCGATCTTGTCCGAGGGTATCTCGACATAGGTCTCGCTCTTCTCGTCGAACTTGCCGCTCCGGTTGCCGTTCCAGAAATAGGTGACATGGCCGAACTTCTGCGTCTCGGATATGGCGTACTGCGTCACGCCCGATTTCACCAGATATTCGCTCACGGTGCGGTCGATGGCCGGCGGGTGCACCAGGTATTTCTTCGGGATCTTCAAGTCTCCGTCGTATTCCATCATGCCGGCGTAGGTGATGTCAGGCAGGGGCCCGCGGTCGAATTTCGAAAATTCCTTCTCCTCGAAGGCTCGGGATATCTCGATGGCCCGGTCGCCCCTGAAGTTGAAGAAGACCACCGAGTCACCGTTTGTGATTTTCCCTACGGGACCGGCGTCGTCCACTACGGTGAAGGAGGGGAGGTACTGGTCGGTGACGCCCGGGTCCTCTTTCCTGAAGGTCTCTATCGCCTCGGCCGCGCTTTTAAACGGCCGCGCGGAGCCGAGGACGTGCGCCTCCCAGCCCCGCTTCACGATGCTCCAGTCGGCCTCGTACCGGTCCATGGTGGTCACCATCCTGCCGCCGCCGGAGGCGATCCGGTAGTCGCGGCCCGCGTCCCGGTGCGCGGCCAGGCGCTCCTCGAGCGCGCTCACGTATACGAGAGCCGAGGTCTCGGGGACGTCCCTTCCGTCCAGGAGTATGTGGAGCCGCGCCTTTTTGACGCCGCCGGAGGCGCAGGCGTCGAGAATCTTGTAGAGGTGTTCGATGTGCGAGTGCACGTTCCCGTCCGACAGGAGGCCGATGAAGTGGATTGCCGCGCCCCCGCGTGCGGGACCGGCGACGAGCTCGTTCCACGTCGGGCTTTCGAAAATCGCGCCCGATTCGATCGCGCGGCTCACCAGCTTGGCGCCCTGGTCAAAGACGCGCCCGGCGCCGAGGGCGTTGTGGCCGACCTCGCTGTTGCCCATGTCGTCGTCGCTCGGTAGACCGACGGCGGTGCCGTGGGCCTTCAGGGTGGTGTAGGGGCAGTCGCGCATCAGCCGGTCGAGCACCGGCGTCCGCGCCAGGTAAAAGGCGTTCCCGTCGTTCTCCCTGCCGATGCCGACGCCGTCCATGATAACGAGAACGAGCGGTCCTTTTCTTATGATCCTGTCGTTGCGCGCGAGAGGGTCCATGGCGGGCGCCTATTCCAGCAGAAATTTGTCCAGGCCCGATATGTCGAGCACCCGGAGTATGTTGTCGTTGGGATTGACGAGGTGCATCTTCCTGCCCTCCTCGGTCATCATGTTTTTGAACCTGATCAGGGCGGCGATGGCCATGGAGTCGATTTTGCGGACGTACGAAAGGTCTATGTTGGCGTCCCTGGTGTCGGTTTTTACGAAATGGGTAAGCTCGTCAGACAGGCCGGTGACGTTCTGGGCGGTCATTTCCTCCATGATTATAAAGGTGCATTCGCCTTCAGCATCTTTGCGTTCGATATGCATTGCCCCAAATCCCCTCCGCTTCCGTGTCCGGTACAATTGTTTCACCGTGGGGGGCGGTTGTCAATAACTAGTTGCGGCTTTTCCGCTCCCTTTTTTACTTCTGCTCGAGGATGCTTTTCATCTCGTCTGACCGCTCTTTCAAACGCAGTGAGAGGGACTGGAGGTCGCGCATGCTGGTGGAGACGACGCTCCCCAGACTGCTCATGTTTCTCGACCACTCCTCGATTTTTCGGACGAACGCGGTCTGCCGGTCCGTCTGTTCGAACATCCCCTTGGCCGCGTTGTCCACGTCTACCGAGGAGGAATAGAGGACCCTGGTTTCGTTGAGCTCGTTGACCGTCGCGTCGTTCAGGGTGGACATGAATTTTGAGTTTTCCTTCACGAATGATATTATCTGGCCCAGGTTCCCCGCCAGCGTGCTGATCATCGAAGATGAATTCTCTATGTTGCTCACCGTGTTCTTGATGATGGTGGCGATCTCCTTGGACGAGTCGATGCTCATGGTCGCCAGCTTCGAGATCTCGTCCGCGACGACCGCGAATCCCCTGCCGTGCTCGCCCGCGCGGGCGGATTCGATGGCGGCGTTGAGGGAGAGGAGGTTGGTCTTGTCGGCGATCTCGCTGATGGTCTTCGATATCTCCTCGATTTTCTTCGAGTTCTCCTTCATGTCGGTGATGGCCGCGATGGTCCGCCTGATGTTCTGCTCGTTCATGTCCGCGAGCCTGAGGGCGTTGTCCGCCTTTTCCCGCTGGGACGAGCTGTCGGCGTTTATCTTTTCCATGAGCGTGGATATTTCCTTTATCTTCTGGAAGTTGTCCTCCACGGTCTTGTACTGGAAGCTCGACTTGCTGCGCACGTCCTCGATGCTCGCGGTGAATTCCTTCATGATGGTCTCCACCTCGCGCATCAGGCCGCCGTGCTCGTTGAGCACGGAGTCGATCCTGCCGGACGATTCCGTGAGCTCGCCGCTCCTGGCCATCAGCTCCTGTGCGGTCTGCGCCACGGTCGCCAGCACGCTCTTCAGGCCGTGGAGGCTGTTGCTGGCCTCTACCTTCGCCTCCTCGATCTGGTTCATCTGGCCCGTGGTGAAGTCGGCCATCTTTGACAGGAAGAAGACGAATGCGCCCAGGAACAGAAGCTTCGGGACTTCGCTTGCCAGACGGACGGTTCCTTTGTCAAATATCTTGGCGGGGTCTGACGCAAATACCATGCCCCCGTCGAAAACTGCCAGCGCCATCAGGAGGCAGTAGGTGAATATCGCGTAAGCGCCCATGTAAATGTTGAGGCGCTTGTTGAACCGGAGTCCCGACAGCGCGATGAAGAGGAAATAGACGCAGAAGGTGGCGGGCTCCTTGATGCTCATGCCGTACCCGACCTGCTCGTCGAAGTGCATCACGAACTTCAATATGAAGACCAGGGAAATCTCGATTGTCACTGAAACGTATATAAGGGGGGTCGAGACATTTTTGTTCATGATGAAGAACTGGTTCACGATTGCGAGAAGAAGGAATACGGCGCTTGTCCCGAAGATGCCGCCCCAGGTGGGTGGGGCCGATTTTTGCATGAATGACGAAAAGCCGACGAGGATGAACATCGCGGTAAATACGTAGCGTGTTTTGTTGATTAATATTTCTGTCTGAAGAGAACTCATTCCCTAAACCCCCTGGAGAATTATTCACTCGCGCGTATTTCTGCCTCCGCCACGGTCCATATCCGAGAGCGTCCGCTTGAGCGCGTTGATGTTCATGCGTGTTTCGGGCGAAAGGTCCACGCGGTCGCCGTCGCCCGCGGCGAGGATGTCCGCCATGACTGCCCATCTAAGCCTGGCACTGTGCGACTCGTACTTTTTATAGATATCGAGAAATTCCTCTCTGCGCAGGGAACGGCCCCTCCGGAAGAGGCGGCCCGCTGCGCGTCGTATGCGCGGCGCAATGCAGGGCCAGACCCGCTTCAGAACGGCAGCCGCGGCCATGGGCGCGAGGACAATACAGCTCGATTTGGCCATGGCGGGGAGGTAATCGGCCGGGGCCGTCCCGAAGCTTGATTTCCAGACGGCCCAGAGGGCGTCGGCGGTGACGAGCGCCGCGAGGAATGACGCCTTTCCGCGGGGGACGCCCGCGGCTGAATAACCGGCCGATAGCACCAGTACCGCGATGAAGAGGATGATGGTGGAGAATCCTATCGTATCCGATATGAACGATACGCCTGAAATGAAGGTGTTGATTCCCGCCAGCACATCCGCGATTTCCTTGAACGATTCGGCCATGCCGCCAAGGCCGGCGGGAAGCGACTCCCGGGCTGACGCGCTGCGCTCTACAATCCGGAAAACTGCGAGCGCGCATATCAGGGTTGCTCCCGTTTCCGCGTGCTTCGGCATGTCCCGTGTCTCTTATGTCCGGCGTTTTACCCGGAGGTTGATCTGGTTTCCCCTGCTGTTCCAGGAGATATCGCAGAACTGGCTGATGATATAAATTCCGCGCCCCCGCGTGCTGAGGATATCGCGGTTATGCAGGTTTGCTCTGATGTCCCTGGTGTCGAATCCCTTTCCTTCGTCGGCGATCGAGATAAGGAGGTCCCTCCCGGCGATGTCCGCCGTGACAGTGACCTTCTTTTTGGGGTTCCACCCGTTGCCGTGTTCCATGGCATTCGTGATGGCTTCGTCCAGCGAGAGGTAGAGGTCTTCGATGGAAATTGCCATGTCGGGACTGCTCGCGGAAATCTTTTCACAGAGAAAATCGAGGATTTCCTTTCGTTTGCCCTGTTCAGATGGAAAAGATTCGTTGAGTATGTGGGTTTTTTGCTGCTGTACCATATAGTATCGTTGTTATGATCAGCTCCTCTGGCCACGAGTTACATGTATCGGGCGTTCCGCTTCAAACAGAAGGCTCAGCACAGCAGTTCTGTTTTTCGGTTTTTTACTTCGGGATGGGGAGATTTGAACTCCCGACTTCTTCGTCCCGAACGAAGCGCGCTAACCGGGCTGCGCTACATCCCGTCAGTCTTAATACAGACTTGTAGTCAATGTATGTATAATATAAGGATATTTGCAATTAATTTTTTCAAAAAACCGGGTTTAGATCCTTAAAACTGTGTATACTAAATTGTATAGAGCGCGGGTAATGTCAGAAAACCGGACGGCCGTATTATTGGCGCGGGGACCGCCCGGGTAAAAAAATAGTTGCAGGGGGAGATGTCATTTTATAAAGTTCAATATATGCCCGATTTTGGGCATTTTGATTATATGGACATCTCGAAAAAAATCATAATTCCGCGTTCCATTTCAGACGCGTGCCCGTCCGGCACATGCGCCCGCTCGTTCGGCGGTTTCAGAATAATATCGTAACAGGCCGGGTTTCCCGGTTACTAAGAGGTGGGAAATGAATATCGACCATCATTTCATTCACGATGTTCTTATCGTCGACCTGCCAGAGGGGGAGGGAAGGCTATCGGGTATTGATATAGATGAGTTTACCAGCGATCTGATTAAACTCTGCGGGCCTTCGGCGAAAAAGATTGCGTTTAACATGTCGAGGAAGTCGTTTTTAACCAGCTCCGGTCTGGGAGACCTGGTCAAGTTGAAGGACTGCCTCCTCGACAGGGAGCTGGAGCTTGTTCTGATAAGCCCCTCGCAGCGGGTGAAATCACTGCTGGACATGGTGGGTGTGGACCAGTTTTTCAATGTAATAGACAGCGAAGACCAGTTGTAACGGGCGGGTGCTCATGGACAGAACCGGGATAGAGAAATCACTGTATATCAAGAACGCCATGGTGGAGACCGGGGCCAACTCCCTTATGGGGAAGATCGCCGGCCTCTTCTTCAGAACCATAGACTTCGACAGCGAGAGCCTCCAGACCCTCAAGGAATACCAGTCCAGGGGACGGGCGGTCTATGTTTCATACCAGAGCGCCAATACCCCGCTCATGGTCCTGGTGAACCTTTTAAAGCGGCATGGCTTCAGGTCGCCCGAGCTCGCGCTCGATTTTACCCCGAACATTCTCCAGATGATCGCCAATATATCAGGCGCCGTCTCCATGATCTATCGCAGGATTACGGGCCGGAGGAAGTTCGAAAAGGTCTCGGATTCCGAGTACCTCGTAGACTGCATGAGGGACAACAGGGCCGTCGTGCTCTCGCTTTTATCCCGGAAGCAGTTTATCCAGAGGTACATCGAGATAAAGTCCGACACGCTCGAGTATCTTGTCGAGGCGCAGAAGCTCGTCGATGAGCCGATATATCTCTTCCCCCAGCTCCTGTTCTGGAACCAGAATCCTGAGCGCACCGGTTCGCTCGTCACTTCGAGGGCGACCGGTGACCGCGGCTTTTTTTCCGGGCTCTTCACCGTGGCCAAGAGCTCTACCCCCGCCTTTATACGTATTTCAGAGCCCCTGAACATCCGGGAGGAGATAGAAAATTCGCCAGCCGACGACCCGAAGCAGATCGCGCGGAGCATCCGGGCCAGGCTCCTCGAGATCTACAATAACGAGAAGCGGACCGTGCTGGGTCCGACGCTCAAGTCCCAGCAGGAAATGATGGAGCGCGTGCTGTACAACAAAAACGTGCTGGACGAGATCAACAGCCTCGTCGAGTCCGAGCGTCAGTCAGAGAAGAAGTTGAGGAAGAAGGCCTATCGCTACTTCAAGGAGATAGCCGCAGATTTTTCGATTCTGGTGATCAAGTGGTTCAACAAGGCCGTGCAGTACATGTTCACCAAGATTTTTGACGGAATTAATTTCAATATAGACGACCTGAAGCGGGTCAGGGAGGCGGCACAGCGAGCCCCCCTCATCCTCGTGCCGAGCCACAAGAGCCATATGGATTACCTGATCATATCGAGCATTTTTTACGAGAATAAGATCATCCCGCCGCATATCGTGGCTGGCGCCAACCTGACGTTTTTTCCGATGGGACCCGTCTTTCGCAAGTCAGGAGCCTTTTTCATGCGCCGCTCCTTCCGGGGGCTCAACCTCTATCCAACGATCTTCAGGCAGTATATCAAGACCCTCATTGGAGAGGGTTACAGCATCGAGGTTTTCATCGAGGGAACGCGCACGAGGACCGGCAAGCTCGCCCTTCCCAAGATGGGGATTATAAGCTATCTCATCGAGGCCATCGACGAAGGCTACGCGCGGGACATGATTTTCGTACCGATAACTATCGGTTACGACCGGATCCTTGAGGAGTCGACCTATCACATGGAGCTGAAGGGAAAGGAAAAGGAATCGGAGTCCACCTCGAATTTCGTGAAGAGCAGAAAGTTCCTGAAGCGCAAGTACGGCAAGGTTTACCTCTCCTTCAACGAACCGTTCAGCTTCACCGAATTCAGGGAGGGCCTGAAGGAGGGGGAAGACCTGACGGTCTCGCTGGGAAACCACATTATCAGGCGGATCGGCGATATTATCATGGCGACCCCCTTCTCGGTCGCGTCCTCATCAATGCTGCTGTCGTCGGCAAAGGGCTTTACCAGGGATATATTGAAGAAGAGGATCAACATCCTCCTCGATTACCTTAAATTCAGCGGCGTGCGGATGAGCGATCATCTCGCCCAGGCCTCCAATATCGACGAGATCATCGATTACGTCCTGGATTCGTATTTTCAGGACGGCATCGTGGGCGAGCCGATCGCCGGCGTCGGCAGGGGGACGGGCGAGCTCATAGAAGGGCTCTATACCCTGAGCGAGAACGAGCGGTCGCGGATCAATTTCTACAAGAACAGCATCGTCCATTACTTTCTCCCCGTGTCCTTCGTTTCAACGGCCCTTCTCGTCCTGGGCGGCGACGAGGGTCTGGAGGGACACCGGATCGGTGACGTCTTCGCGGACATGATGGACCTGCTCTCCGAGGAGTTCGTCTACCACGAATCCCTGTACGACAGCGCCGGCTCCATAGCGAAGGCGCTCGCCTTCCTGACCGAACGAGGCACTGTCGCCCACCGGGAAGGACGGTACCATGTCGCGGATGAAAAACGCGACGAACTCGTCCTCTTCGCCAAGGCCGTGCAGGACTTCCTGGAATCGTACCTGATCGTGTGCGACAGCGTGTATCAGGTCAAGAAGCGTTCAAGCCGCAAGGATCTGATGTACGAGGTGAGAAAGAACGGCATCAAGCTCTTCCACCTGTCTGAGGTGAAGCTCACCGAATCCCTGTCTATGCCGAATTACGAAAACGCCATCACCAAGCTGGGCAGGATAATGGCCATCGAAGCGGTCCCCGCGGGGAAGAAACAGGTGGACCTGGTGGTGAAGGACGAGCAGAAGGTAATCGAGGTCAAGAACAGGATAGAACGGTACCTGAGACCGCTGCAGAAATTGTGAAAATAAAGAAGGCGGGGTTGCGATGATAAAGAAGGCGAGGTTGCACAACCTCGCCTTCTTTATGATATATTAATACTTCACCTTCTTCCCGCCCTTGTTTATCTTCTTGCGATTAAGCGGCGTTCCCTCCCATGCGTGCTCGAGTATCAGAATGGCGTCCGCCGGAAGGACCTCCTCCGGATTGGACATTCGGGCGCCGTCGAGCATCATGCAGTCCGCTATGGTGGGGAGCATTGAATGCGGGACGATCTGCTTGCCGTTCCGGTCCGTGATCTCTTTCAGGAACCGCGGGTGCCTCCCGCCGGTGGCGTCGTGGAGGTCCTGGTTCATCTTCCGTATAAGCTCGACGACCTTTTCCGCCCTCTTCTTTTTCGGCGTGGAGGCGTATATTTCGGCCCCGCCCAGCGGAAGAAGGATCTCGCCGATGATATCACCGGACTTGTGCAGGTTATACTCCATCCCATAGGGAAGGAGTATGCTCATCGCGTTGCCGTGGGGCACGTGGCAGAGCGCTCCGATGGTGTGCCCGAGGTTGTGGACCACGCCGACCATCGAGTTTGAAAAGGCGACGCCCGCCAGCGCCGAGGCGTTGGCCAGCGCGAGCCTTCCCTTCATGTCGCCCGGGTTTTTCACCACTTTTAATAAGTTATCGCTGATGAGCTTGATCGCCCGATAGGCATGCCCGTCGCTCATCGGGTTCTTTTCCAGGCAGAAATACGCCTCGCACGCGTGGGTCATTGCGTCCATGGCCGTGGCCGCGGTGAGGAAGCCGGGGAGGGTCTTCGTCATGCGCGGGTCAAGCACGGCTATATCCGGGAGGATGAAATAAGAGACGAACAGCATCTTGATCTTCCGGTCCGGATCGGCTATGACCGCAACCAGGGTCATTTCGGAGCCCGTGCCGGCGGTGGTCGGAATGACGACATGGGGATTCAGCTTTCTATTTACCGCGCCGAAGCCCTGGTAATCGAGGAGCGTGTCGCTGCCGAGGGACGCGACGATGTTAATGCCTTTTGCCGTGTCAATGACGGACCCGCCGCCGATCGAGATGATCGAATCACAGCCCTTTTTCTTGTAGACCTTGGCGGCGTCGTCCACGACCTTGTAATCGGAATCGACCGGCACGTTGTCGTATATGGCGCCAATTTTAAGCTTGCTCCCCAGGGCTTTTTTCACAATCCCGATAAGGCCGACGGCCGCGACCCCTTTATCGGTCACGATGAGCGGCCTGCGGGCGTTCATGCCCGCAAGGAGCCCCGGTATCGCTTCAAGGGCCTTGTGGCCCGATATTGTCTTCACGCGGCAGCAGAAATCGTAAAAGCTTGGTAGTAACATGGCGGTTTTCCTCACTTATTGGTATAGTAACGCAACGGGTCATCCTATGGTGAATGCGCGGATATAAATCACGATCCGCTTCCAGAATTTCCGCATCAGCGACATTTCCGACCACTTCGGGTATCTCTTCACGGCCAGGCCCGAGATGATCTTCGGAAGAAGGAAGACTTCAACGATATCGAGCGCCCGGACGAATGTCAGGGAGTGGGGAAGATCGCCTTCCACGACGAACCGGCCGTGCATGTATGCCGTTGCGGTCGACTCCTGAAACGAGAGGACCAGCCACGCTGCCTCAATGCTCGTGAAAATGACGCTCAGGTCCGCCTTTTTCCCCTTCGGGTCGGCCCCGATGTACTTGATGTTCCCCTCCTTGTCCTTGTGGAGAAACATCTGGATGCCGTAGGGCAGCAGTCCTATGTCCGTCACGAACGAGGGGAGCAGCTTCGCGTAAAAGAAGAGTGGGAACGCCTTTTCCGGCGCAACCATCATGCGAAGGGTGAAATTGTTCGGAAGTTTGGCGAGCTCCGCCTTCACTTCCTTGTCCACTTTCGCGGCTACCTGCAACGCCCTGCCCACAACCCAGAGCATTATGCCGACATAGAATTCCTTTAAAAACTTTCTCCCCGGGACTATTTCCGGATATTTGTTTATATTCATGGTATACTCCTTCTCCTTGTTTATTTGACCTTGCCGGCTGCGTCCCATGCCTGCGCGAGGACCGAGGCGCACTCCGCTTCGGTGAAACGCTTCCCGCTCTTTGCCGCGGCGGCTTTTGCCGCCTTCTCCAAAAAGTGCTTCTGGACCTTCATCTCGCTGAGGGATACCGGGAGGACCTTCTTTAATCCGCCGACGATATTCAGGGAGACTTCAAGCCCCCGCTGCGTCCTCTCTCCGGCCGGGGTCGCGGCGTACCCGTCAATGCCGGCGGCGGCGAGGTAGAGATCGTCCTCAATCCAGGCCTTCTTTTTCAGCATCGCGGCTATCACCGACGGAAGAATGATCCGCTCGAAGCGCCCGGCGGAAATGCCGGTGGCCTCGGCAAGCTCCCCGGCAAGGAGGTTCGCCATCCCGGGCCGGGAATTGGAGTAGGCGGCCGATGCCATGACCGAGGCGTTCGCGAGGGCGACGCTGGCTTGCCTGTTCTTCGGCCGCTTCACGCCCTTCGCGAGATATTCGGCAAGATAGCTCATGGCGGGATGGGCCACGGCCGCGGTCATCGGGTTGATGCCCCGGTCCGTGAGGACCGCGAAGGCCTGGGCCATGGCCGTCGCCCCCGACTCGGCGACGGATTCGCCGCAGCTGCCCGGCGTCATGCGCGGGTCTATGATGAACACATCCGGGCAGAGGAAGTCGGAAACCAGTTCCCTGTTGTCCACTACCAGGGCGTTGGCCGCCTCCCTGCCGTTTGAGCGCCCCGCGGTGACTACGATGAGGGGCTTCAGCGGGCCTTTAATCGCCGCCCCCTCGTAATGAGCGGACAGGTTGTCGATTTTTTCCGACACCAGGACGTTCACCGCCTTGGCGAGGTCGACGGCCGGGCCGCAGCCAAGCGCGATGATTGAATCGCAGCCCCGCGCCTTGAAAAGAATCGCCGCGTCCTGTGCCAGCGAGATGCCGGCGTATTCGCGAACCTCGTCGTAAATGCCGCCCAGGACGACCATCGAGTTGGAAAAGGTCTTGATGAATTTCTTTTTCAGGCCACGCTCGACAACGCTCTTGAGCGCTATGACGAGCGGCTTCTGCGCGTCGTAGCCGCCCAGCTCGGCCGGGATGGTTTCCAGCGCGCATTTCCCCGAGATTATCTTTGAGTGATTCAGGAATTCGTAGTGATCTGGTATGTGCATGTTCATTCCTCGTTGTTTATAATGTCGCGCCCGCGCGCCGCGGGCTGGCCCGTTGACCGGGGCCTACTGTATCTTTATTCCCAGGCGCCTCAGCAGCCGCTTTTTAGGAATGCCGTTCTCGTCGTAGCCCCGTGATTTGTAATATTTTTTCAGCATCTTCTCGAGCGGCACCGTGTGCTCCTTCGCGTCGCACTTCCGCCCCTCGGTGAGGAGACGCAACGGCAGTGTGTCGTCCTTTTTCGATATCCCCTCCCTGGTATTCATATAGCGCTCGAGCACGTGGACGCGCTCTCCCGCTTTAATGAATTTCAGCATCCCCAAGTAGGGGATGTAGTGTTTGCCGAGGATCGCGTGCCAGGTCTCGGGAAAGAGGCTCACATCCATCAGGTTCATCGCCAGCGGCGCCATGTTCCCCATCAGCACTTTGAGGAGGGGAAAGGGGCTCACCTTCACCAGGAACGGCTCGAACATGACCGCGTACGCGGTGAACTGGCAGATGTGGAGCGAATTGATCGCGGCGAACAGGTTCTCCATGAATTTGACCATGTAGTGTTTCCATTTCGGGGTGAACGGGTTCGCCATGTTGAAGAGTATCTCGATCGAGATGACGTATGATGAGAGGTGGCAGCCGCCCCGGTTTGCCGTGGCGTACCCGAGCCCGTGGCCAACCGCGCCGCGCGGTTCGTACCCGGGAAGCTCCAGCCCCTTGACATGCATGGCGAAATCCTCGCCGCCGTATTTTTTCGCCGCCAGGCGGCTGCCCTGCGCCAGGTCCTTGCCGATGCCCCTGCAGAGGGCGATATCCCTGATCATGTCCGCCACGCCCTCGGTCGACCCGAACTTCAGGCTGGTCTTGATGAGGCCCTTCTCCGTGGCCTCCATGGCCCAGCCCAGGATGCCCCCCAGGGAGATGGTGTCCATGCCGTATTTCGAACAGAGTTCGTTGAAGTCGGACACCGCCACCGGGTCGAAGATCTCCAGGTTGCTTCCGAGGAGATGAACGGTTTCATATTCCGGAATGTGCCGCTCCTCGCCGGCGATCGTACCCTTGTGGCCGCACATGATGGTGCACGGCTTGCAGGTGTCCCACTTGGTCTTGAAGCGCTCGGCCATTGTCTCTCCCGAGATCTTGTGGACCTCCCCGTGCGAGCCGCCGGTAAAGTTGCGGACCGGTATCGTGCCGGTGGTGTTGCAGGCGATGGTTGCCGAGTTGGTGCCGAAGCTCCGGTACGTGCCGGAGGTCACCGGGTTGTTGTTGATGTATTTGTTGAACCTTCTGACTATTTTCTTGAACTTTTCCTTTTTCGCCGGGACGATCTTGATCTCGCCCCCCTTTGCCACGATCCCTTTGACGTTCTTCGAGCCGAGGACCGCGCCCATGCCGCCCCTGCCGACAAACCGGTGGCCGGAACGGATGTTGGCGATGCGGACCAGATTCTCGCCCGCCTGACCGATGACCAGAGCGCCCGCGCCCTCTTTGAGCAGAGCCGCCTCCGCCTGGTTCATGTCCTTGCCCCAGATGCCCTTGGCCGGCTTGAACTGAACCCCCTTCGAGTCGATGGCAAGGTAGACGGGTGCGCTCGCCTTTCCCCTGATGATCATCGCGTCCCATCCGGTGGTTTTAAGTGCCATACCGAACGGCCCGCCGCATGAAGAGCAGGTCATGATCCCGGTGAGGGGGGACTTGGTCACCGCCTCGAACCTGCCCGAGCAGGGGGCGCCGGACCCCATGAAGACACCCATGGTGAAGGCTATCATGTTGTCCTCGCCCAGGGGGTCGACGCCCGGCTCCATCCGGTCATAGAGGAGCTTGAGCCCCATCCCCTTGCCGCCGAGATACATGTTGCGGTCTTTTTTGTTAATTTCGGATACGGTGAATTTTTTTGTGCTGAGATCGATCTCAAGTATGCGGTTATTGCTGCCGATGACTTCGCGCATGATGCTTCTCCTGGGTTAAATTATAAAATAGTCTCTATTTTATATATTTACTCTATTTAATAATCGCCAGAAATAATCATCGGGCCTGGCGGCCAGTCGATGTTTGAATCAGCCGCCCCCCGACGGCTTGAGGCAGGTCACCTCGTCGCCATTCCTCAATTTGGCCCGGGTGCTTATCCGCTCCCCACTCCTGAAATATGCGTGGTTCGAAAACGCCGGCATGCCCGCCGTCCTGAGGGCCCATTTCAGACGCTTGCCGGCCGGGACATTCATTGCGAGTCCCTGCTCGTGATTGTAGTTTTCGAGCTTTAATTCCCTGTCTATGCCGGAAAAGAATTTTATGCGGATAGCGATTTCGTTGGCCATGAGACATCAACCTGTAAACCAAACTATGAAGGCGGACACATTAATATCAACTATAAAATAGCGCGGATGATTTAAAAGCATGGACAATTTCTGATACCTGTTTTGGGATATTTTTTTACGCCGTTTGTTCCGCCTATACTGCGCTGGACGGGCCCGCTATCCGATATGTGGATATAATCAGACTGATTTTTTCACGTAATCGCGGAGTTTTTTCTGGAGCTCGTCCCTCCGCTTCTGCAGTTCGCTCCCCTTGTACACGTCTTTCACTTTTTTCGGCTTGTCGAACCGGGCTATTTCCTCGAACTTGAGGTTCGCGTGCTTCGCCTTTCGTATTTCGTCGAGCGAAGGAAGGATGATGGCATAGAGGGAGTAGGGCGTGTGGATGAGCGAGTGGCCCCGTCCCAGGTAGGCCTCGGAGAATCCGCCGTCGATGTTGATCGCCCTTCCATCCGGGGAGGCCAGCTTTTCGCCCTTCATGACGTCGACCGGCGTGTGGCCGTACACGATCCGTTCGGCCCCGAACTCCTCCATGATAAGGTCCATGAACTCTTTTTTCTTTAGATTCTCGCCCCAGTGCAGGGTTTTTTCCTTGTGAGTCGCCTTGTCATTGAAGAAGTAGCGCTCGAATGTCTTCATCGCGTGCTTGCCGAAGAAGGGGGACTTGGGGCCGCACCAGAGGTAGAACATGACCGCCAGCTCGAACGGGTCCTGCTTCTCGCCGTTGAGGTAGCGTCTCCCCACGTTCTTCACCATTTTTTCGATATGGTTGAGGAGCTCTCTCCCCTTTTGGCCGAAGAGCTTGTCGAAGGTCCCTTCTTCGGTGCTCGGGATCAGGGCGTGAATATTGAGGATGTAATTGTTGATGTGGTACAGCTTCCCTTCCTCGAACAGGTACTTCATCAGCTCCTTTATCTTTGAGGCGGACGTGAACTGTGTCGCCAGGTCCTCGATTACCTCCGCTTCCTCGGGCGTCAGCTCCAGCGGGTTGTCCAGGTTGAGCGTCGGGAAATTGGTGTCGGTGAGCCCCTCGGTCTCGCCCCGCTTCATCATTTCTGCGAACTTCTCCAGGTTGAGGCGCGACTCCATCTGGAGCTCCGGGAACTGCTTGATGGTTTTTTCCTCCAGCTTGAACTGGATCATCGCCAGGGTCTTTTCCATCTTGCGGGAGATCTCCATCTTTGCCTTGAAGAGTCCGGTGATCTCGCCCGGATAGAGTTTCTCGGCGAAGGCCTTCAGACGGTTCAGGTTGATGCCGAGGCGCTCGAGGAACGCCAGGTTGTCGTAGCGGACGCTGATGCGCAGGGCCTCGGCGATGAGCGACTTGTTGCCGGCCGCCGCGCCCATCCAGAGTATGTCGTGGTTCCCCCAGACAAACCTGACGTACGGCCGTATGGCGGTGCTCGAGAGGATGCGGAGGATCTTGTCCGGCTCGTCGCCCCGGTCGAACACGTCGCCCAGCACCACGAGCTGGCCGAGAATGACCTGCTTCACGATCTTGGCCAGGGCGGTGATGACCTTGTCCGTGATGAATTCGTTCTCGTACACGATGTTGGGAACGTGGAAATCGAGGATAAGGTTCTCGATCACGGTCTTCAGGTCGCTGTTGATGTTGCTGCGCACCAGGTCGAAGTCGGTAATATCTTCAACCTTGTAGCGGATGATTTTCACCAGTGCCGATATCACGTCCTGGCGCTCCATGGACAACTCCTCGATGCGGGGAATGTACCGTTCGGCCTGGATCACCTGGTCTAGGTAGTCGAGCTTCTCTGCGGGGAAATACTTCGAGAGGGCCTCCTGCGCCGTCCTCCATATCAGGCCGAACCGTCCCTTCAGAATCGTGGTGAAGCGCTCGCCCGCGCCGTGCGGATCGCTCA
Organism: Spirochaetota bacterium; assembly: GCA_016933025.1. Taxonomy (GTDB): domain Bacteria; phylum Spirochaetota; class UBA4802; order UBA4802; family UBA5550; genus RBG-16-49-21. The sequence goes on along the minus strand of JAFGBT010000033.1, from coordinate 21,818 downwards.
CCCACATGGTGGTGTTTATGCTCCGCTCCAGCTCCGATTCAATCTCGGTCAGCTCTTTTATCATATCGTGGATTTCGGTGAGGGTCGTTTTTGAGGCCATGGCGTACTCCCCTGGGATCTGGTGATGATCGGGTTACTCCCCAATGATGAGGGATTTTACGGGCGTGTCAATTTTTTTTCGCCGGCGCCGGCCTAATTATTTTCGGACGGTATGAGGGGCCGGTGAAATTGACCCTGACGCCCCTGATCGAGAGCCTGCCCGCGTCGTAATGGGCGACGTAATACTGGTTGAAGCCCCAGTGCCAGTCCTCCATGGTGAAGCCGAAGCAGCCCGCCGCGATATACCGCACGCCGTCTTTTTCGTAGTCGTACAGGCCCCTGATGCTCCCGGATAGTACGGCTTTAACCGGATAGCGGACAAAGAGGGCGTGGAGGTCGTTCCCGTTCACGCATCGTATGCCGCTGTTGGGCGGGGCCAGCACGGGGTAGTGGGTGAACACGAATATTGCGGCCGCGTCGCGCTGCGCCTCGAGGTCGCGCTTCAGCCACGCCTTCTGCGCCGGGGACATCCAGTGCTCCTTGTGGAGGACGTGGAGGATGATGAAGTGGATGTTACCGTAGTTGAAGGAGTACCAGAGCGTGCGGCCCGTGAACTTTTTGAACAGATCGGCTTTGCCGTTGTACAGGTCTTTTTCGCCCGCCATGATGTGGAGCACCGGGCCGAGCGCTTTTTTCTGTTCGAGGAAGGTGCGGTACTGGCGCGCAACGTCTTTTTCCGAAACGCCCACGGACTCCGATCCGCCCTGCACCAGATTTCCGGTGTGGACAACCAGCACCGGGTTTTCCCGGTTGATGCTCTCGAACACCTGGTCGAGCTTCTCGGCGTACCCCGTAAAGGGGGAGGCCGGGCTGGTGTTGCCGATCACGACGAAGGTGAAGGCGGGGGCCGGCTTCGTCGCCGGCGCGGAGCAGGCGGCGGCCGCGAGCGCCGCCGCGATGACGGCGAAGAGTAGCGGCGGCGCCTGGTTAATCCTGTTGAGTGGCCACATGTGTAGAAAATGAATGACACGGCGGGGCGGCGTCAATTAAAATTTATCAATTAAGAGAGAGTGTCGCCATGGGCGGAGTCGAAAGGAGACGTCCACCCTTATGGCGGGGCATCCGCCGTTCCCTGTTAAGAGTTGACAAGAAATATTTATCCGTGTAGGACTATCCAACCACTTGCGAGGGTGTTTTTATGAAAGTAGCAGATACCGGAGCTCCTGGAGGCCTCGAAAAAATTTACCTCCGTCGGCGATAAATGGCGGCTGGCGGCTTCTACCTGTGGAAAGTTCATCCAGGGGAAAACCGATGAAGTCGATCTGGAGAAGACCGCTCAATTGTATTTCGAGTGCGCTCGGGAGGAGAAAGAGGCCTACCTGTTGCTGAAGAAAATCAGGTGGAAGTGATGCAGGGACGTTGAGAGGAACGGTTTTCTGGATAAAAAAAAGGCGGGATGCTGCGATCCCGCCTTTTTGCTTGCGTTCAATATCTTGTTGCTTATGGTGAGGCGTTTTTACAAGACCCGTACATACAGCGCCAACAAGACATGCTATGCCGCAAATGGTAAATGCAAGCGGGGAATTGCCCATGTCGCCAAGGACCCCGCCCAGTATCGGATCGGCAATGCCGCCGACGCCATAGGAAAGGAACACAAAGGGATAGTTCTTGCCCACGCTCTGGGTGCCGAAAGTATCGGCGGTAATGGCCGGGAAAAGCGCGAAGTTTCCGCCGAAGTTAAAGCCGATAAGTGTCGCACCGACATAGAGAAGTGCGGGAATGCCTGCCATGTATGTAAAGCACCGGGCACGCTTTTCGAAATTCTTCGCGGTGGCCGTAGAAAGGCCTGTGCTGTGATTAATACAGGGATATGCGGATGTAAGCTCGCCGGCTTACTCCCCTTCGTCCTCGTCCCTGAGAAGGCCGTTAAACAGTATTGTTTTGAATGATGAGAGCGCGTCCTGGACCGAGAGGTTGTTCTGGACGATAAAACTCGGCGTGAATACCCGGTTGACGATCGCATCGTAGACCCCCTCGAGAAAGAGGGGGTTGATGTCCCTGAATTGCCCCTGGCTGATGCCTTTCTTGATGATCTTGAGGAAAACGATAGTGTACTGCTCCCTGAGCTGGATTATCTTTCCTTCTATGTCCGGGTAATAGTGCGCCGCGTCCCGCACAATGGTCGGCGGAAGCTTCTGCACTGTCTCAAAGATGATATCAAAGAATTTCAGCAGCACCTTCTTCGGATTGTCTTCTATTATCTGCGTTTTATAGAACTCGTCGCTGAGCCTCGAGATGATGTCCTCGGTGAACCGGTCAAGGATCTCCTTTTTGTTGCTGAAATGCTTGTATACCGTTTTTTTAGAGATGCCGCATTCCCTGGCAAGGACGTCAATGGTGACTTTTTTTAGGCCATGGGTGATGGCAAGCTGGTGGAATGTATCGAGGATTTTTTGCTGGACCGTGGTTTCGGACATGTTTTACAGGCTTAAATAGTATAGACCCATTTAGGTGTAAAATGGGTAACTGTCAATAATTATTTACCTGAGGCAGGGCCGGGCCGGTGTCCGGGTTCAGCCGCTCGGTCATGAAACACGGGACCCACCGGCGCCGGATGGATTAAAGACGGGACTGCCGGCCGCGGCGGGCCGCAATGAGGAACGACCCAGCTTCTTGACGATTATCGGCGTTACGAATATGTCCGCCAGGTATGCCGAGAAAATCCCGAGACTGGCGATCCATCCCATGTTCTTGATGCTGTTCACCTGTGAAAATACCAGCACGAGAAAACTCACGCACAGGATAAGCGTGCTTTCCGTTATGGCGGATCCGACGACCGTGAATGTCCGCGTGACGCCTGACTCGAAATCCTTTCCATTCTCCAGATCATCTTTCAGATGTGAAAGGAAGTGAATGGTGTCGTCGACCGAAAGCCCCATGATCATGGGCGCGACGGTCATGGTCACGAATTCCATGGGAATATTGAAGTAGCCCATAACGCTGCCAGTCACAAGCACCGGAAATATATTGGGGATCATGGCGATGATTCCCAGCCGGGCGCTCTTGAAGACGATCATCATCAGTATCGTAATCAGGCCGAAAGAGAAGATGACGGACCGTATCAGTCCCCTGGTAATATACTGGTTCATGACGGCCATCTGATAGGTGGGCCCGCTGAAAAAAGACGTGGTCGCCGATGGAACAATGCCGGCGACGAGGGACCTTATTTTTCTGATGTTCCGTTCGATGGCAAGCGAGCTGAAATCGGTCAACACGATGAAAATCCTTGTCGCTGAATAATCTGATGTCACCCATTCGCGCAGATAGCCCTGATCGCCGCCCTTTGACGCCTCGAGCAGGTCCCGCATGCCGTCTTTGCCCGCGGGAATGGCCTGCTGCCCGTGAAGAAGCGAATTGAGACTTCTTACCGCCCAGGCAAGGGAGCAGGTTTTTTTAACCAGGGGAAGCGCGCCGATCTCCTTTTCCAGGCGCTCGATTCTTTTCAGGTTTTCAGGATCGGCCAGGCCGCCTTCCGGGAAGGTGAGAACGAGGTCAATGGCTTCGGCCGCGGCGATCTCAGACTTCGCGATGCGCGCCTGGTCCTTCATGTGCGGCAGCCGCGTTCCCATCATCTGTTCCGCGTTGAAGTCGACCTTCAGACGGAGCACTCCGCCCGCGGTGACGGCTGTGGCCGCGGCAAACAGGATGATTATCGGGATCCTGTAGCGCACGAGCCAGTGGGAGAACGTGGCCAGCGTCCTCTCGACCATATCGCTGGCGCGGGGGGCTTCGGCTGTGATCTCGCGGTCTCCGCCGAGGGAGAGAATAACCGGGAACAGGAGCATGCTCGATGCATACACGAACAAGATGCACATCGCGGAGGTGAGGCCCACCCATTGAATCGGTTTGATCTCGACGAATACAAACGAGAGGAGCGCCGCGATTGTGGTGAAGGCGGTGAACAGGACGGGCTTCGCGCTTTTTTCCATGGCAAAGACCGCGGAAGCGTTTCTGTCGCCGGTACGGCGGAAATGCACCTTGAAGAACCGCGCTATGTGGACCGAGTAGCCGATTGACACCCCCATGGTAAGGAGCAGGGGCACCGCGATAAACGCGCTGTCCATCGAGATCCCAAGCCGGCCCTGGATGCCGAAGACGGATGCCGCGGACAGGCAGATCGAGAAAAGGGTCCCGGCGACTCCCTGCACATTCTGGAAGATGAGGACCGTGAGAAGCAGGGCCACCACGGCGCCGATGCCGAGGATCTTCATCAGGTCTCGCATCATTTCCGACTCCTTTCTGAACGCGTACACCGGGAGTCCCGTAGCGGTCAGGCGGGCCTTCTCCGGCTTGAATGACCGTACCACATCGTACGCCTTTTTGCCGACCCGGAAGAGCGGCTTCATTTCTTCATCCCACACGCTTTCCGGCGGGTAGGGCCGCAGTTTCAGCCTGATCCAGGCCTGGCGGTTGTCCGCGGAAAAGAGCACTCCCCTGAGCGACGGCGAGGAGTTGAGGAAGGTTTTAAACAGCGCGACGGCCTCGTCGGGCGCGTCGAGGCGGCCGTTTCTGAATGGGATGGCGACCGGGCCGATGAACGGCGCCTTGAACTGAACGAGTGACACGGCCTCCTGCGCCAGCGGCACCTCTTTCATCAATCTGTCGCTGACGCGTTTGATAAGCTCGAGAGTATCGCGGGAAAACACATTGTCGGCTTCGACCAGAACTCCCACGAAATCATTCGCGTGGAAGAGGCGCCGGAATTCGCGCTGGTCTTTCAGGACGGGATCGTTGTCCAGAAAAAAATCTTCTATATTGACCGTGATATCGAGATGCCGCAGCCCGGGAAGAGCGATTGCCGCCAGAACCGCGGCGGCGAAGAGCACCGCCCGTTTTTTCCCGAGAAGGCCCCGGAAGAATGCTCCGGTGAATCCTTTCGAGTCCGGGAGCCCGCGGTGCCCGGGTCCATTTTCATGCGGTATGTTTTTTTGATTCATGATATGGATCACCGGTGATGGGCCGCGATGGTCTCCTCCATCCAGGAGGCGGCCCTTTCGGCCATGGTCTCAATTTCGTCCATGGGAACTCTCCCGTCCTCCCTCATCAGCGGCGGAAGCATGGGCTCGCCGATGACGAGTTTCATCCGTATCAAATTCGGTCCCATCGGTCTCCCCCGGAAGGTCCTTGGCTTGATGACGTAGACCATGGGCACTATCGGGGCCTGGTGCCTGTAGGAGAGCAGGAAGGCCCCGGAGCGAAAGCGATGGATGGTCTGGCTTTTCATCACCAGCTCGCCCTCCGGGAGGAAGTGAATATGATGCCTTCGCCTCAGGGCCTCGCCGACAGGTTCGGTTATCATGTCCAGCCCCCGGCCGTTGGCGGGGATGGGAAAGGCCCGGTGGATCCTCAGAAGGCGCCTGACGTACGGGACCTCGAAGTTCCTCTGAGCCACCGCGGTGTGCAGGGCTTTCGGGAGCACGACAAAGTTCGCGAACACCGTGTCAAAGTAATGGCAGTGATTTGAAATGGTAATGCAGCCGCGCCTGCGCAGAATCCTCAGGTTCTTTCTTCCCTGCACCCTGAACCCGTAGAAGGCCGCGACAAAAAGCGTAATGATATAGCTGATCGCAAAGGGGATGATGATCATAATCTCATACCACCAGTCCATGTAGATGAACGTGAAGGGTTCATCGAAGTCAATTTTCTTGCTGTTATTGACCTGGATGATCCTGTCCCGCGGAATTTCCGGTCTCAGCGGCTTGTTCATGATCTGTACGTGCCCTGCGCGAATTCCGGTATCATCTCTTCGGCGGCTTCCTCCGGCTCCGGTCCGCTTGCCATCCTGATCTCCTCGGCGTCCAATTTCCCGGCGACTGCATCGGCAAAAAACTCTTCCAGGGCCGTGATGCACTTCTCCATCCGGTAATGCTCGGCCATCGCGAGGACCGATTGCTTCAGCTCCCGCAGGGCGTCGCGATGCTCGTACCAGTAGTCGATTTTTTTCGCGAGCGCGTCGGCGTCGTCCATGGCAAACAGGAACCTGTCGTCAAGGGCGAACTGGGAAGCGGCGCTGTGCGGCGAATCGCCGATCAGGCAGGGAAGGCCGCAGCCGACGGCCTCAAGGCAGGAGAGGCTCTCCAGCTCGACCACCGACGCGTGAAGGTACATGTCGGCCGTGTTCAGGTACGCGAGCTTGTCCTCGTGGGAGACGTACTCGATCAGGGGCTGCACGGGCATCGTAATGCCCCGCTTCCTCAGCTTCTCGGTGTTTTCACCCTTGCCGCAGAGAAGGAGCTGGATGTTGTCCCTGTATTTTGACCTGAGCACGCCTTCAATCAGCAGGTCCTGGCGCTTTTCAAGGGCATGGCGGCCGATGTTCAGTATCACGAACCTGTCGCCGAGCCACAACGGCCGCTTGGCGCCGTTCGGGGCGTACTCCCGGGGAATGCCGTTTGAAATGACGCGCAGGTGGGCCCTGCACCCCTTGCCTGCAAGCTGATCAGCCGCGAAGCGGGAGGGGCACTGAATGGCGTCAACGCGATTGTAGAGGCAGAAATCAAAGAAGGCCGAGAGCATCTTCTCCATTCCCGGGTTCTCCTTTCCCATAGCGGAAATAACGTTTTGGGGCTGGACATGGCACGCGCCGGTGACGGTACAACCCATCTGTTTTGCGACCCTGACCGCATTGCGCGCGATGAAGAAAGGAAATTGCACCTGCACCAGGTCGGCGCCTTCAAAGGCCTTTCGCAGCACGGATTTTTTTCCCCTGGCAAAGAGGAAGTTCATTTTTTCAAGAGATTCCCTCACAAAAGGAGGAGCGAATCCGGGCACTTCATGGAATTCATAATTACCAGTATGCGTGCCAGTGGAGACTATCCCCACCTGATGGCCCCGATCGATCAGTCCATGGACGATCCTCTTGGTGGCCACCACGCCCCCGTTGCCGTCATTCCAGCTGTCGATAACGAATACTATCTTCATATAATCCCCCCTGTACGCGTACTGCCGGGAACCGGATAATCATTCGCAGTTCATGCCGGACCCGGCATTATTCGGAATCTGAAGCAATGCAGATCGCGTAGTCCCATGCGATTGTCCGCGGTCTGTATTACTCATAGAAAACAACGAAGAAGATAAGAATCAGCGGGTACCTGTCAAGAATTAATGGAAACTAAAAATAAAATAATGGAAACTTTTTTATATTTAAATAGTTCCACAATAGTAAAATATCATAAAAATCAATAAATAATAGGCATTTATTTTATTTAATGGAAACTTATAATTATTAAAAAGAAACTATAATATTAATTAAGGAAACTATTTTAGCTGATCAGGCGTTAACCTGAACAAAAAGATGCATAATGATTTGATAATCGCCGAAAGCGAGCGGCATTTCCATTCCGATGTCGGTAAAATGATTGTATGCGGGCGGGGCACAGGAAATTCAAGGGCCCCCGGATCTGCGGGAGGGTATTCAGCCACCGCGACATGAACTCAATGATGAATATATCGAAGCGAGTGTTGACGCAAAAAGGAAGCACGGCTCAGACGGCCGGCATCCCTCTCGGCGATGTGTTCTTCGATCCCTGGAGCGTTCGGTTTTATATTAACTATCGGCATCCCCCCGGATACTGTATATACCTCGATTTTCAACGAAGTCCTATCGAATACAATTTGGATTTCAATTGTATTGCCCTTCGTATGGATGCGTCAGTATGACTGAGTTTTAAACCAGTGAAATGCTGAACCTTCCAGGGGCGAGGGATAATGCACTTGAAGACCGCTTAAATATTATTTTATTTATTGCCAGCATTAATTTATTGCGGTATAATAGCTCATTATCTGTGCAACCAGATCATTCCCCGAGCGAGGTTTGCCATGGAGATATTGAATTTCAAACCTGAGCTGTGCGCGGCCTGCGCGACCGTAGACTGCCTGATGAAATGCCAGTATATCGATATTGATCTGGAACATGCGCGCGAGGAAAGCCTGAGGATCAGCAGGGGCGAGGACTCCGAGGTGCTGAGAAAATGCGTCACCTGCTATGCGTGCGAGGAATACTGCCCCTTCGGGAACCACCCCTTCTACCGGATCGTTGATCTCCAGGAACAACTGGACCTGCTGCCGGCCCCGCGGCCCCTGGCGGAATCGCAGGTGCGGATGATGGCCCCCAGGGGAACCATCTCGAAAAAACCGGTGTCGTTCCCGTTGGTGGACCTCTGCGCCTTCCCGATGCTGAAGGGAGGCATCAGGGGCAGCCTCTTTTCCGGGGTCTCCGTCATCGACGGCATGGACATTTTCTGCAACCTCATGTTCCTTCATTTCGCGCGCAGCTCGGTCATCAGGGAGCGGCTTCCTCAAATCACGAAAAGCATATCATCGTGTTATCTTGAGGAGGATGCAACAAGGGAGGTCATATGCTACCATGACGAGTGCTACGGCACCTATACGTCCTGGGCGCCCGCCTACGGCGTGGATGTTCCCTTCAGGCCGGTGCACCTCTTCCAGTACCTCCATGAGAGGCTCCTGCACCTGAAAGACAAAATAAAGCCGCTCAATCTTACCGTCGCGTACCAGCGTCCATGCTCTGCGCGGCTCATACCGGAAATGGAGCATTATGTGGACGATATATTCTCTCTCATCGGAGTGAAGAGGGCGGAACGCCGCTACGACCGGGGAAGCGCGCTCTGCTGCGGCGGCGTCATGGAGGCGCAGCAGCGGTTTGAGCTGGCCGCGGAAAACCAGGAGAAGAACATTGCTGACATGAAACAATGCGGGGCCACGCACGCTGTTTTTAACTGCCCGTTCTGCTTCTACACCCTCATGGGCAAAACGATGAAGGAGGGCATCACGCCGGTCCTCATGGTGGACCTGTGCCACATGGCCCTGGGAGAATAGAGGAGGTATTATGGAAGGCATATTGAAAGAATTGGAGGATATCGTCGGCAGGCGGTATGTGTCGGCGTCTCCGGAAGAGAAATATATTTATTCACGCGACCAGGGTCTTCAGGAGCCGCACGATCCCGACGCTGTTGTTCTTCCCGGCAGTACCGAGGAGGTGCAGGCGGTCATCAGGCTGGCCAACAGGGAACGGGTGCCGGTGGTGCCCATGGGGGGCGGACTCGTGCTCTCCGGCCTCACCATCCCGCAGAAGGGCGGCATCGTGCTGGACATGAAGCGGATGAACCGGATCATCGAGGTAAACGAGACCAGCAGGTACGCGGTTGTGGAAGGGGGGGTGTCGCAGGGAGTCCTGAAGGCCTATCTAGAACGGCGTCACCCCGGCCTGAAGCACTCCCTGCCGGACGCCCCGCCGGTGGCCACCATTGCGGGAAATGTGGCCATCCACGGCTCGGGTCATCTCTCCCAGAGCGAGGGGGGGTTCCACTCCGAGATGGTGACCGGCCTGGAGGCGGTCCTTCCCACCGGCGAGGCGGTGCGGCTCGGCTCCTGCTCCACCGTCCCCGGATGGTTCTCGCGGGCGCCCCTCCCCGATCTCGCGGGGCTCTTCCTCGGCTGGAACGGCACCACCGGGATCATCACCAAGATCGGCATCAAGCTTTTTCCGAAGCCGAAGATGGAGGACATCCTCGTCTACATGACCGGGAGCGTTGACATACTGCCTGACCTCATATACCGCATAACCGGGACTGAAATGGCGGAGGACATGGTGGCCGCCATATCCCCCAAGCCGGATTGGCTTCGGGGCTTTCCCATCCTCCTCATCACCGTGACCGCGAACTCCGAAGAGGAGATGGCAATGAAGGTGGGGATCATTCGCGAGTCTGTGCGGCATTACTATCAGACAATGGAGTCCGGTTTCATGCCGGTGCCGCCCTATATGAAGAGCCAGTTCCTCGGGGCGCCCCTGAAAGACCTGTCGAAGTTCGCCGACGTGATGAAGGGCGGCGGTTTTGAATACGTGGGAAGCATCATGCCCGTTGAAAAGCTTCCCGGCGCCTGCAGCGCGGGACTGGACATTGCAGAGAAGCACAGGGTCACCTGTTCCATGGGGGCCCGCGTCATCGGACGCGGCCACTGCATGATGTTTTTCAACGCCTATGCCTTCAACAGGGCGGATGAGGACAACATGGCGCGGTCCGCCCTGGCACTGGAGGAGACCAACAGGGCCACCCTGGAACTGGGCGGTATCCCCTGGAAGGCCGAGGCCCCCGGGCAGCAGGATATTCTGAGGAAGATGGAACCGGGGACGATCCAGTTGATGAACAGAATCAGGTCGCTTCTGGACCCGAATGGAATCATGAATCCCGGAAACTGGGAGGCCCGATAGATGGAATACCAGGAACTGCTACACCGGTGCTTCCGGTGCGGCTGGTGCAAGCTGCCGCTCAACTTCGTTGATATCAATTGCCCGGCGTATATGACGTACCGGTTCGAATCATTTTCGCCGGGCGGAAGGCTCTGGCTCATCCGCGCCTGGCTCCAGGGTGATGTCGAGATGAGCGACCGCTTCAGGGAGATCATATTTTCATGCGCCACCTGTAAAAACTGCGTCGAGGCCTGCGCCCTGCCTAAGATAAAGGACAATCTGGTGGACATCGTCATCGCGGCGAGAAACGAGATCGTGCAGACCGGCAAGCTTCCGGGACCGGTGCGGGATTACCTGATGCGCGTCTATGACACGGGGAACCCTTACGGGAAGCCGCAGGCTGACCGGCTCAGGTGGACCGACGGTCTTGATGTCCCGCTCTATCGGGACCAGGAGTTTCTTCTTTTTATTGGCGACGTCGGTGCATTTGATGAATCGGGGATGGAGATGGCGCGCAATGTCGCGAAGGCGCTTCAGCTGGCCGGCGTCTCCTTCGGCATCATGGGCGAGGAGGAAATCTCAGACGGTAACGACGTATACGCTCTCGGCGAAAAGGACCTTTTCAAACATCTGGCAGAACGGCTGATGAAAGGATTCGGCGATCGCGGCGTAAAAAAAATTATCGCCCTGTCGCCCCATTCGTACAATGCCTTTAAAAACTACTATGCTGCTGCGGGCGGGAAGATCGATGTGCTCCATTTTTCGCATCTGCTGGCTCTCAAACTGAGCAACATCAACGGAGGAACGTTGCAGGCCAGGGTCACCTTCCACGATCCCTGCTATCTGGGAAGATGGAACAACGACTACAATGCCTGCCGGAGCGTCCTGGGCGGCATCCGCGGCATTGAACTGGCGGAAATGGAACGGAACAGGGCAAACTCCCTCTGCTGCGGCGGCGGCGGCGGGAACTTCTTTACCGCTATGCTCGGGTCCGGGCCTGACAGCCCGTCTAGACACCGCGTTCGCGAGGCGCTTGACACGGGGGCCGACATACTGGCGGTGGCCTGTCCCATCTGCAGGAAGATGCTGGAGGACGCGGTCAAGGATGAATCCGCGGAAGACTCCATCAGGGTCAGGGACATTGCCGGCATCGTCCTGGAGGCCGCGGGGGCATGGCACTAAGGGCCATCGCGTAAGGGCCCTCTCATCCCTATCGCAGCCCCGCCTCTATAATCTCTCTTACGTTCCCCATCAGCTCTTCCCTGTTCTCATAGGAATAGTTCTCCACAGGGACAGGCTTATGGATGGAGATGTAGATGGTGCCGGGCTGGAACCGGGTGCTGTCTTTGGGAAGCAGTTCCCTGCTGCCGTTTACGGTGACGGGAAGGATTGATATGCCGGTCTGGAGGGACATGACGAACCCTCCCTTCTTGAAGGGGAGCAGCCCGCCCTCGGTGCTGCGCGTACCCTCGGGGAAAAACACGACCGAGGCGCCGTGCCGGAATTTGTCCTTGAGGGCCTGAAGCTCCTCGCGGGACTTGTCCGGGTTGCCGCGGTCGATGAATATGTGTCCCATGCGCTCGCACCCGAGCCCGAAGATCGGGATCCTGCGCAGTTCTTTCTTGATGACCCACCTCAGCTGCAGGGGAAGGTGGCCGATCAGCGACCAGACGTCATAGTGGCTCTGGTGGTTGGCCATCACGATGTAGGACGAGCCCCTTGCTATATGATCCAGCCCTGAAACCTTCACCTTCGCGCCGACAAGGAAGAGGTTCATCCGCGACCAGAACTTCCCGATGTAATGGACAAAATTGCCCGTTGGGTCCGCGAACGAGGTTATGATGACGAGAGTTCCGAGGACGGCCGTGTTTACACCGAGGAATACGATATAGAGGGGACGATATATCGCCATCATAATATTGTTCAGCATTGTATGATCCTTGTTGTGTGAATCGTCGAGCCGTGTGATCGGTTGTAATTATTAATAATTGGACGGCAAAAGATCAAGAATATTTTTTTGAAAGTAACGGCCGGGATTTCTTAAAATATAGTTACAGAGTAAAATTTTCGGATGGCCGCCCGGCTTGTCGTACTCAGGCACCTGTGAGAGTTTTGTGTTGGAAAAAGCTGTTGCACAGAAAGAAGAGCTGACGCGGAATAAAAAGAATTATTACCTGAATATAACCAGAGGTATCTTGCTCAGTATCGATAAGACCAATTCCGTTCTTTTCACTTCACTGGACCGCGGGGCGGTGCATATTACTTGATGTGTATGAGGAATAATAACAATATTTTTCAACAATTTGTCCCCTTATTTTGCGAAGAAATCAGGTTGATCAGGAAATAGCGCGACCTGCATGTAAGAAATCATTATATTTCCACTATAAATAAAGCCCACATGGGCGGAAGACGAGTTTTTTATTATCTACTTTAATAGTACAATGCTAAGGGCGGGGGGGACAAAATGAAACAGGCTTTAGTGGTACTCGGAATGATAATAACGGCAATTGCGTTAATTGTTTTTTTGCCTTTTTGAATTACGATCGGTTACTTGCAGAAACATCTCTCCGAAACTTTTTACTTGCCATCATGCGAAAGGTGTGCCATAGTCTCGGTCGCGGCGCTGTCCATCAGAACCAGCGCGATGGCCCTGTGGGCGCCCCCGTAGGTCCAATCCAAAACAGGCGCGGGCACATCATGGCTATCAGGCGCGATAAGGCCGTCGCTGGCCGTGATCGCCTCCGGTATTTCGCTGTGCGCGGTCAGAGCGGGGAGGGCATGATGCGTGTCTTTTCAATAGCGTCAGAAGAGGTGAAGGAATGCGAGATGACGCGATCATGACGGTTCATGGAGGTATATGGTGAAAGAGAAGGACCATGTGAATTTGAGCACGTGCGCGAAATGCGGCGGCAGGATATGCTCGCCGGTAATAAGCGTCAATGATCCTCTTCCGCCTGTTGAAGAGGCGCCGGATTTCTGTCCCATGAGACTGCATCCGGAGGAAATACAACGGGCTCAAGAAGAATACAATGATTCCGCTATACGGGAATTCGCTCGCCTGGCCTCGATACAGGAGGCTGAATGCTATGAGATAACGGGCGAGGGAATACGCAATACGCTTACCAGGGTCGAGGAGATTATTAATTTCTCAAAGAAATGCGGATATTCGACAATCGGCATCGCCTTTTGTATCGGAGTGCGGGAAGAGGCCAGAATGTTTTCCGAAGTTCTTGAAGCGAGGGGCTTCACCGTTTCATCGGTGTGCTGCAAGACCGGGCGCGTGCAAAAAGAGGATATAGGGATATTGCCGGAAGAAAAAATCGCACCCCCTCAGATACGGGAGTCCATGTGCAACCCGATAGCGCAGGCCGAGATATTCAACCGGGAGAAGGTCGACCTGGTGGTGCTGCTGGGGCTCTGCGTCGGCCATGACTCTCTTTTCATTAAATACTGCAGGGCGCCCATAACCGTGCTTGCCGCGAAGGATCGGGTGCTGGCGCATAATCCTCTGGCTGCACTGTATGCTTCAAAAAGCCCGTATTATCGAAGGATATCGAGAAAGGAAGAGCTGAATATAACAGGAAAGAAGATTGATATTTCCAGAAAAAAAGTTAACGAAGGCGAGCATGAATAGGCGTGACACGATGCTGTGGGGGTTGCGCGGGAGCCTCTATTTGCTGAAAGATCTCAATTGAGCCCTCGCCTCCCTGGAAGTTTTCCAGGACATGACGGGCCGGCGGGAGGACACTTTGCTGAAGGCGTTGACCGGTCTCGAGGGCGGCGGCGTCGCGAGCGGTTCTACCTGCGGCGTGGTGTCGGGCGGCGCGGTCGGCATCGCCCTGCTGCATCGTGACGAGCTCGATTCGGGAGGCGAAGCCGCGGAGGAAGAGGTTCTGAAAAAGGCGGGGGAGTACGTCGACTGGTTCCGGGAGAGCGTCGGCACGACATCATGCAGGGAACGGATCGGCGTCGATTTTTATACCGCCGCCGGACAGGTCCGCTATTTTCTCCCGGGCGACAGGCTCGGCCGCTGTCTTGTCCATTTATACAGGTCGGCGAAGAAGTTTTCGTCCTTTGATCCCCCGCTACCCGGAGAGTCGGGTCGGGGGGGCGCCGGGGGGAATGCCGGCGGCGCGGTTCATTGCGCGCGCGAGGTGCTGCGCGGCGTGAGGGCCGCGACAGGGGTCGGGGACGACCTGCTCGAACGTCTCAGCGTCGTGTTCGACGGGGGGATCGGCCTCAGGGGCGGGTTGTGCGGCGCCCTCGCCGGCGGCCTGATGGCCCTGAATCTTCGCGCGGGCTGGGACATCAGGAGGATACGGTTCCCCGAGGTCGTGAAGCGGTTTGTCGTCGGGCATCTCAACCTCCTCCGGCGCGAACCCGTGGGCCGACCGGAGGCGTTTTCAGTCGGCCGCGGCATCGTCGCCGATTTCAGGAAGCGGTATGGAAGCGTCGAGTGCGGCGTCATCATACAAAAGACGTTCCCCGACGTTCGTTCTTTCCAGGAGCACATGAAGGGCCCCCGATCATGCGGCGACCTTATTTCGTTTGCGGTTCAAAGGGCCGCGCGCGCAATTGAAGAGCATGAGCTCGGCCGGTGATTTCTGATCGCGCGGGCGAGTGATTTCCCGAGTCTATCCAACTCCAAGGAGTGTGCTATAATGTCAGATTGTTACGACGTCATTGTTGTCGGTTCAGGACCGGGAGGGGCAACCGTCGCCAGGGGCCTGGCGCGAGCGGGAAAGCGGGTCTGCCTGCTGGAAAAGGGGAGGGAGCATACAAACCTCGGGACCTACCGGGGCGCGCTGGCCATGTTCGACCGCTTCGGTTTTTTCAAGAGTAAAGAGGGCCTCACCATGCTCAAGGCGACGACCCTGGGCGGCGCGACCATGGTTTACTCCGGATCCGCGGCCATGCCCCCGCCGTGGCTCAAGACGAAGTACGGTATCGATCTGGAAGGTTATGCCGATGAGATTTGCCGCGAGCTCAATGTCTCCGTGCTTCCCGACGAGTACCTGGGCGAGGCCTCGGCCTCGGTAATGGCGGCAGGCAATCGCCTCGGCCAGGAGTGGGAGCCGATGCCGAAATTCCTTGACGTCTCTAAGTTCAGGAACGGGCAGAGCAGCGCGGCCCTTACCTCACTCGGGCTGAATTACGGAGAGCGGTGGACAGCCAGGGACTTCATCAGGCAGGCGGCCGATGCGGGGACTGAAGTCGTCACGCGGGCGGAATGCCTAGAGGTGAGCGTACAGAACGGGCGCGCCACTGGCGTGAAGGCCCGCGTCAGGGGAAGGGGGACCGTCGATTACCGCTCGGACATTGTGGTGCTCTGCGCCGGCGGGATCCCGACGCCGGTTTTGCTGAAGCGGGCCGGCATCGCGAAGGCCGGGGAGGGGTGCGTGGTCGACCCGACCGTGCTGGTCTACGGCATCTCCCCGCGTATCGGGACATACCGTGACCCGCTCGTGAGCGTGGTGAGCTGGAAGTGGTACGACAGCGACGGCATCAGGCTCGGTACCCTTATTGATCCGCGGCTGATGACCCTGATAAGCCTCGCGAAGGCGGGCCTGCGGCACGTCCCGAAGATATTGAGCTACCGGAAGATGATCGCCATCCTGGTGAAGGTGAAGGATGAGCTGGGCGGCATGGTCGACAGCGAGGGGCGAGTCTCCAAGGCCCTCACTGAGGCCGACATGGCGAAAATCCGCAAGGGGATCGACATCGCGCGGGCGGTACTCGCAGAGGCCGGGTGCGCTCCGGAGAGCATCGTGGCGGGCGAGATCCGCGGCGCCCATCCGAGCGGTACCTGCCGCGTCGGCGAGGTGGTCGACGACAACCTGAAGACCGCCATCGACAACCTCTATGTCTGCGATGCCAGCGTGTTTCCGGAGGCGCTGGACCGCCCGACGGTGATCACGATCATCGCGTTCGGAATGCGTCTGGTCGACCACCTCCTGGGGAGGGCCGGAGGAGGCGCGCGATGACGCGAGTGGCGCGCGCGAACACCGTAATCGTCGGTTCCGGGCCGGGAGGGGCAACGGTCGCTCGGGAGCTCGCGAGAAGCGGGGACGACGTTATCATACTCGAGAAGGGAGGCTACCATCGCTGGCCGGTCGGAAGCGTTCTCGCCTACGCCACCATGTACGATATTAAGAAGTCCAAGGACGGGGTCCTGGTCCGCAGGGGCATCACCGCCGGCGGCTCGACCATGCTCTATTCGGGGAACGCCTACGACCCGCCTTCGTTTTTAAAGGAAGAGCTGGGAATAGATCTCGCGGCCGAGGTGGCGGAGACAAAAAAGGAGCTTTCTATACAGCCCGTTCCGGAAAGCTTTTACAGGGGTTACCGGGGCACGATGCGCATGGTTGGCGCTGCTTCCGAGCTCGGGTTCAGGATGAGGCCGCAGGAGCGCTTTATCGACCCGGAGCTGTGCGACCCGGCGTGCGACCGGTGTCTCTTCGGCTGCAGCAGAGGGGCGAAATGGACCGCCCGCGAGTATCTCGCCGACGCGGTCGAGGCCGGCGCCCGGCTTTTTGTCCGCCATAACGTCGTGAAGGTGCTGTCATCCGGCGGCTCGGCCGAGGGGGTGCTCGCGAGGGACCGTTACGGCCAAAAGAGGATCATGGCGAACAGGGTGATCCTCGCCGCAGGCGGCATCGGCACGCCGATCATATTGAAGAAGAGCGGGATAGCGGACGCCGGGGGCCATTTTTTTACCGACCCGATGTCCGTCATGGCGGGCACGATGAAGGACGGCGCCGGGACCTATCATGAAATGACCTATACCTTCGCGGACGAGTCAATGGCGGGAGAGTTCGTGGTCGGAACCGCGGGGGCCGTCAACGCCTTCATGGCGCAGATAGCGGCCCTTCATCTCGCCTATCTGCCGAACGGCATGCGCATGAAGCGTCTCGCCGGCATGTTCGTGAAACTCTGCGACGAGCCGAGCGGCTCGATCGACGAGGACGGAACCATGCACAAGAGGCTGACTGATGCCGATGAGCGGAGGATGGCGGAGGGCGTCGACAGGGCGCGGCGCATCATGATCCGCGCGGGAGTGGTCCCCGGAACGATCTCGGTCGCGAAGGGCATCGGGGGACATCCCGGCGGAACGGCGGCGATCGGAAGGATCGTCGGGAGCGATCTTCAGACCGCCATCAGGAACTGTTATGTGTGCGATAACAGCGTGATGCCGCGCTCGGGAGGAATACCGCCGGTGCTCACCCTCATAGCCCTCGGCAAGAAGGCGGCCAGGAGTGTCTTCGCCGCTTAGCCGTGATTATAATGAATAGTAAAGCAGGCTCGCTTCGCTACGCTCGCGATGACATATGATGCGCCGGGCAGTTCACTACAGCTTTGAAACGTCGATTATGGCTTCCGCGATCTCCCGGGGCTTGACCTCCTCGATGAAATGCCCCACGTTGTTGAATAGCCGGACATGCCCCTCGAGCTGCGGAAGGTTGTCGGTCCACTGCTTGATCACCTCGTCTTTGCCGAGCGGGTCCCACCGGCCGAGAAGGGCCCGCGCGCCGATATGCCGGCCCTTCGGTCCCCACAGCTTTTTGATGTTGTCCTGCATGAACCGGTAAAAGGGGGCGGTGTCCCTGCTGCCGAGACTAGGCTCATAGTATGTGTTCCCGTGTCCCCATACCGCGGACTGTCTGACAAAGCGCATCGAGCTGCGGGCGTTCAATCGTGTTTTGAATTGCTCCCGGAAAATCCTCTGTGCCGGTGTTTCATTTCTGGCGAGGATGCCGAAGAGATATTTCGCAACCTGAATTACGAATCCCGCGATAATGTTCAGGGGTTTCGTCGGCGTGCGGTAAATCGCGTAACTGGAAAAGGCGCCCCATATAAAGTTCGGCATTATCAGAGGAAACCGGGACCATGGAAGCCATGGAATGGGATAGTTCCGGTACGTGTAGCCGCTCTCGGGCATGGGGAAGATCGTCGTGTTGTTCAGAACGAGGTTAGATACTCTCCCGGGCTCCCGGAGGAACGCCCCGACGCCGATCGGCCCTCCCCAGTCGTGTATTACCAGCGTGATGTTCGTGGGCTTCAGATGCCTGATGAGCTGGAGAAGGTTTTCCGCATGGTCCATGCAGACCATCTCGTATGAGGCCTGATCCGACAGCCCGAAACCGATATGGTCCATCGCGATGATCCTGAAAGGCTTTTTTGCCTTATCAATAACATCCTGGATGATCTTCCTATATATATACGAGCATTCAGGATTGCCGTGCACGAACACTATTGTCCGTTTCGGAGCCCCTTTCCCGTGACGGCTGTCCCTGAAGAACATTTTTTTACCGTGGTCCCTTCCTTCAGGAATTTTAAACCAGAATCCGCACCCCTTCGGGAAGTAGTCCGGGGGTATGTCCGTGATCGGCGTGTTCCCGGGCAGGGTGCCGACGCGTCCGTTGATTCCCATGTTATTCCCTCCACTCGTATTCCGGCGACGCGATCGCCGTGCGGACGGCATGCGCGATCGTTCCGGATTTTATTGTGTCAAGTGCGACGTATTTCGCCCCCATCTTCTCGGCTATCTGCTCGGTCATGCGGAAGGCTCCGATTACCGCCGGCTCGACATCGATGATGACGGAGTTCAGGCGCCTCTCGCTTCGAATGGTCTCGGCCATCGCGAACAGCTCGTCATATAATAAAAAGGTGTTTGTGCCCTGCGATGCCAGGCTGGCATCCATGCCCACATTGGCGCGCCCGTCGGTTATGAGCACCAGGAGGGGCAGGATTCCCTTGTTGCTTATAAGGCTTGAACGAATCACGTTATATCCCTCAAGCATTCCGGCGCACAGGGGCGTCTTGCCGCCGGTGGGCAGGTCCTGCAGTTTTTTCATCGCCAGATCGATGCTGCTGGTCGGCGAAAGGAGCGTTTCGGCGCGGTCGTTCCGGAAGGCGATCAGGCAGACCTTGTCTCTCTTGATGTAGGCGTCCTGTAAAAAATGAAGAATGGCGCCCTTGGTCTCTTTCATGAGCTTGTACCCGATGGAGCCGGAAGCGTCGACCACAAAGACGAGAAGGGTGTTTTTCTTCTGCTCGCGGACCTTTGTGCGGATGTCATCGGCCTGGATGTTTATCACGGCCTCCGCCCGCGGCCGCATATTCTGAAACGGGGCGGCCGCGCGTATGGTCGCGTCAAACGCTATATCGCCGCTCGCGGAGCTGACCGTGGCGCGCACGTATCTCCCCTGCTTCGCGGTTGATTCAGAGCAGTATCTCCTGCCCGGGGCGGTAAAGGTCGTCTTGATCCGCCCGTTGATGATGCGCGATATGTCCACCGGGAGCGGGGTGGCGGTGTCGGGCGCTTCAGCGGCCCCGGTGAGGTGCGGCACGAAGAACCCTCCCACCGCCTCCCTGGAATCATCATCATGCTCTCTCCGGCTTTCCCCGGCGTTTGATTGGACGCTCTCATTGCTTTTCCCGGATTTCTTTTTCTCTTTCTTGCTCTTTTTTCGGCCGTTATTGTTATCGTCGGCCATGGCGGCGCCGACCTGTATCTGTTCGGCCGGCTCGTCCCTGTTGGTGCGGAGAGCGGCTCCGTCATGTTGCTCCTCATCCTTTCTCCGGACGCGATGGGGCAGGGCAAGCAAGGCCGCACACTCAAGGTCGCGGTACCCCGGCTCGTACCTCCCGTTATAGGCGGCGAGTGCGCGTGCGGCCTTTTCAATTACAATGTCCGCCCGGTGGCCGGCCACCTGAGCCTCATGGCACATCCTGGTTATGATCGCATATTTTTCGGGGGTGATGCGGACGTCCCCCATCATCGAAATGGCCTGCCGTATGCGCCGCTGCTCATCACGTTCCGCGTCGCCCCAGCGGCGGCAAAACGACGGCGGGTCGTCAATGAATTCATGATGGCGCTTCATGATCTCGATCCTTCCCCCGGTGTCGTCGAGCGAATCTATCTGGATGCAGAGACCGAAGCGGTCAAGTAACTGCGGTCGGAGTTCCCCTTCCTCCGGGTTCATGGTGCCGATGAGCATGAACTCGGACGCGTGCCAGAAGCTTATTCCCTCCCGCTCCACGATATTGATCCCTCCGGCGGACGCCCCCAGGAGAAGGTCGACCAGGTGATCGTCGAGGAGATTGACCTCGTCCACGTACAGGATGCCCCGGTGCGCCTTCGCGAGCAGTCCCGGCTGAAAGCTCTTCACGCCCGACCTGATCGCGGCCTCGAAGTCGATGCTTCCCACCAGGTTGTCCTCGGTCGCGTTAAGGGGCAGGGTCACCAGGGGCACATTCGTGTACTCCACCGGGAGGGGTATGCCCCGGTTGATTTTCGCTCTGCACGTGTCGCAGAGGAGATGATCGGGAGAGTCCGGATCGCAGTTGAAGGGGCATCCGGCGACCCTCCTGATCTGCGGGAGGACGCTTGCCAGCGCGCGTACGGCAGTGCTTTTTGCCGTCCCCTTCTGGCCCCTGATGAGCACGCCCATGCCGCGGGGAACGATGGCATTGACCAGCAGGGCGAGCTTCAGCTGGTCCTGGCCGACAATGGCGGAAAAGGGGTACGCATGCTGTTGTCCGGGCCTGTCTGTCATTGCGTCAACGACTCTCCTTTGCCGGCAAGCGCCCTGCGAACGATATCCATATCGAGCCGGACCTCGTCAAAGGGCTTCCGGCGGACCCGATGGTAGAGCGCCAGCTCGGCGCTGGCGAGGATATCGTCATCGGTCACCGAGGTGCGGCCGTGGTACGCGGCGATCGTCCTGCTCGCCTTCATCATGACGAGGTCGGAACGATGCCCGTCGACGCCGACGGCGCAGGCGACCGTAGCTATTTTTTCGAGCATTGCGTCGGGAAGGCTGATGCCGGGCAGGAGTTTCCGGGCGTCGACGATCCTGTCCGCGAGCTTTTTCTCCTCCGCCTCCCAGCGCGCCAGAAAGGCGTCCGGGTCCGATTCATAGTCGTTCCAGCGCTTCACGATCTCGATCCTCTCCGCGGCGACTCCGATCCCGGAAATGCTGACGCAGAGGCCGAAGCGGTCAAGGAGCTGGGGCCGGAGTTCCCCTTCCTCCGGGTTCATCGTGCCGACGAGAATGAATTCCGCCATGTGCGAATAGCTCACCCCTTCGCGCTCTACTATGTTCACGCCCATGGCCGCGCTGTCGAGCAGGATGTCGACGATATGGTCGTCAAGCAGGTTGACTTCGTCCACGTACAGGATGCCGCGGTTTGCCAGGGCGAGGAGCCCGGGCTCGAAGCGCTTCTCCCCCTTTTTCAACGCGTGCTCGAGGTCAAGGGTGCCGACGACCCTGTCTTCAGTGGCATTGATCGGCAGCTCGACTACCCTGGCCGGGCGCCGCACCGCATGGATCTCGCCCCCGGACGAACGCTCACGGCACTGGGGGCAGAACTTGGAGGGCTGGTCCGGATCGCAGCTGAAGGGGCACCCCTCGACCACGTTGATCTCGGTCAGAAGAGCGGCAAGCCCGCGCACGGCGATGCTCTTCGCCGTTCCCTTCTCGCCCCGTATCAGCACGCCGCCGAT
>JAFGBT010000032.1 GCA_016933025.1 Spirochaetota bacterium | reverse complement strand
GTCAACTCGCAGAATCGAAAGCTTCATTCAGGGCGGGATGTCTGCGCGCCATGAACCCCCTGATAATAATCAAATTCATCTCAGTACTCTGCATCATTCTCTCGGTCTTCATGGCGGCACCCGCGGGGATCGCGCTGTATGTATCCGAGGGGCTCCCCTTCAGGGCATTCGGGATAACGATATCTGGCGTGGTGGTCCTATCAGCCATTGTTCTCCTCCTGCTCAGGAAACAGAGAACGAAATTCCTTTCCACCAGGGATGGTTTCCTCATCGTAACCCTGAGCTGGATCGCGATTACGGTGATCGGCGCCATGCCCTTTTACCTTTCCGGCAGTATCCCTTGTTTCACTGACGCTTTTTTCGAAACCATGTCCGGTTTCACGACCACCGGGGCCTCGATCCTTACGGATATCGAGGCCCTTCCCCGCTCCATGCTCTTCTGGCGCTCCCTGACCCACTGGCTGGGAGGGATGGGGATCGTCGTGCTCGCGGTGGCCATACTGCCGCTCATGGGCGTCGGCGGTCTCCAGCTCATACAGGCCGAGGCGCCCGGCCCCACGGTCGACAGGCTCACCCCGCGTATCGCCGGCACGGCGAAACGCCTCTGGTTCATCTACATAGGGTTCACGGCCGTGGAGACCCTTCTCCTGTTGTTGGGCGGCATGGATCTCTTCGACGCGCTCGCGCACACCTTTGGATCTATCGCGACCGGCGGATACTCCACCAAAAACGCCGGCGTGGCTTATTTCCATTCAGCGTATATCGAAGGGGTCATCACGATCTTCATGATGCTGGCGGGCGTTAATTTCACGCTCCATTATCGCCTGTTTACCGGCAGACTGAGGCCCATATACCGGGACAGTGAATTAAAGGCATATCTGCTGATAATGGCCACGGCGATCGCGGTGGTTGTATTTTCGCTCTACGGCAAATCGTACCCCTCAATAGGCGAATCACTGCGATACGCATCATTTCAGGTGGCCAGTATAATGACCGCCACCGGTTTCGCCAGCGCCGATTACGAGCAGTGGCCGCTTCTGGCCCAAATCGTTCTTTTTGTGCTCATGTTCGTCGGAGGCTGCACCGGATCGACCTCAGGCGGGGTTAAGGTGATGAGGCTCGTGGTGCTGTTCAAACAGGCCCTCAATGAGATGAAGCTCCTGATACATCCCCGCGGGGTGTTCACGCTAAAAATGAACGGCAAGATGGTGAGAAAAAACGTTGTATACGCCGTTTCAGGATTCTTTTTCCTGTACGCCGCAGTCCTGCTGGCTGTTACGGCAATAGTGGCCTCCGCGGGGCATGATATCACCACATCACTTACCGCGGTCCTGGCGACGCAGGGAGGGATAGGGCCGGGTTTCGGGAAGGTTGGACCGATGGATAACTACTCCTTTTTCGAGGGCTATGTCAAATGGGCCCTCTCCTTCGCCATGCTGGCGGGACGTCTGGAGTTGTATACCGTCCTGGTCCTCTTTACCCGCAGTTTCTGGAAAAAATGATTTTTTTCAGCACAAGTATCCGCCTGACTCCTCTTTATAAAACATCTCTGCGTCGTCACTAAAAATTATTGACATTTTGAGTAAAAAGTTTATTAATGGTAATGAAAATCATTTTCATATTTTTATTGCTATCCCTCTGCTGTCAAAATAACTATTACTCTTCCTCGTCTGTGTAAAATGCCGATCGGCAGGGAGGGGTATAGTTTAATTTTTCATTTGAAGCATAAGCATATAGCCAGTAGGGATATAACGTCTGTAGAATTTTTCGAACGGCCGGTGGCGCCGAATTGGAAACGGCCATCATAAAAATTTATTATAACCGGGAGAAAAAATATGAAAGGAAAAGGTCTGTTGGCTATATCAATTATCGCTATGTACGCAGTTGTTGCGGTCAGCGTGATCTCGTGTAAAAAAGACGAAACCGCCTGCTTCATGAAGAGTCTTCACGCAACGGGCGCCGGCATGAAATACTGGTATGAAAAGAAAGGCGGGTTCATGAAGGTCACCGGCATTCCCTACGACCAGCTCGACTGCAAGAACTGCCATGCCAATAAATGCGAGAGCTGCCACAACGAAAAGACCGCGGAGGGAAAATACACGGCCAACGACGTCAGGAACAAGGATCTATGTCTTAAATGCCACAGCCGGGCCAAGTCGTGCTTCAAGATGGACTCCAAGAAAGGAAGCCTTGATCTCCACATAGCGCAGGGTATGGGGTGCTCCGACTGCCACGGGAAGGAGGATGTGCACGGCGACTGTAAATCCTACCGCTCCATGCGGGACAAGGGTGCGGTAAAGGCCGATTGCACCAACTGCCACGCGGAAATCTCAAGGAATAAATCACATGTCACCCATGAAAAGAACCTTGACTGCAATGCCTGTCACGTATCCAGCACCCTGAGCTGCTACAACTGCCATTTCGACGGCTTTCTTGCCACGAAACAGCGGAAAGGAAACTTTATACCGGGCAACAAGTGCTGGGTCATGCTCGTTAACTACAACGGAAAGGTTACATCGGGAAACGTGCAGACCCTCGTGTATAAAGGGAAGAAATTCATCGCCTATGCTCCGTATTTCACGCATTCTATAACGAAAAAGGCGCGTCAGTGCGATGACTGCCACAATAATGAGGCCATGAAACTTCTTAACAGCGGCAAGAAAATACCGGTGACCGCTTTTGCCAACGGCGCAATAGAGGAATGGAAAGGAGTATTTCCGCTTGTCAATGAAAAACTCTCGTGGGTATTCCTTGACAAGAAAGACGGCAAGTGGGTCGAGATCAAAGATGGGACCGAGCCAATGGTTCAGTACGCCTGCGACGCGAAACCGCTTACCAAAAAGCAGCTCAAGAGCCTTTCAAAACCGTTCAAGGAATGATCGAGGCGGGAAATCGTGAAATATCATCATACCGCAAGGATGTACGATGCTAAAAACAAAGTTGCAACATATTGAAACGGAGGAAGAATACAGCGAGCTGCTGAAGCATAATGACAAGGTCATGCTCTGCTGCGGGCGAATGGGTTCCATGTGTATACCTGTCTATGCGGTCATGAAAAATCTCGAAGATCAATATACAGACGTCGCCTTCAGGGACATGGACTTCGATATACCCGCGGCTCATGTGATAAGAAGGCTGCCGGAGTGCTCAACGTTCAGGGGCCTGCCCTTTACGGTATATTATAAAAAGGGCGAGGTTGTTGCGGCGACAACAAGCATACAGAATGAAGGTCAGATACGGGCGATTCTCGACAAAGCATTCGAGGAACCGAAATAGACGGGCAAAATAACAGTATTCCGCCACATACAAGGTCTCGAGTATCACCGTTCGACGAGTATGCGGATCAATATGAAGAATGGTTTGAGAACAACCCGTTCACCTATCAGTCCGAGGTCATGGCGATACGGGAACTGCTGCCCCCAAGCGGGGAAGGAATTGAAATTGGCGTGGGAAGCGGCAGGTTCGCTGAACCGCTCGGCATACGGATAGGGGTCGACCCATCCGAGAAAATGCGCGAAATCGCCCGATCAAGGGGCATCGAGGCGATGGACGGTGTCGCGGAAAATCTCCCCCTCCGCGATTCGCAATTTCATTTCATCCTCATGGTCACCGCCATATGCTTTTTCAATGACATAAACGCTTCGTTTACCGAAGCCTTCAGGATATTGAGACCTGGGGGGAGCCTTATCATAGGATACATTGACAAACACAGTCCGATCGGAGAAGCATACCAGCGGAACAAAAACAAGAGCGTCTTCTATTCAACGGCGACATTCTACTCCACTGAAGAGCTCATTCGTCATCTGAAAAAAGCGGGCTTCGGCCAATTCAGCTTCCGGCAGACAATCTTCAATGGCGGCTCGAAAATAGAATCTCCTCAGCCCATAAAAGAGGGATACGGGCAAGGGTCGTTTGTAGTGGTAAGGGGAATAAAATGAAAATAATTGGCATGATTTCTATATATCAGTGCGGCCATGCCGGAAATCATTTCAGGTAATAACCGTGAAAATCACGATTATATACGACAATACCGCATTCAGAAAAGACCTTGAGGCGGACTGGGGATTTGCCGCTCTTGTAGAGGCGCACGGAAGACGCGTCCTTTTCGATACGGGCGCATCCGGTTCTATTCTGCTTTCAAACATGGAAACGCTATTGATTGATCCCGGTACGATTGACGACGTCTTCATCTCCCATCCCGATTTCGACCACATCGGCGGCCTCTCCGCCTTTCTCGACCGGAACAGCACTGTCACGGTATGGGTGCCCCGATCATTGCATGGCGTTAAAAAAGCAAAAGAAATCATTAAGATTGGAAGTCCGCGAAAAATGCACGAAGGACTCTATTCGACCGGCGAGCTGGAGGAAACCGAGCAGTCACTGTGCGTTGAGACGCGGAAAGGTATCGTCATCATAGCGGGCTGCTCGCACCCGCGGATGGAACATATTATTGAAGCGGCTTCGAAATTCGGCGCCGTATATGGAATCATTGGAGGGCTGCACGGGAACAAACCCCATTCTCTGGAAAAACTTCATTTGATCTGCGCGACCCATTGCACGATATACAAACAGGAAATAGCGCTCCTCTATCCGGCAAAATATATCGAAGGAGGCGCCGGAAAAGTGATTGAAGTTAAGGACGATGGCCCCCTCAATTAAACAATAGTACCGCAGGCACAAAAATAATGGATGGCCGGTCCGTGAACATACTCTTTGAAAAAAAAATCAACCCGGCAGACATCACCATAAGCCCCCGTCCCGCATGGAAATGCCGCACCTGCCCGAACTACGGCAAGACGCCATCATGTCCGCCGCACGCTCCCTCATGGCAGGAGGCCCGGCAGTGGATCGGTCATTTTAAAAGCGCGATTTTCATCAAATTCGATATTGAAGTCGGCGATTACCGCGAAGAAAAGAGAAAGGTCCTTCGTCATCTTCTGGAAAAGGAACGGGAATATTTCAGGAACGGCAGCCTCTACGCCTCCGCCCTGTTTCCCGGCGAGTGCAACATCTGCGATGAATGCGCCTTCGCCGCAGGGGGCGCATGCGTCTTCCCCGAAATGGTCCGCCCGTCGGTAGACGCTCTCGGTATTGAGGTCACCGGACTTGCCGAAATCGATTTCAACGAAAGCGTATTATACGGCCTGGTGTTGATTGATTAATGCCGAAGAACTATCATGATCATTAAAATCTTATCCGCCGAATCACTGGGGGCCCGCGGGCTTTCCTGCTCCATTATGTTGAAGGAGCGTAACATACTCATTGATCCCGGCATAGCCCTGGGGTGGTCCCGCCACGGGCTTTTGCCCCACCCTTTCCAGGTATCCGTCGGAACGGAAATCAGGCAAACAATCAGAGAGGAATTGGGAAACGCCACTGATGTCATTTTCAGCCATTATCACGGAGACCACTGCCCCCTCCAAGATCCGAACCCGTACCAGCTGGGACTTGATGACGTGAAAGACAGCCTGTCGCGCTGCAGAATCTGGGCCAGGGGACGCGGCAATGCTTCGCCGACCCAGCAGAGAAGAAGGGACGAATTGGCCGGTCTGCTTGAAAATCGCTGGCATGAGGCGGAGGGCCTGCGCCAGGGTCCGCTGGAGTTCTCCCTTCCCGTACCCCACGGACAGCTGGGAGACGAGAGGGGCATGGTGATGATGAGCAGAATCAAAGAGGACGGCGCGACATTTGTCCACGCCTCTGACATCCAGCTCCTTGACAAAACAACCATAGCACTGATATCGGACTGGAAGCCGGACATTGTCCTGGCCTCCGGGCCGCCCCTGTATCACTATTCCTCCCCTTCATTTCAAATACAGAGGGACAGCGCGTGGAAAAACGCGCTGGAGTTGTCGGACAACACCGGAACGTTGATTATCGATCATCATCTTCTCCGCTCGGAAGAGGGGATCGAGTGGCTCAATAAATTAAAAAACGCCGCCGCGAACCGGATCCTGTGCGCCGCGGATTTCATGGAACGGGAGCCCCTTTTCCTTGAAGCCTGGCGGAACGAGTTGTACGAACTGGTCCCCGTCCCCGGCGGCTGGCACGATGATTACCGGGACGGGAAGACTGAGATTGAAAGATATCGAACCGCCGGATGGCGGGTCCTCGTCAGCACGGGGAAAATCAAACCGTGCACATGGTATACCTGCTGCCCGATCAAGAGATACACGGATGCGGGAAATCTGGAACGATACTGGATCGAGCGCTATTGCCTGGTGAGCAATCGACGCTGCGTCCGGTACCGGATGGAAGAAGAGGGACGGTATCATCCGGATAACATGCTGCCGGACGGCAAAACAAGGGAAGATTTATTCTAAAAAACGATTCGGTGATTCATATAAAAAGTCAGCTATGTGCCGACCGGTAAAAGAGAACGAAACCGACAAATATCATAATTCATATTGTTATCGGGACCCCGACCAGCAGGTCGGTATAGGCGGCCCCGAAGGCATTTCTGAATTCATTAATGGCCCAATCCGAGCTGTCATGGGCCGAAAGGGAAACGAGCTTGGCACCCGCGGCTGAAATCGCGTTGATCGCCTCGCGAACGTCGTTTTCATTGATGCCGTTCCACGGCATCCGGTCAGACCCGACGATTGCCTGAATGTTCAGCGGGCCGATCATGATGCGCCCGCCATGAACGGGGAAATGCAGTCCCCCGATAATCCCGTATATCGGCAGATCGAAGAGTTCCCTGGCCCGATCAATCACCCGCTGGACCGTCTGGTGCCCGCAACCGATGATCAGGACGATTCCTTTGCCGGCCACATGGACCGCCAGGGCCTGCTCTTCGGTAGATCCCATTATATACAGCGCCCGGGGAATGCTGCCGATGCCATACACCCCCGGCGCGATCCGCACCGGATCCCGCGAAACGCGGACCTCCGAGCCGGGATTCATGTTAAACGGCGAATGCTTGATCGGCAGCGGGGAATAGACCGGAATGGCGGGAAAATCGACCGCTCCCTTTGAAAGGCTGAAGGTCTTTTTTCTCTGGTCACTGCCCCCGCCCAGATGATCAAGGTGAAGGTGCGAAATAAACAGGGCATTGATCTCCGAAAGTTTGACGCCGAAAAGCTCCATATTTCTGATCAACGGGGAGGGGTGCTCGCCTTTGACATTATAGCCGACATCCACGAGAACCTTGAAGTCACCGGCCGTTACCAGGTACGAAACCCCCGCTTCCGTCCTAGCCTCAGGGCGCGATGTATAAAAATCAACCAGCGGTAAAACCGTCAGAGAGGCAACGGCGCCGGGATTCTGTATGCGCGGATATGTCCGGGCATTGCGCTCCTTCTCGGCCCGCTTACGGTCTGCCATCAGTTTTAGCATGGTAATCATTGAGCCCTCCCCTCTTACTGGTATTCACGATACATTGACCGGGCCGGGACGAATCCGGCCGCCCCACCTGGCATTGGCTGCATCCCCGTTTTTGCTTCTCGGCTGAATGACCGGGAAGCCCCGAATGGCCTGAGCCGCATCCATCGACGAGAACGTCAAAATAACACATTTTTTTAAATATTTATTGATAATGATAATCATTTTCATTATATTATATTCAAAGCGTCCTGTCAAGTGAAATTAATTTCACGTAACCGGTGCTCATGAGACGCGTTGCGCAGCAGACTCCACTGTTTTCAGGTCCCAGGTCTGTCATTTTTATAGAGGTGACAACCCTGTTGACATGGCGCAAGAAACTACAGGTATAACTCCCGCTTTCGGGAGGCCTCCCGAAAAGGAGCCCGTTTTGATTAAAGAGAACGTTAAGAGCATATTAACTGAATTGCCGAAGCATGTGGTGCTGGTGGCGGCAGCCAAGGGGAAACCACCCGAGGACATCCTGGAAGCAATCGATGGCGGCATAACAGTCATTGGAGAAAACTACTGCCGGGAAGCCAAACGGGTCCATCAGGTCGTGGGAAACCGGGCCCGCTGGCACTATATCGGCATACCCGGCAGGGAGAAGCACGACCTGTTAAGAAGAAAGAATTTGGAGATATTTGATATGATAGAGACGGTTGATTCCTGGGACATAGCATCAGGCATCGACCGGAAATGCGGTGAAATTGGGAAAGTAATGCCGATTTTAATTGAAATCAACAGCGGAAAAGAGGTCCAGAAATCCGGCATATTGCCGGAAAATGCTGAAGCATTAATTAAAAAAACATCGGTGCTTCGCAACCTCAAAATAATGGGCCTGATGACAATGGGACCGAGGTTCGGCGACCCGGAAGATTCAAGACCGTATTTTAAGAAAACCAAAGAACTTTTTGATCAGATAAACAGATTGAACATCCCCGGGGTGGAGATGAAATATTTATCAATGGGAATGACCAATTCTTACCGTGTCGCGCTGGAGGAGGGAGCGAACACGGTGCGAATCGGAACGAAAATATTCGGGGAGACGTGCGCGCTGACGCAATAATATACAATATCGCAGAAACGGTTTAAACAATGCTCGACACATCTGGCACATTTATATGGATTGCGGGATTTGCCATGCTTGCGGCAATAGTAAATGCTCTCGGTATTTTTGCTATTGTGAAGTACAGGAAATGGGCGGAAAAAAGCAAAACATATTTTATGTGCTTTGCCGCAGGACTATTGATCTCGACTCCATTGATGCTGGCGCTGCCTCAAGCCCTGCAGAAAAACCCCTACGCCGGATTTATGGCGGCTGCCGGATTTTTATTCATGGTCTTTTCTAACAAAATTATACGATACCATGCCTCAAGGGATTCTGTTGCCTTCGGCATAGTGGTAGCGGAAGGAATAGGCATTCATTCTTTTGTAGACGGAGTTATTTACGCGGTTACCTTCAGCGTGAGTATTCTTACCGGATTTCTTTCGGCAACGGGCCTGGTTGTCCACGAATTCGCTGAAGGCGTTATTACCTATCTCGTCTTTATGGAAGCCGGCGTAAGTAAAAAAACGGCGATATTCTACGCGCTTCTCATTGCATCGTTCACCACGCCCCTGGGCGCCTTTCTTGCCTATCCCTTTATCGGCGAGTTGAGCCAGAGCGGGCTGGGATTGATGCTCGGATTCATGGCCGGGGTCCTTATCTATATCTCCGCGTCACATCTTCTGCCTCAGGCAATCGGTGAAAAAAAATCGCACTCCATTACAGCTTTTCTCAGCGGAGTGGGACTGGCGGTGTTTATCGTACTTTCGAGGCTTTTAACATAATAAGATGGGCAACGATATTTGACATCTCTATTAATATGAATGAACATGCGGGTGTAACATGTATGGTTTTTCAGCACGAAATTTTACGATTTAGATAAAATTTAATTCATACATTGAAAGTTCCGCAAGCAAACCATATACTTATACTGTAAAGGGGGACTGTTGCATGATGAAAACCTATATTTTATGTCTGGACAACGAATGCACGAGAACAGGCACGGTCACCGAAGCACAGATTGACGAGTTTTTTACGAGACTCTTCTGGATTATTTAAGCGTGCCCCTGTATGATCTGAATATTGGGATCAGAAATAAGCCTATACACACCCGTCATTGAACGACAAGGGAGCGTGTGTTAAATGCGCCCCATTAATTTTTTGCGGCGACCGCCGCGAAAAGTGGCGGGAATTTTTTTTGACAACACAACACTGTCTGAAATACCGGCTGTCATTATGGGAAACGCCATGCATGGATCAGGTTTAAAATATTTTACATCACCCGCCGAATTCTACAACCTGTTTTCATCGCTGCTGAGATCAATGCCCATTACAAAAATGGACTCCTTTAAAAAATCGATACAACCTTCTTTCTCCGAAAGAATCGCGCTCGCCGTAAGCGGGGTAACCAGGTGCGCCTACTGCTCATGGCTTCATACAAAAACATCGCTCGAAAAGGGGATCGGCGAAAAGGAGATAAAAAGCCTTCTTGAGGGAGAAATAAAAGACATACCGGATGACGAGGCCCCTGCCCTGTTGTACGTTCAGCATCGCGCGGACTTCGGCGGAGGATTTTCACCGGAGGCGAGAAAGCGAATTGTTGATTATTACGGCGAAGAAAAAACCGGGTATATCGATTTCATGTTTCAGTCGGTCTATTTCGGCAATTTATGCTCGAATACCGTGTATTCAGTCAAGAATAACCTGGTGGAGTGCAAAAAAAACTCAAGGCTCTACATCGCGTATCTGCTTTCCCTCCCCGTCGCGTATTTCATTAAAAAAGGAGCGGAGTAACTCAGCCCGGTCCGGGCGACAGGCCTCTTACCTCTGCAATTTCAGAATATCCGCCTGCTCGGCGAGCAGTGATTTAAAGCGGTCAAGCGTTACCTGGGCCGGGAGTATTGGAATACCCATCCAGTCGGAGTACTCGAGCAGCTCCTCGACATGCTCCTCCATATAGGCGTCCATAAAACCGATGCCGTCCAGGACCATGGCCCCGCCGGTATGCCTCGGAAAATTTTCGACGGCAAAGCCCTTATCCCTGTCCTTATATACGAAATGCCTGAATTGAATCCAACCCGGCGTGAGCCAGAGCACCTTTTCGCCTCCCGCGATTGCGTCTCGTTCGCTTCCACTTGCCAGCATGTCCATGCAATGAGTCGCGTTGATCCGGGAGACGCCGGGGCCCATCTCGGCGATAATGGTCTTCATGGTGCGCGTCGGCTCATTGCCGTTAATGTAGCAGAATTTACCTCCGTATACGACAAGTACGCCGGGTGCCTTTTCTTTTGCCTTCTGCACCGTCCGTATCAGCTGGCGTTCAAGCTCTCTCCAGTCTTCGTGCAGACCCGGAGTGGTATATAAGACAGTATCCGCGTCCAGGAACCCCTCCTCGCGCAGGCGGGAAAGCTCCGGCCTGAGCGTGCCGCACGAAAGAATTGCCGTGTTTTTAAAAGTAACGTCACGCATATCGTCCTCCATACTTTTCGCGGAATGATTCAGTAATGGGCCGTATCGTCAGTAAAGCTGGACGACAATTGTTTTCACCCGTACGAACCGTCCCACAGCCCGTTAAAAAAACGTCGC
This sequence comes from Spirochaetota bacterium, assembly GCA_016933025.1. Taxonomy (GTDB): domain Bacteria; phylum Spirochaetota; class UBA4802; order UBA4802; family UBA5550; genus RBG-16-49-21. The sequence goes on along the minus strand of JAFGBT010000032.1, from coordinate 15,567 downwards.
GCGTTCTGGCCGAGATAGCGATTATCGTATCCGCCCTCCTGCACAATAAGTATCGGAAGCTTCATGCTGCCGATCATTGACCCGACGGTCTCAAAATCATCGCCTGTCAGCTGCCATGTCCCGGTCGGGTCACCCTTGGCAGTATCAAGCCCGAACGCCACCACCAGAAATTTCGGGCCGTAATTGCGTATATACGATATCGCCCTGCGCAGATACTTCATGTATTCAAACCCTCCGATGCCGCGCTTCAGGGGGTAATTAATGTTATACCCGGCCCCGGGGCCGATGCCGGTTTCGTCCGCGTATCCCGAAAAATAGGGATACTCGAATTCCGGGCTCGCGTGTATCGAGACAGTGAGAACATCCGACCGCTCGTAGAATATTTCCTGCTGCCCGTTTCCATGATGATAATCGATATCGAGTACGGCCACGTTTCCGAACTTGCACAGAAAATTGGCGGCTATGGCGGTCGAATTCAGGTAGCAAAAACCGCCGGCATACGCAGCGCCCGCATGGTGTCCCGGCGGCCTGACCAGTGCGTATGACCTGCGGCTTCCGTAGAGCAGCGATGACGCGCCGGTGAGCGCGCAGTCGACCGCGTTCCGGGCGGCGAGAAACGCGTTGCGGTTGATCGGGCTGTAGATATCAATGCAGTAATATCCTACATGCGTGCCCATCCTTGCCGGTTTTCTCACTTCTTTTCGGATCGGGAACACGTCCGGATAGAGCGATTTGCCCGGATCAAACGTGTCAGACACCATTTTCAGGTAGTCATAGAAATCCTTCGCGTGGACCTCGGTGATCAGCGACGCAGGAAATTTTTTAATGCTCACGCGGTTAAACAGGCCGGTGGCATCGACGGCCCTGAGAATCGCCTCAACGCGCACCGGAGACTCCGCGTAGCCGCGTTCCTTCACATGGTGGATATGGTGCCCATCGTTGTACACCAGGACGATTTTTTTGTCATTCGGGACGTGCATGGAAACGGCGGCGTCAATCTTTTTCCGATACCGGTGGGGCCTCAGGCGCAGCGGGTCGTCGCGAACGCTGGCAACCACCGCGTTGATTTCCTCGGGTGAATATATCCCCCTGTATTTTCTCTCCAGGATCAGCCTGATTGTTTTTTTCGCCAGCCTCAATTCAGGGGAATAGATTCGACCGAGCGAGTCAAACATGAGAAGGTACCCGTTCGGGTAGTGCTTTTTGCTTATTTCTTCATAACGGATATTATCTATCGGCCGCGCCCCATGGCGTTCATAAAACCTCAGGCGAGCCCTGCTCTCCTTCTTTATTGCGGCGTCGACGCCGGCGCCGGCAATTTCAGCCATGCAATCAAAAAACAGGCCAAAACACTTCAACCTGGCCGCCTCCTTCCGCGCCCGCTCATACAGGGAACCGCCGACGCCGCCTCCCGGCTTCTTGAAGTCGGCGGCAAGCATGTCAAGGTAACAAAACCTGTTCTTTGGATCATGGGACATGAGGGCAAAGCCCTTCACATCGCCCCGCGAGTCGTCGGCGACAATAAGCATGTACCGCATCTGCTCGTAATAGGGATCATTAACGCGTTCCAGGATTTTCTGGAGACCCTGCTCGGATATATCCGCTATCTGGCTCCTGGCGATTTCCCGGATCTTCTCTATGGCGTTCCTGTTTACGGGCAGAAAGGTGTCGTAGACGATTCTTATCCTGAACATGGATGTCATCCAAAAGCAGTATTGAGATCCCGCTTCACGCGCCCATTATCAGCTTCATCAGTGCCCGGGCGGATTCCAGCGGTCCGTCTTGCTCCCAGCCCGGTATGCCGAGGCGAGTGCGTATCTGTCCCACGAAAACGCCGGCTTTGAAAAACGCCTCGAAAAACCTGGCGGCTATCGCGTCATGCTCCCTGCGGTACTGCGGCGGGCCGAAGATGTTCGCAAAATAGGAATGTGTGATCCCCTTGGATGCGGTAGTCCCCTTGCTCATCACGGTACCGCTCTTAAAAACCGCAAGCGCCTCGCCCGGCGCGTCAAAACGCTCGATTACCGGGTGCTCTTCATCAACTTCCTCGTAGTTGTTGGCGAAGAATATGTATTCGATGGTATGCCCCCTGTTGATTTCATCGATGGTTGTCACCGGAAGAACCAGACGCGTGTTGACGCGCCCCGGGCTCATGATAATCGAGCGGTCGATGCGGCGGAAAGCATACCCCGGGGTAATATCGTCGAGCCTGATGAAGGCGCCGATCTCGGTTCCGTATCCGAGGATACCCCCTTCCCCATCGATATCCAGGGAGCCCATGTCGTCGGCGATAATAATCAGCTCGCGGATCATTTCGTCGCCCAGCACCCTGAACGCCTCTATGGTTTCGGATTTACCGGCTCCGGAGTCGCCTATCATGAGGACCGTTGCCTCCTTCCCTCCCTTCAGAAATATCTGATAGAGGGCGCCGTGAAAAGGCATCCTGCCCCGGCCTATCATCCTGGCGTTGTGCAGTGTCAGCATCATCTTTTTGAGATATCCGAAATATCCGAACTCGTCCCTGTCAGGACAGGCGCCGACAAAAATGTCGTTTGTTTCATCGTAATGAAACACCGTTGGATGCTCGGCCAGTTCGTACAGTGAGTCTCCGGGCACGCCGAACAGAAAAATGGCGTCGGGCTTCCGTTCAAGATCCGAGTCGCCGGCGAGCTCGAACAGGTTGCAGAGGGAAAAGCCGAGATCGTAAAAGGGCTCGCTGAAATAGACATACATGAGCATCGGTCCCACCAGGGCGGGAAAGCAGAGCCATCGATCGGCGTCAATCTCGACCGCATCGAGGGGATTGCGGTCTATCTTTTCAAAACGGCCCGCGCGCCTGTTCATCGGCGGGTCGAAGATCAGCGTGGGATAGAGCAGAACCTGCTTCAATGTTCTCACGCTCCCGAGGACTCTGCGGTATGTCTCCGGCACCGTCAACTCGCCGCGTCGGCACACGGCCGCAATCTTCCCTCCGGCCGACAGCTGGCGGTACACCAGTGAGCGCGATCCCGGGATGTTTCCGAGGATGGTCCGGTATGCCGTCCGCACCAGGTCGGTGAAGTTCTGCACCTGCAGCGTGAAGCGCCGGTAGGTGGGGGACCGGCGCTCATCCTCATCGTCAATGATAAGATACCGTTCAAACCCCCGCCAGTAGTCGTAGAGACGGTTCACGAACTTGTTCATCAGGGCGGGATTCTCAAAAAACCGTTCGGATCCGGGCACGACGCCGGGGACCAGTCCGGCTTCCAGCTTGCCCAGAAAGCGGAGTGTTTCAAGCAGGGTATCAACGTCAGCATCGCTCACCGACCCGGGATCAGGAAACAATTTCAGAAGAAGCGACTCCCTTTCAACCAGTTCCCTGACGCAATCACGGACCACACCCTCGAATATGGGACTCGAAAGGATTTCATCGACGCTTTCGCACAGACGGCCTTTCGTGTATAATATCATCTTGTTTGAATACTGCGATAACCGCATTGTTGGCTCCTGACAGGGTATCAATCCGAGGCGGCAGCGAAAACCGCCTCAAGACAGGTGGTCAATCTATTTAATATATCCACCGGGGCATAATCCACGATCATGCGCACGATTCTGCATTCTGTCAATTATTCAAATGAATTAATATAATCATACATTAATAAATAATCAAGTATAAATTCCATTATGGGATTCCTTCGCCTGCACCGGTCACCAAGCACGTGACGCGATGCTGTTGTCATAAGAATCCTGAAAAAACCTTTCACCCGGATGATTTCGGATAGGAGCATCGATCTTTGCCGGATTAAGGCGCGACGGCATCATAAATCCGGCACGCCTGTTGCATATAATGGAGCCATATTACTGCCTGATCCATTCTATCATGATTTCAACCGCTTGTATTACGTTGGATCCTATTTGTTTTGAGAAATTATCAGGCAGGGGGCGGTCCAGCGGCACTGTTTCGCTTGCCGTGAGGGCCTTGGCCCCGTCGAAATCCACATAGGCCATCCGCGCCGACAGCTCATCCGGCGGCCTGGCGAAAGCCGATCCAGGAAGCACGGCCACTCCCGTCTCCTCCAGCAGCCTCTCGCAGAGCTGTTCCGCTCCTCCGGTGATGCCTCGTTTTTCGAGGTGGTCCCGATATGGAGAAAAATCGGGGAACAGATAGAAGCCGCCTTCCGGCGCCCATACTCTCATACCCGCACGGGAAAGCATGTCATAGCATATCATGCCAAGCTGGCAGAGCACCCGCCGCACATGCCACAGGTATCGTTCAATCCGCTGGTCATTCAGGAAGGCATGCACCGCAGCAAACTGTATTGGCGCGCTCACGGAGGTGTAGGTCTCGCTCGCAACGGCGGCCATGGCGTCCAGCAGCCATTCCAGCTCCGCCGGGAACGTAAACGTTCCGAGCCGCCACCCGCCGGCGCCGCACCATTTCGAGATGCCGCTGCTCAAAATTGTCCCCTCAGGGTAATACCGGGCCACCGATATATGGAGCCCGCGATGGTGGAGCTGGCCGTATATTTCATCCGACAGTATTAGGATTTGGTATTTCTTCGCAACCTCGGCAAGATCACGCAGCTGGCCATCGGTATAGGTGCACCCGTCCGGATTTGCCGGATAATTGAGGATGAGTATGCGCGGCCGGTACCTGTCTTTTTCCCGTCCGCAGATGCGGTCAAGGCCCTCGGCCGTCACCTTCCACCGGTCCTCGAACCTGGTTGGAATGATTTGAACCTGCCTGCCGATTATTCTGGCCTGCGGAATATACGAAACCCAGCACGGTGACGGGATTAAAATTTCGCCGTAGTACACAAGCTGCAGCAGAAACATGAGTTCCTTTGAGCCGGGCCCTATCAGCACATGTTCGGGCTTTACGTTAAGACCGTCTTTGCGGTGATGGAACTCGCTGACGGACTCCCGCAATTCCGGCAGGCCTCTGGGCGAAAGGTAGTCTTTCTTTTCGGCGTTCGCCTTCAGCGCGTCAACCACGGGGACCGGCACCGGGAAGGGCGACTGCCCCAGCCCGAGCCGGTACACGGCTTTTTTATCCTTTTGAAGCTTCTTGCTTATCTCGTTAATCGCGAGTGTGGCTGACGGCCCCATGCCCCGTATATTCATGTTGAGGCTTACGGATTTATTGATGGAGGTGCAGTTATCCATACGGAATGCTCCTGAAAAAAAGGTATTACCTATTATGAAACATTATCGTCTTTTTCAAGTACAAATTATGCCCGTCTGGACCCGTCATCATCCGACTCTCCGTGATAATTTTGGCCCGATTTTCGTGATTTTTTGGTTTGCATTATTTTTAATGATTAATATATTGAGATATATGCATCCAGTCGGCATATTACACGCGGCAATGAGCATTGATGATGATACACGTAATTACTTTCGCAAGCTCGATAGCTTCAGAGCAACAGGTTTTAAATCCAGGCAGGTGTAAAAATGAGTGATGACGATATTTTCAAGGTCATGGATTGCGCCCTGATCTCCATCTCGACCGGGGAGCAGGCGCAGAACCTGAGAGAACTTTTATATCTCCTGAAAGCAATCCATCCCGGGTGCATCTATTACCACTTCTGGGGCGGACTTCTCAGACCTCGTTTCGATGACCCGGAGTTTCAAAACGATTTTGCCATCTGGTCCTGGCGCTACCTTCATGACCGGAAGCTTGCGGAGCAGCTCTCCCTGATCGACCCGGCCGATTACACGGACATAGAGGAGTTGAGGCGGGAGGTCATCGAGGTGATTGAAATGCACCTGTCTGAAAGCGAGATAATTCCCTGGGCAAAAACCGGCGATCAATTTTACTTCATCCGGTCCCAGATCGTCACCTTCGACACCGGGATCCGGGTGCACAGGCCCGAGGAGATGGTCGAGTTAATACCCCGTCTTTCCCTGGGCAGCATCTTTTACCATTTCATCGATGCCAGGCGCCGAACCACCGAGGGGAAAAACGATTTTTCACTCTGGCTGGCCGGTCCCGGGGGGGAATACGACTCCCTGCTCAGGGATCTGGACGAGATCGACCCGTATTTTACCATGCTGAGCGATCTTCGCAGTAAGATTGGCGAAATCTTCAGCAATCACTTCCCGGACACCGAGGTGCGCGCCTGATGAACCTGCTGGACCAATACGCTGCCATCGTCGGGGACGATGTCATCTATCACCTGAGGCAGCTTGCCGCTCATCTCAGGGGAATGCATGTGGTGCATGTCAATTCGACCCGTGAAGGAGGCGGGGTTGCCGAGATACTCAACCGCCTCGTCCCGCTCATGAACGAGCTGGGCATCAATACCTCATGGGAGGTCATTACAGGCGATAGCCGGTTCTACCAGTGCACCAAGAAGATGCACAACGCCCTCCAGGGGAACCGGGAAGACATCCAGGAAAACCTCCTGCACCATTACGAAAAAATTAACGCGGTTAACGGCAACGCCCTGAATTCAAAGCTCGAAGGGGCCGATTTCGTGTTCATCCACGACCCCCAGCCGGCCCTTCTCCTTCGCAGCTGTCCCGGGAGGAAAGGGCGCTGGGTGTGGCGCTGCCACATCGACGTGAGCCACCCGTACCGGCCGGTATGGAAATACCTCAGGGAGCACGTGAAAGAATTTGATGCCAGTATATGGTCGATCTCCAACTTCGCCCAGCCTCTGCCCCACCCCCTGTACCTGATTCCTCCGAGCATCGACCCCCTGGGCGACAAGAACATGGAGCTGCCGGCCGATGATATCGAGGCTTACTTCAAGGAATGGGGAATCTCAAAAAATATGCCGGTCATCACCCAGGTCTCCCGGTTTGACCGTTTCAAGGACCCGATCGGAGTGATACAGGCCTACCGGCTGGTGAAAAAGAATGTGCCGGTCCAGCTTGTCCTCGCGGGAGGCGGCGCGACGGACGATCCCGAGGGAGCCCGGGTCCTCAAGGAGGTGCGCACCTATGCCGGGAGAGACCCTGATATACACCTGCTGGAACTCCCGCCCGACGCCCACCGCGCAATCAACGCGTTACAGCGCGGATCCGATATCATAATACAAAAATCGATCCGGGAAGGATTCGGCCTCACGGTCACCGAGGGCCTCTGGAAGGGGAAGCCGGTGATCGGGGGCGACACCGGCGGGATCCGCCTGCAGGTGATAAATCACCATACCGGCTTCCTGGTGAATTCGCCCGAGGGAGCGGCACTTCGCATACGGTATCTTCTCAAAAACCGTCATATCCTGGAAAACATGGGAGAAAACGCCCGGAGGTTCGTCCTCGAGAACTTTCTCATCACCCGGCAGGTGCGTGAATATCTGACCCTGATCGTCGCGTTGATCTACGGTTCCACCGAGAGGATAGAGCTGAACATTCCGGTTCCGGAAACAAACGCCCCATGACGGTCGAAAGGGAAATCCTGAAAATCAGCGACCGGCGGCGGTTCGCGCGATGAAGATCGTTTACGCTGCATCGGAGGCGGTGCCATTCGCCAAGACCGGCGGACTTGCCGACGTGGCGGGCGCGCTGCCGGCATGGCTGAACCGCCTGCAGCACAAGGCGATACTGGTCATTCCCTGCTACAAAACAATCGATCGCGCCGCGCACGGCCTGAGATACCGGGGTTCGTTTGACGTGCCGTTTAACGGAGAAATCGAAGCGGCCGGGCTGTACGAGGGCGTTACGGGCGACCGGCATGAAACGCCCGTATATTGCATCAGTAATCCCGCTTATTTCAATAGAAATGGGCTCTATCAGGAAGGGGGGAAGGACTACGAGGACAACGCGGCGCGGTTCGGGTTCTTTAACCGGGCGATCCTTGAGATGTGCAGATTTCTCTCCTTCAAGCCGGACCTTGTTCACTGCAACGACTGGCAGACCGGATTGGTCCCGGCATACCTGAAGACGCTCTACGCGGACGACCCTTTTTTTGCGCGAACGGCGGCGCTCTTCACCATACACAACCTTGCGTACCAGGGCCGCTTCGATCCGGGCTACGCGCTCCGCGCCACGATGCTCCCCCACGCTATTTTCAATGTTGAGGGAGTGGAATTATGGGGCGCCTTCAGTTTCATCAAGGGGGGCATCTACTACGCGGATGCTCTGAACACGGTGAGCGACACCCATAAAAAGGAGATCCAGACCGAGGAGTATGGATTCGGCCTGCACGGGCTCCTGCGCACGCGCTCCGGCGTGCTGCACGGCATCATGAACGGCGTTGATTATTCCCTCTGGGACCCGGAACACGATCCGTATATCGCTGAAAACTACACGCCGCATTGCGCCGGCAAGAAATCGGCCAGCAGGAAAGAGGCGATGCGAAGGCTCGGGCTAACCGGCGAAGCGGACTCGCCGCTGGTTGTCATCATATCCCGCCTGAGCGACCAGAAGGGCTTCGAACTGTTTTATGACATCAGGAAAGCGATAATGGAACGCGACCTGATGCTCGCCGTGCTCGGAACGGGCGAGCCGCGATATCATCAATTGTTTGACGATATGGCACGCGAATCTCACGGCAGGGTGAAAATCAATTTCACGCACGACGAAGAACTCGCCCACCTGCTGTACGCAGCGGCCGACATTTTCCTCATGCCTTCGAGATATGAACCGTGTGGCCTGGGCCAGCTGATCGCCATGAAATACGGGGCGCTGCCCGTTGTCAGGGAAACGGGTGGCCTCGCCGACTCGGTGCTGGATTACGACGCGCATGGCCCGAAAAAGGGAAACGGGTTCACATTCCGGGAATACTCCGCCGGCGCCATGCTTGAGCGGATAGACCGGGCGCTGACCCTGTACCGCGATAAAAATATCTGGAATAGACTCATGGCAAACGCCATGACCGCCGACTTCGGCTGGGAATCGACGGCAAAAAAATACATGGCTCTGTACAAACGGGCCATAAACACGAAAAAAAAACCGGGTGCGTGATGAACACATACCGTTCACGGCCGATGAGATCGACTGCCGCTGGATTCGACCGGCCGACTCTTGATTTTTACTATTGACAAATCCGGCCGATAACGATATCTTCCAGGAAACAAGCCATTACGTCGATGCCGGATGTGCAGGATGGCCGATCCACAGGCGGCGCCAGCACTGCTGTTATTCAATCAGACATGCACGCACAAATCATTACATATTTGCTGCTCGGCACTATTATTGTTAATTCGAATTGCTTTCCGGGAACAAAGGACGCTCCTCCCGCCTCACGTATCGTATTCAAGCACGGAAAGGTTTCCGGAGATTATGAAAGATTCAAGACGCTTCTGAAAGCGTTTGAAAAAAACAATCCGGGTATAGTCGTTGAAGATGAGGCACTGCCGGCATCCACAGACGAACAGCACCAGTTTTATGTGATCAACTTCGAAGGCGGTCGCGCTGATTTCGATGTTGTAAGCATGGATGTTATATGGGTCCCGGAATTTTCAAGGGCCGGCTGGCTGCTCGATATAACGGACATGCTCTCGGAAAAGGAAAAAGCAGAATTTTTTCCCGGCCCCATACGCGCCGTAACCTATCGGAACCGCCTGTACGCGGTCCCCTGGTATATTGATGCGGGCCTCCTGTTTTTCAGAAAGGACCTCCTCGCAAAATACGGCTTATCACCGCCGGAGACGTGGCAGGATCTCGTCTCAAGCTCGCTGCTGATCATGTCGACAGAGCCCGGCGTGCACGGCTTTATCTGGCAGGGAAAACAGTATGAGGGGCTGGTATGCAACGCCCTCGAGTACCTGTGGAGCAACAACGGCGATGTCCTGCGCGGAGAACGTGTCGCGATCAACAGCCCGGAAAACATCCGTGCCCTGCGTTTCATGCGGGACTTGATCGCCCGATACGGCGTTTCCCCATCTCTGGTGACAACCTCATCCGAAGAACCGTGCAGGCATATTTTCGGGAATGGCAGGGCTGTTTTTATGAGAAACTGGCCCTATGCGTGGAACCTCTTCAATGCCGAAAAGTCTCCCGTAAAAGGAAGAGTCGGCATTACCACTCTCCCTTCCTTCAGAAAAGGAGCATCGCAGCCCGTTCTCGGCGGATGGCAGCTTGGCATAAACAGGCACACAAAACATCCCGCAGAAGCCAGAGCGCTCGTAAGGTTTCTGACCTCGCCTGAATCGCAAAAAATGCTCTTCCTGGCAGCGGGCTATTATCCCGCAAGAAAATCATTATACCGCGACCGGGAATTGATGTTGCAGCAGTCCTTTTTGCCGGAATTATATCGACTATTCATGAAGGCGCGTCCGCGCCCGGTTACGCCATACTACATGATGCTCTCTCAGGTGCTGCAGCCGGAATTCAGCGCGGTGGTGGCAGGTCTGAAGACGCCCGAAGACGCGCTTGCCTCCGCGCAAAAACAGATCGAACATATACTCGAGGCGGAATATGATCAATAAAGACCGCGGAATCAGATACGTGGCGCCCGCGCTGGCGGTCCTGTTGCTGATAACGGCCTACCCGGTCTTCTATGTTTTATACCTCAGCCTTCACCGCGAGCTGCTTATTTTCAAAATATCAAAATTCATAGGCCCGGATAATTTCTTCTTTCTTTTTCAGGATGATCGATTCTGGAACGCCCTTAAAAACACCGTCTACTTCTCCACGCTGTCGGTCTCCGTGGAACTGGCACTCGGGCTTTGCATCGCCCTGCTGCTGAACAGGTCGTTCAGGCTCAAGGGTGTCACCCGGGCCGTGGTGCTCCTTCCCTGGGCGATCCCCACCGTCGTTTCCGCAAGAATGTGGGAATTGATTTTCAACTCCGACTTCGGGGTATTAAACTATCTGCTGGGCGCGCATATCAACTGGCTGGGCAGCCCATCATGGGCCATCCATGCGGCCATTCTCGTCGATATATGGAAGACCACGCCCTTTGTCGTCATCCTGCTGACCGCCGGATTGCAGATCATTCCGGGCGAGCTGTACCGCGCCGCGCGGACCGACGGGGCCGGGGCATGGAAGGTATTCAGGACAATAACCCTTCCCCTGCTGCTTCCGGTAATTCTCGTGGTGCTCCTGTTCAGGACGCTTGACGCGTTCAGGGTTTTTGACGTGATTTATGTCCTGACCGGAGGGGGACCGGCAAACGCGACTGAAACGCTGTCACTATATGCATATAAGATACTCTTTCAGACTCTCCAGTTCGGATACGGCTCCGCCATTTCCGTGATGGTGTTTGTCTGCACCGGGTGCATCAGCGTTTTTTATATCAAGCTCATGACCGGGAGTACCCCGCGATGAAAAGAACCCTATTTTACATGCTGCTGTTCGCGGTCATTTTTTTCTGTGCCGCGCCCTTTATCTGGCAGATAATCACCAGCCTGAAACCCTCGGGCGAGCTCACCTCTCTACCCCCGCTGGTTTCCATGAATCCGACTGCGGAGCACTTCCGGTCCGTCATTTACCGCCACCAGCTTGTCCGGTTCATTCTCAACAGCCTGATTGTCGCGGCATCGACCACGGGGCTATCGCTCCTCCTCGGGTCCCTCTGCTCCTTCGGGCTTGCGAAACTCAAAGTCCCATTCTCTTCACCAATACTCGCCATCATGCTCTCCGTCTCGATTTTTCCGCCCATCGCGACGGTGAGCCCGCTATTTATTTTTATCCGCGCCCTGGGGCTGAGGGATACGCTGCTCGCGCTGGTCATAACCCATACGGTTTTTTCCCTGCCGCTTTCCGTATGGATCCTGACGAATTTTTTCAAAACAATCCCGGACGACATATATCACGCCGCCCGCATAGACGGGTGCCGATCGTTCCACATCTTTTACAGGATAATGATCCCTCTCTCGCTGCCGGCGATCGTTACCACCGCGATTCTTGTCTTTATTTTTTCCTGGAACGAGTTTCTCTTCGCCCTGACATTTACGTCGACATCATCCCGGACGGTTCCGGTCGCAATAACACTTTTCGCGGGAACCCATGAAATTCCCCTTGGGGAGATAGCCGCGGCTTCGGTCATTGTCACGGCGCCCATTATCATTTTAGTCCTGTTATTTCAGCGTAAGATCGTCGCGGGTCTGACCTCGGGGGCCATTAAGGGATAGCGCATGGCGGAAATACGGTTAATCGGCATCCAGAAAAAATTTGACGGCCCTCTCGTTATCGACGACCTCGATCTTGTGATCGGGGACGGCGAATTCTTCACCATTGTCGGACCGAGCGGGTGCGGCAAATCAACCATACTCAACATGATAGCCGGTCTCGATCCGGTAACGCGCGGGAGCATTTTTTTCGATGATTGCATGGTCAACGACATCTCTCCCAAAGAGCGCGACGTCGCCATGGTGTTTCAGAATTACGCCCTGTATCCCCACATGACGGTATATGAAAATATTGCATTTCCGCTCAGAATAAAAAAAATGCCCAAAACCGCGATTGACGCGGAAGTCCGCCAGGTCGCCGCCCTTCTCGATCTCAATGATTTTCTTCGCCGAAGGCCGCGGGAGCTTTCAGGCGGCCAGCGCCAGCGCGTCGCGCTCGGAAGGGCCATGGTGAGGAAACCAAGGGTATTCCTGATGGACGAACCCCTGTCGAACCTTGATGCGCAGCTCAGGATAGCAATGCGTTCAGAGTTGAAAAAGCTCCATGAGAAGTTGAAGATCACCACGGTGTATGTCACACATGACCAGTCGGAAGCGCTCGGTATTTCCGACAGAATCGCGGTGTTGCACCGTGGGAGAATCCAGCAATGCGACACACCCCACGACGTATATAACAGACCGGCCAACACCTTCGTGGCGGGGTTTATCGGCAGCCCGCAGATGAATTTCATCCACGGGTCGGTATCCGTCGACCGCCGGCACGAGATCCAGTGCAACGAAATCGCGCTGACAACCGTCCAGGATCTTTCCCGTGCAGCGGGAAACGTAACCATCGGTTTACGTCCTGATGATATTACCGTTTCAAGCGTTGAAATGAGATCCGGCATGCAGGTGGAAATAACAGTCGTGGAACCGGCAGGCGCGTTTTGCTGGGTAGATTTCAAATGGGGAGGCATTGAAATGAGAGGAAAAGCCGACTCCGAAATAGAGCTCCGCAAAGGAGTGACAGCCTACATTACGTTCCCCGTTGAAAAAATTCATGTGTTCGATCTTGAATCCGGCGCGAGGATCGAATAACCTGTTCCACAGAAATCCATGCGCGACATACCCTGCGTCATCTCTGCGGTCCGCGAGATAGAAAGTGTCTGCCAGATATTTTCTGCGGGGGAGGGAAATCCATTTAATCCTGTTACTATCCGGGAAAAAACCAAATTTAATGTGCGCCGCGAGTTTATTGAAGCCTAAAAGAAGGAAATATTGGCGTAAATTTCTATTTAGTGTATGTATTCCGGGCTAAGAACATCTGTGGTCCCGAAACGGCCTCTTAGCAGATGTATGCTGTTTGACTCTGCAATATTTCAATCCTATATTTATTCATAGTTCATTGAAAAAACAAGGCGATAGTTTCACGCTGAATATTTTTTTATTGTCTTACAGGGCATCAATATATCGTCTTGCCAATCAATATGCTGTTTTAGCAGCTGCCATAAATACCGGCATGTTCATATGCATGCCAATGCGAGGAGGGAGAACATGAAAGACAGCAACATGGGAAAAAAAATTACAATTCATTATACGCTGAAGGTAAAAAACGGTGACGTTATAAAATCGACGAGGGACGGCGATCCGGTTAAGATGATGCTCGGAAGCGGTGAACTGCTTGGACGGATTGAGGATGAAATTGCCACCATGAAAATGGGAGAGCGAAAAAGCATCGAGCTTCCAAGCGCCGAAGCATTCGGACATTACAACAGCGACCTTCGAATAACATTGCCCGCCGATAAATTTCCAGATGGAGTACAGATCGGGAAAGAATATATTCTTCAGCTCAATGAGAGTGAAGACCTCCCCGTCTCCGTGATTGATATCAGCAAAGACAAGGTTACCGTTGACGGAAACCATCCGCTGGCGGGTAAAGATCTGATTTTTGACGTAGAGCTGCTCGAAGTCGCATAGATCTCCCGGGAGACAATCTTGCAGCGCTATTCCGACGGCCTTGTAAACGTTATCGTCTGGTCCCTCTTGATGCCGAAATCTTCGGATTCTTTGTGCGTATCGAGAAGAATATTGATTGTATTACCTTTTATTTTTCTGCCCACGTCCGCGACAACATAGTCTTTGCCGTCATAGTTCACGATAGATCCCAGAGGGATCACACTCCAATCCGCCGCGCAGATATTTTTCCCTTCGGCAAGGAGCTCCTTCATCATGTGCCCGGTGGCAACCCTCCCCTTCCATTTTTCGGTATTGCACTTGGCGCAGGGGCAGTAGGCGTACACCGTTACCTGTAATGATTCCCCGGAAAACGACGGGGCGACGATCTTTGAACCTTCCTTTGAACATCCGAAAGGTCCCGAGCATCCGGAGCACCCCGAGCAGCCATATACTATCGCGGCAATTATGGCGACCGCGACCAGGACAATGCAGGCAAGAAGTATTCTCTGGTGTTCTTTTTTCATTTCGTTCTCCTGTTACGGCATACTATTCCGGCATGCATGGAATATAATATTATCAATGTACACAAGCGCCGCACAAAAAGCAATCTTTATTTCCCGGCTCCAGTCCCATACGATGACATCCATCAACGGACGCCTTCCGGTCGGCATCGAATCGTCCGCCGGGTATCCGATTAATAGCGCCTCTCCTGTCTCCATTGCCGGCGCCTCCCTACTTTAAAAACCTTTCGGCGTCCCGGTACCCGATTCCCGGGTTGGCCTTCATCATCCGGCTGATCATCCGCTCCTTTGACTCAACGGCGCCCATGCGGTACGCGCTCCTGGTAAAGCGATAGCCGAATTTCTTCTCGGTGAGCGAATACACGCCGACGTGCCAGCCGTAGTAGTCGCCCGCCCTGCTCCGCCTCTGCGTGAAGCGGCGGACGGTTATATATGTCTGCATCTGCAGCAGGGTGAGCGCGCCCTCAAAACCCTTCTCGCCGTTTTTCGAAAAACCGGCCATGACTTTTATCTGGAACGAGGGAAGCATCGCCTGCTTCTCGAACAGGCCGATGATCTTCCTGCACTTGTGCGATGCCCTGCCGTCCTCATACCGCGCGTCGAAGTCATAACCGTCACGGCGGTACGCGGCGAAATACGGCAGCCACTCCCGCGACACGAACCCGGCCCTGCCGCCGAACAGCTTGCCATAGGCGATATCCGGGTCCTCGGACAGCAGCATGCGCCACACCCACGGGTCGGTGCGCTCGCGCCCGGTCCACCAGGAGCTCCGCCTGGTGACGTTCATGACCGAGAAGCCCTCGATCTCATTTTCGAACAGGGGGATAAAGCCCGTCTCTATTATGAGGTCCTTGAGCTCAGGGCAGGTGGCGATCTTCATGCGTTTCATACACTATCAAGCATTGCCGGCTTCCCTGCTTGAAGATCAACCCTTTTTTTCTGACGCGGGGCAAGGGCGCGGGCGGTGCATGAGCATACGTATAATTGTGCCCCACCCGGGGCACGGGCTTGTGACCGGGAGCCGGCGTATAAAAGCGTGCTGGATAATTAACCACGAATGAACACGAATACACACGAATTATTGTATAAAGATGAGGTATATGAGATCG
>JAFGBT010000031.1 GCA_016933025.1 Spirochaetota bacterium | reverse complement strand
TTTGATTATTTTCTTACATATTTGTTATGTCTCCATATAATTTTCAATTAATTTATTTCTCTTTGAGTTTGTCAACACTCCCACGCGAATCCCCCTTGAAAGTACACGAACAGTTCCCCGTATGGCCCCGTTAAAAATCTCGAGTGTCTATGGCTGATATAATTCAAAAACTTAACGCGGTTCAATATAAAAAAATAATCTGGATACTGGCGATATCCGAGACTCTCCATAATGTAGAGGAAGCCGTATGGCTGCCCGGTGCCTCCTATGCTGTCGGAAAATTCAGCTATTCAGTCGGAATATTTGAATTTCGATTCGCGATTGTATTATTGACGCTTGTTATTTACGGCGTAATTTATTATTTCACCAAAAGTGACAGCCGTATGGCCGGTTATATAATGGGGGGCGTGCTGGTCGCCATACTCGTCAATGTTTTTGTGCCGCACATTGCGGGTGTCATTGCAACCGGAGGTTATAGTCCGGGCGTGATAACCGGCATCTTCTTGAATATCCCTGTTGCCTTGTATTTATTGCGGAGAGGCGTAAAAGAGAATTATTATACTATAAAGATACTCGTTATGGCGGGTCTCGTATTTCAAATAATAGGCGTGCTCCTTATACAATTAACATTGTTTATCGGCAGGCTGGTGCAGGGAATTATCAATTAACATCATTTCGGAATTTGATATACGATTATGGAAATTAATATCAGACATGCCCGCAGGGACGATCTCAATGCCATTGTTGAGATAATTAATCAGGCGATTCAGGCGCGCAAGGTCGGTTTTTTAAACGAATTGAGCGCTGAGGACAGACGGGAATGGTTCAACGAGCATGCGCCGCATGAGTATCCGATCCTGGTAGCGGAATATAATAATGCCGTGCTAGGCTGGGCGAGTATCAGCCCGTACCGGAAAGGAAGAGGGGCCTTGGATAAAACAGTTGAAGTGAGCTGTTTTATTCATGCGGATTATCGGCGGCGGGGAGTGGGGAACGCCTTATTGTCGGAGATTATGAACGCCTCGAGGGAGCTGAAGAAATCTGTGATGATCGCCATAATATTTCATACTAATACTGAAAGCGGCAAATTGCTTGAAAAACATGATTTTAAAATTTGGGGCACCATGCCTGACGTGGCTGAAATAAAGGGAGAAAACCTCAGTCATATATATTACGGCAGGAAGCTATAGCCTGTTTTGCCGGCTTCGCTCGTCAGAGCGCGGTGAGTTTCGCCGCCCGGCATTCGACATACTCGCGCCCGGACGAACTAATATCTCAGCTTCACATATGCATAATATCGATCATTACCCGGGATGCATATTTTCTTATCTTCAATTTCCTGACTCATTGAAAAATCCAGGGAGATATTTTGTTTGAAATGCATTAATCCGGACATATGCGCGTCATTATATTTTTTAATCCATCTGCCTGAAAATATCATGTCTCCAATAGTCAGAAGAAACCACACGCCTATTGAACTGAAACATGCAATTCTCCACGTATTATCATATTTATCATGAAATATTCCCTTATCTCTACTAATTTCATGTACATCTAAAAACATAAATACATATGACGCAATAAATGTTGGTGTTTTAAATAAAACAAAAGTCAACCCATAAGGGTTATACCCGATGCGGAAGCTGCCGCTCCAGACCGGAAATACCGACATCCATACGGCTGCTCCGACGGAATAGGGCTCAAATTCGGCATTTAGTATTTCATTATCAGGGTCATCATCCATTTTAATTGCTTTTACGGCACTCTTCCGCAGCTTAATTATATTGTTATTTGAGTTTATTGTTATTTCCGCACTGTTGGCCTTAACAACCTTGCCCTTTAGTATTGATCCATCGTGTAAATAAATTACTTCTGCGACCGCTTTTATTGGAATGGCAACTAAAATGAATGAAATCAAAGTCAACATTAATGAGAGAGACGCACTTCCGCGCATACTATTCCTCCGGGAGATTCCGCATGCAAATGTTTAAATAAGGATGGCTGAACTGTAATGTATATGTCCGTTGAGATTCTTGTTATAGATATCTATTTTGTATGAATATTAGTCAATATTTTTTTGATTATTTTGGCAATTAAAAAGCATGCATGTACGATAAAATCACATAACAGGACATAACCGCTCCATGCGGGGCACCCCCGTAAATATCAATTGACACTTTCCGCTCCATGAATCATACACATTCTAATGAATATCAGCAGGGAAGAGCTCGCCTTTGACCGCGAATTCACGGTGCGCTACCGGTTCCCCAGGCCGGTGTCGCGCTCCTACGAGTCTGTCCTGTACGCGCGGGAGGAGCGGGAAATCGGGAGCAAGGCTGAATGGTGCGCCGCGGCCGCGGTCAGGTGTATCGCTGCCCTGAGGCAGGCCCTTTACCTTGCCGGGGACCCGTCGGCGGTCGCCGGACCTCCCGGCGCGCGCGACCTGAGGCTCGAGCTCGATGCCGGCGAGTTCGGTGCGCTCGCCGCCATGCCGAGCCCGGTGCTTCTCCTTCAGCACGCGGGCGTGTATCCCGGGATGGAAGGGCGCGGCGGATGCGAATCGCTCCTGGCGGCGCTGGAGCCGGCGCGCTTTCTCGCGCGGTACCGTATCGCCTGCGTTGAGCCCGAGGGCGTCAGGGTGCTCCTGGGTCCGCGCATCGAGTATGTCATCTGGACCGATTCAGCGGCCAGCGCGTTCGGCGAGGGTACGCCCCTGCTGGTGGACCCGGCAACCGGTGGCTATGTTACGCTCCGGCCCCTCGCGGTATGGCGGCGCGACCCGCACCGGCCGCTCGGGAGCCTGATGGTGCTCAGGTCGGCCAGCGGGGAGACCGGACGCTACGTGGAGGACGGCGTCCCGGGCGCTCCGGCGGTGGAGCTGCCGCTTGCGGGGCGGCCGCGGGCCGGCGCCCTTGGGGCGGATGACCCGGTGCTTGCCGGCGTCAGGGACCCGGGCGTCAGGTACGAGGACGGCCGCGAGGGAGGTCCCTACGCGGTCAAGGGCGTCATCTGGAATGGGAGCATGTCGGATATTTACGCCGCCTGGGACCGGGAGCGCAATGCCCCGGCGGTGCTCAAGACCTTTGAGAACCGCGGGGGCGGCTTCGACGAGAACTACTGGCATTTTGTCAACGAGGAGAAGTTCGCGAGCGCGGTAACGCACCCGGGCGTGGTGAGGCCGGCGCGCGTGACCGACGGGGCTCTCGGCATGTTCTACGAGGAGGAGTTCGCAGGGGGCGGCTCCCTCGCAGACGTGCTGGAGGACCGCGGGGTGATGCCCTGCGGCCGCGCCAAGGCGGTGGCGGCGCGCATTCTCTCGATACTGGCGGAGCTCCACGCGGCTGGCATTGCGCACAACGACATCAAGCCGGACAATATCCTCTTCGGCCGGGATGGAGAGGCGCGCCTCATAGACTTCGGGATCGCGCGCGACTTTTCCCGCGGCCCGGACGACCTGCGCGCCGGCGTGCGGCTTGGCACGTCCGGGTATATCGCGCCGGAGATCATGGCCGGGGGGGCGCCGTCGGCGCGGAGCGACCTCTTTTCCTTCGGCGTGATGTTCGCGCAGATGCTCGGCGGACGGCTCGTTGCCTCCCCGGGCGAGGCGGCCGCGCTCCGATCCGTGCCGCGCGCCTTCCTCGGCTTTTTCGAGCGGTGCCTGGCCGAGGACCCGGACTCGCGGTACGCCTCCGCGCGCGAGGCCGCCGCCGCGCTTGCCGGCATCGATGCCGCGCAGGACCGGGCGATAACCCTCGACATCGAGGGGACCCTGGTGACCGACTACGGCGGCCGCCATCCCAGGCCGGGTCTCCGTGACTTCCTTGAGTTCTGCCTGTCGAACTTCGAACGGATTTTCGTGTATACCTCGCTCACCGGGAAGCAGGCGGAGGAGGTGTTCGAGAGCCTGCGCGGGAGCGGCGCGGCGCCTGAGGAGTTTTTTAGCAGGTACGAGTACGTCGAGTGGCCGCGCGGCGCGGAGGGCTCGGTCAAGGACCTGCGACGCTGCGGCTTCCCCATGGAGTACAACGCCATCGTTGACGACATGGAGTCGATGATACCCGAGGACCAGCGGCACCGCTGGGTCCCCGTGCCCGACTACAGCGACCCGGGCGTGCCGGACAGCGGGTTCTTCCTCGCCATGGCCCATATCAGGCGTATATTCAATATTACCCAGGCCACCCGTGAGGGGTAACAATACTAGTCATGATAGATGAGAACCTTCGGCGGCTTGCGCTGCGGAACGATCAGCGACCCGTCCGGGCCGAGCGCCATATTGCCGTGGACGAAACCTTCAAGATCAACGACGAACAGGGAGGTCCCGCTGCTGCTGAGCCCGATGAGGTAGGCGTTCATTCCGTTGTCCACACCCAGCTGGTAGGGGAACGGTTCATTGGCGATGTACACGCGGTCGTTGGCGTCAACCAGCGGAGATGAATAGAACCCGCAGGGCACTGAGCCGGAGGAAGGATATCTCCATTGTTCGATTGCTTCGGTAACGTTATCGGTCAGCGCGTAGACCCTGCCGTAAAGCTGGTTCGGGTCAGACATGTGGCGATTCTGGGTGGCGACAATGATGGTGCCGTCAGACAGGAGCGCGGGGCTTGCCGCGATCGTGTTCTCGCCGGTGAACTCATAGTACCAGCGAGGCGCACCCTCGGGGGTGAGGGAGTAAAGCCTCGCTCCGGGAGCGTAGTCGTATCTGCTCGCCCCGATGTATATGTTGCCGGAAGGAGAGATGACCGGGGATGTCCAGAGCGAATAATCCAGATCGCTTGCCGCCGGGTAGACCCAGCGACTCGTTCCGTCCGCAGGATTTATCGCGAACACGCGGCCGGTGGTGGGCACATAGTTGACCCCCGGCTTGGCGGTCTGCATCAGGCATATGATATACGACCCGTCCGAGCCCATGGCAGGCGACCCCCAGCCGACCATGGGATTCCCGCCGGAGGCAGGATCCGTGACCGGGTTAAAGACCCATTTGCGCGAGCCGTTTTCCAGATTAAGGGCATAGAGCTTTGAGTACCACTGTGTCGCCGTTGTTTTAAAGGGAGAGGGGTCGAGGGCCGGGCAAAACACCGCAACCGCGTCAGCGGTCAGGCCCGGACCGTACACGTCCGAGAAATGGCTGAGGAACACCACCGCGTTGTTCGGTACGTCGAGGAGCGGGGAGGGTATCATTTGCTCGTTGTCGTCGATGGGCGCTGCGGGATTGAATGGGTCATCGGCAGGCGACTCCCAGTTCAGGGTCCCATCTGCATTTACGCGATACATGTACCCGTCGTCCTTGCCGAATATGATGCTTCCGTCCGCGAGCAGGATGGGGGCGCACTCTATCGCCGTCGCCATCACGCTCCCCCGCTCGGAGTCGTAGGGAAACCCGGCCAGTGGCGTGCCGTCGTACTCGATGCCGTGGAGCAGGCCGGATGCTCCCTCTATCGGATTGGCGAAGAAGCTACATGTCAGTGTTTCTCCGGCGGAGCGGATCGAGCCGATGAATAGATGCGAATCGGCGTCTATCACCGGCGACCCGAATATGCCGAAGCAGCAGATAGTATTCTCGTAAGTGAGCGATGGCGCTGCGGAGGTCGGGCCTATCGGGATGAGGGGAATGCCGCTTGTTTTCTTTTTGCAGCCTATGCAGGTTGTCAGGCAGGCGCACAGGCATAGCATGATCACCAGCGCGGAATTTCTCGGTATTATGAAGTTTGTTTTTTCGGGAATGTCCATGATCATCAGGATAGCTCTCCGAGTTGTTTGATTGTGCCGCGGTGCCGCGCGAATCCGGCAAATATCATCTGCTTTGAATCGCCGCCGGTGGGGCCGGAAAAGCACATGTTACTAAAATAATTGTTTGAGCGGGGAACGTCAAGTCTGATGCTATTTCAGGCGGATCGTTGTCTGTGAAGCGTTGCGTGACCGGTCAGACAGATTTCGGCGAGAGCTCCCACGCGTCAAAGGCCGGCGTCTCGTAGGGGTGCGCCTCTTTCAGGGCCCTGACCGCCGCATCGATGAACCGGTCATCGCAGACCATCTCCACCTTGTATTCGTCCACGCTCTCCAGCCTTCCCTCCGCGCCGATATGGGGCCTGCTCCCGGCCAGCGGCCTGAACTGGCCGGTTCCCCTCGTCTGCCAGCAGCAGCTGTCGTAATCGCCGATTTTCCCGGCCCCTGCAGCGAACAGGGCCTCCTTCACCTTCTCGAGATGGCTTTCGGGAACATAGAAGCAGATTTTGTACATATATCATTTTCTCCGGCCAGTATTCGGACAGGGACAGCATAACACCATCATGGCGCATGATGCAAATAAAAAACTGAGGGGCTTCGCCTTCCGGTAGCGAGGGGCTTAAGCCCCTCGCTACCGGAAGGGGTACAGAAAAAATTTTATATATATGCCTCACGGTTCGTTTCAGTAATGGATGGAGGTTGTCGGTGAATATCAGGTTTTCACGCCATGCGTTGAGACGCATAAAATTATACGGGATTTCGGAATTTTACTTGAAAACCATCATTGAATGCTCTACGTTCCTGCATGATGGACGAAATGAAATAGTGCATTCGTCGGATAATTTTCAATATCCGATAAAAGTTGTCATTAATGTTCAAGATGACTATATTATGGTAATAACCGCCTATCCTCTGAAGAGGAGACTGACATGAAAGTGTATTATGACAAAGAAATCGACGCCGTTTATATAGAGTTGAATGATGAAAAGCCGGAAGCCGCTATCGAGGCAAAAGAAGGCGTGAATCTCGACATGCTTGCTGATGGGCGTATATCCGGAATTGAGATTCTGGACGCCTCGAAGAAAATGGATTTAAAAACTCTCCTCACCTATCAGATTGACGATGAATTTATTTCGTTAATTGCCCGTCAACGGGCGTGACTGTTTTTGACATGGGTATCGCCTTCCGGTAGCGAGGGACTTCGCTTTCCAGCAGCGAGGGCTTGAGCCCCTCGCTATTCGAAAGCGGAAACTCGTGAAACCTCCGGTTAACGAAAAGATATTGACAGAGCCGCATTGACGCATTACTCTTTCTGCCGTATGGACAGGATTCATGACATGCGGCTCTTCCGCCTCGGGGAGGTGGACCGCGTCCCCGGGGGGTTATCCTGCATCGTTTCGGCGCAGGCGGACGCGGGCGGCGGTCCCCGGCGCCAGCGCCTTCTCTTCCAGGCTATGGATTGCGCGATAACCTATGAACCGCCGGAGGCGGACTTCGCGTCCGTCCTGAAAGAGAACGAGGAGAGCCTGAAAAAAATCCTCTCCATCTGCATGAGGACGGGCGGTCCCGAAGAAATCGACATCCCCTTTGTCTTTCCGGAACCGGGAGCGCGGCGCGCCTGTCCGGAAGGCGCCACGCAGGTCTTCACGGACGGGAGCCTGTCGCCTTCGGGCAATGGCGGGTGGGCCGGCATCATCGTGCACGCGGGCGGGGAAATCGTTGAAAAGACCGGGAGCGAGCAGGGGAGCTCCAGCAACAGGGCCGAGCTCATGGCCGTGGCGCGGACCCTCGATTCTCTCGGGCCGGGAGGGCCCGTCATCGTGCACACGGACAGCAGGTACGTGATCAGGGGCGCGGAGGTCTGGCTCGCGAACTGGGAGCGCAACGGCTACATCACCGCGCTCAACCGGCCTGTGAAGAACAGGGACCTCTGGGAGTCCGTTTCCGAAACCATGAAGAGGAGAGAGATCCATTTCCGCTGGGTCCCCTCTTCCGGGGACAACTCCTTTCACCGGCGGTGCGACCTTCTGGCCCGGGCGATGTCGAAGGACGGGGCACAATAGAACGATGAGATCATTCCTCAAAATCGCGGCGCTCGTCGCCGCCGCCTTTCTTCTCGGCGCCGGGTCGTTCGGGCTTGCCGTATATTTTCCCCCGGAGGGCGCCATTGTGACAAACGGCCCCTGGCAGACCGACCTTTCGGTCGGAAGCAAACAGACCGGCATGCACATGCGCGCGCG
The DNA here is from genome assembly GCA_016933025.1 of Spirochaetota bacterium. Taxonomy (GTDB): domain Bacteria; phylum Spirochaetota; class UBA4802; order UBA4802; family UBA5550; genus RBG-16-49-21. The sequence goes on along the minus strand of JAFGBT010000031.1, from coordinate 30,150 downwards.
GGTCGCGCTCATGGGGCTCTTCGCCCTGAAGAAGAGCGAGGCGGTCTACTTCATCGCGCGGGAGGACTCGGAGGGGAGGCCGCTCGATTCGTCGTGCGACTACCGGCTTGAGGGGAGGGACCTGCCCGCGCGCTGGTGGAGCATAACTGCGCTCGGCCCGACCTTCTTCCTGATACCGAACGACGAGGGACGCTACTCGGTCACCTGGGCCAATGTCGCGCGCGAACGCGACGGGCGGTACGTCATACGGCTCTCGCCGGAACGGAAGGAGGGAAACTGGATACCGACCGGCTCGCGCGATGCGGGCAGGATCAACCTTACGCTCAGGCTCTACCGGCCCCCGGCATCAGTGCTCGAGAGGCCGGGCGGGGTGGAGCTGCCGACGATCGTGCGGGAGGCGTGCAGATGAAACGATGGACCGCGCTTATCATGCTGACCCTGGCGCTTGCGGCCGCGATCCACGTCGCGCTCGTCGCCTGGTTTCCGTCGCTCCTGATGATGGCGGCGCACAGGGGAATATTGTCGCGCGCCGGCGGCGCGAACGTGGTTGTCCACAACCCGCCTACGACGGCGGAGAACAACCCGATCGTGAACAGCAGCCCGGACATCCTTTACTCCGCGTGCGCCTTCGACCTCTCGAACGGCCCGGTCCGCTTTATCGCCGCGGTGCCCGGTTCATACTGGTCCGTGTCCGGGTACGATTCAGAAACCAACAACTTCTTCTCGCTGAATAACGAGGAGGCCGGCGCGCGGAACATTGACCTGGTGCTCACGGGCCCGGAGGCCAGCGCCCTGCCGGGCGGGCGGATGGTCCGCTCGCCGTCGGTGCGCGGCGTGGTGCTCTTCCGCACCCTGGTTCCTTCGCGGGGTCTGATGAACGAGATGATCGGGATCCAGAAGCAGGCCCGATGCCTTCAGATCGGGACCACAGAGCCCTGAATCCTCGCGTGCTAACGTCTTTTTGCAAAAAAAAGTGCGTGAAATTGTTTTTTTTCTTGATCGATATAAAATTTTGTAATAGCATACGCCTGTTTTTTTCGGGAAAAAAATAACAATATATCTTTTATATTTCAAGCGGGAAGGCCGTTAATAATACTATGCCGGTTCCGTTCATCTATTGACACGCCGGGGTGTGCGCATGAAGCAGAAACCGAGAAGAATTTATAAAATTGGGAAATTCAGCATGACCATTCTCCCGAATGAGGTCATGGTTTTTTTTGCCGGAAAAGAAAGGCTCTACACCCGTCTGGTCGGCAGACTCTTCTTTCGCGGTCCCCGGAGGGCGCTCATGGTCCTTGCCTCCATAGCCGCGCTGTCGCTCATCATATTTCTTCCCGGCGACACCCTGACAACGAAAGACCCGGTTGACCCGGCGCTGCAGGATGAAATTGAAAAAAATGATATTTTGCAGTCGCGCGACACCGATTATTCCAGCCCGGATGAAAAGGAGAAATTGCAGATTGCCGAGCACCTGGTCAGGCCCGGCGAGAACCTGAGCGTGATCGCCGAGAAGTACGGCGTGTCCGTTGACACTATCTGCGGCTCAAACAATCTCAGGTCCTACGATTTCATCAAGGCGGGCGTTCGCCTCAGGATTCCGAGCAAGGACGGGATTCTCTACCGGGTCAGGCCGGGGAACAATATCACCGGGATTGCGAAGAAGTACCGGGTCTCCCTGGCAAAAATTATCGCTGAGAACGGACTGGCGAACCCGGACTTCGCGCCGGTCGGTTCCGAACTATTCGTCCCTGACGCCAAGCCCCAGAACATCATACGCGGTTTCCTGTGGCCGGTCGCCAGCAAGTACATCACGTGCGGGTACGGGTGGAGGCGCAATCCTTTTAACAGAAAATACCGTCAGTTCCACCAGGGGATCGACATACGGGCCCGTTACCAGAGAATACGCGCCTCGAAGTTCGGAAAGGTGACGTACACCGGATGGCTCGGCGGGTACGGGAAGACCGTTGTCATAGCCCACCCCGGGGGATGGAAGACCCTGTACGGCCACCTGTCGGGTATATACGTGAGAAGGGGACAGTACGTCAAGCAGGGGCAGTCAATCGGCAGGAGCGGGAACACCGGTCGGTCGACCGGCCCGCATCTTCATTTTGAGATACTGAAGAGCGGCAGGCACAAAAATCCGTATGTGTACCTGCGTAAAAAATAGGGCCTCATAAAAAGCCCCCCCGCCGAGAAACAACGGGAACAGTTACTTCTCTATCAGGCTTATGATCTCTTCGTTTGAAGGTATATCAGACATAGAATGGCCGTAATGCACGTACCGGACCTTTCCCGCCTTGTTGATAAGCATCTGGGCCGGCATTCTCCCGAGCTTTAGAAGTTTGACCTCCTGGCCGTACAGCTTGAGGACCCTGCGCTCGGGGTCGGGCAGGCCGATGAACGGCAGGCCCTCCTTCGCCCAGTAGTCTCGAAATGCTTCGGCCTTCTCCGGTCCCACCACGATGATTTCAGTGTCGAGAGACGCGAATTGCTGATAGTCCCGGCGCAACTGCGCCATGTGCCTCTGGCAGAATGGTCAGAAAAATCCCCGGTTGAAGACCACCATGACGTTTTTTCTGCCGGCATAATCTGAAAGGGAAACCCTTTTGCCGGTGAAGTCTTCAAGGGTGAAATCGGGGGCGGCGGCGTTCAATTCGACTTTAGGCATGGCGTATTCCTCCCGGTCATAGTATAAATCTCCGCCGTTGTCTGCGATCTGCTCCCGGCGAAGTCCTGCGTTAGATTATAAATGATAGATGGCGCCGCGTCAACATATTAACATCAATGGGCCGGGAGGCAGGCGGCAGATAAATTATTATTTGACAGCCTTATTGTTGAAGTATATTATATATGTATCATGCTGCCTTCGGCAGAGATGTATCAGTTAACAATTTTGGGCTCATGAGATTCCGGCAATTATGATAATAATGCCGGGGCGGATCCGGATTTTCAAAATAATCAGGGCGGAATGAACGGATGGCTATGAAAAAAAAGGCCGGCAAACCGCGTGTTGCGGGAACCGGCTTTCCCGTTATCGGCATCGGCGCCTCGGCCGGCGGCCTGGAAGCGCTGGAATTGTTTTTATCGAAAATACCGTCGGACAGCGGCTCGGCCTTTATCGTCATACAGCACCTCTCTCCAGACCATGAAACAAGCATGGACTCCATTCTCCACAAGCACACGGACATGGAAGTCGCGAAAATTGAAGACGGCATGGCGGTCCAGAAAAACCATGTGTATGTTAATCCTCCTAACAAGCAGATTGCCATTTTCAATCGCACCTTTCAGCTTTTTGAACAGGATGCGCCCGGGCGCATGAACCTGCCGATCGATTATTTTTTTCAATCCCTCGCGCAGGACCAGTGCGAGCGGGCAATCGGCATCATCCTTTCAGGGACGGGGACGGACGGCTCTCAGGGGATTAAAGCGATCAAGGCGCAGGGCGGAATGACCATCGCCCAGGATAAAAAACAGGCGAAGTACGATGGGATGCCGGGAAGTGCTATTGAGACCGGGTATATCGATATAGTGCTGAAGGCGGAACAGATGGCCGAGGAGATAATCCGCTACGTTACACATCCCTATTATCATCCAGACAGAAAACCGGTCAACGAATCGGAACTCAAGAAGCATGTCCAGAAAATCCTCTTCCTGATCATGAAAAAAACCGGCCATGACTTCAAAAATTACAAGCAGAACACGGTCCGTCGGAGGATCGAGAAACGGATGGCGCTCCATCATATAGAAAAGATCGAGGACTACGTGCGGTTTATCCAGAGAGAAAGTTTCGAAGTCGACGCGTTGTTCAAGGAAATGCTTATCGGCGTCACCGGGTTTTTCCGGGAACAGGAAATGTTCGAGTTTCTCGGAGAGAAGGTCCTTCCCGACCTGTTGAACCAATTGCCGCCGGACTCGTCATTCCGCGTCTGGGTCCCGGGCTGCGCGACCGGGGAAGAGGCGTTTTCTCTGGCCATGATAATCCTTGAAGCGATGGACGCGCTCCAGAAACATGTCGCCATCCAGATCTTCGCCAGTGACATCGATCCTGACGCAATTGAATTCGCGCGCAGGGCCATGTACCCTGAAAGCATCGCGGCAGGCGTATCACCGCAGCGGTTGAAGCGCTTTTTCCTGGAGAGTAACGGTTCATACCTGGTCAAAAAGCAGATTCGCGACATGGTCATTTTTGCCGTTCAGAACGTTATCAAGGACCCGCCCTTTTCAAAACTTGACCTCGTCTCCTGCTGCAATCTTCTTATTTACCTGGACGCCCAGGTCCAGGGGAGGGTAATCCCGCTTTTTCATTACACGCTCAAGGAGAACGGGGTACTGGTGCTTGGCCCGTCTGAAAGCATTGGAGCGCATGCCGATCTGTTTTCCCCGATAAACGCGAAAATGAAAATCTACAGGCGCAAAAAGGGGCGCGCCGAGAACATATTCTTGCCCCAGGGTAAATATACCGACAGCTGGAATGAACAGGCGCCGGTGCTCGCGCCCCTGAGTGACCTGCATGATTCCGAAGTCCGCAAGCTGGTGGAAAAGCTGGTGGTCGAGGACTACGCGCCCCCGTCTGTGCTCATTAACGATATGTACCAAATACTGTATTTTATCGGAAGGACTGACCGGTACATCACGGCGCCGAGCGGCGAACCGAGCTTCAACCTGCTCCGGATGATGCGGGAGGATGTCCGGCACAAACTGACGCCGGCGCTGCACCGCGCAGTCAGCCAGAAATCCGAAGTACGCGTCGAGAACGTCAGGATCAGTTCCGGCGGCGAGGGCGCCCGGTATCTCAATATCATCATCACGCCGCTTGACGAAACATTCCCGCAGCAGAACCTGTTCCTGGTCGTGTTCGAGAGCGCCCCGCTGTCTCCGAAAAAAAGCGCCGCGGGAAAGAAAACGACACGGCGCCGGAAGACGGACCCGGAACAGGCCATTCTCGAACAGGATCTCCAATCAACCAGGGAGCAGCTCCAGTCGGCGATCGAGCAGTTCGAGGTGGCCCACGAGGAATTTAAGTCAACCAATGAGGAGCTCCAGTCAATGAACGAGGAGCTGCAGAGCACCATCGAGGAATTGGAGACGTCGAAAGAGGAGCTCCAGTCGACCAACGAGGAGCTGTTTACCGTCAACTCCGAGCTGCAGAACAAGGTCGAAGAGCTGTCAGTGGTGAATAATGACATCAACAACCTTCTCGCCAGCACCGAGATCGGCATCATGTTCCTGGACGGCAGGCTGTGTATCAAGCGCTATAATCCCGAAATGACGAAGATATTCAATCTGATCCAGTCAGATATTGGGCGTCCCATCAGCGACATTACAAGCAACATTATCTACGACGGTCTTCCCGGGGACGCCAAGGCCGTGCTGGACACTCTGGCAAGGAAAAACGCGGAAGTCCAGGACAGGTCGGGCAGGTGGTACGCCATGTCCATACTGCCGTACCGGACGCTCGATAATATCATAGACGGGGTCGTGATAACGTTTGTTGACAATACCAGAATGAAAACGTTTGAAATTGATTCTGAAAACGCCCGGGCGCTGGCGGAAAGCATAGTCGAAACCATGACCCAGCCGCTCCTGATCCTCGATTCAGATCTGATGGTGATAAAGGCAAGCCGCTCTTATTATGAAATGTTTAAAATTCTGCCCGATGATATAATTGGCAGGCGCCTGTATGACGCGAACAGTCAAGCATGGGACCTGCCGGGACTCAGGAAACTGCTCGAAGAGATAATACCGCATGATAAAAAAATCAGGCAATACCCGGTAACCTATAATTTCGTCGCCGGCGAAAGGGCTACATTAATGCTCAACGCATGCAGGATCGAGCAGGAAGGGAACAGGCAGGCATTAATTCTGCTGACCATTGAGGTGCTCCCTGAATAGGCGGCATCCAATTGCCGGACATATGGCATATGCGTGTGATACCGGGAGCCGTCATGCCGCGGCGCGAAGCGGGGATGCCGGCGAGGGTTTTATTACACCGGAGAGATGATGAAAAAACCGAGAGGAAAAAGCAAAGACCTCAGAAAGAAAGCTGAAACCAGGGTCCTGCATGACGATCCCGACCTTTCAGGGATGTCTCCGGAAGACGTCAAGAAGCTTGTGCATGAGCTCAGGGTCCACCAGATAGAGCTTGAAATGCAGAACGACGAGATCCGGAGGACACAGGAAGAGCTCGAGCGGTCCAGGTCGGAATACGTCGACCTCTATGATTTCGCCCCGGTTGGCTATCTCACCCTGGACAACAAGGGAATAGTCCTCAAAATGAACCTCACGGCGGCATCAATGCTGGGCGTCGAAAGAAATGATTTAATCAATAAACCCTTCTCGGTCTGCGTTTCCGAGGGTTCCAGCAATATTTACTTTGCATTCCTGAAAAAAGTTTTCGAGGAAAAAACCCGGAATAATTGTGAACTTCGGCTCAAGAAGGGGAAAAATGAGGATTTCCATGCCAGGCTGGATTTCAACGGCGCCGCTGAGGACAGTCGTACTATTGATCAATGCAGGATTGCGATAGGCGATGTAACGGACCGCAAACTGGCTGAAGACAAGTTACAAGGTCTCCTCGAAGAAAAAGAATTCCTCATCAGAGAAGTCCACCACCGTGTCAAGAATAACTTCCAGACCATAATCAGCCTTCTCAATCTGCAGGAACAGAACATAACAAATAAAGCAGTGATTGATGAATTTGCCGTCATAAAGTCGCGCATCATGGCGTTTTCCATTATACACGATAAGCTGTATAAATCAAAAGACCTTAAACAGGTGCTCCTTAACGATTATATCAGTCTGCTCATAGAGGAATTATCTGAAATTCACAAATCAATTCGGCGCGATGTGAATATTGAATTGAATATAGAGAAACATCTGAGCCTTGAAATGAATAATGCAATACCCCTGGGAATGGCAATTAATGAAATTGTCACGAATTCCTTCAAGCATGCTTTTCCTGTTGAATACACCGGGCCGGCAACTATAGCCCTGTCGGCGCATTCCAGCCATGATGATGCCATCAACATGATTATCGGCGACAACGGCATCGGAATGCCGCACGATCGAGAATCACAGGGAAGCAGAAAACTGGGGATGAAGCTGATCCACATGCTCATTGAAAAGCAGATAAACGGAACATTGGAGTTAAGAAAAGACAAGGGAACCACGTATGTTATTTCTTTCAAAAGCAGATAACGAAAGGGGGTATACCTTTTTAGTTTGTTAAACTATCTCGAAGCCTATAGTGAGGACATCGTCGGTTATATCCGCCCCGTCCCGGAAACGTGAAATATTCCTGGTAATAGCATCAAGGCTTTCACCGAGGGGAACCTGGTGCGATTTTTCAAAGAGCTCGAGTAGTTTGTCGTCATACCCTATCATGTCCTTTCCCCTGTTCGTTGTTTCCGGAATCCCGTCGGTATACAGAAATAACTTGTCGCCTTTTTGAAGTCTGATAGTCGTTGAATCGAACGTTATATCGTGGCTTATCCCGATCAGTGTGCTTCTCCCCGAGTGTAGTTTCATTTCCCCGTTTTTTTTGACGACTATGGGGCCCGGATGGCCGCCGTTTGAATAGGAAAATACGATCTCGTTCGATCTTTTATTGTGCGTGAAAAGGCCGTATATCCCGGTGATGAAATACGTGGACATCTTGCCCGCCAGTTCCTCGTTCAATTGCGCCAGGAATTTTGTCGGCGACTGCCCGTATTTGACGGAAATTTTGTCCACCAGGGATTTCAGCAGGGACAGGTAGAGGGATGACGCGACCCCATGGCCGGATATGTCGCAGATAAAAACGCCGCACGACTCCTTTTGATACTTGTAAAAACAGAAAAAATCCCCCCCGAGTTTCTCCATCGGATAATACCTGTAATCTATGTTTATAGAATCAATCCGCGGGACTTCCTGCTTGACTATGTTTTTCAGCGTTACCTGGGCCAGTTTCAGGTCGCGCTCGATGTTCTTATTCCGCCTGGTGATGACCTGCTGGCTTTCTTTCAATGCGTAATCGATTTTCTTGCGCAGGGTTATATCAACGAACGACAATATCATGCCGATATTTTCGTCCTTATTGTTTTTGATGATGGATGCTGACAGCATAATGTAAATAAGGGCCCCGTCTTTTTTCTTGATGGACAACTCCCCGACCCAGATGCCGATTTCTTGAAGGACTTCCATCACCCCGATGATGGCTTCGTGGTCGTCGGGGTGGCAGCACTGCAGTATGGTTTTCCCGATCAGTTCGGTCCGGTCATCGTATCCCATCAGCCTGATGAAGGAATTATTGACAAAGGTGAAACCTCCGGCCGTGTCAGTTATGGCGATCGCATTTATCGATTTTTCAACGGCAAGGCTTCGTATCCACAGTTCCTTTTCCGCTCTCTTTTTTTCGGTGACGTCTCTCGCGATGCCGTAAAATCCGACCGGCCTGGAGTCGCCGTCCAGCATGAGGTCAGCCGTCAATTCCAGTATGCCGATGCTGCCGTCTCCCCTGATGATTTCGCAATCGATCAAATCGGACTGTTTGCCCGTCCTGAATATCGCGTTGAATTTTTCATACATTTTTTCAGCGGTCTTGATCGTCGTGTATTCCCGGTAGTTCATTCCCATGAATTTTTTGCGGGGATATCCGAACATTCTGCAGGCGGAGTCGTTGAAAAACGTCATGTTGCCTTTAAGGTCAACCTCGCAGTAGCCTTCCTGTATTGATTCGAGAATATTTTTGTATTTATTTTTGCTCGTTTGCAGGAGGTTCTGTGTCGCCAGGAGCTCTTCATACAGGTTTTTCGTGCGCAATGACGCTCGTATCTTCGAACAGAGCTCGTCATCGTCAACAGGTTTGATGATGTAGTCGCTCGCGCCGAGGTCCATGGCCTTGACCTTGCTCAGGGTGTCGGTCACCACGGCGGAGATAAATATGATCGGAACATGAAGGGATGTAACGTCCTGGCGGATCACCCGTGCGGTTTCGATGCCGTCCATTACGGGCATCATGACATCCAGCAACACCAGGTCGGGCCTCTCCCTGTTGAAGAGCTCGATTCCTTTTTTGCCGCTGTTTCCGGTTATGACGTTGTATCCGGCAGAGGAAAGGCAGGATTGAAAAAAGTCAAGATTGATGACTTCATCATCTATAATTAAAATTGTTTCCATAATGCGGCTTTGAATTGTGGATGAGTGATATCAATATAGGCATGACATTTTATCGAGTCAACATATTCTGATGGATAAAATTCATTTTTTGCATATATGTATAGTATCTGATGAGTGGCGCCGGCCTTTGTTTAATATACAGTGCCGCATGTCGGGCATCGGCCCGAAAGGCGCAACGGGTATTATCTGAAATGTTTCCGGATTTAACCGTGCTCCCCGGGACTGATGTCGCTGCGGAACGGGGAAAATAAAAAAAATATTATTGATTTGACATATCCCCTCAACGGATGTATGACAAGAGCAGGGGGGCCGCTCTGCCGTGCGGAAACCGCCCAATACATGAACGCCGGGTACCTATGAACAAGCACGATTATTTCAATGAATTCAAGGAGGGGAGGAGGGACCTCTTTTTTATCGTCGCAAAGAGCTATGACCGTATTCTGAGGGAGAACCACATGGTTTTTCGCAAGGTCGACGAGATACAGACTTCCATCATCGGTTTTATCACCCGCGATGAGGCAGAGGATTTCCTCCATACGGTCATGACCGATCAGGCCTCATGGAAGGTTTCCGGCATCAACGTCATGACTTTTGACGATTTCCTGGAGAGCCTCGACGAGGGTTTCCGCGAGCACCTCGTGTTCGAGCTGATATAACCACCGAAGATTATCTCATATGCCTGCATACTAGTTTGTGCCCCGGACTCCGGCCGGCGGCCCGGGGACTTCAATCCCAACTCTACCTCAGGAGGGGATTAATTACTTGACATAACGGGGCATAATCGCGTTTCTAACCATGAAATCATTTTGCAGGAGAAAGAGATGTCCACCATGCCACAGTTGCTGTCACACGTCGATCCGGAGATCAGCGCCGTACTGAGCGGCGAGCTCGAGCGGCAGCGGAACACCCTCATGATGATCCCGTCGGAGAACTACGCCAGCCTGGCGGTGCTCCAGGCCCAGGGGAGCGTCATGACCAACCAGTACGCCGAGGGGTATCCGCGCCAGAGATATTACAACGGCTGCAGATTTATGGACGAGGCCGAGAGCCTCGCGATCTCGCGCTGTAAAGAGCTCTTCGGCGCCGAGCACGCTAACGTCCAGCTCAACACAGGCGCCTCGGCCAACATGTGCGCCTACTACGCCCTGCTCAATCACGGCGACAAAATAATGGCGATGGATCTCAACCACGGAGGGCACCTGACTCACGGCAAGGACATCAACTTCTCGGGCAAGTATTACAATTTCGTTTCTTACGGCGTCAGCGAGAAGACCGAGGTCCTCGAGCTGGACGAGATACGGGAGCTCGTGAAAGAACACAAGCCGAGGATGATCGTCGTCGGCGCCAGCGCGTATCCGCGCGTTCTCGATTTTGAGAAGTGGCATGCCATGGCGGCCGAGGCCGGCGCCCTGCTCATGGCCGACATATCCCACATCGCCGGCCTGGTCGCGGCGGGCGTGCACCCGAGTCCCATTCCCTGGTGCGACGTGGTCACCTCGACGACCCACAAGACCCTGCGCGGCCCGCGGGGCGCCATCATCATGTCGAAGGAACAATACGCGAAGCAGATTGACAAGGCCGTGTTCCCCGGCATCCAGGCCGGCCCGCTGATGCACGCGATCGCGGCTAAGGCCGTCTGCTTCAGGGAGGCGATGGGAGAGGAATTCAGGCGCGACCAGAAGCAGACTGTCGCGAACTGCAAGGTCCTGGCAGATGTCTTTGTGAAGCGCGGGTTCAGGCTGGTGACCGGCGGGACCGACAACCATCTCCTCATGATCGATCTTGAGAACAGGATTGACGGAAAGGTCGCGGCGGACCACCTAGAGGAGGTCGGCATCGTGGTGAACAAGAACATGATCCCCTTCGACACCAGGACGCCGGTGAGGCCGAGCGGCATCCGGCTGGGTACGCCCGCCCTGACCACCCGCGGGATGAAGGAAGGGGAGATGGAGACGATAGGCGGCTGCATAGCCGATATACTCGCGAACCCGGAAAGCGGCGAGATCAAGGATAGGGTGAAGAGCGAGATCGCGGAGCTGTGCGCCGCGTTCCCGCTGTACCGGGAAGCGGAGACCGCGATAGCGGTGTGAGGCGGGTTACGTGGCCGCGGCCCCCGGCGCGTCCCCGCGGGCCCCGAAAAACTTGACCAGGGTAACTGCGTTTCCCCTGCCGCTGTACTCGATCGAATCGAACGCCGTTCTGGCGACGATTATCCCACGGCCGTTATAGAGCATCCTGTTTTTCTCGTCGAGCGGGTTGATGTCCAGTACCTCCCGGTGGTTGAATCCTTCCCCCTCGTCCGATATCCGGTAGCATACGCACGCGTTGTCCAGCGAATAGTTGATGATCACCTTTTTCCCGCCGAGGATCGGGTCCTGCTGGCGCCGGTGGATCAGCTCCAGATAGTCTCCCTTTTTCAGCGCCTCCGATTTCTCCTCGAACGTGATGCCCAGGTTCCCGTGCTCAATGGCGTTGATGATGATCTCCCTGACGCCGATCCGGAGCGCGGTGATGTCCGAGAGGGGTACGTGGCGCGTCAGGTTTCGCGTCAGCCGCAGCGCCATCAGGTCGGCGTTGATCAGGTAGTTGTCCATGGAATAGATGAAATGCTCCGACAGGAGGAAGGGGAGGAGCGCGTCGTCGGTGATCGGCGACGCCTTGCCGAGAATGTTGTAGCCGGCCTCATCGGTCTCCGTGTATTGCAGTTTTATCGAGAAGTCCTCCGGCTCGATCTTGTACCGCGTCTTGAAGCCCGCCCTGAATTGTATGCTGGTCTTTCTCCGGTAGAGCTCCGAGATGTTCTCCTCGACGAGCTGGCGGGCGATGGCCGTCCGCTCGCTCCAGGTGTCATGGATGAAATCGAGGAAGTTTTTGTTGACGACCTCGTTGACCGTGTACCCGAGCTGCTTGTAGACCGCGTTGTTGACGCTCAGGATGCGAAGATCGCGGTTCAGTGTGAAGATAATCTCGGCCGAGCTCTCGACGATGTGGCGGTATTTCTGCTCCGCCTTCAGTATTTCTTTTTTCATGATGTTGATTTTGTCGGCCAGGCCAAGGGAGAGGACTACGACCTGGAAGGCGCCGCCGATCAGGATGCTGTGGGAAGTGATGAAGGTGCCGGGTATAACGGCCAGCGCCTGCAGGGCGAACACCATGGCGCCGGCGAAGAGCGGCGTCGACGAGAGCAGGATGATGCGCGCCTGCCGGGACTTTTTAGCGACCGAGAGATATATAATCGTGCAATATCCGTATATTAGACTGTGCACCGAAACCCAGACCAGCAGCATCCCATAGTAAATTATCCCGTTCAGGAAGAGCGAGAGGATGGCAATTATGAGATTGATGATCGACAGGACCATGAATATTCTACTGTGGATGCGGTTCAGCTCCCAGAGGCTTGAGAAATACCGTATAAACTGCAGGACGCTCGCGACGACCAGGGGGATGAAGAAATAGCCCATGTTTTTCGCCCAGAGCGGGAAATTTCCCCAGACGTACTGTTCCAGGTGACCGTTGTAGTGCATAAGGTACGCGATAAATGACGCGATAAAGAAGGTATAGTAGAGATAGCTTTTATCCCTCATGGACAAAAAGAGGATAAGGTTATACGCGATCATCACGATGAAGAAGCCGTACATCAGCCACAGAAACGGGGTGATTCCGTTACGCTCCTGTACCAGTCCCTTGAGGGAGATGGCGCGGAGTATGATGGTCGTCGGCATCTTGTTGAAGAAGCGAATATAGTAGACGCCCGTGGCCCCCGGCTTCAGCTTCACGGGGAAAATATAGGTCGGATCGTCAAAAGGACGTTTGTCGAATCTGAACTCGAATCCTGTTTCGACGCTGCTCGCGATCGTGTCGCCTTCAATGGCATAGAAGTTGAGGCGCGTCATGGAGAAATGGTTCTGCTGGACGAGCCACTCGATCTCCCTGTTGCTCGTGTTGCGGGCGGCGAACCGGAACCAGATGGCGGCGTTGCTGTAGCCCAGGCCCATGGATTCCCGGTCGGCCTTTTTCCATGGATACTCCCTCTTGTCGCGCTGGCCGATTAAATCATTGATTGTGACGGTTCTGCTCTCATCAAAAAAATATTCGGCATTCAGGTTGATGTTCTTGATCGCAAGGGATTCGTCGATGGTCACCGGCTCCAGAGCAGCCGCGGGCAGGCAGAAAAAAAGCAGCGCCCCCAGCATGAGCGCCGGGGTCCGTACTCCTGCTGCGTGTGTGCGCGTGTTCCATTTCATGGCCGGCGTCCAAGCAACTCCAGCGCTGCGTCCGCGTACTCGTATGCGTCCTCCGTGATGTGGTCCTTCATAATAGCGCTCCTCTTCTCGCCGAGCCGGACGGCCACCCCGTTTTGAGCCGGGATGATGAAGATGTACTGCCCGAGTATCCCCCGCGCCATCGGGATGGTGAGGCCGCGGTGGTGCATGATCCAGAACTGGTAGCCGTAGAAGTCTACCGGTCGGCCCTCTTCGTCTTTCAGGTGCGAGGCCGGCGCGGTCGCGGCGTCAAGATAGGATCTGGATATGATCCGCCTCCCGTTCAGGGTGCCGCCGCCCAGGATCAGACGGCCGATACGGGCAAAATCGCGGGCGGTCGCGTTAAAGCAGCAGAAGGCCTTTTCGGTGCCGCCTGCGTGGTCCAGGCTCCAGAGAGCTTCGTTTCCGGAGCCGAGCGGCTCCCAGAGCTTTTTCGACGCGTACGCGGACAGGTTCATGCCGGTCGCCTTTTCCAGTATGGCTCCGAGGAGCTGGGTGTTCCCGCTCTGGTACACGAATTTTTTTCCAGGCTCTTCGACAACCCTGAGCCCGGTGATGATGGAATCGAGGTCGTTCCCGTAATAGGCGGCGGCCGTGATGCTGAAGGGGTTCCCGTAGCTTTCGTTCCAGTCGAGGCCGGAGCTCATGGTGAGGAGGTCCCGGATGGTTAGCGCGGCATTCGCACCCTGTTTGAATTCCGGGATGAAGTCGCCCGCCGGCTGGTCGATACTTCGTATGCTCCCTTCATCCAGGGCGATGCCGACCAGGATGCTCACGATGCTCTTCGCCATGGAGAATGAGTTGGAAATTGAGCGGTTATCGCGGCCGCGCCAATAGCGTTCGAATATGATCTCGTCGCCGCGGGCGACCAGGAAGGCAACCGTGTTCATGTCGGCCATCAGGCTTTCGTATTTCGCCGGAAGTCTCTGCGCCGCCGCGTCCGGGGCGGTCCTCCAGGCCGCCGGCGTGCCTGTCTCGACCGTGCGGTTCTCGAAGATCAGGTAGTCGTCTATGTCGCTTCTCTGGTGGAGCAGGGCCATCTTGAGATGGGCCGGGAGGGACGCTATAACAATGCCGATAACGGCGGCAGTGATCCCGATAATCGCGAGGGATTTCTTTGACGGCATGCGGGTAACCTCCGGGAGTCAGAACTGTTACGGATAATCCGGAGCATATTGCATCGGATGACGCGTGATGTCAATGATTTATTGCGGCGGCGCGCCGCCGCGCCGAATACGTTGACAAGGCGCCGGGCGGCTGTTACCTTTACGGTGTATAAATGAAATTGAATCCTGTAAACATGCGGCGGCCCATGATGTACAAAGACAGAAGCGAAGCGGGGCGGGTCCTCGCCGGTTGCCTTGAGCGATGCCGCAGCATCCCGTGTCTTGTCATCGGCCTTCCCAACGGCGGCATTCCCGTGGGGATCGAGATCGCCCGCGGGCTCGGCTTCGATTTCGACCTTCTTTTCGTCAGCAAGATCACGCCGAAATTCAACACTGAGATCGGCTACGGCGCGGTGTCTGAATCGGGCAAGATAAACCTGAACCGCGACCTTGTCATGCGGCTCGGCATCACCCGGGAGGACATGGCGGAGGACATCAGGACCACCAGGCGGAAGGTCGAGTTCCGTGTCCGGAACCTTCGACTGAGGGGAGGGCGGCGCGATGTCCGGAACAGGACGGTGATCCTGACGGACGACGGACTTGCCAGCGGCTACACCATGATCAATGCGATCGCGACAGTCAGGGAGCGCGGCGCTAATGAGATCGTTGTCGCGGTCCCGACTGCGCCGCTGGGCACCTATAATACGATCGCTACCCTGGCGGATGATATCGTCTGTCCCGATATCCGCGACAGTTTCGTTTTCGCGGTGGCCGACGCGTACGAGCGCTGGCATGACATCGATTACGAAGGAGCGTTGAAGCTGTTAAAGAAGTCCGGATATATAGACGAATAGCCGAAATAGTACTGGTTTCCCGCCCTCCAGGACCGTAATGCCTTCAGGATAGCCATCGAACGGCGCGGTTTTCAAATGACGACTATTGGACCTGGTTCAAACACCCCGCTTCCCGGAGTATCTTTTTTCATGTCTGTATTTGTATTAATCTTGAAAAAAATGATTATATAGCTGAATCTTAACCTGGATGCCTGATAGTATTCAACTGATAAAAAAAGCGGTTTTTGCAATTTATTTTTGGACGGGGTTTTTCTATGCGGTATTATATCATTTTTCCAGCCCTGATGCTTATTCTTCAGGGTATGGGTCTTCCTGCGCGCGCAGCGGACCCGATATATATTCAGGAGGACCAGAAGCATGTCCTCATCGGCGGGCAGGTCGAGTCCCTCGATGACAGGGACGGAACGCTTTCCATAAGCGACGTCGTTTCGGACGACTATGCGGGCCTGTTCAAGCCGTCGAAGCACGACGCCCTCAATTTCGGCTACACCCTGTCGACGTACTGGCTCAGGTTCACCCTCGCCAATGACTCGAAGAAGACGCGGCGGTTTATCCTTCTCTATGATTACGCGCTCATGGACGACATCAGGCTGTTCATCCCTGCTGTGTACGGCGACAAGCCCTACAAGACCGCCGGGCGGTATTATCCGATAGCCGACCGGGACGAGGACTACCGCACCTACGCGTTTCACATGGAGATACCGGCGGGGAGGGAATACACCTGCTACATGAGGATCTTCAGCGAGGATTCGCTGGTAGCGCGGCTCGGCGTGATTTCCATGAAGAATTTTTATAGATTGACCTCGAAGCTGCAGCTGTTTTTCGGGTTCTTTTTCGGCATGGTCCTGTCGCTGATTGCTTATTACCTGTTCATCTTCGTATCTTCCCGCGAGATTAAGAACCTGTATTTCATGCTGTGCCTCGCCACCATCGGCTTCTGTTTTTTCCTGTCGCTCAACGGCTATTCGGCATTCCTGCTGGGATCCGACAATTTATGGCTTTCCCGGGGATCGGTCGCCTTTTTTATCGCCACCGGCGTGATGTTTGCTCTTGTTTTTTCCAAAGAATTCTGCAAAATCGGCCCCGGAAATAAACTTCTGAATATCGCGGCCTGGACCTTCATCATACTTCTCGCGTGCGCCGCCGTAACGTCATTTTATTTCCGTTATTTCTATGTCATCCTCGGATGCGTGCTCCTTTCGATGTTTTCTGTCAACCTCATGTGGCTGATGGGCTTTATTTCGTACCGCAACGGGTTCAAGCCGGCCCGCTTTTTCCTGGTAGGGTGGTCGTTTCTGACGGTCGGCGGCCTGATGTACGGCCTCAAGACCCTCAGTCTCATCCCGAGCACCCATGTCACCGAGAACGCCTTCCAGATCAGCGCGGTAGTATTCGCCATATTTCTGGCGCTCGCGCTGGGCGATGAGGTGAACGTGCTCCGCAAGGACCTGAAGACGAACGAGGAGAAGGCGCGGGAGAGGAGCGGGTACCTGGAAAAGGCGGTGAGCTCCATCGGCGAGATATCCGGGAGGTTCCTCAATGCCCGTGGTCAGCTGGATGAGCTCGGTAAAAATTTCATGTCGCTTTCGACCGACCAGTCGAAGACCAGCAGGGACATCAGCGAGATGTACATGAAGCTGGTGTCTGAAAACGAACTTATTTACCAGTCGACCCTCGACCAGGATGAGCAGGGGAAACGGACGCGGGATTCGATCGAGCGGCTCAAGGGCTTTCAGTCGCGGCTGGAAAAGGCGAGAGAGTCCGTCCAGCAGAGCATTCGCATCATATCGGATTCGACCGCCGCCACCGAGGCGACCTTCACCAGCATGTCGGAGAAGATGAAGGAGATCGGCGAGAGCGGCAAGTCGATCGGCGGGTTTATATCGTTGATCGACGATATCACCGACCGGATCAACCTCCTCTCCCTCAACGCCGCCATCGAGGCGGCGCGCGCCGGCGAGCACGGGAGGGGCTTCGCGGTCGTCGCGGACGAGATCGGGAAGCTCGCGACCGCCACGGCCGACAATTCGAAGCGGATTACCGGCCAGATAAGCCATATGGCCGGGAACATCAGGGACGGCATGAACGAGGTCGGGAACACCGGCGATATCATATCCAAGACCATCGACATGGTCAACAACATCAACCAGGGGCTCGGGGTGGTCATGGAGGTCGTGGAGGAGCAGAGCGCGGCCCTCGACGAGTTCATGAAGCAGGCTGAGATGTCCGACGCTATTTCCCACAAGATCGCCAAGTCCTCGCGCGATCAGTACGATATGATAAAAGAATCGTCCGATGTGGTTGAGAGGCTCTCTTCAGCGGCCGGTGTACTCGAGGACGCAAGCGCGCGTATCGCCGATTTTACGCTTCTCCTCAAGGACAAGGCCGAGGAGCTGGACGCGCTGATCAAGGGAATATCATAGTGCCGGAAGCTCGGGACATGAAGCAGAGCGACCGGGACATGAACTGCGGATCCAGCCGCGTGGCCGTCTATAAAGCGACGTATGAGTCGATTGACCGTACTGTCGGCGATCTTTTCAGCGAGTTCCGCATCCCCCTGAAGGGGCGGCGGGTGCTCGTCAAGCCCAACATCCTTTCCCCCAATCCTCCTGAAAAATGCGTGACGACCCATCCCTCTGTCGTCAGCGCCGTCGTGCGGCATCTTCGCGCGAAGGGCGCCGATGTGTTGGTGGGTGACAACCCCGGCGTGTTCGGATACGGCGTGTCCGGCAGGGCCGCGCGCGTTTCAGGGATCCTGGAAGCGGCCCAGGGGCGTTTCATACAGCTGGGCCGCAGGCCGGTGCGGCAGTCCCTTCCTTCAGGGCCGCTGGGTCATGTCATGGTGGCCGGCGACGTGCTGGATGCGGACATCATCATAAATCTGCCCAAGCTGAAAACGCACGGACTGACCTTTTATACCGGCGCGATCAAAAACTGCTTTGGCTATGTCGTCGGCGGCGACAAGATGCGGGTGCATTCTCTGGCGAAGACGCCGCGGCGGTTTGCGTCGGCGTTGGTGGACATCTTCCAGATCAGGCCCCCCGATCTCACCATTATGGACGCCATTGACGCTATGGAGGGGAACGGACCCAGCAACGGCACGGTGCGCAGGCTCGGCCTGGTGCTCGCTTCGGACAACGCGGTCTCGCTGGATGCGGTGGCCCTGTCGATCATAGGGAAAAGTGTGCGCTCGGTCATGCATGTCGACATGGCGGGGAAGCGGGGGCTCGGCGAGACCGATGTCAGGATGCTGTCGATCATCGGGAAGCTCGAACCGGTCGAGGGGTTCCGTATGCCGGCGACATTCGTGCCCGGCATATCGGGGATAGTGCTCAACCGGTTCCTGTCCCCCTGGATCAACTGCGTTCCGGAGATCGACACTGCGCGATGCAAGCGCTGCGGGATATGCGTGAGATATTGTCCGTCCGGGGCGATGCGGATGGGCGACGACCATCCTGCCGCGGACAAAGACACCTGCATCAATTGCTACTGCTGCCAGGAGATGTGTCCCGAGGACGCCATCAGGCTTTCGGGGAGAATGATAAACTTCATTAGAAAAGGGGTTTTCTACGGGGCCCGGTGAGCAGAGGGCATGCAATGTCCCTGCAGGGCAGAGCTGCGGCGGAAGGCAAATAGTATTAGGCGATACCCATGGTTCGCTATTTGATTTAGAAAATATACAATCAAAGGTGTAACAGCAATGAAGGCCAGAATCTATGCATATTTTTTATCGAAGTACGAAGAACTGGATTACCTTACCAGCGCCCGGGCGCGGCTACTCCTTTTTTTCCTGTTGCTATTTATTTTCTTCACGTTCGCGCTTCAGTTCAGCATGCTTTTCGCAGGCTGGTACGATTTCATGGTTACCATTCCCGTCACCACGTTCCTCCTGGTCGGCCTTATCGCCAGCCTTATTCTGCTGAGGAGGGGGAAATATCTTTTTTCCGCCAACATGTTCATCATGTTCGCCACGATCGCTGTAATCGCCGGGCTCATACGACAGCCGTTTCAGGAGATAAACCTGTCCTACACGTCGTATATCTATTTCATCTTTCCCTGCATTTCCATGTGCGCTATCTTCAGCAACCAGCGGTTCCTGACCGTGGTGTGCGCCCTTATGATCGTGGCCGACGCCGTGCTTTTCCTGATCCTCAGGAACCTCTCCCCGCCGCAGGACCAGAAGATGATAGTGATAGCCTTTAACAACACCTTTTTCTGTATTATATTCGTCTATATAATTTCTTTCCTTATCATGCGGGTTTTCCAGAAAAGCGTGGATCTGGCGAACATCGAATCACGCAAGAACCAGGACGCCAATACATTCATCAAGAAGATACTGCGAGACAGCTCGGCGCGTGTCGTCGCGGCCATGCAGGAGATGTCGAGCAGGAGCGACACGTTTTCTGAAAGCGCACATGACCAGGCATCCTCCATCAGCATGATTACGGCGACCGTCGAAACGATCTCAAAGGGGATCGAGGAGGTTCTGGGCAACGCCGAGGAGCAGAGCGTCAACCTCAACTCGCTTATCGCCATCCTCGAAGAACTGTCGAGCATCATTCGGGACATAGATGTTGCCGTCAGTGAATCTCTGCTGTCCACGGGCGATATCGTGCAGAAGGCGCAGGAGGGCGAGAAGCACCTCCGGATGATGGAGGAGAGGATCGGCAAGGTCAAGGGGACCTCGTCAGAGATGGCAAACATCATCGGCATTATCAACGACATCTCCGACCAGATAAACCTTCTCTCCCTCAACGCCGCCATCGAGGCGGCGCGCGCGGGAGAGAGCGGCAGGGGCTTTGCCGTCGTTGCGGACGAGATTTCCAAGCTGGCGGAACGGACCGCGTCGAGTATCAAGTCGATCGAGTCAATCATCACAACCAACGAAGAGGAGATCGACCAGGGGCTTTCGGGGGTCGCCATGACCGTCGCCTCCATCAGCACCATCATTAGCGGCGTAAACGCGGTCAATGAAAAGATCAAGGTCCTCTCCGATTATAAGAAGAAGCAGAGCGAAACCAATGAGATTGTCAATAACAACGCCGTGATTGTAGGCAAGCGCTCGGAAGAGATCGCGGCCGCGGCCGAGCGGCAAAAGCAGGCGATTTCCGAGATAGTTAAAAACGTTGCGACGATGAACGAAGTATCACAGAACAATTCAGCGCACGCGGTCAAGATGGCCTACGATGCCCAGAGCCTTGTGGACCTGGTCCTTGAACTGAAAAAGGAGATCGAGCAGTACGGCAGGTGAAAGCGGTACTATTGCCGCCCGCATTCGTAGGATGGTACCCGCCCCGGGTAACCGATAACTATCGGTGCCTCTTTGCTCTGACCCCCGAAACCGGGCAGTATATCCGACGTTTCTTTCCGAAAAATAATTGACAGGTCCACCCCCTCAAGACAAAAGTTTACATACCGGCTATTTTAATTTTAATAATACGCTAAACCGGAAGATTCCGATGAATGGATGGCGTTGATATGATTCAGAAGCTTACCGAGACTATTTCAGTCGTGTTCACAGAAAGCGGCTTTACCTCGAGCAACTGCATGCTCGTGCGGGATGATATCCGCCTGATGATCGACAGCGGCGCAGGCAAGGCACTTGCAGAAGCGGACCCGGGAAGCATCGAGGTGCTTCTCTGCTCGCACCACCATCTGGACCATATCGGCGGCAACGACCTATTTGCCAGGGCCGTCATCAAGGCGCACCCGCTCGAGAAGGAGGCGATGCGGTCGTGCGGCAAGCTGCTGGCAAGCGACAGCTGGAGCGAGCTGATGGACGCTGAGAACTTCCTCTTTTCCAAGACGATTTCCGGGAAGCCGAACCGTCTGCATGAGCCGTTTCGGGTCGACGAGGACCTCGCGGAGGGACAGGTGATCGACTGCGGACGGACAAAGATCACGGTGATGCACACGCCGGGTCACACCGCGGGGCATTGCTCCTTTCTTTTCGATGACGGCATCGTATTCACCGGTGATATATGCCTCACTAAAGTCGGCCCATGGTACGGCGACAGCGACTCGGATATCGATGATTTCATCTCCTCAGTCAACAGGATCATCGACCTCCGGCCGAGAATACTTGTGACCGGTCACCTGGACGGGGTCCTCACCGAGAACATCGGTCCGACCCTAGCCGAATACCGCGACCGTGTCATGAAGCGGGACGAGAAAATATTTGCCTACGTGAAGAGAAATCCCTCGACGATCCACGAGCTTGCGAAGCTGCATTTTATCTATCCGGAACACCCGACTGACTTCGTCCTCTACTGGGAAAAGAGCATCCTGAGAAACCATCTGAAGAGGCTCATCGACAGGGGGGAGATGTGTCTCGGCGACAATGGCAGGTATTTTGCGGCCCGTGTTGAGCGCGCCGCTTCGTGACGGCCGAAACGGGCCTTTTATATTAAATGGAAATAGAGCGCGCCTTTCTTCTTGTTTGATGCCACGGCGTTTTCCTTCTGGAGCACCTGGAGGTGTGTGTAGACTTCCGATACCATCAGGAATATCTCAAGGGGGAGGCGCTTACCCCGGATGTCGGGGAACAGCTTCCTTCCTATGCGATAAACTGTGTTCTCGCCTTGTTCAAGGATATCAATGATGTGTTTCTGGCGGAGGGCGAACTGCTCGCGGAACATGGCGATGGTCGCGGAAACGTCCTCTATCGGGCTCCCGTGGGCGGGATATGCGATGCGCGGCGACAGCTTTTCAATTTTCGCCAGCGACTCGTAGAATTCGACCTGGCTCATGCGGCGCGGGAGTATGTAATCGGCCTCGAGCATCACGAAGGCGTTGGGCGTGATGTGGCCGAGTATGTGGTCTCCGGGGAAGAGTATACCCTCTTTTTCCAGGAAGAAGCTGACGGATCCGCGTGTGTGCCCCGGTGTTCCGACCACCGTGGCCTCGTAGCTCCCCAGCATTATTCTATCGGCGTCTGAAATAGTCCTGTCCACGCGGCAGTTTTCCGCCATTGACTTGAACAGCGCCTGCACCAGGAGGAGCGAGACGTGGAATATCAGTGGCACTCCCATGAGGCTGTAGTACTTGGCGAACTGTTTTTCCGGTACCTCGAGCCCGTGCTCGATGAGCCTTCGGTCTTCCTCATGAGCCAGCACCGGCACCGGCCTCCCGGCACCCCTGATTATGCTGAGCGCGGCGCCGTAATGGTCAATGTGGCCGTGCGTGAGGACGATCTGCTCGATGTCGGAAAAGCCGAAGCCCATCCTGCCGAGTTCCCGTTCAAGTACCGGCGCGGATTTCAGGGTCCCGGTGTCGAGGAGCGTGACCGGTTTACCCGTAAACAGATAGGCGTTCACCGGGCCGGGCTTTGTGCCCTGCAGGGGCAGGATAATCCTGAATATGCCTGGATGAATTTCTTTATGGCGGATTCTGGCTGGCTTGTTCATCTGACAAGTATTATGCCTGGCCTTGATTCAGTCAATAATCTTTATAAGCGATCCCCCCAAACCCCCCGGAGGGGGGCTTGCCCTCACCCCCGGCCACTGAGTGACAGGATGTCACGAATGCAGCAGCGTACATGGATGTACAAGCTGCTGCCTCCCACAGGGAGAGGGGTGCAGGTTTCATGAGAAATTACTCAAGTCCCCCGTTGGGGGATTTAGGGGGTTCCAGTCCGAGGAATCCTCTTTCCCTGAGGAAGTCGTACCAGGCGCGCCCCCTGAGGCCCCTGTCGAACACCAGCCAGTGCCCGCCGGTGAGGAAGAGCCTGTTGGTGATCCCCCATTTCCCGCAGAGCGCCTGTACGAGGGGGAAGGGGCAGAGGCGGTCTCCCCGCGATGCCACGACCAGGATATTCCCGACCGGGATCTTCGGTCTGAATTTCAACGGCGAATGGAGGTCCCATACAAGCCGCATTTTTTCCCGGAGCCTTGCGTCAGCCGGGAAGGGAAGGCGCACCCGGTCGGGGTCGAGCGGGTCGGTGAACTGCACCGCCGGCACCATGATTGCGCCGAACGAGGGGATTGCAGTCAGGCTGACGAAGAGGGCGGTGTTATGGCCGCCCAGGCTCGCGCCGATTATGCCGATCTCCGTCGCTCCCAGCTTACGCAGTATCATGAAGGAATTGTACAGGTCCCACATCGTCTGGCCGACGCACTCGCAGGTCATGGCCGGGTTGTCCGGCTGGAGATATATCCCGCGCTGCTTCACCTGGCCGGTCCCCCTCTTCCAGTGAAACGGCGCGATGAAGAGGACCACGTCAAGCCCCTCTTTGAACATGTTGCGCACCCTGAACATCTTTCGCGCCTGCCGCGGCTCTCCCAGCATGTAGCCGTGGTGGCAGAGGACTGTTTTCCGGCCCGGGTCTCCGTGTGCCCATCGCACCAGATAGCCGGTCCTGTTTGAGGCGTATGCATGATAGCGGTCGCGGAGGAGGGGATTTCTCGTCGTGTAGCCGCTCGCGTAGCTGATGAGCTGGTATTCGCCGTCATAGTACGGCTTCCGGTCGACAATGGCATGGGACGGCGCTTTCTCGGGGAAGGTGAAGTAAGATTCCGGCCTGTCGATGAAGCCGCTGTCAATATAGAAATCGATTTCCCTCTCGAAGTCCTCCCGCGTGGTGCGCCTCAGCGGCTTGACCAGGTTGGCAATCTTACCCGGCAGGAGAAACATCCGGTCGAACAGACCGCCCGCGAAGTCCAGGATGCGTTCTTTGGCGGTTATGGATTCAGTTGTGTTCATTGCAGTCCAGGTATTATAAATGTTCGTGTTTTTTCCCAATTCTTGTGTTACGCTCCCCCCAAACCCCCCAGAGGGGGGCTTTGAAATTTGCTCATGAATCCGTCTCTCCTCTCCCTCTGGGAGAGGAGAAGGAGGTGAGGGCACGTCCCCCTCAGGGAAATTTAGGGGGCATGGCTTCCTATCCTTTCTTCAACAGCCGCTTCACAATGGCGGTCACCTCGTCGCCGTCGAGGGCCCTTATCTGCCCGAGGGCGTCATCCGCGCTTCGAATCTTGATGCCGCTTTTCTCCGCCCACTTTTTCGCGGTCTCGAGGTCCTTGGACCCGGTGACGAAGAGCGCCTCCTTGGCGTTGTAGGTCGTGTCTCCCAGCATCGCCTCGAACATCATCTTCGTGAAGGGCCACTGGTCCGTCAGAAAGTTTTTGCCGGTGCTTTCGTTTATGACGCGGGCCATCAGGTCAGGGTCCATCCCCTTGCGGACCCCGAGGTCCATCGACTCGCAAACGATCAGCCCCATGGCGAGCCCTATGATATTGTTCACCAGCTTTATCGCCTCCCCGCTTCCCAGGGGTCCCATGTGGAAAATCTTCTCCGGGTCGCCCATGGCCTGCAGTATGGGCAGTATGGCGTCGAAGGCCTCCCGGTCGCCTCCGGCCATGATCGAGAGCTTCCCGGCCTCAGCGAGCATGGGCGCCCCGCTGACCGGGGCGTCCATCAGCTGAAGTGATTTCCTCCCGGCCGCGTCCATTCTCCCGCGGAGCTCCCTCACGTCGTCGGGCGACACGGTGCTCATGACGATGATCGGCATGGCGGTATCTTTCGGCAGCGCTGCGCAGAGGCCGTCGACCACCTGGTTTACCTGGGCCATGTTGTTCACCATGACGATGACGGCGCGGCAGCCGGCCATATCGGCGAGGGAGGCGCATGCAATGGCGCCGTCGCGGGCGATGTTGCCGAGCGCGGCCGGGCTGGTGTCGGACACCTTCACGGCGAAGCCGGCCCTCATCAGTGAGCGGGCCATCGGCGCGCCGATAAAACCGGCGCCGACGAAGCCGATCGGTCCGGAGGCTTCCAGCGCGGGCCGCCTGCCACCCCTGAGCATGCCGGCGAGCTTCTGGAATTTCATGAGGAGGTGAAGGCCGCCATCGATCGCGATGTCGTTGCGCCGCAGGCCCTCCAGAAAGGCGTTTTTATCCTTCGACGTCAGGACGCTGAAACCGTAACGGGCGTCCCGGAAGGTGATGGTGCAGGCCGGCTTCGGGTGGGGGGCCGGCGCCGTCAAGGCCCCGCCTTCGGAGAAGGCATAGTGCCTCACCACGCCCCCGTCGGAGGTCATGAGCTGGTACACGGAGTCGCCCGCCAGCTTTTTGAAGTCAGCGTTTTTTTTCGACGCCCGGAGCATCATCCTGCCAAGGGCCCAGAGAAGAATTCGCAGTTTCATGGAGCTCCCCCTGATACTAATGGTGCCGCGAGCTATCGCATGATGCCCTTGAGCCAGGCAGCAGTCGCGGGTGCGATCTGGTTCACATTGTTCGTTGCGATCATGTGTTCCGTTTTTGTAAGGAGGAGCGAGTTCTTTTTGCACGTAAGGCGGTTGTAGATCCCTTCCACATAGGCCTGCGGGAAAATACTATCCCCGTCGGAATAGAGCATCATGACGGGGACCCTTATGGCTTCGACCGGCTTTGCCAGGTCGGTCCGCATCATCGATCCGAGAGCGCGTATGGTTATCCAGCCGACCATCTGTGGATTTTCCTTCACAAAACGGGATATCGGCATCCCGTCCTTCACGTGCTCCCTGTCGAGGTCAAGGTAAATCGATACCGGGATCGAATAGCTCCCGTACAGCCAGGACATGAACCCGGCGACCGGGACCAGGAACTGCGGCATTCGGAAGCGCGTCAGCACCAGGTTCTCCTTACCGTTCAGGTCGGCGAGGTTGTGGCACACGGCCGCAGCGAGGGAATCGTCCCGCGCCGCCGCATAAAAGGCGACCATGCCGCCCTGGCTGCTTCCCGCCACCGCGACCCTGCCGCCGAACCGGTCCCTCGCGTATTTGACGCCCGCCAGCAGATCGTCGACAAGGCCGTTGATGGTGTAGTCGCCGCGCAGGCCGCTGCTCATGCCGTGGCCGCGCATGTCGACGCCGATCACGTTGAATCCCTGCCGGTGCATTGTGTACATGAATTCGATGTATACCTGCGCGTAGCAGGTCGTCCCCGGCATGAAGACGAGGGTGGGCGACCCATTCCCGACCGGAAACACGGTGAGGAGAAGCCTGTATCCGTTGGCGTCTATATAGGTCTCTTCCATTTTTGAGGTGTCAATACCTGTCTTCAATGTTGCGATGTATTTGTCCTGGTACGCTTCCGCCTCTTTTTTATCGGGGAGGCCCCTGTGCTGATAGGCGCAGCTTCCGGCGTACCAGATAATGTGAAACAGGCCGATGATAACGACCGCGATGATGATTTTTTTCTTCATGATGCGATGCTCCTATTGATTTTTTTATCTTGCAAGGACATTTTGAGCACGCGCGCTCTAATGTTCGGCGCGTTCTTTTAACGCCCGGTTCATGTCGTTGAACGGGCCCTCCGTTGTCCTGACGGCAAAATTCTTTATTATTGGAATAATCAAGCCGTGGAACATCATGTCATGATCGAGGCGGACCGAACCGCCGCCCATCGGGCGTATGATGAAGAAATGCTCGCTTTCAATAAGGAAGGGGACTTCCGGCTGGCCCTGCCACCTGAGCTCCCGGTTCGGCTCGACGACCAGAAGCTTCGGGTGAAATATCCTCCCCTTTGTCCCACGGGGATTGAAATGAATGGTAAGCCTGGCCCCCTGCCTGATTTCGCCGCCGGCCCTGCGTATCATCGGGTTCCAGTCCCTGTATGAGGCCAGGTCGGTGAGGATGTTCCAGACCCGCTCAGCCGGCGCGTTGATGTTGATCTCTGTGTGTACGGTCACGCTGAACATGCTCGATTTCCCTCCATCATTGTCCGGCGCGGGCCGGGCGGCCGCGCCCGCACGGCATTGCATCCGGCCGGCGATCGTCTATTTCCCTATCCAGGCGACATTCGCCTTTTTTCTCGACACTGTTTTTATATGGGCGTAGGCCGGGTATCCCATCACCAGGCTCGCGAACACCTTCCTGCCGGCGGGAAGGTGAAGCATCTTCATCAGATTCTTTCTGAACCTGAGCGCCAGGGTCAGCAGCCCGATGTAGCAGGTCCCGAGCCCGAGCGCGTGCGCGTAATTGATGATGTTCGTCGCCGCTATGGCGCAGTTGTCGGACGCGTAATTAGCCCTGGCCGGCGCGTGCACCAGGATCAGCACCGGAGCGCCGTGCAGGATGAAGTCCCTCCCTGTTTCGGCGTTCTGTTGCTGGGAATATTCCATTATCCTGACGTAGCGCTGCAGTGAAATCCCGGTCAGGTCGGCTATCACTCTGCCGATCCCCTTCTTCGTCCGGTCATACCAGCGGCCGGCGAAGCTGAAGATGTCGTCCGCGCACTTCCTGATCAGTTTTGCATCCGTCACGACGATGTAGCCGACGTTCTGGTCGTTGCTTGCGGTGGGCGAGTACCGGGCCAGGTCGAGGATCTTCTCGATGACCTCACGGGGCACCGGCCTGTCGCGGTATTGCCTCACGCTCCTCCGCGACATCACGATCTCGCGGTACGCCTGCGGGTTGATCCTGTTTTTATTCACCTTCACGGCCTGGGCCGCGTCCAGGCCCTCATGTAGTATGGCGTCGCGGGGGCAGACGGCGATGCAGTGGCTGCACCGGTTGCACATGTCGGGCCTTACCGGCGCCGGCTTCCCGTCTACGATGCGCCATACGCCCATCACGCAGTCACGCGCGCAGAGCCCGCAGTTGCTGCACCTGTCGTCAAGTCGTGTTATCATCATTCTGAAATCGCTCCGGTCTATTTTTTTCTGATCAAAACAGCGGTGATATCGTCTTTCAACTCATTTTCTTTTCCCATAAAATTAAAAAATTCTTTTATGACGTGATCCAGCATCTCCCCTGCCGGGCCGCCGCGCGCCTCTTTCAGGGACGCGGTCAGCCTCTTCTCATCGTATTGCTCGCCCTCGCTGTTTTTCGACTCGATCAGGCTGTCAGTGTAGAGGAGAAGGCAGTCACCGGGGGTGAGCCTGATTTTGATTGATTTGAATTCCTTCTCCAGAATGTCGACGCCGAGGAACGGTCCTATGATGCTCCCTTCGGGGGCAACCACCTTGCCTGTCCGCCTGTCCTTCTCCGACCAGAACAGCATGTCCGGGTGGCCGCTGTTGGCGTACTCCACCATACCCTCGGTGAAGCGGAGCAGGATGCCGGTGAGATACATGCCGGAATGGCCGATCTCGCCGATAAGGTCCCTGTTGATACTGTTCATGATAGCGCCGATCTTCTGGTCCTTCATGGAGATGAAATTCCGGAAGATGATCGAACGCGCCAGCAGGGTGAGGAGGCCCGAGGAGATGCCGTGGCCGGAAACGTCAAAGATGCCCGCTCCGGTAAGCATGCCGTTATCAATATAGAAATCATAGAAGTCGCCAGAAACCTCTGACGCCGGTTTGAAAACGAAAGCCACCTCGTACTCTGCAGATGAGGGCGGCTTTTTTGGGAGAAATGCGTTCTGGACGTTCCCCGCCATTTTCATGTCTTTCCTGTAGCGGACATTTGCGTCCTCCAGTTCCCTGTTCACCTGTACCAGGTTGTCGTTCATGGCCTCCAGCTCCGCGTTGGCCGCCTCAACCTCCTCCTTGGCGTCTGAGAGCTCCTTCGTCCTCTGTTCGACCTTCTGCTCGAGGTTCTGGCGGTAATCGGTGATGGTGTCGGAGGCGGCGTTGATACCGGAGGCCAGCTCAACGATTTCACGGTCGATCGTGGAGGCGTAGATTATCCCTTCTCCTCTCTCCTTAAGATTTTCCACGACCCTGCCGGTATCATCTAATGCGCGGTAAAAGGTCCGCACGGTAATAAATGACATGAGAGTAATGATAGTTAAATAAACAAGCAGATACAATATGACACGCCTAATATCCGCATGACCCAAATATGAAAAGGCATTGGAAACAAACATGGCCTGGAGAATTATAGCCGCGATAATATACATCTTGTATTTAATGGATGATTTCGTTTGAATTTCATGCGTAATATTCAGTTCACGCAGCTTCACTTTGCATGCTCTTCGCATTCTGCCGGTAACTGTCTCAGCAAGTACGAATCCGATTCCGCCAAAATTTATTACCTGCCAAAAATATGAAAAAAGCATCCACAAGTGCCCGGAAACCTGAAAATTCTTATAAAATCCATAAGCGAATAAAATGCACTGGATAACCGTCGTTTCTATCAGTGCGATGTAAAAAAAGACTACAGGCACGCGGTTGATGGCCTCCAGGATGGATAGATATGTTTCGCCTGTTAGGCCGTCCTGTATTTTTAGATCGCCATCGACATAAATATATTTATTCACGACCCGGAAACTGGGCAGTAATGCGGGAATCCCCAGCCTGTGAAATGCTCCATGTAATACGCCTGCAATGATAAAAGGGAAAGTGAAACAAAGACCCATCAATAATATGAATTCATCGGTAAAATCAGGATAATAACGGGAAGATTCAAAAGTCATATAGGTGATATTAATAATAGTAAATAATCCAGAAAATAGAATTGACGATACTGCCACGGCTATACCGTAGCTCATTTTCCTGGTTAAAAAATTAAAAACGATTTTGTAGATTTTTTTCATAATTACGCTCTGCATTATATATCATGTCAATTTAAAGAACTCGATTTCCTCTTTGAGTTTTTTCGCGTTTTCAGCGATGCTCTCCGACGACGCGGAGAGCTCCTCGCTGGCGGCGGCGGTGCCCTGAGTGGTTTCATTGATCAGAGTGATTGATTTTACGATTTCTGCTACCGCGTTTTTCTGCTCTTCCATGGATCTCATGATGTTATCGGCCCTTTTTAAAAATTGCTCCGCGTCTTCCTTGATGACGTCGTTTATCTCCCGGTCCTGGCGCGTCAGCTCGCCGATCCTGTCCACCACGGACCCGAAAGAA
>JAFGBT010000030.1 GCA_016933025.1 Spirochaetota bacterium | reverse complement strand
ATTACTATGTATTTCACTTTATAATCCTTTGAATAAAGATGAAAAATCTTTTAATAAATTGGATGAAGCACAAACAATAAATATCTATATATCGTTAGAAAATCCTTATTCGTTTTTAGATGAAATGAAAAGAAGAATCAGCAATATACAGATTATATATCAATAAGGATAAATTTAAGCCACTTGCCTTGAACAATTTGCTTTTTGTGGCCCTCCGGATTGCCATACTATCAGCTGATCAGAGACCTTGTGTCTCATCGGGACCCGCTGGCGTGGCCGTAGTTTCCTTGATTGTAAAGGCCCGCGATTCTGTCCGGGCCTTTTTGTTCACACATCGGCTGGAAAAGGAACTGGGTGCTTGAGGTGCAATCTTGCGGGAGAAGGCGGCACCGCGGCCACACGTCCCATCCTGCAATTCCCGCCTCTTCTGCTGTGAGGGTTTATATTGCATTTTTCCCGATGCGTAATCCGATGTCGTTGTACACTTCTGCGGGACCAAGGGAAAACCAGCGGACTGCCATGGCATTGCCGATGCTCACCAGGTAGCTGCTTCCGCGCTCGACACGGAGGGCGCCGCTTTTGTATTGACTGCGGAACGACCATCGTGCAGTATATCAACACTTCTGTTTTAATCATACAGCATATATGATGTTAATCGATAAGGGAGATTATTTGCCTCCCTTCCCGACGGAGGGGGTGAAGCGGCGCATGAGAGTCGCCGTACTGCTGGCGGCAGCCGCGGTCATGCTGACAGGCGGTTGCTCCGGGTGCGTCTGGTCAGGCCAAAACGAGCTGCGCTTTTACGCGCTGCTGGACTCGCTCCTGTCGACCCTGTCGAACCGGCCGCTCGCAAGCACCTGCTCCGCGAACGTTCCCGCGGAGATTAACAACTGCGATGCGGCTACCTGGTACATCGATTTTGACGGCGGGAGCGACGACAATACCGGGACTTCCGCTGCGGCAGCGTGGAAACACTGCCCCGGCGACCCGAATGCGACCGCGGTGGCGGCCGGAACAGTGCTTCAGCCGGGGGATATGACGGTCTTCCGGCCCGGCGTACGGTACCGGGGGAGCATAACCCTGCAGAGCAGCGGGACCGCTGATGAGCCGATTGTGTTCAAGGGAAACTGCGCTGACTGGGGCGGAGGCAGGGCCGTGCTTGAAGGATCGGAGCCGCTCACCGGATGGCAGGCCTGCACGTCAGCCGACGCGTGCGGGGGCAATCCATACTGGGCGAATATCTATCTTGCGTCGATCCCATCGGCGTATCAGGTAACGCCCTATACCGCGAACCTGCATGAGGACGATGAATTTCTCTGGGTCGCGCAGGAGCCGGACCAGCCGGATCCCTTTTTCTGGGATGAGGTCGATTACTTTTACCTGCTGGGAGAGGACGTAATGACCGCGACGTCCCTGATTGACGCGGACGTTTTTAACCAGACCGATGCCGATTACTGGGACGGATCGTCCGTGGCGCTCTGGATCAATCCCAACATTGTGGTGGTGCGGGAGATCTTATCGTTCGATCCGGATGTACACCGCATTACCTATGCTGACGTGGGCGGGGGCGGGGTCTACACCGGCAGGGAGACCAGGTATAGCATTATCAATTCCATCCACGCCCTTGACCAGGCCGGCGAGTACTACATCAATCCTGAAGCGAACCCGGACGGCAGCCATACCGCGTATCTCTGGCCCCGCAATGCCGGAAGCCTGGCAGCGGGCATATCGGTGTCAATCAGAAAGGTCGGTATTGACATAGCGGACGAAAGCAACATCATCATCGAGGGATTCAGGGTGCTGAAGTACAGCGGCGACGGCCTGACCGACGGGGTCGGCATCGGGAGCACGAGCCTCGCGTACCGGGAGAGGAGCGGCATCACCATCCGCAACAACGAAATTACCCACAACCGTCACGGTACCACGACCGGATACGGCGGCGTGTACCTGAGCAATTGCACCGGATGCCTCGTGGAAAATAATGACATCGCCGAGAACGCCAGGCACTCCGGGATATTCCTCGGCGGCGGGAGCTGCTCGGTCGTGCGCGGCAACACGGTAAGGCGCGCCGGCTCGACCAGCATCTGCTTTTTTGGCATGACCCTTTCGCAGATCGTGGAAAATTCCGTGATTGAAAGCAACGGGAGCCATGCCAACGGTATCACCCTCTATCTCTCATGCAACACCATACTGGTGGCGCGCAACCGGGTGATCGATTCGAACAGCCCCATCACCTTCCAGGACAGCGGCAATCTCTTTTTCATTCGGAACCTGGTGGACGCGACAGGCCGCGACAGCAACGTGAATGAATGGGGCCCTGCGCACACGGGCGGCTCGTTCGGCGCCATCTCGTTTTTGAACAACACCCTGGTGCGCAACAGCCGCGACGCGGCGCTCAACATCGGCGGCTATCACGGGAACCCCTATCTCTCCTTCAATAACATCATCGACGGCGGCGGAGGGTCCGATGACATCAGGCGCGATTACAATATCTATACCGGCCTGGGATGGTCCCAGGACCCGTATTACGGCTGGTATCTCGAGGACCATGAATCGGTCGTCACCGACATGGATGCGCTTTTCGTAGATCCGGACAACGCCGATCCAGAGCTGTGCGATTTCGCACCCGCCGCCGGAAGCCCGGCCATTGACGCGGGCAGGGACATCACCCCCTACCTGCCGCGTTCCAGCTTCCCGTTTTTCGATTTCTGGATCGATATTAATGGAGGCGCGGTTTTGCCCGGTACCGCGGACATCGGCGCGTATGAACGGCCCTGACGAATTCGGTTAAATTTGAGCCACCTGCCCGGAACTTCTTGCGTGCAAGGACCCTGCCGGTGTGCCAAGAGGTTATTTCTGGGTAAAACTTTCAACTATCAACTAATTTATTTCTTATAATATTCCAGTATCGCCAGCACCAGCCCCTCAATGGTATGCTCTTCCGCGGATATTTCAACCGGATAGCCGAGCTCCCCGGCTTTTTCAGCCGTAATCGGCCCGATCGCTGCGCATCTGATGGCGCCCGGCTGAGGCCCGCCATGAACGCGTAGCAGCCTGTCGAAGTTGACGACGGTGGAGGAGCTTGTGAACGTGACCAGGTCAGGCGCTATCCCGCCGGTCAGCACCTCGAGACCGGGTACTGAGGACGGGTCTTCCTCCACGGTCCGGTAGACGGCCAGGTCGTCGACGCCCGCGGCGCCGGCGCGGAGGAGCGCTTCGGATAGCTCCATGGGGGCTATGTCAGCGCGCGGGAGCAGGAACCTTTTACCTTTGACCTCGCCGCGCCCGATGAGCTCGGCTGCCAGGTCGCGGCTGGTGAACTTCTCCGGCAGCATGTCCGGCCGTATGCCGTATTCCCTGAGGCGCTGACCAGTTGCCGGGCCGATTGAGCATATCCGGCATGGGGACAGGCTGCGGGAATCGCCCCCGGCCTCATGAAGATACTTAAAAAAGTAAGAGACGCCGTTGACCGACGTGAAGACAATCCAGTCATAGGAATCAAGGTGTTTAAGACGTTCGATGATCGACGCCGGATCGTCCGGGGGTTGAACCGCGATGGAAGGCGTTTCCACCACGTTGGCGCCGAGCGCCTCGAGCCTCGCCGAAAGCTCTGATGCCTGTTCCCGTGACCGCGTCACGACAATGGTCCTTCCGAAGAGGGGCCTGTTCTCGAACCAGTTCAGCTTTTCCCTAAGCGCAACAACGGAGCCGATTATGATTATCGAGGGGGGACGTATGGCCGCGCGCTTTACTTTCTCGACGATGTCTGACAGGGTGCCCGCGACAGTCCGCTGGATCGGCTGGCATCCGTTTTCTATGACCGCCGCCGGAGTCGATGGCGCCAGCCCGTTGTCGACGAGTTTGTCGATGATGAAGGGGAGGTTTTTCACTCCCATCAGGAAGACCAGGGTCTGCACGCCCGTCGCGAGCCTGTCCCATTTGATATCGCTTTCGAGCTTGGTGGGGTCCTCATGCCCAGTGATGAAGGCGACCGAGGAGCTCTGTCCCCGGCTGGTGACCGGGATCCCCGCACAGGCAGGCACCGCATAGGCCGCCGAGATACCGTTGACTACCTCGAAATCGATACCGCTGTCGGCGCACCATGCGGCCTCTTCACCGCCGCGGCCGAAGATGTACGGGTCGCCGCCTTTCAGACGCACGACAACGGCGTTGGCGCGTGCCTTCTCAACGATAAGGCGGTTGATATCCTCCTGCTCCATGGCATGCGAGGCGCCGCTCTTGCCGACATATATCTTTTCACAGCTATCGCGCGACATCGTCCGTACGATGCGGTCGTTTACCAGGTTGTCATAGATGAGGACGTCACAGAGCCGGAGCAGCTCCTGCGCCCTTATCGTCAGAAGCCCGGCATCCCCAGGTCCGGCGCCGACGAGATAGACTTTACCTTTTTTTACCATTTAAATCTCCGATGGAGCGATCATCTGCCTATTACAGGGAACGCCCGTATATTTCATCAAGGATACTCTTCGCGCCGTTATCAAGGAGCTTTGTCGCGCAGATTTTACCTATCGTTTCATTCTCCGAGACCGGGCCGGACACGGCGTTGCGATAAACCGTTTTCCCGTCGAGGGAGGCGACCATCCCGGAGATGGAGACCGCGTCCCCGCTGACCGTAGCGTACCCGCCAATGGGGACCTGGCAGCCACCGCCGAGCTCCGCCAGGTAGGCCCGTTCGCAGGAAACGGCGATCCGGCTCTCTCTGTGATCAAGTGCAAGAACAAGGGCTTCAATATCGCTGTCTCCGCTCCTGATCTCGATCGCAAGCGACGCCTGGCCGACTGCGGGGATTATTATTTCCTCCGATATGATCTCTGTCACAGCGTCGGACATTTGAAGGCGCGTGATGCCCGCGCAGGCAAGGATAATGCCGTCAATTTCAGGGGACTCCCTCATTTTTTTCAGGCGGGACTGGACATTGCCCCTGATCTCAACGATCGTCAGGTCCGGACGGAAGGCGCGCAGCTGAGCCCTTCTGCGCAAGCTTCCGGTTGCAACCGCTGCCCCGGCGGGGAGGGCGGCAAGCGCGGACCCGTCCTTCGAGACGAAGACGTCGCGCGGGTCGAGACGCTCCGTGATCGCGCCGATCGCGAGTCCGTCCGGGAGCATGGTCGGCATGTCCTTCATTGAATGGACGGCGATATCTATTGAACCGGACAGGAGCTCATTTTCGATTTCCTTGGTGAAGAGGCCCTTGTCGCCGATTTTCGCCAGGGGCGCGTCAAGGATTTTGTCGCCCGTCGTTTTTATGGGGACGATATCGAAATCGATATCGGGATTGCTCGACCGCAATATGTCGCGCACGCTCCCGGCCTGTGCGAGCGCGAGCATGCTTCCGCGCGTTCCTATCCGTACTGTCTTCATTGCCATGGTCCGTTAAGATGAGCGGAATCGCGAGTCCGCTCATGCGTGTAGAAACAGCTAAACAGAGACGCCAAAAACAAATCAAGCACGAAATAAAATAATTTCTTGCCAAATTCACTCGGCTTCTATGATATTACAGAATATTCTGTAACGGGTCCAATGGCAATGCAGCATCATCAGCGCCCCAGGAGAAACCGGGCATCCCATCTTATCAGAGAACTTGTCGCCGAAACGGTGGTTGACCGGCGAAAGCTCATCATGCCTCATTTCGTGGTCGAGGGGACGCATCAGCGCGAGCAGATCAATTCAATGCCCGGTATAAGCCGGGTCTCAGTCGACAATTTATTGAAAGACATGGAGTCCGACCACCGGAGCGGCATCGACAAGATACTCCTGTTCGGGATTCCCGAGAAGAAGGATGAGATGGGAAGCGGCGCTTATGACCGCAACGGCGTGGTCCAGAAGGCGCTGCGTGAAATCAAGAAGAACCTGCCCGGCATCCTGGTAATCACGGATGTCTGCCTCTGCGAATACACCAGCCACGGTCACTGCGGGATGGTCGAAGGCGGGAATATCCTCAACGATCCGACCCTCGAGCTCCTCGCCCGCACCGCGTTATCGCACGCCGAGTCTGGCTCCGACATGGTCGCGCCGTCCGACATGATGGACGGCAGGGTGCGGGCGATACGCCAGGCACTTGACGCCGGCGGGTTCGATGACCTGCCGATACTATCGTATTCGGCGAAGTACGCGTCCGCATTTTACGGGCCCTTCAGGGAGGCCGCCGGAAGCGCGCCGCAGTTTGGCGACAGAAGCAGCTACCAGATGGACTCCCGCAACACCATCGAAGCCGAGAGGGAGATCCTCCTCGATATACAGGAGGGGGCGGATATTGTCATGGTCAAGCCGGCGCTCTCATACCTTGATATAATATATCGTATTCGGCGGATCGTCAATGTCCCGCTCTGCGCCTATAATGTGAGCGGGGAATATTCCATGGTGAAGGCCATGGCCAGGCTCGGGTATTGCGACGAGGAAAGGATGACCAAGGAGATCATAACGTCGATTTTCAGGGCCGGGGCCGATATGATCATATCATACCACACCCGCGATATTTTCAGGAACGGATGGTTCTGACGTGAACATCGATAAATCACGGAAGCTCCGGAAAAGGGCGGAGCGACTTATGCCCGGAGGCGTCAGCTCCCCGGTCAGGGCCTTCAGGGCCGTGGGCGGCGAGCCGTTGTTCATAAAAAAGGGGAGCGGCTCCCGGATGACTGACGAGGACGGCAACGAGTTTATAGACTTCTGCATGTCATGGGGCCCGCTCATACTCGGGCACGCGGACCCGGCGGTGGTAAGTGCCATACGGAAGACCGCCAAGAGCGGCACGAGCTTCGGTACCTCGAACAGGCACGAAATAAAACTGGCACGGATGATCAGAGAGCGATTCAAGTCTATAGACATGGTGCGGTTCGTCAATTCCGGCACAGAGGCGACCATGAGCGCCATACGCCTCGCACGGGGATATACGGGAAGGGAAAAGATAATAAAATTCGACGGCTGCTATCATGGCCATGCGGACCACCTGCTGGTCGCGGCCGGTTCCGGGCTCGCGACGTTCGGAACGCCGGACTCTGCGGGTGTAACAGCGGGCACCGCCAGGGACACGATCGTCGTGCCCTTCAACAATATCGATGCGCTTGCCAGCGTCATGGACAAAGAGGGGAGCGGTATCGCCGCCGTAATCATGGAGCCGGTTCCCTGTAACTACGGTCTGATACCGCCGAAAGAGAATTTTTTGCGTGATGTGCGGGATATATGCACACGCCACGGAACACTGCTCATATTCGACGAGGTGATAACCGGCTTCAGGATGGCGCCCGGCGGCGCTCAGGAGTATTACGGCGTGCATGCTGACATCACCACCCTGGGGAAAATAATCGGCGGCGGGCTCCCCGTGGGCGCTTACGGAGCGCCTAAAAAGATAATGAGCGCGGTTTCCCCCTCAGGCGCGGTTTATCAGGCCGGCACACTCTCCGGGAACCCACTGGCGATGGCCGCGGGAATAGAGACCCTGAAGAGGCTGGAGAAAATCGATGCCCACCGGATATTGCACGAGAGAATGGAGAGGATGAAAGCCCTCCTTGCGCCGGTCGTAGAACAATACAGGGGGAGGCTACTGTTCACAAGTCTCGAATCGATTTTCGCATTCAATTTTACCGGCGCCTCTTCCATAGATTCACTTGACAGCGTAAAGTCATGCGATATGAAGGCATTTGCGCGTTTCCATGCCGGGATGCTCGATAAGGGAATATACATCTCGCCGTCTGGATATGAGGTCGGGTTTTTGTCGACGGCCCACACGGATGATGACATTGAAAAGACCGCCGCTGCGGTGTCTGTGACGTTGAAGGAGATAATGTAATTTCATACGGGGTTTCGCGGCCGGTTCCTCCGGAGGAGGTGCCGGTGAATACGAAGAGTACGCAAACATGAACAAACGTGATGAAATATCTGAAATAATTCTCATCGGACTGAGCCACAAGACGGCACCGCTCGAGATACGCGAAAAATTTACGTTTGATGAGGCGGTGCTGAAGAAGTTCCATGAGCGAGCGAAAAAGATAGGAACCGATGAAATCGTATATCTATCCACCTGCAACCGGGTAGAGATATACTTCACCGCGAAGAACATATCCCGCTCGGTGGAAAAGCTTACCGACCTCCTGGAGGAATTCACCGGCATATCGCGAGAGATTTTCTCGCAGTACATATACAAAAAATATTCCCGCGAGGTGGTGCTCCATTTGCTAACCGTGGCGTCATCGCTGGACTCCATGGTCATAGGCGAAAGCGAAATACTGGGGCAGATTAAGCAGGCCTACCGGGACTCGGTTTTGCACAAGAACAGCGGCATCATCCTGAACCGACTGTTCCACCAGTCGTTCAACACGGCGAAAAAAGTCCGCACGCAGACGGGCATTTCCCAGAATCCGCTTTCCATAGCGTATATTGCCGTAGAGCTGGCGCTGAAGATGTTCAATAATGACCTCTCCGACCGTTCGGCTCTCCTTATCGGGGCGGGGGAGATGGGCGAGCTTATATTAAAATACCTCACTAAGAACAACGTGCGCGATATCACCATATCGAACCGTTCGCTGCACAATGCGGAAGCGGTGGTCGAGCGGATCAACAAGGAAGCGCATGTCATACCGCTTGGCGGAATTGCCTCGGCCGCCGCGGAGGTTGACATCATCATTACCTCTGTCATATGCAACGATTACCTCCTCTCATATAAAATGATGGATGAAATTATGGAGAAGAGGGGAGAGCGGCTGATTTTCATCATCGACATAGCCGTTCCCCGTAACGTCGATCCCGACGTTGCGAAGATGAAAAACGTGACACTCTATAACATAGACGACCTGAAGAGCATCGCGGATGAGAACCTGAAGAACCGGCTCAAAGAGGTCGAGGACGCGAACGAGATCGTTAATTCGGACGCGCAGGATATGTTCGAATGGTATGAGGGCCTAGAGCTGGTGCCGATGATCGTCCATATTCAGGAAAACTTCGACAAGATCCGCGAGAATGAGATGGCGAAATATCGGAGACGGCACCTCAAGCACCTGTCCGAAGAGGACCTGCAGCACGTTGACGACCTGACGAGGCAAATCATATCGAAGATACTCCACAATCCCATAATGGCCATTAAGCAGAACAAGGCGCTGCAGTTGAACGGTTATCACAACAAGGATGACATCAGGGAGAAAATCAAGATAATCGAGGAACTCTTTAAGATATGAAAATGGATCATGTGCCCAGGCTGGTTTTTTGGGAATTGACCAAAAAATGCAACCTGAACTGCATCCATTGCCGTGCAGAAGCCGACAGCGCCAATTTTACGGGAGAGCTCGAGCTCCCTGAAATACGGCTGGTCATCGACGATATCAAGCAGCATTACAACCCAATTCTCGTCCTCACGGGAGGCGAGCCGCTCTATCGGCCTGATATATTCGAAATAGCTACGTACGCCTCCGGCAGGGGAATGCGTGTCGCCCTGGCGACCAACGGGACCCTGATCGCCAGGGAGGTGGCCGCCTCGATTCGGGACTCGGGTATCCTGAGGGTAAGCGTTTCCCTTGACGGGAGCGGCGCGGAATCTCACGACGGATTCCGCGGAATCCGGGGTGCGTTCGAGAAGGCGATGAACGGCATTCGCTTCCTGAGAGAAGCGGGCGTGGAGTTCCAGATCAACACCACGGTCACAAGGCGAAACGTGGATTCACTGGAAGACATCATACGGCTCGCCGAGCGTGAAGGAGCGAAGGCGCTCCATATCTTCATGCTCGTGCCGGTGGGGTGCGGTATAGAGATCGCTGCGTCCGAGATGCTGTCGAGAGAGAAATATGAGGATGTGCTGAACTGGTTTTACGACAGGTCGAGAGACACGGCGCTTGAGCTGAGGGCGACCTGCGCCCCGCACTATTACCGGATTCTGCGGCAGCGGGCCCGGGAGGAGGGCAGAACGGTGACTCCGGAATCCGACGGCATGGCGGCAATGACACGGGGGTGTCTCGCCGGCAGCGGCGTCTGTTTCATCTCGCATCGCGGCGACGTTCAGCCGTGCGGATACCTTCCGATAAAGGTGGGCAACGTTCGGGAAACGCCGTTTCACAAAATATGGGAAGAATCTGAAGTATTCCGTAACCTCCGGGACACGGCCAATCTGACTGGGAAATGCGGCGCGTGCGAATACCGGGCGTGGTGCGGCGGGTGCAGGGCCCGCGCGTATTACGAGAACGGTAACTATTGTGCCGAGGAGCCCTATTGCGTGTACGTGCCGGCAAGGATGAAGGGATGATGAATTTTACTGTAACCGTGACGGCAGTGCTCAACAGGATCCAGAAGGATTTCCCGCTGGCCGTAGACCCATTCGAAATCATCGCCGACGAACTCTCGATGAAAGCGGGGGATCTCCTGGAAATTGTCCGCGCCCTGAAGGAGAAACGTGTCATACGAAACATATCGGGCATATTCAACGGTCAGAGCCTCGGGTATGTCTCGTCGCTGATTGCCTTCAGGATCGATGATGCGGAAATTGAGCGTGCGGCATCCGCGATTAATGCACATCCCGGCGTGAGCCACAACTATCTGAGGGACCATACATTCAATATATGGTTTACCCTGGCAGCCGGCTCGGGCGCAAAACTAGAAAAGACCGTTTCACTGCTCGCAGAACAGTCAAAAGCGAGTGATTATATCATATTGAAAAACGAGAGGCTTTTAAAAATCGGCCTTATGCTCGGCGTGGGCGAAGAAAGCAGAGTGAGTTTCACCGAAGATGTCGGCGTCGTAACGCCGTCCGCTCCCACGGAATTATCCGCAGAAGAAAAGGAAGCGGTGCGCCTTCTGCAGCGCGATCTCCCGATCACGCGTGATCCTTTTTCGGCACTCATATCAGAAAGCGACGGCTCGATGACTGTAAACTCCCTGCTCGAGACGGCCGGGCGGTTCAGGAGGGGCGGAGTCATGCGCCGATACTCGGCCGTGATCAGGCACCGCGAGGCGGGATTCATGGCAAACGCCATGACTGTCTGGAAGCCTGCGCCGGAGGCGGATATCGAATCGATCTCCGGATTGTTCCGCGCGGAGCCGAGGATATCACATCTTTATATGAGGACGGTTATTCCCGGGAAATGGGAGTATCCTCTCTTTGCCATGGTCCACGCCAGGAACGACGCAGAGTTGACGGGAATCATTGAGGACCTGTCCGTCAAATCTGGTATACGAGACTATCTGTCGCTGAGGAGCGTTAGGGAGTTCAAGAAGGAGCGGATAAGGTATTTTACCGATAAATTTGAGGAGTGGGAGATCAAAGCGGGAATATGATTGATATAGGGAAATTGTACTGCGGCGGCATGTCCACGGGCGACTCCCTCCGCTATGGCGCCGAGGCTGGACCGGATTGCCATGGAAACAGGCCCCATGAATCCGTGCGTCTGGCCAGCGAGCGGAGGCCCATCGTGGTATGGAGTACCACCCGTACGTGCAATCTGAACTGCGTCCACTGCTACACCGATTCGTGTAACAAAAAATACGAAGGAGAGCTGACCACTGACGAGGGGCTTTCGCTGATAAACGACCTGGCCGGCTTCGGCATACCATCACTGCTGTTTTCAGGCGGCGAGCCGCTCATGAGGAAGGATATCTTCAAGCTTATAGAATACGCGGCGACGAATAACATTCGGCCGGTTATTTCAACCAACGGAACGCTTATAGACGCAGCGGCGGCCCGGGATATCAAGAATGCGGGCGTAGTCTACGTCGGCATCAGTCTTGACGGCATGGAAGATGTCAACGATACCTTCCGCGGCATGAAGGGCGCTTTCGCCAAGGCCATGAAGGGCTTCCAGAACTGCGCGGCAGTCGGGCAGCGCGTCGGACTCAGGCTCACGCTCACCAGGCGAAACCAAGAAGACCTCGGCAGGATTTTCGATTTTATCGAGCGTGAAGGAATCAACAGGGCCTGTTTTTACCATTTGGTCTATTCCGGCCGCGGGGGAAACATATTCGCGGACGATCTCACGCACCGCGAGTCGCGGGAAGCCATGGACACCATACTCGAACGAACGGGCGATTTCTTCAGCCGAGGTCTGGATATAAATATACTGACCGTCGACAATCATGCGGACGGGGTGTATCTTTATCTCAAGCTCAGGGATAAAGACACGGCGGCGGCCGAAGAGGTGCATCGGCTCCTCGCATGGAACGGCGGGGGGGCCTATTCGACAGGCGTGGGAATCGCTAACATAGACTTCTTCGGCTACGTTCATCCCGACCAGTTCTGGCAGGACTACTCGTTTGGCAACGTGAAGGAAAGGAGCTTCGCGGATATCTGGATGGATGAAAGAGACCCTCTGATGCGGGGCCTTAAGCACAAGGCTGAATATATACGGGGGCGCTGCCGGCTCTGCCGGTTCCGGGAACTCTGCATGGGATCCATGAGGGTGCGCGCTTTCAGGACCTATAACGATCCGTGGGCCCCGGATCCACAGTGCTATCTCTCTGACGAAGAGATCGGGATAGACGACCGCGCAAAACAGGAGCTGAAACTTTCGGGTGAGCTCTATACTATGCCGGAGGAATTGACGCGTTAGATGAAGCTCTATCCTGCAATGCTAAACGTATCCGGCAAACGGGTACTGGTGGTCGGGGGCGGGGAAGTCGCCCTTAGAAAGATGCGCGACATACTCGAGTGCGGAGGGATCGTAACCGCGATCGCTCCCGACTTTCATGAATCCATAACGGCCCTCCGAGAATCGGCGCCGGATGCAGTCACCCTTGTGCGCAGGCCGTTCCGGCAGGGAGATTGCGACGGGTTTCTGATAGTATTCTCCGCCACCGACGACGAGGCGACCAACAGCCTGGTCTTCCGAGAGGCGCAGGAACGGAATATCTTCATCAATGCCGTTGATGATCCGGAGAACTGCACATTTTTCGTGCCATCCTGGTTCAGCCGGGGCGATCTGCTGGTTGCTGTTTCGACCGGCGGTATCTCACCGTCATTGGCCGCGCGAATACGGAGGGATATTGAGAAGCTTATTCCCGAGTCAATTGAAGAGATTCTGGACGCGCTGATGCACGCGCGACAGGTGCTCCGTAATGATTCGGAATTCGCAGAACTCACGTCTTACAGGCGTGGAATAATACTTAAAACCATCGTAATGGACGACAACCTGCTGAATGGCCTTGTCGCCAGCTCTAAAAACGATACATTGAAAGACTTTATCAAAAAAATTTGATAACCGGCCATCAGCCGGGTAATAGAACAGGACACGCGGCCGTGCCTAAAGGAACAATAGCGGTTATTCGCCGTTCTTTTTAGGTCTTGCTACGTTCACCCTGATGCTCCTTCCCTGTACTTCTGTTCCATTGAGCTTCTGAATGG
Organism: Spirochaetota bacterium; assembly: GCA_016933025.1. Taxonomy (GTDB): domain Bacteria; phylum Spirochaetota; class UBA4802; order UBA4802; family UBA5550; genus RBG-16-49-21. Next base: position 114,579 of record JAFGBT010000030.1, on the reverse strand, counting down.
CGTTATCTGCCTCCTCGTCATTGGTCATCTCGACAAACCCGAACCCCTTGGACTTTCCTGAGTCGGGATATCTGATGATCTTGACCGACATGACGTCGCCGTGCTGCAAAAAAAGATCACGGAGGGAATCGTCAGACATCTGATATGACAGATTGCCCGCATAAATTTGTTTCGACATACCGCACCTCAAATTGAAAATATATTTATTGAATCATCCTGTCGCGTGTCGACGGGATGCAAATACAGGCGCTCGTATATGATGTTGATTATATAGTCATTACTAATTCATGCTGATAAATCGGGGGGGAAATCTGCGTTTCATGCGATTTCTATCTGGCCGGCGATCCCTCTCTAAACCGTAAAAGACCGGATACAACAATCCCCAATCCCCTTTACATAAACCCCTGTACATCAATCAGACGGAGGATTATTTGCAAAAAAATTTTGCAATATAAATTTGTATAAAAAGAACGAACATGATACTATGATAATAATATAACACAAGTAGTTTTTCGTCAAGAATATTTTTTTTATTTATAGCGGAGGGATTGATAAGGCCTCTGAATAATGTGCTTGCTTTATGTGGGAGTCGAGGTGAAGAATAGGAGCGCGGATAGGGCAAATTTGTGACGCATACAACCAAGGTTAATTGACCGTGAGGGCAGTCCCAGAAGAAAAAATGTTTTCCGCCAGCCACGTCTGGATCGAAATGAAGGATGAATTTACGGGCCGATGCGGTGTCTCCACCCGATTGCAGCAAAAGATCGGCCGGGTGCTGTTTGTAGATCTCCCGGATGTGGACAGCGAGCTCGGGAAAGGGGAGAAGGCGGCCATGCTCGAGTCTGATACGGACTTTTTTGACTTTTTGGCCCCGGTCTCCGGGAAGGTTGTCGAGATCAATAACAGGCTCGTGAGCGAGCCCTGGCTTGTTAATGATGACACGTACGGCGAAGGCTGGGTATATGCAATTGAGGTGAAGGAGCCTAATGAGTTCGACGATCTCATGGCCATGGATGAGTACGATGTGCACCTTGAACGAGAAGGAGACATATAACCGGCATGGATTTTCCGCGATATGAAAAATGCACTTGATTTTTTATATATGGATTGTTATTATCCCATACGTTAATAAAATAATCGGCGGCGCTAAATTTGCCGGCCTGCGGAGGATATATGAAACTGGATGTTCTGATTCAAAATGTTTTCTATCTGTTCATTTTTGCAATAATACTGGAAGTGGCCGTCATGGCGGTTTTTTCCATGACCGCCCTCAAGGACATATCCGAAAACAGGCCAGTGAAAATCGCGCGCGATGTAATTGTACTGCTTCTCGCCTGGCTTATATGCTACAAATCAAATTTATTAAACCTCTTTCATAACACGGGGATTGTATTGTTCGGATCGCGCTGGTATCGTCTCGACGTAATAATAAGCGCCCTTGTTATGACCGGCTTTACCAATATCGTGGCGATGATATTTGAAAGGATGAAGCGCTAATTCAATAGTTCATGATAATAACATCCAACTTCCGATAAGATATATTATGTCTCATCGAGATATTTCTAAGATTACACAACGTTCTCATGAATCCGTCAGAGGCGCAGCAATGCGGTGGCTATAGCCGCTATACCCTCGCCTCTGCCGGTGAACCCGATACCCTCAGTTGACTTGCCTTTAATACTAATCCGGGAAGCTTCAATGCCCAGAGCCCTCGAAAGGTTGCTCTTCATATCGTCCGTGTGCGAAGAGATTTTCGGCTCCTGGCAGATTACGACAGAATCGATATTTATAATTGTTATTGTGTGACTCCGGAGAATCTTGGCAACCTCATCGAGAAGCCTCATGCTGCTGATGCCCCTGTACCTGCTGTCGCTGTCAGGGAATAGCTTGCCGATATCGCCAAGGCCGGCGGCGCCGAGAAGAGAATCTATAATGGCATGGATAAGCACGTCAGCGTCCGAATGACCGGAGAGGCCTTTGGGGAAATCAATTTTTTTTCCGCCGAGGATAAGGTCGCGGCCTGGAGCAAAGGCATGAGCGTCAAAGCCGGTTCCTATTCGGATGTTGTCCATGGCTGTTTACATCTCAAAAACGTCGGAAAGGGAACTCAATTTGAGGACATTCAGGACTTTGGGGCTGACTTTTTTAATGTTGAGGGACTTGCCTTTTTTCTTCTGTAGCTTAAGGAGGCTGATTAACACGCCAACACCCGAGGAATCTATATAATCAACTGAAGACAGGTCTATGGTAATATTTTTATCAATATTATGCCCGATTTCGAATAATCGCTCCTTGAAATCTTTAATGGTCATCATTTCAATATCGCCGTTGACGGTTATGCTAACAAGGCTGGCGTCTTCTTTCACTTCAATATTCATGCAGATAGCGTACCCCCTGGCGTTTTAGTTATAATAACCATTATGCGGGTGAAGTCAAACAGAAATTTCTGAAAGGTAGCTTAATTTGATGACATTAAGGACTTTTGGGCTGACCTTGTTGATCCTCAGGGATTTGCCCTTTTTCTTCTGAAGCTTCATCAGGGTGATTAAAACACCCACTCCCGAGGAATCGATATAGTCAACATCGGACAGGTCGATCTCGATATTCTTATCGATATTATGTCCAATTTCAAAGAGTTTATCTTTGAAATTCTTGATATTCATCATCTCGATGTCGCCGGTTACTTTAATATTTACAAGTTCGGCTTCTTCGGTTATTTCGATGTTCATATCCCTGCTCTCCGTTGATTTATCATTATATTATTTGTCCAATTATACAAGTCAAACAGAAATTTATGAAAAACCCTTAAAAATTGTCAATTTATGGGGCTAACTCCCGTATTTTTGTCTCAAAAAAATATTGACGCGGTCGAAAATATGTTATGATCTACTTTTATTAAGAAAAAGGAAGGTCTCTCATGAATATCACGAATGTATCACGGTGGTTGACGATAATTGCCGTGGTATCCCTGGTTTGCGCGCCCGGCTACGGGGCCGAGCATGAGAAAAAAGAAGTGGTACAGCTCGTCGATGAAACCGAGGCAAAACTGAGCACCATCAAGTCGAGCGGCAATGCGGACCTGGTTAGAAATGAGATATCGAGCATAGAACGCCATATTGCCGAGGCCCGCAAGCTGCTTTCAGGCAGGGATGTTGATCTGGCCTTCAATGAGATTTCTCTGGGTATGCTCTATTTCGCGATGATAGACGCGCGGATAGAATTAAAGAAGGCCACGAATGAGCTGAATGAAACGAAAGATAAATATTCGGAATAAAGGTTACCCGCATGAAACGAATCATTCCGTACCTGCTGCCCTTTATCCTGCTTCTCGTGCATCCGGCGTATCCCGATTCAAAGGAGATGGAGGCAGCCAAAGAGGCCATATCCGATGCGGAGATGCTGGACAAGGACCTGAACGCCAAAAAGGATCTCAGGCCGTTCATACCGGTTGAGCTCTATTCGCAGTCACAGGCCGACCTTGCCAGCGCAAAAATTTACATTAATGACGGCAGGTACGCTGGCGCGCGGTATTACGGGACTGCAGCGGTAATACGCATCAAGACGGCGGCCCTGCTGGCCCGGGCCGGGCTTGCGCGGGATCAAAAAGAGAAAATTGTCAGCAAACATACCCGCGCGGCTCCGGACACCAATGCGCTTATCGATGGTAATTTCCTCAAGAAGGGAGACGTCTACAGAACGACCATCTTTGATCATCAGCTGTTTGTCTCCAAAAAGGGGCACATCTTTTACCGGCTGGCCGCCAGCGGGAAAAAGAGGCTGGAAAAGGTTATAGGGGTTTTACGCGCCTACCCGGGCTGCACATTAAAGATAGTCGGTCATGCCCGCGCCTATGACTATAACAATTACACAAAAAGAAAAGCGGAAGTCGTTGCGAAATATATGTATAATAACGAGATCTCCGCGGACAGGATAGACATCGTCGGTATGGGGGACATGGAAGTAACCGGAACATATCACGGATACCGCAAGATAGACCGCGTCGAATTCATCGTTTCGGGAATAAAATAGCGGCCATCACGTCAATTGCCGCAAGCGGGAAATTCCAGAATTATCATGCGGGGCGACACCGTCCCGTTGAAGATGTTGTTCTCGAGACGATAGATGATATCGAGTTTGTCCCCTCTTTCGAAATAATCCTTCATCAGGTGGCCCATGCCCCACCCTATCGCGGTAAGCGGATTGCCCTCGAAAATTATATACTTTCCATGCCCGTTTCCGAACTGGACGAACGATTCTACGCGGATGCCGCGCGAAATAAAGACAGGCTCGGCGTTGCCGTTGCCGAACGGTTCCATGCGAGCGATATCGTTGATAAAGCCGGTCGTGATCGAAGCGGGGTCGAGTTCCCAGCAGATATCATTCATCGCGGGAGCGGAGGGGCGCTGATCGAGAAAATTCCCGATATCCCGGATGATCCCGTCAACATCAGTATCACGCGCGGTAAAGCCGAACGCGTTTTCATGGCCGCCGATCCTTTCGAAGCGGTCGCGCAGCTTTTCGACGCGACTGAAAAATTCCATGCCGCCGCGCGAGCGTCCCGAGCCCTTGATGAATCCGTTTTTACCCGGCAGGACGGCGACTATAACCGGATTGCCGGTAGCATCTGAAATGCGGTTCGCGACAAGGCCGGCATACCCGTCCGGGATATCGCCGGTTTTGATGTAGATAAGGCTGCCGAACGAGGGGATCGTTCCCGCTTCAATATCTTTTAATATTTTTGAACAGAACTGGTTGATGAAAATCTTTCTATTTTCGTTGAGCGATTTTATCTCAGATATGACGGCGTCAAGTACACCCGGTTCATTTTCTATAAAAAAACTTACCGTAAGTTCCGTTTTCCCGATCCTGCCGGGCGTGTTCAGAAGCGGGCCGATTCCCCAGCCAATTACGCGGGCGTTTATAGCGTCTCCGTTGATCAGTTTGGATAGTGCGGGATGTTTTATTCTGTTAAGCCTGTCTATGCCTGTTTTGACCAGTATGCGGTTTTCGCCGACAAGCGGTATTACATCGGCGATGCTTCCGATCGAGACAAGGCCCAGGATGGAATCGATAAAACCGGACACCTTTTCCGAGCCTGCAAGCTGGGCTTCCATGAAGAGCTTGTTGAGTATTACCATTTCAGCATTGTATGCTCGCCGATTAATTGTGAGCCTATCGCAAATGGCGCCAAGGTCCGTGGCGGGCGTATTGAATATCTGTAAAAGAAAATCGAGGAACGGGCGAAGGACTGCGGAACCGCACGCTTCGATGAATGATTCCGGCAGCGATTCAACGTGGTAAAGAATGATATCTTCCGGAATGATCGGCTCGACGGCGCCCAGGAGGCCGTCATCGCCCGAGACCGTTACCTGGCTCTCTGCAATGCAGTTGCGTATACATGATACGACGTATCCGCCGCTGTCGACGGGACCTATAATGACAAACCTCCTGCCATAGGAAGGTAGATAGCTGAGAAGAAGAGCATGGCAGAATTTGAAGGCGATGCCGACGCCCGCAAGGTGCTTGAACGGGTACGAGCAGGCGATTACTTTCGGGTTCAGGATGACGGCATCCGGCAATGATACGTCCTGTTCGTGGTGATCGGTGATAATAACGTCCATTCCCAGGGAGCGCGCGTATGCTATTTCGGAGACGTCCCTGATGCCGGAATCGACGGTAACCAGAAGCTTCACCGCGTTATGATGGAATTCGTCGATTATATCCCTGGTGATTCCGTAGTTTTCATCATCCTTGAGATATCTTATAAATGGGTTTATTTTAAACCTTGCCAGCAGGGTATGCATTACAGCGAGCGAGGTGATACCGTCAAGGTCGGAATCCGCGAATATCCCGATCCGTTCCCGGTCTTCAATTGCCCTGCGCATGCGCACCACGGCCTCGCTCATTCCATCTATCAGGAATGGGCTGTGCAGGTCGCCGAGACGTGGGTTCAGGAAAGGCTCAATGAGTTCCGGGGTGTCATAGCCACGCGAATGGAGGATGCGTATGATGGTGCCATCAATTGAAAAAAGAGCGGCGTGTTCCTCGACCCTGGCGGCATCCATAGCGGGCATGGTATTCACCGGGCCCATCGGTCTACCGGACCGCCTTTTTCGCAAGATAGTCAGCTTTATCGTTCTGGCTTCTCGGAATATGCTCTATTTTGCACGTATCGATTTTTTTAATGAGCGCCGCGGCCTGATCGTACAGTTTCTTAATCTGGTCATTTTTAACTTTATAATCGCCGTTCAGCTGACGGACGACCAGCTCGGAATCGGTGCGTATTTTCAGAAGCCTGGTTTTGAAATATATGGCAATTTTCAGGGCCCGAATCAGGGCGGTATATTCTGCGAAATTATTGGTACGCCTGCCGACATACGATGAGATTTTCCCGACCTGGCGGTTTTCATGGTCGAAGATTACAATGCCGATGCCGGCCGGTCCCGGATTGCCGCTGGATGCGCCGTCCACGTACATGGTGAGGGAAGAATTGAGCGGTATTGTTGATAGCTCGGCGCCTTCGAATAATATTGATTCCAGTGACGGCGCCCCGTCTTCCCCCTCTCCTTCTTCCAATGGTTCGCCGGAGCTTTTTTTAATGATAATCTTTTTGCGGGATAACTGTTTTTCATGGCGGGCAATGACCGCACGTGCTGCCTCGATGACTTCTACGACGTCGGATACCTCGCAGTGAGCCAGCTCCGCGATCTTCTCGATGCTTTTTCCTTCGGCCAGAAGGCTGAGAACCCTGTCGATACTTAACAGCATTGGCGAACCTTACCTGTATATAAACTTGCCGCAATTAGAGCAGGTGACGACTTTTTCATCTTTTCCGGAATCGATGGCGAGTGACGCCGGGATTTTGCGGTTGCAGAAACCGCATATTTCTCCATCGACTCTGGCGATTCCCTTGCCGTCCTTGGACTGTATTAATTTGAGAAACCGGGACTTGTGCTGTACGGCGAGACTCCCGACCAGTGAATTGAAAGCGGATTCATTGGTCTTTATGGTATTCTCAAAGTCGGCAATTTCACCGGCATGCTTGGTTTTTGTCTCATTAAGCCGGGCCCCCATGACTCCGACGGCCTCTTCCAGTTCGGCATATTCGGTCTGCCTGGCGTCCAGTTCATCATACACGGCGAGTCCCTTCTCCTCGAGGGCGCCGATATCGAAGCGTATAACGTCGATCTCCTTTTCCAGAGCCTTAAGTTCCTTCTCGGTATGAATTATTTTTTTTCGCTCTTCGAGTTTAGATATCCGTTCTTCCTTTTCTTTCAGGTCAAGTTCATTCTGCTTTGTGCTGTTTTTCAATTCCTTGACGGTATTTCCGAGGGAGGCGAGCCTCCGATTGCCGTCAGCAAGATCCTTTTCAAGCGACCGTTCCGTCTCCCGCGCTTTTTCAATGCCCGCGCGGGAGGCAAGCACGTTGTCCCAGAAACCTTGGAGCTCTATCATAATTTTTATATCATCATTCATGGCCTAACCAGTATGTCCTGATGGGATTTTTTTCAGCCTCGGATAGGTATATCCTGATATTTGCCGAGCCCTGTTGTTTTGTCAAGTAGTCGCTTATCCGGTCCCGCAAAAAACCGAGAAGCACCGCTTCGGTCCCGTAGTGGCCCGCGTCAATGACCGCCATCCCTCTGTCGCACGCGGATTTCACATGATGATAGCCGACGTCACCGGTGATCACGCAATCAACCGGATTTTCCGCCGCTATTTTTTCGATGTATCTGCCACCCGCCCCGTTCAGAACGGCCAGGGAGGAGATTTTCCTGTCAACCTCCCCGGCGTATAACAGAAACTCGAGTTTCAGCCTGGAGCGCACGGATTCCAGAAGGTCGCGCAATGAAACAGGCGGATCAAGACGAGCGGTTATGCCATATCCGACCGGCGTATCATCGTCGATCGATGCGTCGGGATAGAGCAACCGTACGTTTTGGAGTCCCAGGGCGAGCGCCAGTTTATCATAAAAAAGCTTGTCAAGGTTGGTGTGGGCGGCATACACATTCAACCTACGTTCGATGAGGTTAATAATGATAGAGGAGCGCGGATCAGCGGGGAGTATTTTTTTGACTGGCGAGAAGAACATGGGATGGTGCGTGATGATGAGTCCGGCGCCCCTTGAGAGGGCCTCATCAACGACTAATCCGCTTATATCAAGGGCGAGGAGAATGGATTCGACCTCCGTTCCGCTGAAGATAACCTGCGAACCGGAATTATCATAGCCTTCCTGGATCTCAGGGCGAAGGTTAGAATCGAGTAGCTGGATTAAGGTCTCAATTTTCATATATAATACTACGAACGATGCGACGCGATTGTGAAAAAAATCGTCATTATTAAAGAATTTTTTTCAGTGATATGTCAATATAAAAATTGCTGAAGGAGTATTTTGAGTTCATATAATGAACATCGCATCGCCATACGAAAAGAAACGGTATTTCATGCAAACGGCTTCTCTGTAGGCGCTCATGATACTTTCATGGCCGGCAAAAGCGGAGACCAGCATCAGGAGCGTTGAATGAGGCGTGTGGAAGTTCGTAATAAGAGCGTCCGAGGAGAGGACTTTTCGTGGAGGATATATAAAGATATCGGTCTCCCCCTCGCCCGGGATGTTGACGCCGTTATGGAATGTGGCTTCAAGCACTCTCAGGGATGTAGTACCCACGGCTATAATCCGCGAGCATTTTTTCCTCCCTTCGTTGATAGTTTGGGCGGAACTATCGGGCAGGATATACCTCTCGACATGCATATGGTGATTTTCTAAATTTTGCGTCCGTACCGGCAGGAACGTCCCCCATGAAACATAGAGTGTCAGGAATACCCATCTGGCCCCCATTTCTCCTATCACGCGCAGTAATCCGTCCGTGAAATGAAGACCGGCGGTCGGCGCGGCAACGGCGCCGCTTTCTTTCGCGAACACCGTTTGATAGCGATCGTCATCATGCTCTGTCGCGCTCCTGCGTATGTACGGGGGGAGCGCAATCTGGCCTATCGATGCGAGAACCTCGTCATTCAGGAGGCAGGTGGATTCTATTTCGAGTGAATCTCCGTCCCTCCCGCAGACCATAAATGTGATAGACGGGTCGACAGCGCTTTGAAGCGTTTCTCCCGCCTTCAGGCGCCTTGTCCTGTTGGTGATGGCGTTCCAGCGGTTGCCGTCAAGACGGCCGGTGAGGAGAAGTTCGCACATGCCCCCGGTCTCCCGACGGCAATAAACCCTGGCGTGTATAACGCGGGCGTCATTAAAGACGAGTATGTCATTAGCGGTCAGAAAACGGGGAAGATCAGCAAATTCAGCATGAACAATGGAGTCGTTTGATCTGTCAAGGACGAGCAGGCGGGAGGCATCGCGATTTTCAGCCGGTTGCTGAGCGATAAGCTCGTCGGGAAGTTCAAAATAGAAGTCGTCGAGAGTATACTTTTTTTCAGGCATATGCTACTGGCGGTCATACGATTCTTTAATCGCGGATGCAACATTGCTGTTGCGGATGCTGCTTATGTTAACATTGGTGTAATAATGCAGCAATATTTTTTTGTACCCGTAACCCTCTTTCGCCATGCCGCGAGCGCCCCACTGGCACATGCCGACTCCATGCCCCCACCCGTGGCCTGAGAGGACAATACCATTTCGGATTTTCTTGGAAGAGAAATAGAGGCTCCTGATTTTATCGTCAGGGAAAAAAAGTCTGAAGGTATTTCCTGGAACGGCAATCCTGCCTTTTGAGTGACGGATGCTGACGAGCGTTACCCTTCCCTGCCTTTTTTTAAAATTAATGCTTCGTATGGCGCCAATGCCAGGGTACTTGTGCTGAAGGCCCTTCCGGATCTCGGCCAGGCTCAGGCGGGTTTCCCAACTGTATTTAGTGGAATCAGAGCAAAATCCGCAGCTGACTCCTTTTAGGTACGGCAGATTGTTCCCTTTCCATACATACTTATCGTCGGCTGTTTTACCGCCGCAGGTCGAATGGAAAAAGGAAAGGATCGGCTTGTTCTCATAGACGATAATTTCACCCGCCGTCGCGGCGACTGCTTCAGACGTACGCTGTTTTTCTTCTGACATGCCGCGATAGACCTGAAAGCTTGTCGTTGCGTCAAGATCGTACAGGGATTCCACCTTCCCGGCCTTCAGAAGATGGTAATAGGCGTACGTTCTGGCCGCTATTGCCTGGGCTTTGAGGGCCTCTTCGTTCCAGTCCGCGGGGATTTCGCCGGGAACGACGCTCATCAAGTATTCGTCAATTTTTAATTTGTTTACAACAAATAGTTCGCCTTTTATTGCTGTGATAATAAAACCGCCGCGGTATGGGGCGCCGTTGAGGAGGAGCGGGTACACGCCAGGGTCCAACACGATGGTTCCTGCGGCCTTTTCAGGATGAAGTACGAGCTTAGTGGATGGGGACTCGGGTAGCTGATGGCCGGCCATGTTTCCGGACATACGGTAGGCAGACCGTGATGTAATAGTAACAGTGCTGCGCGTCCTGGAGATTAGTATGCGAACCGTAGTGGTATCGAAATTGCCGGGATAATATTTCCTGTTCATAAAGGGAACGCAGGACCCGATTAAAAGGGAGAGCCCTGCGCACGCCGCCGCGAATAGATTGCTTCTGGTATGGATACCGCCCGGCATATCAGCCTTTCGGGTGGTGTTTCTTGTGAATTTCCTGAAGCTTTTTCTTTGCCAGGTGGGTATAGACCTGGGTTGTAGAAATGTCCATGTGGCCCAGGAGCTCCTGCACCGACCTTAGGTCAGCACCGTTTTCTATGAGATGCGTCGCAAACGAATGGCGAAGGGTATGCGGTGTAATATTCTTCTTGATCTTGGTACGGGATACGTAGTTTTTAAGGAGCCTCCAGACGCTTTTGCGGTTGAGTTTCGAGCCCTTTTTGCTGATGAAAAGGAATTCGCAATCGCGCTTACCGCATATTTCGGGACGGGATTCATGGAGATATTTTTTCAAAAGGCGCTTTGCCTCGTCGCCAATGGGTGAGAGCCGCTCTTTATTACCCTTCCCCATAACGCGGATGATTGAATTTTCGAAGTCAGCGTTGTCATAGAGTATCTCGATTGCCTCGCTTATCCTGAGCCCGCAGGAGTACAGGAGCTCGAAGATGGTCTTGTCGCGGAGCTCATACGGATCGTTTTCGGATATGGAAGCAAAGAGGGTGTTGACTTCCTGTATTGTAAGAAAATCGGGGAGAGTCTTTTCGACATGCGGCGATTCAATTTTTATCGTTGGATTTTCGATCGTCTCGAATTTATCGGACATGAAATTGTAGAACTGGCGGATTGCTGCGAGCGACCTGGCCATAGTTCTGGTGGAGTTTTTCTTCTTGTTTTTCTCGAAATTCAAGAATTGCTGGATATCTTCCTGCGTTGCGGACATAATGTCTTTATTGTTGGAAGACAAAAAGTCGCTGAACTTTTTAAGATCATAGGTATAGGAATAAATTGAATTTTCCGACAGCCCCTTCTCGACCTGCAGAAATCTCTTGAACCGATTGATCGCTTGAACTTCTTTCACGACTGCTCTCCTGAGTGGTTTTTTATCCACTCCATATCTTTTTGAAAAAAATCCACCAGGTAAGTTATATTAATTAATGTATGCGAATAAAGTATAATTACAAATTAATTATCGGTCATATATGATTATGTCTTAATTAAATGAGATAAAACTTTAAATTTTATATAAAAAATTTTAATTTTTTTAAGTAAATTTTTATATGACGATTTTAATATTATTTGCCTTCTGAAGCGCAGGAATGCTGCGACATAATGAATTTATGTCGCATATAGGAAAGGTCAAACAAGACACTGATATACACCGGGTAGGATTATTTGGCGTTTTTGTTGCTTCTGCGGCCTGACGGAACGAGCGGCGAAGATGGAGTGTTATACGTGAACCCGGCTGGTGCCTCTTTTTTTGGTCTTTTTCACCTTACTATCATCGATAATGAGACCGTCTCTGAACACAACCTTGCGGTTGGTGTATTCCGCCACTTCCGGTTCATGGGTGACCATAATGATGGTTATACCCATTTCCCTGTTCAGGCGCGTGAAGAGGCTCATTATCTCTCTCGTGTTTTTGGTGTCGAGATTTCCTGTAGGCTCATCGGCGAGGATGATGGCGGGGTCATTAATAAGGGCTCGCGCTATGGCTACCCGCTGCTGCTCACCACCCGACAGCTTGTTGGGATGGTGGTCTTCCCTACCCGAAAGGCCCACCCTGGCGAGGAGCTGCTGGGCCTTTGAAGTAAGGAGTTTGGGCGTGATGTCTCCCTTGTAAAACAGGGGGAGCTCGACATTTTCAAGGGCCGATGTCCGGGCAAGAAGATTGAAACCCTGAAATACGAATCCGATCTTGGTATTTCGTATCTCGGCCTTCTGGTCGATGTCGAGACGGCTACCGTCAATCCCGTCAAGTATGTATCGGCCCGCCGTAGGGGTGTCAAGGAAGCCGAGTATGTTCATGAGCGTAGACTTTCCCGATCCCGATGCGCCCATGATGGCTATATATTCGCCCCGTTGGACATTAAGGCTCACGCCCTTGAGCGCCCTGACTTGAACGACATCGCTGAGAAAAAACGTCTTTTCAAGGTCGATAATTTCAATTAGGTTTTTTGACATTTACCTGCCGGAACCCTTGCCGCCACGGATGAATTTTATGAGGATAAGATCGCCCTTCTTGATGTTTTTCTTGATTTCAGTGAAGTTGTCTCCCCGCAGTCCGATCTCTACAGGCACCTTCTCGGCCGGGATGTTCCCCGTTAGTTTTTCCGCTTTGCGCCAAACGATATTTTTATCCTCTTCAACTTCGTCTTCCACGGGAGAGATGAGGAGAGCCTGGTTGGGCACCCTCAAGACGTTTTCCTTCTTGCTGATTTGTATCGTGGCCGTTGCGGTCATGCCTGGTTTAAGAAGGAGCTTGCTGTTATCGCAAATGACAACCGATTCGTAGGTTACGAGACCTCCCTTGACGACCGGATTGATGCGGACCTGGTTGATGATGCCGCTGAATGTCTTGTCCTGGAAGGCGCTCACCGTGAACGTTACGGCCTGTCCCTTTTTAATCATGCCGATATCAGACTCGTCGATGCTGATGATCAGCCGCATGTTTTTCAGGGACGGCGCGATTATGAATAGAGGCGTATTTAACGGCACCGGGGTGTTTTCCTCTACGGTGCGAGCAATGATGATGCCGCTGATCGGCGCGACGATGCGTGCATCGGCCTTCATTTTTTTTGCGATATTGTAGTCAACCTGGATCTGCTTGTTCTTGTATTCAAGTGACTTATAATTGAACTCGGCGCGCTCGAGGCCTTTTTCAGATATAAGGTTTTCCTTGAAGAGCGAGCGCTTGCTTTCAAGGTCTTCACGCGCAATGATCATTTCTATCTTTCCACTCTCGATCTGAGCGGCAATTTTTGCCAGCCGCTGTTCCATATCGGTTGAATCCATGGCGGCAAGAAGGGTCCCCTTCTTTACATTCTGATTGAAGTCGGCGTAGACCTTTTTGACGACGCCCGTTGATTTCGCGGCAACACGAACAGAGTCGATGACTTCAAGGATGCCGGTGACGGATATGGTTTTTTCCACAGTGCCTATTATCGCCGGTTCAAATTCCAGTGTATCCCCGGACCTTGTGCCGCAGCCCCTGATCAGGCTGAAAAGGGCAATGATGACCGCGGAAACAACCGTGACGGCAATTATTTTTTTTCTGGTTGTTTTTTGCATAAAGAATCTTCTCCCAACCCGACAATGCTGGAAAGTTTTGCCATTGTCATCAGGTAGTCAAATTTAGCCTTCAGGTATGCCATCTCCGCGTTGATGATCGAGAGGTTGGCCTCGTGAAGGTCGAGCTGCGTGCCCGCGCCGCTCTCATAGCTCTTTTTAGCCAGCAGCATGCTCTTATCCGCGTTTTCCTTCATCAGAGTGGCCAGAGCGACCTGTTTCTGGAGCTCCCTGAGGGTTGTATGGATATTGTCAATAGTTGCCTGCATGTTTAAGACAGTCTCTTTTTCCTTGTATAACGCCTTGTGGTAATCGGCCTGTGCGGAATCGATCCTGGCCGAAACTATTCCTCCGGAAAAGAGCGGGAGGCGCGCAACGAATGCAACAAAGCCGCTCGGCTTCCAATTCCCCGGTTTAACCAGATCGCTCCCGAATGAAGTGAGGCCTAGGCTGCCGTTTTCATACGAGGCACCCGCCTGTAATTCGACTTCCGGATAATGGCCCCCCTTCTCCACCTTAACCTTCAGCCTGTTAATCTGCGTCTGTGTTTTGGCAATCTGAAGATCGGGGAAATACTGGTCTCCCAGCTTGTATAATTCTTCAGGGGAATATGCGAGTTCGCGGAGGTCGCTTTTATCCTCGAGTGTAAAATTGCCGCCCGGATCCTGTACGCCGACCGTCCTGAACAGTTCCATCCTTTTTTCGCGCTCTTCGTTTTGCGCCTTCTGGAACGATAGTTCCGCGTCGCTTGACTCGTATCGCGCCTTGGTCAGATCCAGGATCGGCTTAAGAGCGTTCTTAAAAAGAATTTCGGTTAGCTTGAGGCGCTCACGGTTGCTCGCAAGAAGCTTCTGCCGCAGCATAACGCTTTCCCTGGCAATCATATACGAATAATATGATTTTTTAACGTTGAAAATAACGTCGCCGATTACCTTCTGGGACTGATATTTGGAAAGCTTTATGCCCTTCTTTGCTGTCTCCTGGGTGCGGGCCTTTTTTTCGCTGTAAAGCGTCACCCCGGCGGTTACTCCCAATGAGATGCCGAGATTGTAATAACGGGAAAATTCATTTTTTTCCTCATCCTTTTGCTTTTTAGAATCATAGTACGTGAGGGCTATGTTTTCCGGCATATCAAAATAAAGCGGATAGAGTGAAGACAGACCGGTAACCTTGGGATACTGTTGACTGCGTATGTCAAAACTGAGCATGGGGAGTCGCTGTCCCCGAGCGACACGGTATTCAGCCATTGCCTTTTTCTTGTCTTCTTCTGAAACAAGAATTGCAGTGTTATTCTGCAAGGCCACCGTGATGCATTCATTAAGGGTCAGGAGTTTCGGCGTATCGGCAGGATAGGACCGGTACCCGATTAATATGAGCGCAAGGGTGATGAGCGATATATAATATTTCATTCTCATTCCAGGAAAAGCCATTGTACATTAATCTATGTTTGCATCGATAACGAGATTATCAAGCTGTTATAGGCCACGGTATCGGCATGTGATGCTAAATTTTATAGTTAAAAATTATCATTTAATTAAGTATGATATATATGTCAAGAAATTAAATAAGACTATAATTAGTAATACCGTTGCCCTTAAACAGCAAAGAAAAAAGAGGGGTCTTCCAGCGAATATCAATAATCTCAATTATTTAGAGTATGCCGTATACTATCGGTTACATCGTCGATTTGAATAAGGCCCTTTAATGGGCCGGAAATAACCCATTAATAAAAAAAACATTTGACAGTTATTCTTCATGATTAAATAAAGTATTTTCAAATATTTGCTGGCGTAGCTCAATCGGTAGAGCAGTTGATTTGTAATCAACATGTTGGGGGTTCAATTCCTCTCGCCAGCTGAGATTAACGGTGAGGTTCCCGAGCGGCCAAAGGGAGCAGACTGTAAATCTGCCGGCGTAGCCTTCGATGGTTCGAATCCATCCCTCACCAAAAAAACGGGAGCCAGCTTTATACCGGCTACCATGCCATCGCTGATCGTATTGCAAAAAGCCCGGGTAGAAGCCCGGGTTTTTTGGCATAAGGGATGAGGTATTGAATCGCGCCTGAAAATGGCGAAAAGGATGCAGCAATCAATATCAACCTCGCTCTATTTTTATTATTTGACGTAATGATATATTTTTATATCCTTATCTGTGCCTGCGCCAATTTCACGACAAACGAGGTGCAGTAGTGATTCCACTGGTTTAATGGATGAGCTCTGAAATCATTGCCCTGCCCGTTGCGCGGCCCGTGGCAAGGGAAGTTCATTGTTGGGAATAGGATGTTTTTAATTCAAGCATTAATGCGTTAATCCTGGGAAAGTGTGATGTATGCTGAGTGAAAAGGAATTGGGACTGTACGCACGTCAGTTGGGATTGCGTTCATGGGGGCCTGCCGTACAGGAGAAGTTGAAGAAATCGAAGGTATTTGTGGCCGGCGCCGGGGGACTCGGCAGCCCCGTTCTCTTATATCTGGCGTCGGTCGGTGTCGGTCACCTGACTGTATGCGATCCGGATGTCGTCGATATCAGCAATCTGAACAGGCAGATACTACATGCCTTCAATAGCATCGGTGTGAGCAAGGTCGATTCCGCCAAGCGAAGTATTCAACAATTGAATCCTTTGGTCGACGTAAGGACCTTGAATGAGCGTATAACAGATAAAAATTCCATGGATGTCATCGGTAATTGCGACCTGATCGTTGACTGTCTCGATAATTTTGAAACTCGGTACGTTGTAAACCGCGTTTCAGTGGAACGTCGGATCCCGATGGTACATGCCGGCGTTTCCGGGTTCGGGGGACAGCTGACATTCCTTCAACCGCCGGAGACGCCCTGCCTTGCATGTTTTATGGACATCAAGGATAAAGAGGAGACTAATTATATTGTCGGCGCGACCGCCGGATTTATCGGTTCCCTCCAGGCACTGGAAGCTGTCAAGTACCTTGCGGGATTCGGCCCATCGTTGAAAAACAGGGTGCTATTCTGGGACGGATTGACGATGAAGTTCGATACAATGAATGTGAAGCGAAATCCGCGCTGTGGCGTCTGCGGAACGGCATAAGACGGCGTCTCGGGACGGGAGCGATTCGCCATCGATAGAGCCAGCCGCATATCATAATTTTTATAATAAGGAGATACCCATGTTCTCGACAACGAAATTTAAGATCGCAGGAATAGTATTTGTTGTGATTCTCATCCTCGGATCGGTTATATTTTTTCGTTATTTGTTCACCTATGAGCAACGGCAGCAGCTGCAAAGAAAAATCGGCTCTGTAACCGGCCAGAACATGACAGTAACTGTCTTCGGGTTTGATGGCAGAATAATCAAGCGCTGGGTCGGTATTGAAAAGATCACATCCGGTTACACCAGGGCCGGGTCCGGCGAGAGGGCCTATACCTATTTCTACACCAAGCAAGGGAAATACGTCCAGCTACCGGATTCCGTATGGTACATAGCCGAAGAGGAATAGCGTGCTGAATGACAGTGTAACGCTCCTCAGGGGTATCGGTCAGAAAAAAGCCGTAATCCTCCGCAATGAAGCGGGAATCGAGACCGTCGAAGACCTGCTCTACTATATACCCCGCCGCTATATTGACCGCTCATATTTCAAGCTAATAAAGGACTGCTTCCTGAACGACATTGTTACGGTATCGGGCAGGATAACCAACGTGCATCTTTCGCGCGGCAGGAAAAGATTTCTCGAAGTTGATATCGATGACGGCACCGATGTTCTCAAAGGCGTCTTTTTCGGCGGTGTCCAGTATTTCATGAAACTATTTACAATCGGTGATTTCGTAATATTTTCCGGTAAAATTAATTTCTACCGGAAAAAGCAGATGGTACATCCGGAGTTCGATTTCGTCGACGACAGCTCGGTCCTTCAGGGAATCCATACCGGCCGCATCATTCCGCTCTACCGTTCAACCGAAAAGCTTAAGTCATACGGCTTCGATTCGCGCGGGTTCCGTCGCGTCATCAAGGGAGCGCTCGATAATTATCTTCCCCATGTGGAGGAGACCGTCGATCCCGCCATCCTGGCGCGACATTCACTGGTTGATATCAGCACGGCCATTTATTCAATACACTTCCCCGGCTCGTTCGAAGAGGCCGAACGGGCGCGCCGCCGGCTTGCATTTAACGAACTATTTTTTCACCAGTACTATCTATCGCTCTCGCGGAGGTACATGCGCGAAACGAAAAGGAAAAAAATCGCCGCCATTGACGATTCGGCGTGCAGTAATTTCATTTCCGGCCTCCCCTTTAAACTCACGAGCGACCAGTCCGCTGCCGTTGCAGAGATCCGGAGTGATATGGCATCGCCCTACCCCATGAACCGGATGCTCCAGGGCGACGTGGGTTCCGGGAAGACCGTGGTGGCGATGGCCGCGATACTCATGGCGTTCTCCCGAGGAAGCCAGTCAGCGCTTATGGCCCCCACAGAGATCCTCGCGCAGCAGCATTACGCGAATTTCAAGAAGCTCATAGGCGGGTCTGTCGGCTGTCTCCTTCTCACCGGCAGTACGCCAAAAAGCGAGAAGCTGGAATCCTACAGAATGATTTCTGAGGGGAAGGCAGGCCTTGTCATAGGTACCCACGCCCTCATACAGGAGGGCGTCGCATACCGGGATCTGGGACTCATCGTCATCGACGAACAGCACCGGTTTGGAGTGGAACAACGCTCCGCTCTTCGCGAGAAGGGAGAGGACACTGACCTCCTCATCATGACAGCGACGCCGATACCCAGATCATTATCGCTCACCATTTACGGAGACCTCGCGGTAACGTCGATTCGCACTATGCCCCTCAACAGGCTCCCCGTAAAGACAATGGCCTTCCAGGAATCACGCCTTCAAGGCGTCTACAACTCCATGGAGCGCTATATCTCACAGGGGCGGCAGGTTTATTACGTCCTTCCGATCATAGAGGAGTCTGAGAAAATCGACCTGAAATCGGCCACGCAGGTGTTCAATAAGCTGAAAAATGAGGTGTTTCCTGACAGGAGGGTCGACCTGCTCCATGGCCGGATGAAGCAGGAAGAGAGGGATGGCGTAATGCGACGGTTTAAGGAAGGCGAAATCGACATACTCGTATGCACCACCGTCATAGAGGTCGGGATCGATGTTCCCAACGCGACGATAATAGTTATCGAGCATGCGGAGCGGTTCGGCCTTTCCCAGCTCCATCAGTTGCGGGGCCGCGTGGGGCGTGGAGACGTCCAGTCGTTCTGCATACTTGTCAGCCCGGACGATGTTCCTGACGATAGCAGGCGGCGGATAGAGACCATTGTCGCCACAAACGACGGCTTCGCGATAGCAGAGGAAGACCTGAAGCAGCGCGGCGCTGGAGAGCTTATCGGCTTCCGTCAACACGGCCATGGCGGGAGTTTCGAGTTCGCAGACCTTTCTCTTGACATGGAACTCATTCTGTACGCGAGGGATGTAGCGGAACAACTGGTTTCGGGCCGGAACGACGTTGCGGTACTATGGGACCAGTTCAAGAATAAAAAATACGGTCCACTCCTGAACGGCATACGGAACAAGAAGATTCTCAACATGCTATCCTGAGTTGCGCGGTTCGCTACATGAAAATGGAGTTTCCGAGGAACCTCCGGTAGACCTCCAGGTCGGTGCTGCCGAACCAGTCGGCCCCCTTCATCTGGAAGAGCCTGTGCCTGCTGACGGTCTTATCATGCCCTACCTTTTCGTTTAGCTGTTTAAGACGCGCGTTGAACGTCCTCAGGTCGTTCTGATATTTTCGGACGGCAATTTTCTTCATTTCCTCGTAAAGCTGGATGCTGTCGAAGTTAAGGTCGAGGGTGTATATGTTTTCCTCGAACCATTTCATAACGATATCCTTGATGAATTCCTCCGGGAAAAACCTGGATGCTTTGTTGCCCGGAAGCTGCTTGTAGCAGTAACCGTATTTATTTTGGTGAAAGCAGTCGCGTATAAGCTTGTGTACCGTCAGAGGACCGATGTGATAGATGAAGAGCCGTTCGCTTGCCTGATCAAGTTTGAAACGTTTCGACAACTCCTGAACAATGGAGCCGATGTTCTTGTGTATGAAGTCGGTATACCTGTCGGTGATATTCTCGTTCGGTTTTCTCATGAACGTGACGATAGCCTGCTTTATCCTGAGCTTAATGGCCTCAGGGGCGAGTGGTGCGTCGACGAACATGAAAGATTTCTGCAGGCTTTCTATATCTTTGCGGAGACCATCCTGGCTGACGCGTATGACATAAGGTTCTCGGCAGTTCCACGATTTGTTGCCGCGGACATTGTAGATGACCGCATCGGGCATTACCGGCGTCTCCTGGGGAACGGCTTGTTCGGCGGGACCAGGTTCGTGGCCCTCGGATACCAGTGCTCCGGTTGCAAGGTCAAATATAAGGTGGATGGAGTCCTGATCAGTGGATTCAGAATCCCCGGATGCGTCGAGCGAATCCACCAGTTTCCCGATCTCGTCGTTTTTCTTCGGTTCAGCCTCGGGCTCGGGAAATAGGTTGTCGTCGCTTTCCTTATCGATATTGGCGAGTATCTGGTCGATTTCGTTCATAAAGACATCCAGTCGTCATTTGTCGTCCGCTTCTGGCCTGGCAGAGGTTTGCGGCCTGCCTGCCGGCTTCTGTTTTTCGTCATGGTTCAGAACTGGCGGTAGTTTATGGCCGCTCATGATAATTGATATCTCGCTGCCGGTAAGCGTTTCACGATCAATAAGATTGCGCGCGAGGCGGTCAAGCTTGGACATGTTTTTCTTCAGCAGCCTTTGCGCGTTAAGCTTGCATTTTTCGATGATGGCATTAACCTCGGCGTCAATAAGCTGTGCCGTTGATTCGCTGTAGTCCCGGTGCTGGGATATCTCCCTACCAAGGAATATCTGCTCATTCCGCTTGCCGAACGTGATCGGCCCGAGTTTTTCGCTCATCCCCCATTCGCACACCATTTTGCGTGCAATATCAGACGCGCGCTCAAGGTCGCTGCTAGATCCGGTGGTGACTTCCTTGAATTTCATTTCCTCCGCCAGATGGCCGCCAAAGAGGACAGTGATCTGGTTAAGCCAGTGTTGTTTCGAATAGAGCCGACGGTCTTCCTGGGGGAGCTGCATGGTGACACCGAGCGCCCTGCCGCGCGGGATAATCGTCACCTTGTGCACGGGGTCGGACCCGGTGAGGATGCCGAGAATGGCATGTCCCCCCTCGTGATACGCGGTGATTTCCTTCTCTCTTTCGGAAATCAGTATGGAGCGGCGCTCCGGCCCCATAAGGACCTTGTCCTTGGCATCCTCCATATCTTGCATGGTAACCCGTTTCTTGTTCCTCCGCGCGGC
Organism: Spirochaetota bacterium; assembly: GCA_016933025.1. Classification (GTDB taxonomy): domain Bacteria; phylum Spirochaetota; class UBA4802; order UBA4802; family UBA5550; genus RBG-16-49-21. The sequence continues at coordinate 93,521 of JAFGBT010000030.1, read as the reverse complement.
AAGGAGTGCCGATTCGTTGACCAGGTTCGCCAGGTCGGCCCCGGTGAATCCAGGTGTGCCGCGGGCAATAATCTTCAGGTCGACCTCGCGTGAAAGAGGTATTTTTTTCGTGTGTACGGCGAGTATCTTCTCCCTCCCTTTCACGTCGGGGATATCAACAACCACTTCCCGGTCAAATCGTCCGGGGCGGAGCAGCGCAGGATCAAGAACGTCTGGCCTGTTGGTCGCGGCAATGATAATGACGCCTTCATTGGTCTCAAATCCGTCCATTTCCACGAGGAGTTGGTTAAGGGTCTGTTCGCGCTCGTCATGACCCCCGCCGAGACCGGCTCCCCGCAGGCGTCCGACCGCATCGATTTCGTCGATAAATATTATGCAGGGGGCGTTTTTCTTGCCCTGATCAAACAGGTCTCGAACGCGGGAGGCTCCCACACCGACGAACATTTCGACGAAATCAGAACCGCTTATTGAGAAAAAGGGAACGCCTGCCTCACCCGCGATAGCGCGCGCGAGTAGCGTTTTTCCGGTCCCCGGAGGCCCCATCAGGAGCACGCCCGTGGGGATTCTCGCTCCGATATTGATGAACTTTTTGGGTTCTTTTAAAAATTCCACAATCTCCCAGAGCTCATCCTTTGCCTCGTCGACGCCGGCGACATCGGTAAAGGTAACTTTCTTCTTCGTCTCAGGATTGAGCTTGGCCCTGCTCTTTCCGAAGGAAAGAGCCTTGTTGCCCGTTGACTGGATCTGACGGATCATGATGAACCATATAAAGCCGAAGATAAGAAGCATCGGGATGAAGCTCCCCAGGTATTTAAGAAAGAAGTTTTCATCTTCTTCCTTGCCGTCGACCTTGACGCCGTTGGCCATAAGCGTTTTAACCAGTTCCGGGTCCTCGTAGGGGATAATGGTTTCGAAATCGGGAGTCTCCTTTTTTCCCATTATGGTGACGCCCGGTTTTTTCGCATCTTCGATTTTGGGAGCGGCGTAAAAACCGAATATCTTCCGATTGTTCTCAATGGTGACCCGGGATATTTCCTTCGATGATACCTTGAGCATAAATTCGCTGTAACTGAGAATCTTTCGTTCGCCGTCATTCTGGTTGAGCCGGAAAATTGCCAGTATAATAAGCCCTATGAGAAGCATAAGGGCGACCTGTTTCGCGGTTTTATTCATGTAGATCTCCTGAAAAAGCTATCTTTCCAAACATTAGTTTTTAATGACAGCAAGGACTTTTTGGGAATTTTTGTCCACAAGAAAATCCACGGAAACTCTGTTGGGTATTCCGTACAGAAGTCCGGGCATAAATGCCATAATTTTCGAATCGGCTACGAGGAGTGGAACCCGGTCTTTTGAAATCGCGTCCAGCTTTTTCTCGATCAGCAAATCCTTAATTTTTTTAGTTCCCTCTTCTGTCCTAATTCTGTCGCCCGCCCTCCTGTTCCTAATATACACGGATTTTATCCGGCTTTCCATCGATACAAATATATAATTCTGGTTTTCACGGAATTTTTCGAATTCCGCGAAGTCGCTGATTTTTATCGTCAGCGAAAGGCCTATCTCGGGGATGGCAAGTTTCCGTTCAGGTTGACCTATGGACACGGGGTATTCCCATTCGGGGATTTCTTCTCGTGCCTGTGATACGGGATATATCTTCAGCATGCTCTTCCCGCCCAGAAAAACCTTGTCAACACGTATGCGGGAGTCGGCGTACAACTCCACGTTGGCGCGATCTATCTGATAACCGGAATGGATTTTGCCAAGCATGCTGCGGTTCACCTGATGCCCGAAACGCTCCCTGATGGCGGAGGATATCGCGTGATTAAAGGCCGGAGGGTTTCCCGTAAGCAGTCCGGCGTCTACCAGAAGGGCCGCGTCCGAGGCCTCGAACAGGCCGGGATGGATCTCGTTAAACATCGAATCGAGCAGCGACATCGTTTCGTCGGCGACCTCGCCAAGCGACACCAGGGAATCGTCAGCTGTACGGAATTTCTGCCGGACAAGCGGAAGCACCCGGTGCCGTATGAAATTTCTTGAAAAAGACAGGTCCCGGTTAGACGAGTCTTCATGCCATACAATGTCATGCGCTTTCAGGTAAGCGTATACTTCAGCGGATGTAACCGTGAGCAGAGGGCGTATAATATTGTTTCTCCGGGGGCGTATCCCCCTGAGTCCGTGAATGCCCGTTCCCGATAATATACGGAGGAGTATCGTCTCTGCCTGATCGTCAAAGGTGTGGGCAGTGGCAATTTTATTGAACCCGGATGACGCTGCTATCTCATCCAGAATGCGGTATCGGACATTGCGCGCATGCTCCTCGAAAGAGACGCCCGGAGGCCTGTCCTTTCTGAAATCATGGTGCTCGGCAAAAAGATCCAGACCGTTCTCACGGGCCAGCCCGACTACATGTTCCTCCTCCCGGTCAGATTCGGGGCCCCTGGTCATGTGATTGAGGTGAAATATCGATATTGTAAATTTCAAATCTCCAGAAAGGACCAGCATGGCCCGGAGCAGGAACATGGAGTCCTTGCCGGCGGATAACGACAGGAGGACTCGATCACCCCTCTCGACAAGTTCGTGTACGGCGATGAATTGAGCGACTTTTGAAATCACTTGTTCCATTTTTTCAATATAACCGCTACGCCGAGCGGTGTCTATTAATTTTCTTGACTCATACATTAATGGGGACTACATAGTATTGTGAGTTGGCCAATGACCGGCCAATAATAACCGGTAAGAGAAGGAAATACTATGAAAGATTCCGTGAAGAGCAGGGCGAATGAATGGACAAAGCCGCCGTTTGACAGTGAGACCACGCAGGAAATAACGGCGCTGCTGGAGGCCGGCAACGAAAAGGAACTAGAGGACCGATTTTATCGGACGCTCGAATTCGGCACCGGCGGGCTCCGCGGCGTCATAGGCGCCGGTACGAACAGGATGAATATATATACAGTCGGAATGGCCACGCAGGGACTGGCAAATTATATCATGAAAACAGAATCGCCCGGCAACGGCGTAGTGATCGCGCGCGACTCAAGGCGTTTTTCCGATGTCTTTGCAAATGAAACAGCCTGTATTCTTGCGGGCAATGGGATCCCGGTATATCTATTCGAGGACATTACGCCGACCCCCCTCGCCTCATTCGCAATACGGTATCTGAAGGCGGTGTCCGGAGTGGTTATCACGGCGAGTCATAATCCGCCGGAATATAACGGCTACAAGGTATACTGGGACGACGGCGGGCAGATAACTCCGCCCCATGACGATCTCATCATACAAGAAGTCGCCGGGGTTGACTCAATCGAGAAAATAAAAAAGATCGGACTTAGAGAGGGCATCTCTTCCGGATTGATCAGGGTCTTAAAAGACGAGGTAACGAACGCGTATATCAAGTCACTTGAAGAGGCGGCGCTCAGGCCGATCGGAAGGTCCGCTGTCACGATAGCGTATACACCACTCCACGGTACAGGCTATCTGATCATACCCCGCGTGCTGAAACATTTCGGTTTTGAGAATGTAATGGTACAGGACGAACAGGGGCGGCCTGACGGCGGATTTCCCACCGTTAAATATCCGAATCCTGAAGAGAAAGAGGCAATGAACCTGGTCACCGCACTGGCGAAGGCGAACAACGCAGACATTATCATGGCGACCGATCCTGACGCGGACAGGATGGGGATAGGGTTTAAAGGAACTGACGGAGAATATATTCTGATAAACGGCAACCAGATAGGTACCATGCTCGAATATTACCTTCTTACCAGATCCAGTGAAAATGGATCGCTTCCAAGCAACGCCGCAGTCGTTAAGACAATCGTGACGACCGAGCTGCAGCGCGAAATAGCCGATCATTTGGGCTGCAAAATGTATAACGTGCTGACCGGATTCAAATGGATAGCCTCGAAGATGAAGGAATTCGACGAAACAGGCTCGGCGACATTCCTGTTCGGCGGCGAGGAGAGTTACGGTTACCTTCCGGTTTCTTTTGTGCGAGACAAGGATGCAGTAAGTTCATGCTATTTCTTTGCAGAAATGGCCGACTGGCTCAGGGGCAAGAACATGACGCTATACGATTTTCTCGCCCAGATATACACCCGTTACGGTCTTTATCTCGAGGACATGCATTCCCTCACACTAAAAGGGGTTGAGGGGAACAAGCGAATTTCGTTCATCATGGAGAGGTTCAGGCAATCGCCGCCGGCCGCCTTTAACTCGATACCGGTCGAGTCGATCGATGATATAAAGAACCTGGTGAGGAAGAGGCTCGCGTCCGGAAGCGAAGCAAAAATAACCGGCCTCCCTTCATCAAACGTGCTCCAGTTTTTTATAGAAGACGGCTCGAAGATCACCATGCGTCCCTCGGGAACCGAGCCGAAGATAAAGTTCTACTTCAGCGTGCGCGAAAAGACTGACGCGGGAAAGCTCGCCGAAAGTGAGATCGAAGCGCGGAAAAAGCTCGCGGCCCTCAAAGAAGATATGCTGAAAAAAATTAACGCCCTTTAGATCAAATCGGAATATCGTCGAAAAGCTCTTCCTCTTTTTGCAGCATCAACTCCTCGTCTTCGTCGGAACGCTCGTGATCATAGCCGAGCAGGTGGAGCATCCCATGGATGACAAGCCGTTTGACCTCTTCCGGGAGCGTGACGTGGCATTCCCGCGACTGCCTGCTGGCACGCTCTATCGAAATATAGATGTCGCCGATTTCTTCCTGCTCCGCGTCGAGGGATGGAAACGGGTTCTCCCTGTTTGAGAAGGATATTACGTCGGTCGGCTCATCATGACCGCGGAATTCCTTGTTGATCGTTCGGATATAGTTGTCGTCGGAGATAATGATGCTGATGGACGCGTTTCTCAGGTCAAGACGCTCCGCTGCGGCCGCGGCCGTTTTCCTGATCTGCTGCTGGGTGACCTGCTCATAAGGGAGAGAGATGCCCTCGCAAAATATCTCAATGCGAACCATTGTTTTTCACTATCTTTTTTTCGAGTTTTTTCAGATCGAAATCCTCGGGGTATTCGATGCGCGTATGGAAAATACCCTTCAGCAGTGAAATAAATGTCTCCTGTATGACGCGCAGCTCGGTCATGGACAGGTCGGAAAACTCGAGCTCGCCCTCGTTAAGCTTGTTGTAGACGATCTTGCGGACAAGGCCATCAAGCTTTTCGTAGGTCGGGTTCTGAAGCGACCGAGCCGCTGCCTCGATTGAATCCGCGAGCATGACGACGGCTATTTCCTTGCTGTGCGGCTTGGGCCCGGGGTACTGGAAGTCCGACTTGTTTACGGAATCATGCTCGTCTGCCCCCGCCAGCTCGAGCGACTGGTGATAGAAGAAGGTCATGGTGGTCTGCCCGTGATGCTCCCGTATAAAGTCGATGACCGATTCGGGAAGCTGGTTGCGCTCAGCCATGGCTACGCCCTTCGCGACATGCGAGATAATGAGCTGGGCGTAGTCTCGCGGGGAGATCTCCCTGGCCCTCGGATCGGTGACCCTGTTCTCGATATACATCCCGGCATCCTCTATCTTGCCGATATCATGGTAGAACGCGCCGACGCGCGCCATGAGGTGGTTGGCACCGATTTCCTTGCAGGCGGCCTCGGACATTGTGGAAACGAGCATTGAATGATTGTAGGTCCCGGGCGTCTTCATCAGCATTTCCTTGAAGATGTCGGCGTTCAGATCGGAAAGCTCCAGGAGCTTGAACTTGGTCGTGATGCCGAATATATTTTCATAGATCGGAAGAATCCCGAGAACCAGTATCGAGTTGACGACACCGTTGGTGAAGGCGATGCCCATGATCTTCAGGGAATTAACGTTTACCACGGGGATCTCGTGAATAAGCGCGACCGCTATCGCGATGATGGCGTTGATGACCCCGATGATAAGACCGCCGCGCAAAAAATCAGTCCGCTTCTCTACGTTTTCATTGACGAATACGCCCACCAGTGCCGTGCTGAAGCTGATTATTGCTGTGGTTATATAGCCGCCACTGATGAGGGTTGTGAAAAACACGATGTAGATTCCGGCCATGATGGAGAGGTACCGGTTGTACAGTATGGATATGATCATTGTCGCGAATGAAATCGGAAGCATGAACGCAAAAGTCAGCTTCGAGTTGACGGGCGATTCAAGCCTGGAAATGAAAAACGTGTAGGCCATGAAGATTACGATGAGGGTGAAGATGATTATTATCGCTTTTTTATCGGGAAGGAACGCACTGCTTAATTCCAAGAGGAAATACCCGAATATCATGAAAAAGACGATCTGGATCAGGAACGTTCCAATGATAAATCCTATATTGAGTGAGGCCGTCTGCTGGTTGTATATTTCGATCTTATTCAGTATGTCGAGCGTTACGGTGTCTCCCTCGCGCACGATCGTCTGCCCTTTCTTGAGCCTGCCCATAATCTGGGGTGTTTTTTTAAGTGCCTCGACAATACGTCTCTTCGTGTCCTCGATGTTGAAGCTCATGTTCGGTTCAAGGAGAGAATTGATAACCCCCGCAATCGCCAGCAGGGTCTGTTTCTGGATGCCCGGGCTCAATGTCGCAGAAATGCCGTAGAGGTTCCTCGTTATATCGTCCGCAGTTTTGAGGGTTTTGAGGGAGCGGGAGACCTCGTCAATGGCCTCCGGGGAGTTTATGGAGCGAACTGTCACGTTGTTGTTTTCGATTTTCAGGGGGTTCTCGTATGGCTTGTCGAGTATCCCCATTTGCGGATCGTCATAAATATATATAAGAATGCGGGACATGACCTTTTTCAGCTTAACATGGTCGCGGAAACGCAGGATTTCCAGAAGAATCGGGTCGCTGTAGTGGAGATACCGCGGCATGCGGGATTTCATCGCGTATATCTGCAAGTTGTAATCGTTGCCGGTCGGAGGGTATTGCTTGAGGGTTTCCGTGGCGTGATTGATCAGGGCATGCACCATGTTGAGTTTTCTCTGGAGGATCGACGAGTCCTTATCGAAAACGATGGGTACCGCCTCGGATTCGCGCTTGCGCTCAAGGGCGGTCTCCGCCTGGTTGACGTATTCTATGTCGCGGGGGACCCGTATGTCTTCATTGGCGATGTCGCCGACGTCGTAATCGTACGAGGTTCCTAAAAAATTCACGGAAAGGAGGAGCGTGGAAATGAGTATGATGGCAATAACGGAAATTAATGAGAATTTGATGTTCTTGTCGCCCAGGATGAGCCGCAGGTTTCGAAGCGCGTTTGTAAGGGATGTCTTCATGGCTGATTATTCACCGTGACCGCTTTTTTCATAGGCCGCAACAATTTTTTCGACAATGGGATGGCGCGATATATCGTCCCTGGTGAAGCGTACGAAGCTGACGCCCTCTATTCCCCTGAGGATGCGCATGGCATGAAGGAGGCCGGAATGCTTCGGTTTTTCCAGGTCGATTTGCGTGTCGTCTCCGGAAAGAACCATCCTGGAGTTATTCCCCATCCTGGTCAGGAACATTTTCATCTGCGAGACGGTGGTATTCTGGGCCTCATCGAGGATGATGAACGCGTTGTTGAGCGTCCTCCCCCGCATGTACGCGAGCGGCGCGACCTCAATCTGGTTTTTTTCCATGAGCTTGCTGATCTTTTCAAACGGCTGGAGGTCAAAAAGAGCGTCATAGAGAGGGCGCAGGTACGGGTTGATCTTCTGGATGAGATCTCCGGGAAGGTACCCCAGGTTCTCACCCGCCTCGACTGCAGGCCTGGTAAGAATGATGCGATCGACTTTGCCAGACAGGAAAAACTTGAGCGCTACCGCGACGCCGAGATAGGTCTTGCCGGTCCCGGCCGGGCCGGTCGAAAACGTGACGGCGTTATTGTGCATTGATGTAATGTAGCTTGCCTGGTTTATGGTCTTGGGAACGATGACACGGCCGGTATCCGGGAATGATAGCTTGAGCCTGTTTACGTCATCCGGTCTGAAATTTTTACCTGACATAACGGTGGTGATTATATATTTCAGGTCGAAATCGTCGAATTCGTACCCGTTGCCGTTCGCGTAGAGAAAATCACTCATTACATGAAGTAGTTTCATGGCCAGATCGCTTTTATCCTTCAATGCCTTGACGATAAGCGTGTTTCCCCTCGGTATGATGTCGACGCCGGTCATCCCTTCAATCTTTTTTAGATTATTGTCCTTGAACCCGCAAATTCGGCGGAATACCGACGTGTCGTCTATTTCGAATTTGTTCTCTGTCATCCTATTTGCCGATAACTTTAAGGTTTAATTCCTCGAGCTGTTCGGGAGAAACAGGCGACGGCGCGTTGCTCATCAGGCACTGGCCGCGGGTGGTCTTGGGGAACGCAATAACGTCCCTAATGGATTTTCGGCGCAACAGAAGCATCATGATGCGATCGAGGCCGAGGGCGATGCCGCCGTGAGGCGGGGCCCCGAATCCGAGTGCATCTATCAGAAAGGAAAATTTCATCTCTGCCTCTTCCCGGGAGATTCCCAGCAGAGAAAAGACACTGCTCTGCACATCAGGGTTATTGATGCGTATCGAGCCGCCGCCAATCTCAACGCCGTTAAGAACGACGTCATAGGCCTGCGCGATGACCCGCTCGGCCTCTTCAGGCTTCAGGGACGCAAGCATCGACAGGCAGTCTGCCCTGGGTGCGGTGAACGGGTGGTGCTTGGAATAAAAACGGCGGTCGTCTCTGCTGTATTCGAAGAGCGGAAAATCGGTGACCCAGAGGAATTCGAGCCTGTCTTCGTCAATAAGATTGAGTGCGCGCCCAAGTTTGATGCGGACGTTCGCAAGGGCGCTTGAAACCGCGGCAGGGGAACCGGCGGCAAAAAAGAGTATTGATTGACCGGACAGGTTGAAGCGCGTCCGCAGTTTATCAATATCATCCGGTTTAAGGTACTTTGCGATACCGCCCTCCGCGGCGCTGCCGGTGTACCTGCACATCGGGAGTCCCTTGATCCCGAAGACTTTGGCTTCCTCGGCATACTGATCTATCATTTTTCGAGATATTTTACCGTCGTCCCGCGCCGCTATACCCCTGACGACTCCGCCATCGGCAAGAGCGGCAGTAAACATTGTGAAATCGGAATTGGAGAATATATCGCCGCAGTCTGATAGTTCAAGTCCGAACCTCGTGTCCGGGGCGTCTGTTCCGTACCGGTCCATGGCCTCGCGGTAGCTCAGTATCCGGAATGGTGTTTTTATTTCCCTCCCCGTCACCTCGCGAACCATCTCTTGTAATAAGCCTTCGACGACCCGCATGATGTCGCCGGCTTCAATAAATGAAAGCTCCAGGTCAATCTGGGTAAATTCAGGCTGGCGGTCGTTTCTGAGGTCTTCGTCACGAAAGCATTTCACGATCTGGAAATACCGGTCGAATCCCGATATCATGAGTATCTGCTTGAAGAGCTGCGGGGATTGGGGGAGCGCGTAGAACTCGCCTATGCTGTTCCTGCTCGGTACGAGGAAGTCCCGAGCTCCCTCCGGGGTGGATTTGTTGAGCACCGGCGTTTCAATTTCGAAAAACCTGTTCTCACTCAGAAATCGGCGCGCCGCCATCATTGCACGGTGTCTCTTGATGATCGCGTCGCGCATATCCTCGCGGCGAAGGTCGATGTATCGATACTTGAGGCGGAGATCTTCGCCCGTCTGGTCCTTAACGTCAACAGGAATCGGCGGGACCAGAGATGCGTTCAATATTATAATTGAATCCGCAACGACTTCGATAGCGCCGGTAGGCAGGTCGGGATTAACATTCCTGGGATCACGTTTTCTGACCGTTCCCGAGGCCCTGACAACGAACTCGCTCCTCGCCTGGTCGGCAGTGGAGAGAAGCTCTGAAGAAGCGGAGGAATCGACGACCATCTGCACGGTTCCGGTGACGTCGCGCAGCTTCATGAATATGATGCCGCCGAGGTTCCTGTTGCTCTCGACCCAGCCGGCTAACTCAACTCGGTTTCCGACCATCTCAAGAGTCAATTCCCCGCAATAGGATCTGCTTGTATACATAGAAATCGCTTCTTTATGAAAGTGTAATGTACTATATGCAAAGAGCAAAAACAAGTAAATTTTTGTTATTGCCGGGATTTGTCAAGCTGAAAAATGGATGAGCGTGCTCCATTGCCGGGATTACGTCGTGTTGGCGTATATAATTATACAGAAAGCAGTCTGGTAAAATAATCGTACATTGTTTCGGCCCTCTCTCTGTCAGCCGCCTCAACAATGATTCTGAAGATCGGTTCGGTGTTTGATGGACGCAGGTGCACCCATCCTCCCTGGAATTCGGGATGGTTGATGAATTCTATGCGGAGGCCGTCGATATCGGAAATTTTCTGGCCTGCGAAATCTTTCTTGAGCTTATGAAGTGCCGACTTGACGATGCCGGCGCCCGAGAGCCGGATGCTCCCCTTTTTCATGATATATCGCGGAAGGTCGGCCGATAATTCTGATATTGTTTTGTTTCTTTCAGCCATCATTTCAAGGACATAGCCTATGCCGACAAGGCTGTCGCGCCCTAGATGGACCTCTGGCGATATCACGCCGCCGTTTCCCTCGCCCCCGATGCGCGCGCCAAAGCGCATCATTTCCTCAACTACGTTTATTTCGCCGACGCGTGTTCGGATGACCGGCGCGCCGTGTCTCATTGCGATGTCGTCCACCGCGCGGGTGGTCGAAAGGTTGATTACGACCCGGCCGCTCTGTTTCGAGAGGAGGTGCTCGGCCGCGAGGGAAACAGTGCTTTCTTCTCCAATAGGCCTTCCCTTCTCGTCGACGATGGCGAGCCGATCGGCATCCGGGTCCTGCGCGAAGCCGATAGCGGCATTATTCTCGACGACAGCGGCAGAAAGGTCCGATAAATTTTCCGGCACCGGCTCGGCGCCGCGGGGGAATATCCCGGTCATGTCGCAGTGAATCGGCACGGCCTCGCATCCGAGCTCTTTGAGGAGCTTCAGGGTGATGGCGGAGCCTGCGCCATTGACGGAATCAAGTACTACTCTGAATTTCTGCTTGCGTATCAGGTCGACGTTGATTACGGAGAGTATCTTGTTGATGTGGATTTCGTGAGAACCTTCTTCCCTGACCGCCAGGCCTACCCGGTCCCATGGGGTTGCCAAAAACGGGAGCTCCATGAGATCGAAAAACTTCTCGATCTCCGATGCGGTAAGGAACGTGCCGCTCTTCCCTATCAGTTTGAAGGCATTCCATTCGATCGGGTTATGCGACGCGGAGATAACGATCCCACCGTCGGCTTTGAGGTGCTCGACCATGACCTCGACGGTCGGTGTCGGAACAATCCCGATATTTACAACGCGGCACCCGGCCAGGAGCAACGAGGACTCGAGCCCGCGCTCAATAGCCTCGCCGGTCGGACGGGTGTCGCGGCCGATGACAACGGTGCCGCCTCCCGTGTGGCGGGCGAAGGCAGAGCCGACGGAGGCGATAAGACCGGGAGTAATGGTCTCACCCACGATGCCCCTGATGCCGGAAACGCTTTTCATTAGCGGGGAAGACACGATCATCACCTCCTGCTGCGGCGGCTCTTCTTGCGCTTGACGCCCCCGATGACCGGCGCAGGATCGTGGTGTTCCTTTTTGGGTTCGGCGTGCCTCCTCGGGGGCGCCGACTGATTCGAAAGCGGTATGCCGCCGGAGCCGAACTGCTCGACCTCGGCATGAAACTCGCTGCCGACCGGCTGGTATTCAACGGGGGCCGGCTGCTCCGGTTCGACGCGCTCGACCTGCACCTTCATCATGTACTCGAGTATGTCCTCCTTGAGGGTGGCAAGCATGCCACGGAAGAGGTTGAAGCCCTGGATCTTGTATTCAACCAGGGGGTTGCGCTCGCCATAGCTCAGCGTCCAGATGCCGTCGCGCATCTCGTCCATGTTGTAGAGATGGTCGCGCCATTTACCGTCTATGATCTGGAGCGATATCATGCGCTCGAGGGTACGCATGTCGGCGACGCCGATGGTCGACTCCCTGGCGGCGTACGCGTCTTTGAGCGTTTGAATGATGGATTCCACGAACTCGGTATAACTCAGCTTGATCGGGTCGTTTTTTTCGAGATCGAATTCGACGCCGAATTTGAATTTCATCCAGTTTTGCAGGCCCAGGATGTCCCATTCCTCGGGATGGTTCTTGCCGCCGGTAAACTGCTCAAACTTTTCCCTGCAGACATCCTCGATATAGGAAAGAAACTTTTCGGATATATCCTCGCCAAGGAGTATCTGATCGCGCTCGTTGTATATAAACTCGCGTTGTGAGTTCATCACGTCGTCGTATTCGAGGAGGTGCTTCCTGATATCGAAGTTACGCCCCTCGACGCGCTTCTGCGCGCTGGCGATGGCTCTCGTCACCATCGGGCTCTCGATTTCCTGACCTTCCTCCATGCCGAGCCGCTGCATGATGTTCCCGATGCGCTCGGAACCGAAGAGCCTCATCAGGTCGTCCTCCAGTGAAAGGTAGAACCGCGAGGAGCCCGGGTCGCCCTGGCGGCCGGAACGGCCGCGGAGCTGGTTGTCGATCCGCCTCGCCTCATGGCGCTCTGTTCCGAGGATATGGAGGCCCCCGGCTTCGACTACCCTGTTGTGCCGTACTGTCCATTCTTTGCCGTCGCGGATGATACCCTTGGCCTTGCTCTTGTCCTGGCCCATCATGCGCTCGGCAAGTACGTCGGCGCCGTCAAAATCTGAAGTGAATATCTTCAGCTTGAATTCATCCCAGAGCTTGATATCGTGAACAGGGATATGCGACTCGAGCTCGTCGACATAGGTCTTCCTGCCGCCGAGGACGATGTCGGTGCCGCGGCCGGCCATATTAGTAGCTATGGTGACAGACGCCGGGCTGCCCGCTTCGGCGATGATCCGCGCCTCCTGCTCGTGGAACTTGGCGTTCAAGACGTTGTGCATGACCCCCTTGGACTGAAGGATTCGGGAGAGCTTTTCGGATTTCTCTATCGATATGGTGCCCACCAGGACCGGCTGGCTATTCGCGTTCAGCTCTCGTATCTCGGCGAGTATGGCGTCGTACTTTTCGTGCTCCGTACGATAGACTCGATCGGGGTAGTCGGTTCTGATCATCGGCATATTGGTCGGTATAACGCACACGTCGAGGTTGTAAATCTTCCGGAATTCCATCGCCTCGGTGTCGGCGGTACCGGTCATGCCGGCAAGCTTATTGTACATGCGGAAAAAGTTCTGGAAAGTGATTGTCGCCAGGGTCTGGCTTTCGCGGGCTATTGTTACGTTTTCCTTCGCCTCAAGAGCCTGGTGGAGGCCGTCGGAATAGCGACGTCCTGGCATCAGACGGCCCGTGAACTCGTCGACGATGATAACCTGGCCGTCCTTGACGATGTAGTCCTCGTCGATCCTGAAGAGCGTGTGCGCCTTAAGGGCCTGGTTAACGTGGTGGACGGTGTCTATGTGTCTGTTGTCGTAGAGGTTGTCGATTTTCAGGAGGCGCTCAACGTGCCGCACGCCGTCTTCGGTGAGCGTGACGTGACGGTCCTTCTCATTGACCTCGTAATCCTCTTTCTCGCGAAGGCTCATAATTATCTTATTGATGAGATAGTATTTCTTGGTGGATTCTTCCGTGGAACCCGAGATTATGAGCGGGGTTCGCGCCTCGTCGATGAGAATCGAGTCGACTTCATCAACTATGGCGTAGTTGAGCTTCCGGTGAACGCGCAGGCTCTGGTGCTCGACCATGTTGTCGCGGAGATAGTCGAAGCCAAACTCGTTGTTGGTCCCGTACGTGACGTCGCACCGGTAGGACTTCTGGCGCTGCTGCGGCGAAAGGTCGTGCTGTATGATCCCCACCTCAAGGCCCAGGAACTTGTATATCGTTCCCATCCATTCTGCGTCGCGGCGCGCCAGGTAATCGTTGACCGTGACGACATGGACGCCGTTTCCGCCGAGAGCGTTGAGATAGACCGGAAGCGTGGCGACCAGCGTTTTGCCTTCCCCGGTTTTCATTTCAGTAATCCTTCCCTGGTGGAGCACGATGCCCCCCATAAGCTGAACGTCGAAATGTCTCATGCCGAGCGTCCGTATGGAAGCCTCGCGAACCAGGGCGAAGGCTTCCGGCAGAATGTCGTCCAGTGACTCGCCGTTTGCGATGCGCTGACGGAATTTCGAGGTCAATTCGCGCATTTCCTCGTTCGTCAGCTTTTTAATTTCAGGCTCAAGCGAATTGATCCTCGCGACGAGCGGTCGGAGCTTCTTCACATCGCGATCGTGCTTGGTTCCGAAAAAAATGCTAAGAATTTTATCGACCATTACAGTATCCTTTAATAAAGGGGTGGTATGTCATTATCCCGTTAGAAACAATCGGCTCGGTAATCATGGTAAAGACCGTTGACGCGCTGTACAATAGAATCCCATCGGCATATACGTCAATAATAAAACATGTTGTATTCAAGCCAGTACATTGCCCTCTGCTGAGCGATGTTTTCTGTCACCGGGAGGGTGACCGTTGACGCGCTGATCGTTTATTTCGAGTATTCGCGATCGCAACTCATCCATTCCCGCACCCTTCGCCGCGGAACCTATGATCGCTTCAGGGTATCGATTCATCACCCGGTTTACCGGCGTATCGCCGTCAAGGAGATCGGCCTTGTTGAAAAAAAGGATCGTTTTTTTGCCGGCGCAGCCTAGCTCGGCAATTTCCGAATTGACGGTCTGTATGTTGGCGCCAATATCAGGCGCTGAAAGGTCGACGACATGTATCAGGAAATCGGATTCGCGTATCTCCTCCAGAGTTGATTTAAACGACTCGATGAGGTTGGCCGGGAGGTTGCGAATGAATCCGACCGTGTCAATGAGAAGGCAGCGTTTGCCGTTTCCGAGGTAGACTGATCGCGTGTAAGAATCTAACGTTGCGAACAGGCGATCCTCGACGAATAGGTCGTCCCGCGCCAAGAGGTTGATGAGAGTTGATTTGCCGGCATTGGTGTAGCCTACCACCGAACCGATGAGCTCGCCGCGGCGGGATTTCCTGATAAGGTCTCGGTGTTTTTTGATCTTGTCGAGCTTACAATTGAGAGAGGAGATGCGGCGCTCAACGTGGCGACGGTCGGTCTCGAGCATTTTTTCACCTGGCCCCCTGGTGCCGATGCCGCCCCCCAGCCTGGAAAGGACGCCGCCCAGGCCCTTCAGCCGCGGAAGGATGTACTTAAGCTGCGCCAGCTCTACCTGTATTTTGGCGTCCGCGCTCCTCGCCCTCCTGGCGAAGATGTCCATGATGATTTCAGTACGACCGATGATACGGCATTTAAGGCGGTCCTCGAGGTTGCGGACCTGCGCTGGCCTGATGGTGTTGAGGTCAAAGACAACCAGGCGGATCCTGTTCTCGGCGATCGTGCGTGCCAGATCATCGAGATAGCCCTTCCCGACGATATAGGTCTGGTCTATTCTGTCACGGGTCAGAACGCGCGTACCCGCGACGACCGCCCCGGCGGTTTTAACCAGGAGTTTCAGTTCCTCGATGGAGCTGTCGGCGGTCCCATCATCGGCGCCTCTGATCCGTATCCCGATGATAAAAGCCCTCTCGTCTTTGGATGAAGGGATCCTATTTACCGACGCATCCATTCAGCAGTATCCTGCAGCCCCTGGTAATCGAGTTTCTTTCGAACCATCCCCGGTGCACCTCGAGAGCGAATCTGGCCGGACGTGACGAAGGGTACGTGACGGATGCGTCGAGCGGCTTCATGTCATGTATTTCGTTGATGGTGCCATCGCCCGCAATATAGGCGATGCTCAGGGGAAGGTGCGTGTCTTTCATCCAGAAATTAAGGAGATGTTCACTGTCGAATACAAAGAGCATTCCTGCGTTCCGATCCATTTCCTTTCTGTTCATCAACCCCTTCATTCTGAGCGTCTCCGTGTCGGCAATTTCAGCGCTCAGGGTGACCAACTTTTTTCGGGCGTTTATGATTTTAATGATGCAGTATTTGCCGCCGGCAAGGGGGCAGGAAGAAAATATGAAGATGAGCAGTGCGAGGGGAGATATTGTTGTTATAAGTTTTTTAATGTCCAATGGTAAAAATCCTGTTAAATGCCGGGCATACCTATTAATCTTGCGACAGGAAAGGCCCGGATGTCAAGTCTAAAAACGGCAATTCGAGGGCCGGCTATCTATCTATTACGTCTTTTTTCCTTGAGCTTTTCCTCTTCCATCTGGTTCAGCTTCTTAAGTTCCTGTATCTCCTCAAGGTCTTTGATCTTGCGGTCTATGTTTTTATGATAGGGATCGAAGTCCTTTGTAGTTTTGAATTCCCTGATGGCGCCCTCGATGTCATCTCCGACGTATGATTTGATTCCGCTCTTGTAGTGCTCCTGCGCGCTCTTCCGGTCTTCTATGGTAACGACTTTGGGAATCAGTTTGAAGGCGACATTGAAAGAATAGGTGGGATTGAACGTCCCCGCGTCGGCGAACGAGGCGTCGATAGTGAACGAGACGTTTTTGATGACGTAGTTGAAGCCGAGGCCGACGGTATAGGTGCCGGTATCGTTGAACCGCCACCCTCCCCTGATGTAGAGAAGATCGAGATATGACAGTTCGAGACCGAGGTTGAGCCTGAAGCTCTCGTTGAATCCGTGGGTGAAATCGATGAGGTCGCTCGCGTCGATGCAGTTTTCAATCAGGTCGATGTTCATGGCCATCCAGTTCAGCGGCTTATAGGAGAACCCGATACGGATCTGGCGCGGGAGGGGGCTGTCCATGACTTTTGTCCCGAGATTCAGAACCGAGAGCCCGATGTGGAAATTCCTGATCGGCGCATCAAAGGGAGTCCACATTCTCAGCCCCTTCAGCAGACCGATGTCGACGCCGAAGGCGTGCACCAGCTTCGTGTCGATCCTCTGGTAGATATATTTCATTGCAACGCCGACGTAGAGATACTCGAAATCATATCCGTAGGCGGCGGTGAGACAGCCGTTGTAGAACTGCACATCACCGACATTGATCCCGTTAATATCGATCTTGGCGAATGCGGGGACCCAGAACATGGTATTGGTGATGCCGATGAATCCGTTTTTAATCGGATACGCGAACGAAAGATTTTCAAGCCGCGAGTCTTCTATCAACTCATGGTGGAACAGCGCGAGCTGTGGGTATTTAAGAGACCCGAGGCTTGCAGGGTTGTAATAGAGCGCGCTGATGTCCTCAATCTGAGCGGCGAAGGCCTCGCCCATCCCCATGGGACGGCTGCCGACACCGTATTCAAGAAATGTCGCGCCTGATATCCCGACAGTCCCGGCGGCAAAGAGTACCCGCGCGCCGAAGATGGCGAGTAACAGCCAGCAAAATAGTATGCGCCGCATGGTGTTCATATCATTCTACACAATGAAAAGGCCGGTTCCCTCCTGAAGAAGCCGCAACAGTTTCACGTTAATTGTCAATGATTATTCTCTGTATTATATCGAGCGAATCCTGGAAATCCGCGGGATAAAACTCGAGTATGCTAAATTGTCCCTTGATGAGATCGTTATATCCATTGATGATCTCCTTGATCGCAACCATGCAGTCGTCCCTCGTCAGGATCAGCAGCCTGTTCCTGAGTATATGGACAATAACCGAATCGGAATAGAGATCGTGGCTCAATTTTGATATGATGTACTTGATAAGGAATGACATGTTCGAATTTTCCGCGGTCTTTGATTGTATGCTGAGCCCCGCCCGGTCTCGCTGGAGCAGGAATATGGTGAAGAGGTAATCGAGCACGCGATACGTGTAGCTGAGATCGTCATAGGTTCCCGAGTGGAATATCAGGGACAGGTTGTCGTTCAGGAGAAAGTACGGGATTGAGAGTTTTTGCCTGACGGCGGCGGTTATCGCTCCCGCGTCCCTGTATTCGGATCGGGCGGGCAATTCGATCATGAGCATTGATGATGGAAGAAACGGGGAAAGATGCATTTTGCTTGAAATAAGGAGTTCTCCGGTTACCTCTGAGACCAGAGCGCTCAATTGGATGAAATATATGGGGCGCACTGCGGTTCCGTCCTTTGGCGAGAATATTTTCGATAGACAGGGGTCCTGGCCAAGCTCGGCCGGATCAATAATAATGCCGTCGCTGCTGGCGAGAATTCTTTTAAAGAGGGTGTCGCGCAGGCTCACGATGATGTTGTCGGCCAGGTACAGGGAGAGATTGTGTTCTGCCGGCACGAATCCTTTTTTATCCATGCTGTACGACAGCAGCGCAAAAGAAGGAAGAGAAAGACCGGCCATTTGGGTGATGATGTGCTCGACGAGTGCCGAGCGGATGTTCGGGGCGGCAAGCGTCTCTTTAAGGTCAAAAGGATTGAAGGATATATTGATCCCACGGTCGTCGAGGATATTGCTTGCCTGGTAGTAGAGGCGGCCGAGACGCACCTGCAGCTCCTCGTCGCTTAGGGATGCGTCGGCATCTTCAATGTATTCATCGTCGTCGGCCGGCTCGTTATCCCGCACCCTATCCACGAGGCGACGAAGCTCGGGAGTGAAGGTTTTTTCCCTCAGAATATTGAGCTGTTGTCTGGTTTCTTCCTCGAAGGATTGAGCGGCGTCGCCCGTACCGTTCTTTTCTACCTGTTCTGGAGCGGTAATCGGACCTGACCCTTCCTCGCCAACCGGACCGTCATCGCAGGTGATGTCTTTTATATTATCAGACATGTCCTGTTCCATTCAGTATGAAAGCTCCAGCATCTTTTCCAGCGCCTTTTTCGCGTTCCTGCGCACTTCGGCGTCCACGGTTACACGTGTCTCCTCGTTCTGGAGCGAGCTGAGGAGCGTTTGAAGATTTATCTTCTTCATGTCAGGGCATATGAAGGACTGGGATGCCGGTATATATTCAATATGGGGCGCGATGCGTTTCAGCTTGTGGATAATGCCGATCTCCGTACCGACAATGATCTTCTGTTTATCGGTATTTTGCGCGAAGGAGACCATCTGGCCGGTGGAGAGCACATGGTCTGCGATATCGATGACTTCGGGCCTGCATTCGGGGTGGACCATTACGACGGCGTCAGGGTGCTTGTCTTTTACCGCAAGAAGATCGTCCCTGGTAAAATGATCATGCGTTGGGCAGAATCCACTCCCGAGAATGATATGCTTGGGGGTAAAGCGCTGGACATAGGAGCCGAGGTTTCTGTCAGGAAGAAAAATAATTGTGTCGCCCTCCGTCCGCTCGACTATTTTTATCGCGTTGGAAGAAGTGCAGATGACGTCGGAACAGGCCTTGACGGCCGCTGTCGAATTGATATACGTGACCACCTTCGCATCCGGATGCTCCTTTCTGAGGGCCATGACGTCTTCCGGGGTCACCATGTCCGCCATGGGGCACCCGGCTGTCGGGTCCGGCATAATCACCGTCTTGTCGGGGGACAGGATGCTCGCAGCTTCAGCCATAAAATGGACCCCGCAGAATATAATCATGGCGGCGTCAGTTGCAGAGGCCTTCTGTGACAGTTCAAGCGAGTCCCCGGTAATATCGGCGACGTCCTGTATTTCGCCGATCTGATAGTTGTGAGCCAGGATGATCGCCTTTTTTTCCCGGGCGAGTTCTTTTATTTGTATTGCTGATGACATATGTTATTAATACGCTTTTCCCCACGATGCTGCGTGGGGAAAAAGCGTGTTCGTTATCAACCGATAATGGTTTAATTTAATAATATCGGAATATAACAATTTATCAAGATAAAAATGATTGATTTGTCAAATTTTTAGAAAAAATAATTGACACATACAAGCTTCATTATCAATTTACTATCGCATTTATTCCCCTGTAGCTCAGTCGGTAGAGCAAGTGGCTGTTAACCACTGGGTCGTAGGTTCGAGTCCTACCGGGGGAGCAGAATAGGACGAGTGGGAACTTTCCCGCTCGTTTCTTTTTGGAGGGCCAGGACCTGCGGCTCCACAAAGAAGCTGTACGGCTTCTCCCAGAGGATTTCGAGGTCGTCCCCATCCAGCTTGATGGCCGTGGCCATGGACCGGAGTATCTCGACCTTCCCTTCCCTGGGGGCTTCGAGGTATATCTGGGGTAACTGGCGGAACATGTCGATGACCTCAACGACCTTGATATAGAACTTCTCGGTATCGACCGACAGCGATTCCCTCTGCCTTTCCAGCAGCCTGATTTCCATGCGATACTGCTCAATCTTCTTGTTCAATATACCCCGGTCAATTTTATCATCCGCATACAGGTCAAGGAGCTTCTCCTGCTTGGCTTCGAGCGCGGATATACGGCGGTTAAACCTTACCCGCTCCAAACGCGCGTCTTCCTTTTTGTAGTCAGTCGATTCCCTGATGAGCTGTTTCAAATAGTCCCCGAATTCAACGGAAAAGGCGAAGTTTTGCATGTGGCCGTCAATGAGGGCGAATATATCGTCTTCTATGATGTTGACCTGCCTCGGGGCATTGGGGCAATCGTGCTTATAGTATATATATTTTTCTTTCTTCAATGTGCCGGTCATGGTTTTGCCGCACGAGGCGCATTTAATAAACTTTGCCAGCAGGTAGTCGGTTTCCCACTTCTTTGTGCCGATGAACCTGCCGCTCAATATTTTGCACCGCTCTTCATAGCGGTCCTTATTATAGTATTTTTTATGAGTTCCGGGCAATATTTCACCATGATATATAAATTCACCGTGATAGAACGGGTTGGTGAGCATGAAGTATAGTTGTGACTTTTTCCATAACTTCTTGGTCTTGGACCTGATACCTCGTTTGTTAATTAAAACGGTAAATTCGGTCAGGCTGTATTTATGAGTGTCAAATTCATCGAATATAAAGCGACAATCCTTTTCACGTGTTTTATCGATTTCATGCATTTTGGTCTTTTTGTTATATTTATACCCGTAGGGAGAAATACAGGGGGCTATCCCCTTCCCCGCCTTGTATTTATTGTGGGTCTTAACCTCATACGAAAGCTTCTTGCTTAACTGCTTTGCCGCCGCCACCTCAACATCGAGGATGAAGTCATCAATATAGGTCGATTGTTTATTGAGAACCCTATATGCCTGATAGAAATGGATGTTGAAATCATGCTTGTCAATGAGTTCCTGAATCCTTATCAAATCGTAATAATTCCTGCTCATTCTATCGGTGTTCTTGAATATAATATGCTTTATGCCGTGTTCTACCGCAAGGTCGAGCATTTTGTTGAATATCTTGCGGCCTTTCGACTTTGCGCTTTCCACTATGGAGAAGCATTTTATTATATTAAGTCGCTTGCTGGCCGCGTATCTGGCCGCTCCATCCTCCTGGAACTGCAATGAAAGGCCATCCTTCTGTACTTTGTCGCTTATACGCTCGTAACTGAACGCTGGTTCCCGTCCTTGCCGCGAGGATTCCTTTATGCCGTCAATTATCTCGTGCAGTATTTCGAGGTCATCAATTATCATCAGGAATCACGTTTCCATTTTTTGAGTATCATGTATGTCACAATGACTCTATCGCGATATATGTCATTCAATGGAGCATCGGCTATTGAATTGACAGTATCATTAGTATCAGACTTTAATTGCTTTGTCAATACACTAATGCACATAACTGCTCTTGTAATTGTACTGATAAATAAATGTTCGTGTTGTATTTCAACCATAGCCAGAATTCCCCGAACTTAACACATTTCGGCACATTCATGTGGCGAAATGCTTAAAGCGTACTTCTTTTTACCTCTTTTCTTTCTTATCATTATATTTCATCTTCTTATTAGTACCACGTGAAGACCTTGCATGGTTTCGCGGCGGTACCTTGTTTTCATCATCCAAGGTTTCGCGTCTGGACCTTGCCTTTTCCCGCCTATATCTTTTTCTACGCTTTAAAAACTCATGACCGGCAGGTAATAACTGCTGTATGGGAATGATGTCGTCATCCGACAATCTGCGAAGATAATAATAGTTTTTATCTCGTCCCCCATGACAATTCTCATCCTTGCAAATTTGGATGAGTTTTACTTTGTCTAAAAAATATAGCGCATCAACAATCGATTGTTTTGATGCTAAAACTTGGTTGCGTATTGTACTTAACGATGGATAAGCTTCGTATTTATCACCCCAAGCGTATGATTGCAATATATGATAGACGGCAATCACCAATGCCGGTAGCCGGAAGGTTGGCTTCTCTTTTTTATCACGGAATATCCGCTTTTCGGCAATATAAAATGTTTTATCTTCGCGCATTATCTTGACATTAACTTATGAAGATTCTTATCCAAATATTTTGTTATTTTTTTTAGTTCTTGATTAAAATCTGAAAGTCTTGATGTCGTTTCGAATATGTAATTATCACCTTTTATTGATAATTTTCCGTTATCATTTTGATGTTCATCAATTCTTCGAAAGGCTTCCTCAACTTTCTGCTTTATAAACACAAGAAGCAGTTCTTCGTCATCAAGGAAAGTATAAAGGAAATTGTTAATATTCATTTCAGACCTCCTTTTTTAGACAATATTATTTCTGCCCATGAATTTCATAGGTACCTTAAAAAACTTGTTTATATTATTGAGGATGCTATCGTTTAGAAATATTTATCATAATAGGCATCCATATGAATTCTGATTATACTCGCATCTCTTTGTCCTCTACACTGTTAGCAATAATTATTTCCAACAATCGTATTATGAATAATTGAATTGAGACACCTTCCCTTGCTGCTTTTATTTTTACCGCCTTGTGGATGTTGTCAGGTACTCGAACTGCAATGTAACGCATTACCAACCTCCCAAAATAAAAAACCGCTGGCCCAATAAATGATGATACATGTCCCGCCAGGGACACTGCAATTCTGCATCTATCATCATCTTTCATCGGGCCAGCGGTTTCCCACTGACTGAAAACAAATTAACAAATTAACATGTTTGTGTCAATTAAAAATATTATGTCACACGAATTTTATAATTGTGATTCATTAAAATAAAAAATTTCATCCATAGATGATTTTTAGAATTCCTATAACCACACCCGCAGCAGCACCGATGAATGCCGCAATATCCCGAACCAGTTGATATTTCCCTGACTGCTGCAAAGATTTATACCATCCCATTTCCATATATTCTTTGCCCTCAATCGTTAAAGGGTATTCACCTGTCATCGCACATTGTGATACACCTTGGCTGTCTCCAATAAATTTAATAGCAGATGGATTCAGAAAGCCGATTGTTACTAATTCTTGTAATAACCTGACCTGTTCCAAGCTAAATCTTGGTTTTTTCTCTGAACCGTTATATATTTTGACTAATAGATTCATTAAGTTGATATTATTTTTCCTATCGCTCATATAATTCCCCTTGTAAAAAAAAATAGAATCACGTCGGCTTCACAATCATCTTGTTATACAATGCATCGAACATCTGCTTCATGAAGTCTTTCTTGATATCCTCGTTGTCATTGATTTTCTTGTAAAATTCAAAGTGCTTGTCTATCATGTTTTGAAGCTCTTTGTTAAACTTGGTCTGGAAGGCCCACCAGACGTTTTCCTTGGGGTTGTTCTTGACCTGCGCCTCGAAATCCTGGTCCTGCCCTACCACGTTCAGCAGGGTATCGGCAACTGATTTGTCCGAGTCATTGAAATCCGTGGCATATTTGTCATTGATTTCACTGATAATGATTGACAGGTGTTCTTTCAGCTCGATGCTGCGGGCATGAGGGTCTTTTTCCCCTGGTTTGAGCTTGCCGCCCTTACCCTTTTCAAGCTCTATGCCGGTCCCTTTCTTCTTAATTTCAATCTTATCCAAATCGACCTGCTGCAAGACCTCATACGGCAGGGTTCCCTTATCAAGAATCAACTTCCGCAACAATATCCTTCCGAAAATATACAGCTTTTCAAGCTCCACATCCGAAAACGATATAATCTGCGAAAGGAAGGAATATACCCGCACATAGGTTTTCAAGGTCGCCCGGAACTGCTCTTTATGCTCTTTTGTATCCTGTTTGAACCGTTCCACAACAGGGACCAGGACGGCATTTAATTTATCCTGCTGTTTGATATTCTGCATAGCTATCTTACAGAAAGCATCGATTTCGTCCTGCTTGTAATACCTGAACATTTCAAGAGTTTCCTGATAGGTATAGAGCTTGTCCGGGTCACTGGCCTCAACCAGCGTCGTATCCTCGTAGAAGTCCTGAAAAGACTTTTTAATGACATCCGCCGCGTTGTAAAAATCGATAGTTATCGGCTCCTTCTTGCCGTCACAGACCCGGTTCAGGCGGCTGATGGTCTGGACGGCATTTACGCCAATGAGCTTTTTATTCACATACATGGCATACAATAGAGGCTGGTCGAACCCTGTCTGGAACTTGTTCGCCACCACAAGTATCTTGTACTGGCTTTCCTTGAATTTATTGGCTGTCTTGTCCTCCGAGAAGCCGTTCATCCCCTCTTCGGAGTATTTGTTCTTGAACTCGTCCTCGACCGTGCCTGAAAAGGCCACAAGCGCCTTGAAGCCGATTTTATTGTCCTTCAAGTATTTATCGATGGCCTTTTTATACTTAACCGCCTGGGCGCGGGATGAGCAAACCACCATGGCCTTGGCCTGACCTTTGCCGTGGGAATCAGGTATTTCATCGAGACAGTTTTCACGGAAATGGTCTATGATAATCTTTGTCTTTTTCTCGATGGTCTGCTTGCTCAATTCGACATAGGTTTTCAGGAGAGACGATGCCTTTATCTTGTCGTATTCCGGGTCAGATGTTATGGTCTTTACAAGGTGCAGAAGGGTCGAATAGGTCGTGTAATTGACCAGCACGTCCTTGATGAAGCCTTCCTGAATGGCCTGCTTCATCGGGTAGAGGTGAAACGGCTTGAACGTGCCGTCGCTCTGCTTGGTCCCGAACAGTTCCAACGTCTTCGGCTTTGGCGTGGCGGTAAAGGCAAAATAGCTGATATTGGGCTGCCTGCCCCTTGCTTTGAGCTGCTGTTCTATCTCGTCTTCCCAGGTAACGTCATCTTCATCGTCCGCAGGGTCGTCGTCCGGCTCATTGAGTTTCAGGACGGTTTTCAGGCTTTTCGACATTTCACCGCTCGATGATGAATGGGCCTCGTCGATAATAACGGCGAAACGCTTGCCTGGCAGCGCCTTTATCTGCTCCTCGATATAGGGGAACTTCTGCAATGTCGTTACGATTATCTTGGTCCCGGCTTCCAACTCGTCTTTGAGCTGTTTCGAACCCTTGTCAATGCCCGCGACCACGCCGGGATTCTGCTCAAAGGCGAGAATGTTCGTGCGCAGTTGCCTGTCGAGTATCCGGCGGTCGGTGACAACAATGATGGAATCGAACACATTCATATCGTTTTTGTCATGAAGGATGGAGAGCTGGTGAGCGAGCCAGCTTATCGTATTCGACTTGCCGCTCCCCGCGCTGTGCTGAATGAGATAATAATTACCGCACTTCTTGTCTTTTGAATGAGTCACGAGCTTTCTTACTGCGTCGAGCTGATGGTAGCGAGGGAATATGATTATCTTCTTCCCGGTCGGCTTGCCGTCCTCATCAAGCTCATCTGTCATCTGGATGAAGAGCTGAATCAGTTCAAGGATGCTGTCTTTATGCAGTATCTCCTTCCAGAGATATTCCGATGAAAAGCCGTAGGTAGGCGGGTTCCCTGCCTCGCCTTCGTGGCCCTTGTTGAACGGCAGGAATTTCGTGTTCTCGTCTTTCAGGTGCGTGGTCATGTACACCATGTCTTCGTCAACGGCGAAATGGACCAGGCAGCGCCCGAACTTGAAGAGCGGTTCCTTGCTGCTGCGGTCCTTGCGGTATTGCTTTATCGCGTTTTCTACCGAATAGCCGGAGCCGGTCAGCTTGTCCTTCAATTCCAGCGTGGCGATGGGCAGGCCGTTCAGGAAAACGACCATATCGAGGGAATTCTCATTGTGGAGGCTGTATTTGACCTGCCGGGTGACGCTTACTATGTTCCCCTGGTACTTCTTCTGGAAGCTTTCATTCATACCGCTTGCGGGTTTGAAATACGCGAGGTCGAAATATACGCCATGGGATTTAAACGGCTTGCGGAAGACTTCGAGACTGCCCTTATCGTCAATTGCCTGCTTTATTTTGGCTGTCAGGGTGTCCCTGGCCCGTTCGCCGTGCTGTTTCCGGTATTCTTCCCATTTATCCTTCTGCGTGGCTATGATGAAATTGATAAGATTTTCAGTATCCATACAGTATGTTTTATCATACTTATCAGGAGAGCCGCGAAAGTAACCGGAATTGACTAAATCGCTTTCAATGATGCTCTCCATGTCCCGTTCTAATATCTTCATTGAACGTTCCTCACGTCTATTTTTCCTGTAACTGCTGCTGTGATGAGTGATTGCTTGTATTCGTTGAGCAGGTCGATTTGTTTTTCGATTTTTGAAATTAAACTATTAGTATAATTATTGCTTTCATCAATATAATCCACAATTCCTTTTTGTTCTAATAATGGTGGAATTGGCAAGTAACAGTCTTTTATAAATAATTCAGGCACTCTTTTTTGCCCGGCAGCTCCTTTCATCATGGATTCGCCAATTTCTCTGAAAGATTGTAGTTTCGTTAAATAAAATAAATATTTTGTTTGAATCATATCCTGCTTTGGTCGCAACACATGTAATTCAGTAGTACCAAATCCAATACAGTTTGTCAGATTATTGGCAATAGCACCTTTCCCATTTTCGAAGCAAGGAGTGATTTTTGCGATTAGAATATCGCCATCTTGAAAATATGTATATCCATCTCTTACATCTTGGTATACAGCAGTTTGTTCAAGTGAAAGGTTTTCGTCATTATCAGGTACTAATTCCATGGGAACAAATTGTACTTCTGAATTATTTTCTATACCGGTAATACCTGATTTTTTAGGATTAAAAATAATAGTAAATCTTAAACGAATTACGCCCCACCCTTCTGGTATCTCCCCAATCCACTCCACACCGGAATCCTTCATCTTCGCATTCGGGTCAAGCCCCTTGGTGACGGCCTGCGTTATAAGTGCGGAACGTTTTTCTTTGAGCAGCTCGATGAGCCGGGTCTGCTTTTCGATTATCCTGTTGATGCGGGTGGTTTCCCGGTCGAGGAAGGAGGCTATGGCTTGCTGTTCATCAACAGATGGTACTGGCGTACACAATCTACTTATTACACCCATGCCGATATTTTGTTGTGTCCCAAATGACCAGTAAATTTCGACCTGTTTTTTAAATTCATTTGATTGCATGAAGTAAAACAGATATTTATGATACATTTGCAAAGGATCACATCTAATAACCGCCAAGGGAGACCAGATACTAAATTCTATGTCAGTCTCAACGATTGCGATATTTCCTGTTGTTGCACCAGATTTAATAAAGAATATATCATTCGATTGAGGTTTCGTCTTTTTGCAATACTGTTTATGTAGTTCAGGAGATATATCTCCTCGTTTTAAGCTGAAATCTATTTTATTGTTTTTAATAGCTTCGGCTGATATGAATGGAATACCATCAGGGATAAAATCCGGGGTTTCATGCGGGCCGTCTGTTATTTTAGTTGAGACAATGCGTTTAAGGGGAAGATAATTCCATTCGGAAGGAATAACCCCAATCTGTTCACTACCTGATGCCTTGCATGAAGGATATGATTTGTCGAATTTATTAAACGCCATAAATTAAATCATTTAAAAAAATATTTTTTAATATATTTATTTCCCATATTTTTCATAATAAGCCGTTCTAATTGATTTTGATACAAATTGGCTTCCTTCGCAAAGTTTGCATATATCCCCAACCAGACCTGTCTGGCCGCTTCCATGGCAATGAGGGCATTCAACTTCATCAAGCTTGTCAGGGTCATATTTATTGGCTTCTTCCTTACTAATAAAACATGAACCACCACAATATGAGCATATATCTCCAACCAGACCTGTTTGCCCGCGTCCATTACAATGAGGGCATTCGACTTCATCTAAATCATCCGGGTCATACGCATCAGCTTTCTCTTGGCTAATAAAGCATGAGCCGCCACAGTAAGAGCATATATCCCCAACCAGACCTGTTTGACCGCGTCCATTACAGTGAGGGCATTCAACCTCGTCTAAATCATCCGGGTCATACGCATCAGCTTTCTCTTGGCTAATAAAGCATGAGCCACCACAGTATGAGCATATATCCCCAACCAGACCTGTTTGACCGCGTCCATTACAGTGAGGGCATTCGACTTCATCTAAATCAATAATAATGTCAGCAGATGCTTCGACCATCCTTTGTGAATCATTTAATATTTGCTTTTCGCTTTTTTCTAAAATACCAACAGCAAATTTCGATACTCTGGGCGCATTCTTTAAAATTATTTTACTTATTTCTGATTCTTTATCTTTTTTTGCGGTCTCAATAGCTTTTTGGGTTATTTCAGGTGCAAAATTCATTATATTTTTTAATTCATTAATTTTTATTGAAGCTATCTCTTCTTTTGGCGCATCATCAATATCCTTCTGCAATTTTTTTATATATTTGATTAGAGAAGTAAATTCTTTTACTGTGTTATCCTCAAATCGCAACATCCTTCTACGAGATTCTCGTTTAATTTGTTTTGCAGAGCGAATAACATCCATGGTTAAATTACTTACTGGAATATATCCATAATCATATTTTGTATGATGATTGGGACACAAATAAATTAGATTATCGGGACTATTGTTAAAATACTTGGAGTATGCTTCGATATGTGCAACTTCACCATTATCCATATGGCCACATATTGCACATCCATAGTGGGATTCTCTTTTTACATCTTCTTTAATAGCATCAGGAATATCAGCACGTGTCGAACCTTTTCTAACTGGCCATGGTTGTTTTAGATATTCAATATATTCTTTTAATTCAATCTCATCTATATATTTTATTTTAGATTTATTCTGAATTTTTAATTTTTTATTATCTTTATATTTAGGACATTTCTTCGAAAAGTATTGTAGCAATTCAATTGAATATCCAGAATACATAGAGGCTTCTACTAATGATAATAATGACATCAAAATACTCCAAACTTTTAACTATTTAAGCATTTCAATAATTTCCTTTTCTACTTCTCGAATATCTTTTTCAATCTCATTCAGCTGTCGCGGCGGTTGGTACTTATAGAAATAGCGGTTGAAGTTAATCTCATACCCCACGCGGCCGATTTTACCATCCTTTGAATCAATATAATCCTCATTTATCCAGGCATCAGGAGCATGGGGCTTAACTTCCCTGTCGAAGTAAGACTGTATATCCTGCTCATAGGGGATATATTCATGGTCGCGTAAATCGGTATCCGGCAGCGGCTGGCCGTCATCGTAGACGATTTCCGCTGTTTCGTCTTTTTCTGAAAGTGATTTATAGATAGCTGTCTTTATCGGCTTTTTAATCTTAACATCGCTTTTTCCGAAAACATCATCCAGAACAGGTTCGAACAATTTCCAGTCCTTGTACAATGTCTGCGGCAATGAGCGGAGTACGTTCTTCATGCTTTCCTGAAAATCCCGGCCCTCCTTTTCTTCCTTCTCCCGCTCGTTCTGCTTCTTTTTCTTCGACACGGCAAGATTCGCAAATGCCGATTCAGCATCCAGCCGCGCTATTCGCTCTTCGGAAGCGAGAAAGTTTAATCGCAGGGGCCGTTCAATCTGGACCTTGCGATACGCGAAGTCTGTGTTGCTGAACAGCTTCACCCTTCCATTGGGTACGTTGCCAAGATAGAGGGCTGTGATTTCCTTAATCTGGTCATTCGTAATATAATTACGCTTGTCGCCCAGGCTCTTGCCCATCTTTTCATACAGGTCGCGGGCATCGATGAGGGCTATCTTGCCCTTGCGGTCCGGTTCTTTCTTGTTCGTCAGCACCCAGATGTAGGTGAAAATGCCGGTATTGTAGAATAGCTGGTTCGGAAGGCCGATTATCGCTTCCATCCAGTCGTTCTCACATATCCAGCGGCGGATTTCCGACTCCCCTTCCCCCGCGTCGCCGTTGAAGAGCGGAGAACCGTTGAAAACGATGGCTATGCGCGTCTGGTGGCCGTCCCTGTGCATCTTGGAAATCATGTGTTGGAGGAATAGGAGCTGGCCGTCGCTTATGCCCGGCAGACCCGCCTCGAAGCGCCCGGCCTCGCCTTTTTTGGCTTCTTCCTTGATGAATTCCTCATCGTATTTCCAGTTCTTGCCATAGGGCGGATTTGAAAGAATATAGTCAAAGTGCTGGCGCGGGAATCCGTCCTTTGAAAACGAAGAGCCGAATTTTATCTTATCCGGGTCTTCGTTCTTGATTAACATGTCGGATTTACATGCCGCGTATGTCTCTTCCTGGCTTTCCTGACCGAACAGCTCAATCTTCGCGTCAGGGTTCAGGTTTATCAGCTCTTCCTTCGCGACCGTGAGCATGCCGCCGGTACCGCAGGCGGGGTCATACACGGTTGTTATTATGCCTTTCTTTCCGAGCTTGTCCCTGTCTTTCGATATAAGGACATTGACCATCAGATGGATTATTTCACGCGGCGTAAAGTGCTCGCCTGGGTTTTCGTTCGTGGCCTCGTTGAACTTCCTAATAAGCTCTTCGAAAACATATCCCATTTCCATGTGGGTGATGTTATCCGGGTGAAGGTTTATCTGCGGGTCCGCGAATTTCTTCACGACCTTGTATAGCAGCTCTTTTTCGTAGAGGCTCTGTATCTCCTGGCGAAACTTAAACTTGTCGATGATTTCCTGAATGTTGTCTGAAAAGCCGTTAAGGTAATGGAGCATGTTTTCTTTGATGTTGACTGAATCGTTCAACAGCTTTTCGAACGTATATTTCGAGGTATTGTAAAAGCTGTACCCGGAAGCCTTGGTCAGTACGCCGGTCAGGTCTTTCAACTGCTTCTTGTATTTATTATAGGCTTCCAGCACCTTTTCGTGGTTCTTTTCAAGTATGCAATCGAGCCGCCGGAACACGGTAAAAGGGTAAATGACATCGGCGTATTTACTGCGCTTGTAGTGGTCCCGCAGCAGTTCGTCGGCCACGGACCAGATGAAGTTTGCTAATTCACGGACGTTTTGGGACATAGGTAATTTCTCTATCTTAAAATTATAATAATTGCGATTACACATGCAATTATATTGATAATTGTAAAAGGAATGAAGAATAGCCAATCTTTCCAGAATTTTGTATTTGATTCAGGGTATTCTCCATATTCGCCGGTAATAACGAATTTCAATTCATCTGTACCGGTATCAATAATGCGTTTCTCTCTCTTCCGGCACTTCATCATGCTATATTGAGAATGAATGATGAAAGCAACAGCATATGAAGAAAGTACAACAGAAAATAAAATCAATACCCATGCATATGGAAAATAATCCAGCCGAAATATTGAAACTAATCCAGCTTGCAATAAGAGCGAGTAATTTGATATACGCAATTGTTGAGATTTAATAAATCTTATCTGCTCGGATAATAGCTGCAAATAGGTAATTGTTTCTTGTTTCATGGTTAATCTTTTTAGAACTCCCCACTTTTGTTTTTTAAAATCATAGAAGACCATCCATATTTCATCGAATGGATTATCTTTACATATTTTTATTTTATATTCTTCAATATCAAAACTACTTTTATCGAATACAGGTGATGCACATCGTACGACCAAAAACAATTCGTCATGCTTTTTGTAGTTTTTCGCTTTTTCGCATTTCGTTTTTATTCTAAAATTCAAGGTTTCTATTAAAGACGAGAATGCCATCATGCCATGCATCTTTTTATCGGAGCGACCGAGAAGCATCTTTGCTTCATCGTCGTCGAATAATAATGTTGCAACCTCTACGCCGATGGTTGAATTGGTATACCGATTTATCAATGTAAAATCTGGTTTATCTTTATGTTCAACTTTTTCAATATAAGTATTGAACATGGCATTATATGACTCAATGAAATAGTCGATTGTTGCTGCTTCAATTTTTTGTTTCTCATTCATGCGATATTGAAATCCTAATTCTTATTTTCGATAGGGTTCAATACTACAATGCAAAACCGTTCTAATAACTTTCTCCATTGCGTAGCTTCTTTGGTCTTATTGGATATAATATCTGAATATAGAATTTGCGCATAATGCCAATTTACACGCTTTTGGAAACTATCCCAAACTCTTTTCCCCGTAATTCCTTCACCAATATATATTGGCTGAATTCCTTTTGAATTATCAGTTTTCTCGTTCCATAAAATATAAACTCCATTTTCTTCTGGTTTCCATGTTTTACCTTCATCCCATTCAGGCCAACTTTTTCCAGCCCATTCGGCACCTTTCTTTAAAAATGGTTGAGCGAGAATTTCATCAAATAATTTAATCAAGTTTCTATAAACATCATCTTTATCCATATAATTATCCATGATGGTAAATTACTCTATCCCCTGCTCTGCCGCCGTCGGGGTCCCATGGAAGTAGTATTTCAATGTCGTCACCACGGAGCTATGCCCCAATGCCTTGGCAATCCTGTCCGCCGACAGTCCCTGAATCTCTTTCAGGAACATGGCTTTTGAATGACGCAACGTATGGGCGCTAATCTTGATGTCCATTTTCTGCTTTGCCTGCCGGGTTATCTCATGGGTTATGAACTCGCGGCGATAGGGCCGCTTCTCTTTGGTCTCGAAGAGGTACACGGTACCCTTGAACAGTCCTGTAATCGTGTTATAGAGCTTCCTGGGGATATACACTTCACGCTCCTTATTCCCCTTGCCGACCACCCTGATGGCCACGGAGCTGCCGACCGTGCAATCTTTAAGCTTGATGTTCACCAGCTCGCTGACCCGGCAGCCGGACCAGAACATTGCCTGAATAAACATGGATATCGTCGGCGTGGCGAGCTGGCAGAGGGTGTCTATCTGGGTCTTGTTCAGATATTCGAGGTTGGTCTTGGCTTCCTTTGCCCGCTTGCGGCGTATAGATTCAAGGGATTCCCGCAGTTCGAGGCGGCGTTCCGGGGACTCATTTTCGAAGCGCTTTAACAGGAACTCTTTAAGGGCTTGCAGGCTCAAATTGTAGGTAGATGGGTTGCTTATAGTGGCAAGCCACTCCCTGACCGATTCTATTGCGTCTGGAAGGCCATTCCGGGCCAGGTAGGCGTAATAATTATTGACCGCGTTCCGGTACCGGCCTCGGGAACTGGCGAGAAGCTTCTTGTTTCGGAAGGCAATTGCTTCCTGCCGGGTAGTCTGTTTAACTATTCCGTAGTCACTCATACGTTCCTGTCATATTGTACACAAAAGGAATATTCTGTGTATAACATGACATAACACGACGCACAATGCAACTAAATATTTAAAAGGCGGGGAAATAAACTTCGGTCATTCAGCGTCCCATAGCTCTGCATCCTGGATAGTATGGAAGTTCACGACCAGTGGTTGAGGACCGCTCGGCCCGGACGATGGGGACTCTGCCTTGATGTCCGGCATTTCATAAACCTGCCACATCGTCTTGCGGCAGGTTTCGAGGGAATTGACGAGCTGCGCAATCTCTCTCGCCTTTTTCGTCTTCTTCAATTTGGCAAGAATGATGTCATGAGCGGCCTCGCTTGTCTCCGCCCACATCTGCCTTACCCTAATCTGCTCCCATGCCATTTCCCTGGCAAATTCATCCATCATTTTTTCCCTGCATTTCTCCCGCATTTCACTTTGCAGGGGCTTCAACTTGTTCCGGGTAATACGGCTGTCGAGGGTTTTAGGGAGTAGTTTGTACCGGCTATACTTCTTTACGATAGCTTTTGGCTTCATGCCGGTGAGATAATCGGCTTCAATGTCGGACCAGGGGATGCTCATAAATTCTATTTAGGTTACTCCTGCTGTTGGATGCCATGAGCACTTATAATCAAGATATTTTTAACCCTTGATTTTGATAATAACATCTCACTGATTAGTCGGGAGATGCACTTGAAAAAACTTTTTTCATCATTAAAAGTTAATCTTTATTTTACTTTATTATTATGAATGCCACCAATAGCTAAACTGTCAGTAACACAGCTAACCGTCGGCTCTTTACCAGCAAATACATCTTCTTCAAGAATATAAATATCAAGCATTCAATATTCTTGATTATTATTTTTTTGGTTTTGGTGGTGCCGTTGGTGGCTTTGGAGTATAATTGGGAGGGGGTGGATTAACATTTACATTGACCCCTTCGTTTATACCCTTTTTTAGTACTTGATTTGGTTTTGGTGGATTTGTTGCTGGCGGCTTTGGCTTGTCATTTCCCATGTTTTTTCTCCCATGTTTTTTCTAAAAATTCAACCCATTTAACATCATCATTATTGATTAAAATGTATTCAGAACCTTTTATTTTTATTGCTTTATTCCCATCTAACCAAGATGCATTCGTTAACATGAAATGACCATGTTTAGGGTTAGAAGGCCACTCAACGGGCCAACCCATTATTCTCCTTTCATCTTTCAGATGAAGAACAATAAAAGTTATATTTTTCAAAAAAGCACGGAACCATTCAGAGGGATAGGATGTTTCTCTTGTAATATTTACACGGCGTATCAGGTTATGAAATTTATCGTTATTTGCAAAATAAGTAAAAAGAAAGCCAAGAAGTATGGCTATGATTAACGAATAAATTAAGTTTACAGAACTATTCCATTCTCCAACACATTTTTGTATTTTCTCCCATTCTCCAATCCAGTATAATATTTTTTGTATAACATATACAATTGCTTGAACTATGATTGTATAAATCAATGCTTGAATAACACGTTCAAATTGAGAAGGTTTAATGTAAGACGTAAATGCATAAAAAATCCATGCTGTGACAAAGCCAGGTAATAAATATTGGATTAGAATCAATATGTCTTTTGAATAATTTTCCATAGCCAACTATCAGAAATAAATGAAATATTTCAGAATTACATACATATTTTTCGGTTGATGTCAATTATTTTATATTGTTATGCGGCTTTACTGTTATACCATATTTTGAGGTTGAGAATAAGGCCCTATAACGCGATTCTCGCTATATCGAATTCTATCAGAAGGTCTGGACGAGTGGGAACTTTCCCGCTTGTTTATTTTGTGGTGGGCGGTGGATGCTCATACCATCTGATTCGCAAGTATTATTCCAAGTCACTTTCCAGCAGGTTTAACATCATAGTAAGATTATTCACGGTCGGCTCGACACGGTGAAGTTCTGCCAGGTTAAATAATATATTTTTAAGGGCTTCCGGCGAGTATCTGCTTGCCTTTGGATAAAGTCCACGGTCAACGGTTATGGTTATCTTCCCGTCGCTTTCCGTCATAAATTCCTCCTATTTCAGTTACCGAACCATGCTTACTCCTAATTTAATTCTTCCAACGGTATTTGGCGATATGTCATCAAAATATTTTTCACTTTGAATGACAGCCATCTGATTCTTCCCTACCGGCTTATAGTATGGATGCCCGCTGAAAGATGCCTCAATTGAGCCGGTTGCGATTGGTTTGTCAAAATTATCGAACAGAACATACGTCACTTTTATCGCGTTAATTGGCTCATCACCGAGGTTGTATATCCGGGCGGTTACAGCATACGCCTTTACATGGGGATTGTTCATTGGAGAAAGCCCCGCCTTGCCTGTATAGACAGTATATGTTGAATCGGGAATGATAAATATATTTGGATATTCTTTGTTTATTGCATATTTCTCTCTCATTGCGGCAAATTCTTTATCAAAGTCTACCATGCCGCATTCTGATACTTCAATCCCCTCTCTTTTGGCGGCCTCACAATCAATATAAAGGGCATGGAGGAAGCAGAATTCTCTTTCGTCCCAATAATCTGTTTTGCTTTTATAACTTAAATAGCTTTTATAATCGGCCTTTGATTCTGAACGGATACTCATACCGCTGCATGAGAGCAGCATTCCGATAACAAGGCACGGCAGTATGCTTTTCATGATAATATCCCCCGGATTATTAACTTTTTCCGAAATTATAAATATCCCAATTTGGGATATTCTAATATGGGATTTATAATATGACAAGTGAAAAACTCGATTTATACAATGGAATATCAATCATTCCTGAAACGATTGAGGCAGGCCCGGAAAGAGTCGGGAATGACCCAGGGCGAAGTCTCGAAAAAATTAAAGCAGCACCAGTCATACATTTCGAAATGCGAATCGGGAGAACGACGCGTGGATATTGTTGAGGCCGCAAAATTTGCAAAACTATATAAAAAGCCGCTCGAATTCTTCTTGAAAAGGACAGATGATTAGGAATTCTCCACTACTGTGAAAACCTTTGTTTTTGTGGCACCATACAAAATCGGTCATATTTTTCATGCTGCTTTGCTATTATACCATATTTTCAGGTTTAAAATAAGGTCCTCTAACGCGGTTCTCGCTTTATCGGATTCTGGGAGCATGGGCGCTTTTCGAACTCCGGAAAGCGCCTTTTTTTATTTATGCGATCGATGTTCATTGGGGTCAGTATTAATGCAGGTTGTCAATCTATCAGTGTGCGTATTTTTGCAATCAATTCATCCATCGTCTCTTCATCCAAACAATCAATGAGCTCGGCACTGCGGGCATTCCAGTCAAGGTTTTTGATCTGGTCTGAAAGTATTACTCCATTGATTTTGGATTTAGACTGAACAGATACTTCAAAGGGATAGCCTTTTACCTTTGATGTTATCGGACAGAAAAGAGCAAGATTTGTTTTTGAATTGTACGATTTAGGAGAGATTACCACCGCCGGTCTTCTGCCACGCTGTTCATGTCCTGATTGAGGAGTAAAATCAAGCCATACAATATCCCCTCGCCCAGGAATGTAGGATTTTGATTTTACCATGATTCATTACCGGTTGAAGAGCCGCTATCAGTTTCGACATGAAGGTTTGAGCGTTTGATACCCCGGAGAAGATCGTCGAGTCTATAATTCTTTTTTATCGGCTTAACAACTAACGATTCATTGGATACTTTTATATCTGCAACCGTTCCGTTTGTTATCCCAGCATCTTTTGCATACGAGGACGGTATGCGTATTGCCAGACTATTTCCCCATTTCTGTATCTTGACCCTCATGGTATTCCCCGAATAGTATTGTATCTACATTGAATATACATTCTAATAATGATAGGTCAAGTATTTATTTAATAGTATGGTAAATTTTTGCATGAACATTGTTCCCGCAACGAATCCATATTATATAATCCAACAGTAAATCATCTATAACCTGGTTAGAATACTGTCTTGTGGGAGCATCTAAAGCAATGATCAATGAAAGACTCCCGGCTTTAAGGCCGGGAGTCTTTCATTGATATATTGATAGACGTTTATTCTCTTCCATCCCAGCAGTAGGTGCAAATTTGATCGCGGGGCAGTCCGATGGCCTCAACGAGGTCTTCGAGTTTCTGATATTGCAGGGTCGTCAATCCCAGGCGGGAGCGTATTTTTTCGATCATGGCGCTGTAACGCTCTCCGCGACCGGAGGCGTATTCTTCAAGATGCGCGTCATCCGTGCCTTCCATCTCCCTGATGGCCAACCTGCCTGCCAGGTCAAGGGCCGACCTGGATCGGGAAAAGTTCAGGAATTTACATCCGTACACGAGAGGCGGACATGCCGGGCGCATGTGCACTTCAGTCGCTCCGTAGTCAAAAAGCCTCTTGATGGTGTCTCTCAACTGGGTTCCCCGCACAATGGAATCGTCGCAAAACAGGATACGCTTTCCTTCAATTAATTCGCGGACCGGTATCAGTTTCATACGGGCAACAAGGTCGCGGATAGACTGCTCCTGAGGCATGAAACTGCGGGGCCAGGTCGGGGTGTATTTAACAAAGGGGCGGCCGTAGGGTTTCTTCGCCTGGTTGGCGTATCCGATGGCATGGGCGACACCGGAATCGGGAATGCCCGCCACGAGGTCGATCTCGGTTGAATCGTTTCGGGCCAGGGCCGCCCCGCACCGGTACCGTACAGCCTCGACGTTGATTTCCTCATAGCATGATGGAGGATAGCCGTAATACACCCAGAGAAACGCGCAGATCTGCATGCGGGCCCCCGGCTTTTGGACTGTGGTAAATCCGTCCTCGGTTATGTGAACTATTTCTCCGGGGCCGAGGTATTTTTCGACCTCATAATTTAAATTGGGGAACGATGATGTTTCAAACGCAGCGGCATATGAACCAGGTTTGCTGCCTATCACCACGGGGGTCCGTCCCATACGGTCGCGGGCGGCATAGATTCCGTTTTCGGTCAGCAGAAGAAGCGAGCAGGAGCCTTCGATCGACTCCTGTGCGCGATAGATTCCATCTACGAAACTCGCCTCCTGATTGATGAGCGTGGCCACCAGCTCGGTCGGATTGATCTCACCCCCGCTCATCTCGGAGAAGTGCGTGGTGCGTTTCCCGAAAGCCATTTTTGCTATGGCTTCAAGATTCTTTATGACGCCGACGGTGATTACGGCATAGACCCCGAGATGCGACCTGATGATAAGGGGCTGGTCCTCGTAATCGCTGATGACACCAATCCCCTTGCGGCCCTTGAACTTCGGGAGATCGCCGTCGAATTTTGAGCGGAACTGGGTGTTGGAGATGTCGTGAATGCTGCGCTTGTATCCATCCTCCCCAAGGACCGCCATCCCTCCCCGCTTGGTACCGAGATGCGAATGATAGTCGGTTCCGAAATACAGGTCGTTCACGCAGTCGTCCTTGGAAACTACACCAAAAAATCCGCCCATAATGAATACTCCGAGGTTGATCTATGACGCGTTAAACAAAACCTTTTACGCGTATACTCGTTAGACACACTTGGTGGTATATCATTTTTGTCAATAGCAAAAAGCAATAGAGAAGATAGTTTAATGAAGTATCGCACATACATGCGATAATGAATCTAACCAGCATGGGGAATGAAACAGGAGAATGCCTGAAAATCTTTCTTGTCAAAGTAATAAAGACGATGATTTTCAGGGCGTTTAACCTGGTCTACAAGACAGTAAAGCCAGCGTAGTATAAATTGCCCGCAACCCTTTTTCGTTTATCGCCGCGTCGATAAAATTATTTTAAAGGCAAATAACGGAAGAAGCTATCACAAACTGCGCCGCGTAGTACAGGCCGTGATTGATGATTACATTGAGGGACGTGTTTTTACCCTCGCCGAAATACATCCCCGAGAGAACAAGGTCGGAAAGCAGGAACAGAACGCTGCCGATCGACATTGCCATCCAGACCGTTTCACCGGTCGATGCGAACGCAACGATTGATGATGCTGCCGTCATCATCAAGATAAAGCCGTAGATAAAGCAGGTTGGCCTGAATTTTCCGTAATTCATTTTCAGCGGCTTTTCCATCAGGGTTGCTCCTGAGGCACCGATGAGCGCAAGGATTATTGAGAGCGCGAGTGTCAGAGCCGTCCATCGGTAGTGCATGAATATGGCAGCAATGAAGAAGAGATGGCCAGTAAAAAATGAATAGAAGCCGGCATACAGGTATACGTCCATGTCCTGTTCGTATATCCATTTAAGGTCGAGCCAGACGTCTCCAAGCATGCCGCAGGCGAGCCCGACAATAATGAGGAGACCGTAACGGTATTCCCCCGGATTTGCCGTCAGGGCCGCCCCTGCCGTCGCAATAAAAAGCAGGCTCGCGATTGCCTTTGTGATCAGACCGGGCACACCGCCTTTTTT
Source organism: Spirochaetota bacterium (assembly GCA_016933025.1). GTDB lineage: Bacteria > Spirochaetota > UBA4802 > UBA4802 > UBA5550 > RBG-16-49-21. Next base: position 53,979 of record JAFGBT010000030.1, on the reverse strand, counting down.
AACCCGCGAAACAATGAAAAGAATTGTCGCGGCGATGCCGATGATAAGCGTCACCCAGTAAATAAACATGCCGGTCATAATGGTTCCTCCTCGAAATGTTAATGTGCCGACCGCCGGGGGTATGTCACAGGACACGCTTTTCGAAACACCGGCTATATATTTGTTTCCACTATATTGGCGGGTTTGACTCTGTCTATAAATTTTCGTAGTTCCTGGCTGCTATTGTGCTCTGAATATGGTATATAGAAAAAACCGTTGTTGTTGTGACTGCCGTTCGACCAACCCGTAGGAATAATCACGATGCTGTCTTTCCTGTAATCCGGGTGCGCGAGCTTGAAATTGCGATAAAAATAATGCATAGAATATCCTTTAATCCTGGTCTCTGATGCGTCGGTGGTTACGGCCTCGTCCATGCCCATGAGGGAATAGATATGCTTCTGCTCTTTGGTCACATAGACCCTGGTGCGCAGGCGCTCAAAAATCGATTGGATTATCCTGTTCTTCCCGATCTGATACAGACCGATATAAATTGTTTTATCCGGGTGTTTCTCGATTAATGAGAGGATATCGTCTATCGCTTCTTCCTGGGGTGGATGGTCGTATAGATTTTCCTCGCTTTTATACGTGGAGTCGATATAAAGGGTGTCTATGTCCTGGAAAAGTTCCGGATAGGCATCATGGGAGGCGCAATACCTGAAATCCCCGGTGTGAAGGTAGTTCAGTCCGTTAAGGCTGAATAAAAACATCAGGGCGCCCGGGCAATGATTGGCGTCAAATGCCCTGATCCTGACATGGCCATCGAGAATAATTTCATCGCCATGATCGATGACGATTATATTGTCGCATGGTACGCTGCGCAGACCCACCAGAAGCCGTTTTGTGATCCTGGAGCACAGTATAGGACGCACGTCGCCTTTTCTCAGGCCGCGCCGGTGATCCGCATGATAGTGCGTAAGGGCGTAATGGCTCGCGTCAGCCGGATAAAAATTATCGACCTCGATCCTGGTCCCCGGTATCCTCATGGGGACACTATGCCGTATACAAGGCGGTCAGGCAATTATTATTTCGCCCGGCACGTATGGGACGGTGCCGGGCGGCGGATCACATGCCTTCCTTCCGAATTTTCATCGTATCAACAAAGGAATCGACCCTTGTTTTGATCAACGGGAACGAGTATGCCCGCGGATCTACGCAGTCGCCATCTATGACGATAAACGGGCATTTGCCCTTGAAGGAATCGGAGGCTATGTGAAGGCTGCTGTAAAAATGCCTGCAGCCCTTGTGCGCGAAGCCGAACATACCATCAAGACGAAACTTCTTTATAACATCAGAATATATCTTGTTCTTTACGGTCAGCGGGGAATATGCTGGATTAGCAAGGACCTTGCGGGCGATGCTCCTGAACGGGTCGTTGAGGTCATGGGCCTCCCAGAAGATGTAATTGATCTCCTCCTTCACAATATACGCGCCGCACTCCTCTTCCAAGTAATTTATAATTGTGTTGTCGTAATAGGGCCGGAGGTGGATCCAGCCGATGCGGTATTGCTCTGACATCCCTCCCTTTGCCGCCGACTCTACCAGTTCATCATGCAGCGTCTTGAATATATCGACCGCTTCCTCGCTGCCCCAGATATCGAGGAGCACCGCGGAAAAATCGAGTATTTTGGTCCCCTTGATCAGGGCCGGGTTGTTGGCGCGAAGCTCGTCGATCTTCAGGAACCATTCCCGCGCCTTGTTGGAATTGTCCAGCGCCCTGGCAAGCTTCTCGTTGTCGAGCTTCATCCCGGTCTCTCGCTCGAAAAAAGCGACCATGTACTCAAGCTGCTTCGCGACATAGTCAACAGCGGTATCGTAGGCATCCCCCTCGAGCAGACAGCCGCCGTACGGGATGTCGATGAAGAAGTCCTTCCGCTTGTAGTTTTCGGAGGCGAAGCGTCCGAGCTTCTTTTCCGGGTCGCAGAGCTGTGACGTGGTGATGAGAAAATCCGGGATCGGAAAGACGTCGCTTGTTATGGCGCCGATAGTGCAGGTCGAGAAGGAGCAGCTGTCCATGCATTGGGTGTACATCTCTCCCATTTCCACAAGCCCCTTGCTCAGACCTGCGCCGGCGAGGCCGGCCGAAACCATCTCGGTCGAGAATGGGACCATGCCCATGCCATAGAATATCTCGCTCGGCATGAAGAGGCTGTGCCAGATAACGTACTCGTTCGGATCGTATGCTCTCGTGATCAATTTCGTGATCAGCCTCCCCCTCTTCTGCGCCGCGGTCAGTTTGTCATACGGTATATTCGAAAGCTCACCCATCTTTTCGGTCGCGTCCTTCATGGTCGACCGGTCCTTCTTGGCCTTCGCAAGCGCCAGGAATTCGCCGAATTGCTTGCTCCGTATCGCTCTGTGTGTCATATCATTCACCTCTTCTAGAAATCAAGTAGTTCGATAAACGATTTAATCTCTCTCGTGCGGATGTCGCCTGAAATGTCACCCTCGAGCCTCTTGAGGGGAATATTGTGCTTATCGAGTGTTTCCTTGATAAACGGGAATTCCCAGTAGAGATTCTCGCACCGCTTGGTGATATAATAGACGACGCCCTCTGCGCGGAATTCCTGGACGAGTTTCAATAGGTCCTCCGGCATCCTGTCGCCGTACCTGCGGCCGGCCATACGCGGGCACGGCATCTTGCTCAGATAGCGGCGCGCGAGCGCCTTGACCGGGTCTTCGTCCCGTGTCAGGTCAACGGCGCTCTCGAAGTATCTAATGCCGTTGCATGCGTCTTCGCACACCACGATGCCGCCGGTCCCGTCCTTTTCTACGTATTTAATGATCTCCGGGTTGAACATGCCGCCGTATATGGCAATTTTGCTGCGGTAGTCATGAAAGGCTGGCTCGCTGCCCGCTTCGATCCCTGCCAGCCAGGCACCAAATTCCCTGTTGAAGTCCTCTTTCGGAACCGTCATACAGAGGTCGAGAATTTCAAGCACCTGCTCGCCGGTGACGGGCGGGTTGTCTCTCTTCCTGAGATCATAGAGCCTCCGCAGAAGGCTGCGGGTTTCATTGTAGATATCAATGGATTGCATCAGCGTCTCATCGGTGATCTTCATCTGCGATTTATCTTCCATGGCATTCATGAATCGGCGTAAAACCGTTGTAAAATATTCGACCGATATCTGCGTGTTCGCGTCCGGCACATCGAGCTGGTACGCAAATCGCGGTTTGACGCTATCGTTCAACAGTTCCCACCCGTCATAGAGGCGCCGCATGCATTCGCAGCAGTGTGGGATGATGACGCCATCCAGGTATTCGTATTCACCGTTCAGCGCGGCGCCGAATATGCTGTGGACGAACGAGCACATGTTCCTTCCGAGATGCACATCATCGTCCTCGAAACCGCTGCTCACCCTTATCCCGACCGGCGTGTAGCCGGCAGCGTGGATTATCTCCTCCGGGGTGTAGGTGCAGAACCACCCGATCGAAGGTCCCTTTTTCCTGAGCTGCTCAAGACTCTGTTTTAATGTTGAATAGTCCATATGGTTACTCCATCATTCTCGCACTCGATCCCGTGTATTCCCTGCTGTCAGCGGCGGATGTTTCCTTCCTGGTAGCCGCGTCCTTATCTGAAAGGATCTCGACGGTATACTCGTCGCAGGCGCCTATGGCGGCAATCGTGTTTCCGCCGATACGCAGCCTGACGATATCGCACCGCCGATCCTTGCCGAGATTTTTCGGACACTCCTTCCTGGCGCATTCCGTTACTTCCGGCATAATTTTCTCGACTTCATCGAGCCCCCTGAAGCTCGTCTGCTTGCCTGTCTTTTTGTGGAGCTTGCCGACGATCAGCGCCATACCGAACGCTCCCATGACATCATGGTGCAGCGGCACGACGAGGTTGACCTTCTTGTCCCGGGCCTCTGATATGTAGTCCTCCAGTTCGCGCCGCACGCCCTTGTTCGCAGATACTCCGCCCTGGAAGGCGATCGGCTCCTCGATTGTCTTCCTGTTGATGCCGAGTGTGCTGATGAAATTATGCGCGCACGCGTTGCAGAGACCGCGGATGATGACCTCGATCGGATATCCCTTGGCCTGTGCGTCAATCATGCATGAATCCATGAACACGCCGCATCTGGTTCTGAAATCGATGGACTTTTTGGCCTTCACGGCAAGTTCGCTGAATTCCTGTATTGTCAGGCCCAGCCTGTTCGCCTGGGCGTCCAGCATCGCCCCGGTGCCGGCGCCGCACCACTCGTTCATCTTCGATTTTTCGGGGATGCCGTTATTTATGTAAATAACCTTGGAATCCTGGCCGCCGATTTCGAGGATTGTTCTGACATCAGGAATCTGGTGTATGGTGGCGGCGGCATGGCTGTATATCTCGGTCTTGTATATGTCCGCGTTTAAAATTGACTTGGCGAGTTCACCTGAGCTCCCGGTCACGCCGACGCCCATGACCACTGCATTGGCCGGCAGCTTGGTCATCATTTCCTTCAATCCGTTTTTAAGAGCGTCAAGAACACGGCCGCGGGTATAGGTGTACACTGTCTCGATGACGTGCTGGTTTTCATCGACAAATACCACGTTGGTCGAGACAGAGCCGACGTCCACGCCAAGGTAGCCCTTCATTTCACTTGAAAACCCGGTTTTTTCGTTGAGGAACGCCTGGACTGTGCCGTTGTCGGATACGTATTTATACGCAATCATGTCCATATCCTTAATTATCGAATCAAGCCTGCTGATCAGGTTCCCCGCGACGCCGTTGTCACCCGGTGTCTCTCTCTCAATAACGATTGACATGCTTGTTTTATTGATCTCGTTGGTGAAGCAAAGGATATCTTCACCAATTCTGAACCTCAGGCTTTCTTCGCCGTCTTCAAGGTATTCGATCTCCTGCTTTTCAACAAAATCCATGATAAAACTGTGCCATTTATTGTATTCATCATCGCTCATAGTGACATGCGTATCTGTGAGTACCTTCTTTAAAATATCGAGAAAAGCAACGGATAGTTTCTGGTTGGAATTTGATATGCCGTCGTTAATAGAGGCCAATAATCCTTCTTTAGAAGAATTCTTCTCCGGATCCTGGCCAGTACTGCTGTTCTGGTTTTCGAGAGCTTTCAATAAATTATACGGAAACCTGTAATAAATCTTTTTTCCTTTCATTATAAACACTCCTGCTTTTTTATACATTTTTATCCATGGGCTCGTAAGACCCGGTTAAAATTCGATTTTTTGTATCCTGTATAAATTTATACAATAGTAAAGTTGAATTGTCTGGCAGCATGCGGGTAAACCCAAATAAGACTATAATGACAAAAGAAGGTAAACCCAATTATGGCCACCTGCACGACGAAGGGTCAGTCACGTATTATGAACGATCCGGGAAGAGGGAAGTAGCGAGAATTCACGATCGTATGCGGCGCTATATGGTCCGAGATATGTCAGAAGTATTTGCGCAGAATGACCCGCCTCTCGGTCCCGAGGAAAATCGACGACCAGATGCCGTTAAGCTCGACCGGCCCGAGTGATTCAAAATCCCATTTTGCAAGATTGATCACACCAGCGTCAGCTACAGGCTGGTCGGGCGCGCGCCTGGAGCATCCGATCGGAATTAATATGGCGAAGAAAAGAATAAGGGATGTTAATATTTTTATGCGTGTCCCTTTCATATCGGTAATTTAATCAAACAGGAGACGGATGCTCATTCGGGGGCTGTGACGAGCATCCACGCCGCTCCCAAGCCGGTGTTGTTACAGCCGTATCGTATCTATATATATTTTCCCCACTCTGCGCCTCATGAGTTCTTCCCTACCATACTATAGGAAAATTTGTTATAATCAAGCCTAATTTATTATCAAAATATTTCGCAGTTATATTATTCTACTGCCGCGCGGCCTTTAAGGATGTCGGCTGCGGCGTTGTTGCCGGCACTGATCGCAACGTCGAGCGGGGTTGTGGAGGGACGGCAGAGTTTTCCGGCGATCGACGTATAACGGTTCCTGGTGCGTGCGTCGATCCGCGCCCCCCTGTCAATGAGGATCCTGACAAGTTCTGCATCGGCGGCTGCCGCGACATGCAGCGGGGTCACGCCGTTTTCATCGCATATGTTTACATCTGCTCCGTGCTCGATGAGAAGAATCGAAATCGCGCGGCTTTTCCCGGCAGATTCCAGGAGCGGGGTGCGGCCCGTTTCATTGCGCGCATCGACGGGAGCCTGCTTTGAAAGAAGGAGGCCGACTGCGGCCGCAACGACGGCATGCTGCGCCTGGTGCACGGCCTTTAGGTTGATGTAACCGGAGGGATCTACCGGAGAACCGTTAAGACGTATTTCATAATGACAGTGATCGCCGGTGGTTGCGCCCGTTCTTCCCACGTACCCGACAACATCGCCGCGCCTGACGTATGACATTTTTTTTACTGCGAAAAGATGGCAATGGCCGTACACCGAACAGTATCCGCCTTTATGGCGTACCACAATATAATTGCCGAGTTCTTTGCTCACCCCGGTTTCCGAAACTATACCGTCAGCGGTCGAGCGAACCGGTGTTCCGTTTTTTGCCGCTATGTCGAGCGCGCGGTGATAATCGCTGTTGTTGTCGAACGGCGAGCCGCGCCATCCGAAGCCGGAGGTAATCCTTCCGGCCAGAGGGGCTATTGAGGGGATATCGGTAGAGTCCTTCTTCAGTGAGGCAAGGGCGACATGAAGCGGGGTGTCGCCCTTGTCGTTGAGAGCCGTTACATCTCCACCCTTTGCGATAATGGAGTAAATGATATCGGCCGCGGCATGAGCGGTTGCGGTATGATCGCCCTGTTCGGGGAAAATGCCGGTTGAGGAGTTCATCGGGAAGCCGAAACAGAGCCTGGAAACTTTTTCGAGGTCCCATCTCGCGGCGATATGAAGGAGCGTCCAGCCATCGAGGTATCTTCGCTTCGCGGCATCTCCGGCTTCAACTGCTCTGCTGACGGCGACGAGGTCGTTATTATTGACCGCGTCGATTGCAGACTGGTAGCGAGATAAGCGTTCCTGGCTCGAACAGCTAATAACGGCAATAAGGCCTGTCCCCAGAAGGGCAATGATGATTGGTTTCCGTTTGAACATTAATGTTATTTTTTGAAAAAATTATGGAAATTATCCCGGGAGAGCACTATCCTGTCAATCATTCAACGTATTAATGGAAGGTCGATATGGATTTTTCATGGTTGAGCGGATTCAGCCCGGTTGTGATGGCGCTTTTTGCGACCCTGTTTACCTGGGCGTTAACCGCTTGCGGTGCCTGCATGGTATTTTTCTTTAAAACCATTAACCGAGGCGTCCTGGATTCAATGCTCGGTTTCGCAGCGGGCGTTATGATAGCGGCAAGCTTCTGGTCTCTACTCGAACCGGCAATTGAAATGGCAGAGGAGAATGGGGGGCCGTCCTGGCTGCCGGCCGTGACGGGATTCCTTGCCGGCGGGGCGTTTTTACTGCTCATGGACAGAATACTCCCCCACTTGCATGGCGGTCTCCCGGTCGAGGACGCTGAGGGCTTGAAAACGACCTGGAAGAGAAGCGTATTGATCATTCTCGCCATTACGCTGCATAATATCCCGGAAGGACTTGCGGTCGGGGTCGCGTTTGGCGCCCTGGCCGCAGATATCCCCTCCGCGTCGCTGGCAGGTGCTGTGGCCCTCGCCATCGGTATCGGTTTGCAGAATTTCCCGGAGGGAGCGGCTGTATCCATCCCGCTCAGGCGCGAGGGCTTCTCGAGGATGAAGAGCTTTTTCTACGGCCAGCTGTCCGGCATCGTTGAGCCTGTAGCGGCGCTGGTAGGCGCAGTACTGGTGGTGTCGATGAAGCAGATCCTGCCCTATGCGCTTTCCTTTGCGGCCGGAGCCATGATATACGTTGTCGTGGAGGAGCTTATCCCCGAGTCACAGCGGGACAAAAACACGGATCTGTCCACCATCGGGGCGATGCTCGGGTTCGCCGTCATGATGCTCCTCGACGTGGCGCTCGGGTAAATCGGTCACTTCGCTTCCGCTTTGTTCTTCTGCTCGTTGATGAAGTTTTTATAGCTGCCCTTGAAGAGCCAGGAGCGCTCCACCGTTTTCATCAGAACATTTGCCTCGTCCAGGATTTTTATAACCTTTGGAATCATGTCCGGATTTTCGGCCACGCTGCCCATAATCATGTCAACATTATTGAGAATCCTCTCGAGCTGCGGCACGAACCGCTGGAGCTGTTCGCCGCTTGTCAGCAGGTCGGATATTTCCCTGACGTCCTGCCCCCGGATAAAACTGTGGTTCGGCACCAGGGCGTTTACAACCGGACCCGGAATGATCTCCAGTTTTTTCTCACCGATCATCATGGACCTGGAAACCCTGACAAGGGACCCGATGGTTATCTTTTTAGCCATTGATTTCCGCACATAGAAATTCACCTTGATAAAATTTCTTTCGGTCACGGCAAGCTCCGTGACCTCGCCCATCTTGAGTCCGTGAAATGTCACCAGAGTGCCCTCCCTGAGGCCATCAGCTGTTTTCAGGAGCGTCCAGTATCTGTTCTTCGGCTCGAACCAGAGGTTTTTATAGCCGATGTACGCCACGTTGGCGGCGAACAACAGAGTGATGATTATTATTCCGATCAAGGCTTTATTGTGCATTTTTTTTACCTGCTTTCATCTGTTTTTTTATAAGCGCGCTGCTTTTATCAACAATGTCTCCTAAAAACAGCCTGATTTCATTATTGCATGATTTGTAGGCAGAGCGGTCGAGGTCGACCAGCCAGTCTCCTACGAGCGCCGCAAAGGGGTCGTTGTCGGTGGCGATGAGGATTCCCCTGCCCATCCCCTTCTGGCCCAACAACCATGAAGCTATTTCATGGGTCTGTTCCCATGGAATGCCGGCCGTCGGCTCGTCGAGGATCAATATCTTTGGTTCATGTATGATCGAGCGGGCGAACAGGGCGCGTTTCTGGTATTCAGGAGGCACATCGGAGGGGCGGAGGCCCCAGTACTCCTCCGGAACGTCCGCTTCTTGCAGGCGCTCGCGGGCCAATGCATAAAAAGGTTCAGGCGAGCGATGGCCAGAATGGTAATGCGCGGGGAGCATGACATTCTGGACGATGGTCATGTTGGCGAGAAGACCGCCGTTCTGGTGGCAGAATCCTATGGACGGCCTGAATTTCTTGGTGAAATGCGGGGAGAGATAGCGGGCCGGATTGTCGCCGGATTCAATAGTGTTCCCCAGGAGTGTAATCGAACCTCGGATGAGTATGCCTCTGATCGCGGCGATTCGGATGAGCGAAGAGGCCTTGAACCCTCCCCTGATAATTCCAATCTCACCCGGTCTCAGGTCAAAGCTGACCGGAAAATGCTCGTCGAATAGGCATTCGTGAGCCAAACCGACAACGTTATCGAATGTGAGCATCGCTTCCGTAACGGTCACTCCTTACAGCAGGTGGAATCCGTGAATCATAATAAACAGGGTCGTGAAAAAAATATGTGTCACTATGGCCCAGATAAAACCGTCAACAACCGCGTGCATCGCGATTATTGGGACCTCGTAGGATCCCCTGTTCAGCGAGAGCCCTTTTTTACAGGCAATCCAGAAAATACCGGCCCCGACAATTAATGTTTTGAGTAGAAAAAAGATGACGTCTTCCGGGGTCATCGCTCGCCATATCTGTTCATACAGGTGCCTCATCGACATCGAGGAGAACCAGTTTTTGGAAAGCCATGTCCCGACGAACGCTATAACAACGAACGATGTGGCCATGCAGAAATTGCTTATGGCTCCCGCAACGATACGGGGGGTAAAAACATAATCGACCGTCGGTATTCCCATCAATTCTAACGCTTCGATCTCCTTGTTGTACTTCATGACCGCGGTCTCGGTGGCCACGGCTGTGCAGGAACGGGCGATAATAAGGATGGCTGAAAGCAGAGGGCCGAAAATGCGCACAACCATCCAGACCCAGAGCTCGCCTATGCGGCTGGACGCGCCAATGACGGAAAGACCGTATCCGGCCTGAACCGATACGCTTGCCGCAATAAGCAGCGCCATGATGGCCAGCAGCAGCAGGGCCTGGTTGAAGGTGAAATAGACCTGGTTCAACACGACACGTGAAAATTCTTTGGCTTCGGCGGCCGATTTAGAAAAAATTATCCTGATGATTTCAAGGGGAGAAACGCGGTTCAATAATGTATTTAGTCTGTCTTGATGCTGAATCATAACTGTAATATTAATTATCAATCTAACGATGCATCACCGTGCGGTTGGCTTTCCTGCATCTATTAAATCATACCTATCATGGAATATCATATAAATCAAGCAATTTTAAGATGTTTTGAACGGTTCACGTGACGATGAACCGTGATATGCCGGTATAAAAAAAATATTGACACTTATTATTTAATCTGCCTACTATTAAGCAATTATTAGTGCAAATACCACATTCATCAATCAGAGGCCATGGCAACTATTAAAGAGAAAAAACAGATCAATGCCTTCTGGGGCAACGTGTTTTCAAGATTCAAGGCCGGGAAAAAAATTCCCAATATCGAGGTTCTGAAGCTATGCCCTATATTCCAGCACCTGAGTGCCCGGGAGCTGAAAAAGGTTGCCGGCCTTATATACGAGAGGAAATACCATGCCGGCGAATACCTTTTTGAAATGGATCAGCCGGGCACGGCAATGTTCATCATTAAAAGCGGTCTGGTAAAAGTGGTCGTTCCAGGCCATACAAGTCAGGAAATTGAACTCGCGACAATCAAACCTGAGGATTTTCTCGGAGAACTCGCGCTCCTGGACGATACTCCCCGCTCAGCATCGGCGAAGGCGACGGAAAAAACCGAAGCGCTCGCTTTCTTCAGGGAAGATCTTAACGAGCTGGTTGAAACCCACCCCGCTATCGGAAGCAAGATTTTAAAGGATTTGTCGATCATTATCGGACAGCGCCTCAAGGCCGTTAACGAGCAGATTTATTCTAAGGGTGATTGAGATGACTCACGGCACGGGTCCGCACGGTCGCGGCAATTCAGACATCCACCAGACGGATAAACGGAAACAGACGCGTCGTATCGTCTTTATAATTACCGCAATCCTCGCAGTACTGACGCTGCTTTTCTTCATATGGTCGCTCCGGCCCATAATACTTCCGGCCATCGTCGGCATGTTCGTTGCATACCTCTGCTTCCCGGTCCTCAAGCTCTTTACCAAGATCGGCATTCCGCGCGCAGCCGGAATACTCCTCCTGTTCGGCACTTTTTTTATAGTCGTAATGGTCGTAGCAAACCTGGTCGGCGCGATTCTCCCGAACGAGAAGGAACAGCTGGTCCTCAGAACTCGCTTCCAGTACAAGCTCAACGAGCGTTATCATGCCTTCATGGGGATATCGAAGCAGGGGGACACGGGAAACATCGTGTACAAGTATCTCGGTGACGACCTGGATCACTTCATGGGAAGCATAAATGCCGCCCTCAGCCTGAACCGTGAAGAACGCATGTTGTTCATGAAGTACCGCATAGGCTATAACCACCTTGCCCCGATAAAGGACAAATACTACGAGTATTTTTTGAAGAACACCCATTCGGTGGTTGACCGTGAACAACCGACGGAATCCGCGAAAAACGACGGGGAGAATAAAACCACTCCCGCCGGTGAAGATAACGAAACGTCCCCTCTTGCCGCCATCATGGCGGCCTTCAAGCTCTGGATCATTATGCCGCTGGTATTCCTGTTCCTGCTGATCGATGACGGCGAAATCAAAAGATTTTTTGTTGCCCTTGTCCCGAACCGCTATTTCGAGGTCTCACTCGCGGTTTTCGACAAGGTAAACAAAGCGATAGGCAATTATCTGCGCGGGATCCTCATGGAATGCTCACTTGTCGGCCTGTCCTACGCTATTTTACTCTCAATCTTCGGATTCGAGATCAAAATGGCCGTCATGATCGGTCTTTTTGCCGGCATAGCAAACGCGATACCGCTCATGGGTGCGGGTATTGCTCTGGCGTGCGGCGCCTCGTACGCCCTCATCGCCGAGAACGTCAATTCAGTGCTTCCCTTCATTACGGCCGACAACCTTATACTTGCCGTCCTCGTCTGCGTGATAATCGTGATGGCGATGGACAACGTCATTTTCCAGCCGTTTGTGGTTGGAGGCGCGGTGCAGATTCACCCCCTCGCGGTGTTCCTCGGGATAATCGGCGGCTCCATGCTGTTCGGATTCGCGGGGCTGATTCTGGCAATACCGACCATAGTTGTGGTGAAGGAATTTATCGCGACTCTCTTTACGGAGTTGAAGGATTACTATATCATCTGAGCGGCTGTTCAACCGGCAGGTTCAGTGTCTTTGCCGCTCCTGCGTATTTTTTCTTTCGTCTCTTCGGCAATATTTTTTGCCTTATCTCCCATTTCCCTGACCTTCGCGCTTGCTTTTTCGTACTCCGCTCTGGCGTCGTCCGCAATTTTGTCCGTGAATTCTTTCAGGTCATCGCGCAGCTGCTTACCTGGTTTGGGAGCCAAGAGCAGACCACACACGGCGCCAACAGCCGCACCCAGGACAAAACTGACAAATGTTTTGAAACCGTCGTTATTATTACTCATTCTTCCTCCTTAAAAGGGCGCTGACAGCCTTCCACCCGACCAGAGCGGCGGGAATAAGGGCGAGCCACTCGGCATGTTTACCGAACGCGTCGTTCACCATGGCGAAGGCCTTGTCGACATTCGCGGCAATCTGCTTGGAATTTTCGAATATGCCGTCGAAACTTTCGATTTTACTCTCGACATTAGAGATAATCTTTTTTGTATCCTCAGTAATAACGCGCACCTCTGATGTCGTCTTCCTTATCTCGATGAACAGGTTTTTGAGCTCCCTTATGGCTGGCACCAGGACGACCACCAGCGCGATAATCCCGGCTGAAAAAGAGAGGGCGACAATTAATATGACGATTTGTGTAGCGATTTCCATGTCGTCAATCCTACACGAATACATTGGTAAAAGTCAAAGCATTTTTCGCACGAATATTGATTTCATGGATGACGTGATATTTTCTGAATCCTCAGCGCCGCGACATAAAAAAGGACAGGGGCAGCCAGCCATATGAGCTGGGGCAGGAGAGTTATGGGCCGGCCGTTGAAGTGAAAGAGTTGTGGATTCCACCATGCGGGGTTGTACGACCATCCCCCATTTCCGGTGCTGAGCAACTCGACGCACAGTTCCTGTACCTGACCCCATAGCAGCAGAATGCCGAGCTCCCGTGATCTGAAACGGGTAAAATGTTCCTCACCCTTGAGCACCATGCGCACGATTAATATACCAGCGAGGAAAAGGCCGCCGTCCCAGAAAGAATGGCTTGCGATGATGAACGAGAAGTGAGCGGGAGGATGGGTCAGGAAACTGAAGATATCGACTATGCCGAGGCCGTCCAGCGTCGACAGTGGAATTTCCCATGTGAGTCCGATCGCCGTGCCGACCCAGAACATCCGCCAGGTGAACGTGGAAACTTTCCTCGCAATATGGAGAATGATGATGACCGCCGGAGTTCCGAAGCCGATGATGAAATCCAGAATGAAGAAATTGTTAACGATAAGTTCAGACATGCGCCCCCCCAGTTTTTACGGAAGGAGCAGTTTTTGGCAGCAAGCTGACCATGAGGAATGCAACGCAGTTTAGTGCAATAAAAAGAAAATATGCCGAATCATAGGATCCCGTCATATCGAAGCTTCCTCCCATAATCGGATAGCCGATGAAATTTATTCCGACCAGGATTCCGATATACCGAGCTATTGTCGGATACGATTCCCTCCCGAAAAATTCAGCAATAATGACCGGCTGTGTGGATACGACGCCTCCCATCGAGAAACCGTACAGTACGACGAAGATGATTACCGACGTCATGGATTTGGGCAGCAGGGCGAGGGCAAGCCCGACTGCATTGCACGCGAACAGCACCATGGCGATTCTGCGCGAGGTGAACCGGTCACACAGGAAGGCCCATGCGTATTTCCCCGCCGCTCCCGCGAGGGCAGTGGCCGCCATCAGCTTCATTGCGGTTGCGTTGTCATAGCCGACATCAGTAAAGCGCGGTTTGAGCTGAAACATTACGCCGAGAACGGTGCCCATGCTCAATCCATAGGCGAGACCGATCTTCCAGAAGCTCGCGCAACGAACTGCCATGGGAAGGGACCAGTGCGCGGCCGCCGTCATGCCGTTGCCCTGCCCGTGCGCCGGACCGGCGCGGAAAGGGATGTCGTCGTATAACCGATCATCGTCATGACTGACGCCGTCGGGAAGCAGTCCGTAGTCCTCGGGCCTTGTCCGGACGAAAGCCCACACGAGAGGGGTGACAAACAGTATAACGATACTTATCCAGAGGAACGCGTGATACATGCTGTATCCTTCGATGATGGCGAGAGCGACGGCTGGCATTACGACCCCAGAAAGCGAAACGCCGGCCGTCGCGATGCCAAGCGCGTTTCCGCGTCTGAGAACAAACCAGTTGTTTACGGCTGTAGCCGTGACGATTCCGCTCATGCCGTTCATGCCGAGATAGAGAAACATGAAGGCAACATAGAACGGGAGTATGCTTTCGGTTATACCAAGAATATAAAAGGAAACGGCAGTGAGCACAGAGCAGACGGCGAGGATGATCCTGGGGCCGATTCGCGCAACGAGCGTACCATAGAAGAGAATGCCGAACAGGTTAAGTATGTATCCGAGCATTGGGGCGATATTGATCTGGGCCCTGGTCCATCCCCGCGCGGCGCAAAGCGGCTCGATAAATGCGTTGAATATATAGAAACCGGTCCCGGTTCCCATGAAATTGCAGACAAAAGCGACAAGGACGATGACCCATCCGTAATAGACTCCATGCGTGCCCGTGTTGATGATGAGCGGTGAGGGCCGTTTATACCACTTTGACAACATCATTCATTTTAGCTTTTTCGAAGCGCTTTCTGTCAAGGCATTTAAGAATGCGCTTTCTCATTCGTATGCTCTTGGGCGTAACTTCCAGGAGCTCATCGTCGTCGATATATTCTATGGCCTGTTCAAGCGAGAAGAGCCTCGGCGGTGTAAGGCGTATCGCTTCGTCCGAGCCGGATGCGCGCATGTTGGTCAGCTTCTTCGTCTTGCAGGGGTTAACTTCCATGTCGTTTTCACGGCTGTTTTCACCGATTATCATGCCTTCGTAGACGGGTACGCCGGGCCCGATGAAGAGGTTGCCGCGCTCCTGTAAATTATCGAGGGCATAAGCGTTCGATACGCCATCTTCAATGGCAATAAGCACGCCCCTGCTGCGGGAGGGGATCGGTCCACGAAACGGTTCGTAACCGTCGAAGACATGGTTGAGAATGCCGGTACCGCGGGTGTCTGTCAAAAATTCGTTTCTGCAACCGATGAGGCCCCGGGAGGGTATCCTGAACTCGAGCCGCGTATATCCGTCACTCCCCTGAACCATTGAGGCGAGCTCCGCCCTGCGCTTTCCCAGCTTCTCGATTACGACGCCGGAAAATTCGTCCGCCACGTCGACGATCGCTATTTCCATCGGTTCGGATATGTTACCTTCGATTTCCCGATAGATTACCTGCGGCCTCGATATCTGGAACTCGTACCCCTCGCGGCGCATGTTTTCAATAAGTATTGAAAGCTGAAGCTCTCCCCGTCCCTTGACGGTGAAGGAATCTTTTGTCTGGGCCCTCTCTATTACAAGGCTGACGTTGGTTTCGGTCTCGCGTTCCAGCCGCTCCCATATATGTCGCGATGTCACGTACTTGCCCTCGCGGCCCAGGAAGGGGGAATCGTTGACCTGGAAGGTAATCGCTATGGTCGGTTCATCAATCCTGATTGACGGGAGCGCCGTCGGATTGTCGCCGCCGGCGATGGTGTCGCCAAGATCGATTGTATCGAAGCCCGCGATTGCGACGATGTCGCCGGCCGTTGCCTCCTCGACCTCGATTTTCTTGAGCCCGCGGTATTCGTAGAGGTGCGTGATCTTGCCGTTGACCAGAGCGCCCTTCTGTTTTACCAGCTTGACCTCGTCGCCGGAACGTATGACGCCGTGGTGGAGCTTGCCGGTGCCGATTTTACCGACATAGTTATCGTACTCGATTGCGGATATGAGAAATCGGGGGTCGGCGCCGGTATCTCCGCCGGGAGCACAAACATGCCTGATAATGGTTTCGAAAAGCGGCACCATGTCTCCATGCTCATCGTTCAGTGAATAGTGAGACTCCCCTGTTTTTGCTGATGCGTATATCACCGGGAAATCGAGCTGCTCGTCTGTGGCGTTGAGTTCGATGAAGAGATCGAACAGCATGTCCACCACCTGCTCGGGGCGGCAGTTCGGGCGGTCGATCTTGTTTACCACGACTATCGGCCTGTGTCCGGCCTCGAGAGATTTTTTAAGAACATATTTCGTCTGGGGCATGGGGCCCTCAAATGCATCGACGACCAAGAGGACCGAATCGACCATGTTGAGAATCCTCTGGACCTCGCCTCCGAAATCAGCGTGCCCCGGAGTGTCAACGATGTTGATTTTATGGTCACGATAGAAGAAGGAAGCGTTTTTTGAAAAAATCGTAATTCCCCGCTCTTTCTCCAAGTCGTTAGAATCCATGATCCGCTCCTCGACCCTTTCGTTGGAGCGGAACGTGCCGGATTGCCGGAGCATTGCGTCGACGAGCGTTGTCTTGCCATGGTCGACGTGGGCTATTATCGCGATATTTCTGATATGTTGCATTGCATGCATCGTATTATATATATTCATCACGGAAACGACCGGATGGCGTTTTGTAACGGAGGGGCCTCTGTTTGCAAGCGTATTTTTGTTATTTTAATATTTCCGGGAAAACAGTATCAATCATGATTGACGGGAGATTCTCAATAGTCGATAATAAGCAGTACCTTATAAACCAAGAGGTCATCATGGAACAAAGACCGATCGGCCGTAAGCTCACCGCGATGCGCAAGAAAAAGAAGATCACTATCGACGAGTTGTCAGAAAAGACAGGGCTGCCTTCGGCCCATCTGAAAAAAATCGAGGAGGGAAAGGGATTCGCACCGGTCGGCGACATATTGAGAATCGCCCGTGCCCTTACGGTCGACCCCGGAGAGTTGCTTCCGGCCGGGGGAGAACGCGCGAAAGAGCTTGAGAAGCGGAGGGTCAGTGACTTCAGGAAGCGTGAAGAGGCGTACCAGTACGAGGTATTGACGCCCCGCGCCGTGAAGGACCACCTCAGAGCTTTCAGGGTATTGATCCCGCCGCGGTCGGTGCACCCGGGGACGAATTACCAGCATGAGGGTGAAGAGTTTGTCTACACGCTTAAAGGCGAAGTCGTGATCCAGGTTGGCAGGAAAAGGCACCGGCTCAAAAAGGATCAATCACTTCATTTCAATTCCGGTATTAGACATACTCTCAAAAACCCTGGGAACGTGACGACAGAGCTTATCGTCACCATATACACACCGTAGGGACGCCATGAAACTCCAGCTGACAGACGAACAGATAATGATACGGGACATGATCCGCGAGTTCGCCCGGAGCGAGATCGAGCCCTACGCTCAGTCATATAACGACCGGAGCGAGTACCCCGAGAAGATCATCCGCAGGCTGGGTGAGCTCGGCCTCTTCGGCATGATGGTCCCGGAGGCATACGGCGGTTCTGGAGCCGGGGCAGTGAGTTACACACTTGCCCTGCGGGAGATCGCCTTCTCGTGCGCTTCGGTAGCCGTTACGCTCAGCGTCACCAATCTCACCACCGATCCGATAATGAATTTCGGCACCGACGAGCAGAAGAGGACGTTCCTCTATCCGATCGCATCCGGGGAGCATGTCGGCGCATTCGCACTTACCGAGCCGGAGTCAGGATCGGACCCGTCCTCGCTCAGGGCAAAGGCCGTCAAAAAGGGTAAATCATACATTGTAAATGGTTCGAAGCAATTCATCACCAACGGAACGCACGCAGGCCTCTTTATTCTGATAGCAAGGACCTCGCAGGGGAAAAACGGGCTGACGGCTTTTCTTGTGCCGGCCGGGACGAAGGGGATAATCATCGGTACGGAAGAGAAAAAAATGGGTCTCTGTGCCTCTAGTACCGTGGAGGTACTGCTCGAGGATTGCGAGGTTTCGGAGAAGAACGTGCTGGGCAGGCCCGGCATGGGACCTCGCGATAGCGCTCAATGCGCTCGACAGCGGCCGGATAGGTATTGCCTCGCAGGCCGCGGGCATGATCGACGCGTGCCTGCACGAGTCGATCGCGTACGCCTCAGAGCGCCGGCAGTTCGGGAAGGCCATTATCAAGCACCAGACGATCAGAAACATGATCGCCGATATGGCCGTAGACCGGGAGGCCGCCGGTCTCCTGACGTGGAGCGCCGCATCGCTCAAGGACAAGAAGGTCGAATTCTCACGAGAGGCGTCGATCGCAAAGCTTTACGCCACTGAGGCGTTGAACCGGTGCGCGTACGCCGCGCTCCAAGTCTTCGGCGGCTACGGCTACATCAGAGGCAACAAGATCGAGCGTATATACCGCGATGCGAGGGTGACCACCATCTACGAGGGGACCTCCGAGGTGCAGAGGATGGTTATAGCACGGGAGACTGAATCCGAATCGTAGGCTATCGCCGTATGACCATCGCGACGGCCTCCCCGCCTCCGAGGCAGAGTGTGGCGAGGCCGGTGTGGACATCTCGCCGCTCCATTTCATGAAGGAGAGAGACTAGTACGCGGCACCCGCTCGCTCCGATAGGGTGACCGAGGGCAACAGCACCGCCGTTTACGTTCACCCTGGACCAGTCGAGACCGAGTTCCCTCACGACCGCGACCGAGGAACCGCTGAATGCCTCGTTGATTTCGACCAGGTCGACGTCGTTGATCGTGATACCCTCCTTCTTGAGGCACTTCGGAACGGCCCATATCGGCGCCACCAGCACGTACTTCATATCAATTCCGTATGAGGCCTGCGCGCCGATAACGGCACGGACCGTGCATCCGAGTTCCTCCGCCTTTTCCCGCGACATCACCACTACGGCTGCCGCGCCGTCGCTTATGATAGAGGCGTTCCCGGCAGTGCCCAGGCCTCCTTCCTTGAATACCGGTCTCATTTTTGAAAGAATTTCGTAGGATGTTTCCTGCGGGCATTCGTCGGTGTCGAACATCACCGGTGGACCTTTCCGCTGCGGAACCGGGACCGGAACGATTTCTTCTTTGAACCTTCCCTCTTTAATAGCGGCAAGCGCCCGGCGGTACGATTCGGCAGCGTGCCGGTCCTGCTCTTCGCGCGTGACACTATATTTCTCAGAGCAGAGTTCATTAGACATGCCCATGTGAAAATCGTTCACTATGTCCCAGAGGCCGTCGTGGACCATGTGGTCTTCGATCCTGCCCGCGTTCATGCGATAGCCGAAGCGCGCCTTTTCCAGATAATAGGGCGCCATGGTCATGCTCTCCATCCCGCCGGCAACCACCACATCCGCGTCCCCGACAGCTATCGCATGGGCGGCGAGCATAACCGACTTCAGTGCGGAGCCGCACACCTTGTTGATTGTGCAGCATTCTGCGTTCCATGGCATGCCGGCCTGTATCGCCGCCTGCTTCGCCGGATTCTGTCCATACCCGCAGGGAAGAACGTTTCCCATGATAATCTCGTTTACGACCTCAGGGCTAATACCGGCGCGCCTCACCGCTTCGGTGATAACGATCGCCCCGAGCCGCGTAGCACCCACGCCCGTAAGTGCCCCGTTAAAATTACCGAGTGCCGTTCGGCATCCGCTTACTAGTACCGCCTCTTTCACCGCATTGCCCCCATAGCATTGTGTAAAATCATGCATTCTGTTTTAAAAATTCATCGATTGTTGCGTTAACCTTTTCATGTGACTCGATGCTTATGACATGCCCGGCGCCCTCGATTATCTCGAGCCGCGCGTTCGGGATTTCTGCCCGCATGGACCGGGAGTGGTCCGGATGTATGATCAGATCCGCCGTTCCAGCCATGATGAGTACCGGCACTTTAATTTTGCCGAGCGATGCCGTGGTGTTATGGGTCTCCGTTACCGCGCTCGCCTGGTTGATGTAGTCCTTCACGAGCGTTTCGTCGACCAGCACGTCATCCCTGAGGCGATTGAACAGCACCGTGTCTTTTTTGACCCTGTTCCTGAATTCCTTTGAGTAATAGACCACGAAGACCGAACGGACCCTCCTTTCTTCCTCCATGCCTTCCATCAGTCGTATACCATCGATAAGCGGAGTCGCATCGACTTTCGAAGTGGTGGAGAGGAGCATCAGTGATTTCACTCGCTCCGGGTGCGCAAGGGTGAAATTCTGCGATATCATGCCGCCCATGCTCAGGCCGCAGAGATTGATCGGCTCGGTGATGCCGAGTGAATCAAGCAAAAAAGCGATATCTTCCACGTACATATCCATCGTATATGGAACGTCAGGGCGTGAGCTCTTGCCGACTCCCCTGTTATCGAATACGATAACGCGCATTGTTTTCGAAAAATGCGGGATCTGGAATTGCCACGCGGAGCTCTTCTGGCCGAGACCGCTGACGAACAAGAGGGGTTCCCCTTCGCCGTGAGATTCGTAATATATATCAATGTCGTGTTTTTTTATGATAGGCATATGTTTGTCCCGCAATGCTATTTTGGCGGCATCCTGAGAGCGCCGTCAAGCCGAATGGTCTCGCCGTTCAGCATGCAATTTTCGATCACGTGAAGCGCCAGAAGCGCAAATTCATCCGGTTTACCCAGCCGCGGCGGGAACGGGACGCTTGCTCCGAGCGACTTTTTAACTTCATCCGAAAAGGATGCCATCATCGGAGTGTCGAAAATTCCGGGAGCGATCGTTATGTTCCGGATGCCGTGAGCGGCAAGGTCTCGGGCGACCGGGAGGGTCATCCCGACCACGCCGGCCTTTGACGCGGCATAGGCCGCCTGGCCTATTTGTCCGTCGAACGCCGCGACCGATGCGGTGCTGATAATAACGCCGCGCTCGCCGTCGTCGTTTGGCGCATTCTCAGACATTTTCATGGCGGCCAGCCTGATTACATTGAAGGTCCCTATCAGGTTGACGGTTATTGCCCGTTCGAAATGTTTGAGGTCTGCCGGGCCTTTCTTCCCGATTATCTTTGCGGCCGGGGCTATGCCTGCGGCGTTTACCGCCACGTTTACCCCGCCGAATTTGTTAACCGCGCTGTCTATTGCGCTGCCGACATCCCCTTCGTTAGAGACATCGGTTCTGCAGTACAGGGCCGCGTCGCCAAGCTTGCTTTCCAGTGCCCGGCCGCGTTCATCGTCGATATCCAGTATCGCGACCCTGCCCCCGCGCGCGACAATAGCCTTGACGACGGACTCGCCGAGCCCTGACGCTCCGCCGGTGACTATCGCTCTCGCCTCGGAAATTTTCATGCGTAGCCCCCCTGATCCCGTTAAATTATGGTAATAACAAATTGAATTGAGAATTTTGTCAACGATTTCATGATACTCGCTGAACAGCCTGACGGCGTCTATAAGCCCCGCATGTGCTCCGGCCTCAGTCGTATTCGGTCATCTCCTGAGAGCGCCGCATTTATGGTGGACAGCATGGCATCTCTGTCCTTCTGGAGAATTCCGTTTATCGGCAAATAATTGGAGGCGTGAATCCCGACAAACTTCATGTTGTCGACTGTGAGATTTTCGAAAAGAATTTTCATCTCAGCGAGCGTCTCCATCGGATCGAGAACGCAAAACTCTCCCGCCTCAACCCGCCGGTACAGGACCGTTCCCGGCACCGGGGTAACCGTGAGCGCGGCGAGATAGTGTGGTTTCATCTCGTTGGTAATCGCCGCGGTCGCGATGGCATGCTCGCGCGACCGGTCGCCTTTTCCCGCCAGTCCCAGGAGGATCATTGAAGAGAGGTTGATTTCGGCTTCGATTATGCTCCTGCCGGCTCGAAGCATTTCAGAGGCAGTAACGCCCTTGCGAACCTCTTTGAGGAGCCTGTCGTCGCCTGTCTCGACTCCGAGGTAGGCCTTGGTAAGACCTGACGCACGAAGTGCCGCAAGCTCGTCGGCGCTCTTTTTCAGTGTGCTGACCGGACCGACATAGGCGCCGACATGCCGCAGCGATGGAAAAGACCGCTTGAGCTCATGGAGTACCTCGATAAGCAGATCGGTATCCATATCTATGGCGTCGCCATCACACAGAAATACCTTCTCAACGTCCCCGTAGGCGTCAGCGGCCATTCTAATATCGGTCGTTATTTCATCAAGGCTTCGAACACGGTATTTCTTGTCCTTGTACATCCCGCAGAAAGTACAGGCGTTATGGGAGCATCCTATGGTACACTGGAGCAGGTAACTGTTCGCCTCGCTGAAGGGCCTGAATATGTTTCCCTCGTAGCGCATGAGGAGTCACTCACTTTTTGGAGCGCGCACGAGTGTCTTGCCCCGTTCGAAGGCCTCAATGTTGGACGCGAGCTTATCGCCTGACATGCTTTCCGACATGACCGCGCAGAAATCGTCCGTATCAAACGGTATGAGGCCCGTTCCAGCCACGGCCCCCATCATGATCACGTTCCCGAGGATCGGCTGGCCGAGTCTGATTGCCTCTTCGGTGGCGTTTATGAACATAACAGTGCCTGCCAGACCGCCGAGTGCAGCTCGAATTTCATCTATCCCGGGGTACTTCAATTCGCCGGCGATGACGCCGACCGGGTAGATAGGCCTGGTATTGCTGAGCACGGTAACGTCGGGATTTCCGTAGGAAGCAATTACCCTGATCGCTTCGGTCGGCTCGAGCGCAACGATAACGTCCGCCTGTCCGGAAGGGATCTGCGGGCTCCAGGCAGATTTTTTTGATATACGGAGATGGCTCATTACCGAACCGCCGCGCTGGGACACCCCAAAGGTCTCGCCGATGGTGATATAGAATCCTTTGCACGCGAGTGCATTTCCTAACATACGGGAGGCCATCACGTTGCCCTGCCCGCCGACGCCGGTGATTATCAGATTGTAAGGATCTTTCAACAGGGCGACCTTTTTCATCCTGACGCCTCCGTCTTCTTTATGGCGCCGGACGGGCAGATGGAGGCGCATACGCCGCAGCCGGCGCAGATGACATCGTCGATCTTCGCAGCCCCGCGTTCGAAGTCCCATACCAGTCCGGGACATCGGAATATCCTGGTGCAGAGCCTATCGCAGCCGCAATTTTCCCCGACGCAGATTGCCTGGTCAACTGAGACATCGTATTTCTTTTTCCCTTTTTTTTCCGGGGAAAGCGCGCACATCTGCCTCATGATGAGTACCCGCGCCCCCTTCTCTTCCAGGAGCCTCAGCAGAGAATCCTGGGTCGCCTCGATATCGAACGGGTCGGCGAATTCCACGGTGGCGCCCATTGAGCGGCAGATTGCGGCAGGATCGATCTGGATCACGCCGTTTCCCATCGCGTCGAACGATGTGCCGGGGTGAGGCTGGAAGCCGGTCATGGCAGTTCCGCTGTTGTCGAGAAGAACGAAAATAACGTCAGATTTTGTGTGGATCGCGTTCACCAGCGCCGGAATGGCCGCGTGGAAGAAGGTTGAATCGCCGCACACGGCGAGTATCGGCTGGTCCATGCCGAAGCGAGTGAGCTTGCCGAATCCGCAGGCAATGCCGATCCCTGAGCCCATTGAATGAGAGGTCTTCATGGTGTTGAATCCGCAGGGAAGGAAGCCTAGCGTGTAACAACCGATATCGCCGCAGACAAAGCCGCTACGGGCGTCCATCGCCAGGGCGTTGTGTATGTTCCAGAAGGAGGCGCGGTGCGGGCAGCCGGGGCAAAAGGTCAGGTCCCTGACCGGAGCCATCGACGAAACGAATGATTTCGCCTTTGCGGCATATGCGGGATCGACTGCGGTATAATCGATCGAAAGGATCTTTTTTATCGCTTCAACTAGTATGTCGGGATTCAATTCGTTGATCATCGGAATGGTTCCGTCGTTCTTGCCGTAGAATTTTTTGATTCCGATATCAGAGGCCATCTCTGAGGCAAGGACCTTCACGTTTTCTTCCATGAACGGGAGCACCTCTTCGGCGAACAAAATGGTGTCAGTTGATGACAGATATTTCCGGATAAGCTTTGGCGGGAGCGGCCAGGTCGTACCGAGCTTTAGAATACCGGTTCTCTTCTCGGCGCCGAGCAGATGAACGGCCTCGCGGCAGTAGAGGCTGCAGGCGCTGCAGGTAATTATCATGAGCTCGGGACGCGCAGGGCCCGTATAGGTGTTGAACGGCGAGTCCTCGAAGATTTCTGCGGCTTTCCTGATCTTCTCTTGAAGAAGAGCATGGTGCGGCGGGACCGGCATGGTGAGCACCGGGCCGGTCTCGGGATCGAGCATCGGGCCGCTGTATGAAAAGAACGCCCTGGTCTTCGGGACCGGGAGCCTTCCGATTTTCACGTTACCGCTCGCGTGGGAGAGCCGCGTCACGCTCCTCATCATGACTATGGAGCGGAGCTCTTCCGAGAGATCGAAGGCCCACTTCGTCATGTCCTTGGCCTCCTGGAAATCCCCCGGCTCAAGAAGCGGCACCTCGTTCATCTTCGCGAAGTGCCTCGATTCACCCTCGTTAATGCTCGAAAGAGCGCCCGGATCCTCGCAGTGGACGAGGACGAGGCCTCCCCTGGTTCCGGAGAGTGCGACATGCAGGAGAAAATCGGACGCGACGTTCACGCCGTTCTGCTTCATGGCGCAGATAGCGCGTAGCCCTGCGATTGAAGCGGCGAACGATACCTCGAGCGCGACTTTTTCATTGACCGACCACTCGACATAAAGATTGCGGTCTGCAGAGGCCTTGGCAAGGTTCTCAATAATCTCTGAAGAAGGGGTCCCTGGATACGCGCTCGCGACGCTGACGCCAGCCTCGAGGGCGCCGCGGACGATTGCGTCGTTTCCCATTAGCAGGTATTCAGCGCCTTCATTTGTGTCTGTGTGGTACGACATGAAATGATTCCTCAACGCTTAGTGTGTTAAATCCTTTTTATAGTTTCCTTGGGGATCCTAAAGAGTGCGTTTTTATCCGGCGGTGTGTTGATCAGTCCTTCGTCATTCGCCTTTTTAAACGCGCGCATTTTCTTGTTGCCAGCGGCGGCTCGCAGATGATCGAGATTCTCGGCCGGCAGTTCGCCGAGCGTGATATAGCCGTCTCGCACCGCCTCCTCGACCGCCTTTTCGCCCCGTTCTGTCCTGATTATCAGGGTATTCATGTCAGTGCGGCCCTCGAGAACACCGACGGATACATCGGCGAATTCTGCAGTCATGTCGAAACAGTAATCGCATGAATGGGGAACGCGCTCGCGCACCTGGGGAAGCGGGATTTCGATTATACCGTTATCCGTGTGCACCTCCATGATCTCTGCCGGCGGGGGGGGCAAATCGAATTTACGTACGGCGGCGACGCCGACATGTTCGGCAATAAGTGTCCTGAATTTTCTATAATCTAATGACCAGGTGCAAAAAAGCCCGACAACCAGGGCCGACCGATCCTTGTAATTTTTCTCATTTGTGGGATTGCGGCGTATCTGTGCGAGTGCGAGAGCCTGGCAGGGTGTCACGACTATCCCGATCCTTTCATAACCTTCTTGAGACGCCCTGTTGAACATCGCAATCGTAGGGGCCGCGGTGTAGGTTGATGTGGCGTGTTTCGCGACCTCATTAATGTCTGTGACAACTGCTGGAACCGGGTTCAGGCCATTTCTACCGGTCAGTACGGCCGCATCGATGCTCCCGGTTTTGAGAGCGTGCATCACCAGTCCCGACACGGTCCCGCCCGCCTGGAAGGTTCCAGAACCGACGTTTTTCCCGGCGCGGGCGATATGCACCGAACGGTAGCGTCCAAGCGAATCGGCCGCGTAGGGCTCGCCGAACATAGCGCGTGAAATGTCGTCCAGATCAACCTCGATTTTGGGGCAATAGGCAAAACACCTTCCTTCTGAACGGGTGCAGGGGAAGAGCATCGAAGTTTTTCCCTTGTAGGATTTAAAGTAAGGACAGAGGGAAACACAGGCCCCGCATCCTATGCAGAGGTCCCTGTCAAAAACGCCGCCCAGCAGCTCATGTGGTCCGCCTGCTCTCATTTCATACCTCCGGCCGCCGCCGTATATCATACATCGCGATAATGCCGGATGATGTCAATACCTTTTATGTTTCACTATGGGGATCGGCAAATTCCGGCTGCCGGATTTATGCATGCGATGCAAAATCAATGAATTGCTTTTATCTGATAGTGATCAGAATTTGAACAGTGCGTGTCAGATTTTGATTAGTGGTTATGAAGCGAATATGTGTTAAATTAATAAATTCTCATACATATTATATCAATATTTTACAGGGAGAATGCCATGATGTTAAATAATAGAATTACATCGCGAATGCTATTTTTATCAACATTTTTTACGTTGTTCATTTCTCTCATATCATGCAGCGGAGGGAATTGGGAGACTCCTCCGGCAGGCAGTCTTGCCTCCGGGGACTGGGAGCTTACTCTAGATCAGGACGGCAGAACGAGAACCGTGTATGTCCATGTGCCGGCATGCTATGACGGTACGGAGGCTGTGCCGCTTGTCGTTATCTTTCACGGTTATATGGATACCGCCACCAACCAGTCCAACACGGACGGATTCATGCAAAAGGCGGATGAGGAGTGCTTTATTGCAGCATATCCGGAAGGCTTCGGATCCAGTGGTTTCCAAAGCTGGAACGCTGGGAAAGCCTGCTGTGGTTCCGCCGTTGATTACAAAGTCGATGATGTCAGTCTTGCCCGCGGCATTGTTGACCTGATTTCGTCCCGGTGTTCTATAGACCTCAAGAGGGTCTATGCCCACGGACATTCGAACGGCGCCGGCATGGCCCACCGATTGGGCCGGGAGGCGGCAGATGTATTCGCCGCCGTTTCGCCGAAATCAATGCCGGTCCTTGTCCCTGACTCGATCCCAACTCGCGCGGTACCGATTATACAGTTCCACGGTACGGCCGATACGACGATTTACTACGGCGGAGGCCTGATTCCCTTTGAAGACACTTCATACATGGGAGCTCAGGAGAGTTTACAGGATTGGGCCACTGTCAACGGCTGCTCGGGGACACCCGTGACCGTCTATTATGACAGGAGCCGTTGCGAGACGTATGAGGATTGCGCCGAAGGCGTGAAGGTAACTCTATGCACGGTTCAGGGAGGTGACCATAACACTCTCTATTCCAGGGACGATATTCACGTGACCGATATGGCATGGGATTTCATGTCGCAATTTACCCTGCCCTGACGGAACGTACAACGTCTGATTTACGTCGACGCTTCAGCAGTGCCCCGCAAAATGGCGGGGCACTGTTTTCTTACAGTGCGGCGGTAAGAACCTTCTTGAAGTCATTTATGGTGACCGGCACCATATTGCCGGCATGGCATGAATCCTTCAGTGCCTCTGCGCTTAACATGTCAATCCCGTCTGACGGTACGTCGTGCTTCGAGAGGCCCATCTGGATGCCGACGCTGTCGCAGAAAGCCCTGCAGCTTTCCGACAGGCTCCCTCTCCCCATGCCGCATTCAGCGAAGATGGAACGCACCTTTTGAATCTTGGCGATCTGCTCGACGTTGAGAGAGGACTGCTCCAGGAGCAGTACTGAGTCCGGGAGCACCAGGGCGTTCGCAAGACCATGGTGGAGTCCGTAGAGGCTTGAAAGCGGGTGCGCCATAGAATGGATCATGCCGAGCCCCTTCTGGAAGGCAACGGCTCCCATGGATGCCGCTATCTGCATCTTCTCGCGCGCCTCGATGTTCCTGCCGTTCCTGCAGGCCTCGGTTAGCCATTTGAGCACCAGCTCCATGCCCTGGAGTGCGATACCATCGGCCATGGGATGGAACATGTTCACGAAGTACGCCTCCAGACAGTGGACGAATGCGTCCATGCCGGTGGCCGCCGTGAGAAGGGGCGGCATCCCGACCGTGAGAGCCGGCTCGAGCACGGCGATCGCGGGGAGGATCTCCGGATGGAAGAAGATGGTTTTTCTTCCGGTTTCGCGAAGTATGATAACGCCTGACCTGCCAACCTCGCTCCCGGTGCCTGACGTGGTCGGGACGGCGTAGAGAGAAGGCATCGGCTGCGTGATGAGTCTATCGCCCCCCTTGCTGTCGTCGTACTGCGATAGGGGCGGCGGGTTTGCGACCATAATCTTGATTACCTTGGCGACATCGATAGGGCTGCCGCCGCCGAGGCCGATGATGCTGTCGCACGCGCCCTTCCGGTAGGCGGCAACGCCCTTCTCCACGTCTTCCTCGATCGGGTTTGGATGGGTTTCATCAAATACTTCATATTGAAGCCCTGCTGCGGCTATTACATCCGTGACCTTTTTGACAATGCCTATCTCTTCCACTGTTTTATCTGTCACTATGAGCGCTTTTTTATGATCCCTGTCTTTCAGCCGCCTGCCGAATTCAGCAAGAGACCCTTCGCCAAGCAATATGATTGTCGGATAATTGTACTGTACCATGGCTTTCCTCTTTGTGTAATAATGATTAAAACATTCATGGATATAGATAACGAACATGCTTCCTTGTCCCGATTAGACTCGCGATTCACGCAAGGTAGGCATCGTTATGGCGCATGCCTCGACTACGCTCGGCATGACATATCGCCGGTCACTCTGAGCGTAGTCGAAGGGTGACCGCGGAATAAGCAATTACTTTATTCACGCAGGGATAACCTGATCATATATTAATTATTCTAGATAATTATCAGGATTATCTGTCAACAAAATTACATGTCTTTGCCCGCGTCCGAACCGCTACAGGTCTGCCTTGCCCCGCAACGACCTGATCCGGAGTGGAAACATCAAAAGGGCGGTCATAGCGGCAACCATCACCTGCATGACAAGTATCGGGAGGATGTCTCGATCGTAGATGCGGTACAGCAATAGCGCCGACCCCCGAGAGCAGGGCATCAGGCCCGAACAGCATGAATCCCGCAAATCCGATGGAGACATGCGGTGCCGAGGTTCGCGAGGTCTACGGCCGTGAAGCCAAACGTCGCCGCCAGATCAGCTTTGACTATATAGAAGGGCCTGCGGCAGAGATAATAACCGGCGTAGGCGAGAAACGTGGCCGTCAGGATTTTAATCTGGAAGGGGCGGTACCTGATTTCCTTCAAATCGCCCATTCCAGACCGAGCTCCATCAACTTACCCTCCGTCGGATTTCCTGTTTGAGCGTCCCAGCCCATGAAGGCGTAGTACTGATCCTTCATACGCGCAAAATCATCCCGGTCGACATGCCGGCCCTTGCTCGGGCCGTCCGGAAGTTTTTCAAAGAGGCGGTCCGGAAGAAGGTCCTGCGATTTATCGAATCCGCGTTTCGCGTTGACGTGACGCAGCATGGTGATGCGGCGTTCCCCCGCCTTCATAAGCTCCCAGAAGGTCATGTCCCAACCGGTGGCGAATCGCACAAGGTCCTCGAGATCGCGGTATGTGAAGAGATTTCCGGGCCCCCAGCAGAACATGCAGAGTGACAGGGCGTCAAGAAGGCTGTAATATATCTGAGAGTACGCCGTCATGCGGACCTTGTTTGGTGTTGTTGAAGGATTGTCTTCCTGCCCGAGTATGCCGAGCCCCCTGCTCGCCTCCGAAGCGCTCGCGAGGAGCCAGTCATGCTCAGATGACATGTGGTCGGGGCCGATCGGGCAGACGGCATACATCAGCGCCTGGCTCGGCTTGTACTGAGGCAGGTGCACGGCCAGGCCGGCGCCCTTCACGTTGATTGCGAAGGGGCGCGTCTTTTCTCCGTATTTTCGTATCATTGACTCAAAACCGTCCGCGCAGGTGTCGCCGAAGCCATCACGGCGCGCGACCGCCTCGATCAGATTGAAAAGGCTCTTCGGGTCTCCGAATGAAAGTTTTGTTCCGCCGGTATCTGCCGGCGCCATCATGCCCTGTTCAGCGCACTCGAACAGATAACCCGCCACGCATCCCATGGTAATGGTGTCGATACCGTATTCATTGCAGAGTTCGTTTGCTTTCGCTACCGCCGAGGCGTCGGTGATGTCGAGGTTCGCCCCGAGCATTCCAAGGGTTTCGAATTCCGGCCCGCCCAGCGCATCTGAGAGATTATATCCATCGTCGGTTTTGACTTTTTTCCTGCACGACACGGCGCATCCGAAACAGGTCGCAGCCCCCGCCCCGATCTCAGACTCGAAGACGGACCCGTCCAGTTTCATATATTCCGGATGCCAGCCGCGAGAGTAATTGTGTGTCGCGAAGTTTCCCG
Organism: Spirochaetota bacterium; assembly: GCA_016933025.1. GTDB lineage: Bacteria > Spirochaetota > UBA4802 > UBA4802 > UBA5550 > RBG-16-49-21. The sequence goes on along the minus strand of JAFGBT010000030.1, from coordinate 23,746 downwards.
CTTCAGCCTGAAATTTGACAACTCCCGGCGTGCCGTATTTTTTCAGGGTTTCCGGGAAACCGGAACTTGGAATGCGCTTCGCCCCCGCCCTGGCAAGTTCCCTCAGTCCGTCCGGGTCTGCAAATGTCAACTCGCCTGAGCCTATCACGACAACTGCCCTCAGGTTTTTGCTTCCGAAGACTGCCCCCATCCCACCCCGGCCGAAGGCGTCATTGCCGTCAGCCATGACATTGGCGTAGCGGACGAGTTTCTCTCCGGCAGGGCCGCACTGTATTATGCTGACGTTTTTCGCGCCGTGCTTCTCTAATAGCGCGGCCCGCGCGGCCGATACTGTTTTGCCCGCACATTCCGCCGCGTCGAGTATCGATGTCTTCATGCCGTCAACCAGGATGTATGATGCCCGGTCGGCCCGTCCTCTGATCACGATGGCGTCGTACCCGCTCCTCTTTATCATCGGGCCGATGCTTCCGCCGGCCTGGCTGTCGGCCGCCATTCCCGTGAGGGGCGACAGAGATGTCATGCAACAGCGGCTTACCCCTGAAATAGCGGCGCCGGTCGTTATGCCCGGTGCGATGATAATGATATTGTTTATTGACAGAGGATCGGTGTCCGGGAGGGTATCTTTCAAGAGATAATAGGCCCCGATTCCGCTTCCGCCGCAATACATGCGAAGGAAATCGTCACCCGGGTTCGTAGTTTCAATGGCGCCGGTACTCAGATTGACATCGAGTATCGCATCACAACGGCCGTTTTTCATTGCAAACCTCGAAATATGATCCATAAAATTGAAAAACCCGCATTACTGCTTACCGTAATGGATCGCCTCCAATAGTATCTCTGAATACGATGGATGGACGAACATGCAGTCCTTTATTTGTGAAACCGTGATCCCGCACCAGATTATCGTGGCAAGATGGTTGATTATATCGGTAATGTCATTGCCAACAGCCGAGGCGCCGACAATCCTGTCCGAGTCGGCGTCAGCGACGATCTTGACAAAGCCGGCGTCATGTCCTTCCATGACCGCCTTGCCAAGTGCCTTGAAAAAGTATTTGTATATCCTTGGTGTGATGTTTCGCTCTTTCGCGGTACTTGCCGAGGCTCCGACGCTTCCTACCTGCGGATCGGAAAAGACGAGCCGCGGCATCGATTGGTAGTCAATCGCAGTCGTTTTTCCTTCAGCCATGTGCCGAACCGCCGCCGCAGCCTCCTTGTAGGCGGTGTAGGCCAGCATAGGCGTGTTTATGCAGTCTCCCGCAGCATAGATGCCGGAAGCAGAGGTCTGCATGACCTTGTCGACACTTATAAAGCCATTTTCATCGAGCATGACGCCTGCCGCATCGAGACCTAAACCTGCCGTGTTTGGATTCCTTCCGGTTGTTTCAAATATCAGGTCGAACGTTTTCTTTATCTCGCCCTGGCCGTTGCTGTATGTCGCTTCATTTGTCTGGGTGATTCCTGTCACACGGCTGTTCACATGCACGGCAACGTTATTCTTCCTGAACTCGCGGGCGAGAACCCGGACAGATTCTTCATCCTCCCCGGCGAGGAGAGACCCGAGCATCTCGACGATAGTGACCCTGACTCCGATCGAGCTCAGAAACGAGGCGTACTCGCAGCCGACCACGCCGCCGCCGATTATCAGAACGCTGCCCGGCGTTTTATCGAGTGAAAATATTTTTTCTGACGGGAACACGTTCGGCTGATTAAAATACCTTTTGGGGGAGGACCCGGTCGCGATAAGATATTTTTGCGCCCGTATGGTCACGCCGGCGACGTCCAGCCGGTCGCGCGAAACGAAACGGCCCTCCCCCTGGATCAGGTCAATACCGACTGAATCTATTCGCGATTTCAGACCGGCCCGGATCTGTTCCACGCGCTTGATGACCATATCGCGCAGAGGAAGGTAGTCCTTATTGGCGCGGGAATGATAGAGAAGTCCCTTGAGCGGAATGCAGCCCTCGCCGAGACAGACGCCGCCGAGGCGCGAGAGATCACGCTCGATTATAGCCGTTTTTAATCTATGCTTAGCCGCCTCAAACGCGGCAGTATATCCGGCAGGTCCAGAGCCGATGATTGCAAGATCGTATTCTTTCATATTCTGATTCCTGATATCAGGTTTTCAGATTCACGCGATTCGGAGATTTCGCTTTCGCCATACCGGTCAGCCATGTAGGAGCTCCGCACGTACACGCCGCTTTCAACATGCTTGAATCCGAGCGATTCAGCCGCCTTGCGGTACTGCACGAAACGGAACGGATCCAGGTATTCCTTTACCGGTACGGCGCGCCTGTCCGGCTGAAGGTACTGGCCGATCGCAAGGTAATCGCAGCCGGCGTTGCGGAGGTCCCTGAAGACGTCAATGACCTCGCGCTCCGTTTCGCCGAGTCCAAGCATGATCGCAGATTTTGTACGGACGCGATCCGCATAGGCCTTTGCTGACTCGAGAACCTTCAGGCTGCGCCTGTAGTCGCAGCGTGTTCTCACGCCGTAGAGAGAGGGGACGGTTTCAAGGTTGTGGCCGAAAATATCGGGTCGCGCTTCCACAACTGTTTTCACGGCATTCGCATCCCCCAGGAAATCCGGCGTCAGTGTTTCGACAGTAATGCTGTCATCGTACTCCCTGATAGCCCGAATCACGGTCGCGAATAACGACGCGCCGCCGTCAGCGAGATCGTCCCTTGTTACCGATGTGACCACGACATGGCGCAATTGCAGGCGACGCACAGCCTCTGCTACACGCGTCGGCTCGCCGGTGTCCGGCTGGGATGGCGAACCCCTCTTCACGGAGCAGAACCCGCACCCCCTCGTGCAGATGTCGCCGAGAATGAGGAACGTCGCGGTGCCACGGCAAAAGCATTCAGATATATTCGGACAGCGGGCCTGATGGCATACCGTACGAAGGGAAAGGCCCGCGAGGCGTTCTTCCATAACATGCATGGCACGAAAATCGATTTTTTTATTGAGCCAGACCGGCCTGGCGTTCCTCATGGGCGTATCCCCTTCTATCTTTCATCCACGAATCGGCTCGGTATCTGTTTTTCATTATAAATGTAATATCTTTTTTTTCTGATGGCGAAAAATCCTTTTCATGGCATTCATATTTCATTACTGCTGAGAAAGCTTTAGGGAGTACCTTGATCACGTCATACGGCGGGACTTTGCGCGAAAGGAGCTCTTCCAGGCACGTGAAATTATCAAAGTCTATGGTCCCGCGGAAATACCTCATAATTCTATCCGCGTCAATCGTCAGGGGGATGGAGCCGTGCTGGAATATGACCCCCTCTGTTCTACGCTGTGCGTTGCCTCCTATTTTTTTGCCCCTTATTAGAATGTCGAATTCCTCGTTGCCGGCAAAGCAAAAAGGCTGCGAGCTTCCAGCAGCCGCACCTCGCACCGCGGAATCTTTCGCGTACGAAGCGTCAAGTCCCAGCATGTGGTACGCCTCGATGATAAAACCGTTCAGAATGCCGAATGAATCCTTAATTGAGACAGCGCCTTTCCCGAGGTCTCGCTCCCCCACCGCAAGGGAATAGGTCACCTCGCTAAAATGAAATATTGCGCCGCCACCGGTAACGCGGCGGACTATGTTCACCGAGTCCGACCGGCACGCGTCTACGTGGAGGCACGCTGCCTTCTGATACCTCCCGAGGCTTATAGACGGGGGATCCCACCCATAAATTCTGAGTACCGGTACACGATATCGCTGGTAGCACGATATAAGGTACTCGTCGGCGGCCATGTTCTCAAAACCGCTGGCGCATCGGTAAGGAACAAACCGCGCCCTCAACGGTTGCATGTCAGCTTTAACTCTCGGGCGGCCTTAGTCTCGTCGGGCCGCGAGACCGGCGTGTTTTCAGGGGCATTTTTAAGCATCCCCGGGTTCTTCTCTGCAGTCTCTGCGATTTCAACCATCGCCCTGATGAATTCGTCGAGGGTCTCCTTGGACTCGGTCTCAGTCGGCTCGATCATAAGGGCCTCATCGACAACCAGGGGGAAGTAAATTGTGGGCGGATGTATGCCTCTTTCGATAAGGGCCTTTGCTATGTCAATGGCGTGCACGCCGTATTTCTGGACCTGGCGCCTTGCCGAGAAGACGCATTCGTGCATGCAGTTCCTGTCGAACGGCGCGTCATAGTATTTCTTAAGCTTTACCCGTATGTAATTGGCGTTCAGCACAGCCTTCTCAGAAGCGTCTGTAAGACCTTCCCTTCCGAGCATCATGATATAGGCGTAGGCGCGCACGAGAACGGCGAAATTGCCGAAAAAAGAAGCCACCCGTCCGATGCTTCGTTTGACCTTGAAGTCAAGGGTATAGGCGCCTCCCTTTGTTTTTGTGACGATCGGCACGGGAAGAAAATCGACGAGTTTTTCAGAAACCGCGACAACCCCGGCGCCAGGTCCGCCGCCGCCATGGGGCGTCGCAAAGGTCTTGTGAAGGTTCATGTGAACGATGTCGAACCCGATATCGCCAGGTCTGGCCTTGCCGAGTATCGCGTTGAGGTTCGCACCGTCGTTGTAAAGGAGCGCGTCGTGTTTTTTCGCTATCTTGACGATTTCTGATATATTGCGGGGAAAGAGCCCCAGTGTGTTCGGCAGAGTAAGCATTACACCGGCCACCTCGTCGCTCATCTTTTCCCTGAATATATTAACGTCCATGCCTCCGTCGCGGTCGACCGGTATTGAAATTACGGAGAAGCCTCCCATTGCCGCGCTGGCTGGATTGGTGCCGTGAGCCTCGTCGGGTACAATGACATATTTTTTTCTGTTGCCCTTTGTCCCGTGGTATGCCGCCATCAGGAGTATCCCGGTCAGTTCGCCATGTGCTCCGGCGTAGGGCTGCGTCGTTACTCCTTTCATCCCGGTTATCTCGGCCAGCAGCTCTGAGAGGGAGTAAATCAGCTCGAGCGAACCCTGTACTGCGTCCACGTCAAGGTACGCCATAAATGGGTGCGTTCCCGCGAACCCGGGCAGCGAGCTGAGCGCCTCGTTTACCTTCGGATTGTATTTCATGGTGCACGATCCGAGCGGATAAAAATGCGTATCGACAGAAAAATTGAGCTGTGAAAGGCGTATATAATGTCTTATTACGTCAAGCTCCGAGAGTTCGGGGAGACCGTTGTCGCTTATGCGACGGTAGCGGTCAGCAAGCTTCTTTTCGGTCTCCTTTTTAGCGGTACCGGGATCAACGCCCCTTCTGCCGGGAACGCTCTTTTCGTATATATTTTTCATGGCAGCACCTTCCTCGCGACTGCGACAAAGCCGTCCATCTCCTGTTCCGTCCGTTTTTCAGTGGCAGAGAGTATCAGATGATTCGGTTTATCCTGGTAAAACAGCGATGCAGGAATGCCGGCAGCGTATCCGTGGCCGAGCATCTTGTGCGCAAAATCCACTGCGGACATCGGGAGGCGAACGGTGAATTCGTTGAAGGTCTGGCCCGCAATGATCTCTACACCCCTGATATTCCCGATCTTTTCTTTCAGGTATTCCGCCCGCTCGAGGTTGATGAGCGCTGTATTGCGGAAACCATTTTTCCCCATAAGCGATAGATAGACGACGGCGCGGAGCGCACAGAGGGCCTGGTTCGAGCAGATATTTGATGTCGCCTTTTCCCTCCTGATGTGCTGTTCGCGCGCCTGAAGCGTGAGAACGAACGCGCGCTTGCCGTTTTTGTCGACGGTTTCGCCGACAATCCTGCCCGGCATTTTGCGGACGAATTTCTTTTCGACTGCCATAATGCCCAGGTAGGGCCCTCCGAATGAAAGCGGTAGACCAAGAGACTGCCCCTCGCCCACTGCAATATCCGCCTTCATCTCTCCAGGAGTTTTTATTATACCGAGGGAAATCGGGTAAAAAACAGCTATGCTCACCACGCCCCTTGTGCGGGCAAGCGAGAAAAGCTCTTCGTAATCGTCGACCATACCGAAAAAATTTGGGTTCTGCACAACCACCGCGGCAACCCCATCATCGAGAAGGCCGCCGATTGATTCAGTGTCCGTGGATATGTCTTGTAGCTCTACCTCCCGTATCTCCAGATCGAGGTTTGTGATGTACGTCTTCACGATGCTCCGGAATAACGGGTTTACACCGGCATCGACAATGATTTTCTTACGGCCGTTTGTACGGACAGCCATTGCGATGGCCTCGTACAGGCCTGTGCCGCCGTCATAGAGGGACGCATTTGCGAATTCAAGGCTTGTGATTCCGGCAATCATGGTCTGGTATTCGAATATTGCACGAAGAGTACCCTGCGAGGCTTCGGGCTGGTATGGCGTATACGCAGTAACGAACTCCGATCGGGAGGTTATGGTGTCAACCGCCGCCGGGATGAAATGATCGTAGTAGCCGCCGCCGAGAAACGACACGTAATCCAAACGGTTCCGGCGTTCCAATTCCCCGAAGATACGCGCTGTTTCGTTCTCGGTCGTGCCTGCCGGGAGATCGAATGATTTTGGCCGAAGAACCCCCGGGATATCTGAGAACAGCTCTTCCATTGATCCAACTCCGATGGCGTCGAGCATCTCGCGGATTTCGTTCTCTGTGTGGGGCGTAAATAGTGCCATGGCTACTCAAGACCGGCCGCATACGAGCGGTAGGCGGCGGCGTCCATAAGGTTTTTAATTTCGGACGGATCGGATATCTCAACCTGCACGATCCAACCGTCAGTGTAACAGGACTTGTTGACAAGCTCGGGATTCTCATCAAGAGCGCTATTGTACGCCGCAATCTTCCCGGAGATCGGCGAATAAATGTCGCTGGCCGCCTTCACGGATTCGATTCCGGTCAGAAATTCGAACTGCTTGAGCTCATTGCCGATTGCCGGTGGATCGACGTAGGTGATATCGCCCAATTTCTGCTGAGCGTAGTCGGTGATTCCTACAGTCGCCGTTGTCCCCTCAATTCTGGCCCACTCGTGTTCCTTGGTGTAATAATATCCGTCGAGCACCGTTATGTCCATGTCCGATTATACCTCCGTATATTTTATTGACGTGTTTTTCAGGAAAGGAAGCGGTACAACAGTCGCATGTATAACGTCCTTGCCGCTGTCTATCGTTATCGTTGTGCCCTCGGCGCCGAGGGCGGCGTCGATATACCCCATACCGATTCCCCTGTTAACGTGGGGGGAGAAAACGCCGCTGGTTACAAACCCGACAGTTCCGCCGCCGGAGACTATCCTGTTCTCGTGACGGGGCGTTCTCCGACCTTCCACCGCGAAGCCTATGAGTCGCCGGGACACGCCGCGCTTCTGCCGGTCAAGCAGAGCCCTTTTCCCGGTGAATTCCTTATCCATATCGAGGAAACGATCCATTCCGGCATCTACCGGCGTTGTATCCTTCGTGAACTCATTGCCGCAGAGGGGGAGCCCCATCTCGAGGCGCAGGATATCGCGGGCTCCCAGGCCAGCAGGCTTTACATCCGGATGCTGAAGCAGCGCCTTCCATAGCTCTTCACCCTTGACGAAGTCGATGTAGATCTCGAACCCGAGCTCGCCGGTATAGCCGGTACGGCTGACGATGTAGCTGCCTCCCATGAAATCAAAATGCTGAAATCCGTAATAGGTCAGTTGCTTCACGCCCTCGCCGGCAATCCGCTTCATGACATCGAGGGACCGCGGTCCCTGCACGTCGATTTTGACTATGCTGGAGGATATGTTCTCAAACGACGCTTCCGGTGAAATCTGCCGGCTGATTGCCTCAAAGTCTGTCAGCTCGTTTGCCGCATTTACGACCAGCATCCACTCGTTATCCGCTATTCGGTATGTGATCAGGTCGTCTATAATCTCGCCTTCTTCATTGAGGAGAAAACCGTATTTGCATCGGCGGTTTTTCATTTTGATAACCGGTGTGGATATGATCCGATCAAGGGATGAACGCGCCGGGTCTTCCTTAATGATGAATTCGCCCATGTGGGAAATGTCGAATATTGAAACCATCGAACGGGTATGTTTTGCATCTTCGAGGATGCTGCCGTAGTGTATTGGCATGTTCCAGCCCGCGAATGGCGCGATGAGCGCCTTGAGCTTAACGTGTTCCTGGTATAGTGGGGTGTTCTTTGGTTCCATTATTAAATTATTCCATTGCCATTGAAAATATTATTTGTACAAATCTATCGCCTCCATTTCGATATCTATGTCCATTTTATCGCCCAGTTTCTCAAGCTCTTTGCGTATTGAAGACATCTTCTCTTCAGCCGGGATATTAATAATGCATATCATTTTGAATATCGGCGCTCCGCTGAGCGGAGCGTTGGTGACCCGAGACTCAAGGGATTCAATATTTATATTCCTTTTGTGCAGAATGCTGGTGATATAATGAACGATGCCGGGATGGTCCATGCTGGTAGCCTCGAGTCGGTGCGGAAATGACGGCGCGACTCTTCGTTCGCCGGGAGACATTGTCGGTTTGATCTGAATGCTCAGGCCCGTATTCTTCTGGAGCGCGTTGAATTCGGCGCCGAACCTGTCAATGATGCCAGGCTCGCCGGATGCGAGAAGTATTACCGCAAATTCGCCCCCCAGCACAGCCATCCTGCTTTCTTCAATATTAATTTTTTTTGAAGAGAGAAATGCGCTGATTTCATCCACGAGACCGGGGCGGTCAGGTCCTATAGCCGTCAGTACCAAATATGCTTTCATGATTCCACCATAAAACCGGTTGATATGATATTCACAACACGATTTTTTAGGAATGAACATGAATAAGACTAAAAAAATCGGGAAAAAACACAAGTTAAAAATTTTATGTCGTATAAAAATTTAGTGATTTACGCCACGATGCGCCGATTCGTCATCCTTTTTTCCGCTTGACATTTGCACATTTTTAAACGCCAGATTTTATAGATTTTAAAGATTGCCTGAATATTGGCATCATGCGCCGGAGGAAGACTAAATGCAAAAATACACGGTGATCGGGCTCGGTAATTTCGGCTCACATATCGCGAAATCGCTCAGAGAATACGGAAGCGAAGTTACCGGCATCGATATTAACAAGGAACGTCTTCTCGAGGTGAGAGAGCACCTGAACCACGCGATCACCGGGGACGCGACTGACATGTCGTTTTTGCAGACGATTTCACTGAAGAACATGGACGGTGTACTGGTCAGCGTCGGCAGGGACATGGGCGCGCTCATCCTCATCCTTCTCGCTCTTAAGGAGCTGGACCTCAAGAAGGTGATCGCCTGCGCCTACTCGGAGAACCACTGCAGGGCGATAGAGCGGCTCGGGGTATCCGATGTAATTTTTCCCGATCGCGACACGGCCATTCGGGTCGGCAAGACACTTTCCATGCGCAATGTGCTCGATTACATTCCGCTGACCGGCGACTACGTGGTCATGAACATACACCCGCCGAAGAGCTTCATTGGCAAGAACATCAGGGATCTGCAGATCGGAGCGCGGTTCCAGTGCCAGATACTCGGCATTAAATATCTCCAGGGAAACGCCAAGTGGAACGCGGAGTCCCCCGAATGGGAAAACATGAAGATCGCTCCGACCGCGGACGATATCATACCGGAGCATTCCGTTCTTCTATTCCTCGGGAAAAAGTCTGACCTCCTCCGCATCCAGCAGCTCGATTAAACGCGGGAGACGGCCCCGATGAGTAAAAAACAGAACAGAGGAATGCTGACAATGGCGGAGCTGCAGAAAAAGGCGGCTTCAGGCGAAATCGAGACTGTTATCGCCGCCTTTCCGGACATCTACGGGCGACTCTTCGGAAAAAGAATAACAACCGATTTCTTTCTTGATCAAGTGGCCGACTCCGGCATGCACGCCTGCAATTATCTTCTCACCACAGACATGGAGATGAACCCGGTTTCCGGGTACCGTTACGCAAACTGGGAAACCGGCTATGGAGACTTCCACTGCATACCGGACATGGACACGCTGCGACTGGCAGCCTGGCTCGACCGGACTGCGCTGGTCATCTGCGATATCCATGAAACACGGGGCACAGCGGAGACCTCAATCGCGCCCAGGAACATGCTGAAAAAGCAGATAAAACTGGCTGAACAAATGGGCTTTAGAGCCATGGGCGCGTCTGAACTTGAATATTACATATTCAACGATACCTTCGAAACGGCGCGCTCAAAGAATTACCGGGACATCAGGCCCTTCGGCTCGTATATCGAAGATTACCATATTCTTCAGGGGACCAGGGAGGAACCGCTTAATGCCTCGGTACGGAAATTCCTGTCCGAAAGCGGTGTGCCGGTAGAATTCAGCAAGGGAGAATGGGGCCCCGGACAGCATGAACTCAATGTACGCTATGACGATGTAATGACGATGGCGGACAACCAGACCGTGTACAAGCAGTGCTTTAAAGATGTCGCAGGCTCGCTCGGCCTGTCAGTGACCTTCATGGCCAAGTTCGACACTGACCTTGCGGGATCGAGTTGTCACCTTCATCTGAGCCTGTGGGATTTTGCCGGGAAGAACAACCTCTTCGCCGGACGCGATGTACTTGGTCCGGTGGCCTGCTCGGAAGTCTTCCGCTGGTTCATGGGGGGATGGATACGGCACGCGCCGGACCTGATGCCCTTTTACGCACCCACCGTCAATTCCTACAAAAGATACCAGGCAGGCTCATGGGCGCCGACGGCACTCTCCTGGAGCTACGACAATAGAACCGCCGGTTTCCGCGTGGTCGGCGAAGACGAGTCCCTCCGCATAGAATCCCGCATACCCGGAGCTGATATCAACCCGTACCTCGCTTTCGCTGCGGCTCTCGCGTCTGGTCTCGACGGAATCTGTAACAGGATCGAGCCGCCTGAATGTTTTAAGGGGGACATGTATTCATCTTCAGAGTTGCCCCGCGTTCCGGCCACCCTGCGCGACGCCATCGCCCGTCTTGAAAAGAGCGAATTTGCTCGCGCCGCTTTCGGTGAAGATGTCATCGAGCATTACCTCCACTTCTATAAAACCGAGCAGAGCGCCTACGATCGTGCAGTAACGGACTGGGAGAGGCGAAGATATTTCGAGCAAATTTGATGGTGTATGTATCATGCACAAGCGACCCACATGGTGGCTCGATTTTTTAAGGATCATATGGCCTTTGAACTATATAAGCGCCAAAATGACCCGGCTGCCGATAATCGGAAGGCTGTTCTATCAAGTAATGCGGCCGCTGTTCACCGGCAAGAATTTCAATATCACCTACATCCCGATTAACCGTGACATCAGGGGCGTTGGGAGCACCTTCCTGCCGGAAAGGGTTCTCGAAGAGCTGATACGGCGTTCCTCGTATCGGGCGACCATAAACCGTTGCACCTGCCGGGAAACGGAGAAGTGCAAAAACCATCCGGTTGAAAACGCATGCCTTCACCTGGGGGAAGGCGCGCGATATCTCGATCGGCACATTGCGACGCCGCGCACGGTCGAGGAGGCAATCGGGCACGTCCGCATGATGATCGGCAGGGGACTCATCCCCATGCTCGGCAGAGTGCGAATGGACGATTTTTTTTACGGCACCCCAAACACCGGACGCTCACTCACCATCTGCTTCTGCTGCCCCTGCTGCTGCGTCCTCTTCAAGTCAGTCAGGTATATTCCGGCTGAGGCACAGGATTCTCTTGTCAGGCTCAAAGGCCTGAGGATTATCGTTGACGGGAGTAAATGTCTCCGATGCGGTACCTGCGTCGAGACATGCTTCATGGGCGCTCTCTCGATACAGAACAGCAGGATCGCAAGAGATGAAACACTCTGCAAGGGATGCGGGATGTGCGCAAACGCATGTCCCCATGATGCCGTCGCCATGGAGGTGGATGATATTGAAGAGGCCGTCGGCGAGATAATGTGGCGCATCAGACAGAGGATACATATTGAATAGTACTCCGTAGTCATTTACAATTCAAATACATATTGATTAGACAAAATTATTTTTGTCGCGTATATTCACGATTCAAATCAATTGATATTGTTCTCATACTGCGACGGTGAGCAACCGACAGTTGATCGCATAGGATATGCGCGCCGGACCGGAGGTTTTCCATGACCGTAAAAATCGTTTCAATGTCACCGCTCAACGCCGAAGTGCTCAAAGTGATGATCAAGAACGCGGGGATTTCGATACCGGACGATATCGAGATCATCAACGTGAACCCTCTCCCCGACCCGGAGATCGTAGAGCTGGTCAGAGACGCGGAAATCATTCTGGGCGACTACTCATTCAATAAGAAGATATCAAAGGAAATCGCCATCGCTGCGAAGCAGGTAAAGCTTATCCAGCAGCCGAGTGTCGGATACCAGCACATAGACGTGCAGGCCTGCGCCGAGGCCGGTATCCCGGTGGCCAATACGGCAGGGGCCAATACCAACGCGGTGGCAGAGCACGCGATCATGGCCGCACTATGCCTTCTGAAAAAGCTTATTACAGCCCACCGTACAACTTTTGCGGGCGAATGGAAGCAGCTGGACCTCGGCGCCGGGGAGCTCAGTGGCAAGCTCTGGGGAATCATCGGCATGGGACGGATCGGCCGCGCTCTTGCGGAGCGGCTGATACCCTTCGGCGTGCGGATGAAGTACCATGACATAGCCCGGCTGAGCGCCGAGGACGAGAAGGCATTCAGCGCAGAGTACGGGACTATTGATGAGATCATGCAGTCAGCTGACATCATCAGCCTCCACTGCCCCCTTACCGAGGAAACGCGCGGGCTCATCGGTGAAAAGCATATCGCGCAAATGAAAGCCGCGTCCCTGATAATCAATCTCTCCCGCGGCGAGATTGTAGACGAGGCGGCGCTGGCCCGTGCGCTCAGCGACGGCAAGATCGGCGGGGCTGCCCTGGATGTTTTCCAGTTTGAGCCGATAAACAGGGACAACCCCCTCCTGGCCGTCGATTCCGACAAATTGATACTGACCCCGCACACGGCAGGGGTAACCAACGAGTCCAAGATGAGAATTATATCAACTGCGATCAATAACATCGTGAATGTACTCAACGGCAATAAGCCTGATTTCATTGTAAACATTAAATAGCGAGGGAACGTAGATGAAGAAAAAAAGAAGCCTGGCGATATTCGACACTTCCGACTTCCCGGTCGGCCTGATGCGCACCGGCATATTCAGGGGCACCGGCGCAGACCCGGATGAGCTCAAGGAAAAACCGATGATTGCGATTGTCAATTCGCATACAGATATCAACCCCGGCCACATGCACCTCCGTGAGGTTGCTGCACGTGTCAGGGACGGCGTCAACGCCGCAGGGGGCGTCCCCTTCGAGTTCAACGTTCCTGCGCCGTGCGACGGCATGACCGAGGGACACGAGGGTATGCGCTATGTACTGCCCCACCGAGATCTGATAGCCGACCTAGTGGAAACGCATGTCAGGTGCATGATGTTCGACGGACTGGTCTTTGTCGCCAGCTGCGACAAGATCATACCCGGTATGCTCATAGCCGCGGCACGCCTCGATCTTCCGGCGATATTCATTACCGGCGGACCGAGCTCATTCAGCGTAAGGTTCCTCCCATCCATGAAAGCAAGCGTTGACCACAAGGACTACACCACGGATTACGGCGCGAAGCTGGCCTGCGCCACGCTCGCCACCTGTGGCTCCTGCGAGGTGATGGGGACGGCCAACACGATGCAGTGCCTTGTCGAGGCGATGGGCATGTGCATACCAGGTTCAGCAAACGTGCCCGCGTTCCATTCCGAGAAGCTCCTGTTCGCCCGGAAGACAGGTATGCGCATCGTCAAGATGGTCGAGGACGGCCTCACGGCAAGGAAGATCATGACCCGCGAGGCGCTGATCAATGCCCTTATTGTCGATCTCGCAATCGGCGGATCGACGAATACGACGCTCCATCTCCCTGCCATTGCGCACAATCTCGGTATAGATTTTCCACTCTCCCTGTTTAATGAATACAATAAGAAGATACCCACCCTATGCTCGATAAGCCCGAGCGGTCCGCATGGCATGATAGATCTTTTCAAGGCAGGTGGGACGATGGGGGTCATGAAGACCCTTCAAAACGATCTCAACCTCGATTGCCTGCTGGTGAACAACATGAAGCTGCGCGACATACTTGAATTCGTCCTAATAAAAGACGAATCGATCATCCCGCCGCGCGAAAAGCCGTTCCAGCCAGAAGGCGGCACAGTCGTCCTGACCGGGAACCTGGCACCCGAAGGGTCCGTGGTAAAGCAGAGCTCGGTGATACCAGAGATGCATACATTCACCGGCAAGGCCCGTGTCTTTGAATCAGAGCACGACGCGCTCCTGGCCTTCAGGGAAAAGTCGATAGCAGACGGGACTGTGATGGTAATACGCAACGAGGGCCCGAAGGGCGGGCCCGGAATGCCTGAAACGCTGGCCATCACCCTTGCACTTGACGTATCAGGACTCAAGCGGGTTGCAATGATCACAGATGGCCGTTTCTCGGGCGCTTCGGCCGGACCCTGCATCGGACATATCTCGCCCGAGGCCTTTGACGGCGGACCGATAGCTGCCGTCAGGGACGGTGACGAGATTACAATCGACATACCGGCCCGCTCGTTGAGCATCAATCTAACGGACCATGATATCAAGAAGCGCGTTGCAGAATACAAAAAGCCGCAGCGTGAAGTTGCGGGCTCCTACATGAAGCGATATATCAAGATGGTGACCTCTGCGGCAAAAGGAGCGGTCCTCAGGGATTGACAGAAAAGAAATTCTCCAGGACAAATACGGGCAGGGAATATTCCTGCCCGTATTATTTTACGCTGTTTACCCGCCGGAGCGGTAGGCCCGTAAGATGATTTATTTTTGCCCGAGCTTGATGTAATAGTCGAGGGTGCGCATGTCCTCGGGAGTGAGGTCAATAAAGTTAATCGCCACGTTGTAAGACTTGTCGCTCTCCTCTTCAACTCTGAGCACTTGCCCGGTGCCCTTGAAAAAATCAAATGAGTTTGGCTTTATGAAGGTTATATTAATGACCGTACCAACATCAAGCTTCTCATCAGTATTTACCAGAATACCCTTCGCGCTAATATTAATGGATTTAGACGTATTGATTTCAAGACTGTTTTTCATCGACTTGTCATCTCTTTTGACCAGCCTTACGCTGAATTCATCATCGACACGGACATATTCTCTTTTCCCTTCGCCTTGAGGCATCCCGCACCTCCATCTAATTCTTTGTTATGGTTACCGGAAGCTTTACCACTCCCATAGTTGTATTCATATATGCCGTGCCCGCGAGACGATACCGAATGGCGCCGTTGCTCTTTGCGATGTTTGCCAGTGACATCCCCATGGCGCTGTATGGAACAGACAACAGGGCGTTCATGGTTTTTGTCGCGCCTGGCGGCACCGACACTCCGCTGAAAATAACGTTTACCGTTTTTCTATCCTCTATGTAAAGATAGAGATCCATTTTATCGATAACGGCAACCTTCGTGCCGGGATTGGCGACCTTTAACTGAAGAGATAGACTCATATCCGATAACGAAAATTTTGCCACCTCGATATCAGCGATTTCGAACCTGCAATGCTGCGCCGCCCTGCGCTGCTCAATAGCGGAACAACTAACGAACGCGATTCCGATGGCAATGATTACCGGTAACAACGCATATGCATATGTATTTTTCATATTCCTGAAATCGACAGCGCCGTTACATGTCATTGTATCGATAACCAATTCAAATATTCAACAATTTGTCAGATTGTCAATTATCTATTGTTGGAATTTTAAATTTTTAATCCCGTCTGAAATAGGCCCTGCGATCATATTTAAGCGGATAACCTGATTGATGGATAGATTAAGCCTCAACGCGTTATTCCGCAATTTGCGGGTATGAACCGAAAAAAAGGATGCCAAAGGCATCCAGCAGTATTATTGTACTATTGCTATGCTTTTGTATCTATTTTAATGCCCTTGTTTATCGCCTTGGCTGTTTCAGGCCTGCTGCTGGTATGTATAACCTCTTTGGTCAATTTGCTCGCGTCTTGACGTATCTTTTCAATAGCTCCATGACGGATTACATTCATGTCAAGCTTCTCGACAACCATATATACCTCCCTTTATATATACATGCTACAACGATCAGCACCGCGTAATTATAAAATACCATATGGCCGAAAAATATTCAAGAAAAAAATCAATTATACGCCGTCAGGTGATAATTTAAAATTATTCTTGATTTTTTTACGCAAAAAAATGTCTAACTATCACAGAACGCCAATGATATGATGAGTACCGACGTGAAAAAGACCTTTTTTATCGAAACCTTCGGATGCCAGATGAATAAAAGCGATTCCGAGCTGATGTCTCTCTCTCTGTCTCAAAACGGTTTCACAACCGCCGCCGACGTTGATACTGCAGATATCGTGATTTACAACACCTGCTCTGTACGTGAGCATGCTGAAAATCGCGTAATATCGCGAATACGCTCCCGCAGAAGGGCGGCCAGCGATGAGAGGCAAATTATTGTGGTCGCAGGCTGCATGGCGCAGAGAATAGGAATTGTCTTGATAGAAAATAAAATCGCCGATATCGTCGTAGGGCCTTACCAGTCGCCCGGCATCGGCCGTTTCATACGGAATTATCTCGATTCAGCCGGCGGGCGTTCTTTTCTATCTCAAGAGATGGATGATTTTTCTGGAAGAATAAACCCCGGGCTCTACACCATTGGGGGAGACTCAGCATGGCACCGGTGGGTGACCATAACGCACGGGTGCGAAAACAACTGCTCGTACTGCATAGTGCCGAGAGTGCGCGGCGACCTTATCTCCTTCCCTTCCGCACAGATACTCGGGTATATCAGAGGCCTGTCAGAACACGGCGCGAAGGAAATAACCCTTCTCGGGCAGAATGTTAACCAGTACGGTACAGATAGCGGCGACATGCCATTTCACGTTCTTCTCGGACACGCGGCAGCTATCCCGGGAATCGAGAGAGTCAATTTTCTCACATCACACCCGAAAGACTTTAATGACGGAATTATACGTGCAATCTCGGAACACGGCAACATATCACGTTCAATCCACCTTCCTCTGCAGAGCGGTTCTGACCGAATACTAAAGATTATGAACAGGGGCTACCAGTTGCGGGACTACATGACTATAGTGGAAAAAATCGACAGGGAACTCGGGAACTACTCGCTCTCCACAGACCTCATCGTCGGGTTTCCCGGCGAGAGCCGCGATGAGTTTGACGCCACTCTTCGAGCCGTTGAATCGATACGCTTTGACGAGGCTTTTACCTACGCATATTCACCCCGGGAGGGGACGCCCGCGTTCCCTCTCAAGGAGACGATATCACGCAGGGAAAAAATTGCCCGGCTCCAGGAGCTCATTGCTCTCCAGCGGGGCATTTCCCGTCTGAAGCTGAAAGAAAGAATCGACCTTGTTGAGGAAACCATAATTGAACGTTTCAGCAAAAAGTCGGATGACCGCGTCATGGGGCGGACGAACCTGAACCATATCGTCATCACGGAAGGCACCGAGGACGATTTCGGGAAAAAAGTAATGATCAAAATCGACGGTATACGGGGTAACACCCTGCAGGGGACACGAATTGCGTAATTTTGTCATCATATTTATCGCGCTTATAATATTATTCGGTACAGGCGTCCAGCTCCTGACAAAACCTGCCTACCGTGGCGTACGAGCCGACAGGAAGGATTTTGCCGTAATTAAAAATCTGGTCAGCGATAAAAATTTCAACGATGCTGAAAAAGAATGTTACGCCTTTCTTAAAACATGGCCGGAAAGCCGGCTCGTTCCGGATGTTCGGCTTGTCCTGGCAGACATAGAGTCATCCCCGGAGGATGCGGTAAAAAAATACCGAACGGTGGTTGATTTATACAGATATTTTCCGCGCAGGGACCAGGCGCTCTGTCGGCTATGCGAAATTCTGTATCTCCAATCTAAATGGAATGAACTGGCAGAAAGCGCCCGTGAGGGTACGGGTTATCCTAAAAGCATCAATGCATGCCGATTCAGGTACTTCTTGATCATCGCCCTGATGCACCTCGGGAAGTACGGCGCGGCGGAGGAAGAATGCCGCGCCGCTATTGACAAAAACCACGACTACCATAATCTTGCAAGGTCTCTGTTGATGCTCGCGCACATATACAAAGCCACATCAGGGATGTCGCGCTCGTACATACGGACCATACGCGAGATCGCAATGGGCTATGGGGAATCCGACGCTCTTCCCGCAACCCTCTTTTTATTAGGGGAGTTTTATGAACAGAAAAAGCTGCATGATGAGTCATACTCGGCCTATTCAGACCTGGTCGCAAAATATCCTAATTCCCCGGAAGCCGTTGAAGCCCTGAAAAAAATGAGGCTTCTCGCACGGCATAATCCGCACTATGTTTTTTACCTGCCGGATAAAACGATAGTTGACAAGACCGAGCATATCGAAATACATCCGGAGATAAGCCTGCCCGACAACGAGGTGCAGGAACAGTCCTACTCAATTTCGGTCGGGCCCTTCCCGAGCGCGAAAAGAGCTGCCGAGCTCCGAGAGCTTCTTAAAGACTTCGACGGAATTACGACCGTAAGGCTGAACAAGGGGTTCTCACTGTACGTGGGCAGGTGCTCGAACGAGGAAACGGCGCTCAAGCTGAGAATAAGGCTCGCTGAAGAGTACGGGATAAACGGGCGTATCGTCAGGATCTCGAGCGACGGACGCCGTTCGTACATTTACGGTGAATAGAGATGGATTCCAAAGTCACTCCAGCCATGAAGCAGTACCTTGATATGAAAAAACGGTACCCGGAAGAGATACTCTTCTTCCGCATGGGTGACTTTTACGAAATGTTCTTCGAGGACGCGCATACGGCCTCTAAAATACTCGACATCGCCCTCACCTCCCGCCAGAACGATATTCCCATGTGCGGCATACCATATCATGCCGCCGAGAGCTACATAGCACGGCTCATCAAGGCGGGGAAACGCATTGCGATATGCGAACAGATGGAGGCTGTCCCTTCCAACGGGCCTGTTGTCAGACGAGATGTCGTTCGCGTAATCACCCCGGGAACGGTTGTTGAAGCTAACCTCATACAGTCTGATGAGAACAACTTTCTCGCATCGGTCATAATCGCCAGTGAACGCATCGGCATAGCCTTCGTGGACGTCTCAACCGGCGACTTCTTCATTTCCTCGATCGAAAAAAGCATCGACCTGTTCCGCGGAGAAATCGTCAAGTTCAATCCGCGCGAGGCCGTTTTCTATGGCGGCGGTTCGCCTGATGCCGAGTCTTTCGCTGAGTTTCTTACACTGCGGGGCGTCCCCCTTTTCCGGATAAACGAATGGCTCTACGACGATGATTTTATGTCCTCAATTATATGCGAGACATATAAGATAGCCGGCACCAAGGGGCTCGGCATAACTTCTTCACTGGAGATCATGGCGGCGGGCTCGATCTTACAATACCTCCGCGAGACGCACAAAAAAACATTCGATCACCTCAAGTTCCCAAGGCGCCTGCATTCCGGCGGAATTATGACGCTGGACGATGCCAGCATCGCCAATCTGGAGCTGGTCTGGAACTCTCAGGACTCTTCAAGAAACCGGACACTTTATTCAGTCCTTGATTACACGAATACAGCGATGGGCAAGCGCGCACTCGAACGAAGCATATTGGGACCACTCCTCGATTACGCGATCATCGACAGGCGGCTCGATATCGTTCAGTATTTTCACGAGTTCCATGATCTTGCGGGACAGATCCACGAACACCTGAGCGGCATCCATGACATCGAACGACTGCTTTCTCGTTTCATCATCGGGAAGCTTTTTCCGCGTAATTTCGTCGCTCTGATGAATTCCATCAGGTCTTCGATGAAGATAAAAGATCTCCTCGGCGGACAGCCGCACGAGGGTATAGCGGAGCTCGCCGCGAGCCTGCCGGACCTTTCGGAGATTGCCGACATGATCGGTTCGGCAATTGAGGACGAGCCGGCAATTTCACCCGAGCATGGGAGGGTTATCCGCAGAGGATTCAATGCAGAGCTCGACAGAATATACGAGATCAAGACCAACGCAAAGAACTGGATAGTCGAATATCAGGAAGAGGAGAAACAAAAGCTCTCCATCTCAACCCTGAAAATACGATACAACAAGATCCTCGGATATTATATTGAGGTCAGCAAGGGACAGGCGTCGGGCATCCCGGAATCATATTACCGGAAGCAGACGCTTGTCGGGTCAGAGCGTTATACCACCGAGAAGCTACAGAATTTCGAATCGGAGATACTTTCCGCCTCAGAGAAAATAATCACAATCGAAAACGAGGAAATTGAAAGGCTCAGGAAATCGGTCCTGAATGACCGGGAACGGCTCCAGACTGCTGCGGAGGCCATCGGAGATATTGACGTTTACTGCTCACTTGCCTTTTCGGCAATTGAAAACCGGTTCGTTCGTCCGACCTTCAGCGATGACGGTGAAACACTTATTCGGGATGGCAGACATCCCGTGGTGGAAAAATATTATACGCGCGAGGTTTTTATCCCTAACGATATACACCTTGACGGAACCGAGAACATCATCAAGATCATCACGGGCCCGAACATGTCCGGCAAATCTACCTATATCCGTATGGCCGCCATTATGCAGCTCATGGCGCAGATGGGATCGTTTGTGCCTGCGCGTGAGGCGCGCCTCTCGATTGTCGACCGCATATTTACCCGCATCGGCGCTTCTGACAACATATCGCGCGGCGAGTCGACGTTTCTCGTCGAGATGAACGAGACTGCGAACATATTGAACAACGCGACCGGAAAGAGCCTCATCATAATGGATGAAATCGGCAGGGGCACCAGCACCTACGACGGGCTTTCGATAGCCTGGGCGGTCGTGGAATACATCTTGCGATATCTGAAGGCCAGAACTCTGTTCGCAACGCATTACCACGAGCTCACCCAGCTCGGATCGCGGAAGGGTATCGCCAATTACAATGTACTCGTGAAAGAAAACCTGAGCGGCGTTGATTTCCTTCACAAAGTCGTACGCGGCGCGGCCGATAAATCGTACGGAATACATGTGGCCAACCTCGCCGGCATACCCAAGCCGATAATAGGCAAAGCGGAACAGATACTCCAGAAGCTTGAAAAAGGGGGAAAGGAAATAAGGACGACCTCCACCAAAGAGGAACGCGCATCGGAACAGCTTGAGATTTTCAACGCGTCAAATCACCTCGTGGTGCAGGCGATACAAAACATTGACCTTGACTCGATAACGCCGATAGAAGCCCTGAACGAGCTGTCACGGCTGAAAAAGATGATAGAATAATCTCCGGTTCCCGGATTAATCACCCGGGATATGAGGCTGCAACAGCAGACAGACGGCTTTTTATATGGCCTGATTGATTATTATCCGAATAATGTTGATTAAATTATAAAGAAGTATTAAAATCTTAAAATTACTTGATTTTTTGCCGATTTTATTCATAGTGTTCTATATATCAATATGACCCAGTAAGAGGAAGAATGGCCGATACCCAGTTTAAAGTCGAAAACTACCTCGCCAATTCTTTTGTCATCGTTGAGGGCAAAAAGAACTCGAACAATTTCTATATCATACTCAAGGGCAAGGTTAAAATCTCTAAAGAGAATCCGATAGTTGCGGCAGAGCCCTATTCTCTTCTCGGTCCGGGCGACTTCTTCGGTGTAGTCTCCTGCATGAGCGCACATGCCAGGAACGAGTCGGCGATGGCACTTGAAAACGTTTCACTCATATCCGTCGAGCGGGAAAAATTCGGCCTTCTGATACAGAAAAATCCGGCCGTCGCCATGAAGATAATCAGGTTTTTCAGCCGACAGCTCAGGGATTTCGACAAGGCGATAACGAACCTGACATTTAAAAATGTCGCTGAAGAGGACCCCGCTCACCTCTTCAATATCGGAGAATACTACATTAAGAAAAAGGTATTCAATCACGCGTCGTATGCGTTCCAAAAATATCTGCAGCATCGTCCCGATGGCGAAAACAGGGACCGGGCAATCGAGCGGCTCCAGTCTCTCAAGGCTCCGCTTAAAGCCCCTTCCCCGGGGGTGCAGGTTGGAATGAACCGCCGGTTTAAAGATAACACGATGATATTTTGCGAATATGAACCGGGCGAGGAGTTATTCATCATACAAACCGGAAAAGTCAAGATCACCAAAATAGTCAACGAGGAGGTCCTCCTCGCGGTCCTAAAGGCTGGGGATATATTCGGTGAAATGGCTATTCTCGACAACAAGCCGCGGAGCGCCTCCGCCATCACATTCGGCGAAGTCGAGGTGATGGCGATTAACAAGTCCAACTTCGAGGGTATGGTCCAGTCCCAGCCTCAGCTGGCAAATCGACTCATACAACTTCTCAGCGAGAGGATCTGGACGGCCTACCGCCAGCTCGAGAACCTCATGATCAGGGACCCGCTCGGCCGCATATACGATACGCTTCTCATCCAGCTCGAGAAACAGAAGGTACGGATCGACGCGAAGCAGACGCACAACTTCGAGTTCGGAACCAAGGAACTCATCAACATGGTCGGTTTACCGCCAGAAAAAGGCGACATGTACGTCGTTCAGCTCCTGGAGGACAAGCACTTCATGCTCCATGAGGGAAAGATCATATGTAACGATATCCTCGAGCTTGAAAAGACTGTTCAGTTCTTCAGAAAGAAATCCGCGATGGAAAGGAAACGTGAAGCCAGTAAGAATATTTAAGATAACCTTCCTCATACTGGCATCAGCCTTCATTGTTTTAGCCATCATTGCAACCCTTTTCATCAAGTTCTATCCAACGGAAAATATATTAAAGATGGTGAACGAGAAGGTCGAGGCCGCGCTCGGGAGAAAAATCACCGTCAAGGAGCTTAATTACAGCCTGGGGGGCGTAACACTCGAAGGCGTTTCAGTTCATGAGGAAATGTCGTCCGATTCACCGGTGCTGGCGAGCGTCGAGAAAGCCGAACTCCGACTCTCTCTGCTTTCCCTGCTGAGCATGAAATTGGATTTCAGCTCAATTCTGCTGCAAGGTCCGCGGTGCAATATCTCCTTTAACACACAGGGAGAATCGAACATCGGCAGGTTGATTTCCGGAATCTCAAATAAAAGGTCTTCCGGCCTATCTGCAAAAATCTCCGAGATACAATTTGACGATGCGATTATAACCCTCTCAACGTGTCCGGCATACCTGTCGCCCCTTGCCGGGACCTATAAGGTTGACTGCATACTAAACATGGCTGACGGGATAATGATTGAGGACTGCGTGATTCATCTTCCTGAAAACAGGGGGACTCTCAGGCCAGAGTTGGAGATAACGACATCGGGCGGCTTTAAAATCAACGGCTCTGTCGATATCGATTCTACATCGCTTCTCTGGGTCTATCGTTGGGGAAGGAACCTCACCCTCCCCTACAACATCATCAACGGCAGCGTCAGGAACCTGGTTATCACAAAAGAAGGCGTGAAGGGAGATGTGAACGCTACATCAACGCTTCTCAATACCCGCAAGATTCTCAGGGCCGACGGATTTTGCCATGTCGATATACCGGGCAGAACCGTCTTCATCGGCAGGGCCGCCGGCGGTGTTGACCGTTCATCGTTCTATGTCGAATCGCTTCATTTTACTTTTGACGGCAAACTCATTGGGTTCGATATAAAAAAGGTCAATGCATCCGTTGAAGATGTCGCGCCACTGCTAAAATTCATCCCGGTAAAACTTTTCGGAAACGTCAAAGGCGACCTGAGCTGCAGCAAGGGGATGTACAACGGCGCTCTCGCATTAGACGGTTTTGGCTACGACCGGGATCTGAAAATTGTCGATGATT
>JAFGBT010000029.1 GCA_016933025.1 Spirochaetota bacterium | reverse complement strand
ATTACTATGTATTTCACTTTATAATCCTTTGAATAAAGATGAAAAATCTTTTAATAAATTGGATGAAGCACAAACAATAAATATCTACATATCATTAGAAAATCCACATTCATTTTTAGAAGAGATAAAAAGAAGAAATAACAATATCCAGATAATATTTCAATTAAAACGAGTAACACAACCTATAAATACAGAGACAAATAGTCAGAATAAATTAACAACCGCAAGGGGGGACGGCCGTAGCGCGGCCTTTGTCCCGTTATGTGCCTTTTTGCATTTCATGATTCCCCATCATATATTATTGAGGGGGCTGCATCTTCCAAACGATCAAGATATTGAATGGGTGTTGAATATAAAAGACCGGGAGCGCTCCGACAGGTGTAAACTTCCGCACCGATGGCTTGAAAATTGCCCAGAATTCCGTTTCACGACCAAAGAGGTTGCCACAGCAGATGAAAGGTATCAGGGGCAATCCGGCGAGATATTGATCGCCTTCCATGCATATGACGCGTAGCCCGGAAACATGGATTTCAACCGGCTGAATATTTCCATTTTTTCATTTTCGGGTATCGGTGCGGATATCCCGATAGATATTTCAACGCGCGATTGCGCCGGACTGTTTTTTATCAATCTGACTATGGCCTCCATTTTTTCAGGCGACTCGATGGCCCCGACGCAGGTCTGCGTCAGATCGTCTACCTCCGCATTCAGTTTTCCGATTGCATCGCGCAGAATAAAAATAGATCGCTTGAGAAAAATGATCGTTTCCGTTTCCCTATCCTGACTGAATGAACCGTCCGGTTCATAGCATTCCGCCACCGGGCTTCTGCTCAATCCCTGCGCATGAAAATCCAGGTGGGCCTTCAAGGACGCAGGATCAAAATTCGTCACGGATATTTCAGTTTCCGGGGATAACCCCTCGCCGCCGCGCAACATTTTCAGGACCCAGTATCTGTATTCGCCGTACCTGTATGGCTCGATACTGCATGGCGGCTGAAAACAGCGTTCCTGATATTTGTTTTCGTTTTTCCGCACCAGCGCTATTATTGGAGACATCTCAATAAGCCGTTCCAGACTTATTTTTTCAAAATGGACCTGCGACACGCGCGCCTCCTCGGGGAAAACCGGCACCGGGACTATACAGAACAATGCGAACCGCTTCACAGGCCCCACCATTGCAGCAAACCGGGCCCAGGCACACGGCCCCCACGTCTATCATAAACCGCAAAAAAGAGAGCTGTGGTTCAAAGAATTTTTATAATTCGGCACAGTATAACGTCATTATAACTGTTCTCTTGCTCTTCTACCGCGGTCGCTTCAAATATAAATATTTTCGTATCCTGCTTCCTGGCATTTTTCAATTCAGAGAAATCGTCGATGTTTTCCCATTTAAATATCAGGGCCTTATAGGGAATATGCGCTTCAAAAAAAGTTGACCAATTGTTATCTCCCATATAACGTACTGTCGTTTGATAGATGCTGCCCGCTTTGACTTGATGGGCAAGCCCGTTGCTGTCAATTTTTTGATATTCATTTTCGTCGTGCATATTTCTACATCCCGTTAAATAAATCAGCATTATGGACGTTATGCAACATGTCAATGGCAATCTGAAATTCATCATACCCCGGTATACAATTCCTCTTTTTCCTCACGTCCGATATTTCGCACGCCGGCTATGCGGCACGTCAATTATTTCCAGGCGTTTTATTTTTTTAAACTTCACCCAATAACAGGCCTGGATTTAATTGAATATTCTGTAAATTATGGCT
The DNA here is from genome assembly GCA_016933025.1 of Spirochaetota bacterium. GTDB lineage: Bacteria > Spirochaetota > UBA4802 > UBA4802 > UBA5550 > RBG-16-49-21. The sequence goes on along the minus strand of JAFGBT010000029.1, from coordinate 26,684 downwards.
TCACCGACGCCGCCCGAGGCAACCCAATCGGTCTTACCTATGCCGATTATTGCACATCAGAAGCATGCTGGCAAGCAAAAAGTTCTGGCCAGCCGGCTAATTATATGCCACTCTTTGAACATCCAACCATAGGACATAACAAGAGGGAGTATATGCCGACACACAGTGTCCTGTCGTCAACACGCGTCGCCGTTCTCGCGTTCGTGCTTGCCTGTATCTCCATGCCCGCGGGGGCAAAATTTTAACCCCCCTGTCCAGAGCTTTTTGCTTGCCATTGCCCTGCCGGTGTGCCATACTTACTGCAGATAAGCGGCTTTGTGCCGCATCGGGCGTTGCCGGTGCCGCCGTAATTTCCTTGACTATAATGCCCTCAGTGAATTAACATGGTGAATATCCTTATCAAAAAAATACAATTGAATTCAAAGTCCGTCCTTAATGTAATTGCTCATAAAACAGGGACTATGTGCTTCCAACGCATCAGAGCAGGGAGGGAGCTCGTTTGCCTCGGCTTTTTGAGCAATTGCCGGCTAATATATTTTTTTTAAGGAGAATGCGATGACAACAAAACAAAAATTATTGTTAATAATCTTCACCCCCCTTTTGATTTGTATTCTATGGCTTTACGTTTTCTGGTGTCCCGGCGCACCGGAAATTAAACCCGCTACCGAAAAGGAATTCAAACAGATAGTAGTAACCACCAAAGGAACTACTCCGGTCAAGAATGTGCCGGCTGATTATTATCCTGCTGGACGTGGATACTGGTTTGTAATCCAGGAAGGCCTTGACAAGGGAAAAAAAATGTTCTTCAGAGACAGCGTTCACGGCACGGGGACCCCTGTGAAGACCATAGTGTTTGTTCACGGAAACCCTGAAGCATCCTATATATATAGAAAAACCATACAGGAACTTATTGCCAAAGCCAAAAAGCCCTTCAGGCTGGTCGCAATGGACCATATAGGCTTTGGCCTTTCAGATCAGGCAACCTATGAGATGGTATGCATGGATCACGCAAGAAATCTCCGGCAGCTGATAAGGCATCTTGACCTTAAAAATGTGACCTTCGTTATTCATGACTGGGGCGGACCTACCGGGGTCGGCGCTTTTATAAAAGAGCCGCACCGGGTTTCAAACCTAGTGATAACAAACACCACCGTTTTTCCGATGCCTGAAACCGGATTTACCTATACCAATTATCCCATATCATGGCTTCCATGGTCTTCCATGCCCACAGTGATTCCCAACAGAGCTTTCGGGTACTATGCATCCTTTGCAATTTTCACTGAACCCTCGGGCGCATTCAGTATAATTGGAGGATTTATAATACATGCCTTGAAGTTGCAATTCGGCTTTTATCCTGAAAAAGAACGTACTGCGGTTAAATTGTTCACTGAGCAATTCCAGTCAAAAACCAATGTCGCAAGCTCAATCCGCCTGATACGCCAATCTGCAGTATGGGCCTCGGGAAACAAATACGAAGAGCCTACACTGGGAACAAGAGATACCGGTCCTTTTTACCGGTATATTCAGGATAACATTAAAAAGCTCTGGGGTCCAGGGGGCCGTAATATAGGAGTCAGAATGGTGGTTGGAAGGTGGGACCCCACCGGCAAGGATGAGGTAATTAAGCAATGGCGGGAAAACCTGCCCCAGCTTGATGGTCATGTGCAGACTTTTGAGAATGTCTGCCACTTTATTGAAGAAGTGAAATACAAAGAGATTGCAGATGCCATTATTGATGTATCAAAACTGTAGGCTTGCCTTCTGTGTTGCACTGCCGCCTCTTTACAGGGCGGCAGTGTGCATTAATCCATAGGGGTGGTCGCGGCGAGATCGGCCCCGCGGTTGCGGTATACCGATCTTATGCGTGATCAGTTCACCGCGGAAAACATCTTTTTAAGCTCCCGTTTCAGGATCTTTCCCGACGGGTTTTTGGGCAGGGAATCAACCAGGATAATTTTTTTAGGGCATTTAAATGCCGCCAGGTTGGCCTTGCAATACGTTATGATCTCCTCTTCGGAGATTTTCGCCCCATTTTTCAGAACAACAACCGCCGCGACAAGTTCGATCCAGCGCGGGTCGGGAAGGCCGATTACCGCCGCCTCGCTCACGTCGGGATGGCGGTAGAGCACCTCCTCAACCTCACGCGACGCGACATTTTCCCCGCCGGTCTTGATCATGTCCTTTTTGCGGTCGACAACGTAGAGGAAGCCGTCCTCGTCAAACATGCCGAGGTCGCCGCTGTGGAACCATCCGCAGGCGAATGCCTCATCAGTCTTTTCACGGTCATTGAGATACCCGGTCATGACATGGCCCGAGCGGTGCACGATTTCTCCCACGGAACCCACCTGGACAAAGCTGCCGTCGTCGTCCATGAGACGGGTCTCGACATTGGCGGCGGGCTTTCCGGCGGAGCCCGGCTTCAACATCTGGTCTTCCGGCTTGAGGATAGTTGCGACCGGACCCATTTCAGTCTGCCCGTAATAGTTCCAGAGGCGGAGTCCGGGGAAGGTGTCGGTGAGTCTCTTGATGATTTCTACCGGCATGATGCTCGCCCCATAGGCCGCCTTCTTGAGGCTTGAGAGATCAAAGTCGGCGAGCTGTGGATGGTTCAGGAGTCCGATCCACACCGTCGGCGGAGCGAACATATGGGTCACACGGTATTTTTCGATGCACTGAAGCATTTCCAACGGATCGGCCCGGTGCAGTATAATATTCTCAATTCCCATATAGAGGAATGGCATGAGAAAGCAGTGAAGCTGAGCGCAATGGAACAGCGGCAGGGCATGGAGACCGACGTCCGAGGTTTTATACTGGCCGTCGATAATGCAGCTGAAATACTGGGACATCAACGCGCGATGGGAGAGCATGGCCCCTTTGGGTCTGGACTCGGTGCCGCTCGTATAAGGGATCTGGACGATGTCCTCGGCCTCGACCATGACATCGGGGTCATCGCCGGGCACGGCTGCCATTTCGCAATCGAGATCAAAAAATCCGGAGGGGGGTTCCCCGCCGGCAAGGCGTATCAGGCCCCACAGGGCGACGTTTTGAAAAAGGTCCTTTTTTGACTGGAGTACGGGAAGGAGTGAATCCTCCACCAGAAATATTTTCGCGCCGGAATGTGTGACCACATAATCAATCTCTTCCGCGTTGAGCATGTAGTTGATCGGAACCTGGATGGCGCCTATCTTTGCAAGCCCCAGAAGGCTGATCGGATAATGATGGGAGTTGTATGAATTGATTGCCACACGGTCGCCTTTCTTTACGCCGAGTCCTATCATGAGGTTCGCGAATCGGCAGGCGTGCAGTTCCAATTCTCTATAGGTAAGCTGCTTTTCTCTGAATAGTATGGCTTTTTTGTCAGGGTGCTTTGCCGCGGCTCTTCGAGAAATATCACCTATTGTGTCACGATTGATTTTATTGCACATATAGAGCCTCCGTGTGCACTTTTGTCCAGTCTTGTACACAGTACACTCTGAGTCTACCCAATTATATTACCGGTTTTTGTGATTTTTCATAATTGAATTATAAGCCTTATAACCAGAGCTTATTGCTTGCCAGAGCCCTCCTGCTGTGATAGGGTATCTTCAGATAAGACCTATTCCTTCTCTTATACCAGGCTGGTTGGTGCCGAAAATTCCTGGATATTTAAACATATACTGTGAAAACTTTTGAAATGAGGAATCAACATGCTGCTGGTGCTGAAACATTATATAAAAATATCGATCGATATATTATCCAATTATTCACCACTGGCCCTTATCGGCATTTCCCTCTGGCCGGTCTTTTTTGTTTTGAAAAAGATCTCATGGGAAAAACTTCCGAAAACTGCCGCAGTACTGGGCCTTACGTATATTCAAGCTGATGTCTACAGTAATTTTGGAATACTACAGGGAACCATTCATAATAACCAGGTACTGGTTGAGCCTGATGAAGCCTTTGGGGCGCGCATCACGGTGACGATGCACACTACAAAATCAACTCTAATCGAATTGAGTCCTTCCAGACCCAGGCACAGACCCGGCAAAAACATGGCGGACTTTGCATCAAGTCTTCAAGCATTTAACCTTGTATTTAAAACCCGCAGGGCCGGAAAAAAATACATAAATGCCATATATAATGATCGCCAGCTCTTCTCTGCCATTAAGTCATTTTACGACAAATGGATTTTTCAACTGGAAAATTTTTCAGTAATCGGTAACGAAATAAGATGTATTTTTAACTACGGCCTGCCCATATGCGCGTATATGCCTGCAGGCAAGATGAAGGAAGCGGTAAATGACCTTATTGCACTTGCTGAATCATTCAGAAACATTCAGTCTTCTTAGTACTGTTTAAGCCCCCTTTCCGGAACCTTCAGCTTGCCAGGGCCCTGCCGGTTTCATATCATCGACCCTGCTAACGAAATCGTGAAAAAAATAATGCGGGATTAGACAATTAAGCGGGATTGCGCATCCACGTACTTCATTTGTGGTTATCATTTACAACAAGGCCGGTTCTGCGTCTTATTTTCCCTGCTTTTTTTATGACCGTATTCCACTACCATTGTCTGTCTGTTGATCGCCCCTTCACGGTCGGCCTTATCGTATTGCTCCGTCAATTTCCCTGATCAATGTTTCGGTCTGGTTCTCAAGCAGGGCAAACCCCATGTCTTTCCAGTATCTGATGGACATTGTACTGTCAATAATCACGTACACCCTTTTTGACAAGGGCAGAATCCGATGATCCGCGCTGTACATTTTGGCGATTTTACCTTTTTCATCAACCAGCAATGTCATGTCGACGAGGCCGTGCTTCGCAATGAACTTGCGGTGGGATTTTGCAGAATCCCGGGACAGGCCGAGTACCTTGATCTTGCGCGAGTCGAATTTTTTGATATTTTGTTGAAACTCAACAAATTCACGAATTCAAAGCTTCGTGTCGTCTTTGGGATAAAAGGCGAGCACCGCCCCCCTGTAGCTTTTCAGAACATCGCTGAGCTTCCAGATTTTACCGTCCTGATCGGGAAGCGAAAAATCATACGCGGTTTGACCTGTCAGGGAAGCTTTCTCCAGTGCATTAGTTGACGAGCAGGCGCATACAACAAGCAATATCAGCACTAGCGGGATATGTTTTAATAGTCGCATACATGCCTCCTGATAGTTTTTACGTCTCGCTGGACAATGACCTGTTGATAATAGACACAATCAATTACTATATGATTTTAAGTTCCCTGTCCATAACTTTTTACTTGTCACGGAGCCCCTGATATGCGATTATCAGTCCCGATAATGCACATTGCATCTCATGATTTCCGGTTCCACAAGGTCTTTTTTCTGAATGATTAATCATGGCAGGATATAGCATGAAAAAATTCAATTACTACATGCCCACGAAAGTGTTCTGGGGCCGGGAGTGCGTTAAACAGAACGGGGACGCCCTCCGATCGATCGGGAAGCGCGCGCTCGTGGTGACCGGGAAACGGTCAGCCCGCGCCTCCGGAGCGCTCGATGACATCGCCGCCGCTCTCGGCAGTGCCGCCATACCGTTCGCTCTTTTTGACGCCGTCGAGCCGAATCCATCCATAGCGACGGCGCGCGCCGCCGGGGAGGCCGCCCGGTCGTTTGGGGCTGAGATGATCGTGGCGGCCGGGGGCGGGTCGCCGCTTGACGCCGGTAAGGCCGCCGCGGTCCTGGCCTGCAACGACTGCGCGGATGACGATCTTTTCAGGGGAGGATTCTCGACACCCCCCCTCCCGGTCGTGGCCGTACCGACGACCGCCGGGACCGGTTCCGAGGTAACGCCCTATTCCATCCTCACCGATCCGGCGAAAAAGACGAAGCGCAACCTCAAGTCTGAGAGGCTTTTCCCCGTAATGGCGTTCCTCAATTCGCGTTATACCGACTCCGTTCCGCCCGAAGTCACCGCCCACACGGCGATCGACGCGCTGACGCACGCGGTGGAGGGCTATTGCTCTTCGCGCTCCATGCCGGTGGCGGACGCGCTCGCGCTCAGGAGCATCGAGCTGGTCGGGACAGAGCTCGCGAAGCTGCCGCGGGGCGCACCGGGCGCCGAGGGGAGGGATAACCTTCTCTTCGCCTCGCTTCTCGCCGGTTGCGTTATCGCCCAGACCGGGACGACCGTTCTCCACGCCATGGGCTATCACCTTACCTTCTTTCATGGCGTGGAGCACGGCAGGGCCAACGGCCTTCTGCTGGCCCCCTACCTGCGGCATGTCATGGCAGGCCGGCCAGACCGGATAACGGCCGTGCTTGCGTCGCTCGGGTGGGGAGACCTTTCCGCTCTTGAAACAATGCTGCGCGCGCTGTTGAAGGGCGCTATTGCTCTTTCTCCCGGCGAGGTTGAGGAATATTCCCGGGTTGCGTCCGAGACCGCCGGCGCCGCGAGCACGATTCCCCGTCCGGGCGTTGATGACATCAAATCAATATACGCGGGCATCCTTCGCGCCGGATCATAATTCCAATAACGGGCATCATGAAATTAATTTTTCTCTCTATAAATCTTGTATCCTCTGTGTTGAAATTCTTTTCAATAATAACATATGAAAAACGCGCGGCCGTGCGCCTGCCGCTTTTAACCGACAAATCCTTTTTTGCTTGTAATTACAGCTCAAATGTGCTATAGCTTGTTCCGACAAAGCACATAACTTCAAACAATCACCGGGCCCGATTCGCGTGGATACTATTTACCCTGGAAGCGGGAATTAACAGTTACAACAACTGCTGAACATTAAATAATTCCGAATTTGACAGATTACTATGGAGCTCAAAAAAGAATTAAATCTTCTGGATGTCTTCTGCATCACTTCCGGGGCGATGATGAGCTCGGGGCTCTTTATCCTTCCGGGACTTGCTCATGCAAAGGCGGGACCGGCAATTTTAATTTCGTATCTCGTGGCGGCTTTGCTGGCGGCCACGGGGATGCTGAGCCAGGCCGAACTTGCATCGGCAATGCCCAAGGCTGGGGGGACCTATTTTTATGTGACAAGAAGCCTGGGACTGGCCGTTGGAACAGTATATGGTTTGATAACGCTCTTCGCCATGGCTTTTAAAAGCGCCTTTGAACTCGTGGGCATGTCAGCTTTCATCAGCTGTATCATTGACATGGACGCCCGCGTTATCGCCATGGTGTTCTGTATTATTTTCATTCTGATCAACATTGTCGGGACCAAAGGCGCGGGCCGTCTTCAGGTCTTTCTCGTGTTCCTTATAATACCTTCTCTTCTTCTCTATATATTCATGGGCCTTCCTGAAACGGGAGCGAGCAACTTCGAGCCCTTTATCAGCAGGGGACCAATGGCGATATTTTCCACGGCGGGATTTGTGTTTGTTTCGTACGGAGGGCTCCTTAAAATCGCGAGCCTTGCGGAGGAGGTGCGGGACCCCGGAAGAGTATTGCCCCTCGGCATGATCCTTTCCCTCCTTATGGTTGTTGTCTTCTACATGCTGGTTATGTTCGTCACCATCGGCGTCCTCGATCCCGCACGTCTCGACTCGACCCTCACGCCCATCACTGACGGGGCCGGGATGTTCATGGGTCCATGGGGAAAGGTCGCCCTCAGCATAGTGGCCATTCTCGCGTTTATTTCCGCTGCCAACGCAGGGATTATGGGCGCTTCGAGATATCCGCTTGCTCTCAGCCGCGACAATCTCCTTCCCGGTTTCCTCGGGAAGATCAACGCGAGATTTAAAACGCCGCACAACTCCATCATACTTACCGGAATCATCATGATTTCAGCGCTTTTTTTGAAGCTGGATATCATCATAAAAACGGCTTCAAGCGTGTTAATCCTCACCTATATATTCTCATGTCTCGCGGTAATCGTCCTGAGGGAGAGCAGACTGCAGAATTACCAGCCCAGCTTCAGGGCTCCCCTGTACCCATGGATACAGGTTGTCGGAATAACAGGCTGCGGATTTCTTCTCTATGAGATCGGGTACAGGGCATTATTAATCAGCGGCATTCTCATCGTTAGCGGTCTTGTTGTGTACTGGTTTTACGGCAGGATACGATCCGAGCGTGAACATGCCCTGCTTCATCTTATTGAAAGGATCACCTCAAAAGAGCTTACGAGTCATTCCCTTGAGACAGAGCTGAAAGAGGTAATAAGGGAACGGGACGAAATAATTGAGGACCGTTTTGACAGGATAATCGAGGACAGCATCATCCTTGACATTGACAGGAGCCTCGATGCCGATGAGTTTTTCAGGATGGTCTCCAGGAAAATGGCGGGACACCTGGACATGAAGCCAGGCGCAATTTACAAGCTGCTCATCAACAGGGAGAAGGAAAGCAGTACCGCGCTGACGGCCCATCTGGCCATCCCTCACGTCGTCATTAATGGCACAAGCGCTTTTGACATTCTGGTCGCCCGCTGCAAGGATGGCGTCTTTTTCTCGAAGGAATCCCCCAATGTGCGCGCTGTATTTGTCCTTCTCGGGACCAAGGATGAACGAAATTTCCATCTTCGAGCGCTTGCCGCGATTGCTCAAATTGTACAGGATCCCAAATTCGAGGAGAAGTGGATGAACGCGAAAAACAAGGAATCCCTTCGCGATATCGTCCTCCTCGGCAAGCGGCAGAGATAGGATAATTTAAACATCAGGCGTCTGCCTGGACTCTTCAGACCGATCAGCACTTCCTCATCGGCGGGTTCCACGAGCGGCACGGACCGACACGCGGCCATGCCGGTCCCCGGCTGGAAATATTTTATCTCATTCAGTGAATAATGATTGCCTTCGCCCGGCGTCAGACATACATTACCTGTGGCTTCGGCCGCAAACAACCGGGAGCAATTTCGGCGGATTGCTGCGAAGCCGCGTCCGCCGGAGCATTTCATCAGAGGAGATTGCCCGAGTCAATGAGCACCGAGGAAGGCACCGTAACCAGGACAGCCAATGGCAGGGCGTGGGTCCTGATCAGGCGGAGCACCATGTGCGAGCAGTGCAGCAGCAGGAGCGCCTGCCACACGCTGGGAGGCGACCGCGAGATGGAGGCCGAGTCGATCAATACCGCCGGCGCTGTCGCGGGAGACCGCGTTATAATCAGCATCAAGACCCGCTCGCTCCTAAGCATCGCCTTCATGTTTTATATCATCCCGGCCATGGCCCTGCTGGCAGGCGCCCTGGCCGGAATGAAGCTCGGAAACCGACTCGGCTTCGATCCGGAGGGGGCCTCCCTTGCCTCGGCACTGATCCTGATGGCTGTCGTGCTCGCGGTTCTTCTGTTGATCGGGAAAAAATTGAAAAAGCGGAGGGATTATCTGCCCGTAGTATCGAAAATAGTTGCACCGCGCGGGCAGGTCAGCGGCAGGATGGACGACGACGCGTGCGGGGATGAAATCAACCGCCCTTGATATATTCTGACAGCAGGCGGTTCTCGAACTCCATGTCTTCCAGCTTGGACTTTACCAAATCCCCGATGGACACGAATCCGGCGATGCCCTCCTTGCTCACCACCGGTATATGGCGTATCCGGTTCTTGGTCATAATGCCCATGAGATATTGAACATCATCATCCGGTACCGCCACGATGATATTCTTGGTCATGATGTCGTCGACCTTCACATCGGCGACCGCACCGTTATACTCATCAACGGCGCGCATCACGTCACGCTCTGTCAGGATTCCTTCGATGCTCTCGCCGCGGCCCGTGACCAGAATGGCCCCGATCTTATTGGTCCTCATGATTTTTACCGCTTCCATGAGGGAACTCCCGGCTTTGATTTTGAAGACCTCGGTGCCTTTCTTTTTTAATATATCATTGACGATTATCTTCATAACGGCCGGACTCCTTCTTGTCACATTTTTAATTTTTCTATTTTCACCCGGAATGATTTGTACGCCGGGATCCCGCTGGCAGGCTCCCTTTCGGCGGCAAGAAGATCGTTCACCCTCTCCGATGAGGGGTGAAGGGGAAGGTAGAACGTGCCCTCCTTGACGCCCGCGTCGAGAGCGACCGTCACGGTCAGGGAGCCCTGTGACGATGTAACCTTCACTCTGTCCCCGTCGTCGATGTCCATTCTCCCGGCATCCGCCGGGTTCATGCTCCCAAACCATCTGGCAACCGAATCAAGGTCGCCCGTGTAATGGAAATATTCCTTGATGACGCCGAGAACCACCAGCGAAAAAGGCATACCCCCTTTTTCGGGAAGGACCGGTTCCTCGGCATGAAATAAGAGAGCGCCGCCTCCCCCCGTCTCCGGAGCGCCGGAAATCGCTCCTCCGAATCTCCACTGCACGCCACCCTCCCGGTCTATTGTGGCATGACTCATGCCGGAATACGCCGGTACGTCCCGTGCGATCTCATCAAAAACATCCGCGGACGAATTCCAGGCAGCGTCGCTCCCCATGGTGCGCGACAGGTCAACGAACAACCTCCATCCCTCTCTCGACTGGCCGCGCTGTTCCACCGCCTGCCGGACGCGCTGGACCCGGCGCTCGGTACTGGTGAGTGTTCCCTCGGTTTCAGCGAGGGCCCGGGCGGGAAAGACAACGCCGGCCGCGGCGGCGGTTTCGGTCATCAGGATGTCATGCACGACCAGCAACTCCAGTTTTTCCAGGGCCTTTTTCATGCCCGCGGTATCGGGAAGACATGAGATCAGGTCCGCGCCCATTACAATGAGCGCCCTGACGCCGCCCCCCTCAATGGCCTCCATGATTTCCATGATAGTCTTCCCCGGGCGCCCCGGAAGACTACAACCCCATAATCCGCCAAAATGCGAGCGCGCAGCCTCATCTCCGACATCGCAGTAACCGGGAAGAATATCGGGCAGGCATCCCATGTCGCACGCGCCCTGGGCGTTCCCCGGGCCGCGCAGGGGATTTATGCCCGCCCTCCCCGCGCCGGTATGGCCGCAGAGCAGTGCCAGGTCCGCCAGGGCCCTCACGTTTGCGGTTCCCGACATGTGCTGCGTTATGCCCGTCGAATAAAACAGCGACGAACTGCGGGCCCCGGCATAGGCCCGGGCCGCGCTGGAAAGAAGCGCCGCCGGTATGCCTGTCAATTTCTCGACATGGCCCGGGGAAAAGCCGGCAGCAATCTCTTTCAGCTTCCCGATATTGCCGAAACACTCCCCGGCCTTTCCCTCGTCGATCAGCTTCTCATTGAAAATAACATGCATGAATCCGTACATCCACACCGCGTCGGTCCCCGGATCCGGCCTGAGGTGGTATTTGGCGTGCCCGGCCAGCGCAGTGGCCCTCGGGTCGACCACGATGAGCGGCACCCCCTTGATCGCTGCGGCCCTTTTGATCCTGGCCGCGATAACGGGATGGCTCGTTGTGGCATCTGAACCGACGACCATGATGCAATCGCTTTCGTCAATGTCCGCGATCGACCCCGCAATTGCCTGAACACCCGCGGATTGACGGAGCGCGTATACCGCGGGCGCGTCGACCAGGCGCGCAGTATTGTCGATGTTATTGGTGCCTGCGACCGCCCTGAAAAATTTCTGCATGGCATAGGCGTCCTCGTTTGTGCAACGTGCCGACGCGATACCCGCAACGGCGTCTGGACCATGCTTCTTGATTATTTCCCGGAGCGGACCGGCCGTCGCGGCCAGTGCATCCTCCCAGGATGCAGGCTTCAGAGCACCGTCTTTTTTCACCAGGGGCTGCATGAGCCTTCCAGGCGCCTGCTGATACCGGAATCCGTATCTTCCCTTGACGCAGAGGCTCCCGCCATTGGCGCCTCCCGGGGCGCCGTCTATCCTGACAACGGCGTTGTCCCTCACGTAGATATTGACCGCGCATCCCGCGCTGCAGTATCCGCAGGTGCTCGGGACCCGTCTCATGCCCCAGAAGCGCGTGCTGTACCTGACGTCTTTTTCCACAAGAGCGCCGACGGGACATGCCTGGATGCATTCCCCGCAGAATACGCAGTCCGATTCGGCCAGGACGCTGTCGCCCGCCGTCACGATCTTGGCGTGCATGCCGCGGTAGCCGTACGATATGGCGTTGTTCACCTGTATTTCCTTGCAGGCCTTGACGCACCGTCCGCACAGGATACACCGGGAAAAATCGCGCGTTATGTAGGGATTCACGTCCTCGGCGGGATACACTGTTTTCAGGGCGGGGAGCCGCAGTCCCGGGATCAACTCATGCGCCTGGTACCGATAGGCGAGTTCTTGCAGGACACAGCTGCCGTAGGCGTCGCATATCTCGGAACTCCCGTCGTGCCGCCTCACGTCAACCTGAAAATCGGTCCAGTCCTCGCCGGACGCGCCCCGCGCGGCGCAGTTGTGATTTCCCGAGACCATGAGCAGGGCCAGTATGAAGCGCCGCGCCCCGGTGACCCGGGGGGAATCGGTGAATACGACCATGTTTTTCGATGCCGGCATGGCACAGGAAGCCACCAGGTTGCGCATGCCTTCTACCTCGACCACGCAGATCCTGCATGCACCGGTATTGGTCGTGCCTGAGAGGTGGCAGAGCGTGGGTATAAAGATACCGTTTCTTCTCGCGACCTCAAGAACCGTTTCCCCGACCTGAAATTCGTAGCGGCTGCCGTTTATAGTGATGGTTTTGTCAGGATTCATGGCTCCCCTGAAACTGTTATTGTTTCGCCGCGGCCCCTCATGGGAAGTCCGCCGCGGGTCTTACTCCACCCTGATCGCGTTAAACCGGCATGATTCATAGCACAGGCCGCACCGTATACAGAGTGTCTGGTCGATGACATGGGGCGTCTTCTTCTCTCCCGTGATACACTCCTGCGGACAATTCCGCTTGCAGAGCATACAGCCCGTGCATTTTTCCGGATCGATGATATAGGATATCAGCGCCTTGCACTTGCCGGCAGGACACTTCTTGTCGTAGATATGGGCCTCATATTCGTGCCGGAAATAGCGAATGGTCGTCAGTACCGGATTGGGCGCAGTCTGCCCGAGTCCGCACAGCGAGGAAGAGATTATGTTGCGCGATATGGTTTCGAGTATCTCGATATCGCCGTCTTTACCCCTTCCCTCGGTAATGTCCTTGAGCTTTTCAAGCAGTATCCGCGTTCCCACCCGGCACGGCGTGCACTTGCCGCACGATTCCTCTGCGGTAAATTCCAGGAAAAACCGGGCGATGTCAACCATGCAGTTGCTGTCGTCCATGACAACCATACCGCCGGAACCGACGATGGCGCCGGTTTTGATAATTGATTCGTAATCAACGGGGGTATCGATAATGCTCGCCGGCAGGCACCCGCCGGACGGCCCCCCTATCTGTATGGCCTTGAGTTCCCGGTTGTTTTTTATCCCGCCGCCGATATCATACACGATTTTCCTGAGGGTGATCCCCATGGGGACCTCGATGAGGCCGATGTTGTTCACGTCGCCGGTAAGAGCGAACACCTTCGTGCCCTTGCTCGTCTCGGTCCCGAGGCTCGAAAACCAGGCTGAGCCCCTCAGTATGATCTGCGGAACGTTGGCGTAGGTTTCGACATTATTCAACACCGTCGGCTTCCCCCACAGGCCCTTCTGCGCCGGAAACGGGGGCCGCGGCCGCGGCATTCCCCGCTTCCCCTCGATCGACTGCATCAGCGCCGTCTCCTCGCCGCAGACAAAGGCGCCCGCTCCGTAGTACAGCTCTATGTCGAAGTCGAAGCCGCTGCCCAGAATGTTCTCGCCCAGCAGACCGTATTCGCGCGCCTGAGCGATGGCGGTATTCAGCCTCTGTATCGCCAGCGGATACTCGGCCCTGACGTAGATATATCCCTTGTTCGCGCCGATGGCCTTGCCGCCGATAATCATGCCTTCCAGCACGGCATGCGGGTCGCTCTCCAGTATATACCGGTCCATGAACGCCCCCGGGTCGCCTTCATCGGCGTTGCAGAGTATGTACTTGACGTCCCCCTTCGTCTCCATGCAGAACTTCCATTTCAGTCCGGTTGAAAATCCGCCGCCGCCGCGTCCGCGAAGGCCCGATTTCTGGATCTCCTCGACGATAGCTCCCGGAGACATCTCCGTCAGCGCGCGTGACGTTGCCACGTAGCCGTCCCTCCCGATGTACTCGTCAATGACGTCAGGATCTATCAGGGCGCGATTTTTCAGCGCCACCAGCACCTGGTTCTTAAAAAATCCGATGTCATTCATGACCGGGATCAGCTCGTTGCGCTCCTCCTCGGCAAAGAGGTGCTTTTCCACCACGCGGCCCTTTACCAGGAGCTCCTCGACGAAGTAGGGGACATCCTCCACGTTCAGGCGCTTGTAGAATATCCCGTCGGGGTGAACGACGGCGATGGGACCGGCTGCGCAGAAGCCGTTGCAGCCGGTGGTGGCCACCATTACCTCTTCCTCGAGGCCGTGCTTTTCAATTTCCCTTACCAACGCATCGCGCACCTTCAGCGAGCCGGCTGAGACGCAACCGGTGCCGGCGCAGACAAGGATATGTGTTCTGTAAACCCGTTCCATGTAAAAATCCTAATACGTTGTCTCGCTCCCCTGTACCAGGGCGTATTCGGTGACCGGCTTTTCTTTTAAGACATGATCCTCGAATATTTTTTTCACCTTCGCTTCATCAAGATCTATGTACTTGACCGGGGCCGAGCCCCTGATCTCAACGGTCGCCATGGGCTCCCTGCTGCACAGCCCGGCACAGCCCGACGTCGTCAGAACCACGTCAGTGCCGCCGCTCCGGCTGACCTCCGCAAGAAATGCGTCCATAATTTTCCTCGCTCCCGCGGCGATACCGCAGGTTCCCATGTGCACGGTTATCTTCGCCCGGTGCGACCCCTCGCGCATGGTTACCGTCCCCTGTGCCTGCTGCCTGATTTTTTTCAGGTCTTCTATTGTTAGTTTCGCCATACCGTTCCTCGCTTTGAATGAATGACCGCATTCCGCAGCCGGGCAGCGGTCACTCGTACTTCTCCAGCAATTTCACGATCTTTGAAGGATCGACCTCTCCGAGCGTATCGTCGTCTACCATGACCACCGGGGCAAGTCCGCAGGCGCCGAGACACCGGACTCCCTGGAGCGTAAACCGCCGGTCTTCGGAGGTACCGCCCATCTTCAGATTGAAGCCGGTCTCGATTTTATCGATTACCCTCTGGATTCCCTTGACGTAGCACGCCGTGCCCAGGCACGCCCTCACCAGATGCCTTCCCCGCGGCTTCATGGTGAAAAATGAATAAAACGAAACCACCCCGTATACATCCGACGAAGGAACGCCGAGTCCCATAGCGATATAATGCTGCACCACGGGTGGGAGGTACTTTATATGTTCCTGGACCTGCTGCAGGACGGGAATGAGCCCGCCCGGCCGCTCGCGGTAAATCTCCAGAATTGAATCGATCCTGTCTTTATAACCGGACAGGTTCTCCCTTTTCAGAAATGTGTCAAATTCTCTCGTCACATGATAGATGTTCATTGCACCGCTCCGCTATGATGTATGGTCCTTCGGCCCCCGCGGGTCCGACGAACCGGATTTTCGGTAGCATATCAGGCCGCAATCCAGGCAGCGTCCCGCCTCGTTCAGGGCCATCTCCTCCGTAAGCCCGGCATCAATCTCAGTCTCCCCGAATAGAACATCCGGGTCTGAATAGCTCCCCGCCGGGATGCCCGGCGACGATAGATTGCGCCGCGCCGGTTCCACGCCCCGAATATCTTTAGTATTGAGGATCTTCATCCCCTTCCTGATTTGATTCACCGGCGGGTCCTGCTCCTTGCCGCCCAGATACAGGTGGATCGACCGGGCTATCCTTCTCCCCCTGGCGATGGAACGAACGACCGCCAGGTTATCGTTTAACACTCCTAATTCCTTAAGGCCGAAAATATCGTCGTACCGGTTGTCGGGATTCATCCGGTATGAATCAAGCGTCTTCCACGAGCCGGGATCGTCATTCCCGCCGGCGGATCCGGCGAAAACCAGGTCTGAAACCCGGCCGGTCGAGAGAATCAGCATGTCGGCGGGAACATCCTCCGCCGTACAGTCCTCGCGTATCAGCCGCAACCCGCTCAGCGACTCGTCCCTGCCCGAAAGTCCGCAAATCACCGTGGAGAAGAGGAAGCGCATTCCCTCCCGCTCGGCACCGTCCAGATCAATGCCCCGGTCAATCATCTCCTGCCTGCCCGATGGGCTGATGATGACCGTCTGACGCGCGCCTCCGCGCAGGCATGCCCGCGCCGCTTCCACGGCAGAGGTCCCGCCACCGAAGATATATACAGTGCCTCCCGTCCGGAAATCATCGCGCTTCGAAATCACGGAGAGAAAATCGACGAGAAGGAAAACACCGGGAACGGCCCGAAAAACTTCTCCGCCGCCCGGCATGATGCTCCTCCCGTCGAGCCCCCCCGTCGCAAGGGCCACCGCACGAAAGCCCTCACCCAGCAGGGATGCAATGGTAAAATCCCTTCCCGCTGTTTTTTCTGTTTCCGCCTTCACTCCCGCGTCAAGGATGCCCTGGATTTCCCAGTCAAGGACCTTCTCCGGAAGCCTCGCCGGGGGAATCACATATCGCACGATGCCGCCGAGCCTGCCGGTGGATTCATATATCGTCGGCTCGTGGCCGAGACAGGCGAGATAATAGGCAGTCGTGAGTCCCTGGGCGCCGCCGCCGATTACGGCCACCCGCTTCCCGGTTCCGGCCGCCCTGAGGGGATGTATCCTCTTCCCGGACTTCATTTCATGATCTGCGACAAAACGCTTGAGGGTGTTGATGCCCACTGACCGGTCAACCAGCGCCCTCCGGCAGTCCATCTCGCACGGTGCCGGACAGATCCTTCCGACGATGAGCGGCAGCGGACACCGCTCCTTGACGATCCTGACGGCCTCCTCGAAATTTCCCATGGTGATCTGCCTGACGTACCCTGGTATATCGACGCCGGTGGGGCAGGCCCGCTGGCACGGAGTGGTACATTCATCGGTGCGGAAATCGCCGGTCATCCGTGCGGTGGTTGAAGAAAGATAGATGATGTCTTTGGGGCATACCTCAACGCAGATGCCGCAACCCCGGCACCGGTCCCGGTCGAACACGGGCAGACCGTACTCGCTCATAGATATTGCGCCGAAAGGACAGGACCGGTAACAGGTGCCCAGGCCGATGCAGCCGATGGGGCATTCCTTGGGCCCACCGCCGTAGGCCGCCGCCGCGCGGCAGTCGGGCACGCCTGAATAGACATACTTGGTGTCGGCATCCTCAAGGTTGTACCGGCAGCTGGAATAGGCTATCTCCGGCTCGCTGACCTCCACTTCAATTCCCATGACGGCGGCGACTTTGAGTGCTATCTCGCTTCCTCCGGCCACGCAGACGTTCGCCCCCGCCTTGCCGGCTACGACCGCAGCTGCCGCCGCCGAGCAGCCCGGATATCCGCACCCGCCGCAATTGGCGCCCAGGAGCGACTCCTCGACCTCCTGGATCTTGGGGTCCTCCCACACGTAAAAAACCTTCGACGCGACGACCAGCATGATGGCCGCTCCGAATCCAAGGCCGAGAAGAAAAAGTGTTGGCGTGAACATCTCAGTCTATCCTGACGATCATTGTAATGCCTTCAGGGCGCTATCGACGCCCGCGAAGCCGAAAAAGGCCAGGGCCATCAGCCCCGCCGTAACCAGTCCAATAGCCGTGCCCTGCAGGGGCCTCGGGATATGCGTTATTTCAAAGCGCTCCCTAAGACCCGCGATAAGAATAAGGGCGATTGTAAAACCTACGGCCGATGCTATTGAAAAAACAAGCATTTCAATAAAAGTGTGCCCCCTCCGGATGTTCAGGACGGCGATTCCGAGTACAGCACAGTTTGTCGTAATCAGGGGGAGGAATATACCCAGGGCCTTGTACAGCGGCGGCGCCGCCTTCTTTAAAAACATCTCAACAAGCTGGACCAGCGCCGCGATGACCAGGATGAAGACCACCGTCTGCAGATACACAATGTCGAGTGGGACCAGTGCGTACTTCTGGATTGCCCAGGTTATGGTGCTTGACAGCGCAATGGTGAATATAACGGCCATGCCCATCCCGATCGCCGTGTCCATCTTCTTCGAAACCCCGATGAAGGGACAGTTGCCCAGGTACTCGGCAAGAAGGATGTTCTTGATCAGTATGGCGGTTATGGCAAGGACCAGGTATTCCATATCAATCCCCCAGCACGTTCATAATACCGAGAAGAAGCCCGAGGCAGACGAAGGCACCGGGCGCCTCCACCATGAAGGTAAATGGCTCGAATGACTGTCCGAACACGTGAATCATATACTGACTCCCCTCGAACAGCGTCCCCTTGCCCAGAATTTCCCGCACCGCGCCGAGAAATCCGAGTGAAAGCATAAAACCGACGCCGATGCCCAGACCGTCAAGGGCCGAACGGACCACCGTGTTTTTCGAGGCGAACGCCTCCGCCCTTCCCAGGATGATGCAGTTCACCACGATAAGCGGAATGAATATCCCCAGGGCCTGGTACAGGCTGTACACATAGGCCTGTGTGAGCAACTCGACGATAACGACAAAAGAGGCGATGATGACGATATAACTTGCAAGGCGTACTTTTTTCGGTATCACCTTCCTGAGCATTGACACGATGATATTGGAGCAGACCAGGACGAAGACGGTCGCCATCCCCATACCAAGTCCGTTCAGGCACGACTTGGTGACTGCCAGGGTGGGACAGAGCCCCAGGACCAGCCGAAAGGGAGGTATGTCCTTCCAGAGCCCCTTGGTGAATTCCCCCGCTAATGAAACCATGCGCTTCTCCCGAACATTACTTTCCCGACTCAGCCCGCACGTCGCGGTAGAGGGATGCGCCTTTTTGTACTGCGTCGCACACCCCTCTGGATGAAACGCTTGCGCCGGTCACGACGTCGATGACGCCGCCGTCCGCCTTGACTTTAAATGACGCCGTTGACTCCTTGCCCTTAAACTGGCCGGTGAAGGAATCGTCAGTGACACGCGACCCAACGCCCGGCGTTTCCTTGTGGGACGTCACTCCCACACCGGTCAGGGTATTGTCTGACAGATTGAATCCCATCATGACGTTCATCTCGCCCCCGAAGCCATCGGCCTCCATTTCATAGGCCAGCGCCCAGGGGACGCCATTTTTCTTCCCGATGAATACGATCATCTTTTTATCGTTAATCACAATCTCCTTGCGGTCCGCGATGAGATTGTTGCCCGAGCCAGCCAGTATTTTTTTTACCGCGGGACCCTTGACATTGAGGAGCTTCTGTTCCTCGATCCGCGTTTTCGTTGCCGAGCTGATCCGAGCAAGGCCGAAACCGCAGACGGCGCTGATTGCCGATAATACGACGATCATTTTTACATACTCGATCATGGCGCCCGCCCATCCTTTTTATCCCTGCCCGGCACAGCCGGTCTTATCTTGTCCAGAAGGGGGTTAACTATATTCATGATGAGAATGGCGAAAAAGACGCCGTCAGGATAATTGCTCCAGCTCCTGAACAGAACCGTGAGAAAACCGCAGCCGAGTCCGTAGATAACCATGGCCGTTTTATTGACGGGCGAACTTGAATATTCAGTCGCAAGGAAGAACGCGCCTATCATTATGTTGCCCGTGAGAAGATGGAAAAGCGGGTCTGCATACAGGGAACCGCTGACAAGCCAAAATGCAAGGGCGGTCCCGGCAACGCCGGCGAGAAAAGAGGCGGGTATTCTCCATGAGATGTGCCCGCGCAGGATGAGAAAAATCCCGCCAAGAGCTATGAGCAAAACGGCTGAAGATCCCATCCCGCCCACCTGCCTGCCCAGGAGAAGATCAATATAGTTGAACCCTTCAATCCCCGCGACCCCGGCCTTTCTCAAAAGGGAAAGCGGATACTCAAAAGAAAAATCGAGCCGGTAATTGATCATGGCGTAATCTAAATTGATGTACTCTCCCCATGAAAGCCTGACGGCGGCCCACCCGACGAGAACCGGGTTGAAGGGATTTCCCCCCTTCCCTCCGTAAATCTGCTGACCGACCAGAATCGCGACAAAAGAACCGACGACCACGAGCCACCAGGGTACGCCGGGAGGCAGAATTAGCGCGAAAAGAAGGCCGGTCAGCATCGAGTTGCCGTCGGATACGGAAACCGGCTGTCTGAATAATTTCTGTATAAGGAATTCCGAGGCCATTGCAGCGGCCATGGACAGAGTCATGACCCTGAGGGCGTGCACCCCGTAAATAGCGACGGCGTACACTGCCGCCGGCGCCAGCGCCGCGATGAAGGTGTACATGGCGCCGCTGAAGCTGCTCCCGTCATGCGCGTGAGGGGCATGGGAGACAACCAGGTTGTGGTATCTGATCTCATTCGACGGCATGAGCTGCCTCTCCTTCCTTTTTTGCCAGCTCTTTTTTCGCCAGGCCGATATACTGAACGAGCGCTCTCCGCGACGGGCACACGTATGCGCACATGCCGCACTCGATACAGTAGTCGATATCATAGTCCCTGCATCGCTCAAACAGGAAAAATTCGGCATAACGGCCCAGGAGGTGCGGCTGGAGACCGTTGGGGCAGACACTGACGCATCTGCCGCACCCCTTGCAGGGAGTGTCCCCCATGCTCACGACCGAACGCCTGCTCTGGATCATGATGGCATCGATATCCGCTGTAACCGGAAACTCGGCGTGAAAGGCCGTAATCCCGCGCATTGTACCGCCGAGAATGAGCTTGTCGCCATCGCTTATCCTGACATTCCCTTCGCGGAGAACGTGTGAAATCGGCGTTCCGAGCCGCACCCTCATGTTTACCCGCTGGTTGTTTCCATCAATGAGCGTGATGATTTTATCCAGGGCTGGAAATCCCTTTTCGAGATATGTGACCATAGAATCTACCGCCACCGGCGATACGACCAGCGGCCGCCGCACGCCTTTCCTCTGGAGGACCCGTGGGAGGATCTCATTCATCCCGGCCGGATACACGGGCTTTACCATGTCGACCTCGGCGACCCTCTCCCCTCCTTCACGGGCTATCGCCTCGGCGCGTTCACGCAGAGCGGGGGACGCGGCTATGATGACCGCATCAGCCGACGCGATCCCTTTCAGCAGTTTCAGACCGCGCCTGATGGAATCAGCTCTGCCGGCGAGGACAGCGGCATTAATAGAAATCATGAGATCGCTTTCAAGGCAGTTGAGTATCACCGCGTCCGCCTTTCCGCCGGCGGGAAGGGCCAGATCATAGCCGGCATCACGCAGGGTTGCCATGAGAGAGCCGGTGTCCATGGTTTCATAACCGTCAATCCGGCCGCTGTTTTCGTCCCATATATCCGCTTCCGCGATGGCTATTGAAATTGCCGTGAATTCCCTGTCGATGCAGCGCAGGTCATATATCTCGTCAATCGTTCCGGTCACCGGCGAAAAGGCGAGCAGTCTCCCCCGGGAATCAAAAAGCTTCCCCCCCGTTTTCACGAACTCGCCGCACGTTACAGCCGGCTCGGGGCCCTCCTGCCCCACTTTTTGTATTACCACCACAGCTTTCCCGGACAGGGGAACATCTTTTACAGGAAGCTCTTCCTGGCTGTAGAGCAACCGCGGCGGTAAAAAGCCGAATATGGACCGAATATTCATTACCCTTTCGCTGCCTGCCTTATACTGGTGCTTTAAAAAACCGCTTCCGTAATATACCGCTCACCTGTACTAATCAAAGATGGGCGGCCACGCATGACATCATGGGATACAGAAGAATAAATTATCCCGGAAAAACCCCTTGTTTCTACTTTCGGTGACAGAAGGAGCACTCCTTCGGATCAATGCCTAAATCAGCATGACACGCTATACAGTTCGCGCCGATGCACTGCCGGTGCGGCGCTCGGTCTTCGCAAATGTTCTCGTAATCGGCGCCTTCGCGGTGGCAGCTGCGGCATTTCCATCCCCTCTCCAGGGAATCGGACCACATGTTGTGATGGCAGTTTTGACATTTGCGCTGATCATAGTCCCGGACATGCGCTTCGTGCTGGAAAACAACATCACCGCCGTTCGTACTGAACAAGACACGAACCGGGGTCGATGACTTTTCAATGGAATATCCAATAATGCCGATTAGCACAAACAACGCCATGGCTGCGAAGGGGGCGATTTTTTTTACTATACCTAACATCCCTTACCTACTATCCGTTATTTGCAGGAAAACATTCATCGCCCTCAAACCGTGTCCGGGAATTGTAACGGTTTTTTCCCCAACAGGGAAAAATATCGAGCTTCACCGGTCTTTCAGGGGCGATGCGTGCACCGACAGATCGCACTGCCGCAGCGGGCCACTCCATCTCACTGACTCGCTCTCGGCATAAAAAAAAAGCTGAACGCTTATTTTTTTCCGGTTTATTCTGCCATGCGGGTGCATAGCAGTAAAATCATATAATAAAAATTATCCCCATTATAGTGTTGTATATGTAATTCATAAATTAATGTCAAGAATAAATTTTAAAATTTTTCTCGATCAACCAAACAGAAACAAGTACACGACCGATCATCATATCAACTCCGGCGCACTGCAGAAATGTCAAATGGCGGGTTGCGCAGCAGGCGACAGCCTCCTATCTGACGAAAGAGGATTTCGTTCTCGTCAGCAATCTGACTCGCGTGCCGTGAAACAGAGCTCTCAGGATGATAAAACATCCCGTCACAATATCGATGCGGCACGTATCATCGATTGAAGCCGCGCCGTTTTTATTCTTGACACGATCTCAAAAGAATATATTAATCAGGAAAACTTTCCAGCAAAACAACATACCGGGGAAGCATGAAGATAGGTGAAATCATCAAGCTCTTGAATGCCGAGGTCCACTACCTGCATAATAACCAGTCGGACGCGGAAATCAAGTCTGCCGCGGCCTGCGACTTGTTGAGCGATATTCTCGCCAGAGTCCATGTCCCGGACCTGCTTCTGACGGGCCTTAATAATGCCCAGGCCATTCGCACATGTTCGGTTTTCGGAATAAAAGCTGTGGTTATTGTGCGGGGAAGGCCGATCGATCAAAAGCTAATCGATCTCGCGCACGAAGAAGAAATCACCTTGCTCAGCACTAAAGACAGTCTGTTCATTGCCAGCGGAAAACTCTTTAGCAAGGGAATTGAAGACGCCTTCGAGCCCTGCGAGTAATATATTTATATATTGCTTTTGAGCAGCAATGGAAACAAAATTCGATAAAACTGTAGAAATTCTCTTTGAGCTGAAAGTTGCAGACGTCATGAGGAAGGACATCATTTCCATCGGACCTTCCGACATGATGAGCCAACTGAAGAAGACTCTTCAGGAGCGCCGGATATCCGGCCTTCCGGTGGTCAAAGGCTCAAATCTGGTAGGCGTTATCAGCATCGAAGACCTGATACGGTGGCTGAGCGACGGCGACGCCGACCAGCGCGTGGAAGAAGTAATGTCCAAGAATCCGCAGTGTCTCTATGCCGATCAGCCTCTCATCCATGCCGTGAAAAAATTCGACCAGTTTGGATTCGGTCGCTTCCCGGTGCTTGATCGTGAAAGCGGCAAGCTTGTAGGCATCATAACAAGAGGCGTCATCATCAACGGGACCCTGAAAAAGCTCGAAAAAGAATACAAAGAGGAGGAGATCCGTCAGTACCGGGCAAGCCATTTCTTCGGGGATATATCCGCGGACCAGAAAAAAGTAACACTCAAATTCAAAATTTCCGGGAAGGACTTCGACAACGCGGGCAAGGCATCGACCACCATGAAAAAAAACCTGAAACGCATGGGGATACAGCCCGATATCATCCAGCGTGCGGCCATAGCATCATATGAGGCGGAAATGAACGTGGTTATCTATACCAACGGCGGCGTCATGCAGTACACTATAACCGAGGACAAACTATCCCTCAACGTGACGGACAGCGGCCCCGGCATCGATGACATCGAGAAGGCGATGCAGCCGGGATACACGACATCAGAATCATGGGTGAAAGAGCTTGGGTTCGGAGCGGGCATGGGCCTCCCGAATATAAAGAAATGTTCCGACAAGATGGACCTGCAGTCAGAAGTCGGCAAGGGAACAACATTAAAAATTGAAATATTAATCGGAGAAGATCATGAAGTTAAATGAAATAATCAAATCATGCGGGCTTGAATTGAAAAACAGCGCGGAAGACATGGACTGCGACGTGACAGGCGGCTACTCCAGCGATCTCCTCAGCGACGTCATGGCCAACGCCAAGGACGGAAACGTGTGGATAACCCTTCAAACGCACAACAACATAGTCGCCGTTGCCGTTCTGCGCAACCTCGCCGGCATCATCCTTGTCAACGGCAGAGAGCCCGAGGAAAGCACCCTGGCCAAGGCGAAAGAGGAGGGCATCGCCGTCATGTCGACGCCTCTCTCAACATTCGAAATCGTCGGCAAGCTGTACGGGCTGGGTATCAGGGGATAATAATCGCCTGCCTGCGGGCCGCGTGCCTCCCCGGCAGCGACGCGGGCGCCACCCCCGCGAACATCCCGCCGCACGAGGGAGATGGCAGCGATCCTGCTAAAATCGAGGACAAGGAGACAAATTATACCGTGCTGAAAACTGTTTCCGCGGATCTTCATATACATACGTGCCTCTCTCCCTGCGCCAGTCTTGACATGACGCCCCGCAAGATAGTCGGGCATGCGCGGGAAGCCGGGTTATCGATTATCGCCGTTACCGATCATAACAGCGCGGAGAACGTCCCCGCTGTTGAGGGTGCCGCTGCGGGAACCGGGCTCTATGTCATACCTGGCATAGAAATCAACACCGTGGAGGAGGTCCATGTCCTGGGACTCTTCCAGTCATGCAGAGATGCCCTGGAAATGCAAAACCTCGTGTTCGGCAACCTCACTCCGGGTGAAAACGACGAAAATCTTTTCGGACTCCAGGTCATCGCCAACGAGCGTGACGAGGTCGAGGGTTTCAACAGGAGACTGCTCGTGGGATCCACATCGCTTAACGTAAACCGGACTGTTGAATGGATCCATCGGTACCACGGCATTGCGGTCTTTTCCCATATCGACCGGGAGGTCAACAGCATCATTGGACAGCTTGGCTTCATTCCCGGCGATATACCGATTGACGGCATTGAAATCTCGAGAAACCTGGACAGTGCCTCGGCCCGTCTTCGTTTCAGCGAATATGGCCGATACCCGATGATAACATCATCCGACTCGCACGAGCTGGAAGACATTGGTTCGGCCAGGACGATGTTCACCATTGAAGAGCTGAATTTTTCCGAGATACGCATGGCCTTTGCGGGCAGGGACGGCAGGGCCATTGCAAACGATCAATATTAGGGCAGACAGGCGTCATGCAGGATATCTCCCTTCACATACTGGATATCGTCGAAAACTCGACAATGGCCGGCGCATCGCTGGTGGAAATTACAATAGAGGAAGACCCCGGCAGGGACCTGCTTACGTTGACCATACAGGACAATGGAAAGGGGATGAACGGCGGTCTGCTCCTGACGTCACGGGATCCCTTCACGACAACGAGAACCACGAGGCGGGTGGGGATGGGCATTCCCCTCCTGGATGAAGCCGCCCGCCAGGCGGGCGGCGGCCTGGAGATCCGCTCCGAGCCGGGAAAAGGCACCTTCCTGTGCGCCCGTTTCATCGCGAGCCACATTGACAGGAAGCCGCTGGGCGATCTCGGCTCGACTGTGGTAACGCTTATCATGGGAAACCCGGGGGTCGATTTTATCGTGAGAAGGATTACCGGCGGCGAAAGCGTGGAACTCGACACGAGGGAGATCAAAGCAGGACTTGAAGACGTGAGCATAACCAGCCCGGCGGTGCTGAACCGGATAAAAGAGCTGTTCAGGGATTAAGGGTCATCCGCGGTTCCTGACATCACTGAAAATTCTCCATTACGCATTACAATCAACCATCCATGCCTTACTCGCATTTGGTATACGTATCTTTTACTTTGCAATCCTTGTACTCGCAGTCGCAGGTATACACAGTGAAATTGTTGTTATTGTATTCAATCTTGGTGCATATGCCAAAAGCTTCCATGGTATACCCGTTGACCTTGTCATTCCATCTCAATGTTCCGGGGAATTTTTCAAACGGCATATAGGCGAGCACCTTGCCGGTAATGATTATCTGAGCTTTGTATTTATCCTGATTGCAGTACACACCGGAAAGGGATTCATCCGCCATTCCTTCATTTGATTTCTTGCATGAATTCAAGGGAAGCATCAACAACACGGAAATCAATATCAGCAAACAATATTTCATGGCAAACCTCTCCGCCCGTTAATACATAGCCTATCAGATAATCTATTAATACGCTTGTCCAGAACTTTTTACCCGGCATGCGATTCCTGGCGTGCCATTATCTTCGCGAAAAAACATCATCCCTCTATAACAGTCCTTGGCGGCACAGTAAAGTGCTTGATATTTATAAATATGAATGAAAATATTAACGCACAGGGGCGCGCAGTGGGCGCAGAAAAAATGATTATTTACTTTAAAAATACATTTTCTTTTTGCTCGGCGAACTCCGCGCCCTCGGCGTTGAAAACTCGATGATATTTTTTTTTGCAAAAGGATATGCCATGGAACAACTCAACCAGGATGAACTGCTCAAGTTGGTCAAATCCGCAATTACGGCGATCGACGGGCTGTGGTTCCTGGAGCTCGAAAAGGAGGCGGGCTTCGACAGGGCCTTCGAGATCGACCTCGCGGTATGGAAAAAGTACGGGCCTGTCATGATTAAACGCATAACAAAAATGCTCTCGATCTCCGATAACGGCCTGGAATCTTTTCTCCGCGTCCTCGGGGTCGTATGCGAGATCGACGGCACCAGGTTCTCT
>JAFGBT010000028.1 GCA_016933025.1 Spirochaetota bacterium | reverse complement strand
GCATTAATGCTCAACGTATATACAAATATGTTTGCAAATAATATATTGTATATCATTTAATAAAAAAGGGGTTGGTCATCAACCCCGCACGATGGCCCCCTTATCGAGACCGAGCAGACAGGATGTCTGCCTGCCGCCGGTGACAGGACGTCACAAACACGGCGGCTCGCGTGCCGCCTCAATCGCCGGCGGGGGCTATAGGGTTTACGTTAGTGTAACGTCTTATACTGGTGCGTTTTTCCGAGTCTGTTCTTGGCTTATCGGTTTTAAGAGTCTTTTCAATTCTTTTTTACCTTACGCTCCGGAAGGCGCCTCCTGCGCCATCCTCGCGTTAACACGCTTCCTGCGTGTCACTGGAGTGCAGGGGCGAAGCCCCTGCAAAAAAAATAAACTCGCTGCGGCAGAGGAGCTATGTGCTGTCCGAAGCAGAGCCTGCCCTGAGCCTGTCGAAGGGCTGGGCGTCGTGCCCGAAGCCTGGGGGAGAAGCGCGAGCCCGAGCACCGCAGTTCGCGAAGCGGGTGATGTATTGCAGCATTTACATGGAACAAATTGTATCTGAAACAAAAACTGATCAATTATACGATTTGTATGCTGTTGAACAAGTCAATAAACTATTGACATATTCACAGTATAGAGACTTGATTAGTTAATTCAACGAAATGAATCGTGTAGATTCATTTCATTCGATAAAAAATCTTATTTCAGGGGAAGAACCGTGAAACCACAGCTACGCTTCATGACAGTTCCGATGCTTTGCTTTGCCATGGCCCTTTTGTCCTGCGACACGGAGAAGAAGGACAATAACAAAAATCTTCTACTTCTTGCCGGAGGCAGCAAAACATACGTCATAGGCGATATCGGTCCAAGCGGAGTAGGTATCGTATTCTATGTAACCGATGGAGGGTTGCACGGATTAGAGGTGGCGCCGGTTGATCAGAGTTTAGGTTCAGTATGGAGTAATATTGCATCTACACTAGTCGGGACAACGGGAACTGCAATAGGGACTGGATCTGCGAACACTGACGCTATTATTGTTCAGAGCGAACATGTTTACAGTGCGGCAAAAATATGCAGAGATTATCACGGCGGCGGAATGACCGACTGGTTTTTACCCTCGAGATATGAACTGAATGCCATATGGGATAACCTGGTTGATGACGGCACAGGAGATAACAGTGGTGCCGGCGGTTTCGCTGATAATTACTATTTGAGCTCGTCTGAGGACGGTGCTGCCGTCGTGTGGAAGGAGAGTTTCACCAATGGCGACCAGGGCAGCGGCCCTAAGAACACCACGGGCAGGGTTCGGGCTGTCCGGGCTTTTTAAGAATTTAACTATTTAACAATTCAAGAAGGTGGATACAAGGGACTGTTGCCCCCTTGTTTGTTTTTTTTGCTCTTTTGGGCGGCCAGAACGGCCGCCCTCTGCATTGATAAAATAGCGCGCCGCTTTCTTATAACGCCCAAGCGTAGCCTAAACCGCGTAGCGGTTCGCCGGGCAAAACGCCGGCAAGGCGCTAATAAAGGTCCCCGAATCCGCGCCGCGGCCGGCGGGGATTCTATATTTTCTTGCCAATATAAAAGACATACCCATAATAATCCTTATATTTATCATAAAGTAAGGCATGATGTTTTTCGTATTTTATAAATTCTTCGGCTGATTTATTGCCTTTGTATTTATCCAAGAATGTTTTTTGCGCCGGTATTCCCGGTTTAAAGAAATTTTCAGTCCAACAAACCTCAGGCAATATGAATGTTGCCATGACAACATAGCCCGCTTTTTGCATTTGAGCGATTTTATTTGGAATGGTGTCTATTTCTGGATACGCATCATTCCAAAAATCAAATATTTCTTTCGGCCGTTCTTCTGTAAACCATGTCGCTTCGGTGACTGCGACATGGCCGCCTTTTTTCAAAAACTTGTTCCAATAATTCATGCCTTTTTCAAAACCAATATTGTATATCGCCCCTTCACTCCAAATAAGGTCCAATTCATTCAATTGAAAATCGAGTTTATCCATTGAACCGATAACGCCTTTGACTCTGCTTTGAAGATTCAATTTTTGCGCATTGTCATTCAGTTTGTCGATAAAACCGGGGAATAAATCAATGCCTGTAATATTCGCCTGAGTGTTTTGGGCCAAAACAATGGTTTGACCTCCAGTACCGCAGCCAAGATCAACAATGTTTGATTTTTCGTGTAAATTATCGATAAAGCTCAATGCTTTTATTGTTGCTTCCCGGCTTCCCGGGCCTTGACGGTCCATGCTGGAAAAATATTCGCGAATTAATGCAACATCGAAATCGTGAATGTTATGCTCTGTATCGCTCATTGTGTGTTTCTCCGAGAACTTTATGATGCTATAGCTTTAAGCGCGAAGCGGTTCGCCGAGCGCCCAGCCGGCAAAGCGCGCTGCTATTTGCTGGGCGCAGTATCAAATGCCGGAAGGGTGCAGTTTAAAAGAGAAGCCCACCCCTGCATATTCTTTCTCGCCAATTTTCAAAAATATTTCCTCAGCGATTACTCCGCCATTATTCTCATAGAATGAATTATTTTTTGCTCCTTTTAGTGTCCAGAGTATCATTTTCTGGCAATTGTGTTCAGAAAAAAAATTATTTATTTGTTTAAATAATATTCTGCCTATTCCTAATTGCTGGTATTTTGGTAAAACATAAAGGCCTACTGTTTCACACTGGTAATTATTATTATCTATGAATTTCCCTGAGATAAAGCCTTTTATTATTTCATTTTCCTCATAAACAAATATAGTTTCTTTCTTATCTTGAATATTATCAGTTATTATTTGAATAAACCTCTGCACATCTAGATTATCCGCATAATTTTTATCAATTATACCGATATACGCATACTTCCAGGTTTCAACAATTATTTTTGCTATTACTTCTGAATCCTTTAGTTTTGCTTCTCGAACCATTTTTATTCCAATTGATATTGTACCTAACAATCAATAACTGAATTTCGCAAATTTACAAAAATTATTAGAAACCCGCGTCACCCATCCCAATTCTTGATCACAATATCAAAAAGTCAAGAATAAACCCATATAACAACTGCAATAATGAGTTATTATGTGATAAGGGGGCCATTTCACGATGGCAACCTTATCGACCCCCCGCGTGGTCGCTCAAGCGACAAGATTGCGGGTTTGATATTGCTTCCTGTTTTTGTGTAAGCAGAGCTATCGCCTTTACTGCGCCAGTAGGGCGGGGCAGGTGCGATCGAATTTTCATTATTTATGCATCGCCGGATGTAAAATCTGGTGGCGTGGGTATTGGCTTTTGGCGCGGCGGTGACGGTTATGGATGAGGGAGGATTTTTTCTATAGTATACGGCCACCCCCAGAGAATTTTCCAGCATATTACATTATCGATTGTATCTCGTATTACAACATAATTACGATACCGATTGTTATCGGTCTTATTTATTATAAGACCAGGCAGATATTTTTTTACTGCATATGCAAGGATATACGAAACTGACATTTTAAGCAATTTCCTCAGATCAAGGAAATATTCATAATCATCAATCCGTATCTGCAGGTGTATCCTGCGCCATTCCCCTCGCTTGCGGCGCTTTTGGTATCTTACCATCGTCCCCATACGCGCGGGGTCCGGAATATCGTCCATGGCCTTTTTTATAAGCGTGACGATCATTTCAGATCGTGAAACACCTGCGTCTCCGGCTGCCTCAAGAAGTTTTTCTAAAATTTCATAATTTATATTAAGCGTGGTTTCCATAATGAGCACCTTCCTGATTAATGTTGTTCATTATCAATAAACGAATCAGCAGGTCGGTTTATGTAATTTTTTTTATATTGCAATATATTCCCACAAAATTTTTGTAATATTTTCCTGCGTATTGCTGCTTATATTTTAGGGTCGGGTAAGAAAATCCCGCCTGAACTACAGTATGATCCCGCTTGGTGAATTAAATCTGCCAGGGCGTAGTATATGCCTTCGGGCAGCGGGACATTATACAAATATAAATTCATCATAAGGAGAAGGATATGGACCGGGTACTGAGAATGATATGTGCGGCAATGCTATCAGCCGCGCCCCTCTTTATTTCTTGTATTAAAGCCGACGGTTTTAAGGAAAATCCGGTATTGCTGGCGATCGAAAAAATTGAGGACGCAGGCGATCAATCCGCTGACGACGGGTCTGGTGGCCTGATACCTCCCGGCGATCTGTCAGTTTCATACCACCCGCTGTACAATGGCCTGCCGGGCAACCCGGTGCAGGCTTATGCCGCGAGCTCTTACAGTGATGCGAGCGGCCAGAACATACTCACCGACTGGGACGGAGATGGAATCCCGAATGAACGGGAGATCGCAATGGGGACCAATCCGTATGTCGTGGATTGTCCCCGCGTGACGATACGCACGGATTATCCCATCATGATGGAGCTCGAGATCCATGCGTCGGGTGAAACAAAGGTTTATGCCGAGTCGATTGACGAGGAAAACACCAGGACCACCAGGTCCGAGAACATGGATGAAACACATTATTCGAAATTGAACCAGAAGACAACGCCATATGTGGTCAAGTCAAGCAGTTCGGATGCCGGAAGCAGTGCGAATTCCTACGGATATTCCCAGGCGAACGAGGTCAGTTATAACAGTAGTTTCAACTTTGCCTACATGCAGCTCTTCAGCATGGGTGCGGGCTTGGGATATACGCAGAAGACGAGCAAGAGTGAAAACTGGAGCTTTTCCAACAGCTTCAGCCGCTCCTCGATGAGCGAAAAGACGGTATTCGAAGATGTCAACTATCATGACAATATGGATGGGAGCGGCATTGAACTGAAAGATGCCAAGGTAATGGAGATGGAGAGCAGGTACCGCAACAGCGAAATAATGAACGAGACAACGAGTTATGGACCGAATGCAGGAGTCGTTCGGGCGGCGCTGCATTTCAGGAATGAGTCAATCGATAAGCCGGTGAAAATTTCGAATGTTCTCTGCACGCTGCTTCTGAAGCTCCCGAGCGGCAAACTGGAGGCGCTTTCGACATTTCAGTTGAAAAATGATGACGGACGTCCTTTTGAGGTGGAGATCGGCGGCGCCGAGGAGACCTCCCCGTATGCCGTTGTGGTCGATGGCATCAGCTCAGATAAAATCAAACGGGCTATCAGGAACGGGTACATTCCTGTTGTCAGCATTTTCAGCTATGATATGAATCTTGTGGATGATTCGTCCTACCAGCCGGGCATAAGCAATCTTGAGCAGGTCGAGGAGGCGGCAAAGGGAAGGACCGCGGTGATTAAAATCGTTGCTCCCAATATGAGGGACATCTACAGGGTGGCCGCTTTTGACAGGGAGGCGGATGGAAATGTTTCGCCAGGTATTTCTTTAAAGAAAGCGCTTTATAATATTTTCAGATCTCCGCTGAAGGGGGGCGAGCGCTGGGAAACAGATGCGATGTCCAGGGAACTGACCGTGCCAGTCGAAGGGCTCTGGTGGCATTCCGGCTATTCCGGAGGGGGGACCGGCATGGACCATGAGTACCTGTATTCCGAGAATCTGTCCGGGAATGACTGGGATTATTTTGCCACTGAGGTAAAAACCTATACGGATGAATATAACGCCCTGCATCGTATCGAGACCATAAAGAGAATTGGCAGCGAACGGGACGTATTCGGAAATTATATTAATCAGAAATATAATCCCTTCAACAAGAATGATAATGCCGCTTTTGATGAAAATGAGTCTTTAAGCGCGGAAGAGCTTTTAAAAACCAAATACTGGGTGATCATGCATAATGGAAAATATTTTGAAGGCGATATAAATGATCCTATATGGGCCGGGGATCGATATGAAATAATCCTCTATAATATGCAGGATTTTCGCGAGCATTTTGACCATTTTATTTATACGCCGCTTCAGAGCGGGAGCCTCATGTCGTTTGATACCAGGTGGAATGCTCTTGCCAATAATTTCACGGAGCTTGCCCGGTCAATCAGGCTCGGGAAAGTCTGCAAGGGCGATGTGGTGCGTCTTGATGTCTACCTCAAAGAGTCGCGGTTTCTATTTGATAAAACCGTTGATGAATCTGCCGGCGCCGGTGTCCCCTATCCGGTGAATCCCGGCGAGGAGGGTTCTCCTAATATATGGTGGGATTTCAATTATACCACTGAACCTGCAGGACGGGAGCCAAACGGCATTCCGGAAAATTTTAGTCACATTGCTTCCGGTGGCGTCAACAGCATCAAGGTGCATGTTGATGGTTCGCGGTACACACTCTACTATATCATAGAAATGAGAGATCTGATGGCTGCTTCCCCGGTGCTTCGCACAATGAAAATCAGCTCTTCAGAAATGGCCGAGCAGGGTGGGGATATATATATTACCAGCAGTACTCCCGATATAAATGGCGTCCCCATGGAGAATATAAAAGCTTCAACATACGAGATTTCAGTGTTCGCGCATGGACAAAACTACGGTTGTTCTGTAAAAACAAGGAGCTCGACAAATGGGGCGGCCGAGTCTCGGGCGGTCGTGAGCGAAGCATCTGATAGAATTCCGACGAACAATTTTTCGTTCAGCGCCATGAACATGTATAAGAACAGGCTCTTTGTGCGTATTTCCGATCCGCCCAATACTGAATATTTCGTGATTCGGTGTTATGGTCCGATCAATTATTCCAACGGAAGCGTGCCGGTGAGGGAAGTTGTGGGACATAGCGGACTCAACATAATTGAATTTGACCATCCCTATGATGGATTACAGGAGGCGCGCGATCCGGGAGTGTATGAAGTCGACGTATTTGCGGTAAATAAAAATTGTTATCCTGACGGCTCGGGAACCGGTTATGCCATGTTTGGAGTTGCGTCATCATTCGGGCCGGTTTATGTAAATGTAGAATACGATTCGTACCAGAATCAGCGAGTGATCGCCCCGTACAAATGGCTTCCGGAAGCTGAACGGGATACGGATTCAAGCGTTCCAACCAGGTCATTTAATCTCAGCGCGATAGACCTTGAAGTGAATTTTAACGAAGGCTCGGGCTGGTGGCGCCTCAAGCTTGCGAATGACGATATCGGCGAGAGCGGACGTGAAATCGAATGCAGGTATACGAGTATTATCGAGGATTATCGGGGCCAGCATTTCATCATATATTTTACCCCGCCTGCGGCCGCAGGTGGGTCAACTCTCATTAATAACGTATTCCGCAGCAGTGACAATGAGGTTGATTTGTATATTCGCACGGTTGCCGAAAACAGGTACCGGGATACGTTCTGGATGAAGAACGTTGAAATGGATTCGATATACCGGGACGGCGCATACGGCATCATCACCGATCCGGGAATCAGTGATTTTAAATCGTACTGGAACGGTCTCGTGGAAACCGATGCCTCGAAGTTTGAACAGACCCTTGAGCAGTGGCGCGTGCAAGCGCCGGCGGAACACACGCCGGGCGGACCAGGGCTTATTGACCCGGAGGCGAGCAGTGCCGCCTATTTTTTCTCGCCACTTGAGCAGAGAAAATACCTGATCGGCGCCATGATTGTCGAGCCGGAAAGGCTGGTTGAGACCATGCCTCAAAAGCTGGACCTGCCGGATTATGATGCGGCCCCCGGCCCGGAGTGTATTTTCGTAAATAACATTGAGTCGCGCTATGCGGAATATTATGAAGTATGGTGGCGAAAATTCGAGCGGCCCGCGGTTTATGAAATTCCGATGAGCGCCTTCGAAGTAGGGTGGGATGAGGTTACGAATATGCCCCTTTCTGATTATAGCAGCAGCTGGAGGGTGGCGCTCGCTTATCCTGACGAGAACGGGAAATGCAAATTTGTGATTCCGGAATGCATCCCCAACAAGTGCTATATCGTTGCCGTCGTCGGGAAAAATACGTACCTTCACGGGATCAGCGACGCCCGTTTTGCGTTTGATAAAAATCTCTCCGGCGACAATATACAGTATATTATGCCGTATCCTTCTGCGCCGCCTGCTGACGCCCCGCTGATGAAGATTGATGTCGACCGACGGAATATATCGGTCGGTCTTTCATCGACAAGTGAGCAATGTCGGTATATACTCGAATGGAAGGTCGAAGGAGATTCACTCTGGTCTTCCTATGATACGTTTGATGGTACGCTCGGGAGCCTTGCATGGGACGGGACGAAGTATATCATAAACGACCTTAATCCCCGTACCCTGTATGCAATAAGAGCATACGCGGTCACCCTGAATGGCATTAAGGGTCCGGCGGCATCAAACGAAGTTGAGACTGGAATTGACGGATCCATAGAATACATGTTTGATTGGGACAGAACACATGTCATCAGAGTGTTCGACGGGTTCTATGCTCTTGACGCGCGCCTGATGTGCACTATCAAAGAGCTCCCGGCCGGGACCGCCTATTATGTGCTTGAAGGGATGGTTTTATGTGATTACTGGCATGGCTCAATAATCAGGAATCTCGAAATGAAAAGAATTCCATTCAGAGTTTGTTTATCGCCCACCCAGACCACCGCTCTGATAGCGGATTTTGTCCCGGTAAAGAAATGGAACCGTTCTTTTTACAGAGCGTGGCATAAAAATTTCTCGGTAAGGGGCACCATTAAAGCCTATAACAACCTTGGAGTGGAAATAACGCCGAGTGACGAAGAGACAGGACAGATGTTCGATGTACTGACCTGGTCGTATCAACCCTGTCCCCAGCCATTCGAGGATGAATAATTCGGTACGATAACAACAGATCGGGCGACCGTTATCGGCCGCCCGATCTGTTGTAAATTTCTGATTACCGTCTCTTATTCCTCTTCCTCCGCTCCCTCATCGTCCTCACCTTCCCCTTGCCCGGATTGCCGGTCAGGGTTATCGTCTCCTCTTCGACGATCTCCTCGGTCTCCTCGATCTCGATATCGGCGTCCAACGCGAGGGCCATGTCGTACTTCGGCCGGAACTTGCTCTCGATCCATTCGCGGAAGATGTCGATGTACTCGAATATTGCCGGCACTACGACCAGGGTGAGAAAGGTCGAGAGGACGAGGCCGCCGATGATGGCGATGCCCATGGCCATCCGAAACTTCGAGACCTCGCCGATTCCCAGGGCGACGGGCAGGGTGCCGGCCATCATGGCGAAGGTGGTCATGAGTATCGGCCGGAGGCGGACCATGCCCGCCCGGTAAATGGCCTCCTTGCGCGTCAGGCCGGTCCGGTGGCCCTGCATGGCGAAGTCGACCAGCAGGATGGAGTTCTTGGTGACCAGGCCCATAAGCATGACCATGCCGATCATGCTGAACATGTTAAGCTGCTGCCCGAAGATGAACAGGGCCAGGAACGCGCCGGAGAGCGCGGGCAGGAGCGCCACCAGGATGGTGACCGGCGTGATGAACGACTCGTACAGGCTGGCCAGAATGAAATAGATGAATATGACCGCCAGGAGCATGGCAAGCGATATCTGCGATACCAGTTCTTCAAGCATCTCCGCCTGGCCGATGAATTCATATGTGATCCCCTCGGGGGGCTTCAATTTTTTCTTGAGAAGCTGTTCGGTCAACTCGGTCGCGCTCCCCAGGGCGCCGGTGGGAGTGAGGTTCGCGGTTATCTTCACAACGCGTGACCGGTCGTACCGCATGATCTGCGACGGTCCGAACTTGTCGATGCCCCTGCTTATGGCCGACAGGGGGACCATCCGGAACGTCTGGTTGGGTATCCTCGTCTCTCTGAAGGCGGAGCGAAGGTTCCGCTGTTCCGGCTTCAGGCGGAGCCGCACGTCGTATTCAAGGCCATTGTCGTGCAGTTCGCCCACGACCTCGCCGGCAATCTGGTACCTGAGCTCGGCGCCGGCGATCACCGGCATCACGCCGAACTTCTGCATTTCGTTCGGGTTGAACACGACCTGGAACTCCGGCTTGCCCGTTTCCGAGCTCGTGTCCACGTCGGAGAGGTCCCGTATCTTCTTTATCTCCCTTGCGAGCTTCTGCGAGTATTCGTTAAGCGCTTCAAGGTCGCTGCCGATGATGTTCAGCTCATAGGGGGACATCGCCAGGGTCCCGAGGCTGTATTCAGTTAACTTCGGGCGGGCATCCGGGAACTCTTTCAAAAGCATGTTCCTGATCTGCGTCTTTATTTCAGGCGCGTTGCGTTCACGCAGACTGATATCGACCAGGGAGAGGCCCATCGAAACGAAGTTGGGTTGCTCGGTCTGCATTGCGTTCATGCCGACAATGATGGACATCGTGTCCATTTCAGGGGTGATGGCGAGTATTCGGTTCGCCGCCTTGAGGGCGACGTCCGCCGTGCCGTCAAGGCTTGTTCCGCTCGGCGTCTGCAGCTGGATGTTGAAGTCCCCGAATTCGCTGTTGGACATGAAGTTTTTCTTGATGAAGGGCGCCGTGGCGATACTGCCGGCGAATATCGCAAGCGTGATCAGAATAATGACAAAGGGGTGCTCCAGCGTGTACGACATGAGCCTGCCGTACCACCGTTCAAGCCACTCCTGGAACCGCTCGAAGGTGCGGACGATGATGTTTTGGGCGACATGTCCTTTCCCGGCGAAGTAGGCGGAGAGGAAGGGGGCGACCGTGAGCGCGTCGAAGAGGCTGATGGCCATGGCGAACACGACGGTGAAGCCGAACTGCTTGAAGAACATGCCCACGATGCCGCTCAGGAAGCCGATCGGGACGAACACGGCCATGATGGTGAGGGTCGTGGCGATGACCGCCAGCATGACCTCGGTGGTCCCTTTCTCCGCGGCGTCCGGGGGCTTCATGCCTCCCTCGAGCTTTCTGAATATGTTTTCCCGCACCACGATGGCGTCGTCCACGAGCAGACCGACGGTCAGCGACAGGGCGAGCAGGGTGATGACGTTGATGGTGTACCCCATTATGTACATGAGGATGAATGCGCCCAGGAGGCTGTTCGGGAGGGCGATGCCGGTGATGAAGGTGGACCGCACGTTGCCCAGGAAGAGGTAGACCACGATGATTGCCAGGGCGATCCCTAATAAAATCGTGACCTTCACCTCGTCGAGGTTCATGCGCACGATCTTGGCGCCGTCGTAAATGAGCGTGAGCTTCGGCTTGCCTTTGCGGGTTTGCATGTCTTTGTTGAGATTCTGTATCCTTTTAACGACGCCGTCGACCACTGCCACCGTATTCGTTCCCGACTGCTTGTACACCTCGAGGAAGAGCGCGGGCTTGGTCTCCCGTTTTATTTTTTTGGATTTTTTGGAGAAGAATCCGGACTTCTCTGCCGCGCCGTTTACCGGCGCGTACAGGTAGCCGACGGTCGTTTTTTCTTCTGACCCGTCGCGCACAGAGCCGAGCGACTTCACCGTGATGGCGTTCCCCATGTCGCCGGAGAACTGGACCACGGCATTGGCTATCTGGCTGGTGTTCGTGAACTGGGCCACGGTCCTGAACGTGGTTTCCGAAGCTCCCTTCTCATGCTTGCCGACCGGGATGTTCATGCCGGCGTTCTTGATCGCGTTTGCCACGGCCATGATCGGCACCCGCGCGCGGTTCAGCTTGTTCCGGTCGATCTCCACCTGTATCTCGCGCCGCTGTCCCCCGCGGATCCGGACCGACGCGACGCCGTCCACCTGCTGGAAGGCGACCATGAGCTCCTCTTTTGACAGGTCGTACAGGTCTATCTGAGGCAGGTCGGCTGAAACGGCGACGCGCGCTATCGGCTGTTCTGCCGGGTCGAAGCGTATGATGATCGGCTCCTCTATGTCTTCGGGAAGGTTCCTTCGTATCCGGTCGACCTTGTCCTTGACCTGCTGTTCAGCGTATTTCGGGTCCACGTTGAGGTTGAATTCCGCGATGACCAGGGATACGCTCTCCATGTTTACCGAGGATATGTGTTTCAGTCCGGATATCGAGCTGACCGTGTCTTCCACCGGCTTGGTGATGAGGTTTTCGATCTCTTCAGGGGCGGAGCCGGCATAGACGGTCTGGACCACGACATAGGGGAACTCGACGTCCGGGAACATGTCGATGCCGAGCCGGTTCATTGAAATAAGGCCGACGAAAATTATTGTAAAAACGATGCTGGTTATCAGGATGGGGCGCTTGATGGAGAGTCGTGCTATATTCATACTTTCTCTTTTTACCCGTTTATTGGCATGCCGCGATCGGGAGATCGGCAAACCGGAACTTTTTAACCAGACGGTTAAAATCCTGCAACAAAAATATTTATTTTTTTGTAATGCGTTGGGGGCGGGCCGGCATATCCCGGCCCGGATATAGTGCTGTCGGCGGCTTTATCTTATCCGACAATCATTTTGTATACGCCGAAATAGAGGACGATCGCCAGTAAAATCACGGGCGATATGTATTTAATCGTAAAAGCCCATATTTCCTTTAAATAGAAGCTATTGGTATCGGGATCGAGCTCGTGCATGGTGTTGTGCAGGCCGTACTTAAAGCCGAGGCATATGGCGATCAGGAAGCCGCCGATCGGGAGCATGTAAATCGACGTGAGCATGTCCATGAAATCGAAGTAGGTATTGCCGAGAAAGATCTTGACATCCTTCATGACCCCGAACGAGAGGGCGGCGGGAATCCCGAGCAGGAATATAAGCCCTCCGGCGGTGAGTACGGACTTGGTCCGGCTGAAGCCCTTTTCATCGGTGAAGTAGGCGACCACGACCTGGACGAGCGACATCGACGACGTGAGCGCCGCTATGAACAGCAGCAGGAAAAACATTGCCGCGAACACCGCGCCGTACGGCATCCGGGAGAAAACCACGGGCAGGATATTGAACGTCAGCCCGGGCCCCATCTTCGGCGTCATGCCCACCGCGAACACCGCCGGAAAGATCGCCATGCCGGCGAGAAAGGCGGCAAGGGTGTCCAGCCCGACGATTTTAAGGGACGAGTTGAGGATTTTGTCCTTCTTGTTGAGATAACTTCCGTAGGTGATCATCGCGCCCATGCCGAGGCTCAGGCTGAAGAAGCACTGTCCCAGCGCCTCTATGACCACCTTGGTGGTTATCTTCGAAAAGTCGGGCCTGAGGTAAAACCGAAGTCCGTCGAGCGCGCCGGGCAGGGTAAGTCCTCGGATGATGAGGATAATGAGAAGTATGAAGAGGAGCGGCATGAGGACCATGCTGAAGCGCTCGATCCCCTTGGCCACGCCGAGTATGACGATAAAGACAGTGGCGCCGATGAATAGAAAATGATAGAATACCATCTCGGAAGGACTGCCGATGAAGCTTTCAAAGAGTTGTTCCGCATCGGCCGATCCGGATATCGAGCAGAGTGCTCCGGATACTGATTTCACGAGGTATCCGATCGTCCATCCGCCGACCACGCTGTAATACGTCATTATGAAAAAACCCGAGGCAACGCCGAGATACCCGACCAGCGTCCACGGGCCGGTGCCGATTATCTTGAAGGCGCCGACCGGGTCTTTTTCAGTATGGCGGCCGATCACTATTTCAGCTATCATGATGGGGAGGCCGAGAAT
Source organism: Spirochaetota bacterium (assembly GCA_016933025.1). Taxonomy (GTDB): domain Bacteria; phylum Spirochaetota; class UBA4802; order UBA4802; family UBA5550; genus RBG-16-49-21. Next base: position 196,538 of record JAFGBT010000028.1, on the reverse strand, counting down.
GATGATGCAGCCCAGGTAGACGAGGACAAAGGCGGCGCCGCCGTTTTCGCCGGCCAGATAGGGGAATTTCCACATGTTCCCGAGGCCCACGGCCGAGCCGGCTGCCGCGAGGATAAATCCGATTTTCGAGCCCCAGTGCTCGCGTTTTGGACTGTCTGACATGGCGCGTTCCCCCGTTTCGTTATTGCATCAGGATGATAAACAATCCCGCCTCAAGTCGCTTTGTCAATTAGAATTTATCGATTTATCGTGCCCGCTTTACTTGAGTGATGCGGAAGAAAATTGTTATTGTATTGTATGAAATAGTGTATATACATGTATATTATTGCCGGGATGGTGCCATAGGGCATTGTTTCCGGATTCGGTGCCGGCCCGGAATCCGGGCGGTGCAATTACCGTCGCTGAGGGAAATGCCTGATGATTCTGCATCGCTACCAGGCGGAAGCCGATGAATTTGTCCGGCAATACTCCTCCAGGCCGAACCGGAGGAGGGCGCTGGTCGAGGGCCTCGTGCGGGCCGGGGGCCGCCTCCAGCTTAATGTTCCCCGCTACGGCATAGCGCGGCTCATATCGGAGCGACTCAAGGAGGGCCCGTTTTCGGCTTATTACGAATTCGAGAAGACGCTCGCGCGCCTGCTCCACCCCCTGCTCGCGGACCTCAATCTCAACATGGTTTCAGACATCCTCGTCAACAGGGTCTTCGGCGAAAAGTATTCGAAATACGCCCGCGCGGTGAACAGGGCGCTGGCCGCCGGCGACGGGTTGAGCATGGAGGGCCTCAAGGACGTCATCCTCGCGATGGTTCAGGACGACGGGCACTTCATGGTGGTGAAGTTCTACGACCTGGTGCTCAGGGGGGCCGGCCGCGGCCTGTTCCGGAAGGCGAAGCCGGCCGAGCTCTCGATCATCGAGATGAAAAGCGGCCAGGGCGAGGCTGCGTCCGACCCCGAGCGGGTGCGGTCGATGTTCAGGGAGTTCAGGGTCCACTACGGCGATGATGCTGCCGATGTTTTGCGAACGCGGATGGAGTGGGACCCCGAGCTACGCGGCCTTGTTGCCGTTGACGAGCCTTTGCTCGCAGAGCCGGAGGGCGCGGTGCCCGTTGAAATGGAAGAGGCGGGCGGGGCCGTGCCCGGCGGTCCTGAAAACGAGAGCGCGATCATGCCTGGTGAGGCAGCGGAACCCGAACCGGAATCCGGGCAGCTCGGGTACGATGCCGATGTCGAACGGGAACAGGGGGAGCCATCCAGTCCCTGGGACTCCATGATCGCGAAGTATGCGGTCGTGATAAAGCGCGATTTCCTCGACAAGGCCGATGACGATGACGCCGAGGCGGTGCGGCAGATTGTCGGGGGCATGTTTCGCAAGAACGCGAGATCCTTTGGAAACGAAGAGGCCGAAGGGATCGTCAGCAGGGTCCTCGCCGCCTGGATGGCTGACGGGACGATCGGGGAGCGGAAACGCCGTCTCCTCCAGGTAATTCAGGAAGAGCGGGACCGCTCCGGCGGAGAGGCGCCGGTTGAATATAGTGAACCGCAAGAAAATGATGTTTTGGATTCGGCTGAGGGCGGAGGAGAGGAGGCCGTTGAAACCGCCACTCAGAACGAGATGGGAACCGATGAACCGGCAGTGACAGCAGAGGAAATGGAGGCTCTCACCGGTGATCACGAGGCTCCGTTCATCGCTGAAGGCGGGGACCCCGGAGCGGACGATGAAGCCGGCCATGCCGCCGGCGGGGCCGGTGACGAGGCATTTGATACGATCGCCCTGGAAATGGATGGCGCGGCCGAAGAATTTCTTGTCAGCGAGAAGCAAAGCCCCGGGGAGACGGGCGCGGACGGCGGTGACGATGGATTTCTCATCGAGGACCTCGATCTCGGTGAGGCGGAGCCTGCAACCGATTCGGCGGCGCAGCCTGAAACCGACTTTGTGGTACAGGACGAGATCCTTTTCGAAGATAAAACCCTCAGGAAGAAATACGATAATAAAAATGAGAATAATGATTAGACTCGGGATGGCGGTTTTTCCCGTCGCGCAATTATATAATGCGCTATTGAAAGAATCGTATTTCCAATAGTTTAAAATATTATTTGACAATATAAACAAAATGATAAAAATGTTAATCCGCTGATGAGATGACTTATGACCGGCAAGGTAAAAAAGATACTCGCGTTCTCCCTCGTTTTGAATGCCCTGTTTATCGCGGCAGCACTCTTTTTTTTCTACAAGGGCTATCCCAGGAAGATCATCAAGCCGTTTCTCAGGGATTATTATCTGAACAAGCTCAGCCATTTCCAGTCTCTTGGCAGGAAGGAGGGACAGATTGTTTTTCTCGGCGACAGCCTCACCGACCGCTGTGAGTGGGCCGAGCTCCTCGGAAGGTGCGATGTCGTCAACCGGGGCATCGACGCCGATACCACGGACGGCGTGATTCAGAGGCTCGGCGAAATAACGGAGATGAAGCCGGCGAAGGTCTTTATCATGATCGGGGGGAACGATTTCGTCATCGGCCGCAGTGTTAACCTGATAGAAGAAAATTACAAAACGATAGTCGGCCGGATCCTCTCGGAATCGCCCGGCACGCGGGTATACATCCAGAGCAACATTCCCACGGTGTATCGCCTCGTTCCGCTCGAGAGGAAGCTGATCATAGAGTTGAACCGCAGGCTCGCGGCAATGGCGGACAACCGCCGCGTCTTCTTCATTGACATCTACAGCCACATGGTTGACAAGAAGGGCGACCTCAACGCCGCCTTCACCCTCGACGGCGCCCATCTTAACGGCCAGGGCTACCTGGTCTGGCGGGAAAGCATCTATAAATACCTGAAATGACAACGTTCCATATCGGCATATGGATAAATAAAACAGGAAAGGTTGCATGGTATGGGAAGCATAGCTCTGTTAATTCTACTTGGCATTGTGGCGGGCGCTTTAAGCGGGCTGATCGGGATCGGCGGCGGCGTCATCATCGTCCCGGCGCTCCTTTTCGTTTTCGGGTTCTCGCAGCACCAGGCGCAGGGGACGACCCTGGCCCTGCTGGTCCCGCCTATCGGCATACTTGCGGCCTGGACATACTATAAGCAGGGACATGTCGATTTTCACGCGGCCCTGTTTATATGCATCGGGTTCATCGCCGGCAGTTTTCTGGGAGCGAAGGCGGCGAATGCCATCTCCAGCATAATGCTTGAGAGAATCTTCGGCGTCGCCCTGCTGCTGATATCGCTGAAGATGATTTTTGCGAAATGACCTGGTTTCGTTGAGGAGCAATGACGGTACTCCGCTCTGGGCAGGCCATGGGTGGAGGAAAAGGAGATAACAGCTCTCCCGCCGTTGATCGCAATACAAGCCTGGCCGCTCATCGGCCAGGCTCAGTTTTCAGGATACATTATGATTTTTCCTTGGGACAGCCGACGACAATGACTGCCCCCCCCTTGTCCGCGTAGGTGGCTACGCTGTTGATGTTGGTTCCCCAGTAGCGGCAGTGGACCTGGCCCTGGCTGTAATCGATATGGTGAGGGCAATTGATGCAGTCTTCCAGTTTCATATTATCTCATTGTCAGAAATGTATTTTTCAGCTTAGAACACCCGAACCGTGCGCCCCGTCAAGATTTTTTTTGGTCAAAAAAATCGTTTGCATGATAATTATTCGGCTGGTGCCGGTCGGAGCCTCATGCTCCGGACGGTCTCTTCCTTTTATGCAGCTCGATGCATATGAAGGCGGTCGCCGGCATCCCGAGGAACATGCCGATACACCCCACCGCCGACTTAACCAGCTCGCTCAGGACCGGGTTGTGGTTGAACACCAGCCATATCGGCATGCCGGGCTCGATCTTCATGGCGATGAGAAGGACCAGGGGGAGAGCGCTGCCGACGTAGGCGAACAGGAGCGTGTTGACCGTGGCCCCCAGCATGTCCGAGCTCACGGTCATGACCGATTTAAACGCCTCCCTGACCGAGATCCCGGGATTGACCCGGAATATCTCCTCTGCTGCGGAGGCGATCGAAATGCAGACGTCCATGATGGCGCCGAGCGCGGCTATCACCATGCCGGCCATGGCCAGCCCCCGCAGGTCGATCTCCACGGTGGAGGCATAGAATACCGTCATCATCTCGTCCGTCACGATGCCGGAGAGGTGCATCAGCCATCCGGCGAAGAGCGACAGCGCCGTGGCGAGTATCACGCCCGAGGAGGCGCCCAGGATAGCCGCGGCCGTTTTCTTCTTCAAGCCGAGGATTATCGGGATGGTGATGACGATCGCGAGGAGGGATATCCCGACCGCGATGGGAAGGGGTGCTGACCCGGCGAGCGTACTCGGTATCAGAACCTTGAAGATCAGTATGATGGTGGCGACGAGGGCCAGCATCGAGAGCGCGCCGCGGGCCCGGCCGATAAGGATGATAACGGCGGCAAGCAGCACGCCGAGGATGATGATCCCCGCTGTGTTGTCGACGTCGTAGATGGATATGTACTCGACCGCGTCCGCGCCATCGATCGTTGAAATGCCGATGAACACGGTGTCGCCCTCCCGGTAAAACATCTCTTTTGGAATGTCATCGTCGCCCCGGTAGATCGATACGTGCCGCTCCCCCTTTCTCGTGCCGTCCAGTATCTGCAGGTGCACCCGTATTTCCGACTGTGGGGTGGTTTCCGTGCCGATGTTCGAGCGCTCGATCTTCATCACCTCGGCCCGTGCGAAGGTGCGCGGGTCGTAGTACATTTTTCTATCTTTCGCGAACGCTGATGCGATGCCGAGGAGCAGCAGTGCGATGATTAATGCCGGTATGAAAACCGCACGCCCGCGGGGATACATTCTACTCATATACAACTCCGTATCTGATTTACGGCAGGCATCTGCCGGAACTGGATAGGGAGAGGCCTGGCGATCAGGCCTCTCCCGGGGCAAGGCTTTAATCGTCGAAGGCCATGCTTGTTTTCCAGACTTCCCAGACTTTCCCCACGAGGTCGGGGCCGGGCTTCAGGGTCGTCTTGCCCGGCTTCCAGCCGGAAGGCGTCGCCTGGGTGCCCTTGCTCTCGCGCACGAGCTGGAAGGCCTGTACCTGCCGGAGCGATTCGGCTATATTGCGGCCGACCGGCGGGGTAAGAACCTCGAATCCCTGAATGATGCCGTCGGGGTCTATGATGAACCTGCCCCTGGTTTCGACGCCCGCATCAGGGTCATAGATGCCGTAGGCCGTTCCGACCCTGCCTCCGGCGTCCGAGAGCATGGGGAAGGGGACCCCGCCCTTGACCATTTTTGAAAGCTCGTTGTCATTCCACATTTTATGCACGAACACGCTGTCTATGCTCATTGAAAGAATCTGCACGCCGAGCTTCTGGAACTCGGGATATTTTTCGGCGACCGCCGAAATTTCTGTAGCTCAAACGAAGGTGAAATCCCCGGGGTAGAAGCAGAGCAGAGTCCACTTACCGAGATATTCAGAGAGCTTGATGTTGACGAATTTGCCCTGAAAATACGCGGGAGCCGTAAAATCGGGCGCTTTTTTCCCAACTTGTATCATGGGCTTTTGCTCCTCCTTTTTAATAATTGGTTCTTCCGTACCGGCTTTCGCCGGCTCCTCCCCCACGGGCCCCCCCGTGGGCCGCGCGCAACCAGGCTTGAATTCTTCCGGCATAGGCATCTCCTCCTTGATGATAGTGTACCCGCAAGCGCGGGATGTGCGAATCGATTTGAGTCAAGAGTATCGCCCTATCAGCGGCGCGTAACGCGGCACCGCCGACCGGTATCTGTCAAAGTCCACGCCGTACAGTTCGGAAAGGTGCTGTTCCTCGCGTATGACGAGCCGGTGGGACGATGCCGCCCAGGCGATGATCAGTGTGATAAAAACGCCATTTTGCGGATCGGGCCTGATGCCGCTGAGCGCCGTACCGAACAGGATGAAAAAGCTTCCGATATACATCGGGTTTCGCGTGAACCGGTATATCCCGCCGGTGTTCAGCCCGCTCCGGGCTCCGGCGAACGAATAAATTGCTGTCAGGCTGATGGCCAGGCCGCATCCATATACCGTGAGGCCCGCGTACAGCGCGGCTCCCCGGTTCAGCGGTATGACAATCGCGACCAGGAGCATGAGAGCCATTATGGCCATTGACAGCATGCCGCTTCTGCGCATGTCGGGCGGGGGCTCCGGGGACTCTATCGGGAACCGCCGCTTTTTTCCGGCCATAACATACGCGGCCCACGTGATTGCGTGATAGAGAAGCAGCAGCACCCACGTATGTAATAACCCCGGATGTAACTCCATGTAAAAGGGGCCTCCTGGCGATGATAGTCAGAATGGCATGTGATGCAATTACCGGCATTCGTCGGATTTTCCGCAGGGGACGCTCCTGCCGCAGCAGGGGGCTTCTTTCCCGCAGGCCGGTTGTGCGCTCTTTTTTTTGACAATAAATCCGCCGCTCGTGGAAATCAAGCGTTTTACGGGTCCGCCGCACGCGGGGCAGGTTTCCAGCGGCCGGTCGCCCATGTTCTGGAAGCTTTCAAACTGGTTGCCGCACGAGGGGCATAGATAGTCATAGGTGGGCATGTCGAATCCTCGCTCATTTTCAAGTTCCGGTCTCAATGACCGTTAGCAGTGGTTTCCCGTCGTCGTCCCGGCGAAGAAGGCAGCGGCTGTTACTGGTGCCGTCGAGCGCCTCATCGGAGCCTCGAAGCCGCGAGAAATCCGAGGTTTCGAGGAATTCGAGCAGGAGATCGAGCCGGCCCTCGACATCGGGGGCCGGCGCTTCTTCCGCCGTCATGAGATGCAGCACCATTGCGTTGTATGTGCGCTTTGCCGCGCACTCGATGCAGCAGCCGTCTCCGAGAAGGAGCTCGATGGTTGTTTCTTCCATGGTTCGACCTAGTGGTCGCACACGTTCGAGCCGGTGACGAGGTTTCCCTCTATGTACTCCTTCACGATCTCTGCCGGGTCGCCGGCATGCGCTCCGGTGATGACCTGCACGCCGTTTTCATTGAAGATTGATACCGCCCGCGAGCCCATGCCGCCCGCGATGACGCACTTTACGCCCTTGTCGGCGAGCCAGCGGGGCAGAAGTCCTGGCTGGTGCGGCGGTGAGTCGAAGGCCACCCGCGTCGTGATTTTTTTGGCGTCAACGTCAACGTCGAACACCTCGAATTTCTCGCAGTGCCCGAAATGCAGGCAGAGCCTGTTGTCCGCTACCGGAATTGCTATCTTCATTGTTGCGCTCCTTGTATGATTGTTTCCACTATATGTGAGAATTTTTCCTGCGCGGGAGTCCTGTCGACCTGGCGGTCGAGATGAAACGGGTTCCCGCTGTCGCCGCCGGCGACGATACTGCTTTCGATCGGGATGCTCCCGAGAAAGGGCACGCCCATATCCTCGGCCATCTTTTTGCCGCCGCCGTTTTTGAATATATCGGTCTCCTTTCCGCAATGGGGGCAGGTAAACCCGCTCATGTTTTCAATGACGCCGATGACCGGCATGTTGAGCTGTCCACAGAAATTGACCGACTTGCGGACGTCGATCAGGGCCACGTCCTGCGGCGTGGTGACCACCACGGCCCCGTCCGGGTTCTCCATGAGCTGGCAGATGGAGAGCGGTTCGTCGCCGGTCCCGGGAGGCGAATCGACGATGAGATAGTCGAGGTCGCCCCATTCCACGTCGGCGAGAAACTGCTTGATCACGCCGTACTTCAGCGGTCCCCGCCAGATCACGGCATCGTCGCTTCCCTGGAGAAGGAAACCGATTGAGACCACTTTAAGGTACTCGCTGTATTCAACCGGCGCCATTTTGCCGTCTTTTGCGCCAAGCACCTGGCCGGATTCAATGCCGAGCAGTTTTGGGACGCTGGGACCGTGGATGTCGATGTCGAGAAGGCCGGTTCTCAGTTTTTTTTCTGCGAGTGAGACCGCCAGGTTGACGGCGACCGTGCTTTTGCCCACGCCGCCCTTCCCGGAAAGGACGATTATTTTGTGAGCTATCCGCGACATGTTGTCCCTGAGAGCGGCCCGTTCCTGGGCGTCCTTTGCAGCGCGTTGCGATTCGGCCGCTGCGGCCGTTTCATTTTCTTTTGTCTTGCTCATGGTTGTCTATGCTCCTCTCAATGTGCTATTGTTTATAAGTAAATTGCTTTCTGCGTATAGATCAACACGAATCCGCTTTTCAGGGGTCCCTGTTGATGTCAGCCGACCGCATGTTTCATCTCCTCCCAGATTTTTCGAATTTCGGCCGCGGCCGGTCCGCTTGAATATTCGACGACGCTTTTCCCGGCGATCTGGGCCCGGGTCACGTCCATGTCATAGGGTATGGCGCCGGCGACAGGCACCTCGTTGACCGAGCAGAACTCTCGTATCTCGGCGACGTTGTCAGGGTTGATGTCGGCCTTGTTTACACACACGGCCGCCCTGACATTGAAATGCCGCGTCAGGTTGAGTACCCGCTGGAGGTCATGGATGCCCGAAACCGTCGGCTCGGTGACCACCAGGACGAGCGATGCGCCGGATATCGTGGCGATCACCGGGCAGCCAGTTCCCGGCGATCCGTCGACGATGACGAGATCGTATCCCTTCTCCTGCGCTATCTCCCTGGCCTTTTTCTTGATAAGCGTCACCAGCTTGCCCGAATTGCCCTCGGCAATGCCGAGCCGTGCGTGCACCAGGGGACCGCAGTGCGTATCGGACACGAACCATTCGCCGGATGCGTGATTTCTCATCTCTATTGCCCCGGCGGGGCAGAAGTGCGCGCATACGCCGCAGCCTTCGCAGGAAATGCCGTCGACCACGAAATCATCGCTTATCGCGTCAAAGCGGCAGTAGTGCAGGCATTCGCCGCATGACGAGCATGCGTCCCTGTCGATCCACGCCTTCATGCCGGATTCGAATATCTCCGAGTGCACCGGGTCGGGCCGCAGTACCAGGTGCATATCGGCCGCGTCCACGTCGCAATCGGCTATCACCTTGTTCTGCGACAGACAGGCAAAGGAGGCGGCCACGCTCGTTTTCCCGGTGCCTCCCTTTCCGCTGATGACGACCAGTTCGCGTATCATACTCGTGCGTTCCTCCTCGCTTGATGTTCGGCGTATGAGGCTATATTTTCGATTTCCGCGCGGAACCGTTCAACTATGTATGAAACGCAGTCTCCACGGGAATATCCTTCCGCGATCTCGCGGGAATGGGGGATGGAGGCTATGATATCGTAGCCTCGCTTCGCGTATTCGGCCGTAAATGAATCGCCGCCGATGTCGGCGCGGTTGACCACCACCCCGAACGGGATCCCGAGGGCGCGCACTGCGCCGGCCGCGAGGTTCAGGTCGTTAAGGCCGAAGGGGGTCGGCTCGGTCACCAGCACCACAAAGTCGCTGTCCTTGACGGCTTCCACGGCGGGGCACGATGTTCCCGGCGGGGAATCGATGATCCGTGTCCCGGAGTCGGAATGCCGGCGCTTGACTTCGCGAATGAGCGGCGGCGACATCGCTTCCCCTATGTTGAGCCGGCCGCCCGCATAGGCGATGCCGTCGCGCGTACCGCTCTCGATGAAGCCGATTTCTTTGCCGATCTCTTTTATCGCCCGCTCGGGGCAGACGTGATAGCAACCGCCGCACGAATGGCACATTTCGGCGAAGAGAAGCGGCTTGGCCCTGACGAGCACGATGGCGTTAAAGGCGCATATCCGCTCGCACTCGCCGCAGCCGTTGCAGCTGGGCTCGTCGACTTCGGGTATGAGTACGCTCACCGGTTCCGTTGTGTCGATACCGGCCTTAAGGAAGAGGTTGACGTTGGGTTCCTCGACGTCGCAATCGAGCAGGGCGACGCTCAGGCTGTTCCGCGCGTAGCACGTAGCCAGCGCCATCGCGACGGTCGTCTTCCCGGTCCCTCCTTTTCCGCTTGCTATGGCAATATTCATTATTTCTCCTTTATATTAGAATTCGAACATGGCGCCGACCGACGCGTTGGCGAATTCATTTTTAAATTCCGAGGCGAAGCGGCAGGCCATATTCAGCCCCGTGCAGTGGGAGACGGCCACCTTCTTCACCCGGTATTTTTTCAGCGTGCCCATGGCGAGCGCGATATAGTCCTCAGGCGCGTTTCCGAGGTGCGTGCCGCCGATGACCGCGTGAAATTCATCGTATCCGGTTTTCTCCGAGAGTTCGTTGAGTATCTCGACGATCCCGGCGTGTGCGCAGCCGAGGAGCACCACCGGCCCCGATTCGGTCGATATCAGGAGGGAGAGATCGTCATGGAACGGGTCGTCCTCGAGGGCTCCGTCGACCTTCCGCTTGAGGCGGGTGTCCCATGTCTTCCAGCCGGAGGGGTGCGTTACGTCAGCGATCGCCGATATGGAATCGGTTATCTTCACGAAACTGTTGACGAAATTGAAATCAGCCCCGGCTTTTTCGTACTCCTCACGCGGCGCTCGCATGCCTATCGGCATTTCAATCGTATTCCCGGGGAGGGGGACAACGGCCTTCTTGTCGTCGAACGCGTCGGGATGAAGATAGACCGGGGTCTTTCCGTTTTTATTCTGGAGTACCGACAGCAGTCCTCCGGTATGGTCATAATGTCCGTGGCTCAATATGATCCGCTGTATCGCGTCGATCTGCTTTCCCATTTTGCCCAGGTTGTTTAGTATCCCCAGGCCCTGGCCGGTGTCAAAGAGTGTCGTGTCTCCCGACTCGATGAGGCAGGAGAATCCGTGCTCGCCGATGAAGGGCAGGGGCACGATAACGCTGTTTTCGCAGACCACCGTGATTCTTGTTTTCATGACGATTTCCTTTTCCTGAAAAATTCAGAGCTCCCTGGCGCCTTGCTACGGAGGCCGGAGAGCCGTTCGCGCTATGGCAAGAAGGCCCGAGTGTTATGTATTAACCGTAAATGCGCATTTTCTTGAATACCTCCGCCCGCTTGTGGAAGAGCGCCTCGATTTCACGAAGGCTGTCGTCCATCATGGCAAACCGGTCGCTAATGTGCATGTCAGTTTCCATGCAGGTAAGCGATTCTATGCCGGCGAAGCACTGCTGTATGACAGACTCAAGCCTGCCGTCGATTTCCTTCAGCGTCTCTTCGTCGGCGGCGGAAAGCGGTTCGAATTTATACGCCGTTCCCGGCTCGGTGCGGGCCATATCATTCCTCATTCTGTCCATCCGTTTTTTCACGGCGAGGATCCTTGATGTCAGCTTTTCCAGCCCTTTTTCCTGCGCCTTTACGAGGCATATCTCGTTTTTCCCGATGATTTTTTCGAACAGCTTCACCAGCTTCTCCCGGACCATCCGTTCGCCGGCGCCGAGAGGATAGGCGTGGTATCCGTTGAATTGATCGTACACACTCGATTCGGTCATAAGCGCCTCCTTGTCAAATAGGGAATAGTAATGACGTGGACTTAATCACCAGTGACCCTCGACATTCGCCCCGCCCGTTTTCGATAGCGAGCCCGCCTTGTATTCGACGATCGCGTCATCCACGGTCCCGCCGTTCTTCAAAAATATTTCGACACCCCCGGCCGACAGCGTCGCATAGGCCTTGGGCCCGACATTTCCCGTAATGAGGACCGAGACGCCGGCGTCCATTACTGTTTTTGCGGACTGAATGCCCGCTCCCTGGGCCGCTTGAAGGTTCTGCTTGTTGTCCAGGTATTCATGCGCGCCTGTTTCGGTATCAAAAATAATGAACCCGGAGGCGCGTCCGAACCGTTCGTCTATTGGCGATGTGAGGTCTCTTCCCGATGTCGTTATCGCTATTTTCATTTCGATTTCTCCTTCTGTCTGATTCCGCGCTTTCCCCGCCGCTCGCCTGAGCATTGTTTGCGGCGCTTCTTGCCGCGGCAGGCGGAGTCAGCCGTCGATTGCCCGTCCGATGAAAGGGTATGATTCAGGTACTTCTCGACAATTTCATCGATGGACCCGTATATCATCGGCAGGAGCCTCATTCCTTTTTCGACGATCATGTCCGCCACGCAGCAGCTTACCGCTCCGCAGATAATGGTGGTGACGCCGAGCTCCTTCAGTTTCTCCACCCGCTGAAGTTCGCCGCTCGCGGCCAGCGAGATATCGCTTCTGTGTTGAATGACACCGTCGATAGTTTCATAAATCGCGTATTTGCTCGAAACATCCATGAGCGGAGATACGCGTTCCTGATATACCGGCAGTGCAATCAATTCATTCTTCATGTAATAATATATAGCATGTTGCGTGCCGGTTCATTCTGGATCGATATAAATAATTAAAAAAAGAGCATTAATGCTATAAAACCACTGTTTTACCTGTTTTTTTAGTGAAATATTTTAAGGGGAAGATACGATCGGTGTTTCCCAAGTGAAAAATAATTGCTTTCTATATTGCATAATGCAATATAGAATGACAGATTTAGTTGTAAAATGCAATAATTGATTACAAGGGGTGAATTTGCTGATATTCAACCCCTGAAGTTTTTAATACGCGTTCAATTTCGGATGTATTTTCAGTTTTGATCTTAACGCAATACCCGCAGTCGGAGCTGAGGTGCCTGGGTACCGGGATCATGGCGTGATATAATCCAGCTTTTTTAAGAAGCCTCGACGTCCATATGGCATGGTGCGTCGAGTGATATAATATGACCGAATAATCCATTTCTTTCCGGCTATTTCATGGCTTTAATGATAATATCATTGCCGTCCTGACTGATCTCCGCTCGGTACTTGTTGTTGCCCAGCGCCCTGAGGACATTTTCTTTTGACACCTCGCTGCTTACGGATATCTCGAATGAGGAGTAACCTGCATCGATCGCCTTGCGCGTCAGGACCACGGGTTGCGGGCACGAGAGCCCGCGCGCGTCAATTTTATGCTCAGCCATAGAATTTCCTCCGGTGGTAGTAAATGATCAAATCTAACCTCGCTCGTTGCGCGATTCGGGATTATACCCTGATTTTTTCGCGCATGGTGAATCCGACGATCAGGCAGAATAGTATCCCCGTGATTACTGCGATCTGTCCCCACGGCCCGATGCCGCCGACGGTATACAATCCGTCGATAACTGCGTCGGGTTTCCCGGCCATGGAAAAGTTGTGCGATATGGCGGCACCGGTTGTCATGCCAAGCACGAAGATGCCCGCGTCCGCGTCGCCTTCGCCGGAAAGTATCAGCTGCCTGCCCGGGCATCCTCCCGCGAGGGCAAAGGCCAGGCCGGCGAGGGCCATGCCGAGAAAGTTCCAGAGGTGCGCGCTGTGCGCGACGGGCTGCGATGTGAACCCGGGATTGAATTTTCTCAGGATGAGGTTGCCTATAGTGGCGGAGGCAAGGAGAGCGGCGACGCCGCTGATGAGATGGAAATCGCGTGCCAGTATGATGTCGCGTATCGATCCCATTGTGCAAAACCTGCTCCGCTGCGCGAGAACGCCGAAGACGAGCCCGGCCGTTAGGCTGATCCAGACGCTGGCGTGCATGGATCCCGGTCCAGCCGTGCTCGAGAATATCGGTCCCCCTTCGGAAAATGAAACATCAAAGACATTGAGCAGGACAAGGACCAGCATGAAGGCGGGGAAAATCCAGCCGCTGGACTTCCGGTTGTCGTATGAGCGGCCGAGGCTGTACCCGTTGTTGAGGAACAGGACCCCGCCGGTGATCCCGAGGACCAGGCCGAGCAGGGCGGTGACAGCGTTCAGGTCGCCGCCCGCCAGGCGGAGAAGGGCGCGCCAGGGACAGCCCAGGAAGGCCAGAGCGCCGATCATCGCGAAAACCCCGAGAAAGAAGCGTATCACGGTTGAGGAGCCGGCCCGCGGTTTATACTCCTTCATGATCAGTGAAATGATAAATGAGCCGAGCACGATGGCGGGTATTTCCGGCCGGAGATACTGGACTACTGCGGCCCTGTGGAGCCCGAGGGCTCCGGCGATGTCGCGCTCGAAGCAGGCGACGCATATACCCATGTTTGGCGGGTTCCCGGTCACCTGGAGCAGCACCGCGATTGTACCGATCGCGGCGCCGGTAATGATAATTCCGATTCTTGAGGAAAAGATGTTTTTCATGCCGGACCCCTCTCTATGTAACAGGAACAATATTGGCATTCGGTTTTTACCCGTCAATCATTAAAATATCAAATATTTAACATTTAAATAATTAATAATAATATAAATGGGTGCGATGCAATACGCTCTGCCGGGTTATGAAGTCTTTACTGTTCGGGAGGTCGGACATGTTAGCGCAGTGGGATTGAATACTTTTTCATCTTTCGCCAGAGTGTTGACGCGTCGATGCCGAGGTCTTTCGCGGTATTCTGCCTCTGCCAGGAATTTCTTTCAAGCGCCCGGAGGATATAAACGCGTTCCATCTCCTCGAGGGAATAGTTTTCATGCAGGGGAAGGCCCTGCGCGGTCAGATGGGAGGGGAGGTGCGCGGTCTTGATATACGGCTCCCGGCAGAGAACGAAGGCATGCTCGATGATGTTCTCCAGCTCGCGTATGTTTCCGGGATAATTATACTGCATCAGTATATCCATGACCTCATCGCTCGCGCCTTCGATGTTTTTGCCCTTGAGAATGTTGTACTTGTTGATGAAATGCCTGACCAGGAACGGGATGTCCTCCGTGCGCTCGGCGAGCGACGGCAGACGGATATTGACGACATTAACGCGATAATACAAATCCTCCCTGAACCCGCCTCCCCTGACTTCCTCGGCAAGGTTCTTGTTCGTCGCCGTGATGATGCGGACGTCCGATCTGACCGATGCGACTCCGCCCAGCGGTTCGTACACGCGCTCCTGGAGGAAGCGCAGAAGCTTTACCTGCATCGCGGGCGATATCTCGCCTATTTCGTCGAGAAAGAGCGAGCCCCCCTCGGCGAGAGCGATTTTACCCGGCTTGTCCTTCTTCGCGTCGGTGAAGGCGCCTGCCTTGTAGCCGAACAGCTCCGATTCGAGCAGGTTGTCCGGTACCGCCGCGCAGTTGATGACAGTGAGCGGCCTGTCCCTGCGCCGGCTCAGGTTGTGTATGGCGCGGGCGATAAGCTCCTTGCCGGTGCCGCTCTGGCCCTCGATAAGCACCGAGCTGTCGCTCTCTGCGATGTCGGGCAGTATCGCGAAGATGTCGCGCATCGGCCTGCTTTTGCTCACGATGTCTTCAAAGGTGTATTTCGATTCAATCTCCTTGCGGAGGACCTCAATGGCCGTCATGTCCCGGAATGTCTCGACACCGCCGATGACCTCGCCCTTCCGGTTCTTGAGGAGGGCGGTGCTGACGCTTATGGGTACACGCTCGCCCCGGGAGTTCACGATGTAGATGGTCTTGTTGATGATGTTGCTCCCGCTGGCGATGGTCTCCTTGAGCGCGCACGAATGCTCGCATATGTTCCCGTGGAATACCTCGAAGCAGAGCCTGCCGATGGCATCATGCTCGCTGATGCCGAGGATCTTTTCAGCGGCGCGGTTCATGGAGGTGATCTGGAAATCCATGTCTACCGTGAACACGCCGTCCGCTATGCTGTCGAGGATGATATTTTTTTCTTCGTTATTCGTCATCATCTGCACTATAGTACGCTGGTCAAAAAAAGATATTATTATTTTAATGATTTATAGTTCTTGACACCATATGGGCATATGCTCAATATGTCAAGAATAAAGCGCTGAAAACAGTGGTTGTCGGAGTGTCTGTCAGCAATGGAAAAACTGAAAAGAACTGGTGCCTTAATTTTCATAATCGCAGCGGTTCTCCTCCTTTCGAGGATATCTTCGACGATGTGGGGCGGTAAACCGGAGAAGATATCGACCCTCACCAGGCTCGAACTCGCCGAGGGCATGACGGTGCGGGAATTCGCCGCGAGAAACGGGCTTCCCGAAAGCGTCGCGCGAAATGTTTTTGGCATGCATAATTCGGAGTCTTTAGACCGGGAGATTGAATCGTTCGGGTTCCATAAACCGGAGCTGTTGGGGAAAACAAACAGGTCGCTCGCGCTTTTTCAGGAACACGAATCAAAAAACTGGGTTAAGATACCGGTCAAGTTCGCCCTCTGGATTGCCTTCCTGGCGGCGGTATTTGTCCTTTTGAGGAAAAAGAAGATATCAGCCGGAAGGAGGATCGCCCTGTATGGCTCAGCGGTCCTCGTTTTCGGCATTATCCTCGGCGCCGATCCGAGCCCCATGGGCACCGTGAAGGACGCGATCGTGCTCTTCGGCAAGAGCCGGGCAGTGTTCCCGCCGCGCATGATAGCGCTCGGTGTCTTCATTTTACTTACCGTTGCGGCAAATAAATTCATCTGCTCATGGGGATGTCAGTTCGGTACCCTGCAGGATCTGGTTTTCAGAATTAACCGCAACCGAAAAGACACGACCGGGTTATTTCGGCAGATCAAGATACCTTTTTTTATCTCAAACGGAGTGCGGATTATTTTCTTTTTAATTTTTTCAGCTGCGGCCATAGTATACGCGTTTGATATTGTGGAACAGATAGACCCCTTCAAGATTTTTAATCCAAAAATGATCGGCATCGCCGGCGCGGTTTTTATTTCGGCCATAATCGTATCCGGCTTGTTTGTGTATCGGCCCTGGTGCCACCTCTTCTGCCCCTTCGGGCTGGTGAGCTGGCTCTTCGAAAAGCTCGGATTCTATAAGATACAGGTCGACTACGCGACATGTATTGCATGCGAAAAATGCGCGAAGGCCTGTCCGTCCAATGTCATGAGCGTAATATTAAAGCGGAACGGCGTGATTCCCGATTGCTTTTCGTGCGGCACCTGCATCAACGTGTGTCCGACAGGCTCCATCAGCATCAGGGCGGGGAAGAGGGCCATGCCGCCTGAGAATAAATTTTCAAAACGTACTGCATGACCATGGATGTGCCCTGCAGTCCGGAGTTCATTGTGTTTGATTATGATTTATGCGATTCGTGCGGAGAATGCGTCGCTGCATGCCCGCATGATGCAATTTACTGGTTTGATGCCAAATCTCGCCCATAAGGAATGCAGGAGGGAAATCGTGTCTGCCGGTCGTGTGAACCCGTCAGCTTCGGCCATGGTCAGGGCAATCCCCGGTGTCCGGCAATGCCGGGGAGCCGCAGCTGCCTGATATTGTCCGTCGCACTTTACCAGCTATTATTCGGATGATCCCTCCGCCCCATTGCTTGAGGGCCGCCGCGAGGCCTGCGATGATCCCGGTGGTGCCAATGCCTACCGGGCATCCCGTTGAACCGCAGATCGGGCAGACGCTGTGCAGTGCCAGGGCGCCGGCGAAGATGGACCACCAGCCGGCAAAGCGCATAATGCCGGAGGAGAGCCGCCTTTTGATCGGTGACCCATTATCCCATCTGCTGAGCCGATTCGGGTTCTCATGCTGCGCCATATCTGCTGAAATTGGATCGTGAAGTTTCATAATAATACGAATGATAATATTATTGACAATGAAAATTGTATCTACGTATTAATATATGGTGTCAAGTAAAATTAGGCAGGGTGATCGATCGAAGCGTGTAAATGATTAAAAAACTCTAAAATTACTTGACGTTTATACGCGGGTTGATTATATTGATAATGAAAATCATTTTCAATAAAGGATGGTTTATCTCTTGAGAAAGCGGGGAGCATGGTGGCAGGACAGGTTTCATGATATCGGGGCGAGAATAACAGCGCCCCGAGAGATAGTGATAGCCGTGCTGCAAGAGACGGACGATCACATGAGCGCTTCCGATGTCTATATTCGGGCGCACAAGATAAATCCATCCATAGGATTAACCACTGTATATCGAACGCTGGACATGCTGACCCAGCTCGGTATAGTGCAGAAATTCGATTTTGGCGACGGCAAAGCCCGCTTCGAACTGGTAAACAATCCGGGAGGGAAAAAACACCATCATCACCTGATCTGCATGAACTGCAAGACTATCGTTGACTACACTGAATTTCTTGACGAAGAGCTGGAATTCATCAACAAGACACAGGAAAAGCTTTCAAAGAAGTATAATTTCAAAATTACCGATCATGCGATAAGTTTTTACGGTTACTGCGATCAATGCCGATGAGGTAAATATTTTTTTTACCATCTAAATGAAAATGATTATCATTACTATTTACTATAAGGAGGTTTGAGATGCCAAGAGGAGACAGAACAGGTCCGCTCGGTTACGGGCCTATGACGGGAAGGGGCGCTGGTTATTGCGCCGGCAACAGCGTTCCCGGATATATGAACCCGGTTTATGGCAGAGGACGTGGTCCGGGAGGCGGCCGCGGTTTTGGAGGCGGCGGACGGGGTTGGCGGAACATGTTTTACGCCACCGGATTGCCGTTCTGGGCACGCGGATACCCACCGGTATCCCCCGCGTGGGGCGAGTATGGTGCTCCGGTGTATCAGGGTGAGCTTACGCCCGAGCGGGAGATGGAGGCGCTAAAAAACCAGACCGGCTTTTTCCAGAAACAGATTGATGCTATTAATGAGAGAATAAGGGAGCTGGAAGGGATTGTGTCAAAGAATGAGTAGAAATTCTCCTGTTGCGTCATGGTCGCCGGCGAGCTGTTAAGGACCCGTCGGCGGCTATCCTTTTAAAGCGCTCTTGCTGTGGCAGGGCATACAAATTTTAGGATTGTTTACAATGCGTCATATGAGAAGAAAACGGGCCAGCTGGCGTGGCCGGAGGTGCATACAACCAGGCGGCCAGGCGTCGGATATTTTACGGGGATTTTCCGGTATAATCGGATTGCGTGCTCTTGTGCGCGATGCTGTTATGTTTGCAGCCAGCGCGCAACGAGGGCCAATTGCGCGGAAGAGGCGGGAGGCGTTAACAATCAAAGATTGTGATACAAAAAATTCACAGTTTGCTGGATTTGAAGCATATCTGCAAAATAAAACGGATATAAAAAATCAAATCACCGGGAAAGAAGCGGTACAATTGAAAGCAAAAGTTGACAAGGATTTATGCAGTGGGTGCGGGGCATGCGAAAGCGAGTGTCCCAAAGGAGCGATCTCCGTGGGCGATATAGCCGTGGTGAACGAGGACCTATGCGACGGATGCGGCAAATGCGTCGAGGTCTGCCCCCTTGAAGCGTTGTCATTGAAATAGACGAAATTTATCATCTTACGGGAGGATTCGAATATGCGAGGTGGACAGGGAAAAGGCGGAGGAGGTCGTGGCAACGGCCAGGGTCAGAGAGGAGCGGGCCGCGGACAGGGCGGCCGGGGATTGGGCCAGGGCGGCGGTGGATTCGGTCCTGGAGGCGAGTGCGTATGCCCCTCATGCGGGGCGACACTGCAGCACCAGCAGGGGGTCCCGTGTCTGCAGAGAAAGTGTCCTAAATGCGGCACGACTATGACAAGGAAATAGACTAGTATCCTGGGGTTTCCACTGCTTATATACAGCGTAAAAAGGCTGTATTGCCCCGGATGTATCATGTACTATGATGTGTGTATATAGTTGAAGGGTAAGAGTGCGTTGATGAACAGCGAGTTGAATAACCATAAAAAAGTTATTTCAATAGTAATAACCATGACATTCCTGGTCCTTCTGGTTTCGGGGATCTCGCTTTTTTTTGCGCCATCCTGCAAGGTGGCCAAAGAAATTGGATGGAGGTTCTTTTTTTTTGACAAGGAAAGCTGGGAGAGTGTTCACCTCGTCTTTGCATTACTCTTTGTAGTGTTGTTGATAATGCATGTAATACTGAACGGGAAGACGTTGATTCGCTATTTTAAGGGCGGTATCTCTGCGATGGCGGGAATAAGTCGGACGGCAATTATCTGTGCCTTCGCCACGGTTATTCTTTTTTTACTGGCGGCTTTTAATATCCCCCCGGCAGGCTGGCTGCACAAGGCACATGAATTTATCAAGTTTTCATGGGGACCTCCCTGCGACCAGGCAGATAGCGGAACATCAAGAATGGAACGGGAAAAAACTGAGCGTTAGCGATTCGTCAGGCGAAGCGCCTTGCAGGTATGACATTCGAATGAATTCAGTAGTCAATAGCTTTAGCCGAGAAGAGATAACGGCCCATCATGAGCTGTTATTGGAACGGAATGCTCTGTTCAAAGAATATGCGCTTGACCAGGAAGGGGTGCGGAACGCGGTCATGAGGCAGTTATCTAAAGATCACCGGTCATTGCTGGAAATTGGCACGGGGAAGGGTCAGCTCACGGCAATGCTTGCCGGTTCTTATGAAAGTGTCGAAACGGTCGATCTTGATGCAGACGTGCAGCGGACGGCTATGCTGCACGCATCGTATTATGGGTTATCAGGCAAAATTCAATTTATCTCGGAAAATTCGGAGAATCTTCATTACGGAGACAGGAGCTTTGACGCGGTGGTATCCGCATTCGCGTTCCATCACTTTGAGAACCCTTTTAAAGTCGTGCGGGAGATGATAAGGGTCGCCGACAAGCAGGTTATTGTCTCAGACTTCAGTCCTGAAGGTTTCGCCGTTATAGAACGGGTCAGCGCCAATGAGGGAAGGACGCATGAAAGGAAGCCGGGCGATTTCAGCATAGTCGGCTTTTTTTTGAAAGAACATAATTTCAGGGTAACCGTTATCGAGGATTACTGGCAGATAATTTATTCCGCATGGCGGAAATAATTCGCACATGAACAGAATTGATTATTATTCAACGCTTGGAGTCGGCATAGATGCCACGGAAGCCGAAATAAAAAAGGCGTTTCGGGGCCTTGCGCTCAAGTTTCACCCGGATAGAAATCCCGGCGATCCTGAAGCGGAAACTCGGTTCAAGGAGATCGCGTCCGCCTATGACGTGCTTGCCGATCCCTCCAGCAGAAGGGCCTATGACCTGTCTCACGCCGCCGGCCATCCCTTTGCATCGGATATTTTCGACCGCCACGGAGGTCCGGGACGCCCGGCCTGCGGGCGCGGCCGGGGGTGCCGCGGAAAGAGAGGATTCGGAAAGCGCGCGGCATTCGGGTCCGCGTGCGTGGTTGAGCTTTCCCCGGAGGAGGCGCGCATCGGTGTTGAAAAAGAGTTTGTCATGAAAGGCCATTCCGGGTACAGTATACTGTCAGTTGATATACCCCCGGGCGTAGAAAACGGCACTGTGTTAAGGGTCTCCGTTCCTGAACACGACGCGTCGTCCGGTGGTTTCGATATACACATACAAATCATATGAATGATCATGCAAAGGGAATGTTTGGATACTGCCCGGCATGCCTCGTTGACTGCCCGGGAGTGATGGATGAGTGTACATGGACATCAATGATGATATGATACTGAAGGCAAAGGCGATCCTGTGTATAGGGGAGCCCACAACCATCAGGAAGATAAAATCGTCCTACAGGAAGTTGTGGCATAAAAACCACCCTGACAAGCGGGCCGATAATGACGACGAAACACATGAGCGCCTCGCTGAGCTCAAGCGGTCGTATGATACTCTCATGCAGTATTGCGAAAACTACGAGATTTCTTTTAATAATAAAGAGAAAGGCCCACGGGGATATGATCACGCCATGCGTTTTTATGACGGATGGCTGGGTGATTTAAAGTAAATGGCGACCGAGGCTGCTCGCAGTGGAAGCGGGTGGCGAGATAATTTACGCCCGCGTGCGTCGCCTTATTCTCCAGTATGGCCTCAGAATCTAAAAAATCCGAAATGTCTGAATCAACGACGCCCGCTCTAAGACTTGGGAGACACCTCGGCGTCCACATGAGTAAAGGGGAGCGAGGGGTGTTTCATGGACGCCCTGACAAACAGGTGGATTCTCCTCGATAGCGGTTTGGTTACGGTGTCGCCAAATGCCTTCAAAAGCATATCCGGCAGGTAGTGGAGCCTGATGCCGGACAGCCTGTGGGTGAACGCGAGCGTGACAAAACACCCGGGACAGTTGACCGCCATGTCCCTGTTGCCGGTCTGCTTCACCTCGGCGTATTTTTTTCGTTGTTCTTTAAAAAGGCTTTTCGGTAGATTAAGGGTCCTGAGGACGCTCACCGCCCCGCATGAGAGATTGCAGTCCCCGTGGTGGGGAAGCTCGACGATCTCCGCGCCTATGGAAGTGTACAGGTCGCGGAGGGTGCGGGCAAATTCCTCGCCCAGCTCGCTGACATAGCAGGATTCGTGAATTGTCGTCTTCAGGGTGATAGGATTTTTCACTTGTATCTGGCCTGATTTCTTTTTTTCGTTCAGCCATTCGTACAGCGATACCAGTTTGAACGGAAGCTTATGGCCATAGACATTGGGCAGGATATTCGACAGGTAGTTGTAACAGGAGCCGCAGTAACAGACCAGTCTTTCCACGGAAAGCTTTTCGAGTGAGCGGATCGTCTTTTCAATCGTTGCGGCATATGCCTTCCAGGAGCCGAGCCGGTACGCAAGTTCGCCGCAGCAGAGGTCGCGCGGTCCGTATTTCGGAAGTTCTTTCAGTATCTCTGAGTTATCGATGTCATAACAGCTGATTCTGCCGATGCATCCGACCCAGAGGACCTCCTTTGACGGCGGCGGCGTCTCAGACCAGCGGTCGAGGATGGAACGCTCCTTGGCAGAAAGCATGGCGTAGATATCCTTCCAGATAGACTTCTCCATGCCGTTAAAAAGGTAGGGCAGGACGGCGGAGACCTTTCCCAGTTTTTTCCTGCTATCCATCATTTTTTCAAGAATCATCTCATGGGGGCGCAGGCCTTCGGGGCAATAGTTATTGCAGCTGAAACAGAACGTGCATTCGCTGAAAATTTTTTCCGAATGTCCGGTTTTCAGCAACGCGGTAATTTCTTCAACTGCGGCAGGCTTTTCCATCTGCATGACGGGACACTTGACAAGGCAGTCCCCGCAGTAGGTGCATTTACTCCAATCTGAAAGTTGCGTGTATGACATGTTGTCCTCCTCAATGTCTGAACAGGCGGATGACCCATTCGAGTTTTTGCATATGGGCGGCGTGCCAGGCGAAAAATGTTTTCCACAGCCTGGAGCCTTTCGGCTCAGGCGCCCGATCTAAGTCCCTTCGCTCGTTGCGCGCGTGCAGTTCCTTGAGGGCGGGGAGCAGGTGGAGCATGGTGCTCCGTGCCCTGATGGTATGCCATACGCAAGTTCTCCCCGGATCGATTGCGCACTGCACCTTCGTTTCCGAAAAGTGCTTGCATGGGCCGTATTTGCTTTTCGCCGGGCATTCGCTCAGAGGGCATATGCCCGCGGTGCAGGTCAGGACGCAATGACCGCAGCTCCTGCACAGGCTGGCGGCAAGTACGGGATCGGTGCATGCAACGGCGGCGCTGCCCACAGAGTCCAGCAGGTTGATGACCGGGATGCCCGGTTTGCAGCTGTTGGCCGACTTAATTCCTGCCGCGCAGCTCAATACCACCAGCGCATCGCATCTGGCGAGAGCCCTTTTATTGCTTTTCAGTGCCTGACGCATTATTTCCTCGGGACAGCAGGCAAGGATCACCCTCGCCAGTTTGACCTGCTTGCCGCTCTCCAATAGATGGGCTTTGAGCGTCCTGATGCCTGTCAGGCCGCCGGTAAAGGAGAGATTGGCGCAGGTCCCGCAGCTCAGTATTCCTATGGTGCTGTAATCCCCGAGCATCCGGTCAATTTCCGATGATGGTTTCCAGACAGTTTTATTCATTTTTGTTTGAAATCATATTAAGCATTTTGGAGACGAATAACAGACCTCATTTCAATTTGCAAGAATATTAATAATTTCTACGCGGAGAAATCAATTATTAATTTATTGTTTTGATTGCAAGAAGAGGGATTTGCAAAGCACAATGATGATTGTCTTTTGCAAGACTATGTTTGACAGTGCGGTCTTTCCGCGGATACAGTAAATTGAGAGTGCATCGGAGGCGCGGCAGGCGAATGCTCGATCAGCATCTGTCTCCGCGGTGTTTCGGCATCATTCGATGATCGAACAGTCGGTCCGGTATTGCTTCGCGAGGTCCACGTAAATTTGCTTTGCCCAGGTCCATTCTGTTTTTGTCTTCTCCTTCATATCGCCTATCTCGCGCGCCGGCACGCCAGCGTAGATTTTACCTGGCGGTATGATCTGCCTCCTTGCCACCAGGGCCTGTTCGCCTACCAGCGACCATTCCCCGATTTCGGAAAAATCGCTGACGGTCGCCCGCATCCCGATGGTGGCATAGTCGCGTATTACCGCGTTGTGGATCATTACTCCGTGGCCCACCGTCACCCGTATGCCTATCACGGTCTTGTCCATAGGCCGGGCATGGATGATGACGCCTTCCTCTATCGCCGATTCGTCGCCGATAGTGATGGTGCCGTAGTCGCCCCTGAGGATGGCCCCCCAGCCGATATAGCAGTGTTTGCCGATACGGACGTCGCCGATGATTTCCGCAGAGGGGGCGACCCACGCGCTGTCGGATATGACGGGTTTTCGATCTTTGATCTGGTAGATTGGCATTATGATCGCTCTAAATCATTGGTATATGAGATGCGGTATCAAGACGCGTTATCCGCTTTCATTTATTATCTTTGGCTTTGTTTATGAGATCGATGAGTGTTGAGATTTTTTCCGGTCGCGGGGTGAATATCTGTTCAATCTCTGATTTTGAATAGTTTTCACCAATAAACCGTTCGATGTCCAGCTTCTCAAACCAGCAATCCTTGATTTTACTGCAGGGAAGGCCGCTGTTCACCGTTCGGCAGTACTGGAAGGGCACATAGTGGCCAAGGGACCGGCAGTATCCTGTTTTATCGTCAAATGATTCTTCCATTTGATTAACCGTAACCCTTTTTAAAACACGAGCTCCCCGTGTCAAGATGGATTTACTCACATGCGCGGGTATACCTGTGTTCAAAAACCAATTGACCAAATTCCGGGGGGTTTGTTCTGTTATCATATTGCGCCCGTAGCTCAGTTGGATAGAGCGCCGGACTTCGAATCCGTAGGCCGCAGGTTCGACTCCTGCCGGGCGCGCAGCCAAGCAATGATACGGCGAATTGCACTCAGAATAGGGTATACAGGTCGCTCTTCTGGAATGCCAGCGATCTAAAGATCATGTAGTTCAGGTTGGGCTTTTCCTTTTCGTCGACCTTGCTGAACATCAGGCTTATGCCGTATTCTCCGCTCCTGAGTTTTTCAGACCTCACGACCATCGCACTTGCTACAACGTTGTCGGCATCCGGTTCAATCTTCGCGAAATCGAGTACCACCCTGATGATGCTTGACGCCTTCAGTGGCTCTCTGGATTTGAAATAAAGTCCTCCGCCCCTGATATTTTCTGATTCACCCATGATCTCTTCGATTCTTTCGCCTTCCCTTGTGGCTTCCTGGACTGTTTCGACCAGCGTTACGGGAAGCTCGATGTTGTACCGTGTGTTTTTTCTCCTCTGGGCTGTTCTTCGCGAGGCCTTCCTCCTGTCGTTATCAATACCGGAAGAGGATTTTCGCCTGTCTTGATTCTCTCTCCGGTCGCTTTTCGAGGCGTGGAGATCCATCCATGCATTGAATTCCTCGCTAAACCACTGCACCATGGCATGCTCGAAATCAAGATTTTTGTCAGCAGAGCTTTTCGCCTTGAAGTATCCGGTTATCTCTTTTTTGATTGGCCCGAATAGATCCTCGTACTTGATAATTTTGTCCATAGAAACCTCTCTGTGTTATTACTGATGGCGAGAAGCTTTTTTTATATACGAATCCATGTTATATTGTTTTTTATATTAATCAACCTCAATTTTTCATTTTTTTACATCAGGTTGTTATTCGACCGCTATTTTGTTGACAAAATTATCCGCATCCGATAGGGTGCGTGCGAAAAGTGATTAAACAACATCGTGTTTGAGCGCCAGCTCGCCTTGTTGTTCAAAAATATACAGATAAAACGAGGCCCTGCATGCTTACCAGGTATGATGAGTTCCTGTGCCATCAGACGGTGGATACGTTTGATTGCGTCCATACGAGTGCCCGCGAGTGGACGGAGAGGATATGGTTTTCCGTGCACGACACATCGGGCCGGTACCATCTTGTCGCCGGTTTCGGGCATTATCCAAACAGAAACATCATGGACGCATACGCCTGTTTTGCCGTTGACGGCAGGGAGCAGTACTGCGTCAGGGCGTCCCGTGAATTGCGGCCGGCATTTGACGATGTCCGCGTGGGGCCGCTTTCCTACGAGGTATTTGAGCCGTTCAGGCGGGTGCGGTTCACCCTGGGGGAGAATGAGTACGGCCTGAGCTTCGTGATTGACATGACGGGGACGCTTGCGTCTCACGAGGAGAAAGAGCAGCTCACCAGATCCAGGGGCCGCGTTCTTGAGAACATCAAGCGCTACGTGCAGGCGGGGAGGCCCTCGGGGTGGATACAGGCCGGCAGTAAGCGGATCACGATAGATGAAGGGAGCTGGCGGGCCGAGCGCGATCACTCCTGGGGGATCAGGCGCGGCGGCGGCGTTCCCGAGACGGCGGTGCAGCCGGGAGAGATCCCGCAGGGGTATCTTTACAATTTCATCCTGGCACAGTTTGACGGCTGGGGGATCACCTTCCACACGCGTGAGGACTGGGACTCGACAAGGCTGATGTTCAGCGGGGGTGTGATGTATCCAGCCGCCTCACAGATCCCGGAGAAAAAACTTTCATCCGTTGACCACAACTATATATTCAAGACGGACATCAGGCATATCAATGGCGGAAATCTCGTCTGCCATGCGGCTGACGGCAGCACGATCGAATTGTCCGTCCGTCCTCTCGGTACTTGCTATATCAGGGCGGGGGGCTATTTCGGATATCGCGGGTTTACCCACGGTATCTGGCTCGGCCCGTCGTACCTTGACGGGTTCAGGCTTGATTTGACCGACCCTCAGACGCTCCGGGACGTCTCGTTCCTTGAGGATTTCATGTGCGAGTTCAGGAGCGGCGGGGAGGTCGGTTACGGGATAATCGAGCTTGTCGTGCTCGGGAAGTATCCGAAGTATGGGTATATGTCATACTGACGCGCGTTCTGATAGCGAGGGGCTTAAGCCCCTCGCTATCAGAACGCGCGTCGCACACATATATCAAGGAAGTTTTGCCATGAAAAGTGAAAAGGATATGGAGGGGCGAATCAAGTCCCGCCTGGAGCCGTGGCTTCAGGAAAAGATGCCGGATGCGAGATGGATTACGATATCCGGTATTCAGAAGCCGGGCATGGGCCTTTCGAATGAGACCTACCTGTTTGATGTGACATGTAACGAAGGGGGGAACATCATATCCCGGGGCATGGTGCTCCGTTCGGTGCCGGCCGGGCACAAGGTGTTTCCCGATTATCATCTGGAGCACCAGTTCAGGATCATGAAGGCCCTCAGGAGCACGGACGTGCCTGTGCCCGAGGTCTATTGGCTCGAGGAAGACGAGGGCGTGATCGGTGCTCCGTTTTACATAATGGAGAGGCTCGGCGGAACGATGCCTAAGGACTATCCCTCATACCATGGCGAGGGATTTTACTTCGAGGCGACACCAGAGGGAAGGAAGAAGATCTGGTGGGGATCGCTGGAAACTGTCGCCAGGACGCACATGGTCGACTGGGAGGGGCTCGGGCTTGATTTCCTCGGCGTCCCGAATGGGGGCGTTGACCCGGTTTTACGCCAGATATCGTACTGGGAACGATACCTTGAATGGATTAAGGATGACCCCGCGGAGAGCCATCCCGAGCTGGAGAATGCGCTGCGGTGGCTCCGGGACAACGCATATGAACCCGGGCAGGTATGCCTCTGCTGGGGCGACGCGCGCATGGGGAACACCCTGTACCAAGAGCCGGACAATACTGTCGTGGCGGCACTCGACTGGGAAATGGCGTTTCTGGGGGATCCTGTCGCCGATCTCGCATGGTTTATCTTTATCGATCGATACCTGGCGGCCGAATATGGACTGCAGCGTTTGGAGGGATCGCCCGGGCCGGAGGAGACTGTCGCTCGGTACCAGGAGCTGACCGGTTTCAGTGTGAAGAACTTTGCCTATAACGAGGTGTTCGCAGCGATGCGGTTCGGCATGATATTAATATCGGTGGTCAGGAAGCTCATGGCCATGGGTATGCACAATTACGAATTCGTGCTCAGGGACAATTACTGCACCCGCTGGCTTGCCGAGTTCCTCGGCATGCCCTCGCCGGGAGGTCCGAAGACTGAGAACATGGCCGGCGCGAAAGGGGGGAGGGTTTCAATTCAATTCAACCTGAGCGGGCCGAACGGAGTGTCGTGGCATATCATTTCAGAGGACGGTCGGGCGACCCGCCATGATGGAATACTTGAAAATCCGACCTGCAGGGTCCGGTCGACGGCTGAGGACTGGCGGGCCCTGCGGGCAGGAGAGCTGAGCCAGTTCGAGGCGTGGAAAACCGGGAGGCTCGTGGTTGACGGCGATCTGAAGGTGATGATTGAACTCCGGGAGGTGATTGATAGATTGTCTGCCGGTTGAGCGGGCCGTTGGCCCGCTCAACCGGCAGACAATGATTTGTTATGAATTTTTTTTGCGGTAGTCGGCCGGGGATACCTTCATGATCTGGCGGAACGACTTGTTAAATGTCCTGAGGCTCCCGAAGCCGACAGCGAACGCGATATCAATTATCTTCTCGTCCGTTTCGGTCAGCTTGCGCGCGGCCTCGTGTATCCTGAGCTCGTTAATATAGTCGTTCAGTTTTTTACCGTGATAGATCTTGAAATATCTGCCGAGGTTGTCGTGGTGCAGTCCGATATATGAGGCGAGGCCCTCGCGCGAGATGTCGTAGGCGTAGTTTTCATGTATGTATTCGACGGCCTTTTTCATTTTTTCACTGATGATCCCTGACTGCGGTATTTTTTTCTCGGGCGTCTTCGAATTTTTGAATTTACGGTTGAGTATCTCGATTTCGGTGGCGAATGCGATGTGCGATAGGAAGGTGAGAAGAAGATTCGACTCCTTTTCGGTGAATACGCCGCCGGTGAGGGAGTTGTCGAGGTAACAGACCCCGATCACCCTGTCCCGCTCTTTTATCGGAACGCAGAGAATTGATTTCGGGTGGGGATAGGTCTTGTCTTTGAGGGAGACGTCTTCAACCTCCGCGTCGCCCAGGATGATTTGATTCTGGGTGTTGTAGACCGCCCGGATGATGTTCATGGAGTACTGGTCAAGCGTCGTGTCGTAGCCGAGCATTGAAAAGACCGATTTTTTGACCAGGTCGCCTTTTTCGTCCACGATGAATATGCATCCCCGCTGCGCTCCGGTTATTTCAACCGCTTTTGACAGGATCATATCGAGGAGCTGCTCCGTGTCAGAAATGTGGCTGATTTCACGCGCCAGGCTGACCACCGAAGCAAGGCGTTCGGTATCGATGCGCCGTTCAATCGATGTTGGTTCGCCGTTGTCTTCCTTGATGCCGAGGAGGTTTTTGATCTTTTCAATGTAGCCCAGCGCCCCTATGCCTATGAAAATGCGGTACGCCGTTTCCAGGCATTTTTTGGCGCTGGCGCCGGAGTCCGTCTGCGACAGGAAGAGGCCGTATTCGTAATGGCTTTTGCCGAGGTAGAACCGACGCTCGTATTTTTTATGATGTTCTATGCTCATGTGGAAGAATTTTTCCGCCCGAACCATCCGCCCCGTTGCAGCATAGTACTTCGCGTTCACCAGCAGGGACAGCCCGTAATGTGTCTGCCAGCGCTTCGTCTTCTTGAGCGCCTTGGCGCAGAATTTCTTTGCCCTGCGCAGCAGCTCCTTTCGCTGGGGGCGGGCGAGGTCGCTGTTTGCGATATATTCAGCCAGGTATGCTTCGGCGAGGGCGGGGAAGAGATGGACCGTACTATCTTTGAGAAAGTCGTTTGTCCGGTACAGGTAGTGCGCCTTTTCGAGATATTCGATGGCCCGGGGAATTTCGCGCTTTTCAAGATATAACCTGCCAATTTCAATGCAGGATCTGCAATGGGAGAAGAGGATGGTGGTGTCGAGGCTGAAATTGTACGCCGTATTTCCGAGCCATTCCGCCGTGTCGATGTTCCCTGTTTCAAGAAAGTATGGCGTGCTGTGGATCCATGCCTCGTTTATGCCGTAGAAGTCGTTAGTCTCGTTGGTAATTGAATAATACCGGTCGAGGTAGTCTTTTACCGTTTTATAATCGGACATGAGCAGGTAGTTCTGCAGCAAGCCGGCGCACGAGTTGCCGATTTCCCAGATGTCACCCATATCGGTAAACCGACGGATCGATTCCTCAAAGCACTCGATGCTTTTCCGGTAGTTGCCGGCCCACTGATGGCAAATTCCCAGGAACTGAAACGACTGGGCCGCGCCCCAGTGGTCGTTCATTTCCTCCCTCAATGATAGCGATTTCCCGAGATAGTGCAGCGCGGGCCTGAACCAGCCCATTGCCATCAGTATCCCGCCGAAGCCGCTTATCGCCATGCCGAGTTCAGGCGACTTGCCGATTTTGCTCACCGCCACGTTCAGGCCGCGTAGCGTGAACCGGAAAAATTTAAGGTTGTCGGTAAAGATGTAAGCCCAGAGGACGGGGAGGGCGAATTTTGCCTTCAGCTTGTTGTATTCGACGACTTTTCCCACTTTCTTGCGAATCAGCATGCCGGAAAAAAGAAAATGCACGAGCAGGACTATCAGTTCTTTTAAGATGATGATCAGCAGGATTAACTTGTTTTCAGTGAAATATTCACCGAGCAGCCGGCCGCAGATGACCGCGTAGTCCTCGCATTTTTTCCACTCGCCCTTGCGGATGTAGGCCGAGCAGATGTGGCTGTAGATGTCGGCCTTGTCGATGTTGGTTTCCATGAGGGGTGGCAACGTGAGGAGTATCTCGATGGCCTGCTCGTAACTGCCCACGGTCAGGTAAACCTTGCTGAGGTTCGCGAGGATTTTGACCCACTGGGGGCTCTTCTTCAGTCCTTCCTGTTCCAGGAGCGAGAGGGCGAGTTTAAAGTACTTGACCGCCTCCTCGTTCGAGTATTTTTCCATGGACATGACGCCGGCAGGGAAGGCGAATATGACCGCGCGGTCGGTGTCGCCGCCCTCGATGAAGTGGTGCGCGAGATCGAAGATGACCGGCCGGAGGTTTTCCCTGTTGCTATCCTCGATTGCGTTGGCAATTTCAATATGCTGCTGCTGCCTCCTGATTTTCGGGATGCTGTCGTAAAAGGCTTCCCTGATCCTGTCGTGGGCGAACCCTATCTCCCCCCAGGTCGGCAGGTCGACCAGGAGCTGCAGTCCGATCGCCTTGTCGATTATGCTCACTATTTCCGTCTGGTCGAGGTTGGTCAGCTTGAAGAGCATCCTCATGTTGAACTTTTCGCCCATTACCGCCGCGAGAGATAGAATGTCGCGCTCGTTTTTGTTGAAGTTTTTGATGCGGTTCAGGATGATGTCGACGATCGAGGCCGATATGGCGACGGAGGCGAGTCTCTTGTTGTCAAATGCCCATCGGTTGTTCCGGTACGAGAGCACGGACTCCTCGATGAGCTGCTTCAATACCTCTATCGCAAAGAACGGGTTGCCCCCGCTTTTCTGGAGAACAAAATCGGAAATTGCAGGGATATTCTCTTCCTTCTCGAGGAGGAGGCCCGCGACGAACGAACGCATTGTCATTTCGTCGAACTGGTTAAGGTGGATCCGGGAAAACGGGATGCCCACGGCCGCAATTTCCACCTGAAATTTCCTGAGGCCGTGGCTCTCAGGGACCTCGTCGTTGCGGTATGACCCGATGATGGCCAGAGGATGGTCTGAGATGTCATGGATGAGCTCGTTAAGAAGAGTAAGCGTCCCCTCATCGGTGCCGTGCAGGTCCTCGATGACCAGGACCATGCCGTTCGCCAGCCTGCTCAACGAGAGTAAAAATTTGCTGACAATCATGTGAAACCGCTTGTATTCGCGCTCTGGCTCGAGCGCCACCAGCGGCTGGCATTCACCCAGGATCTCCTTCATGGAGGGATTGAATTTTATCAACAGCTCTCCGAGGTTTCCGAACTCCTCTCGTATCCTATCGGCGATAGTTTGTCTCTGGGACTCGGAGAGGTTGTGGTAATTCACCATGAAGGAGTCGAAGGCCTCTTTTATGGGCGCATAGGGCACCTTGTTGCTCTGCAGGGAGCACTTGCCCTCGATCATGATGCTCCCCGTCGCATAAACGGCGGCCTTTAGCTCTTCGATGAGCCTTGTCTTGCCTGATCCTGCTTCGCCGCTGATGAAGTACACGCCGCCGATGCCGTTGCGAAGCTGGCCTATTATTTCGCCCAGCCTGCTCATCTCTTCCTGTCTGCCGATGAGCCTGGTGCGGAAGCTGAGCTTGGTGAACCGGTCATCGAGACCGAGAATGAACTCGTTCTGGCCGGACAGATATCGTTCAAGGTCGGAGGCGAGACCCCGGGCGCTCTGGTACCTGTTTTCCGGCTCTTTATCCAGCAGTTTCATGACGATCTGGTCCAGGATAGGCGGGACCTCGCTGTTGAACAAGCTCGGCGGTTCGGGGAGCTTGGCCACGTGCTGGTGAATGATGGAGCATATATCGGGACCTTCGAAGGGAACCCTGCCGGTCAGCACCTGGAACAGGATTACGCCGACCGAATACATGTCGCTCCGCTCATCGATGTTCCGCTTGAGGATCCCGCACTGCTCTGGCGATATATACTTGAAATTTTTAATTATCTCTTCGAACATCACCGTTTCATTGAATTCCCTCAGGTGCGACAGGCCGAACCCGGAAAGCTTGACGCTTCTGTTGTTCACCAGCACGTTGGACGGCTTGATGTCGCGGTGAATGATGTTGTGCCTGTGCAGATGCTCCAGGGCCCAGCAGAGCTGCATGACGATCTCGATGCCCTGGTTGACCGTGATTTTTTTATCGTTAAGGATGGTATGCAGCGTGGTGCCCGGGAAATACTCCATCGCGACGTAGATAAGCTCGAAGAGCTCGCCCACCTCGATGATTTTGATGATATTCTCATGCTCCAGTTCAGCCACGGCGTTGACCTCAATCCTGAACCGGATAATGTCCTCGATGCGTTTCGATATTACGTTGTTTTTTAAGAATCGGAATACCAGCGGCCTTTTTTTTGGCGACAGGTCGTAGCCGAGATGAAAATAGCTGAGCGTGTCCTCGTCGATTTTTTTGTCGATCTGGTAGCGGTTGTGAATTATTTTTCCGTATATATCCATGGTATCCATGCGCACGGGCCGGTGAGGTGCTCCAATGCCTCGTGGCATTCCGGAACAACCGGCCGTGCTAATAATACAAGGTTCGTTCAGTTTATCAACTCAAAAAATTCCATCTGCGAGTACAAATGCATAGGCCGGTGGTCAGCTCCGGGACTACGGGCTCCAATACTCATTTTTCAATCCTTACCCTGCATGGGCCCCATCCCGCCCTGCGTGATTGCCGCCAGTATGGTGATTTTTATTCTAAGGGTTTTCAGGTTGAAGCTGGTCAGCTTGTCCGGCTTTACCTGTATTAAATCAACGTCGATGTATGTGCTGTCGTCAACATGCGGGGGGATGCGGACCTCGAGCTGCGAGGTGGTGTGGATCCTGCCGACACCGTTGCAGACATGGCATTTAGATTTTATCATAGAATGGCTTCCCCCGCAGAGCGGGCAGATCATCCGGGCCGGGAGCTCGATGTAGGCGACTGCACCCTTGCTGGCCTCAATGGGCGTGATAAAAATCTCTATGTCCTGCCCGAAGTTCCGGACGATGTCCCGGCGTTTCATCCCTTTCGGGAGAAACCTGGCCTTTAGCATATCGCCGAGACTCCCGGAATATTTGATTCTTTTTTTCGAGAGGATGGCGTAGCCGTGCGGGTCGACTTTCCTGCTGGTGAAGAGGAGGCGGTCATATTCGATGCGAAGGTCTTCATCGATGAGAATCCGGTATCCCCGTATTATGAGATCGAGCTTTTCGGTGAGGTTGGCGGAATGTATGGTCGTGGTGTCGGGATGGTAGCGTTTTATCAGGGCGCGGAACGCAGATCTGATTTCAGCCTCTTCAGCGTTTCTGGGAAGGTTGAAAATAGTGTAAAAATCTATGATATTCCCGCTTTTGTCATAGCACGAAGGGAGCATTGTCGATTCCTGTATAGTTAAGTCTGGCAAAAATTCTGAGCAATGTCAAATATAAAATGAGGAAGGTCTACTTCATTTGATATCAAAAAAATCCGAGAGAATTTTGGTGATAACGCGCGGCTGTTCCTGAGGGATGAGATGGCCGGCGTTTTCCACCAGCCGGTATTCCCCCTTCGGAATGATTGAGGCAATTTTCGGGAGGTCGATGAACATGCGGTTTTCACTCTGCCCGCCCTCGATCACCAGGGCGGGACACCGGATGTCAGAGAGTATCGGCCAGGGATCGAACTCCATCCCGCCCATGAAGAGGGATGCCTCCCTGCGCGGATGGCACGTGAGTACCAGCCCGCCGCCATCGCCCGTCACCATACCGTAACGAAGATAGAGGTCCAGCATTTCCGCGTCCCATTTCGCAAACATCTGCTTCGACCGGAGGTACTCCCTTGCCTCCGACGTGTTTTGCCATGAATTGCGTCTCTTCACGGACTTCGAAGCGAGTGGATGCTGCTCAAGGGTGAGTTTGTTGGCGTATATGGGCTGGGGGAGAAAAATCGGCTCGATGAGCGCCATCCTGTCGGCCGGCAGGCCATGGACCGCGGCTGCGATGGCGGATACCGTCGCGCCCATGGAGTGCCCGACGATGTACAGGCTGCCGGGGAAAAGCCGGTCGCAGAGAATCGATAGGTCTTTAGCCAGGACCAGCCAGCTTAGGCCCCCCTTCTCAGGCTCGGCGGGACGGTGGTCGCAGAAGTAGGGTGCGATGACGCTGAATTGTGACGAAAGGGCGCGCGCGATCGGGTGCCATAGCCATGGGAGAAATCCGGTCGCGTGAAGGAGGACCAGGGGAGGACCGTCGCCCGGGTACCGGAGATACTGTACTTCCGCGTCCCCGATCTGCTGTGTAAGTATTTCAGGCCGTAAATCATTCATGCTGAGCGCTATTGTTTTTCCGCGTCCCCGGTCAGGGGGCGAATGGAGGTAATTTCGAAATAGACCAGGAAGCGGTCTTTCCCATCGTCGTCCGCTGAATCGGCGCGTTTTTTTCTTCGGAGCTCGCTGATGAAGGGCGAGTTTTTGTCTTCGCCGGTCTTCTTTAAATAGATGCGTTTTCCTGTGTATCCACCGCCTTCCTCGATGAAGAGGTACGCTGCCTTCGGGTTTGTCTGCAGGTTCCGGTGGCTCCGCCTGTCGGCCATGATGAAGGCGAGGGTGTCTGCATCGATGATATGCGGCCGCGAGTAGACGGCGATGTCGACATCGCCGTTTGAATCAGAGGTCGCCAGGAGGCCGAGGCCGTGTGCCGATTCAAAATATTCCTTCAAATCCATGAATCTCTTCCTGAATATTAAATGTAGAAAAAATATATGTTCATAGAGGATTATCCTGTCAAGAGTTAATTCAATATCATTGCACGCCGCGGAAGCGCTACGGTCGGGGTATGGCAGCGGGGCGATTTTTTTATTGATGTTATTCTGTTATGGGTGTATTATACGGATATCAGGAAAACAACAGGGGTGTCCGCCATGAAAGAGATCTTTTCGATTGATAAGGCCGCGGAGTACCAGGAGTCCCACTGGAAAGAGCGGAAAAAAACCGTTGACATGAGTGAAAAGCACGCGCTCCCCTTTGTCACCCTGTCGCGGGAATACGGGTGCCGGGGTTATACTGTCGCGGAGGCGGTGGCGAAGATGTTCAACGAAGAATACTATCTGCGCCCCCTCTGGGCCATCTATGACCGGCGCCTGCTGGATCGCCTCATGGAGGACATGCACCTCTCATACGAGCTTGCCGAGACCCTCACGGACAGGGCCAAGAATTCAATGGCGGATTATTTACGGATGATATTCACCAGGTATCCGCCCGAAGCCGTCGTTTATAAGAAGCTTGTCGAAACCATACGGATCATAGCCGCCAACGGCCACGCCGTAATCGTCGGCAGGGTGGGGAACGTGATAACCGCCGGTATGCCGAAGGGCTACCACGTCCGGCTCATTGCATCGACTGAAAGAAAAATTGGAAATATTCAGAAGCAGTCGGGCGTTTCAAGAAACGAGGCGAAAGAGATGCTCGAGAAGAAGGGAGAGGCTCGCGAGCAGTTTGTGCTCAGACACCTCAAGGTCAATATGGCGGACCCGGCCGGCTACGATCTCATCATTAACACGACCGGCCTTGCCACGGGAGAAACCGCGCGTTTAATTGCCAAGGGGATGGAAGCCGCCGGGATCATCAAACGCCGACCGTAAAAGCGCCCCGGTTATTTAACCGCCGGGAAGATATAAGTAACTTTTTTATCCGTCAGGCTGTATATCTCCATGCTGTGTCCCGGCGAGTAGCCCTTCTCCTTGATGTACCGGTCCATTTCAGGATATACCCGCATCAGTCCGATGAACATCGACACGGTGTTCCGCAGGGGAAATTCGGCCACCACGCAGTTCAGCCTCGGGTAGGTTCTGAACTTCAAGGCAGTACCTCCGGACTTTAGGCGGGCGGCGTCCGTCTCTTCGACGATGTACCCGACCTCGCTTCGAAGCTTCTCCACGGGGACCTTCTTCGGGTCATCGTAAAAAATGCCGAAGCCCCTTGCCGATTTGATGCTGTGTTCCTTCTCAAGAGAGCCCCGCACCCGCTCGAGGATGTCCCCGGTTTTCCCGTAATCGCCCCGGTGTTCTTCATAGGCGAGATTGAATGGACCCATCGCTTTTTCCTCGATCACAACAGGTGTGAAAAGGCCGCTGTAGATCAGAAATATAGAGATCGTCGCGAACATGATGACAGAGCCGATAATAGTTTTTTTCATGGTATCTCCCCCCCGGCGTAGAATTCTTTTTACAGTATAATGTAAAAAACGTCCGACGTCAATCTTTTGCCTCCCTGCGACATTACAATGTATTTTGACCGGATTGCCAAATAGTTCTTGCTTGAATTGCCGGAGAGGCCGTAGTATAGGTGAGCAGGCAAGGCAGCAGTCAATGAGAACCCGAACATTTATCGCCGCGTCGCTGGCAACGGCCCTGCTGGTATCCGTGTCCGCATGGGGCGATGCCGGCAGGGGCAGGACGGTACGGGACTCCATCACCGTCGGCAGGCTCGAACGAAGCTACGAGCTTTATTTGCCGTCGCGCAATACTGGCGAGGAGCGGCTTCCCCTGGTGATCGTCCTTCACGGCGCGAATGCCTGCGGTACGGTCATGAGCTTGTATACGGGATTTAATGAGTACGCCGAGAGGATAAACTTCATTGCCCTCTATCCCAACGCCCTCGGTCCATACTGGAACGACGGGCGGGTCGATATGCATTCGCCTGCATTCAAGATGAATGTCAATGACGTCGCATTCATATCGCGTCTGGTCAGTCTGGTGGTGCTGCAATACCATGTTGACCCCAAGCGGGTGTACATCGCAGGCTTTTCTAACGGGGGTATGATGGCGCTCCGGCTCGGGATCGAGCTTTCAGGAAGACTGGCCGCCGTCGCGTCGGTCGGCGGAACCCTTCCCAGGCACGTGGCGATGATGACGCCACGGGAGCCTGTGCCGGTCCTGCTCATCCACGGGAGCGACGATCCCACGGTGCCGTGGACCGGGGGAAAGCTCATAAGCGGCGGAAGGAGGCGCGGCGAGGTCCTCTCGATAATCGATACGGCCGCCTACTTCGCGGTGAAGAACCGGTGCGGTGTGCAGCCGAAGATGCGGGTGCTCGATGACCGGCATCATGAAGACGGCACTCTCGTATTTCATGTCGCATATCCCTGCGGGGATCCGGAACGGGAGGTGCTTCTTCTGTCGATCCAGGGAGGGGGCCATACCTGGCCGGGCGCGAAATTCTCGGCCCCCGAGACGAAAGTCGGGAAAACGTGCAGGGATATAAACGCCACCGAGATAATCTGTGAATTTTTCTCTCGCCACGTCCGGAAGTGATGCGTTGACGCTCCGGTCAGTCCCCGGGGTCGAGCATGCCCTGCCCGCGGAACCACTCCAATGTGTCGCGGATGGTCTCCTCGATAGGACGCGGCTGGTACCCTAACTCGCGGGTCGCCCTCTCGTGCGAGATATGCCGGTGGCTCTGTAGGGTCTTCAGGGCAATGGGGGTGAATTTGGGCGTCACCCCGAGGAGTTTTGCGTAGGCCAGTACCAAATGGGCAGGGAGCCTGCAGAGCCAGATAGGCGTGGCGAACCGGTTGGTCTTCCTGCCGTATAGTTCCGATATAATCCGGGCAATATCGCAGACATGGAACCAGTGACCGCTCGCTAGGTAGTTCTCCCCCTTTCTTCCCTTCTGCTCGGCGGCAAGGGCGCAGGCGGCCACGTCGCGAGCGTCCACCCAGTCATACCCTCCGTTGATGAGCGCGGGGTATCTCCTGTGATAGATGTCGAGGAGGACCTGTCCCATCCGCGACGGCTTGAAGTCAAACGGACCGAGCACTGCCGTCGGGTTTATAATGACCGCGTCAAGGCCCCTGTCTACCGCCTTCTTCACCTCGGTCTGCCCGAGTGCTTTTGACCGGTCATAGGGGAAATGGTCCTTGCCGAGGGCGAGCTTCCTTGTTTCGTCCAGCACCTGGTCCACGGGATCAGAGGAGAAGGCGTGTATCGAGCTGAAATGGACGAGTCGCTTTACCCGGTTTTTGAGGCAGGCCTCGATGACATTGCGGGTCCCGCCCACATTTATTTTCTCGACCATGCCGCCCTCGGAGCCGGTGATGGAGATCTTCACCGCGAGGTGGAACACGGTGTCCATGCCCTTCGTGAGTTGAATCAGGGAATCGAAATCAAGGACATCGCCCTTAGTCGTCTCGACATCAAGGCCATTTACCGCCCGGAGATCCTCGCGGACCAGCACCCGAACCGAACGTCCCTGGCCGATCATTGCCCTGACAAGGCTGGCGCCTACATGGCCCGTGGCGCCGGTGATAGCGGTTTTCATGTTTGCGTACCTGATGGATTTATTGAATACCGTGCGGTTGCAACACCGCCTGGTGCAAATGACGAATAGGCCTGCGTGTTCATGTACTTGATCGCGGCATAATCGTTGACGGACTTTTTCTCATATCAATACGTAAAAAATCAAGTGAAAAATCTGCGGAGAATAAAGGGTGAAACGCTTATTCAGGCTTAAGCCTGAATGATACACGTATCAGTGGAAAAGGGAAGAAGGGATAGTGCCGTTAATTTTTTTCTTGCAATAAATTAACAAATGTTAAATTTATGATATCGTCGGTCGTCCTTCAAAGATTTGAGGGGCGGGGGAAAAAATACTTGCCAATCAATTGATTGAAAAATGTAACATATGTGATTGAAAACCGAGGAGGCACGGCTATCAGCGTACTTGATGCTATAGGCAACACCCCCATGGTCGAGATAAGCAGGTTGTGGAATACCGGTGAAAATGGTGTCAGAATCCTGGCGAAGCTTGAGGGGGCCAATCCGGGAGGTTCGGTGAAGGACCGTCCGGCGTACTATATGATAAAGAAGGCTATCGAGTCCGGAGAACTTACAAAGGACAAGATAATTCTGGAGCCGACATCGGGCAATACCGGCATCGGCATGGCTATGATAGCGTCAGCCATGGGATACCGGATCAAACTCACCATGCCTGCATGCGTGAGCGAGGAGCGGCGGTCGATATTGATCGCCATGGGCGCGGAGCTTGAGCTGACGCCCGGCTGCGACAAAACCGACGGAGCCATCACGCGGGCCCATCACATCATCGAGCATTTCCACGAACAGTATTTCATGCCGGACCAGTTCTCCAACGAGGCCAACTGGCTCTCGCACTACGAGACCACCGCACCGGAGATCGTCCGCGACACGAAAGGGGAGGTCGACGCGTTCGTGGCCGGCATGGGCACGACGGGCACCCTGATGGGCTGCTCGAGATATTTAAGGGAGCACAATCCGCGGACGAAAGTCATAGGTATAGAGCCGTCGTTCAACCATCGGATACAGGGTCTTAAGAACATGAACGAGTCCATAGTGCCGCCCATTTATGATCCCTCTCTCCTGGACGGCAAGATCGAATGCTCGGATGAAAACGCCTTCGACACCACCAGGAACCTGGCGCTGATGGAGGGCCTGTTCTGCGGTATATCGAGCGGAGCAGCCATGTGGGGCGCTATAACCGTGGCCAAAGACCTGCCGCGCGGCTCAACCGTTGTCGTACTCTTTCCCGACCGGGGGGACCGGTATCTATCGACCGAGGTTTTCCGGTCGGTATGCGCCATATGCCCTCCGTGACGTTGTTGAGGAAGGGTATTTCCGATATGTCTGATACAAGGCCCCCCAATCCCCCGGAGGGGGGCTTTTTCATGCAACTTTTTCCTTGCCAATTTTTTAAGGAGGTTGTATGCAAAGGAAAGTCCCCCTGCGGGGGATTTAGGGGGGTATAATCATGAATGTCCGGACTATGCCACCTGTATATAGTACAAAGCAGAAAAGGAGGCCCGATGAAGTGCAATTATGAAAATAGCGACAGTGAACAGCTTGAAAAAATCATAAACGACACCGTCGATCAGCTCTGCAGGAGGGATTCATACCGGGAGGTGTACCACCGGGCGTACCATGATTTCCTGATGCCCTCGGTAGAGGCCCTCGGGGAGTTCGTTGACCTGATGAAATCCATCCTGTTTCCCGGATATTTTGTGAATTCCGACGTCAAGCCGGAAACCATGAAGTATTACATCGGTTCGACGATTGACCGGGTCTATCGGCTTCTCGCCGAGCAGATCAGGAGAGGATTCTGCTTTTCCTGCGAGGAAACAGCTGCCGAGGACCACGTCTGCGAGGATTGCGAGAAAAAATCGAAGAAGATAGCGCAGCAATTCATACTAACGCTTCCCCGCCTCAGGCGTCTGCTCATGCTCGACGCGCTTGCGGCGTTCGAGGGCGATCCGGCGGCGAAGGGTGTGGGTGAGACCATATTTTGTTACCCGAGCCTTGCCGCGCTTGCGAACCACCGCATCGCTCACGAGCTCTACTGCCTGGAGGTGCCACTCATACCGCGGATCATCTCGGAGATGGCGCACTCCGACACCGGCATAGACATTCACCCGGGTGCGAAGATCGGCGAGTCGTTTTTTATCGACCACGGGACCGGTACGGTCATCGGCGAGACGGCGGTTATAGGAAAGAATGTGCGGATATACCAGGGGGTCACCCTTGGCGCAAAGAGCTTTCCGCTGGACGAATCGGGGAATCCGATCAAGGGGATACCCCGCCATCCGATCGTGGAAGACGGCGTTATCATTTATTCCGGGGCCACGATACTCGGGCGTGTCACCATCGGGAAGGGCTCTGAGATCGGCGGCAACGTATGGCTCACCCATGACATACCTCCCGGCGGCCGCGTCATGCAGGGCAAGCCCGAGGAGGACCTGTTCCACGGCGGGCTTGGTATTTAACCATAAACGGACCGGGTGAACTGGTTCGACCCAGCGTCATTGCAGATTGCCGGAAGGACGAATGATTTCAGGGTTTCGAGGTCTAGGCGGGTAAAATAACTTTTTTTCGAGTATTTTAAATCAGAAAAATTAAAGAAAACTCTAAAATACTAAATATTTTTCTTGACTAATTTAAGTATATTAGTATATTCTAATTAATAAAATTTTCATGGAGATTATATGGAAATAAAGATAACACCGCCCGCAAGGGAGCAACTGAATAAGGCTTTTTCCGAATCTGAGTTTCAAGAACCGGCGCTCAGGTTAATGTTTGCCGGATATGGTTGAGGAGGACCCCGCCTGGGGCTGGCTCTGGATGAGCTGCTGAACAACAGCGACAGCGTGGTCGAAAGCGATGGAATGAAAATCATTGTGGATGACAAAGTGGTAGGGTTCCTGAATACCATACCCCACATTACCGTAGACTACAAGGAAACAAGGTACGGCTCTGGTTTTGTACTCGAGGGTTATCATACCTGCTGATAGAGAGTAACAACCTCCATAAAAAAAGAGCGGCATAATTTAATGCCGCTCTTTTTTTCGTTATGCATCGAAATCAATACTCATCCGTGAGGATTTCGAAATACGACTGCGGGTGGAGACAGGCCGGGCAGGCCTCCGGTGCGCTTTCGCCTTCGTGGACGTAACCGCAATTTCTGCATTTCCATTTGGTTTTAGCCTTTTTCTTGAAGACCGCGCCGTCCTTGATGTTCTTCAGGAGCATCAGGTAGCGTTGCTCGTGGTGCTTTTCGACCTCCGCTATCTTCCGCCACACGATCGCGATCTCCTTGAAACCTTCCTGGTCGGCGATATCGGCTGCTTCCGGGTAGAGCTTCGTGTGTTCCTCGTTCTCGCCCTCGGCCGCCGCCTTCAGATTATCTGCGGTGGTTCCGATAACGCCCGCGGGGTACGAGGCGTTTATTTCCACCATGCCCCCTTCCAGGAACTTGAAGAAGCGCTTCGCGTGCTCCTTCTCGTTTTCGGCGGTTTCAAGGAAAATGGCGGCTATCTGCTCGTACCCCTCCTTTTTTGCCTGGGAGGCGAAAAAGGTGTAACGGTTTCTCGCCTGCGATTCTCCTGCGAATGACGCGAGGAGGTTCTTTTCGGTTTTTGTTCCCTTCAAGCTTTTCATGTACATCTCCTGAGTACCTGTAATTAATGATTCCCGCCGGCCCTCGAGGGGCCGGCCACCCGCGCGTCTTATTTTTTCCAGAGCCCGTGGATATTGCAGTATTCGCGCACGGTCGACTTCTCGTCCGCGCAGCAGAACTCGGCCTCGGGAGCCTGCCCGGGGGCGAGGAACGTGCGGTCGGCCTTGCCGTCAGGCGAGATCACCTGTATCCACTCGATGTAATGTTTTTCTTCCATGGGATGCGCCACCGATCCGACCTGCGCTTTGATGCCGTGATCGGTTTTGCTCACGGCGGGAACGTGCTTCTCCTGGGCCGCGTCGGTAGTGTTTTCTGTCATCAGCGTCATGTCCTGTCCGCAACAGACCAGCGTGCCGGCGCCCGCGTGGACAACTTCTACCATGTTGCCGCAGACCTGGCATTTGTAGATTTCAAGTCTTTTAGTCATACGATTACCTCCATGGGATTATCTGATTTCGAACCCGCCTGTTTAGGGGCGGATCCGGTAAAGCATGCTACCGCCCCAGATCGACTTTCCCCCTGAACAGACGGTAGACATAGATCGTGTACGCAATCACGACCGGCATGCCGACGGCCGCGATGATAAGCATCACCGAGAGGGTCAGACGGCTCGACGATGCGTTGTATATTGAGAGGCTCAATCCGACTTCCCCGGCCGCATTGACCAGATTCGGGAACTGGAGGGAGCCCGCTATAC
Organism: Spirochaetota bacterium; assembly: GCA_016933025.1. Classification (GTDB taxonomy): domain Bacteria; phylum Spirochaetota; class UBA4802; order UBA4802; family UBA5550; genus RBG-16-49-21. The sequence goes on along the minus strand of JAFGBT010000028.1, from coordinate 153,396 downwards.
CCCATAATCCGACGCACGCAATTGACGACATGAGAAATGGTATCGTGTCATTGTCGCGGTTCATCCATATCCGCCCGATGACGAGGGCCGCGAACACCACGCCCGTGCATCCCCAGGCAAGAGGATTCGTCATGCCGGCCGGGATGTAGACCGAGGACAGCGCGATGGCGATGATCATCATGGCGACAAGCAGGAACCAGGCCCGCTTCGCCGCAGCGCGCGAGCGTTCATGGAGCGCTCCCCCGGTTTTCATGGCGGCGAAAGTCGATCCCTGCAGCAGTATCGCCGAGAGTCCGAGGATTCCGATGGCAAGCGGGAAGGGCCGGAGAAGGGTGAAGAAGTCGCCCGTGAACTCCATGCTCTCGTTCATCGGTATTCCCAGAATGACATTGCCCAGCGCCACGCCGAACAGCACCGACGGGACCAGGCTCCCTGCCGTGAAGGCCCACTTCCAGAGAGATCGCCGGTTATTGTCAAGCGACCAGAATTCCAGCGACACCGCCCGGAAGATGAGGGCGAAGAGGATAAGCATCATGGCGAGGTAAAAGCCGCTGAAAACTGTGGCGTAGACATGCGGGAATGCCGCGAACAGCGCGCCGCCGGCGGTAAGGAGCCAGACCTCGTTCCCGTCCCAGAGCGGGCCGATGGAGGTAAACAGGACCGCCGTCTCCTTTTCCTCCTTTGCGAGTAAGGGGAGGAGCGACCCCACCCCGAGATCGAAGCCGTCCAGGACCGTGTATCCGGCGAGCAGTATGCCAATGAGAAGGAACCAGATGATCTGTAATGCCTGTAATGTTTCCATATCATTCCCCCACATATCCGAGGGTGACGTTATCCGGGCCTTTCCGGATAATCGCTAAGAGCAGTTTCATAAACACCGCGAAAAGGAGAAGATATATCGCGCTGAACAGTATGATGGAAAAGAGGATCTGCCATGCAGGCACGACCACCGAAGCGGCGTCGGCCGTCTTCAGGACGCCGTACACCGCCCAGGGCTGCCGCCCTATTTCCGCCGACATCCATCCGAGTTCGTTTGAAATGAAGGGGAGCGGGATCGACAGCATGAGAATCCAGAGATACCACCGGGAATCATAAATTTTTTTTCTGATAATGAGGAAGAATCCGATGACGGCCATCAGGGCAAAAAACGAGCCGAGGAGGATCATGCCGTGATAGGTGAAATACGATACCTCGATGGGGGGCAGCTCGTCTTCCTTGAATTCATCAAGACCCGGCACCTTTGCGTTCGGGTCGAAATGAATGGCAATGCTGAGAAGTTTCGGCACGGCGAGTTCAAGGTAAGTTTTTTTCTCCTTTGAACAGGGTATGCCGAATACGGACATGGGCGCTCCTTCGCCTCCCCTCCAGAGCGCCTCGAAGGCGGCCATCTTTCCCGGTTGGGTTACCGCCACCTGGACCGAGTGCGTGTGGCCGGATATGAACTGGGTAAGGGCCATGGCGATGAAGATCCATAACGCGATCGTCAGGAGCGGTTTCGCCGATTCTTCATCTCGCCGTTTCAGGATATACCAGGCCGACATTCCCGCTGTGAAAAGCGAACCGGTGATCCATCCCCCGATTATCGTGTGCAGGAACCTGATCAGGGTCGAGTCGTTGAACACCGCCGCCCAGAAATCTGTCATAAGGGCTCTCCCTCCCTCGAGAACGTAACCGGCGGGAGTCTGCATCCATGAATTGGCGATAATGATCCAGAGTCCGGACAGGTGCGATGCGAAGAAGACCAGGAAGACCGAGAGGAGGAATACCCGCTTCGACACGCGCTTCCTGCCGAATACCAGTATTCCCAGGAAGACCGACTCCAGGAAGAAGGCAAAGATCCCCTCGGCGGCAAGCGGCGCCCCGAAGATATCGCCGACCATCCTGGAATAATTGGACCAGTTTGTTCCGAAAGAGAATTCCAGGACGATGCCGGTCGCCACTCCCATGACGAACACCAGTCCCAGGATCTTTATCATGAAGTCGGATATTTTCCTTTCAAGGGGGCTGCCCGATCTGAAATGGATCGCTTCCAGCACGAGTATGATCAGCGTCAGCCCTAGTGTAAGCGGGGGAAAGATGAAATGAAATCCCGCGGTCAGTCCGAATTGAATACGCGATAGCAACACTGCGTCCATAGGTATGACCTCCCGTTACGCGATGTTCCGGCCGCTATTGACGGGCCGCAGAGTCAGTCCTCATACGGTTCAAACTGGTCTTTTTCAACGCCGCACTGGGGGCACACCCAGTCTTTGGGGAGTTTCTCGAAGGGCGTTCCCGGCTTAATTCCTGAATCTGGGTCGCCGACCTCCGGATCATAAATGTATCCGCAGACTGTGCATACATATTTTTTCATCATGAGCCTCCTGTGGGTAGTTCATATAGCATAGCATGCCATCCAATCATTAATAGATTGCGTGATGCAGATCGGATTTCATATGATGTGCGATAGGCGCACAATTATATACGCCGTTTGAATTTTGGAAACCTTTTTTTCTTTGTTTGATAAAACCGTATGCGTTTTATATGGCAACTAACAATTGTAATGGTTACAAATTATATAACCCGTTGTTTTTCGGCAACAAAAAAATTCATTGTTATGCAACGCTGAAATTTTTTTTCTGGCGTGAGCCATCCCTGCTCGTGCGGATCATATCTTCAAAAAATAGGTGCGTCCCTATTTCAGGCATTTTCTACAGATGCCTTTAAAGTAGACCTGCTTTTCCGTTATGAGGTGGCCGTCTATCTTTTTGGCTTCGGCCAGCTTTTTGCCGGTTTTGAACGGGCCGAGGTCTATATCATAAAGCGTGCCGCAGCTCTGGCACTTGAAATGGCCGTGGAAGGAGATGTCCGCGTCATAGCGGACCTCGGTATCTTCTATGGTGAGTGGGGAGAGAAGCCCCTTTTCTGCCAGCGTCTTTAAGGTGTTGTACACGGTGGTCTTCGAGAGGGTGGGGATCTGCCTGATGATCTCTGAGTATATAATGTCAGCTGTCGGATGGCTCCTGTTGCCTACGAGGAATTCGAAGATTTTCAGCCTGTGGTACGAGGGGCTTATGCCGTTTCTGATAAGGATGTTCTTGAGGTTCGTTTCCATAAATATGAATCCGGTTTGCACAATATTCGGCCGTCGGGTCGGGTTAGCGGGCCGTGCCATGCTATTGGCCGCCGGCAATTTCATCCGCGAGCTTTTCCGTTATGTTTTTGAGCGCCGTCCCGTCAGGGATATACTTCAGCTTAATGCTCTCCATCATATCAAATCCGCATGCTTTGAGTATTTCCTCGACCTGTCCAACGCTCTGTCCGCCCCAGCCGTAAGAGCCGAAGGCGAGCCCCCTCCTTTTTTTCGGAGCCAGCCCCTTCACGTACGTCAGGAATGAAGACACGGTGGGGAGCATGTTGTTATTGAGTGTCGGCGAACCGACGCAGATATAACGGGCGTCAATCAACTCCGTCATGATGTCCGATATATGATTGGTCTGGAGGGACATCATCACTGCCGGGTAGCCGCGCTCCTCAAAGGCGTCGGCGATGGCGCCGGCTATCTTCTTCGTGGAGTTCCACATGGTGTCATAGACGATCAGGGCTTTGTCTTCGGTTTTGTTGGCCGACCAGTCTCCGTACGAGCTGACGATTGAGCCGATGTTTTTTCTCCAGATGATTCCGTGGCTCGGCGCTATTATGTCGATTTTCAGCGCTGAAGCAGCGGCAAGAGCCTTTTTCACCTGCTCGGAGTAGGGCAGGACGATATTGGCGTAGTACTTCCTCGCCTCGAAGAGTATGATGTCAAGCGGGTACTCGTCGTCGAACCGCTCGGCGCTCGCAATGTGCTGGCCGAAGGCGTCGTTGGAAAAAAGGATTTGCTCCTCCGGCAGGTAGGTGACCATGTTGTCCGGCCAGTGGACCATGGGGGTGAGCACAAAGGTGAAGTTGTACGAGCCGGTGTTGACGGTTTCGCCGTTCTGCACCGCCTTCAGGTTGGGGATTATTCCGTAATGCTCGGTGAGCCCTTTCATGCCGTTTGGCGACGCGTAGATAAGGGCCTTCGGAGCAATCTGCGTCATCACCGGCAGCGAGCCGGAGTGGTCCATTTCCACATGGTTGGAAATGATGCATTCAATCGATGATGGATCTATGACGGACCGTATACGCTCCAGCATCTCGTCGCAGAGATAGTGTTTTACTGTATCAATGAGGGTTATTTTTTTGTCAAGCACCAGGTATGCGTTATAGGTCGAGCCCCGCTGGGTGAGATAGCCGTGGAAGTTTCTCAGGTCCCAGTCAATGGCCCCGACCCAGTAAATGTTATCCCTGATTTTGATCGCTTTCATGCTGATATTCCTTATAGGTTCGATGTGGTATATTACGTCCGTTAGTACCGATCGCCTGAGGGCGACGACACGGGAGATGCCGCCGTACATAAACGCTAATACCGCGGCGGTTTTTGTCAACAAATCTTTTTATCATGCGCTCCATTTATAGAGCCGATATGACCGTTTTCAGGGGGAGCGCCGCGGCTACGCCCGTATCCCTTTCATGGCGTCAGGATGGCTTCTATTCAATAATTAAAAAATGATTGATTATTGCCTGACAAGCGCGGAAGATGAGCGGATAAATCACTCCAGTGGAGAATGAAATGCTAACAGTAAACCGCGCCGGTTCTTTCATGTTCGCCGCCTGCGCCCTGTTCCTGTCATCGTGTTCAAAGACTCCGCACTACGAGCTGTCCCGGTTCGTCTCCCCGGAGACCTGCGGCGGATGTCATGACACGATCTATGAGCAGTGGAGGGGATCCATGCACAGCCTTTCCCACGGGGATGTTCTCTACCGCGAGGTAGCCCTCAAGGACCTCAGGGGCCTCACGGATCCCGACGAGATAAAAGAGGCTGAACACTGTGTTTCCTGCCATACCCCGGTCGGCTTTGTGAGCGGGATGCCCCGTAAGACCTCCGATCATATGAAAACAATACCGGAGCTTGCCCGTAAGGGAGTTCAGTGCGATTACTGCCATTCCGCCACCGGCGCGAGGAAGATGTACAACGCGGAGCTGAATATTGATCCGGGACACGGAGAGGATGATCCCGGGACCAAGCGGGGGCCCTACGGCGATTCGGAATCTGACTACCATAAAACGAAATATTCCGGCTTCCATACGCGGTCGGAAATCTGCGGCGCCTGCCATGACGTGCGTCATGTAGTTTTCGGCACGAAGCTGGAAACCCCCTACGAGGAATGGAAGAGGGGCCCCTATGCAGCCAGGGGCATCGAATGTCAGAGCTGCCACATGTACCAGAGGCCGGGCGTTCCGGCGACCGGGTCGACACCGCGGCCGGACAATCCGGGGAAGGCCGCAGCAGGCGGGCCGGAGCGGAAGCATGTGTTCACCCATTATTTCGCTGGCGGCAACACGCTGGTTCCCGCCATGTCCGGTGATAAAACGATTGCGGAAATGGCCGAGGAGCGGCTGAAACACGCGGCGACCCTATCCATTGCAGCCATGGCGGAGGGCGGCGTCGTGAAAGTCACGGTGGCCAATACCGGTGCCGGCCACTGCATCCCGACCGGTCTTAGCCACGTCCGCCAGATGTGGCTCGAGATACTGGTCACCGGGAGAGGCGGAAGGGTCTTGCTTCACAGCGGGGCCCTGGGTCGCGACGGGCGTCTGGATCCGTCAGCCGTACTCTACAACACGGTGTTCGGCGACAAAACCGGGAAGCCGGTTATGAACGTGGCACAGGCCCGGGAGATCCTCAGGGACCGGCGGATCGAGCCGCTCGCCAATGTTGTTGAGGAATATCGCCTTTCTGACGTCAAGGAGACGTCTGTCGACGTTGAGGCGAAGCTCTGGTACCGCCTGGCGGACCAGAAGCTTGTCGACTCGGTGATGGGCAGAGGAAAAATATCGGTCCCTGCGGTGCTTATGGCCTCGGCCAAGAAGAGAGTGAGGATACGGTAAGCGACCGGGGCGATATGCCTGTCATGTCCTGAGGTTTCTGAGCGTTTTCAGAACATCATCGGCGTGGCCGGCGACCCTGACCTTGTCCCACGCGTGACGAATGACCCCGCGCGGGTCAATGAGGAATGTCGACCGAACCACCCCCTGAGATTCCCGACCGTACATTATTTTTGTTCCCCAAGCACCGTATTGCTTCAGCGTTTTTTTGTCCGCGTCGCTGAGAAGGGTTATGCCGAGATCGTGTTTGATCATGAACTTCTGATGGCTCGCGCAGGAGTCGGGGCTTATGCCGATGACGATCGCTCCAAGCTTTTTGAACTCTGCGGCTTTTGCCGTGAAATCGATGGCTTCCGTGGTGCAGCCGGATGTGTTGTCTCTGGGATAGAAATAAAGCACGATCCATGAACCGCGTAGGCCGGCCAGTGAAACAGTTTTACCGTCAGCATCCGGGAGCGTGAAAAGAGGAGCCTCCCCGCCGACCGTCGTTTTTTTCGCCGCCATGCCGCACCTCCTGAAAAGGCATTGATTTATTTCCGGCTGATTGCGTGTTCGATTATCAAGGAGAGCGGCGACCTGTTCAAGTAGGCGACGTCACTTCGCGAGCCCGGTTTTTTCCGCGAGATCTAACAGCGTGAGGACGTGCTTTTTTTCTTCCGAGATTATTTTGTCCAGCAAAGAACGTGTATCGCCCCCCTCCCGGTACAGCTCCTTCATCTCGGTGTACAGGAGGATCGACTCCTTCTCCGCAGAAAAAGCGAATTGTATGACCTCCATCGGCGTTGCCATGCCGCGAAGGAGGGCATCCGTGTCCTTCCGGCTCCCTTCGAATACCCGCGGAGCCCCGATTGCCTTCAGATAGGCGAAATATTCCTCGGTGAATGCTCCCTTCTCGTCGTCCCGGTCCATGAAAGTCTGGAAGAGCTTTTTGTGGGCCAGCTCTTCACCGGCGAGAAAATCAAAAACATCGCTGATGCCGTGGTCTTTGAATTTTTTTGCGGCGGCCGAGTACAGGTCGTGCCCAGTTTCTTCGATGCCTACCGCGATGTCGATAATTTCCTTAATTGTGTATTCCATACCCGTTTCTTCCTATTTTACAACATGCTATCGGCAGGCCCCGGTTTGTCAAGACAATATGGATGCCGGCCCCGGCGTCTGAAAAGTCTTGACAGGATGGTGGTCGTATTGTAAGAATATGGCAGTTCGTTCCAATGCGGATTGTGTCGTGACATGGATGTTTACGGACCCTCCCCTTTTTTTAAGACAGTATGCGGCCTGTCACGCGCCTTTGAATAATCGGAATGGAAGTCAGGAATCTGAAGAAAAACGAGCTTATCAAACTGGTGCGTGACCTTGAGGATCAGCTGCAAAACCTTAAGGAAAAGGAGCGCCTCAGTTCCCTGCTTGACAACATCCGTACCATCGTTGTCGTGACCGACAGCGCGCAGGGCTTCAAGTATGCCACGCCTTCGTTTGAGTGGTTTCTGGGACATCGTCCCGAAGATCTCGCAGATAAAAAGTTTACCGATTTTATCCATCCTGACGACGCCGAGAAGGTATCCACGGTGTTTCGAATGGCCCTGACCGGCGAGGGCTCTTCCCTTATTTTTCCGGAGTTTCGCTTCAGGCACAAGCGCGGCGCCTGGCTCTACCTGGAGGGGGACATCACCAACCAGCTCGAGCACAGGTCCCTCAAGGGCCTGGTCCTCAATCTCTACGACGTCACACAGAAAAAGCTCTTCGAGGTCGATTACGCCAGGCTCCTCGGAGCGATACGAATATCCACAGACAGCTTTCTTCTGAGCGATAATGACGGTAATATCATTTTCGCAAACGATGCCACCATGCAGCTCCTGGAGGCCGATTCCAGGATCGATATCATCGGGAAAAACATATCGTCGTTCATCAGGGAGCATGAACTTCTGGAGCTAATAAACGCCGTCGAGGCCAACAAGGGGCAGATAAAAAGCGCTGAACACTGGTTCATCACCGTCAAAGAGAAAGTCATCCCGGTCGAGTCAAGTATAGCGGTCATGAGCGATATTGAAAGGAAGAAAATCGGCTACGTCTTTATCACGCGCGACATACAGGAGCGAAGGAAGGTTGAGGCCGAGATTGAGCAGTACCGCTATCACCTTGAGGACCTGGTGGAGGCGAGGACCGCCGAGGTGAACGAGAGCATGAACAAGCTCCGGAATACGATGGAGGGTATCGTTCAGTCTATGGGTTACGCGCTGGAGTCGAGGGACCAGTACACGGCTGGACATCAGCGGAGGGTGGCAGAGGTAGCGTGTGAGATAGCGAAGCAGATGAAGCTTCCTGACCACACCATCGAAGGCATCAGGATGGCGAGCCTCATCCATGACCTCGGGAAGATATACGTGCCGTCGGAGATACTCAACAAGCATGGCATGCTTGATGAAGTCGAATTCATGCTGATCAAGAAGCACCCCCAGGTAGGGTACGATATACTGAAGGGTATAGACTTCCCCTGGCCGATCGCCGAGATCGTCTACCAGCACCATGAAAAGCTGGATGGTTCCGGTTACCCGAGAGGGTTGAAGGACGGCGAGATCCTTTTGGAGGCTAAAATCCTATGTGTCGCCGATGTTCTCGAGGCCATGACCATCGATCGGCCGTACAAGACAGGAATGGGCCTTGAAGCGGCGCTCACGGAGATAGAGAAAAACAGGGGAATCCTTTTTGAGCCGGAAGTGGCTGACGCGTGCATCACCCTCTTCAGAGAGAAGGGATATCGCTTTCATTGATCGTCCCGCGCCGGGGGCGCACGTCATCACTTCCAGTTTATAAGTGCTTCAAGGAGGAGCCTCACGCCGAATCCCGTGGCGTTTTTGGGGCGGTAGCCCCTCTGCTTCGAATAGCGCGCCGTCCCGGCGATATCGATATGGGCCCACTTCGAGTTCTTAACGAAATTCTTCAGGAAGATCCCTCCCATGATGGTGCCCGCATTTTTCTCCGAGGAGATGTTGCAAATGTCCGCGATGTCAGATTTAAGGTTATCCTCGTAGTCCTTGAAGATCGGGAGCCTCCATATCAGGTCGCCCGTTGCGGCGGCCGCGTCCTCCAGGAGCCTGCCGAGCTCATCGTCTGTCGTGAGATAACCCGCCACCAGTTCACCGAAGGTGACCAGGCACGCGCCGGTGAGCGTTGCGATATCAACAATACACGCGGGCCTGAGGCGCTTGACCGTGAAGGCAAGCGCATCGGCCAGAATGAGGCGTCCCTCGGCGTCGGTGTTCCCGATTTCAACCGTGGTGCCGTCGTACGCCGTGAAGACGTCGCCCGGCCGGTACGAGTCGCTCGAGAGCATGTTCTCAGTGAGCGGGAGCACCGCGTAAATGTTTTTATTCAGCTTCAGCTCGGCGGCCGACTTCAGGGCATAGAGAGCGGCTGCGGCACCGGCCATGTCAGTCCGCATGTCCTCGATGTGGCCGCTCGGCTTGAGGTTTATGCCGCCTGAGTCGAACGTGATGCCCTTGCCGACAAGGGCGAAATGCTTTTTACTGCGGGGGTCGCCCCGGTAGGAAAGCACGACGAGCCGAGGGGGTCTTTTACTGCCCCGGTTCACGGCGAGGAGAAGGCCCATCTTCATCTTCTCTATCTCTTTTTTCCCGTATACCGTGCAGGAGACGCGCGGCAGTTTCGCGAGGGCCCGCGCCTCGCGGGCTATCCCCTCGGCATCGCTCTTTTCGCTGGTCTCGTTGATCAGGTCGCGGCAGAGGAGGGTGTTTCTCGATGTGATCGCGGTCTTTTTCAAGACTGCAGCCGCGTTCCGCGCTGCGCTGTGGAATACGGCGGCCGAGAGGCGCGACCTGCCGTTGTCGTTTTTCGAGGTCTTGTAACGGTCGAAGATGTAGTTGGCGAGGCATATCCCCTCGGCGATTGATGACAGGCAGACGGCGGGATCAATCCCCTTGATATCCGGGACCATAACGCGTATGCGGCTGATCGATTTTTCACCGCACAGGAGGGCCGCGCCGGCAGCGCTTCTCCTGAGGGATTCTGCGTCGATATCACCTGCTTTGCCGGTCCCGCAGAGGATCACGGCCGGCCTGTCCGCAAACGGGAAGAAGACGACCTCGGACTTTTTTCCCTTGAAGTACGAGAGGTCAAGCTTCCTGCCGACATAAGAGAACTCCCCTGGAAGCGACATTTTCAGTCCCCGGGCGTCGGTCTCCGGCAGGAAAAGGACGACGACATCCTTTTTTTTGAATGCATGTGACGGTTTTGCTGCCGTACAGTTCATGGGCGCACCTCACTATCCCTTTTGTATCATTAACGGTTTCTGGTTCAACAATTTTTTTGTTTTATGTCATGCGGGTCGCGTTACGTCAGCCTGGGTTTCGCCGATCTATTGCGAATATAGCGCATGCTGTAACCGTCCCCGACTTCAAGGAGATGCAGGGTCCCGAGGAAGCGCCTGCCGGACAGCTGGAGGATCATGACGGGGGGCTGCCAGCGCTCGATGAAGCACGAGCCCTCATCGAATTGCCTGAATGCGCCGTGATCGCAGGTGACGGGCACGCCGCGCTCCGACAGCTCCGGGGGAGATCTGACTTCCTGGGAGAGGACCTCGGTGCCGTCAAGAAGCGCCAGCATGTCGAACTGGGCGATCCTGAAGGAGGAAGCCGAGTCACCGCGGTCAATGATGATATCATAATACGGGGGAGACTCGGTCTGCTGGATGATAATGAATGTCGTCTTCATTGTCATGCGATATCGAAATCGATTATCATCCTCTCAATATCCACACTGGTCAGCTTTACCCTGATCCTGTCGCCCATCCTGAAGCGCTTTCCATATCGCTTGCCGACGACCGTGTGGTCGTCTTCCTTGACAAGGTAGAAATCATCGGTAAGGACCCAGAGCGGCACCATCCCATCGACCGGCAGCTCCGTAAGGGTGACGTAAAAGCCGTACCGGCTCACTCCATTGATGATTCCCGTGAAGACCTCGCCGACCCGGTGCCTCATGAGCCTGCAGGTCTTGATTTTGACGAAGTCCCTTTCGGCATCCTGGGCCACTCTTTCCATTTCCGAGCTCCGGTCGCCGATCGCAACCAGATCCTCAGTCGAGTAGGGCGGCCTCCGGCCGTCGATGAGGCTTTTCAGGCAGCGGTGCACGACCAGATCGGGGTAGCGCCTGATGGGGGAGGTGAAGTGGGTGTAGTCTATGAAACCCAGGCCGAAGTGCCCCTCCGGATATGCGCTGTAGCATGCCTGCATGAGAGATTTCAGGACCACCAGGTTGACCACGTGCTCGACGTCCTTCCCCTCGACCTGGCGGAGCACCGATTGGATGTTTGCACCCGGGTCGCCGCTTGTCTTGAAGGGTATGTCGAGGAGTTTGAGGAAGCCTTTCAGGGCCAGCATCTTATCGGAGCTGACCTTTTCATGGTTGCGATAGAGCGCGGGTATGCCGCTTTCCCGAAGAGCGCGGGATACCTCGACGTTCGCGCAGAGCATGAATTCCTCGACGATGCGATGGCTTTTAAGCCGCTCGTTGTACTGTATGTCGGTCACCACGTTGTTTTCGTATATCAGTGACTGGGCGGTGAGGTTGAGCTCGAGGCTGCCCTGGGCGATTCTCCGGGCGTGGAGGGTGTTCGCCAGGTCAAACATACCATGGAGCACGTCGCGGAGCGGGTCATTCCCTCGTCGGGACAGGATTTCGTCGACCAGGTTGTAGGTAAGCCTCCTGTCGACGCGGATGACGCCGCGGGAGAATCGGCGGCCGGTTATGGCGCCTTTAGCGTCGATGTCCATCTCGACAGTCATGGTATTCCGGTCGACGCCTTCCCTGAGTGAACAGAGATTGTTCGAAAGCGCCTCGGGAAGCATAGGGATGACGCTGTTGCCGAGGTAGTAACTGGTGCCGCGGACGAGCGCTTCGCGGTCAAGGTCGGAATTCTTTCGCACGTACGAGGAGACGTCCGCGATATGTACATAGAGAAGGATGCCGTCTCCTTTTCGTTCGATGGTGATTGCGTCATCGAAATCCTTCGCGCTTTCGCCGTCTATAGTCACGGTGAAAAGGCCGGTGTAGTCTTTTCTCGGCCCGGTATCCGGCCGCGCTCCCGCCAGGTCGGCCAGTTCCGGGTACTCTTTATGGGGCGATGGGAGCGAGTGTTTGATGATGATCCGCTTCAGGTCGTGGCTGTCGTCGTCAGGGGAAAAGGTGTCGATGACCGAGCACCTCTGCCGTTCGCGGAACTTGCCATCTTCGAGTTTTATCAGGGCCATGTCGCCCTTTTCGGGGAAAACGGCCGGCTTTGCCGAGCAGACCTCCCTGCCGCCGGGAGTGTCCATCAGGTTGTAGATGACCGCGTCGCGCGTCATGTGGACGACCTTGGCGAAGTAGGTTTCCCGGTCCCTCTGCAGTATTTTTTCGACGGCGCCGATAACCGACCCGACCTTATAGTCGATTATTTTGACGGCCACGAGATCGCCGTCGTGGGCGCCGGCCGTATCGTCTTTTCTGATGATGATATCGTTGTCGAGGGCGCGCAGGATCCCGTTGCCGGAGGTGCTGACGCGGATTGTGCCTTCCGCCAGGAATGAGTGAATTTTTATGTAGGTATTTCTCTTTTTTCGCAGCAGGCCGGCTGAGGTAAGCCCCTCAATCGTGGCGTCAATTACGGCCAGGTCTCGCGCGGGTCCGGACGGTCCGGCCTTTTTCTTCTTTTTTTTACGCCGGTGCACCGGCGCGGGGCTGACAAGCCCCTCAGCGAGTTCTTTTTTCGTGAACTCACCTGACCGCGCCCTTATAAAGGAAATTATTTTTTTAGAGGTAACGGGCATGGATGGGGATTAATGTGCGCCGTTTTCCGTTTTTTTATCATTCTTAGAATCTTGCTTTCCTTTGGACTCGGCTTTGATCTTCTCTATCTCCGCCGATTTTTCTTCGATTTTCTTTTTCAGGGAGCCGATTTTTTCGTGAAGATCTTTGACCAGCACGTCAGAGCAGTCTATCGTCGCGGCGCCGGCGTCGATTTTATTGATAACATACTTGCCCAGGTCTTTTTCCGCTATCCCCTGGTCGAGCTGGAGCCGCTTGATGTCAAGGTTCAGCTTTCCAATTTTCGCCAGCTCCCCAGTTTTATTGACTATTATTTCGCCGTATTTGACTATGGTGTCGCCCGCTTCCTTGAGTATGCCCATTTCGGTCTCCTGTTACGATGATAGATAATTTATAATACATTTACCGGTAGTTGTCAATACAATTTGCGTAAAATGGAGGGGAGACACCGGCGGCGGAACAGGGTTCGGCCGCCGGTGGGGTCGTCGTCAGATCCTGGACGATGCCGCCTTCTGCGCCTCTATAGCTTCCTTGACAATGCGCTCGATGATCTGCTTGACCGTCGGCGTGTCGTGTATGATGCCCGTGATCTGCCCGATGGGGAGCACGCCCTTCACGTTGTCGCCTTCCATGGTGCCCGCCCTGAAGGCGAAAAAGCCCTCCGCCATACGCGCCATCTGCATGGCTTTTTTCGGGCCCATAAGCATGATGCCGATCGCCACCTTGAGCCATGGAAGCCCGACGATCTTAGCTATGCGTCGGGATAGAAAAGCGGCGGTAATGGGATTCAGCTTTCGCTTTATAAGTCGCCGGGCCCCTTTGGTATCCATAACGCGCGCGGGGAGACCGTCTACCTTGTTGGTGTAGACAGTGCTGAACACGTCGAGCTGGGAGCTGATGGCCTTCTGGGACGCGTGCACCGGGCTCTCAACGCTGTTCATGAAGCGGGTCCCCATGGATATCCCTTCGGCCCCGAGGATCAGCGCCGCGGCGAGCCCGCGCCCGTCCGCGAATCCCCCGGCCGCGATAATGGGGATTTTCACCGCTTCAGCAATGCTGGGTACCAGCACCAGGGAAGTGACGGCGCCGCCGTGGCCGGCAGCCTCGTGGCCTGTCACGATGAGCGCGTCCGCGCCGTCGCGCTGGGCAGCCTGGGCGTGCTTGAGCGTGGTGACCGTAGCAATCACCTTGCCGCCGTATTCATGGACGGCCTTGCATATCCAGTCGCCCTTGCCGAGGGCGTAATTGACCACCGGCACCTTTTCTGCGATGATGACCTTCGCGTTTTGCTCAGCTCCGGGGAAGTAGAGAGTCACATTGGCCGCGAATGGATTCTTCGTCAGCTTTCTGGTGCGGTCTATGTAGTCTTTCGTCTCCTCCGGCTTGAGAATTCCCGTGGCGAGAATTCCCAGACCTCCCGCGTTAGCAACAGCGGCGACGAGCTCCGGTGTGCTGATCCAGCTCATGCCGGAGAGCAGGATGGGGTGCTTTATTCCGAACAGTTCAGTAATTTTGGTTTTCATAAGTCACCTTTTTTTATTAAAAATCATGCCTGGTTTATGTTGTCATGCCTCGACTACGCTCGGCATGACACGTCACCCCGAGCGTAGTCTTTGGGTGACATGTCATTAATTGACGGTAGCCTGTTAATATTCCCTGATAACATTGTTCGCAATGACCAGCCGCTGGATTTCCGAGGTTCCCTCGTATATCTCGGTAATCCGGGCGTCACGGTAGAATCGCTCCAACGGGTAATCTTTAGTATAACCATAGCCGCCGAAAATCTGCAGCGCCTTGTGGGTGACGCGGTGCGAGGCTTCGGACGCAAAGAGCTTTGCCATGGCCGCGTATTTTGAATAGCGCTGGCGCTCGCCGGTCCCGATGAGGGCCGCGGCCTGATATACCAGCAGGCGGGAAGACTCGATGTCGGTCGCCATGTCGGCGATCATCCACTGTATTGCCTGGAAGTCCGCAATGGACTTGCCGAACTGCTTGCGGTCCTTCGCGTAGACCACCGCAGCGTCAAGGGCCGCCTGGGCGATCCCGACCGCCTGCGCAGCGATGCCGACCCTCCCGCCGTCGAGGGTGTGCATCGCGATCTTGAATCCATCCCCTCGCTTGCCGATCATGTTTCCTTCGGGGATTTCGCAGTTGTCGAATACCAGTTCCGTGGTCGACGAGGCGCATATCCCGAGCTTGTCCTCGGATTTACCGACGCTGAAACCAGGCGTCCCCTTTTCAATCAGGAAAAAGCTGAGCCCCTTGTGGCCGATACCCTTGTCCGTGACTGCCGTGACAACAGCGACCTGAGCGGGCCCTCCGTTGGTGATGAAGTTCTTGGTTCCGTTGAGGACCCATTTGCCGTTCTTGAGCTCCGCGGTCGTCTTGGTGCCCGCAGCGTCGGAACCGGCCTCCGCCTCGGTAATGCCGAAGCAGCCGATCCATTCGCCGGTGGTGAGCTTCGTCAGGTACTTCTGTTTGATTTCCTCGGATGCGAAATAGTATATGGGGGAAAGGCAGAGGGAGTTGTGCGCTGAAACGATGGTGCCGGCCGCCGCATCGCCCCTCGAGACTTCTTCAACCGCGATGGCATAGCTTATATAGTCCATACCGGCGCCATTGTACTTTTCGGGATACACGACGCCCATCACTCCCATCTCGCCCAGCTTCTTGACATGTTCCATCGGGAACTCGTGGGTTCTGTCGTAGTGCTCGGCTTTCGGCTTGAGTTCGTCTTCTGCAAATTGACGCAAGGTGTCTTTAAGCATCTGTTGTTCTTCGGTCAGTTTAAAATCCATTGTCTACCTCTCGTGGTGAAGTATATGATTTCGTGTTATTCCGGCGTGCGCCGCCTGCCGGGCCGGGATATCCATTGCGGACACGCGCGCTGGAATAGTGGCTGCTTTTTGACTATCTTTCAAGACGGCGTTTTTTGTCAATCGGAATAAGATTAGTTTCACGCGGCGATCCCGATTTTGAAACGCCATTTTAATGCGTCCAAGGTAAAATTCTCTTGAAAATTATATGACCCTAACCACTAATCGTATAATTGCCGGTTGATATGTCGACATTCCCGGCTCGCAATCCGGAATTCAATGACCTGCTGACGGGGAAATATGAAGAGAATAATCATAATCATCCTTTTTCTGCCGCTTGCCATGACCGGCTGTTCATTCTGGAAGATAACCTCGCTGAATTCCGGACGTCTGGTCTTTTTGCCGGCGGGCTCGGAACCGGGACAGGTCGTGGTTAAGGCCGATGATTTCGGGATGGAATACCTCTCCATAAGCCTTAACGTTTCCAACGGCAAGGTGTGCGTCGGGGATAACGAACTCGGACGAGTCCAGGTTGTCAAACTGAACGGCGATGTGGCGCTCATAATAGGCTCTACGAAGAACATAAAGAAGGGCGAAATTCCGGTCGAGAAATTCAATTTCGGGGCTATAGGATTTATCGCCATGGATGAAGACGAGAACATTTACATCCAGAATAAATTATCTCAAATTAAGGAGACGCGGGGCGCTGGCGGCGGTCCTGATGGCATTGATTTTTCTCCTTCCTATATTCTATCATTCAGCAAAAGCGGGGAGCTTCAGTATACCCTCGGCCAGAGGGGCGCGCCCGATACCCCCTTCTCGCATATCGAGCGGCTCTTTATTGATTTTTCTGGCAGGCTCTTTGTCATGTCGCGCACGACTGATTCGTGGTGCGTGTTCCGCTTTAAAGGCAAGCGACGGGAGAAGTACATAAACCTTGCAGCCATGGATTTCACCGAGAGGGACGAGGGGAATGTATACGGGGGCAAGATCGATAACGTGAAGATTTTTTCCGACGGTGAAAGAATGCTGATATCGGTATCGTACTATCATAACCTCAGGCTTAAATATATCAAGATTTTCGAATATTCGATAGCCGGTGCCAGAATAGAGAAGACCATTATGGAGATCCCCGATCCGAAAAATGTTCTTTTCGATATAGTCGATGATAAGTATCTCTATCTCTGGAACGTGAGCGATGGAGACGTGAAATTCGAGGTGGCGAACCTGGACGGCGCTATCGTCAACAACGTCTACATGGAAATGAAGAACCGGCGGGATTTCTACACGAAAATACTGCTGGATGAGTCCGGACGGATATATTCATATCATATCATGAAGAGCGGAGTCGAGGTGCTCAAATGGGAGTAGCGGCATGAAGGCTGTAACCGCGCTGGAAATGAAGGAGATAGACCGGGCGACCATTAATGACCTTGGTCTTTCCGGAACCGTGCTGATGGGACTGGCCGGCAAAGCTGTTGCCGATCATATCACGGGAAAACATCCATGGATTAAAAGCGCGGCCGTCTTTACCGGCACGGGCAACAACGGCGGTGACGGCTTCGTAACGGCCTACTTTCTCGCCGGCAGGGGCGTACGGGCCGATGTGTTTATCGTCGGCGACGAAAAAAAAATAGCCGAGCCGTCGAGAGGCTATTACGAGCTCTGCAAAAAAAACGGCAACAGTATTGCGATCGTGTCGGGCGCGGAGGACCTCCGGAATCTCGAGCTGAAAGGCTACGGCTGCATTGTCGATGCGCTTCTGGGTACCGGTTTTTCGGGAACGCCCCGGGGCGCCGTGGGCGACGTGATCAGGATCATCAACGACTCCGGTGTATACGTGGTGGCCGTTGATGTTCCCAGCGGCCTCGGCTCCGACGGCGCGGCACCGGTGGGCGAAACCGTTGTCGCGGACTGCACGGTCACCATCGGTCTTCCGAAGCTTTCACTGGTCACCTATCCCGGAAAAGATTTTGCCGGCGAGGTCAATGTCGCGGACATAGGTTTCCCGAAGTCCTTAACCGAATCCGACAATCTGAATACAGAACTGATAGACTCCGATTTTTTCTCAAAGCATTCCATTCGGGAGATTGAGTCGGAATACTGCGGCTCCGTTGACACCCACAAAAGCGCGCGGGGGCATCTTCTGATCGTCGGCGGGTTCGACGGGATGGAGGGCGCCGCCCTGATGGCCGCGGCAGCGGCGTTTGAGTGTGGGGTCGGCCTGGCGACCCTTCTCACAACTCCCTCTGCAAGGGCCGCGACTGCCGGCAGGATACCCGAGCTCATGACGATGCAGCTGCCGGAACCGGTGAACGGCGGTGCGCCCCGGGTTGAAGATATCCAGGGGGCCCTGGAGACGGCCCTCCAGGCGAAGCGGTGCGAGACGATGCTCATAGGGCCCGGTATGGGGCGGGGCCCATACGCGAAGCAGGTTTTTGCGGCGGCGATGCCGGCCATCCAGCGGTTTGGCATCAAGAAGGTCATCATTGACGGCGACGGACTTTTTCACCTCGATGAGATATACCAGCGGCAGAGCCTGGACTGGAGCATCGAATGGATCATTACGCCCCATTTCATGGAGGCGTCGCGACTCATGGGGATTTCCGTGGATGCAATCAAGAGCAACAGGCACCAGGCTGCCGGCCGCATCGCGAGGCAGTATACGTGCACTGTTGTATTAAAGGGACCAGCGTCCATTGTCTCGAACGGCACGCAGTATCTCATCAACACGACGGGCGGTCCCGCTCTGGCGACGGCCGGCTCAGGGGACGTCCTTTCTGGCATCATAGGAGCGCTTTCCCTCCGCCGGCTCTCCGCGCTTCAGGCGGCGGCGCTCGGCGCCTGGATACACGGCAAAGCGGCTGAGGTATACTGCTCCGGCAACCGGTGCGACGTGCTGAAATCGACCGATATCATCACCTGCATACGTGCTGCGAAACAGTCCTTCTGATCATCACGATCTGGCCTGAATGTCGTCTCACTCTGCATTCGTGCTCCGGCGATACATTTTTTACCAAAAATAAGTGGACAAGTAAGCGGCATGGTTTATGTGATGCATTGAGATCATCAAAGGGAGTGATTATATTGAGTAAGAAGATCAAGAAGAAAAATACTTTTCAGCCGCCCTGCTTCGAGTGCGGCGGAAGGTGCTGCCAGTATGTCGCCATCGAGATCGACCGGCCCACAACGAAGACGGATTACGACAATATCCGATGGTACCTGGCACACAATAACGTGCATGTTTTCGTCGATCATGACAGGAAATGGCACGTGGAATTCAGAAGCGCCTGCGAAAGCCTGACCGCGGACAACCGTTGTCATATCTACAGCGAGCGCCCCATGATCTGCAGGAGCCACGGATGCGGCGATGAGGAATGCGAATACTTTGATTCGCCGTATTTCCTTTACTTCACGACCCGTAAGGAATTCGAGGAGTATATCCAGAAGAAGGGGATAGACTGGAGATTCAAGAAAATAAGTTAACGGCGGCCCCGGCCCGGTGGCCGCACACCTATGGAATTGCGCCTTGAATTATTCGGAAGATCGCGATTTTTTACTTGCCTGTAGCTGCTCCGCGTAGTATCCTCCATGCCTGTGTAGCTGTGATGAGTTGGAGGTTCCCTCATGATGATAGCCAGAGCATGTGCCTGTATCGCAGTGTGCGCAATGTACGCCGCTTCGCTCGCGGCCAGGGATGCGGCGGAATGGCGCGATGTCCTGACGCCGCAAAAAAAGAAGCAGGAATACCGGCACGTCATTGCTCTGGGCATCGACCATCCGCTTGGCGGCGGTTCAAACAGCCTGTCCCCTCTCGTCGCCTACTACTGGTTCGGGGAAAATTTCAGCAATCCGGATCTTTACGCACAGCTCACGTTTACCACCACCCAGATATACGCGATAGCCGGAATTAAAACCGACAGGATATTCGCCGGGGTCATGCCACTCGTACAGCACTCCACCTATGGCGCATGGAAATCATATAATCGCGGATATGACGACGAGAGGCGTTCTGTCGGCGGGAACAATGTCGGGGCGGGGGGATTTTTTCAATACAATATACTAAGGATCCTCTCTGTAAAGGCATCCTTCCATTCCTCGTATCACCTGTATCGCCTCTTCCTCCTGACACCGAACGAGCACAAGTACGTGAACATGCCGAAACGACATTGGCAGATTAAGCCAGCTGCCCAGATCGTTCTATCAGATGTCGAGGAGCGTGAACTCGGCCGGGTAAAGCACGGCTACATGGCCCGCGTCGAATACCAGTACGCCCGACGCGTGGGTTACGGCACCTGGTATGATTACGATCGCCTGATTTTCAGGGAGAAGTATAACGACATCTGGGCCCCGCCGGCGGGCAATACCATGGGGATCTGGTACCGGTCGAGGGCTAAAAACACCAACCGGCTCTATTTTAACGCCGCTGCCTACTATGCGTTCAGTGGCGATTACAACCTCCTCTTCGATTTTTACGGCGGGTATTTCACCGGCGTTGACCGAAACAACGCCGAGCACATCGGGTATTTTCAACAGGATCATGCAATCATGCCCGGCTATTTCGATACCGAATTTTATCATCATTTCTACCTTATATCCCGAGTTCAGCTCGGAATTCCTATCCCCTTCTGGGGCATGCGGATACAGCCGGGATTCAATCTTCTCTATATGCCGAAAAAGAACGAGGTCATAGGACAGGGAAGGGGAGCGATAACCAGCTGGTGGCTGGTACGGGGTTATCCCCGCAGGTTTTACACCAGCGTATCCTGCTCGTTCTCGTTGCTCCTCGGAAACCTTCTTCCCCTGTTTATTGATTACGCATACGGCATTGACGCTATCAGGGCGAGATCGTCCCATAACGTCTATCTCCAGAGGCTTACACGGGGGAGCCATGAGTTACAGGTGCTTGTGGTTGCCGCATTTGGAAAGAACGAGTAACTGCGGCGCAAGCGACATAAAGGAAGAACGCGGAATGCCGTCATTTTTCGTAGTAACACCATTTAACCGCTATAAAATGGGCCTTTTCCGCACTTAACTTTAAAGATAATCGCTCCGGATACCGATTTTTTAAGTATGAAAAAGTATATTCTTGCCGCCCTTGCTCTATGCATCGCTGCGGCGACAAGCATGTCTGCCTACCTGGTGTTTGCGTCGCCGCAGGAAGGCGAGGATCCGGTGAAACTCGAGGATGCCATTATTATCCACGGGATCCAGATGGAGTCGGACACGCCTGAAGCCGATGTCGAGGAAGAGCGGACGGGGCGTATACTGTACAACGATGCCTTCGACGACGCCATAATTGACTACGAGAGGGTGAAAAAAAAGAGGGATTCCCGGGTCGCCTCCCCCGGCGGCAGGAGCGACTTTAAAAAGCTGCGGGCCGGGGACAGGCGGTGGCACCTCACCCGCTACCGGATAAGGAAAAACGACAACCTGTGGAAGATCGCAAAACGTTTTGGGGTGCACCAGCACATGATCATAAGCATCAACGAGATCAAGAACCCCGACATGCTGAAACCCGGAAGATACATTGATGTTCCAACAAGGAACGGGATTTACTACCGGGTCGAAAAAGGCGACAGCATATCGGAGATAGCACGCCGGTACAAAACAAGCCAGAAAAAAATCATCGCAAATAATGGCCTGAACGGCACGGTCATCCATCCCGGGCAGAAGCTGTTTCTTCCCGGGGCGCGCGAGAGGCGGGAACCGGTCGCCGGGATGCGAGTGAAAAAGGTGGGCAGGTCAGTCGCCTCCAGGACCCGCACATTCAGCTGGCCCCTGCGGGGACGGATAACCTCGGGCTTTGGCACTCGCAAAGACCCTCTCTCGAGGAGGAGGAGCTTCCACTGCGGCATCGACATCAGTGCCAATGTCGGCACGCCGGTTCGTGCGGCCGACAGCGGGAGGGTGATATTCAGCGGCTGGAAGCCGGGATACGGCAACTGCGTGATCATGCGGCACGGGGGAGGGTATATCACGGTCTATGCTCATAACAGTAAAAATCTCGCCGCGGCTGACGCCACAGTCGGGCGGGGCGAGGTCATCGCCTATTCCGGCATGACCGGGGCAGTGACCGGGGCTCACCTCCATTTTGAGATACGGAAATACGTGAATCCATTAAACCCGATGAGGTTTCTCCGATAGATGAAAAAGATAATTACAGGCGCCGCCTTACTGGTTGTTCTTTTCGGAATTGACGGATCGGGTATGACCATGGACGAGTCGGCCGCCAGGATGAAGGTCTTCTTTACGATGACCGACAGGGTGGGATGCGAAGCGGTATTGAAAGGAAAGGTCATATCGTACTCCTCGAACGACGAGATAACGGCGGAAGACCTGATCGGCAGGGCGCAGGACAAGAGCAAGGCGACGGTGCGGCTTTATAGAGCTGAGGGGATACGCGAGGGGGACACGCTCTACGTAGTCAACGACAAGAACCTTGTCGTAGCAAAAATGACGGTGCGTACGGTGTTCAAGAGCGTTTCGTTCGGCGACATGCTGGTCGGGTACGGGAATTTCCGGCTCGGCGCGGTCGGGGACAGAGTGGTGCTGAAGGCCGCTGACGACGCGTCGAAATACGCATATATATACAAGGCGCGCGGGGATTATTATAATAACATCGGCAGCACGGGAGAGGCCATTAGGGAATACAGGAACGCCCTGCAGGCGGACAGGAACGACCCGGAAGCCCATCTCAGCCTGGGGCTGGTCTACATGAAGCAGGGAATGGACCAGTTCGCCATGAGGGAATTCCAGGAAAGCTACCGGCATATCGGTCTTATATATGATAATGAGGATAAATTTATACTTCTGAGGAGCATGGCGGAACTGCGTTACAGGGAGGTCTATGAATCATTCCTTCCAGACAAGATGAAAGAGCGTTCGCGCAAGGACGGAATGAAGCTGTGCGGCGAAGCGCTCCTCATTTACCCCGAATCCGACACGATGCATTTTTACCTGGGGGTTTTCAATTATCGCTCTCCGGTTTCCGACGACAAGGCGGCCAGGGATCATTTCCTCAAGGCGGTCGAGATAAACCCGTCGCATGCTGAGGCGTACGTGGCCCTCTCGGAGCTGTACTACCGTCATGAAAATATCGGGAAAGCCCGGATGTATGCGGAAAAGGCGCTTCAGGCGGACCATGAAAACAGACGGGCGCGGCAATTGCTCAACTATTTCGAGACGGGGCGGCAGGTCAAATAAATGCCATCTCTCACGACTGACTTCAGGCAGAGATACTACCGATACCCGCGCAAGCGGGTATCGTGTTTTTAACGAAGACGAGCGTCTCCTCCAGATCCTGACGCTTTTTTTTAAAAATAAATTGTCATTTAAACGCTTGCCGGACTGAAGCGCCTGCATCAAGTCTTAATATTCTTGACAATTTAGAAATATTTTATAATTCCTATACGGTGAAGGGTTCCAATGATAATTTATACGCTATTTTTCTGTCTCCTCACCTCGTTTACATTGCATATTGTCATTATTGCGCTGTACATAAAGAACAAGAAGGGGATATATTTTTTCTGGTTCATCGCCACGGTCGGGTTGAACATGGCGATTGCCCTCGCGCTGATAGTCATTTCATTGACAAAGCCGCATCTTATCAGGGAATTGAACCTGAAGTTTTTCTTCTGGCTCCTGTCCGGTTTTGTCACCATTCTGCTTCTCGGCATCAAGGCCGCAATATTCAGGAACATTTACCGGCGGAGCAAGGACCCCCAATGGTATCATATCAATTATTTCGGAAAGAAAGTTTACGAGAAGGGGATCGTGCAGCAGATTGAATTCCTCGGGATATTTTTTTCGCTCCCGTTTTTCCTTATAATAGGGGCTTTCTTCGTCTCGAGGTTGATAAATATAATAAGATTTGGCCATATGTAGTGGCGCCGCTGGGGCACTAATATCGACGGCGCAACGAAGGGGAGGAACAGGGTGAAGGTCCGTATAGAAGAAATTAAAATCAAAAAGCGGATACGGAAAGAAATCGGCGACATTTCGGATCTCATGGAATCAATCAGCAAGTTCGGTCTCATGAACCCGGTCACGGTAACCGAGGACATGGAGCTTGTCGCGGGTTTCAGGCGGCTCCAGGCCTGCAAGGCGCTCGGCATGGAGGAAATTGAATGCCGGATGGTGCCGACCGGCTCCCGCATCGACCGGCTCCTCATGGAGGCGGACGAGAACCTGGCGCGGAAGGAGCTGACGTTCAACGAAGTCCAGCACTATGAGGAGGAAAGGCAGTACCTGCTCGCCGGCGGTTTCGAGAAGGTGAGGCTCTGGCTCCTCAGGCTGTTCAGGACGATCGTTGACTGGGTGAAAAAATTCATTCTCCGGCGGGACGACTGACCTCCGCAGGCGTGAAGAGTGATATCACTTCTATGTGGTGCGTTGCGGGAAACATGTCTATGAGCGTGAGGCGGTCGAGGCGGTACCCGCCGCGCAGGAGGTCTTTCGCGTCGCGGGAAAAAGTTGAGGGGTTGCATGAGACGTAGACCAGCCTCGATCCGATGGCGGAGAGGGTCTGTCTCGTCTTCCGGTCGATTCCCGCGCGCGGTGGGTCGATGATGACCGCGTCCGGGACCGCGCGTGACGGGTGGACGCGCGACGAGTGAAGGGCCCGGAATCGAACGTTGCCGATGCCGTTCAGCGCGGCGTTCTCTCGCGCACTGCCTATGCTCCCGCGGCTGACATCGATTCCCGTCCCCTCCCTCGCTGATCCCGACAGGAACAGGGTGAAGAACCCGACGCCGCATCCCACGTCGAGAAATGACTCGCTGCCAACAAGCCCCGCGTAACGTCTGACGATTTCAAGCATGCGTCCCCGGAGGAACCGGTTGGCCTGGAAAAACTGGCCGATATGCCTCCGGAACGTAATACCCCCCTCTCTCTCGGTGACCAGGGTTTCGTTGTCACGCGAGGTGATGACGCGCCCCGATGCCTCAACAGCAGCTCGGAAATCTCCCGGCGACCGCTCTGCGGCGATGCGTGAATTCAATTCCTCATCCAGGAGAAGGCAGCCGTTCCCCCGGAACGGGACTATGTCGTTGGTGCCTCTACGGTAAAAACCGGGGTCCCCTCCCGGGGCCTTGATGGAGGCGTGACTGCGGTAGTGGAGCCGACCGCCGCTCACAATGTCGATTGGCGGTGTCTGGTCAGGCGCAAGGCCGGCTATTCTCTCCAGGCTCTCCCTGAGAATGGCTGTCTTCATGTCCAGTTCGTTTTCGTAGGATACGTGCAGGTAACTGCAGCCGCCGCACTCCTCAAAGTGCGGGCAGTCGGGCGTGAGCCTATCGTCGCGAGCGACCACCGGCGACTCTATTCTGCCGAAAGAGTAGTCTTTTTTTTCATCGTATATACTGACCCGCACGGTCTCGCCGGGGATGCCGAACGGGACGAGCACGGCCTTGCCCGCGTGGCGCCCGAGACAGAACCCGCCGTAGACCGGCTTTTCGAGCGTTATCGTGATGGTCTTATCTGCAGAATTTGTTTTCACTGGCGTCTCTGATTGAGACAGATTTTAACATTCTCCACTGACAGGTCAAAAATTATATTTGACAGGCGGCTATTTTTAACTGATAGATATGCTTTATTCCGGGAGGTGCGATAATCAGTCAACTTATTTCGAAAAATTGAAGTGTTGTGAAACTCCTATCGCGTCCGGCCTGGTAGGCCACAATGAAGGGTCCTTTAAGGGGCTTCACCCCTTACTCCCGATGAAGAATATGAGTTTGCGGCACTTCAATCAGACTTTTCTGTCAGAAAGAGATTGATCGTGGTTATTGCTCATTGTCAATATCTTATTGAGGGTGTATGAGATTTATCGTCATAGCACAGGTCATTTTCATTCTTGTATTTTTCGGATCCTGCTCGAAAAAAGGGGATCCCGAGAAGGAGCCGAATAATTCGTTTTCCACGGCAAACGGGATATCTCACGACGTCCGCTACATCGGGTCCATGGCAACCGCCAACGATCGCGACTTCTTCAGGCTGGAGCTGAAGGAGGCCGGCGTGCTGGATATCCATCTGTCCGGTCTGAGGGGAATCAATCTTGCTCTTAAAATATGGAAGGGCGACGAGAAGCCTGAGCTCGTCAAATGGGTTGACGACAACCGCAAGTCCTCACCTGAACGGATGCCGAACCTTGCGGTGGTCCCCGGAGACTATTACCTCGAGGTTTTTCAGAGTGACCGGGATCCGCGGAAATCAGAAAGGGATAACGCCTATGAGCTGACAGTCACGTGGAGGGAGGCCATTGCCGAGGAGTCGGAGCCGAATGACAACTCTGATCATGCCGATACGCTGTATCCCGGCCGGGAGATAACCGGTTATTTTTCCCCCGCCTATAACAGGCTCAACGATGCCGTGGAGAACCTTCATCGCGAGGAAGACTGGTTCGTCGCTGACGTTGAGCTTGCTTCGGATCTTCCCCTGCTCATGGACCTGTCTATCTCTGGAGTAACCGGGGTCAATTCACTTGTTTATCTCTACGATACGGAGCGTTCGCTTATCGCCGAGTCGGATAATGGAGGCGCCGGCGAGCCGGAGTCGATAACCGGGGCCGGCATCAGGAAATCCGGCAGCTATTATATAATGGTCGCTGCGAAGGGCTATACGGTAAACCATGACGAGCCGTATGTGCTGAAAATTATCCTGAATGAGCACGATCGCGGGGGAGAGATAGAGC
This sequence comes from Spirochaetota bacterium, assembly GCA_016933025.1. Taxonomy (GTDB): domain Bacteria; phylum Spirochaetota; class UBA4802; order UBA4802; family UBA5550; genus RBG-16-49-21. Next base: position 127,121 of record JAFGBT010000028.1, on the reverse strand, counting down.
CGAACAACGATTTTGACTCTGCCAATGCCTGCACCGGCACGGTCACAACGGGGAAGATAAATGCCAGGGACGACAGGGACATCTTCCTCTGCGATGCAGAAGACGGTCCCGCTATCTACCGGATTGAGCTGAGACCGCCCGAAGAAATGGACATTATGTTTGGCCTTTACAGCGCCGAGAGGGAAAAGATAATCGATATCAATGGAGGCGGGAGGGGCGATCGAGAGGTGTACCCGAATTTTTACAGCGAGAGGAATTTTTTCGTCTCGGTATCCGCCAGGACCGGCGACCGGCTTCCGGCAGGTGAATATGTCCTGTCCGTGACACGTCTTGACGAAATTGCGGCCATGGAACGGGAGCCGAACAGCGATACCTCTCAGGCGAACAACATGTCCGGTAAATCGGTTACCGGGTATACGTCATACCGCGGCGACAGGGATTACTTTATCGTTACTTGCGAATCACGGATAAAGGAAAAATTCGAAATACGCGGAGTCAGGGGAGGGGAGATCAAGGTGTCCATTACCGACCCGCTCGGATATATTATACGGACGGTAGAGGTCAAGGGAGAAAGCAGATCGATATTCAGTGAGATGATTGACAGGAAGGGGTATGTCATTGTTGAAGCGGTTAAGGAGAATTACGACTATCCATATACCGTCAGCCTCGGAGGTGTGCGATGAAAGGATTCTTCTTCTCATTCATGGCGTTTCTGCTCTTTTCAATGCTTTCCGGATGCGTTTCTGCCATTGTGCAGGATGACGTTATGCGCTACCGGAGCCCGGAGGAGTACAATTTCCTCTTTATAGGCTATGACCTGGATGTGAACAACCCTGAGGACGACCGGCGGTCGTACTACAAGCTCTTTATTGACAAGTCCGAGGAGGGGCGGACGACGACCGGGTTGGAGTCGCAGCAGAAGACGTACGAGGCGAACCTCCAGCCGAACCGCCATCTTGTAACGGTCGAGAAGTGGGTACTTGACCAGAAATCTGGCCGTTACGTCAAGCTGAACAATATCGAGCAGCCGAAGCCCAATTTCATATATTTTGATCTGCCTGAGGACAGGATTGTAATAGTCAAGATGACGACAGCAAGAAGCGGGGAGGCGGAGTTCAAGATAGATTATGAGAGAGATTGATATGTACACACCCGCACACGCAGGCGCGATTTCGAAACCGCGCCTGCGTGTGCGGGTGTGTATCGCATAATTAATCGAAAACAGATGATTCGTGTTTTTCTTTCCGGGAAATGCTTTTCGTGTAGTAGCTTTTTACGACCGATAGGGGGATATCGTAGTCCTGCCGCGCGTTCCACATGATGTAGCCCTTGATCCCCGAATCATGTACCGCCTTAATCTGGTCGGCAATATACTTTTCGAAGGGTATGCCTGACATCTTCATTTTGAAAGCCTGAATATACGTCACGATCTCGGCGTTCCTGGTTCGGTTTTTGGCTTTCACGGAGGTTTCGTGGACGGTGTAATAGGGATTGGCGTAGAATTTCCTGCTCCAGGTGTAGTGTGACGGGTACGCCATCGGGCATATGAGATCCACAACCCTGTCAAGGCTCTCCATGTTCTGGCCGATGATATCGTTCTTGTTGAGGGGAATTCTGCCGAAGACGTCCGCAGCAATTTTAACATTGTACTTTTTCACGCGATTTCGCGCCATTGTGAGAATATCTTCTATGTACTTGTAGCGCTGGCTGAAGGTGAGGTGCCGCGTGCTGCCGGAATCATGGAAGCGGATATAGTCGAACTGGATTTCCCGGAACCCTTTTTTACAGGCATCTTCAGCTATGTCGATACGGTCTTCAAGATAGTTCTCCGGGACCGGGTAATTTCTCAGCCCGTCGGGGAACACCACGACACGCGCCACCGGATGGATGCCGTTGTCAATGCAGTAACGGACGTTAGACTCCGGAACCATGCATTTAACACGCTTCCCGCTCTGCACGTCGAGGACCATGGTGTTTATATTCGCCGACCTCGCCTTAGCAACGAAATCCCGGAGCTTCTTGAGATTGTTAGCAGAATTGACGGTCAGGTACATTCCCCGGTAAAAGTCGGGGTACGAGTAGTCCTGTCCGTCTCGGGCACGCGTGGCTTCGTCGGGGTCGTTGAATTGAGCCACGACGATATTGTCTTTCAGGCCTGAAACGGGGGAATAATTGAAGTCGAAGGGATTGCTGAGAAAGATGAACGCCCCGGTAAGGAGCAACAATAAGCCGGCTTTATTCATGAGGACCTCGCTCGCAGTATGGTGAAGGATATTTCAATAATAGTCTGCTGATTATGTAAAAGGTTTTTTATCCAGCCCGGAAAAAATATTATGTCCGATCAATATGCCTGCGGACATGACACAATATACATATCGACAGGTTTTAGTTGAATTTATTATTTTTTATAGACAATTTTTCATATAAATATTAAATATTTTTAGTGAGCTATTGACGCAGGTTTGTTTTTTTGTTATCTATTAGATAAAAAGAAAACGAATCATCTGCACAGTTATATCAAAAGGATACCTCTGCGCGATTTCAGTGTCATTGTCCCGGGGTTAGCGGCAGTCCAAGTAAATTGATGATAGTTAACTGCAATGATTCCCGGATTTGCAGGTGCGGGTCTGTGCGTGATATTATATTGTGTGCGGGGTTACATTGTATATTCCACCTGAAACCCTTGATTTGATCCGCGATAAGGTTGTCATTCAGGATGTTATCAAGCGGTATGTCCCTTCGCTGAAGAAGAAAGGCAAAAACTACATAGGGCTGTGCCCCTTTCACCGGGAGAAGACGCCATCGTTTTCCGTTTCTCCCGAAAAGCAGATATTTTACTGTTTCGGCTGCCATACGGGCGGCAATATTTTCAATTTCATTTCAAAGATAGAACGGCTTGAGTTTCCGGAGAGCGTAAAATTCGTCGCCGACCTTGTCGGGGTGGCGATCAGGGACGAAAAAAAAGGGGATTCGGCCATAATCGAGGCATTGCACCGCCTCAACCGCGCCGCCATGGACCACTATCATGCGCATATCGCTACCCCGCCCGATAAAAAGGGATTGTCGTATATAACAGCACGAGGGATTTCAATGAAGAGCATCGAGGATTTCATGATCGGGTATGCACCCGATTCATGGGATTTTCTCTCGGCAGGCATAATCAAGTCCAAGAGGGATGCCGATATAGCCGAGAGCGCTGGACTGATCAAGCAGAGCCAGAAGGGCGCACGGCGATACTATGACGTTTTCCGGAACCGGATCATGTTCCCCATTTTCGACATCAACGGGAAGGTGATAGCCTTCGGCGGCAGGACCATCGGCGACGACCCGCGCAAGTACCTCAACTCGCCGGAGTCGAATGTCTTCAAGAAACGGAACGTTCTCTACGGGCTGGACCGCGCACGTGATGCGATCAGGGAAATGGACCGGGCAATTGTCGTCGAAGGGTACCTTGATGTGATCGGGTGCCACCAGGCCGCTATTCGCAATGTGGTCGCGCCCCTCGGTACTGCCATCACGGCGGAGCAGATAAAGCTTTTGGGCCACTACTGCAACGAGATCGTCTACCTGTTCGACGCCGATTCGGCCGGTATGAAGGCGGCCGTGCGCTCGCTTGACATTTCGGAGGACACGAATGTCAGGATTAAAATTGGCATGCTTCCCGAAGGAGATCCCTTTGATTACATCACCCTGAAGGGCCCGCGCGAATTCATGGCTGTGGTCGACAAGGCTTTGAAGCCGGTCGATTTCCGGATCGATCGTATTATGGACAATTATGAAAACATCGGCAGGGTGAACACGCTCCTGCAGCTGTTCGGGGTGATACGGGACATCAAGCTGGAGACCGAGCGAGGGGTGTATTTAAAGAAGATAAGCTCCCTTCTGGACGTCGACGAGAACTCGGTGCGGGCCGATTTCAGGAACTACCTGAACAGGCAGGAGACACCTCCGGCCAGAAGCGCACAAGCGGTCAAAAGCGAACAGGCGGATTTTCTCACCAGGAGCTATCGTGATTTGATAAAGCTGGTATGCAACTATCCGGAGCTGATCGAGAAGGCGGTAATCGATTACAACATCAACGAAATAGCTGACGGACTGTCGCGCAACATCCTCAAGAAGATAACGGAGCTGTATCAGTCCGATCCGCAATTTTCCATAGATAAAATATTTGACTTTTTCTCCTCCGGACCGGAAATGGATTTTTTGAATCAGGTGTTCAACAGCGAATATTCCGTGGTGAACCCGGGGGCGGCGTACACGGAAATTTATATTAACATGAAAGTACGTGAAATTGACGATAAGATAGATAAATACGCCGGTCTCATTAAGTCGTCGCCCGACGGGAATTCACACCAGTATATAACTGAAATAGAGGTTCTGAGAAGGGAGAAAGAGAAGCTATCCAGTTATATTTACAACAAATTCATGTAGGCGCGGGACGGGTGGCTGGCCGGTAACATTTAATAGAAGAATATATCAGACTATATATACTGCGAGGATAGGATAGCACCATGAGCAAGAAAGAGATGACGCTGGACGCCGTTCCGGAAGTCAAAAAACTGATCGAGCTGGGCAAGCAGAACGGCGAGATCACCTATGACGAGATAAATGACATACTCCCGGACAAGCTGCTTAATTCGGAAAAGATAGACGACGTATTTATTTTGCTGAACCAGTTGGGGATAGAGGTCGTCGAGGAATCGAGCAGGAAAGACCAGTCCCTGCCGGGCGTGAAGAAGAAGAGCGCCGGCCCGTCGAAAAAAAATGTCTCCACCCAGACCGAGACGTCCCATGTCGACGACCCGATTCGTCTCTACCTGAAGGAGATCGGCAAGGTTTCCCTCCTCTCGGGCGACCAGGAGGTCGACCTCGCTAAAAGGATAGAGGACGGAGAGATCCTGATCGAGGAGACGGTCTATAATTCTTCTCTCCTCATCAACGACCTTATCAAGAATTATTCCAAGATCAAGAGCGGAAAGATCAAACTCACCGACGTGCTCAAGGTCAACCGGCTTTATTACTTTTCATCGGTGGACCTGGACAAGCTAGAAAAGAAGTTCCACGAGACCATGAAGGTCATCATCGATGAAGACAACCGGATGATCCAGACCGGCAATAAGCTGAAGAAGGTCGATCCGGAGTCGAAAAAGGCCGAAGAGTTACGTGAAAGAATAAACACCGCCAAGGAAGTGATCAACAAGACCATCCGCCGCCTGGAGATAAACGACAATGAGGTCAACAAGCTGTCGGCAAAGATAAAGTCGATGGTCGCGCGCATACAGGAGACATACGAATTTTTCACCGAGATTGAGAACAAGTACGCCAAGGAGCTCAAGGAGCTGAAGCATATGGCCCGCAAGCTGGAAAAGGGCGAGACCGTTACGAAGATCGTGAAGGAGCTGGGTCTGAAGAACAAGGATGAACTTCTTGATGTGATAAAGAACGTCAGGAACAATGAGCGGAAGATCCGACGAATCGAGCAGGAAGCCGGGGCGACCGCCGATGACATCATGGATTGGGGGAGCCAGATCAACTCGGGACAGAAGAAGATTTCTGTTGCAAAGAAGGAGCTGATAAACGCCAACCTTCGTCTGGTGGTCTCGATCGCAAAAAAATACGCGAACCGCGGCATGCATTTTTTCGACCTTATACAGGAAGGCAACATAGGACTCATAAAGGCGGTCGATAAATTCGAATACAAGAAGGGATACAAGTTTTCAACCTACGCGACATGGTGGATACGACAGGCCATCACCAGGGCCATATCCGACCAGGCGAGGACTATACGGGTCCCGGTGCACATGATCGAGCAGATAAACAAGGTAATGCGGGAGACCAGGCTCTTCCAGCAGGAATTCGGCCGTGAGCCGAGCCCGGAGGAGCTCTCCGACCGACTGGGCTGGGTAGTCGGCAAGGTTAAGGCCGTCAAGAACGTCGCGCGGGAACCGATATCCCTCGAGACTCCGGTCGGGGAGGAGGAGGATTCCCTTCTCGGTGATTTTATCGAGGATAAAGAGGTGGATTCGCCGGCAAACACCGCGGCCTACCGGCTTCTGTCGGAGCAGATCAACACGGTTCTCTCCACGCTCCCGGCCAGGGAGCAGAAGGTCATTCGGATGAGGTTCGGACTGGATGACGGATACTCGCACACTCTTGAGGAAGTCGGGTATGTCTTCAAGGTTACCCGGGAGCGGATCAGGCAGATCGAGGCCAAGGCGCTTAGGCGGCTGAGGCACCCGACCAGGGCCCGGAAATTGAAGGATTATCTGGACCACGTCTAATACCCCGTCGTTCGCGGTAATCGCGGTAAATTCATAAACTATCTGATGTGACACAGGGAAGAGATGCGCCAAATCAAATCAGTCGCGATTATCGGTGCCGGCTCGTGGGGTACCGCGGTTGCCAGGGATATCGCGGAGTCCAAACCTCACATGACGGTTACGCTCTGGGCTCACGAGCGATCAGTGGTCTCGTCAATTAATTCCCGCCATGAAAACAGCGAGTTCCTGCCTGGGGTCAAGCTCCCCCTGAACGTACGGGCGGTTCATGAACTAAAAAATGCGGTTGAGGGTGCGGACGTGGTAATCCTCGCCACTCCCTCAAAAGTTGCGTATGAAGTCTCCCAGAAGATGGCGAGGTTCATCACGGGGGATATGCACGTTGGATTTCTTACCAAGGGTTTTTGCAGAGTCCAGAACGAGGTTCTCACGATATCCCAGGCCATGGAGCGGGCTATTCCCTCTGTACGGGGAAGGATCGTAGCCATATCGGGCCCGAGCCATGCCGAAGAGGTGTCGCAGTTTTTCCATACCTGCCTGAATGCCGGGAGCCTCTCGGCCGAATCCAGGGGCGTAATTGCGCGCATCCTCACCTCAAGCTCTCTCAGCTGCCGCGAGACCGACGATATCCGGGCGGTCGAGGTCGGTGGTACGCTCAAGAACCCGGCTGCCATTGCCGCCGGGATGATCAGCGTCCTTCCCCGGTGCGGCGACAACCTTGCTGGTGCGCTCATCGCCGAGGCCCTGAAGGAAATGGTCCGCCTGGGGAAGTTGTTCGGCATCAGTGAAGAGAAGATGATGGATATCTCGGGACTCGGCGACCTGGTTGCGACGGCGCTCAGCCGCCACAGCAGGAACCGGCGTTTCGGTAGGGACATAGCGGGCCAGATCATGAGGAAAGGAAAGACACTGGACCTGTGGGACCGGGTCGTCCTGAGGATCAGGCCCGAAAGCGTGATAGAGCGGATGAGCGGCAAGCTGCACTACCTGGCAGAGGGCGCCTATGCCATCGAGCCGCTGATAGAACTCGCCGGGAAGGCGGATATATCGATACCGGTATACCGCGCACTGTACGAGGTCTTGCTTAACAAGAAGGATCCCTCGCTGCTCATCGAGACGATCAAGAATCCCGACAATTTCAGCGAAATATACCACAGCACAAAAATCCGCATATCAGAGAAGAAAAAAGGCCTCGAGTCGGTTACCGGGAAAATCTTCCGCGAGACGATTATTTCAAGAACGCTCGATCAATTCATGGCGAAACAGGGCAACAACGTACTACCCTACGATCCGGCTGGCGTTATCGGGAAGCTGAGGGAGATGCAGGGCCGCGGGGGCCTCTCATCGTCCGGCCGGGGAGAGGAGGGCGTTATCAGCCGCCTGAATGAGGGAAGCTACGAAGAATCGGTTCGTAGTCTCGCCGGCATGTATGCCGACCGTATCATGGACAACTTCAATCCCGCATTTAAAACGATATTCCTGCTGATACTGACAATTGTCGGGGCTATCAGCACCTTCTTCGGTAAAAAAAGGCGGTTGCTGACATCTGGGAAGGTCGGCGAGATCAACGGCATCAGAAGGACCGTCAATGTCCTCTACATAGCAACCCGGGGGAGCGTCTCCGATTCACTGGCGGCAATTCTGGCTATTTTCAGGAAACGCCTCCCATTCCCGCGTTTCTTCGTCAGCTCCGATGTCACAAGCGCGCGCGATCTATTTTTGTTGAAGCGATGCGGCGGCTTCATCGTGGATAGGTCTATGATAGAGAACCCCGTATACCGGGAGACGCTCCGGCAGTATATTTCAATCCTGGCCGGACATGGCGTACCTGTCCTCTATTTCCAGGGGATACGGAAGGATGGCGAGCCGGAGGTTGACGAATTCATATCGGCCGTTACCGAATCGATGTACCGGCACACGGTGGAAATGGCCCTGGTACCCGTGGAGATATCGTACCGGCGGGGCGAGACGGAATTCAGCGGCGGTTACGTCTCCTATGTCGGGATGCTTGCCGATGTGATCCGGGTCAATTTCTCAAGGCCGATCTACCTGTCGGAATACACGAAACAGTTCCAGATGATAAAGGATCTTCCCGCGGTGATCGCAGGCACTATGGGAAAGGACCGTAAAATATTTCCTCACTATATCGTTTGCAGGGTGCTGGCGGAAAAGGAGTTCAGGGCGACGCGCGATGAACTCGCAATGCTGGCGAGGGATTACATGCGTCGCGCGGGACGGGACTTCGAGTACAGTCCCCAGAAAACCGTTAAAGCCGGTCTGAGGTTTCTCGAGAACTCAGGCATAGTCGGGGAGGAGAACGGCGTCGTCACGGCTGTCAGCCCCGATCGGGTCGCGTATTTCTCCCGGATGCTTGGATGACCTCGATCAACTTTTCGGGCCTGCATATTCCGAGAGCTTTTCAATTACAAGATCCACGATCGTTTTTTCGACCTGGGCGCTCCTTTCCCTGAATTTGCGGATAATCCGGGTATAGGGGAATTCACCATCGGCAACAAGAACGGGCGTGGCCGGGTGGCCCATCGTTGCTCTCCTGTCGTCGATTTTATTATGGGTCAACAAGCCAGGTTTTTCCCAGGTAAAGGCATGTTCATTCCTTTGTAGATCATAGCAGAGCTGAAACCCGGTAATTTCCCGTTTTTCCGCGTCGTGCCAGACGATCAATTCGAGGTCGTCATCGACGAACCAGCGTCTGAAGACATGGTCCTCTTTCTGTGCGACATCTTCCACTTCTCGGAGCATGGTACCCCCTCAGTATGCAGATATCACCGGCCGAGGCCGAGTAATTTTCCGATTGCGCTGCAGGCCTCTTCCACGTTCGATGCAATCATCATCTCACCATCCCGGTAGCGGTAGTCGTAGACCTTCACGCGGGGGAATTCCGCGCTCCACCCACCGGCGAAGGTGCAGCACACGACGGGTTTGCCGTATATCCTGGCATAGGCGAGTTCTGAGAGCGTACCGGACCTGCCGCCTATGGCGACTACAATGTCAGCCGCGAGGATGTTCACGGCGTTTCGCGCGAACCCTATTCCCGTCGGGATTACCACCGAACAATACCGGTTTGCCCCGCCGGGGTCCTCGCCCGGCAGTATGCCTATGACGGTGCCTCCCTGCTCCATGGCACCGCGGGATGCGGCCTCCATGACGCCTCCCCGTCCGCCGGTGATTAGCACGAAGCCGTTTTTCGCGATGAATGCGCCGATGGCGCGGGCCTCTTCGGAATGAGCGTTTTCATCGGATGATCCTATAACCGTGACCTGCTTTTTCCTCATGTTGCTTCTCCGTCCTGCCGTGCCGCGGCGTGCTATAACTTCTCGATGAAAAGGTATAATGATTGCGGCGAGTCGATCACCGAATGGAGCACCTTGTACGGGATGTTGTTGCCGTGATAGTGGAAATCGATCTTGTTTTGTTTGATCGCGAGGCCCTGGCTCGTCTTCTCGTCATAGAGGACCAGGAAGGTCACGAGGGAAAGGGCGAAAATATGAGCGCTCGCCGGGTAGGTGTTTTTCAGTGTGCTGACAACAAAATTTGAGAATTCAATAAGGCTGTATATCCCGGCGTGTGTAAAGGTTCCGGGCGGACTGTATAAATGGAAATGATCGGCATGGATCGGTCCGTCTTTGCCTGTGTTGAAAATTCTCGATATCTCGGCGGATATATCGTTCATGTAGTTGAGCATCACGGGTGAAAAGAACTCGAAGTTCTTGGTATAGACGATCTTCAATAGCTCGGCAAGATATTCAAAGTCGCCAAGGTCAAATGCCGTCGTGGAAGTTACGGCGACCACAACGATGGTGTCCCTGCCGACTTCAATTTTCTTCAGAGCCAGGGAAAAGGTCTGCCCTGTTGCCTCGCCAAGCTTGACTCTGGATGCGGCGTCGTCTTTAAGGGAGGGAAGCTCCCGTGCTATCAGCTCGGGAGCGGCAGCCAGCAGTATCCTGTCGCCCGCAAAGGCCAGGGGGACGGGCACGTTATTTTCCAGGTGGAAAATAGCGGTCAGGTTCGCGCCGTTAAGACGGTTGTGCTGGAAGAGGAGGCCCTTGAGAAAGGCGCCGGTCTGCTCGGAGATATATTTCTTCTCCAACTTACGGTAGCGGGAGAGCAGCTTGTTATAGGCGTCCCTTGTCTTCTCAAGGGAAAGCAGGCCGTCGGACCGGGCCTTTATAGTGTCCCTGATCTGATCGAGGAGGACGTCGATGTCGCTGTGGGCCATGGCAGTATATCCCGCGATTAATTACGTTAGGATAGGCGCGGGGTCGACGAATTTCAAGAACAATTTGGCGCTGCGAGAAAAACATTTGCATGAGAGGGGTGAGGCGGCGTCATACACGATAATCATCTTCGGGCGGAGGGGGCATAAAGCCGGGGAAGGAACGGGAGCAGTGCCCTGCATAACCGATTGCCGCGCCATAGTTGCGGAACGAGCCGGTGAAGAAGAAAAGCGAATTGTCGGATATGAGCCGGTCGAGAGGGGGGTACAGAGAGTCGGCGTCCGCGGCGACGATCGTTTCGTACGGCGCCCCGGCGGGCGGATGATAACACCTCGGATCGTCAATGACGCAGTATAGGATACGCGTCCTGTTTGCCGCGAGCACGGAGATAATCGCCGGTATATCCTTGTCCTTCATAAGGGTGAGCACAAATGTAAATTCCCTGTCCGAATAGTTCTCGCGGAGAAGTTTCATCATCTCAATGAGGGCCGCCTCGTTGTGCGCTGGATCGAATATAATGAGCGGCCTGCGGGCAAGCACCTGGAACCTCCCCGGGATGACAAGGGTTTTCAAACTGCTCCTGATGATGTCGTCGGAAAGCGCCGGGAATTGGGGACGGGCCATGATGCATGCCGTGATCGCGCAGCAGCTGTTGACCACCTGTTTTCCGAGGGGAAGGTTAAGCTCGATGCCGCTGATTTCAGCGCGCGGGCCTGCGGTCATCGAATAGTTGTAGGCGAACCCGGGGCCGCGCTTTTCCACGTTCCACGCCGAGAAATCCCTGCCGATTTCAATGAGCGCGGCCTGTCTCGAGCTTGCGGCCTCGCCGATAACCTTCATGACCTCCGGGTCGGTGTTGGAGGTGATGACCGGAACGGACTCTTTGATGATTCCGGCTTTTTCTCCAGCGATCGCCGGGAGCGTTCTTCCAAGGACATTGGCATGGTCCATCGAAATATCGGTGATGATCGAGGAGATGGGCGTGATGACGTTTGTCGAGTCAAGCCTGCCGCCGAGCCCCGTCTCGACAATAGCGATATCCGTTCGGCGTTCGTAAAAGTACCTGAACGCACAGACGGTAAGTATGTCGAAATAGGTGAGGGTTTTCAATCCGCCTGCATCGGCGTAATCGATGATTTCATCAAGGTATCTCTCGATATCGTCATTCTGGATCAGGTTGTCCCCGACGCGTATCCGTTCGTTCAGTTTGAGGAGGTGCGGCGAGGTGTAGAGGCCAGCCGTATACCCGGCGCGACTGAAAATTGTGTGGAGCATGTGGGCCACAGAACCCTTGCCGTTTGTCCCGGTTATGTGGATGGCTGTGAACGAGCGATGCGGATTGCCGAAATGGCCCAGGAGCGTCCCCACGGTGTCGAGGCCGTAATTCCGGTAATCCGTCATGCTCTCGTTATTGATGAACCTGTTAAGCCTGTCGGTGTACATTCTCTGTTTTAAACTCGCGGGCGGCCCGTGCCATGGTTTCTACGGGCGCGGCCATGTCGGTCCAGATCTCGAACTGGCGAGCGCCCTGAAAGACGAGCATATCTCTGCCGTAAACGACTGCGCACCCCTTGTCGAGGGCCGCGGCGAGAAGCCCGGTCGTGTGCGGTGAATACACAATGTCGAAAACCGCTTGACGCGCCGTAATGAGCCGGGTGTCGATCGGCGTTCGGCCAATTTCGGGCGCCATGCCGACCGACGTGGTGTTGATGACGATGTCAACCGACTCCATCAGCCTGCTGTCGAGTTCGTCGAGGAGCATGGAGCGCACGGGGTGCGAGTCTTTACCCAGGTCGCCGGCAAGGGCCTTGATACGGGATAGGTTCCTCCCTGCTATGAGGATATGTGCGCCGGCGGCCTGCAGGGCGAAGGCAATCGCACGCGCCGACCCGCCGTTGCCGATCACAAGGCAGCGTGATCCGCCGACGGCGATCCCTGCGTTTTCAAGAGCGCGCACGGCCCCGAGGCCGTCCGTATTGTACCCGGTAATGACTCCCCCGGTGTTCAGAAGTGTGTTGACGGAACCTATCGTGGCTGCGTGCGGATCTACCTCGTCGCAGAACCCGAGGGCTTCAATCTTGTACGGGATGGTGACGCTGGCCCCCCTGATATCAAGGGCCTTCATGGACGCAATGGCATCCCGTATCGAAGCGGGCTCGAACGCCAGGTATACGGCGTTGACGCCTGATTCCCTGAATGCGGCGTTATGCATCAGGGGTGACACCGAGTGACGAACGGGGCTTCCAAAAATGCAGTAGAGAAGGGTGCCCGAATTTATATCGAGTGATTTCACCCGCTCGTTATAAGGCCTGTGAAATAATTTTGTCAATATATTTTACCGAAGCCTTGGGCTGATCGGATAAAATCCAATTGACACGCCGCCGTACCGGTATATCCTGAGGAATCCCTGATTTAAGGAGGATTTCCGTGAAAAAGTGGGTTCAGGGCCTAATCGCCGTCTTTGTTCTGTTGACCGGTTCAGCCGTCAGGACTGCGGCGCAGGAAACTGACGTTGAGAAAGCGGATGTCCCGCGGATTCGAATCTCCCTGGGGGCAAATTTCCTGTATACCTGGTGGCGTCCGGCCTGGGAGAGCACCAGGGTTGACAAGCTGCTCGTTCTCGGGAATATAAACCCGCAGATAAATCCAACAGTAATTTTCGGGCTTACGGGAACGGTGCAGTTCAATGACTCGTGGGGCCTGTCCCTCGTTTTCACCTATGGGGAATTTGGCCTGACAGTGCAGGAATATTTTCCGATCGCGGTTCCCATAAAACCTAAGTTCGAAACGAAAGCGCAGCTTTTCGATGTCGATGTGCGCGCATGGTATACCCTGCACCCGTATGTCAGATTTTTCGCCGGGGCGAGGTACCGGGGGCAGCTGGCCTGGTTTAGGTACCTCGAGCGGTATACCTTCCGTCCACACCATGGCGGTCTCCAGGCGGGTTTTTCCTGTACACTGCCTATCGCCTCAACATTTTACTTTGAGCCTGAGATCACCGGCGTGATCATGGGCGGGAGGGAAAAGGACCGGCCGAACGCCATGGCCGGGTGCGTTGCGTCGGGTTCGTTCGTCTACCGAGTGCCGTCGTCCGGGCTGGCCGTGGCCGTGGGCGGAAGATACCAGTATCTCGCGTATATCAGCCAAAGCGATCCCTACCAGAACAACAACGACGACCGGCTGTATGGCATAACACTTTCACTGCTGTTTGGATTCTGAAATTTTGCCGTCCCCGCCGGGGGATTAGTACGCGCTTCTCCGCCGGCCGACATGTGCCGTTCGTGCGTGTGTGCCGACAGGGCAGGGGCCGGTGTTATCCGCAATACGGGGTGCTAAGCGAGAAGGGCGATCAGTATATACAGCGCAATAAGAACAACCAGGTCCAGGTCAACCAGCAGTTCATACTTCAGGGAGATGATGTAATTGAATTTTCTCATGGCATACATGAGTGAAAGATAATATACCGCGTTGACGGCGAAAAGGAGAAATGGCCATTTCTGTGACGTAGCCGTGATGGCGGAGTAGACAAGTAGTCCTGCCGCTCCAAGCACCATGGACACAATCCTGATTCTATCGACCCCGAAAATCACCGGCAGGGTTTCCCGTCCCATTATCAGGTCGCCGTTAAAGGCGATGAGATCAAGGAGGGTTGTCCTGAGGAAAATGAGTGTAAATATCAGCGCAGATACGGATACCATTACAGGGAAGGACGGCGTTGTGGCGAGCATCGGGACGAGGACCGTTATGAGCGCCCATCCGAAAGAGGTGATAATTCGAGAATTGTAGAATTTTCTCAGGAGGCCGGGACCAGTTTTCCCGATTATCACACGCACCGGCTTTGTCGAATAGATGAATCCCAGGGCGAACGATGACGCTACAACGACGACGGTCATGGGGTTATAGAGGGTGGCCAGGTAGAGCGCCAGCATCAGGGAGACAATGGATGCGGCAAGCAGCAATATACCGAATTTCTCATAGATCACATATTTATTCGGATTGCTGAGCTTCAGGAAGTTCCGTTCAAAGTAATTGTTTACCGAGTACATTGAGAAGATATAGAGGAATGTTAGCGCTGCCAGCGGGTATTCCGCGGGTAAGCCGGCGTATGCGAGGGTAATAAGCGTCATGAAGAAGGCCGCGACCGATGAGAGGAGATTCGATCTTATGACCAGCTCCAGGAAGAACAGCAGCGACTTGAGAAACACATTGGCTGTTTTGTAATTTATGATAAAAAGTCTCTCCAGGACGTTGTTGATGATCCAGCCGGGCGTCGAGGTACCCGCAGTCACCAGGACGCTTTTTGAATCGGCGAAATCCTCGACATTAAGTTCTTCTTCGGTTTCCACGTGGTACGTCCTGATGCCGCTGTCCCGGCCGATCTGTGCGAGTCTTCTGGTGTTCGCCGAATTTTTCCCGCCCACCACCACGAGAGTGTCTATGCCGTTCATGATGCCCAGAGAGACATCTTCCTGGCGGTCCCTGGTGGCGTCGCAGATGGTGTCGACGACGGTGACATTTTGGTAGCGCGCTTGAATCCGCCCGACGATTTTTTTGAATAGCTGCCGGTCGAATGTCGTCTGTGACACGACCAGGTACGCGTCGGAGACCGGAAGCGACGCGGTGTCTCCAATGTCCGAAAGCACCGTAACGTTTCCGGATGCATAGCTCATGAGGCCGGCCACCTCCGCGTGGTCCGCGTCGCCGGTTATGACGGTATGGTGCCCCATCGCGGAGTATTTATTAATAATTGACTGGACTTTTGCCACACGCGGGCAGGTGAGGTTGATGAGGCTCGATGCGCATTCTTTCAGGAGCGACCTCTCCTGCACCGGGATGCCGTGTGTCCGTATTACGGCGCGCTTTCCGCGCATATCTTCAAGGGCGCCGGCGGTGCGCATGCCCCTTCCGTGAAGGACGTCAATGGTCTGGGGATTGTGTATCAGCGGACCGTAGACATAGAGCTCCTCATCGGACGAGTTTATCTCGCGCACGACCCTGAGGATGGCGTTCCTGACACCCATGCAAAAACCGGAATGTCTGGCCAGGGTGATCTTCATCGGCACGGCCCGGTTACTGGACGGGGAGGATCTTGTCCATGGGATGGTCGGTCTCGGTCTCGGCCTCGGGAGCGGGAGCGGGAGCGGTTTCACTCTGGCTGAAATCGATTTGCGGCATAAGCAGCGTGCCGCGGATGGGGAGAACAAGCTGGTTACGATTATTGATGAAGCGCAAGAGAAAATCCCTGTAGCTTTCGAAGACCGGGGAATCTGCGTTCATAGTCAGCTTCAGGTCGAGGGTCGAATTGATAAAACTCTTCGTCAGGCCGATGGTCCCGGTTATTTCGCCGTTAAGGTCCTTGCCGAAAATGCGGATATTCTTGATATTGAGCTTCTGATTGGTGATGTCTGCCTCCATTTTGATAGAGCTGATCTTGATGAACGGCAGCTTAATCGGGAGCCCACCCATGCCGCCGGGCAGGTTTATTTCCCCGATTTTTAAAACGGCGTTGTCCGCTATTATGTTAAATGTTCCTCCCTTCGGCAGGTCCGAGAAAGACTTGAAGTCGAGGGATATGTTCCCGTTGAGGTTGAGGCTTACCTGCGAGGTGTCTGAATGGTATTTGAACCCGCCGATCTGCACGGTCCCCTTGACATCTTTCGAAATCAGGAGCCTCAGGAAGGAGATGTCGATGTCGGCATTGCGGATGGTGATCTCGTTCCCGTTTTTAAGAATCACGTAGATATTGTTCAGCGAGATGATGTCAATAAGGCTGAAGTCTATTCCGCTTATGTAAATGTTTCTAACGACCCCCTTTTCCAGGTTTTTTAACTCCTTCCGGATAAGCATGTCGTACGGGAATGTAAACACCCAGAATATCGCGGTTAAGACGAACGCGAGAGCGATATAGGTTTTCGCATAGGGCAGCTTCAGGGCTTCCTTGACCTTGCTCCACAGCAAAGAAAAATTCAAGTAAGGCTTGAGATATTCCTTGATAATATTTTTAATGCCGGCTATATCCATCTGCTCCTCGTGCCCGTTACTGTGAGGTTACACTGTTAAACGTAAGAGTCACATCGTACGTGTTGCGCCCCTTGATTGTCTGGTTGATCCGGAGATAGCTTATCCGGATCAGCATTCCCGAGTTTTCCATTTTATAGATGAAATTCAGGATCGAGTTGATGTCGACACCCTCGAACCTGACGTCAGCCGATAATTTTTTGTACTTGCCAACTGTGATTGTCGGGCGGTCTCTCGTGTACGTTTTATTGCTGATGATGTTAAGGCTCTGAGCGTTTTCCTCGATCAGCGAGGTTATGCCGCGCGTGTTGTTGAGCTGGCTGCTGTAGAGAGATACTTTCTGCTTAACGTCGCGGTATTGCTCGTGTATCTTCTCCAATGTGCTCAGCTTCGTCATGTTGGCCTCGTATTCGTCGTTGATGCTCTCCCTCAGGCTCATGATCGGCATTACGATTAGGAAATAAAGCGCCAGGACGCCAATGAGAAGGCCCAGGGCGATTAGAAGACGTTTTTCCCTTTTGTTTAGTTCTATCATGCCCGTCACCTCATTCCTTTTTCTTCTCGGGCTTTATCTTGTGCTTGATGGTCATGGAAAAACGCACCTCGTTCTGACGGGAGTACTTTATGTTAAGCGTAACGGAATCGAATTTTTTCGTCTTGATGAGGCTCTCCTTGAAGCCGTCCAGGTTCGCACTCGATCCGGCCATCCCGTCAATCATGATTATGTTCTCATTGTAAACAAGGTTGTTGAGTACAAAGTTTGAGTCCGAGGGGAAATACGTGAGTATGTCTTTCATGATGTCGAGGAACGAATCGCCTGAAGGGAACAGCTTCATTATTGAGTCGAGTTCGCTTTTTTCTTTTTTCAAGAGCTTCTTGGCGTCCGCTATCGGATCGCTTGAGACCGTCCTGGTATGGAAATAACGGTTGTACTGTTCCGATAGAATCCTGTTGTACTGCCTGTTCGAGCTGACCGTGAGGACTGCGGTGAGAGTGAAGTTGATGATGAGCACGATCAGGGTGAGGATGGCGAACCCCCCCGACAGGTAATAGATTTTTCTCGATTCTCCGGCAACGTCCGGTATAAATTCACCTTTCAGGAAGTTTATCGATGAACGTCTCCTGTTCAGGTACGCAAGCACAGTGCCGAAGGCGATGGGGAACTGCGTCCGTATATTGCGTTCCCGGTAATCCTCCAGGAAGGGAAGGGCATCGACCGGGATGTCGAGCTCCCTGGCTATCAGCGAGCCGATTCCGGCGAGATTCGATCCGCCGCCGGAAATCAGAGCGCGGTTGAAGATGATCTCGCCGCAGTCAACCTGCATCGCCTTCATGGTGAGGACGATCTGCTCGATCAGCTCGTTCGCTGTTTCCTCGGCTTTTTCGAATACCTTGCGTAGTTGCTGGCGGTTCAATCCGAGGGTCTTGTAGTGATCGCGCTGCAGGTTGTTGTCGAGGGACATGAGATCGAGGTTGAGGTTCACGAAGAGGCGGGCCGCCTCGGCCCTGCTTATCTTCAGCGAAGAGGCGAGTACACCCGTGATGGCGCCGATCCCGACGGCGATTGAGCGTGTATAGAGCAGGTTGTTATTCTCGATGAAATTCAGGATTGTTTTGCCGTTCCCGATATCAATCTGTATAACCGCCTCGTTCTCAATCTTGTTGAAGTAGCGATAGCATTCATACAGCGCGTTAGACTCCATCCCCATCTTGAGCGGTTTGAGGCCGGCGTTGTTCAGATATTGGATGAATCCGTTGATAGACGACTTGTGCGCGGCGGCAAGTAATATCCGTCCCTCGTTTTCTTTCTTGCTCTTCAGGGACTGGAAGTCGAGGATGAGGTCTTCGAGCTTAAAGGGGATGTTTTCTTCCGCCTCGTAGGGTATTGCATCGGCGATTTTTTCCACGTCGCTGAACGGAAACGATATGGTTCTGATGATCTCCATCTCCATCGGCAGGTTCGTTATGATCCGGTAGCCTTCCAGGTCTTCTTCTGCGAGCATCTTCCGTATGGCTTCGGCGATCGCGGCGGGCCTGTCCTCGGCATCGGGATCGATCTCCTCGTAATTGAAGGATTTCAGCTGGAAATCCCTGAACCCCGTTTTTACCGTGACAAGCTTTATCGAGCTGGTTCCGATGTCTAATGCTGCAATATTCTCGAACAATGTATGAGCTCCGAACCTCTATTCTTCGCACCAGTAAAACAGTTGCCGTATATTGCGGTTGTATACCATGGTGATCTTGGTCTCCGTGTCCGCGACCGTCGCAGTGGATACGATTTTGAAAATTGACGAACGAACCGAGAGGCGGTCGAGGATGGTCTGGTCGTTGATAAGATCCTTGATCTCCTCAACCGACTTGAACGGCTGTGCCAGCCTCCGGTTGATAATCTCTGTCACAATATCAGGGGTCATTTTATCTGTCAACGCAGATAACACTCTGAAGGATGCAGTGTTGATGTTGATCTTGTTGAATTCGCTGGTGTAATCCTGCCGGGCCCCATAAACGGTAAAATAGTCGGCAAGACTCCTGCTTCTCTCCTTGCCGATGGCTGTCAGCCTGAGGTTATTCTCCCGGTCCGACGGTTTCTCCGCTGTTTCATCCCCCGTCAATTCGACAAGTTTATCAAAATCCAGGCTTGTGTTGCCCCTGTTGTCTTTGACCAGGTTATCCTCGCTTTTTTCCGCTTCCGTATTGCCGCCACCGTGGCCGTAGTAGATTTCCGGAGTCATGTCCTTGAGCAGCAGCATTTCGTCAATGCTGTCCATTGCGTTGTTCTTGGCGGTATAGGGGGGAGTAAGGGACTGGTAATAGTCCGGGCCCTCGGCGCCGTAGGGAGAACGGCTGTCGTCAATGTCGACCCAGTCATGGGCGCTGTCGGCAAAATCGATCGGCAGCCCCATGTTCATGAAAAAATTCTGGGCGAAATAGTAGTATTTCGTCCGCTCGGTGAATTCGTTTGCCAGCACGCTCAGGTTTATCTTCGAGTTTTCATCGGATATTTTAAGACTGAGCGATCCCTCCTCCATGGGGAGCGATGGGAAATCGATGGCCCAGATGTCGTTGTAGGTGTCGGTTTCCTTGTTGGTCGGCTTGCCAGTCAGTCCCTCCGTCGAGGCGCCCTTGAGGTCGGCGTACAAAATGAACTGGCCCACCTGTATTCCGGACTTGGCGAGGTAGCTCGCCCTCAGGCGGTTTTTAAGCCTCTGGCCGTACCGAATGTTTATATGCGCGACGGCGATGAATTCACCGGCTATGGATATCAGGAGCGTGGTGATGATGAGCACGATGATGAGCACGTAGCCGGAGGAACCGCGCAGGTAGCAAAGCACTCCTTCCCGATACAGGGCCAGCCTTCGATTTTCGTAGTTGCGGCGGAATGCGGTAATGACGCCCATGCTATCTGAACTCTCTCACGTTTACCAGGCTCACGAACTGGAACTGTTCTTCCTGGGCCTGGTAGTTTTTAACCAGGAGGGTTGTCCGGACGGCGCGGGGGATCAGGTTGTTCTGCTGTGAGTCCCAGTTTTCCTCCCACTGCTGGCCCCTGTGGAACTCGAATTTCAGGCCGGCCACGTTCGGCAGGAGTATGTTCTCCGTGCCGTCGCTCACCGTGTCTTCCTCCCAGTAATTGAATTTTTCCCTTTTTATAAGGTAAAACAGGCCGGCGGTGTTTTTGTCCGGCCGGAGAAAATAACCGATCTCCTTAACATCGCTTTCGCGGTTCGGCATGTTCAGCGAGCCGGAGATGTTGGTGTCCGTATGGTTGACGGAGACGAACGTCATCGAACTGTTGCCGCCGTCGTCTTCGCAGATGAACCTGATGTCTTTGTTCTTTTTGTCGAAGTAGGTGTTGGAAATGTCCTGGTCAATTTTGGAGATCGCCAGGTTCACGTTTTCATAGAACTCGGCATGTCCGGTGGAGCGCATGATAGAATTGAATATCGAACGGTAGGTCGCGTACATCATCACGATCATGATTGAGGCGATTGCGGTTGCGACCATGATTTCGATCAAGGTGAATCCGGCGTTATGCGCCGTTCCCGCGGGCCCCCGATTTCCCGGGGAGCCCGCTCCATGTGCCAGAAAGGTTTTCATCGTGCCTGGTAAATGTAGGAAATAGTGTAATCCTTCGGTTTACCCCGCTCCTCCCAGGAGACTGTTATATTGGTTATTTTCACCGACGCGAGCGGTCCCCCCATGAGGCTCAGCATAGGATGGTCGAACGGTTCTGTCACCCGGGTGACGGAAAAGTTCTCGTATTCCTTGACCGGCTCGTTCTTCAAGTCAGTCCCGCGCTGGTTTCGTATGATAAAGTCGTTCATTTTTGTCCGGGCGATTAGCATTGCATGGGTGTAGTTCTTCATTCCCGATATGACATAGATGCTCGACGTGACTCCGGAGATCACGCTGATGAGCACGATTGACAGGATAGCCAGGGCTATCAGGATTTCTACAAGAACAAAACCCCTATTCGGCTTCATATCCGATATATCCTTCCAGGACTCTGGGTTCTTTCAGATGCTTGTCGATCCGCACCGACCACTGCTGCTCGTCGTTCACCAGGATATGAATTATCCGGTTGTCCGAGAACCCGTGAGGATTGTATGTGATCATGTAATATCCGTTCGATTTTTTCCCGCCGGAGGGATCAATGACCTCGATTATCTGAAATGAATCGGAAAACTCCTTGAACTTGAGCGACTTGCGGCTGCTGTCCTTATATTCCCCGGTGGTTTCGTTATAATTCAGGACGCCTATCCCGTTTTTACGGTTGAATACATCCTTCTGGTTCTGGGCGTCATCGGGGTCAGGGTTCCGCATGTATATGGTCAGGTAATTAGTCCTGTTGTTCAGAAATGAATCGTCGAAGGTAGCCGCGATGATCCCGGTGAATATCGCGAAGTCTTTCCGGTGGCTGCTGATCACCCGCGTGATCCGCGGGGCGGCTATCATGACCAGAATGCCGAGTATGGCGACGACAACGACAATCTCGACAAGGGTGAAGCCGCCGTTGCCGAGCCCCATTTTATTCTTGATAACGCCGGGAACGGTTTTCATTCTGAACGGTTTACTTGCCCTCCCAGCTTGTGATGTCGGCGTTAAACCCTTCGCCCCCTTCCTTGCCGTCAGCGCCAAGGCTCCAGATCTCGTATTCCTCCGGATCGCTTTCCCCGGGGAACCGGTACTGGAGGGCGTTGCCCCACGGGTCTTTAATGTCTTTTTCCTTCGCCAGTTTGTCGCTGACCAGGGCGCTCAGGCCTTCGTCGGTGGTGGGGTAGTTGCCGTGGTCCTGGTTGTACAGCGTGAGCGGCATCTGAAGGTTCTGGATTTGAATTTTAACCGCCTGGACCTTCGCGCGGCTGAGCGATTTGGTTACGTTGGGCACGATGACCACGGCGGAAAGCAGCGCGATAATGGTCACGACAATCATGATTTCAATAAGCGTGAAGCCCCTGTTTGAGCCGGCACGTGAGCCGATGAGGCGTATTTTTTGAATTATCATTTCTTTTAGAATCATGGCGGTACTCCTTGTATATAAGTTGTTTGTTTTACTGAAGCAGCAAATTCATCTGCGTAATCGGAAGAATGACGGACATCACGATGAGCGCGATGACCAGGCCCATGATGATGATTATGATCGGCTCGATCAGACTGGTGAGGCTCGTGACGGCGAGGTCAAGCTCAGTTTCGTACACGTTGCCTATGTTGACGAGCATGGTGTCAAGATTGTCGCTCGCCTCCCCTGCGGTTATCATTCCGAGCACCAGCTTCGGGAGGAACTCCGATTTGCTGAGTGAGTTCGACACGGAGGCCCCCTCCCTGATTTTGGCCGCGGCCTCTTCTATTTTTTCCTCGATCACCACGTTCCCGACGATCTTCTTTACTATCTCGAATGACTTTATGAGGTCGACTTTGTTGCTCAGTAAAATTCCGAGGTTCTGGGTGAAGCGGTAGACGATGAGGCGCCTGTACAGGTTGCTGGCCAGGGGGATTTTCAGCTTGAGATCGTCGATTTTCCGTCTTCCCCGGGGCGTCTGAACGTACCGGTAGTAGAGGTAGACGAGTATGGCGGCGAGCAGGATCGGCACGTACCAGAAGTGCGACATGAAGTTGCTAATCCAGATGATCAGGTTGGTGACGAGAGGGAGTTCCCTTTTCTGCTCTTCAAACATGCCGGCGATCGTGGGAATGACGTTGGTCATGAGGAAGGCCGTGACCGCCATGGCGAACAGGAGCATGAAGCCAGGGTAGTAGAGCGCCGACCGGATCTTGCTGGTCATGATGTTCTGCTTCTCCTCCAGGTCCGCCAGACGCGCAATAACCTGATCGAGCGAGCCGAGGCTCTCTCCCACGCGGACCATGCTGACGTACATCTCGGGAAAGACGACACGGTGCTGTGCGAGGGCGTTGGAAAACGACGACCCCTGCTCGAGCTTTTCCTTGATGTCGGCGATGACGTTTCGAAAGTGCTTGTTGTCGATCTGGTCAACGATGTCGGTGATGGCGACAGGGAGGGGGAGGCCTGCCTTGAGCAGGGTGGCAAGCTGCCGGGAAAAGAGCCCTATCTGCTTTGTGCTGAATTTGAGGCTTACGATGTCCGAGATCCTCTGTGCGACCTGCTTCAGTGATGTTTTCGTCCCGCTTGCCGCTTGTCCTCTGGAGACCTCATGTTTCTGTAATTTCACCAGATAGAGGCCCTGGCCCCGTATCTTCTGCCTCGCGCTCATCTCTGACGGCGCGTCAACGAAATCGGATACGTTTTTCCCGCTTCTGTCCAGTGCCTGGTATTGAAAAATCATATAATGCGTCCTTGAATCAGACCGGTCAGCATACCCGGAGAACTTCCTCCACCGTGGTTATCCCCAGCATCGCCTTGTTGAGCCCGTCTTGAAGGAGGGTGACCATCCCATCTTCCTTGATCGCGTACTCCTTGATGAGCGGGGCCTCGCTGTGGCTCATGATCATCTTGCGCACCCCGGGGGTCAGCGCGAGGAGTTCGAATATCCCGAGCCGGCCCGTATAGCCGGTATTGAGGCACTGGTCGCAGCCCTTGCCCCGGTAGAGCTTGCCGCCCTTCAGGTGCGACGACTTGATGCCGAACTCGGAGAGCATCTTGGGCGAAGGTTTGAATGCCTCCTTGCAGGCGGGGCATATCTTCCGAATCAGCCGCTGCGCCAGGTAGGCGTTTACCGACGATGTGATCAGGAACGGCTCGATTCCCATGTCGATGAGACGGGTGATCCCGCTGGCGGCGTCGTTGGTATGAAGCGTCGAGAATACGCGGTGGCCGGTGAGAGCGGCCTGGACGGCGATCTCTGCGGTTTCGAGGTCGCGGATCTCGCCGACCATGACGATGTCGGGGTCCTGGCGAAGTATCGACCTGAGTCCGCTGGCAAATGTCAGGTTGATGCCGGGCTTCACCTGCATCTGGCCGATCCCGGGGATCTGGTATTCGATCGGGTCTTCGACCGTCAGGATGTTCACGTCTTCGCTCTTGAGCTGCTGGAGCACGCTGTAGAGGGTGGTCGATTTACCGCTCCCCGTGGGCCCGGTAACAAGGACAATGCCGTATGTCTTTTTGATAAGATCGTTGAACTCATCCAGCGTGTTATCGTCAAAACCGATTGCGTTCAGGTCAAAGCTCATGTCAGATTTGTTCAGGATTCTGAGAACGATCCGCTCCCCGAAATAGGTGGGGAAGGTGGAGACCCTGATGTCGATGTCCTTGCCGGCGATCTTCAGCTGTATCCTCCCGTCCTGGGGGAGCCGGTTCTCCGCGATATTAAGGTTCGCCATGATCTTGATACGCGACATGACGGCGCCCTGGTACTTTTTCGGCGGCGTGTACATGTTGTAGAGTATACCGTCGATGCGGAAGCGCACGACCAGTTCCTTCTCGTACGGTTCAACGTGTATGTCGCTCGCCCGGTCCTCGACCGCCTGTTTGATGAAGGTGTTGACCAGGCGGATAATCGGGGCGTCGTTGGCCATATCCATGATATCCTGGGTCTCGGATATCTGGGAGGTGAGGATCTCGAAGTCAGATTCCTCCAGGTCCTCGATAACGTCATCTGTCGACTCGTCCTTCATTATGCCGAAATGGGTGTTGATGATCCTCTGGATCTCGTCTTCCGTTGTGAGCGCCGCCTCGAAATCGAACTGGGGAAAGAGCATCTTTAGATCGTCGAGGGGCTGGATATTCAGCACGTCAACGATGCCGACCATGATGGTGTTCCCCTTTTTGCGGAAGGGAATCATCTTGTTTTTCTTCATGAAGTGTATAGGAATGCTCGAAAAAAGGTTTTCCGGATCGCTGAATTCTATGCGGGGAAGGAACGTAATGTCGTACTGTTCCGCCAGGCAGGTGAGCACGTCCTGCTCCGAAGCTATTCCCTTTTTGATAAGGATCTGGCCCAGCCGAAGAGAGGTGCCCTTCTGCGCAAGGAGCGCCTCCTGGAGCTCTTCCGGGGTGATCACCTTGCGGTCGACCAGAATTTTCCCCAGGTATTTTGTCTTTATCTTGGCCATGGGACTATTTCTTTCTCAGCCTTCTCTGCGTTTCGATTTTCTCCTTGGTGATGGCGTCGAGCCTTCCTTTCTTTGTGACAATATGCGGCGTTATGAACACAAGGAGATTTCTCTTTGAGTAGCTCACGTTTTTATTTTTAAAGAGCCAGCCGAGGAGGGGAATGTCACCAAGGAGCGGCACCTTCGATTCGGTGACGTTCTTCTGGTTGCTGATGAGCCCGCCGACGACGATTGTCTTGCCGTCGTGAACGGTCACCTTGGTCTTGATGTCGCGCTTGCCGAGCTTCGGCGGAACCAGCGAGCCGGAGGAGGTAATGGTCGTGTCGCCCAGCACCGAGTTGACCTCCTGATAGAGGTCGAGGGTGATGCGTGCCTGTTTTGTTATGTGGGGGGTGATCTTCAGCTTGATCCCGACGGTCTTGTATTCGAACGTCTGGAAGGTGGTGTTCTGGTCGGTAATCCGGTTATTCGTCGGCACACCGATCTCCTCGCCGACGTTCAGCTCGGCCTCGCTGTTGTCAATGGTGAGTATCTGCGGTGTCGAGAGGATGTTGAAGTTCGAGTCGGTCGCCGATGCGTTCAGGAGCGCGAACCCGAGCACGTCAAGATCCGGCATGTACCCGAGTTGCAGGCCGGTGCCGATCGGTACGGCCAGGCTTTTCCCGGCCGGCGCCCAGTCGGGGATCTTGTAGTTCGGGATGTTGGAGCTGTTGATGGAAGACCCGCCGTACATGTGTATGCCCGTCTTGTTCCCGAGCATCCAGTCTATGCCGAATCCCCAGCCGTTGTCGACATTGACCTCGACGATCATCGCCTCGATAAGGACCTGCTCGCGGACGATATCGAGCTCCTTGATGATACGGAGGATCTCCTGGTATTCTTCGGGCCTGGCGGTAATAATGAGCGAATTGGTGTCCTTATTGGCTATGATGGAAAGCTTTTCGGCCTTTGACGGTGTCGCGCCGTGCTGAGTGCTGACTCGCCGTGCCTTGCTCGACGGCTGGACCTTCTGTTGGACCGGCGCTGTGCTTATTCGCGCCGTGTCCGAAAAAGGGATGCGCGAGAGAACGTTGGCCAGGTCTTCAGCGTTCGCGTTTTCGAGATGATACACATGTATGCTGCCCGACGATACACCTCGTTCTCCCTCGCCGCCCCCTTTTGCGTCAAGGGACTGGGCGATTTTTATCAGACCGTTCACTTCGGATGCAATGCCGGTTATAATGAGGAGGTTGAGAGACTGGTATATGACAATGTCGGCCGTTTTGGATTTAAGCGACCTGAGGGTCGTGGCGATCTCGTTGGCGTCGGCGTTTTTAAGCTCGAGGAGAAAGGTTATGGTTTTTTCATCGTACAGAGGCTTGCCGTCGAGGATGATGGACGCATTTTTCTTGATGGCGTCCTCTATCGGCATTATTTTGATGAGGTTTTCGGTTTCGATGATCGCAAGGCCCTTGACCTCCAGTATCGTTTTCATGACATTATATGCTTCGCTCAGGGGGACCTTGTGGGCCGAGCTGATCGATATCTTGCCTTTTACTCTGTCATCTATGATAATATTTTTCTTTATAAGCTGGCCCATGATATTGATGAATTCGGCGATCTCGACATCCTTGAAGTTCAGCGCGAACATTTTCGCCACCCGCGCTTTTTTCGGGGCTGCGTTCACGAAAGCGGTGTTGGCTCCATTGTGCGGAGAGATAATATCCCAGAAGGGAAGCAGCGATATAAGTGCGTAAATCACTGCGGTTTTTTTCAGGGTTGATAAATTCATGAGCCGTTCCTTCTCCGGAAATAATTAATCAGTTATGTTGAAATCGTACCTGATGCTTTTCCCTGCGCGCTCGAGGTCAATGGTGATTTTTGGATCGTTTTTGATCGTCTCCCACATGGACATCAGCTTCTGCGTGCTGTCGAGAACCTGGCCGTTCACGCGCTTAACGATGTCTCCGCTCCTCGCTCCCAGCTTGAAGAGGATGTTGTAGGGACGCACGTTAATGAGCCGGTAGCCGACTATCTGGCCGTTGATCCGGTGCGGGCCCGCCTGAAGCCCACGGAGGGCGTTATCCATGTTGTTGAACACCTTCTGTTTGATCTCGGCCCTGCTAAGCGTCTGTGTGTACTGCTGTCCCGCGCCTTTCTGGGCGGCGGCACCCCTGTTGGGCTCTACGACCTTTTTGGCGTACAGGTCGAGGGTAACCTTCTGGTCGCCGGCCTCTAGGTAGACTTTGCCGTCAGAAATCCAGAGAAGCTTGTTCCCGTATACATCGTTGCCCACTTCGCTGCTGACCTTATACAGAGCGAATATGCCCGGGCTTTTTTCTCCTGATTTAAGGATCATCGCACGCGCGATGCTGGTGGGGCCGGTTATCGTTCCCAGGAGCGTCAGCTCGCTTATCGAGCCGGCGGGCGCCTGGGGCTCCCCGGCCATATCCATGGCGCTGGCCACCTTGAAGAAACCGCTCTCTGATATAATTTTATAATCATCGAAACTCTTTCGTGAGACAGCGGTGTTTGTCCGTTGGGTCCCGGCAACGGATTTTGTATATCCGGGGGAGATATTATATTTGACAGCCTGGTTTATCGTCGATGCCAGTATAAATGAAAAAATCATTACTGACAGCGTGTTCAGGGAATGGTATTTCAGGTTCTGCATTAATTCAATAGCCTGTTACATCCCACATCCCCGCAGCCGGTTCCGGCAGCCGGAGGTGCGGTGAAATATATAATTTTTTATATATAATCAATATATTATATCGATTTTCGTCAAGTAATTTACTCTATTAATTAATGCCATTTTTAGGGCCTGATACAGTTTGGATTACTCCCGCCTCCTTGCTTCTCTGGCCAGATAATTTTTTCATTCTGACAATCAGAAGAACTAGGACAATAAATATGCCGAATATAACGAACTTATATCTTTTTAAATATGGAAAAATCGTCTCATAATTGTTACCAAATGCGTATCCGAGGGAGAAGAGTATAAACGAGGTGCAGGTCAGTGCCAGCAGATCGATGAGCATGAATTTGACCAGATTCATCTCAATAATGCCGCAGGTCATGAAAATAACGTTTCTCAATCCGAAAGGGACGAATCTTCCGAAAAAGATTGTCTTGCCCCCATACTTCAAAAAATAATCATGCACCATGTCAATGCGGGATTCAAGCTTTTCCGGGTTGATTATCTTCAGGCTGGTCATCAGTTTACTGTGCATAATCCAGCTGATCCCGTATCTGCCCACGGAGTAGGCAATCATGTCGCTCATATAGGCCCCGATGAAACATCCGATAAAGATCTTATGGGTGTTTTGCGGCACAATGGTTGCCGCAATTGAGGCTGAAATGATAAAGATAAGGTCTTCTGAAACCGGGATGCTCAACCCTGCCAGGAGCAGGAGGCCGAACGACAGGTAGTGCGCGTAGGGCGCCATGCCTATGAGGATATCCTTAACGTCGAACATGGGGGGGTGTCCTTGCTTTTTATCAGACGATAAACGGTTTTGATCTGATAGCGGGCACACCTTTTTTGACCCAGATTCTTACGTGCATGGCGCTCCGACCGTCTTCGTTTGTTATCGTGCCAATCTCCTCAATATGTCCTATCGAGTCAACAGTGAATTCGTAGAATTCATGATTTTTTGCGAATGGCTTGGTCATGAGAATCAGCAGGTTCTCGTCATAGGGGTGCTTTTTCGGTGTTCCCTTGAAGGGCCGGTGGGTGCGGCCGATGTCGGTTTCACGGTATTTCTGAACCGCGAACTCCTTCCGGGATTTCTTGATCAGTTCCCTGATATATTGGTCTGGCATCGTCTTCTCCTGGACCGGTATTGGACCGGGGACTCGGATCTGGATCCGTTAACCCGGACGAATCATTTTTATCCAATTTTTCAAATTAACTTGACTCGCATCTAATTAATAGCGAGTATAGTTCTGCGGCTAAATGTCAGCTGCGTCGTTCTGGATTTCAATTTATACAGCATTTTATCCGCCAGTAAACAAAATAATTATGAATGATAAAAAAAAATACGCCGCCGCGGCCGTAATAGTTATAGTGGTGTTGATAAATATTCTGGCAACACTCAGGCTCCTATTT
Organism: Spirochaetota bacterium; assembly: GCA_016933025.1. Lineage (GTDB taxonomy): Bacteria > Spirochaetota > UBA4802 > UBA4802 > UBA5550 > RBG-16-49-21. Next base: position 97,968 of record JAFGBT010000028.1, on the reverse strand, counting down.
TCGGTCGTTTGCCCCGAGAGGGCCCAGAAAGAAATCGTTGTCAATTATTTTAAGGATAATCTCAATAAAGCGGTCAAGTTTGAGGAGATTACTATTGATTATACCGGCAATGTTATCATAGACGATTTTAACGTGTCGATTACCAGCGATTTCAATGACAATATCAGCCTCATAAAAAGCAAAAGGGCCGTTATTGATCTCGCGTTCTGGCCCCTTTGGGCCGGATCCGTAAGGATTAATGGCATCGATTTTTATGATTCTGAAATCACCTTTATCAAGAAATACGGCCGAAGTCACATGGAATGCGTCCGGCAGATCCTTGATCCGGGGAAGTTTATAAAAACAGTACAGGAGGCATACCCCGACTTTTACATCGATTTTCACGGGAGTGCAATTTCATACCGCGAATCCCTCCGGGACAGGCTGCTGGTCGTTGAGCTCTATACCATTGACGCTGAACTATATATTAATACCTCGGCATTTTCCTACGATATCACGGGGCGTATAAGGCCGTTCAGGACATCTATACTCCGGAAGGGTGAATTTTCGTGCCGCGGCAGTGTTGACATCGGCCAGGGAGATTCCTTCAGCCACCGGATACAGATTGAAAATTTTGACCTTACCTATCTGAACGAGTATATTCAGGAACGAAAGAAAGCGGATACTTCCATCAGCGGCGGCGCGTCGGTTGATCTGGAGGTGAAAAGAAACAAGAGCATTCTGACCGTCGGTGGACAGGCCTGGACGAACAATCTAACGGTAGCTTCAATCACGAAAAAATACAACCTGATTTCCGGTGAAAATGTGAGCCTTGATATAGATGCCTCGTACAATTCGGCCCATAACAGCTACACTATCAGATCGCTGAGCGTTTACGACGACGTTGCCAGGCTCGATGCCTCCGGGTCGTACGTGCAAAATGAAAAGGAAGACGCGGTCACGCTGGATTTTAAGTCAAATGCGATCGATCTCTCGGATCTTTCACAGAATGTTGCCCCCTTTCCCGGTATTGAGTATGGCGGCATGCTTCAGTTCGACGGAAGCCTCAATATGGATTTCAAGAAGAAGAAGGCGTCAGGGATGCGGTTTAATTGCGTGCTTGGAGAATTCACCGTGTCAAGAAACCGGAAGGGAAAACAGGAGTGTATCATCGGCGAGTCTTCAATGCGCGTGAAGGCCGACAATTCCACGTTCAATGCCGATATCAGCCTGAAGCCGCTCGGCTCGGACCTGTCTATATCAATACGCACCGAGGTTTCAGCGTGGGTGCCTTTCAGCTCTGAAATGAATGTCTCCGTGAAATCGCGACGAATGAATCTCGACATCATACGGGAGCCCGCCGTTTATCTGATAGACGCGGCATACGCCTCGGCCTACAAAGACAAGCGGGAGGTGGCAATTGGCAGGACCCCGTTCCCCCAGACCCTTCTTGGAAAATTCGCGAACCACAACAGTATCAGTTTTACATCCGAGGCCGACACGGTTTTTTGGGGAACAAATGCATCCTGGAACAATTGCGGTCTGGATGCCCGTCTGGCCAACGGCGCTCTGTCGATCGGCGAGTTCAGGGCAGATGGCTATGGCGCCGCCTATCGCTTTAACGCGCTGGCATATTTCAACACCGAGCAGCCGTATTTCAGGGTGGAGGGGGCGGTCGATGATTTCGACTGGTCCGCTTTTTATGCAGACAGCGGGATGAAGGGTTCCATGACCGGCAAGGCCGGGTGCGACTTCAACTACGAGGTATCGGCCGCCCGCATGGGAAACATCCTCGACAACTCCAGAGGAAACTTGAACGTCCATGTCGGGACCGGCGAAATGATAAACACGCGGCCTCAGCAGGCAATAATGAAATTTCTCCGGAAGAACGGGTACGAGGCCGGTTCGGTCGCCGACATCACGTATGAGAGCATCACGCTCTCGCTGTCTCAGCGGGGGGAGAACTTCTGGTTCAGCAATTTTGGCGTCCGGGGCGACAAGCTTTTCTTCAATGCCGCCGGTGATTATTTATACGAGGGCGGGATTACGAGCACATTCGGCGCCACGGTACGGAAAGACGCGACCGTTATCGCCATTCCCGTTAAGGTATCAGGTCCCCTGCTCGGGCCCTGCGTTGATGTAGCCAACAGGGGCGATTCAGAGAAGTTCTGCTTCTAGGAAACGGCGGATAACCCCTGGTCCGCGGCTATTTCATGTCGATCAGTTCATATATTTTTACCGGCTTTTCTTTACCCTTGACCCTGATCAGGTCAAGCTCCCGGCTGATGACGTGGTCGCGGACCAGTTCGTAGGTGTTTTCACTGATAATGATGTTCGTGCTGTAGACCTTGTTGGTGCCTTCAAGACGCGCTCCAAGGTTGACGTTGTCGCCCATCAGCGTGTAATCCATGCGCGAGGAGGAGCCGACATTCCCCACGATCATGGCGCCGCTGTTGATGCCGATCCCGATCGCGAGCGGCTCCTTCTTCTGGTGGACCCACGCATTGTTCATCTGGTCCAGCTGTTCGATCATTTCAACGGCGGCCTTGCAGGCGAGGATGGCGTGGTCGTCCTGGGGAATGGGGGCGCCCCAGAAGGCCATGATCTCGTCGCCAACATACTTGTCAAGCGTCCCGTTGTACTTTATCACGATGTCGGTCATTGTCTGGAGGTAGTGGTTGAGGTGGTCGACGAGCTGTTCAGGCGTCATCCGCTCCGACAGGGTGGTAAAACCACGGATGTCGGAGAACAGTACCGAGAGGATTTTTTTCTCTCCGCCGAGTTGAAGTTTTTCCGGGCTCTTAAGAAGCTCATCGACGACCGATTTGGAGACGAATTTGGAGAATGTCTGCCGAATATAGCGCTTTTCCCTCTGCTCGGTAAGGACCCGGTAGGTGATAATGAAGAGGAAGGTGAGACCGATCTGGAATAGCGGCGTGGCGAAGCCCGTGATATAACTGAACGCGTCAAAAAGAATATATGATCCCACCATGTAGAGGAGGGTAAACCCGCCCGTAAACACCAGCGCCCATATGATCGAAATCCGGGGCACCACGAACCCAAGGAGGAGGGCGATGGCCAGCATGATAAGGATATTCTGGATGTCGGTGAGCTTATGGAGAAAGCTCTGGTTTAGTATTGTGTTGAGTGCGTTGGCATGGTGCTCGATGCCGAAGGTCGCGCCATAGGGCGACTGTTTTTCATCAGTCGCGATGCCGGTCACGGCATAGGCTGCGATGAGGACGATTTTGTCCTTCAGAGAGGTATTGGGAGGATCGCTCTTCAGCATATCGGCGTCGTTCCAGAAATGGCTGTAAGGGAAGTGGTTGAAGCTGCCGAAGCCTCCCGCAAAATTGATTTCCATGAATCCGCGTTCGTCGATGGGAATGAGGATTTCCCGCTCATCGTTGGGCTTTGCCATCTTTTCGACCGGGAGGTTCTTCAGCTTGATGTAGCTCCCCCAATTGATTTCTATGTCATCCGGGCCGATGCCGTAGTAGTTCATCACCACCAGGAGGTCGATGTTGGGATAGTACCACCCGTTCCATCGGATAAGGAGCGGCATGGTGCGGTTTACGTTATCTTCCCCGGGAAATACGTTCGCGAAACCGATACCCTTCGCAGATCTGGACAGGAGAGGGGTGGGAGGGACCGGGGCGTATACCAGCTGCGGGCCCGGGTCCTCCGGTTTGGCCCTGAACCGCATGCGGCTCAGGATAGCGAGACGCTCTTCCTGGTCCTCGTAATCCGTTGATACATACTTGGTCTCGAAGGGATAATCGAGGAAAACATTTTTTGCGTCTCGGACGGCCTCCGCGAGCTCATCCTCGCCCTTCTTGTGGTCAAGGAACATGATGTCAAAGAGGATTGCGCTCGGTGCGCCGGTGCCGACATGGCGGGTAACTTTCGCGTGGATCTTCCAGGGGAACGGCCACTGTATGCCGTGGTCGGAAAAGTCCCTGATGGTCGTCTCGTCGATGCCTATGATTATGATATCGTTTCGGGCCCGGGTGTTCAGTTTCATTTTAAGAGCTTTTTTCTGCTGCGCGAGGTTGATCAATTCCGACTTTTCGGAGGGATCGCGCAGAAAGAACATGAAGTCGGTGGCGCCCCATTCCATCCTGTCGAAGATCGATGTGAACAGGTAGAGCAGCGACATCACCACGAACACGCCGATGGTCATCAGGAGGCCCATGAGATGGTTCTTTTCAAATTTGAGTGCCATATATACCTCGCCGGGGGCAAACGTTATCCGTGCGGATGGAATGTCCAGATTGTGTCGAATATAATTGCCCGCCGACAGATTATTTTCAAGTGTTTTATTTGCCGACGGTCAATTTTTATTTCCAGGCGTGGAATGCGGTCCCGGCCTTCGTGAACTGTCAGCGGAGACGGGTAATAATTGTTGACAAAATATTTTACTTATCACTTTACATTTCTTAAATGACGTCGTACATTAATCGTCATAACGAGGAAGCAGTTTGAATCTGAAAAGCGAAATATCCCTGATAGTATCACGTGCGATTGAATCCGCGGTCGGTGACGGTCTGCTTGCCGATCCCTGTGAGACGGTCGAGCGGAAGGTCGAATACCCGCGGGAACAGAAATTCGGGGACTACGCGGTCCCGTTCGCCCTTGAGTCGGCAAAAATACTCCGGAAGTCGCCAATGGAGATAGGGGGCGTGCTTGCGAAATACATGGAGGCGGACAGAAAAATCGCCAGCGTGGATGTAGTTAAGCCCGGTTTCATTAACATATTCATTTCCCGCGAATTTCTTTTCGAAAACCTGATTCGTGTCATCCGCGAGAGGGAGTCGTACGGGAGGGCGTCGCGGGAATGGCCGAGGAAAATCAATCTCGAGTTTGTATCCGCGAATCCCACCGGTCCTCTGAACATCGTATCGGCACGCGCCGCCGCCGTGGGCGATACCATAGCCAACATGCTTGAGTTTGCCGGTGACATCGTTGACAGGGAATTTTATGTTAACGACTACGGCAACCAGGTGCTTCTCCTCGGGAAGTCAGTGCTGGCGCGCATCCGGGAGCTCAGAGGAGAGAAATGCGAATTTCCCGAGGAGGGATACCATGGCGAGTACGTTAGGGAGATCGCGGCGCATATAGCCGAACACGAGGCCGGAGAGATGAGCCGGATTGGAGGCGAGGAAACGCTGGTCGAGTTTGTCGCGAAAAAGGCCGTGGAATACAACGTGGCAGGCCAGAAGAAGGACCTGGAAGGCTTCAACGTCTCGTTTAAGACCTGGTTCAGCGAAAAAACACTTCACGAGAAGGGGGCGGTCACGGGGATGCTCGACCGCATGAAGTCCTCCAACAGCGTCTATACCTCTGAAGGGAAAGTGTTTTTTAGATCAACCGATTTCAACGATGACAAAGACCGGGTGCTGATGCGTGACGACGGACGGCCGACCTACTTTCTCGCCGATATCGCCTATCACCAGGACAAGATAGACAGGGGATACGACCTGATTGTCGACATATGGGGGCCCGACCACCACGGACATATCACGCGGCTGGCGGGCGCGATGAAGGCAATCGGCTTCGATGAAAAAAACCTGAAGATACTGATAGCCCAGCAGGTAAACCTGATGATGGAGGGAGAGACCGTTAAAATGTCGAAGCGGTTAGGTCAATTTTCCACGATGCGGGACCTGCTCGAAGAGATCGGGACGGACGTGGCGCGGTATTTCTTCGTCATGCGATCCCTGGAGAGCCACCTGGATTTCGATCTCACACTGGCAAAGAAGGAGAGTTCGGAAAACCCGGTGTTTTACCTGCAGTACGCCCATGCCAGGATCTGCTCGTTGTTCCGCGAGGCGGAGAAGCGCGGGGTCGCCTACGATCAGGAACGGGCGTTCCGGGAGCACCTCGATAATGAAGAGTCGCTCGTTCTCATGAAGCACCTGGCCAGGTTCCCGGAGGAGGTGGCCGATGCGGCTAACACATTTGAACCGCACCGGATAACTACCTTCCTCATGAAAGTCGCGCAGGCGTTCCATAAATTTTACACCGAACACCGTATTATAACCGAAGACCACGAGAGGACCGTCGCCTACCTGGCGCTTTCGGACGCGACACGCGTCGTCATGTCAAACGGGCTCAGGCTCCTGGGCGTTTCCGCCCCGGAGCAGATGTGACCGGAGCGCGACGCAATGAAGACCGTTACGGTTCTGTCAACGGGGAGCGAGCTTCTGTACGGAAGGACCGCGGATACCAACAGCCGCTTCATCAGCGGGAGAATCTTCCCCCTGCTGATGCGGGTCAGGATGCACATGGCGGTCGGCGATGACATTGAAGACCTGGAAGGGGCGATGCGCCATGCCCTGGAGATCTCTGATATACTGATCGTCACCGGCGGGCTGGGGCCGACCGACGACGATAATACCATAGCGGCGCTCGGGAAGATTTTCGGCTTTCAGGTGGTGGTTGACGGTGCTTCCAGGGAACGCATGCAGGCTTTTTTTGACGCCATGGGGATGATAATGTCCGACAGGGACCTTAAAATTGCCGAGGTCCCGGCCGGCGCGCGGGTATTACCGAACACGAATGGCCTGGCCCCCGGATTCATCATGAGGGCCGGCGGCAGGATAATCATCGCCATGCCCGGGGTGCCCCGGGAAATGAGGGAGATGATGGACCTGAGCGTGCTCCCCTTTCTCAGGGACGAGTGCGGCATCCCCCTCCGGAAAAGCGCAGTCTTCAGGGTCGTGGGAATGAAGGAATCTGAGATCAATGAAACGATAGTAACAATGGGTGTCCCGCTTGAAACTGTTGACTGGGGCATTACGGCCGGGGAAGGGATTGCCACCGTGACCATCGCGGGGAAGAAGGTCGACCTTGCTGACCCGGATGGAATAGTGTCAGGCGCGAGGCGCGCTTTCGGCGGCAGGTTCCTCGAACACCCTTACGAGCGGCCCGAGGACGAGGTGATGCACCTTCTCAGGAGCAGGAGGATGACCGTGTCGTTTGCCGAGTCTTGCACCGGCGGAATGATATCAAAGCGCCTTACCGACGTGCCGGGCTCGTCGGATGTCTTCGTCGGCGGGGTGGTGGCTTACAGCAACAGGGTGAAGGTGAGCCACCTCAATGTTTCGGAAGAGAGCCTCTCGATGGCCGGCGCTGTCTCAGAAGAGGTCGCATCTGAGATGGCGGCAGGCATTAGGACCGCGCTCGGTTCGGATATCGGCGTATCCACTACGGGAATCGCGGGCCCCGGGGGCGGAACGGATGAAAAGCCGGTCGGTACGGTCTGGTTCGGGCTGGCGGATTTGTCCGGCGTGCGGACTTTTTCCAGGCGTATAAGCGGCGACAGGGAACGGGTGCGGGCGTTTGCCTCCCTTGCCGCAATTGAGTATCTCAGGGCCTATTTGCGGGAACTAAAATGAGAGGAACATTGTCTGAAGAGTAGGGGCGTCACTGGTGACTGGCACAAGGTTATACACAATCATCTTTATTCTCTGTATCGCCGCGTCGGCAGCACGTGCGGGAGACGACAGGATGGATTTCGAGCAGGGCATGGAGGCCTTCCGGACGGGCAATTTTGGCTCAGCCGAGTTATTATTGCGGAAGGTTGTCGACTCGGGCAGCGATGAATACATTGACCGCGCCTGGTTCCATCTCGCACTCTCGATATTCAACAAGGGGAGATATGACGCCGCTCTTTTTGAATTCAAGAGTTTTCTGAACAAATGCAAGACCGACCCCCTGGCGACTGAGGCGCGATACTGGATGGGCGAGTGCTATTACAAGCTTTCCGATTATCCGAATTCCATAGAGGAATTAAAGCGATACATCACGAGGATGCCGGGAGGCGAACTTGTCCCGGCGGCGTATGACCGGATAGCCGACATGTACTTCTCGCAGAAACGGTATGACGAGGCGGTGTTGGAGTGGGAGGCGGCCATTTCCGCGAGTTCCGATTTCCAGAAAAACGGCCTCCGGCAGTACCGGATCGGGAATGCCCTCTTCAGAAGCGGAAAGTACGACGAAGCCGAGCGAAAACTTGCACCCCTGACTGCCGCGCCGTACAGCATCCGGACCGTTTCCAGTGCGGGCAGGACCCTCGGCAGGATCTACCAGAGGAAAGGGCAGCATGTCCGCGCCCTGCAGGTATTCAGCGCGATCCCGCCGGCGATAATAAGGGAAGAGGCCTATGCTGACGTCCAGTATTTCAAGGCGTGTTCCTACAGCAGGCTCGGTCAGAATTCGCAGGCACGGGCGCTGCTTGAGGCGTATCTGGCGACGGGGAAAGATTCACGCTGGTATTCCGACGCACGGTACGAGCTCGGGAGCATATTAATTCAGGGCCCCGACCAGGAGCAGGGGCTTGCCATGTTAGAGGAGGTGCGGACCGGCGCTCCGACTGAATCATTGAGGTCCCGCGCCTCGCTGGCGCTCGGTCGGTTTTACATCGACCGGAGCCCTGAGAAGGCGCTGCAATACCTTGAAGAGTCACTCAAGACTGCCGGGCCGGAGCAGCGCAAGGAGATGCTTGTGCTGCTGGGCACAACCTGCCTGCGGGCCGGGTCATATGAACGGGCGGTCGAGGTGTTCAACCTGTATCTGAAGGAAAATCCCTTTGACGAACGCCGGGACGAGATGCAATTCCTTCGCGCCAAGGCCTACCTCGAAATGGGGGAAATTTCCAGGGCGGTAGATATTTTCGAGAGCATAAGGAAGGACAATCCATTCTCGAAATACAATACCGAATCGAATTATTACCTTGCGCTGATCAGCTACAAGAGAGGAGATCCGGACAAAGCAATCGAACTGCTGGGGGAATACCTCAAGCAGAAAAGGGTGGAGCAGGCCTACGAAGCCAATCTTCTCCTCATTGAAATATATCTTGGGAAGGGGGACCTGGATAGCGCAGGGAAGGTCGCTGACGTTCTTTCGCGTGATTTCATCGTCCGCAAGGACGTGGAGGTGGCGCTTTACAAGCATGCGATGGCGCTGATGAAAAACGGCAGGGACGCGCGGCGATTTATTAATCTAATCCTGAACAGGTTCCCCGGCACGGAGACCGCAGCCGAACTTCGCTACACCCTGGGGAGCGATAATTTTAACCGAAAGCAGTATGTCTATGCGCTGGAGTATTTCAATAACTATCTGAGCAGCCCCTTTACCAGGAACCGCGGAAATGCCTATTATAAGAAGCTGCTTTCGCTCTATGAGCTGAAACGATATGACGATGTGATCTCAATGATCGGGATGGGTGATTTCCCGCCGATGAACGAATTGCAGTGGAAGGAAATCCCCCTGGTCCAGGCGAGGTCATACTATCGCCTGAACAATCTGGATGAAGTCTACATGACGCTCGATATCGCGAGTATCGGTGATTATCCTAAAGAGGATGTGCTGATGTACATTCGGAGCGCCCTGCACGTGGGTGACTACCGCTCCGCAATGGAAGCGAATGATTTTCTGGAGTCCGACAAGGAGGTCTATTCGGAATCGCTCTACATCATCGGTGATTATTTATTCAGAAACGACAAGCGCGACGAGTCCGAGCTGTATTTCCGGAAAATCATAAACGAATGCCCCGGGACGCGTTTTGTTGAACGTGCAATGCTCTCGTTAGGCGAGGCGAATATGCTGAACGGGGAATACCAGGAGGCGGTCAATCTCCTTTCGGAGGTCGCGTCAAAGGACGATAGGGATGCTCAGCAGAGAAAGGCCTCCCTTCTGACACGGTGCTATTTTGATATGAACATGCCTGACAAGGCGGTTGCATACGCCGAAGAGAACCTGTCCGAGCTTCTTTCGAGCGAGTACGGCGGGCCGGTCATGCGCAGAATGCTTGAGCACTATTACGAAAAAAAGGATTTACAGCAGTTCGACCGGTATGCTAAATTCCTTGGCAAGTACCCGGGCAACGAGAACCTGATCAATTATCTGTCGGGCAAGATATATTTCGAGACCGGAAATTATTATAGAGCGTACGGGCATTTTTATGCGCTAACCGCCAGCGTGAACAGCTATTTCGATGAATCGCTCTATCATATAGGACTGCACATGTTTCTTGTTGCTCGGAACGCGGCCGGGGCGGTTGCCGTTTTTAACAGACTTATTGAAATGCCGGACGCGAACGAGTCGCTTAAGATGAAGGCCCGGCTCCACCTTGCCCTCATCTATCGAGAAATGAATAATGACGAAAAAGCGAAGGAGTTCCTGAATCAGATACTCTCGTCGTCCCAGAGGGGTCTGGTATACCTTCAGGCGTACAATCTGTATGAAGAATTCGGATACGGGGAAAAATAAGGTGGCCGGAGCACGGCAGGGGGGAGGGGAGCTATGGCGAAAAAAAGAGTACTGGTGGTAAACGGCCCGAATCTCAACCTGGTTGGCACCCGGGAGCCGGATATATACGGCGCAAGGACCCTGGACGACGCCGAAGGCCTGCTGCGGGCATATGCGCGGGATCATGAGATCGACATCGATTTTTTCCAATCAAATCTTGAGGGCGAGATTATCAACTTCATACAGAAGAACGCCGATGCCGCCGGGATCGTGATCAATCCGGCGGCTCTTACCCATACCTCAATTGCCATACGGGACGCCATAGCCGCCGTAAAGGTGCCCTCCGTCGAGGTACATCTTTCCAACATCCACGCGCGCGAGGAATTCAGGAGGGTCTCCTACATCGCGCCGGTGTGCATCGGTCAGATATCGGGGTTCGGGATCAATTCATACGTTCTGGGCCTTGAGGCGCTTGCGGGTTATCTGAATGACAAGGAAAAATAAGGGGGGACGGCCGGGAAAGATCAGTGCTTGGTCTGATTTCTTTTTCTCGCTTCAAGCTCATGGCGCTGAAGCGCCGTTGAAATAATTGAATCCAGGTCGCTTTGCCGTATCGGTTTGATGAGGTAGCCGTAATGCTTGGTTTTATCAGCCCGCTTTATAGTCGTTGAATCCGCATTGGCCGTGAGGAAGATGATCGGTACGTCGAACTCGCTCATGATCAGGTTGGTCGCCTCAATGCCGTCCATGTCATCTGAAAGAAAAATGTCCATAATTATAAGATCGGGTTTCAGATCCTTGACCTTCAGAACAGCCTCTTCACCCGAGGAGATGGTTGCGGATACGCGGTAACCTACCTTTTCCAGCATCCGCTGGATATCCAGGGCGGTAATAAGCTCGTCCTCTACCAGCATAATGCTTTCTTTCAAGGAAACCTCTACTGTCATAAAAGAAATTTCTATGATTGTATATTATATACTGTAAATAGAATATAAGCACCGGTCATGGCGCATTCAAATCAATAATAAAAAAAATTTAGTATTTTCGACATACTGTACATTTATTTTTCTGGATGGCAAGAATTTTTCGAAATTTTGGTCAATATTCAGGGCATTAATTTTGATCTGATAAGCAGGATAAGCCTCTCCAGCTCCCGGTCATCCGCAGATCCAGGGGCAAGCTTGCCGCCCCTGATAAACGGTTCAATAGCAGTAAAAATATCCCCGGAAATTCCGCCATACTGGCCGGCGAACGAGCGTAGTCTTGAGTGCAGGCTGAATTCGAGCTTTTCCCTCGGATCGAGGGCGAGGTAATCGTCTATTTCTCGGAGGATGGCGGGACGGTCATCAGGCAGCCTCCCGAATATACCCAGGAGGTTCGATGCGCTGTCGCTCAGGAGCTCGGTTTCCGCGTCGGTTTCTGCGACGATAGTCCGGATTTCCCTCACCACCTGCTCCTCGCCCGCTTCGGTGAAAGACCCTTTTTTGATCTCTGCCTCAAGACCGGTTCCCGGGAAGACCTCCAGAGAGCGGAGCCGGATGAAGTCAGGTGCGATCCTGGTAAGTAGTGCCGCCGTGTCACGAGCATGCTCGGCTGAGAGACCGGAGCCCCCGAGCCCCGGCATGACGTAGACCGAGCAGGAGAGGCCAGCCTCCTTTGTCTTAAGGCACCCCTCGACATGTTCGTCCGCGGAAACGCCTTTGTCAACGAATGCGAGGACCCGGTCGCACCCGCTTTCAAGGCCGAAATGCACCCTGTTGAGGCCGGCTTCCGCGAAGGCGCGCAGCTCATTTACGGACCGCATACGGGCGGCGGTCGAGGTCCTCCCGTACACGGTAAAGCGCCGTATCGAAGGGAAGGCCGTCTTCACAGCTTTAATCGCGTGGGAGAGGAAAGAGGGCTTGAGATTGAGCGAATCCGCGTCGCCCAGGAAGCAGGTGGCGCCGCCGTTGATGCGCCATGCCAGGATGTGGCTTATGCAGGCGGGGATATCTGGCCTGCTGTTGAACCATGACATGAACCATGCCATGCGGGTATCGAGGCCTTCAGGAGGCGCCTCCACCGGGCGGTTCTCGTCAACGATGCCCGCCGCCCAGTGCGCTGCGGTGATCTCATCGGCCAGTCCCGGCACGCGGCCGTAATCGGACTCCGTGTAGACCGGGTTGCCGAATCCGCGCTGGAACATGAAATCATCGAGCATTTGCGCCCGCCTGATATCTTCGACCACCTCTTCGATGCTGCGTTTTGAATAGCGTGCGCCCAATTTGTACACCGGGCAGAAGGCGCATTTGTTCCAGTAGCAGTTTCTCGTGAGCCGGAAGGTCAGGCTGAAGTTTTCTGTAGGCGGACGTATGGAGCAGATCTCGAAGGGCTTCAGGTCGAGGATGTCAATGGCGCCGAACATATATTCACTACCATCAGGAAACGGAGATGGGAAGCGTCACGCACATCACTCCACCGTAACGCTCTTTGCCAGGTTGCGCGGCTGATCCACGTCGCAGCCCCTGAGCACGGCGATGTGGTACGCGAGAAGCTGGAGGGGTACCACGGTGAGGAGCGGGGAAACCATCTTCCTGACTTCCGGTACGTAGATGACGTGGTCGCTGTACCGTCTGATGTCCTCGTCGCCCGTGGTGGCTATAGCGATGATTTTGCCCCCGCGTGCCTTAACTTCCTCCATGTTGCTCACTATCTTGTCATAGATGATGTCTTTCGGGGCTATGAAGACGACCGGCATGTTCTCGTCGATAAGGGCGATGGGTCCATGCTTCATCTCCGCGGCAGGGTACCCCTCGGCGTGGATATAGGAGATTTCCTTGAGCTTCAGGGCCCCCTCGAGCGCGACGGGGAAGTTGACCCCCCGGCCGAGATAAAGGAAATTTTTATTTGACTTGAGTTGCTCGGCGATCGAGCGGATATAGTCGCTTGAGGAGAGCACCTCTCTCACCATGTCGGGGATCGCGTGCAGCTGCTCGATGTATACATGAAGCTCTTCAGCCGTCAGGTCATGCCGGTGGGCCAGCATGAGCGCCAGCATGATGAGGACCGTCACCTGGGACGTGAACGCCTTTGTGGATGCGACGCCGATTTCAGGACCGGCGTGGATATAAATGCCGCCGTCGCATTCCCGCGCGATTGTGCTGCCGACGACGTTGGTGATCCCCAGCACCTTGATTCCCTTCGACCGCGCCTCGCGCAGGGCGGCCAGCGTGTCCGCGGTCTCGCCCGACTGGCTGATGACGATCACCAGGTCTCCCTTCATGAGTATCGGCTTGCGGTACCGGAATTCGGAGGCGTATTCGACCTCGACAGGGATGCGGGCATATTCCTCGATCAGGTATTCGCCGATCAGGCCGGCGTGCCAGGAGGTGCCGCAGGCTATGAAGATAACGCGCCTGACCTCGTTCAGCTCCTCTTCGGATAGCCTGAGGCCGTCAAGGCGGATGGAGCCGGTGTCACGCATGGCGCGGCCGCGGAAGGCGTTGCGGATCGTTTCCGGTTGTTCGAATATCTCTTTCAGCATGAAATGATCGAAGCCGGCCTTCTCGATAGATGTGATGTCCCAGTCAATATCTTCTATCTTTTTGTCGATTCTTTGCAGGTCGAGGCCGTAGGTCTTGAAGGTGTCGCCGGTGACGTCAATGATCTCCCCATCAGCGAGGTAGATGACCCTGTTGGTGTGCTCGATGATGGCGCTGGCGTCCGACGCGATGATCATCTCGCCGTCGCCAGCTCCCAGGATGAGGGGACTGCCGTTCCGGGCCGCGATAATCCTGCCCGGCTCGCGCTTTGAAACGATGCAGAGGCCGTAAGTGCCCTCGAGCCGGGACACTGCTTTCATGACCGCGTCGAGAAGGTCGTTGTTTTGCCGATAGTGGTATTCGATCAGGTGCGCGATGACCTCTGTGTCCGTGTCGCTCCTGATGGTATGGCCCTTCTGGACCAGCATTTTCTTAATGGACGCAAAGTTTTCGATGATGCCGTTATGGACGAGTGCGATTTCGTTCTCGCAGTCCGTATGGGGATGGGCGTTTCGGTCGGAAGGGGCGCCGTGGGTCGCCCAGCGCGTGTGGCCGATGCCGGTGTGATACCGGTGTATATCGGGGTGGCTTCCGTCGTCGAGCGACTTTTCGAGCACCGATATTTTGCCGTTTTTTTTATGAATGAAAATATCGTCGCCGACAAGGGCTATGCCGGCAGAATCGTATCCGCGGTATTCGAGCCGCTTGAGTCCGTTGATGATGATAGAGCTGGCGTCTTTATCGCCCACATATCCGACAATACCGCACATCGGGTGAACCTCCGGCCGTCTGTAAAAATCGGCACAGGTTTTATCTTAAGCAGGATTAAGTCAAGTTAATAACCGCAATAATTGTAACGCAAGTGTAAATTACCGATTATGTCATGTCATGGGGATTATTTTTACGGGGGGCGTTGGATTTTGGACAAGTCGGGACCGATAATAAAACGGGGAGATATATAAGTCGGCGCATCATCCGCACGGGGCGGTTTATTCGGGATGAAGCCGTTTTTTGTTTGATCTTGAATGATAGTATATTAATATTATTCGAATGATGTATTTTACCGGCCGGGATTTCACCGGACTCTCTGCCGGGCGCAGGCGGGTGTTATGAAGGAATCCGGGGAAGAGACGAAACGACGATTGGTCCTGGAGCGTTTTCCGGGAGGCGGTGTTGCGCGTGACTTCGGTGAACAGACCGGGGCGGATCTTTCGCGTCTCGCCGAGGAAGAAGTCGCTACTGTTTTCATAATTTCAACCGACGAAGTCGATGCCGATGAATACCTGTCGATCGTCAAGCATTATGAGGACGCAGGGTTCAGGGTCAGGAACATACACGTCGGTCGCCTTGATGAACGGGCGCTTCCCGGTTTCCGCAAACTCGTCGAGGAGATACGCGATACGTTTCGCCGCGAGAGCTGCCTCATACTTTCATACGGAAGGAGCCTCGCCCCGTTGATGGTGGCATGCTATTACGTCCTCAGCGGCGAATCGCCCACCCGGGCCATTAGTAGGATCAGGGAGCTTGACGGCGACTTCATTTCACGGAGCGACGAGGTGGCATTTGTCTACAGGTTCAAGCGGTTTATGAATGCCGTCAGGGGGGAAAGCGACGATGACTATATCTTCCAGCCGCTGCCCGTTACCGTTGAGTTTCTGAATACAGGCGAAGGTACTCCGCTTGGTGTTCCGGACTGGCTCCGGGAAGAAACGACGATTGCGGAACCTGCGGCTCACACGCAGACCTCGCCATCGGCAGAGGATCCTGCTGTTTTGCTTTTACCGGATGAGGAATTCGAACCCCTTCCCGAACAGGCGCCGTCATCCGCGAAGGAGCGTGATATAGCGCATGTACCCGGGAAAAAAAGCGAACTCCTTCCCGAATCATTGCCGGCGGCAGCGGAATTGGGGCCGGTCTTTACCCTGGACGACCTCATCGTCGAGCGGCAGATGCCCGGTGGCGCGCGAGAGTGTTACAGTCTCGATGAATTGGGCCGGGATCTTCCTGCCCCGGCTGAAGGGAGGACATCGTAGAAGCAACGGCCGCGGGGATAGATTAGCCGCGCACGGAAAGGGAGGGGCAGTTTTTTTATTGTAAAAAAACTGCATAGATAAAATGATTGTCGCCATCATGTACCAAACGGGAATAAGATATGATTAAACTGGAATTTGACAAACAGGGAGGGCTGGTGCCGGTAATCGCCCAGGATTACAGGACCGGCGAGGTGCTCATGCTGGCTTTCATGAACCGGGAGGCGTGGGAACTGACGATCGGGACCGGGATCGTCCACTACTGGAGCAGATCAAGAAAGAAGATATGGAAAAAGGGCGAGTCTTCAGGGAATGTGCAGGAGGTCAGGGAAATTCGGGTCGATTGCGATAACGACACGCTGCTTATAAAAGTAAACCAGATCGGTGAGGCGGCCTGCCACGAAGGGTACCGGAGCTGTTTTTACAGGGTCGTCAGGGACGGGGAACCGGTCCTGGACGGCGAGAGGATATTCAATCCAGAAGAGGTATATGGAGAAAAAAAATGACCAGGCAGCTGAAACTCGGAATACCCAAGGGCAGCCTTGAGAAATCGACCATAGAGCTGTTTCAGAAGGCCGGTTGGAAAATCGTGGTATCTGAGCGGAGCTATTTCCCGATGATCGACGATGCGGAAATAGTCTGCTCCCTCGTACGCGCGCAGGAAATGGCGCGTTATATAGAAAACGGCGTCCTCGACCTGGGGCTCACCGGACTCGACTGGATACTCGAGAACGGCGCGGAAGTGAAGATCATATCAGATCTTATTTATTCGAAGGTGAGCACGAAAAAGGCCCGCTGGGTGCTGGCCGTACCGGAGGATTCGCCTGTCAAATCCGTGAAGGACTGCGCGGGAAAAACGATCTCCACGGAGCTGGTGAATTTCACGAAGAATTATTTCAAGCAGCGGGACATTCCGGTGCAGGTCGAATTTTCGTGGGGCGCGACCGAGGCGAAAGTCGTGGAAGGGCTGGTGGATGCCATCGTCGAGGTGACCGAGACGGGTTCGACGATCAGGGCGCATGGCCTGAAAATAATCGAGACGCTTCTTGAAACGAACACGAAGCTCGTCGCGAACAAGAATAGCTTCGAGGATGAATGGAAAAAGAGCAAAATAATGCAGATTGCGCTCCTTCTGCGCGGCGCACTCAACGCCGAGAACATGATAGGGCTCAAGATGAACGTTCCCAAAAAAGGTCTTGATGCCGTGGTGCGCATAATCCCGAGCCTAACTTCTCCGACAGTATCCCAGCTGCATAACTCGGACTGGCTTTCGGTTGAGACCGTGATCGACGAGTCAATCGCCCGGGAAGTAATTCCCCAGCTGATCGATGCAGGCGCTGACGGAATTATAGAATACCCGCTGAACAAGGTGGTTAACAAGAAGGATCTGTGAAACTGGGTTCCGCCGTCAGGCGCAGTTCAATACCGCGTTGACGAGAGGAATTTTCAGGTAGGCAATGGTCATGTCGTTCTCTGATTGAATGGTAAGGCTGTCTTTCTCCGCCCGGAGGCTCTTCAGCATCATCATAATGAGTATAAGGCCCAGACCGGCACCCTCTCGGAGGGGGTCTGACATGTTCTTTAAGAAGTAGTCCGCCAGGTCAATGCAGTGTTCCGCATCCGTCAGCTTCTGTTTTACGTTTGACAATTCAGTCTCGGTCATGTTCACGGGATTGGACACCTTGACATGAAGGGTCTTCCCGACGGCCCAGATCTCAATGTCCGCTTTCATGCCGTCCTTGCGGGCTATTTCCTCAAGGTACAATGAATTTTCACGGCTCAGTTCCAGCTGGAATAACTGGAGGGCGGTTTCATATTTTACATGGTTGCCGAATTGGCTGGCGGGAGTGTAATTTTCGAAATAAATGTTTTTATAGTTTGCTTTGATCGCATTAATCAGCAATTCCTTTACGCTGGTATATATCGGGGCGAGCAGGTCATCGCAATTATGGTAGGTGAGAATCGCCATCAGTGTTGATCGGATCTGTTTTTCAATGTCATCTGAAATTGAATAAGCGGCGATATTTGCGTAGAGGTCAGATTCTTCCACGATCAGCATAAAGAAAATGTATATCGTATACTAAAATTCGTCAATAAAAAAAATCCGTCCGGATGGAATTTATATTTGGTTGACAATAATTGGATTATTATATTATACATGACTATTCTTGTCCATGTTGGACAAAAAATAATAATATTCTATTTATATTACATAAAAAATATGAAATTACGGGTTAAACTTATAGGTATTTCAGTATTCATTATATTGTTAAAATATCATGTATTATATAGTGAAATAAATCTAAATAAAGCCAATTTATATGTAAAGAAAGGATTTTCAACAGAATGGATTAATGAATTACCCGTCGACGATCCGTCCTGGATAGTTATCCCACCGAGTAAAACAGGTTACCGAACTGTTAGAATTGTAGATCTTGATATTCCGGGCAAGCCGGTACGGGAATTTTTTTCCCTTAGATATAATAATCCTGAGACATACACGTTTATAACTTCATTCGACATGACTGAAGAACAGGCGCCGTTGCGCGATTTTGCGGGGCTGTTCATCAAGCAAATCGCCGAGAACTGGGAGATATACGTTAACGGGAAAATGGTGCGCAAAGAGATCTATACTGAATCTGATGGCGGTATTCAGTATTACCGTAATCTGAAAGACGTACTGGTGTACCTGTCTCCATCGATTATCAGGTACGGGACAAACATTCTATCATTCCGGATAATCGGCGAGCCGACGGTTATTGATACCGGCATATACCGCAGCGGTCCGTTCATTATCGATAATTACGAAACACTTCAGAAAAGAAAATCCAATACGGCAGCCCTGGTCCTTATCTTTCTGTATCTTTTTGTTGGACTGTACCACCTTGCTTTATTCATGAACAAGAGCAGCGAGCGCTATAATCTGCTCTTTGGCCTGTTCTCGGTTTGCCTTTTCCTATACCTGTTCTGCAGAACCACCGCGATAAACGAAGTTTTTTTCAACACGAGGATATCGCTTCTAATCGAATACTGTTCACTCTATCTCCTCTTTCCGCTTCTCCTGTTCTTTTTTGATTATACGCTCCATGGGAAACCGGGCGTTTTTGCGAAAGTCTACGGATCCCTCTGCCTGGTACTGGTGGCGGCAACGCTCCTCACGCCGCATTCATTCCATGTAGACCTTCTCCGGGTATGGCAGTATTCGGCGGCGATCCCTCTTCTCTACGGCCTGATATTTCAGCTCGGTCGCGGCTTCATCGGCACAGCGAATAAAATCCGCAATGCCGGCGAGGCCGGGGAAAAGATCGGGACGATGCGGTCGCTGTTCCTGACCTTAACTAAAACGGTGCCCGGCAATCTGCTGATCGGCGCCATGGTGCCGCTTGTCTGCGCGGTGCTGGATATACTTGACGCGCTGGATATCACCAGCCGCGGGCTAGTGCTCACCAATTACGGGTTTTTCATATTTATTATTGGGATCACACTCGTCCTCATGAACAGGTTCGGCCAGCTTTACACCACCATCGATGGCCTGAACCTGGACCTTAGCCGGAAATCGCGGGATCTGAAAGAGACCCGCGCGCAGTATGGAATATCTCAGGAGAAATATCGCCTGCTGGTGGAGGGATCAAATGACATTATTTTCTCCCTCGATGAGGAATGCAGGTTCATAACCGCGAATCGCGCCATGCACGCGCTCATAGGCATGAAAGAAGACGAGCTTCGGGGGAAAACGCTGATAGACGTTTTGCACGAGGGCGAGGCGCGGTCGGTCAGCACGCAGTTTGTCCAGGGGAAGCTGGTCCAGTTCCTCAGCGACAGGGAGCCGCTCCACCTGAAACTCGATTTCAGAACACCCTTCGGCATCGAGCCTGCGACCATGCATGTCAGGCTTGAATACATCAATATTGAGGGAAGAAACGAAATTTTCGGGAGGGGGGCCAGCCTCGCGGACGATATTCTGAACCGCTATCTGGAAGGAGAGCACCAGTGCTATCGCATCGGCAACATGCTTCTCGTGGCCGATGACCTGAGCTACCGCCTGACGCGCAATCTGGGGAAATTCATCGATAAACGCGAATTGAACCTCCTGAGGGTCGCCATACGGGAGATGATCATCAACGCGATTGAGCACGGCAACCTCGCCATCACGTTTGATGAGAAGACCCGGGAGCTTGTCGCAGATAACTATTTCGAGTACCTCAATGAGCGACAGAAAGATCCGCGATTCAGGGAGAGGACCGTTTCCGTGGAATACCGCGTAGATCCTTGTCAGGTGGAATATACGATTGTCGATGAAGGGGACGGTTTTGATTTTCGTAAATTTATCAATGATGATGTTGATGCAAACGACGAGATGCTTACGCACGGCAGGGGGATTTCGCTCGCGAAGAGCGTATTCGACGAAATTAGATACAGCGAGGTCGGTAATTCGGTATTGCTGGTCAAGCGGTTCAATATAGGCCGGTAAAGCCTCATTAAATAAGGAGGCTCACGCATTATGCGTGAGCCTCCGTGTATCTCTCAGTCAACCGTTTCAATATTGGAAACAGGCGGCAGAATGTCGACATATACCGTATAGGATGTGATGCCCGATATGTTGCCCGCCTTGTCAAGCGCCCGCGCGTCGATTTGGTGCTTGCCGTTGTTCAGGAACTGGATTTCACTCTTGTAGGGGATGAATTCACCCTTTCCATCGACCCGATATAAAATGGCCGCAACGCCGGAACCGTCGTCTTTGGCTTCGACGGTGTATTTAACGTCGGTTGAGGCGACATTCCAGCCCTCGATTTTCTTGATCTCCTTATCCGGCTTGATTTCAACGGTCGGAGCTGTTTCGTCCGTTGCCATCCTGATGGCGACGTCCTTCATCTCGACCTCGTTACCCGCGTCATCAAGCACCCGGAATGAGAACTGCTCGGTGAGATTGTTGACATTATCGATTGCCCGAACTTTCAGGTTGATATCGCCGGTCGCCGGTATAGAGAATGGGGCCGCGTATTCCTGGTAGTTCGCGCCGTCAGTTGAATATTCCACCTTGTTCACGCCGGAGAGGGCGTCGCTCGTGTTCACGCTGAAAAGCACGTTTTTCTGGTAATAAATGGTCTCGCCGATTTTTTTAACCGGGCTGTCGGTCGTTACGACGATTGCGGGACCGGTATTGTCAACGGCAACATTATAGGTTTTTTCAGCTTCAATGTTCCCGGCCTTGTCGGTGCCGTAGTACTTGATCGTGTGATAGCCTTCCGGACTGATTGAAAACGGGTTCTCATAAACGACCGGGGCTGCGTCGTCAAGCTTGTACTCGATTTTCTCGATCGCCAGGTCGTCCGTCGTTGTCAGTTTGAACAAGACTTTCGGATTAACAAAAATTGTCTTGCCGTCAAAGAACGCCTTGGCGTCAGAGGCGGGGGTCGACTGCTGGCCCGATGTGTCGCTTACGATTTTTGCGGGCTCGACGGTCTTTACATCGTCTTTTACTTCGGTCATGCTTTCATCAGGGGCGTTCTCAATTTTGGTCGGGTCGGTTGTTGACGGATCGTCCTGCGTAAAAGCGAGGCTGGTGAAGAAAACCCCAATTGTTATGCATACCGATAGCATGAGTAGTTTTTTAAGCATACAAAACCTCCATTAATTTCTCTATAAATAGATATAATTGATTACCGGAAATGGGCTACAATAGTTTGTTATTAATAAATATAAATAATTTGTTGTCAATAGATATTTGCAGGTATTTTGCGCAAAAAATCGATTTTTATGCCGTTCTGCGAACTCGCAACCGCAGTGAAGGGTCTAAGGGACATTATACAGAACCAGCAGCATTCTACTCATTATCTTGACTTTTTATATATAGTGTTGTATAAGGCATCCGATGTGAATTCTATCATAGGAGAAAAAAATATGCTGGGTAGAACAATTGCGTCTGTTATTTTTATGACATTTTTTATTGTTGAGATTACGTACGGCCACTCGGGGGGGCTTGATGCCGATGGAGGACATTGGGACCACGCGAAGAGGGAATATCATTATCATACCAAAGACGGGATTAAGGTTGACAGGAGCAGGCGATACGAAGACAGGAATAAAAAGGACGATAACGAGAGGAGTTACGTAAAAGAGAAGAAGGATAAGAAAGAAAAAAAAGAGAAAAAACTAAAGAAGGAGAAAAAAGAGAAGAAAGAGAAAAAAGAAAAGAAAGAAAAAAAGGATACCAAGAAAAAGGATAAAACAAAGAAAAAGAAGACGGTAAAAGAAAAAGACGATAAAAAGAAAAAGGATAAAAAAGAAAAAAAGAGTACCAAAGAGAAGCAAAAAAAGAAAGAAAAAAAAGAGACTAAAGCAAAAAAGGAAAAGAAAACAAAGAAAAAAACAGCCAAAAAGAAAACTGCAACCAAAAAGAAGGCGAAAAAAACTGATTAATTAAGACGCGAAGACAATTAACTGACGCCATGTCGGTTCATGCCGGGATGGCGTTTTTATTTAAGGGGTATGGCGGGGTAGGGTATTTTCAATAGCATTGGCTGGTAGAGAGCGGGATTAATATAAATTGCGTAAATTGCCCGGCCAGTGTGTAATATTTCTTTGCCGGAATAATAGAATAGATTGGGCCGTGATGGGATGACCGGAAGCGTGGGCGGAACGTAGATGATAAAGGTCTCCCTGCTTTTCACGAGCGGGAAATCTTTAAAGGCCGCCAGCTTTATCATGCCGTCCAGGCTGCAATAGATAATGATGTATCTGCCGAGCCGCTCATTATAGCTGAGGGAGAGTTCGCCCATCACGTCCTGAAACAGGGGACGCGCGTTTTTGATGCCCGCAACCCATCTTCCATTATCGTCGAGGAATTTGTAGGCCGCCCTGTTTCTGATCGATGTCGCCGGAACCCTGGCGGCGTATGCGGGCACCCTTTTCCCGGCAGCGGGACCGTGTCCGATCAGATACAGAAAGTCGCCGTGCCGTATGACTGAATCGCCGAATACCGGCTCGTTAGCGGAAAATAGCTTTACGGTTCTCCTGAAGCTGACCGGGTCGCCCGGTATCCAGTCCGCCGGTTTCCGCCATTCAGCCAGGCCGACCCCCTCGATTCTGATGGGCATCGGGTTGCTTTCGCTCACCGTGATGCTTTTGTCGATCTTCACGATGATGTAATATACGCAGACTGTTTCGCCGATAAGGATGCCGTCGATGGCCCAGAACCGCCAGGTACTCGGGTCCTCTCCCGGGTTGTGTTTGATGAAGGGAGCGACGGTTCCCTCCTCTTTGTAAAAGAGGAAATCGAGGTCTGCAATCGTTTCGTCGTCCGGGATCCGCGTAAAAGCGAGGGAATTGCTGATCATTCCCTTCATGACGGCCGAATCCTCAAAGGTGGCGCTGCTGGAGAGCTCGCCCTTCCATGTGCCGAGTATGGTGTCGCCGAAGGTCCACATCATCGCGTTACCGATGGGAATCGGCGTGCACCCGTCCTGTCCGAGCACGCTGCGCTTCCTGCTTGTGCCGAATATCCCGAGGTCTTTAACGGTTAAGAGGTGGGCGCAGCATATGAATGCCAGGGCGAGGCAGGCGACCATGCCGGCTAGATGGGAACGAGATTTTACCCGTGGAACGCGCATAATTTTTTCGGCCCGAAATCAATCCAGGTGCCGATACATCATCATATTGAACGCAACATATTGGATGAGGTCAAGAATAATTGTCTGGGGCCGTGATTTTTCCATTTCAGCGGGCCGCGGGTCCTGCCGGAAATTATGATAATTACGTTACCGTCGTCCTCCTCGATGAAATTCCGAATAATTCGCTCTTTCGTAAAATATAAGTTGCAATATCAAATTCTTCATCTTTTGCTGGTTATAACGCGATGCCGGTGCTGGAGTTTTTATGGCAATGATAGAAAGCGGGACTGGGGACGAGGTCAGGAGGATCGTATACGAGTTCTTTTCCGAGGAATGCGAGATCCCTCTCAGGGATATACACGATACAACGAATGTAATCAAAGACCTTTAGGGCGATTCCCTGATGTTTGTCGAGCTCCTGGAAATTTTCATTAAAAAATACAGGCTGGATGTCGAGCTCAAGACAGTCGGGAAATATATGACGGGACACCCGGCAGAGACCGTCGGCGAGATTATCGAGATAACGATGCGCATCATCGAACACGAGAATAACATTGCCGATCTTCCCTGATCCGGAGAGCTGCCGGCTGAGTGCGGTAAAATAATTTGACAAAAGGGCTCGTCGGATTGTATGGTCCAATAAATTAATCCGACTGCAAGGAACGAATAATGAAAATGATCCATGGAATCGTCGTCGCGGCAATGCTTGTGCTGTTTTCGCCCGCCTCCCCGGGAAGCGAAGTATCGGCGGACATCAGCCGGGGCACCGTCAAGATCGTGCGGACCTCCGTCCGGCCCGATTACAACATGCCGTGGAGAATGAAGGATCAGGAAACTACGGTCGGCTCCGGCGCCATTATCGCAAAGGGCCTGATACTGACCAACGCCCATGTCGTTTCGGACGCCACATACATCCAGGTTAAAAAGGAGAACGATCCCGAGCTGTATGACGCGGAGATCCTGTATATAGGACATGACTGCGATCTCGCCATCCTGAAAGCGAAAGACCCGAAATTCTACCATGACACACTGGCGCTGGAGTTTGGCGGGATCCCTGCGCTCAGGTCCAGGGTCGCCACGTACGGGTATCCCATGGGCGGAAGCCGCATATCGATCACCGAGGGCGTCACCTCCCGGATAGAAATCAGCGAATACTCCCACTGCGGCAGCGTCTCCTTTCTTTCCATACAGACCGACGCGGCGATCAACCCGGGCAATAGCGGCGGGCCGGTCATACAGAAAAACAAAATTGTCGGCGTAGCGTTCCAGGCGAGCGCGAATTCGGACAATATCGGCTACATGATACCGGTCCCGGTGATCAGGCACTTTCTCGAGGACGTAAGGGACGGCAGGTACGAGGGTTTCCCCACTCTCGGGGTTTTCACCGAAACACTGGAGAACGTCAGTTACCGGCGCTACCTGGGTATGCGGGACGGCCAGACCGGCATTCTCGTTTCAGTGGTAATGCCGGGCGGCGGCGCCGACAGGCATCTTATGAGGGGGGACGTCATCCTGAGCATTGATTCACAGAAGATCGCCAATGACGGCACCATCCCGTTCATGCAGGGGCGAATTTTTTACTCATATTTGATAGATCTCAAGCAGATTGGCGACATGGTGTCGATAAACGTACTGCGGAAGGGGAAGACGGTCACGGTACGGTATCCCCTGGGCACGTATCAGTTCAGGATTTCATGGTTCAACGAATACGAGACGCTGCCGCGCTACTGTATGTTCGGCGGTCTCGTATTCCAACCGCTTTCGAAAGAATATTTGAAAACCTGGGACAAGTGGTGGTACAACGCAGAAAGAAGGCTGCTCTATTACTATTCGTATTACATCCAGGACGCCGTTTTTCCAGAGAGAAAAGAATTCGTCACGCTTACCAGGGTGCTCCCTGATCCGGCGAACGCCTACATATCCGACGTTCATGACCGGGTGGTTGATAGCATAAATAACGTGAAGATAACCTGTCTCGGTGACGTCGTGAAAGCGTTCCGGAAACCGCTTGGGGCCTTTCATGTCATTCGCATCGACGGCACCAGCTTCCCGCTTGTGATCAAGGCCTCGGAGGTGGAAGCGGCAAATCGTCGGATAATGGAAAAGTACAATATACCGTCGCCCATGAGGTTGTGACGGCCATCATGATATTGCGAGGTTCAAAGATCTTGAAAATCACTCTCATAATTGCATGCCTCGCCACGGCATTATGCACATACGCGCCGCTCTCCGCGGAATCGATGGAGGACCGCGTGGTCAGCATCATCGTAACCTCGCAGAAGAAGGATTATGCCTCGCCGTGGCAGAATGGGGAAATCAGCCGCTCGAGCATCGCCGGCTGCGTGATAGCGGGGAATCGCATACTGACTTCAGCATACTCGATGACAGATCACGTTCTTGTCGAGGTCATGAAGAAGGGGGGGCCGCGCAGGTACGAGGCGGAGGTGCTCGTCAAGGATTATCACTGCGGCCTCGCCCTCCTCGGGGTGCAGGATGCCGAGTTTTTCGCGGGACTGAAGCCTGCCGAACTCGCGCCGGCATGGAAGATATCGGGAAGGTCCGCTCGGGTCTACAAGTGGGACGTCATGAGCAGCTTCAAGGAATACATAGCGGAGCTGACCAAATCCTCCATACGGTATTATGAGCCGAACTGCGGCGTCGTTATGCACCAGTTCTCTACCAGCATGAACGACGGCGGTAGCGGCGAGCCTGTATTCATCGACGGCAAACTGGCGGGGATCGCCACAGGCCTCAATAACGAAACGAAGACGCTGTACGTGTTAGGAGTGGAGGTGATCCGGAGAATGCAGAAGGACGTTGCCGACGGCAGGTACGACGGCGTCCCTTTTTTCTGGGTCGAGAGCATGGACGTGCAGGGCGATGTGAACCTGAGAGAGTATTTCGGCATGGGGCGGGGCGAGAGCGGTGTTTTCATAACTGAGGTGCCGCCGATCTCGAGCGGAGGCGACGTGCTGAAAAGGAATGACATCATTCTTTCAATCGACGGCCGCGATATCGACGATAACGGGATGTACGATACCCCTTACGGCAAGCTGTATTATCACGGCCTCATCCAGGTGGGCCGGTTCGTCGGCGAGACGGTTTCCATGAAGGTTCTGCGCGATCGGAGGAAGATCGACGTTCGGTTCAGGCTCAAGCCGGTGCCCGTTGATTGCTGTCTCATCCCCCTTGTCTCCCACGATGCCGTGCCGCGCTACTATATTTTCGGCGGCCTCCTGTTCCAGGAACTGACCGCCGGGTATCTCGAGTCGTTCGGTCGCGAGTGGAGAAAGAAGGCGGATAAGAGGCTCCTCTATTATTACGACGCGGTAAAACAGTTCTCCGCCGCTGGAGCCGTAGACGGCTTTGTCGTTCTGAACAGGGTTCTCCCTGACCCCGTGAACAGGGGCTACCAGTACTACAACAACCTGATTCTAAAAAGCGCCAACGGCGTTCAGGTGAAAGACCTGATGCACCTGAAAAAAATAGTGCAGGGTGCGGCTTCCCGGTTTATCGTGTTTGAATTCGTCGGGGAAACGACGGTCGTAATTGACAGAAATGCCGCCAGAAGCGGAGAAGGGGAGCTCTTGAAGACCTACAATATCAGTTCGCCCCACAGCGTGCCGGCCAGGTGACCGTCTGGCACCCGTGTGCGGCATGATCAGTCGAAAATGTAGCGGACATGCTGTTGAGCGAAGCCCGCGAATCCGAATTGTTTAGCCGTAGTCTTGAAATCACCCCAGTTGTCGCCGTAGTGGGTCAGAAAGAGCTTCTTCTTGATCTCACCAGGTAGCTGCTTCAGCTCATCGATTCCCGCGTGTACGCCTCCGGTGAAAAGCTGGCAGTCGTGAAAAATCGCGTCGAGGCCGAATGTTTCGTCAAAGTAGGTCAGCAGGTCGGCGTCGTAACGGGTATCACTGGTAAAGAGGACGCGATCGTCGATTAATACGCCGCAGCTCCAGAATGAACTCCTCCAGTCGGGCGAGGAATCGGGAATGTGCATGGTTCGCATCATCTTGATGTCGATGCCCCCGATCCTGGCGCCGAATGTCTCGCGGGGGTGCTCATTGAGCCTGTGCGGCCGGATGACGTCGAAGTAGTCCCTGAAGGTCAGTATTTGATGGGCGGTCTTCTCGTTGTGCCCGCAACCGCCCCTGAGCGACATCTCCCACAGAAAATGCTCGTAGGTGTCGTTAATGATCATGACCGGTTTTCGTTTGGTGACGTACCTCCCCGTTATGGCGAGCTCCTCGAGCCCGCCGATGTGGTCGGCATGGGAGTGCGTGATCAGCAGAGTCCGTATATCCGAAGGGCTGATGCCGAGTTTAACAAGGGCTTCCGTGCACCGTGTGCCGCAGTCTACCAGGATATGATCCTTACCCTTGATGATCAGAAGGTTGGTCTGGTACTGTCGCTTGGTGAAGGCGCTTCCGACGCCGATAAAAATGAGTTCCAGTCTGCCCTTGTTGGTCAAGGTGAGTTTTTTGTTCTTCAGGGTTTCGATTTTCATTGTCCGGCCTCCGGCGTCAGGTGAGACGGTGACGCGGATGTTGAATATTTCGGGGAATTTTGTTTTTTCAAATTAACGGATACCAGTTTAAAAAAGTCAAGTGTATTAAACAATTCCGGATAACGGCGGTGCCGGCAGAAGAAATAATATTTGACGGATACCGTTAAGCGGCGATGAATGCACGGGGGTCAGTCGATGGCACGATTCAGTCTCTACAATATCTGGGCTTCATTCAAGGCCGTTCTGTTTATCGTGATAATTCTCTGGGCGATTCTTTTCATCGGCTACATCTTTCCGATCCATGAGTACGGCATCCGCCCGCGGATTCTGTCGGGCCTGATCGGCATACCCCTGTCCCCCTTCATTCATGCGGGCACCGATCACCTTGTCGCCAATTCGATCAGCCTTCTTGTGCTCGGCTCAATTTTCATCACCATGGAGCGGAAGCTGTCCGCCCCGATCATCATCCAGATCATTGTGCTCGGCGGCCTCGGTGTCTGGCTGATCGGGCGGTCCGACTTCACCCATATCGGCGCGAGCGGCGTTGTCTACGGTATTCTCGGCTATCTCCTGACGGCCGGTATATTCACCAGAAATTTCACGGCTATCCTGGTTTCAATCATCCTCTTCGTCCTGTACGGGGGTGCGATCTGGGGGATCTTCCCAACGGACGGTTTCGTATCATGGGAGAGCCATCTCTGCGGCTTCCTCGCAGGAATCATCACGGCGAAAGAGTATTCAGGCAGGGGAACGTGAGCGGGGAGGGGCTATTCCCCGGGCCGTGGCGTCTGCCTGCCGTCGTGCAGGATGGTGACATGAAAACACCGCTGGCGCGATTCAAGTATGGCGTAGAGAGCCCCCTCGTCCTGGAGCTGGATGAGCGTCTCCATCAAAACTGAACGGAACTGGCTCCTGAGCGCGTCTCCCAGGAGGAACCCCATTCTGGTCCGGAGCCTGGCGAGTAGCGCCTTCGATATGCGGTTGGAGCATGCCGGCTCGGGAAGTGCCACGAAATAATCATCATAGAATATATCAAAGCTGATCCCGTAGCTGTGCGTTGATACGATCGTGGCGTTCTGGTTCAGCTCCCT
This sequence comes from Spirochaetota bacterium, assembly GCA_016933025.1. Taxonomy (GTDB): domain Bacteria; phylum Spirochaetota; class UBA4802; order UBA4802; family UBA5550; genus RBG-16-49-21. The sequence continues at coordinate 68,973 of JAFGBT010000028.1, read as the reverse complement.
CAGCCCCTTCTGGTAGGAAACGGGCCTGAGCGCTGAGGATACCGCAATTTTTACGCGCGGGAGCTTAGCCTTCAGGCTGATGTTGCGGTAAAATCGGTCGGCGACGGCGCGCAGGCCTGCCGCGGCCTCCAGAGTGAGCACCCGGAATTCCTTCCTGACATTGTAGAAATAATAGGGGGCGTCCGCCCCCGATTCAAGGTTGATCAAACGCCCGCTCCGGACAAGCTCCGCGATCCCCTTTTCCTGATCTACAGGGGCGATCCCGTATTTGGCGGCGGCCGCCATATGCGCCGGGAAAAGATAGGTGCGCAGCTTCCGCTCCATCAAGGGCGTTGCGTAATCCTCGTACAAGGGGAAATTTTCTATGAATCCCCGCTCGATTTTGCTGGTGGATTTTAAAAACATAGACAAATCATTCTCGACATTGGCATGATAGTAACGGTACGTGGCGTATGCCGCTGCGAGTGATAGCGCGGCGGCTGCAATGATGACTATCAACAGATTTTTTCTGAATTCCGTGGACTGAATTGGATCCATAATGCATACCGGTTAAGCAACAATTATCAATGATGTCAATTAAAATTGGTGTTTACTGCCTGCTTATCCTGCCGCGCCTCCAGACGCCCCGCTGGACGATTGTGCCTTTGTAATACACCACGCCGGGGCCGTTTTTTTGGTCGTTCTCCCAGACGCCGTGATAGGAATGGCCGTCCAAGTAATAATAGGTGCCTTCGCCGTGCTTCCTGCCGTTGAAAAATCGACCGACATAGGTTTCGCCATTTGTAAAGGTGTACGTCCCGTGCTCCATCATTCCGCGGTTGAACGTCCCGAAGAATTTATCACCATTCGCGAAAAGATACTCGCCCTTCCCGTGCAGCGCGCCGCTGACGAAATAACCGTGGTATACATCGCCATTGGAATAACGGCATGTTCCCTTTCCGTGGGGGCGGCCTTTTTCAAAAGGTCCGTCGTACCTGTCACCGTTATTATAGGCGTAGGTTCCGACGCCGTCGCGGCAATCGCCCCTCACGCATTCTGCGGCGACCCGGTCGGGCGCGCCCGCCATGACGAGGGCGATGAATGACGTAAGTGTAATAACACTCTTCATGATTGGGCAATACTGTTGTACAGTGTTATTGTACCGGAGATTTTACGGATTAACTCATGGGGCCGCACTCTGTCAATCGATAAAATTCGGGGAATTTCTTATGGTTTAATCCTCATAACGAATTTAAGAAATTTATTGCTGTGTAGAGAAAATTTTAGTATATTATAAAATAATTAATATTTTTTCGGGTTGCCATGGCTTTTCGTATAATTGAAGGATTTGAAGGCAGGGTGTTTACGCCTGATTATTCGCCTGACAATCATAAAAAACATGACTGTGAAGATTGCCTTTCCTGCCAGATGTGCAGCGACGAGAGGTGCGAAATATGCCTCAGGAGCAAATGTTGCCGGTCAGGCGAGGACCAGGAGAAAATCAGTACAAGGATTTAAATATTCCTGTTCATATTTTACCTGTACTATTCGATATTTATAGTATACGGGCTAGCGGCCGTTGATGTCTTGACGCGCGGGGGATTATATGGGCAGAAACATAGTTTACTTCCAGAACGGCGAGAAGATCATTGAAGCCGGAAAGATTGAAACAAGGATGTACATTATTCTCGAAGGCGAAGTTCAGATTTCACTTTCGGATAAAATCGATAAGGTTGTTGTTGCAAGGCTGAAGAAAGGCGATTTTTTCGGCGAAATATCTCTCTTCACGAATACCCCCCGGAGCGCGACGGCAACGGCGGTGGGTAATATCAAGCTGGCCTTTATTGACAATGTTGAACAGCTGCGCCTCTTCCTGATAAAAAACCCGGTATTTGCGGCAAAAATGGTCCAGACCCTTTGCAAGAGGCTGGCCCAGACGGATGAAATACTCATAGGAAAAATAAGCGAGCTGAACCGGATTAAAATAACGCGCGATATATAATCCAGCCATAACGTAACGGCACATCGATTTATTGTAACAGTCCGCTGATCGTTGTTTCATACCAATAATACCATGTAAAAACATCCGGAGTTTTATTCAAGAAATTAAGCAAAGGCCTCTGGCGGCAATTTTTGCTTAATGGCGGTACGCCCGATTTTCAGGGAATAGAGGCGCGTTTATTTTACAAAAATTGCTTGATTTATTATTTAGGTGTGTAATATCCTCTGCATGCCGTAAATGAATACCTCGCTATATTTTAAGGAGATAAGTTATGAAAAAAATATTTTCTTTGGCCGTAGCGGGCCTCATGGTGCTGACTGTCTTTACGATATCATGCAAAAGAGACGTCATGAAAGGGCTTGAATATTCTGATATCAGCAAATTTGACTGGCTTCAGGCGAACGTGAAGAACAAGAAGGGCGAGGGTGTACTGTGGTTCCAGGTTTTTGACCAGGTCGAGGACAAGGCGACGCTTAATGGCTATAAAAACGTCAAGGACAAGGTTGACAAGTATCCGGCCAAGATCTACGAAGACAAGTGGATATGGATGCTGATCAACAACCGGATTGAAATAAGGCTTATCGCGGACGATAAGTCGAAAGACTTCCAGAGCACCAGCCAACTAAAAAAATTCATACTTTACTTTGACATTGCGGGCCTTGAGGCAATCACCGGGAAAAAGCTGAAAGGCAAGGATTTTGTCAAATATATCCCAAAACTGGGCGAGAAAGAGATACCCGAAAAGGAAACAACTGAAAAGAAATAGCTGAATATTTTTAGCCTATTATTGAACTGAGGCTGTCCGGTCCGTGCGCTCATGTTGATAAAGCCTGGCCGGGGAAGGACGGGCACGTTCCCCACGATTCCCCGGTTGTTATGGCTGAAGGGCGGCGAGTCGGGACGGCCTCTTTTCGTTATAGAACCACCGTTATGCGCATTGCGATGAGCTACAACAGATACCGGTACGCCATCTTCTGGGTACTCGCGGTATCCTATATACTTGTCTACTTTCACCGGCTCTGTGCCGCGGTCGTTGCCGTGGATATGATGGAAGATCTCAAAACCGGGGGCGCCCTGATGGGGATGTTGGGAGCGGCCTATTATTATCCGTACGCGGCGATGCAACTCCCGGCCGGGCTTCTCTCGGACGCATGGGGGGCGCGGCGCACGATAACCCTTTTTTTTGGGATAGCAGCAGTCGGATCAATCGTGCTGGGACTGGCCCCGTCGTTATCGTGGGCGATCGCAGGCCGTACGCTTGTCGGTATCGGCGTTGCCATGCTCTTTGTGCCGACCCTGAAGATCCTTTCAGAATGGTTCAGGGAGCGCGAGTTCGCGCGCATGACCGGCCTGCTGATCGCCATGGGGGGAGTGGGCACCCTGTCCGCCACGTTCCCGCTCGCCCTTTTGAGCAACGAGGTGGGCTGGCGGAATTCCTTCGTGATAATCGGCCTGATCACCATGATTTGCGCCCTCCTGATCTGGATACTCGTGCTCGACAAGCCCGGTGACGCCGGCTTCCCCCCCGTTAGAAAAGAGCCGCCTGCCGGCGGGCCGGCGATCACTGTCGCATCCGCCGTGAAGCTGGTCGTTTCGCATCCCCGTTTCTGGACGATTTCGCTCTGGTTCTTTTTCAACTGCGTGATTTTTTTCGCATTCAGCGGCCTCTGGGGCGGTCCGTACCTGATGCATGTGCACGGGCTCACAAAAACCGAATCCGGGAATATTCTTTCCATGATAGCCGCGGGGATGATCATCGGCAGCTCGGCTCTGAGTTACCTTTCAGACAGGGTCTTCCGTGCCCGCAAGCCGGTCATCGTCATTTCGTCGGTCATCTCCCTCATGATTACCGCCGTTCTGGCGTTTCACACCGCCGATATATCTGTGGCGGGTCTCTATGCTCTCTGCTTCATCATGGGAGTCTTCAACAACGCAATCGTCACCATTGGCTTCACCGCGACCAAGGAGCTTTTTCCGATACGTATTGCCGGGACCTCGACAGGGCTGGTCAACCTCTTCCCCTTCCTCGGCGGGGCGCTCGCGCAGCCGTTTCTCGGCTATCTCCTGGAGCGCAGGGGCAGGTCCGGCGATGCGTTTTTGCTGGCGGGGTACCAGGACGCATTCCTGGCGCTTTTCATCAGCGGCGTGATCGCGCTGGCCGCAAGTTTTTTCATCAAGGAGACGATGAGGAAATAGCGCTGAGTCTATGCCGCTGTTGGCATTATTATTCATAGTTGCCTTACAATAAAGGTTGATTAGCCTGTCATTGCGAGGAGTCCCGATGCAATCGGGACGACGAAGGTCGGCGCTTTTTAAACATCCTGTTTGCGCCGGCATGCGAACATCCATGTTCGCTACAATCTGGCATTTGAATCCAGTTCGTTTATTGAGATGAAAATTGGTAGATTTACAGAATTCCGTCATATTCAAGATCACTTCGCTTTGCTTGTGATGAGAACGATCGTATATTCAATCGTGTGCTCAATAACGCTCCCCGGCATCATCACAATTATTTTTGCTTCAACGGCGGCCTTCGCAGACGAAGGGCCCGACATGCTTCCCGGCATGCAGCGCATCGTGGCGCCGGACGGAGGGACGTACATCGGTTTCGTGAGGGACGGGAAGCGGCACGGCGCGGGAAGATTCATCTGGCCGGACGGCGCAGAATACCAGGGCGGGTTCAGAGACGGCGAGCCTCACGGTGACGGCATCTACTGGTTCCCGGACGGCAGGAGGAAGGAAGTATCATACAAAATGGGAAAGCTTATCGCGGCCAGGATGATCAGCAACGCCGTTCGGCTGGGCGATTGCATATTCGGCGAGTACGAGAGCAACGGAAGATACAAAGGATGGTATCGCGGCGACCGCATGAAGGGGTATATCCCCCATGGAAGGGGGACAATGCGGTATCTGAACGGCTCGGTCTACAGCGGCCAGTGGGAAGACGGCAGGATGCACGGCAACGGCTCCATCAGATGGGAGGACGGGTCGCGGTACGCGGGCCAGTGGGTCCGCGGCAAGCGGACGGGCTCGGGTACCTATATATGGCCCAGCGGCGACAGATACGTGGGGGAGTGGAAGGACAACCAGATGTGCGGAACGGGCACTTACTATTATAGCGACGGCAGGATAAGGCGGGGAGTCTGGAAAGAAACAACCATACAGGTGAACGAATAGGCGGGTTGACAGCCTATATGCAATCGATCATGGTCTTGACCACCTTCTCGACGCGACTGGTGAATTCCCTGCCGTGAAACTTGCGGGTTTCTGAGATAATATCATCAAAACTGATGCCGAGCTGAACGGCAGAGCAGACAAACTCCGAGTATTTCATGATGTTCATGCTTGAAAATCGTTTCGGGTTCATAGGGTTGTCCTTTTCACGTATATATACCTATTATCGGTTTAGTCATGATATTGATTAATAGGAATAATATGGGAATAGCATATTTATTATATATGTCATTGCGAGGAGTCCCGATGTAATCGGGACGACGACGCATGCCTCGACTACGCTCGGCATGACATATTGTCTGCCACCACGAGCCCCTCGATTGCGCTCGGGACAGGCTCTGTCGAAGGGTGCGTCGGTGATGACAAATGGCTGATCATCGAATAAATATTTCTTGACGAAACACGATGGAATTAAAAACTTCATATGCAATTGAAATACCAATAATAATTAATAGCTATTCGAGGAATGTCATGATTCATAAAAATGTTCAAACCGACTTCGCCCGGAAAGTATATGATCCGGTGATTGATACATCGGCGTACGTGCATCCGCTCGCGGCAGTCATCGGGAATGTCACCATCGGCAAAAACGTGATGGTCTCCCCATTCGCCTCGATACGGGGCGACGAGGGCCAGCCCCTGTATGTGGGAGACAACGCAAACGTGCAGGACGGCGTGATCATCCACGCCCTGGAAACCGAACATGAGGGACACCAGGTCGAAAAGAACATGGTAACGGTTGACGGGAAAGGGTACGCGGTATATGTGTCGAACAATGTCTCCCTGGCGCATCAGGTCCAGATACACGGACCTGCCTTCGTGGGGCACGATACGTTTATAGGCATGCAGTCGCTGGTATTCAAAGCGCGTGTCGGGAACAACTGCGTCATCGAACCTGGATGCATCATCATGGGCGCGAACATCCCAGACGGGCACTATGTCCCGGCTGGAAGCGTCGTGAACGATCAGGCAAAGGCCGACGTCCTCGCGAAAAAGATAACCGATGATTACGCCTTCAAGGACCTGAACAGGGGAGTTATTCACGTGAACACCGGGCTTGCCGCCGGGTATAATAAAGCCGGGATGTAGCTCGCCGCGACTAGATGTTCTCAATAATGCGAGTGCGCCCGTGCGTGCGACTCTACACCGTAATAAAGCACCGAAGGAGGAACTATGGATACATCTGAACGCATTAATGCGCTTGAGGTGGCCCTGAAAAATGAGATGAACGAGCGGGAATTCTATCTGAACCATGCAAAGAGAACGAGCAACCCTGTCGGTAAAGCCATGTTTCAGCAGATCGCCGATGATGAGCTCGAGCACTACCAGAGGCTGAATGAGCTCCATGAAAAATGGAAGAATAACGAAAAGTGGCCTGAGACGCTGCCGCTGACAGTAAAACAGACAAATGTAAAGACTCTGCTGCAAACCGTGATACAGAAGTCGAAAGACATGCCTGAAGCAGACAGCGACGACCTTGCCGCCATTAAAATCGCTACCGAATTCGAGGCCAAAGGCGCTGAACTTTACGGCGAGATAAGTGACGCATCGAGTGATCCGAAGGAGAAGGCGTTTTTCAAGATGATGTCAGGCATGGAACGGGAGCACTATCTATCTTTAAAAGATACCGAGGAATTCCTCACGGACCCGTCATCGTGGTACACCAGGAAAGAGCATCACGGACTTGACGGCGCGTGATTATATCTGGCCTTGAGGGGGAAAACCCTGACGCGGGTGATGAGGGACAGACTCCTCAATAAGTCAGCATTATTTAATTTATAAATTTGTCCGTAATAAAAAAAATTATTGATTTTTATTTCAATCGCAAAAGAATTGGCACTAATCTTTTCAACGCATTTTCCCAGGAGCGCTTATGCAGGAGATTCGTTTTCACGGGAGGGGCGGCCAGGGGGCAGTCACCTCGGCGGAGCTTATAGCCATCGCAGCCATCAACAAGGGGAACTGCGCGCAGGCATTCCCCAGCTTCGGGCCGGAACGCCGCGGCGCGCCGGTTGTCGCTTTCTGTCGTGTTGATGACAAGAAAATCAATATCAGGGCGAAGGTGTACAATCCAGATGTCGTAATCGTGCTTGATCCCGGGCTTGTGGAGCTGATGGATCCGTCAGAAGGCATGAAAGACGGAGGCATTCTCATTATAAATACCAAAAAGGGCCCGGAGGGAGCTGGGAAGGTGAGCAATTCGAAGATAAAAATTGCGACCGTTGACGCGAATACGATCGCAACGGAGGAACTGGGACGGGTGATTGTTAACACGACGATGATCGGCGCGTTTATAAAGGCGACAGGGATAATATCGATCGACGATATCAAGGACCCCCTGATGGGGAGGTTCGGCGCTAAACTGGGTGCGAGAAATCTGAAGGCCCTGGAGCGCGCCTATAAAGAGGTTCTAATCAAGGGATAGTGCTATGGCAAAAGCAATGGATGAAATAAAGTGGCAGGAACTGGAGATCGGAGCCGTCGTCACTGAACCGGGCAATGCCGCTGAATATAAGACGGGCTCGTGGCGCTCGGAACGGCCTGTCGTGCAGAAGGAACAGTGCATCAAATGCGGTGTCTGCTGGCTCTTCTGCCCGGATATGTGCATCATAAGGGCGGTAGAGGGGCACTTCACCGCAAACTTGAATTACTGCAAGGGGTGCGGCATCTGTGCCAGGGAATGCCCCGTCGGCTGTATTACTATGATCAGCGAGGAGGGCTAAGAGATGGGCTCGGGTCGCAAGGGTGTCGAAGTTTCCATCGCCATGGCAGATGCCGTGGCTCAGGCGGACGTTGATGTGATCGCCGCGTATCCGATCACGCCGCAAACCCATATTGTCGAGCACCTGGCCGATATAGTGGCCGATGGCGAGCTCGACGCCGAATTCGTGCCGGTTGACAGCGAGCACTCCGCGATGAGCGTCTGCTGCGGGTCAGCCGCCGTCGGCGCGCGGACGTTCACCTCCACGAGCTCACAGGGGCTCGCGCTGATGAGCGAGATATTTTTCATTACGGCGGCCATGAGGCTCCCGGTCGTCATGGCACTGGCCAACAGGTCGCTCTCGAGCCCGCTTTCCATCTGGAACGACCACTCTGATGTCATGATGGTTCGGGACGCGGGCTGGATCCATATCTTCATAGAAAACGGCCAGGAGGCGTACGATGCCATTTTCAACTCGTTTCGAATAGCGGAAGACCCCGATGTCATGCTGCCGGTCGCGGTCAACATGGACGGGTTTATCCTGACTCACATGATCGAGCCTGTTGAATATGTTGATAACGAGTTGGTTAAGAAGTACATTCCTGAGTTTAAGATGAAAAACGCCCTGCATCCCGACTGCCCGATATCCATGGGCTGTTTCGGAATGCCGGAGATATACACCGAAACCCAGATGAACCGCGAGGTCGGTGTCGTCAATTCCTACCCCGTGATCATCAAGGCATGGGAGGAATGGGGCCAGCTCACCGGGCGTCATTACCACCCGGTAGAAACCTACCTCAGCGACGACGCCGAATACTGCATCGTGACAATGGGTTCCTTCGGCGAGACAGCAATGGAAGTTGCGGACATGCTGCGGGAAGAAGGTGAGAAAGTCGGGGTCGTTAAGATCCGTCTGTGGAGGCCCTTCCCCTTAGATGAGTTTCGCAAGGCCGTGCTCGGCAAGAAAGGCCTTATTGTAATAGACCGTGCCATCAGTTTCGGGGGCCCCGGCGGACCAGTCGCTTCGGAAGTACGCTCGGCGCTCTATAATAAAAAGGGCGCGCCCGTCGTTGTGAATTATGTGGCCGGATTGGCCGGGCGGGACGTATCGCGCAAGGACTTCAGGAACATTATCCTTGAAGGCAAGAAGAAGGCGGAATCAGGCGATACTGAAGGATTTACCCTTTATGGAGTGAGAGGTTAGGGAGAGTGCATGGATAAATATTCTGTATTTTCTGCTCGTCTGGTGGAACAGACCGAGTATATGGCCTCGGGGCACCGGGCATGTCAGGGGTGCGCCGAAGTCCTGGCACTGAGGCTCGTCCTCAAGGCCCTCGGCAGGGACACGATCGTAGCGATGTCCACGGGTTGCATGGAAATCATATCGTCGCCGCTTCCCCTCACGTCCTGGAACATCCCCTGGATCCACAACGCCTTCGAGAACTCATCAGCCGTGGTCTCCGGGTGCGAATCGGGGATGAAGGCTATGATGCGCAAGGGCAAGCTCGCCCCTAAAAAGATTAACTTCGTGGCCATGGGCGGCGACGGCGCAACCGCGGACATCGGGATGGGACCGCTTTCCGGCGCCCTGGAGCGTGGTCATGACATGATTTACGTCTGCTACGACAACGAAGCATACATGAATACCGGTATTCAGCGTTCGAGTTCAACCCCCTACGGCGCGAGTACCACGACGAGCCCTGCCGGGAAGGCAAGCATCGGACAGCAGACCCGGAAAAAGAACATGCCGCAGATAGCCGTGGCTCACAACGTACCCTATGTGGCGACTGCGTGCCCGAGCTTTCCATTCGACCTCATGGAAAAGGTGAAGCGGGCGGCGGAGATACCCGGCCCGGCGTATCTTCACATTCTTTCGGTCTGCCCGACAGGGTGGCGTATACCTCCCGATGAGGCGATCCGTTACGGAAGGCTTGCGGTCGACACGTGCATGTTCCCGCTGTATGAAGTGGTCGACGGGAAGTACCGGCTCACCTACAGGCCAAACCCGGTGCTGCCCCTCAAAGAGTATCTGTCGGGCCAGGGCCGCTACCGCCATTTGACGGAGAAGGATCATGAAAAGATAGAATCGATGATGAAAAGCGATTATGAGAAGATCGTGAAACTGAGCGACGAGGTTTAATATGGCTGTCGATAACAAAAAGATAGATGAAATTATATCACGGTACGAGAAAACGGAAGAGTCTCTCCTGGCCATCCTACAGGATTTTCAAAGAGAGTTCCGGTACGTCCCCGAAGAGGGGATGAAAAGACTCGGCGAGGTGCTGAATGTTTCGGAGAGCAAGATATACGCGATGGGGACGTTCTACAAGGCCCTGTCGCTTGAACCGAGAGGGAAGCACACCGTAAAGGTATGCATGGGGACCGCGTGCCATCTGAAGGGCTCGGGACAGATCCTGGAGACCATCGAAAGGGACTTCAAGGTCAAGCGTAACCATACGACCAAGGACATGCTCTTCACCCTTGAAAGCGTCAACTGCGTCGGCGCATGCGCCATGGCGCCGGTCGTGGTCGTTGACGAGGATTATAGCGGCCACGCCAGACCTTCAAAAATAACCGATCTACTCAAGAAATACAAGTAGAGGATAGATACAGATGTCGACAATAAAGTCTTTCGATCAGCTGGAAAAAACGAGGGAAAAGCTCAGGGCGGCAGTCAAGAAGGACCTGCCCAGTGTCTTGATCTGCTTTGGGACCGGCTGTCAGGCAAACGGCGCACGCGACGTGGCCAAGGCGTTTGAAGAGGAAATCGGGAAACAGGGCCTGTCGGTGAACGTTACCATCGGGCTGAAAACCACCGGATGCCACGGATACTGCGAGAACGGTCCGCTGGTCGTCGTTCGTCCCCAGGACATCCTCTACCTGAGGGTAAAACCAAAGGACGTTGTCGAAATCGTTGAAAAGACGATCAAGGGCGGGGAGGTCATCGATCGTCTCATTTATAAAGACGTAAACACGAAAGAGGCCATAGCACAGTATCATTCTATTCCATTTTATTCGTACCAGAAACGGATCGCACTGAGGAACATCGGAAACATCGATCCGACATCAATCGAGGATTATATCATCCAGGACGGGTACAAGGGGCTTGCCAAGGCGCTCGCCATGGAACCGGAAGCGATTATCAAGGAAGTCGAGGCTTCCGGGTTGCGCGGCCGCGGCGGCGGAGGATTCCCCGCCGGCAGGAAGTGGCGGTCATGTGTGGCAGTCAAGTCCGACGTTCGGTACGTTATATGCAACGGTGACGAGGGCGATCCCGGCGCGTTTATGGATCGCTCCATAATGGAGGGGGACCCCCATTCGGTCATCGAAGGAATGATAATTGGCGGATACGCTGTCGGGGCGCACCAGGGATACATCTACGTGCGTGACGAGTATCCGCTCGCCGTGAAAAACCTCCAGTCTGCACTTGTTGCCGCGCGAGAAATGGGCTTCCTCGGGAAGAACATTCTTGGCTCAAAATTCGATTTTGACATCAAGATCAGCAGGGGCGGTGGCGCGTTCGTATGCGGCGAGTCATCAGCGCTGATGAGATCGCTTGAGGGTAAGGTCGGCGAACCGAGGGCAAAGTACATACGCTCCGTCGAGAAAGGACTGTACGACAAGCCGTCGGTGCTCAACAACGTCGAGACCTGGAACAACGTGCCGATGATCATCATGAACGGATCATCCTGGTACGCCGGCTTCGGGACCGAGAAATCAAAAGGGACCAAGGTTTTCTCGCTCGTCGGAAAGGTCAACAACACGGGGTTGGTGGAGGTGCCGATGGGCATTACCATCCGCGACCTCGTCGAAAAGATCGGGGGCGGCGTGCTTGGCGGAAAGGCCTTTAAGGCGGTACAGACCGGCGGGCCCTCCGGCGGGTGTATACCGAAAGACCTGGCGGACCTGCCGATAGATTTCGACAGTCTGACAAAAGCCGGTTCGATGATGGGCTCGGGCGGCATTATCGTGATGGACGAGAACACCTGCATGGTGGACGTCGCCAAATACTTCATCGGCTTCCTCGTGGAAGAGTCGTGCGGGAAGTGTACGCCCTGCAGGGACGGGCTTCCCAGGATGCACGGTATCCTCAACGACATCACCGAGGGGAAGGGTAAGGAGTCGGATATCGACACGCTCATGGAGCTCTGCGACGTTTTGAGCTATGGCGCGCTCTGCGGCCTCGGGACATCGGCGGCAAACCCGGTCCTGTCGACGCTCCGATATTTCAAGGACGAGTACATCGCGCATATACGAGACAAGAAATGCCCCGCAGGCGTATGCAAGGCGCTCATTACCTACCGTATCGACCCGAAGGCCTGCACCGGCTGTATGCTCTGCGCGAAAAAATGTCCTTCTGAATGCATAACGGGAGAAAAGAAGCAGCCGCATGTCATTGATGAATCAAAATGCATCAGGTGCGGCGTGTGCAAGGACGTCTGTAATTTCAATGCCGTGAATATCATATAGGATAATTGATATGGAAAAGATCGCTGTAACAATAAACGGCCGAATCTGCGAGGGCATCAGGGACCAGAGCGTTCTGAGCCTCGCTATGGAAAACGGCATTTATATACCGGCACTCTGCTATCACCCGGAGGTTGCCTCCAGCGGCGGTTCCTGCCGCGTCTGCCTCGTCGAGGCGCATCAGGGCGGGAGTATGCGTATCGTAACCTCCTGCAATTACCCGGTGAGGGAAGGGCTTGAAATTAAAACCGATACGGAACTCGTGAAGAAGATACGCAAGGGGATACTCGAGCTTCTGATGGCGCGTGTCCCGGATTCCGACGTGATCCGCGAGATGGCAGCGAAGGACGGCATCACGGAAACCAGATTTTTCAAGGACGAGGAGGCCGACAGCAGGGGCAAGTGCATCGCCTGCAGTGTCTGCACGCTCGTTTGCGAAGAGGTGGTCGGAGTCTGCGCCATATCAATGCTTAACCGGAGCAGGGAAAAATCACCCGGCACGCCATACCACAAGGCGAGCAATGCCTGCATCGGATGCGGCGCGTGTGCGTATGCCTGTCCCACGGGCGCGATCTCCATGGTTGATACGGGAGACAAGAGGATAATCTGGGACAAAGAATTCCGGATGGTCAAGTGCAGCGTGTGCGGGGCGCCTTATATCCCCGAAGCTCAGGTTGACTGGATCGTCAAGACCACGGGAAAGGACCGCTCCTTCTTCGACAAGTGCCCGAGCCACCGTTAAATCCCGGATCCCCGTAAGTCCTGCAGGAAAATAAACGCCGTCTCCATGACGGTGCAACGTTCAAGCAATGCCCGACAGCAAAAAATGCTTGCTAAGGATTCGCATTGAACTATCATGATGGTGACCCCAAAACAGGAGAATGACATGGCAAAGTCCTTAACTAAAGAAGAGAAAATGGTGTTGATTGCTGTGATGAAATACATAATAAGCACCGACGGGGTAATTACCGAACGTGAAATAGCCGATATTAACGAACTGGCCGAAAAGAAAGGATTCGAAGACTTTCAGAAAATATTTGAGGAAGTGGACCGCGAAGTAAAGTCAATAGATGACCTTAAAGACCTTATACGCAAGATTGAGAAAAACGACAATCGTGACCTTTTACTCCGATATGCGCTGGAATTCTCACGCGCAGATGCAAACGTCAATCTCCATGAAATCGAAATTCTGAAATTCATGTCAAAAACTTGGGGAATTAAGCTCGATTCCATGATGGGGAAATAAGCCTCGGGGACGCCGATAACTATCCGCACATATTAATATTCGCATGTATGCCAAACATTTGTTGACATAATATATATATAGTATATACTATGGCCCGAGACACATGGGGACGCCGGTTCCGCATGGAAAAGCGAGGTCATGGTATGGATCAAATAAAACTCTTTATCGAATCAGAGTTTAACAGGGGAATAAGGGCCCATTTCAGGATAGAGCGGAAGCAGGGGACTTTCGTTGATTTCCCGGTGGACCTCAACCAGGACATCAGGGAAAGCCTCGTCCGGCAGGGTATCAACAGGTTGTACGAGCACCAGCTCGACGCGTTCATGAAGATAAGCGATAACCGTGATACCCTGGTCGTCTCCCATACGGCAAGCGGTAAAACCCTCTCGTTTTTTCTTCCCATCTTCAATGAGTACCTTCATGCGAAACAGCCGTTTTCCGTGATGCTCTTATACCCGACCAAGGCCCTTTCGCGTGACCAGGAGAATACCTTCGGCACCATGATGGATCTGGCGCGTACGAGCGGGAGGCTGGGGACGTTCGACGGAGACACGCCGCGGGATGAGCGGGAGCGCATTCAGCGTTCTGCAGATTTCATGGTTACCAACCCTGATATGCTTCACAGCGGTATTCTCCCAAACCATAACCGCACATGGCGAAATTTCTTGTCGCGGCTGCGCTACATAGTCGTTGATGAGGTGCATATCTATCGGGGAGCGTTCGGTTCGCATGTATCCAACATTTTCAGGAGGCTCCAGCGTGTCTGCGAAATACACGGCAGCAGTCCGGTTTTTGTATGTTCCTCCGCGACGATACGCAATCCTCATGAGCACGCACGGCTCCTGTTTCACCGGGAATTCGAGGTGATCGGTTACGACTCGTCGCCGCAGCCGGACAAGGACTTTTATCTCGTCAATCCGCCACTGGAAGAGAGTCACGGTCATGCACTCTACCGGAAGGGCACAGCGTCGGTTTCTATCCCCCTCATCCGCGAAGCTGTAAGGAGAAAAATCAGAACCATCTGCTTCTGCCGTGCGCGGCAGGAGGTGGAGCGTCTCTATCGAGCCGTGACCGAGGACTCTCCAGATATGCGGAGCCTTGTCCGGCCGTATCGGGGCGGGCTCCTGCCGAACGAGCGGCGGCAGATCGAGCGCGATCTCCTGAACGGCAGGATCCTCGGCATCATCACGACCAACGCGCTGGAGCTCGGGATCGATATCGGCGACCTTGACCTCTGCATCCTCTCGGGGCACCCGGGAACGATTGCCAGCTTCTGGCAGCAGTCGGGGAGGGTGGGGCGCAAGGGCACGTCGCCGGTGGTCGTCTATGTCGCCAAGGACCGGCCGATTGACCAGTATCTGGTGAACCACCCGGATTTCATAACCAGCGCGCCGGTCGAGCAGGCGCTCCTTAATCCCGATAATCCCTATATCCTGCTCCAGCACCTTCCCTGCGCGGCGCAGGAGCATCCCCTGCGCGACAGCGAGCCCGGCTTCGACCAAGCGGTATACTCCGAGGCCCTCCGGATACTAAAAGAGGAGAAGACGATCGTCCCGTATCATGAGGCCTACCGCTACGGTCTTCACGACTATCCAGCCCGCGGGGTCAACATTCGCGGCATGACCGACTACAACGTCGAGATCTACTGCGGCACGGAAGTCATCGGCGAGCTCGACCCGATCGGCGCCCGGGGGACGCTCTACAAGGACGCCATATATCAGCACCTTGGCCGGAAATTTATGTCCATGGAGCTGGACCTTGGAAAGAAGCTGTGCCGGGTCGAGCCGACCGAAGTTGACTACTACACAGAGGCCGTCTGGGAGGGCAGGGTGGATCTCACCGAGTCCGAGGAGAAACATATTTTCAACGGCGCGCGCATGGAGTTCGGCGGGATCAGGGTGAACAGGCAGCCGAAGCTGTACAAGAAGATACGCGAGCGGACATACGAGAACATCGGGTACGGCCCGATAACGCTTCCGCCCTTCGAATACGACACCACCGGCTTCAACATCGTGGCGCCTCCCGAGTGGCTGGCTGCGATGGACGGCGCGAACAAGCTATATGCCGGAGCGGCCTATTACGGCCTGAGCTATATATTGCGTCACGCATCAACCGTCTTCTGCATGTCGGACGTCAAGGACATCAACACCGACATCTCTCTCTACGAGGCCGAGCAGGGGAAGTGGAAGAGCGCCCTGTACCTGTACGACACCATTGAAGGCGGGGTCGGATACGCCGAACGAATTTTTGAGCGGATAGAGGAGGCCCTCAGGCTGTGCGGCGAGATACTCGAAAGCTGCGAATGCAGTCACGGCTGTCCCTCGTGCGTTCCGCCTCTGCCGCCGGGCGTGGACAGCAGGGAGCTCGAGGAATTCATGATCGAATCGAACGCCGGGGTCGAGTGCACCCGAAGCCTTATTGCCGCCCTGCTGGAGAAGACGACCATAATGCCAGATATACGGGTCAGCCGGACGCAGCTTCCACGCCGTGAAACGCCGCAGGAGGATATCGAAATGAAATGGGTGAGCCGCAAGCTGGGGCGCGCAGCGCGGATTCTGAGTGACAAGCGGGAGCGACTCCATTGATTCGGGGGAGTTTCATGCACTGCAGGGGCATCGGCCCGCGCACCGCGGAGGCACTGAGGCGGGAAGGCTTTCTGTCGTGGAATGACTGCCTGGAACGGGAGGGAGATATTCCCTTCAACGGGAAGCGGCGAACGAGGTTCATGGATGAGATGCGTCGCAGCGTGCGGGCCATGGAGGACCGCGATATCGGCTATTTTACCTCGACCTTCCCTGCGTCGGAGCAGTGGAGAATACTGGAGAGTTATTATCGGGAAGTAACGTTTATCGATATGGAGACAACCGGACTTTCATGGCATTACGGCCACGCGACGGTAATTGCCGCCTATCATAAGGGCGAGCTCTTTTCTTTCGTATACGGCGAAAATCTTGACGACTTTCTATCTCTTGCCGATGAAGCGGATCTCCTCGTCACGTTCAACGGAACCTGCTTTGATATACCTTTTATTGAAAAAACATTCAATATCCCAGAACTGGGCCGCCCCCACGTCGATTTGCGTTGGGTCGCATGGCACGCAGGATACCGCGGGGGCCTCAAGTCGATCGAACGGCAGATGGGCATTCAGAGGCCGATTCATCTCGAGGGGATCGACGGCTTCGAGGCGGTCGACCTGTTTTACCGGTGGCAGGCCGGTGAGCGTTCGGCCCGCGAACTGCTGGTTGAATACTGCCGGGCCGATGCCCTGTCGACATACCTGCTGGCTGAACGGCTTGTCAGAGAGTCGGGCGGGAATATCAGTGTCACGGAAGCCGGAGACCTGTTCGGGTCAAGGGTGAGCGTGTGGGACGGAAAGGACGGCGTGAATCAAATTGCATTCGCCGGGAAAACCATAGTGGCGTGATGTTTGCGATATGACCGGGGGCGAGGGGTTGGCCGTAAGAAAAATCATACACATTGACATGGATGCTTATTACGCGTCAGTAGAACAGCGAAACAACCCATCGCTCAGGGGAAAACCGGTGATCGTCGGGGGAGATCCTCAGAGCCGGGGAGTTGTCGCGGCCTGCTCGTACGAGGCGCGGAAATATGGCATACACTCGGCGATGCCATCGAGCAGGGCGTACCGTCTCTGCCCCCACGCCGTTTTTGTCCGGGGAAATTTCGACGAGTATGTAGCCGTCTCGGAGCATATAAACGAGATCTTTCATGAGTATACAGATCTGGTGGAGCCGATGTCCATTGATGAGGCATATCTTGACGTGACCGAAAATAAAATCAATTCGCCTTTAGCGACCTGTATAGCCCGTGAGATCAGGAGTAAGATATTCGAGCGAACATGCCTCACCGCTTCGGCGGGGGTTTCCTATAATAAGTTCCTTGCAAAGGTCGCTTCTGACTACCGCAAGCCGGACGGACTCACCGTAATAAGGCCGGATGACGCCGGCGAATTCGTCGACAGGCTCCCTATAGGGAAGTTCCACGGCATAGGGAAGGTTACGGAGCGGAGGATGATGCAGCTCGGCATTAAAACAGGCGCGGACTTGAAGAAAATATCCGTGGAAAATCTTGTCCAACTTTTTGGTAGCGCGGGAGAGTATTATTACGATATCGCCCATGGAATGGACGACCGTCCGGTTGAGCCCTATTACGTGCGGAAGAGTATCGGCAAGGAAGTGACACTGGAGCATGACATAGATGACGTTCCCGCCATGGAAGCAGTGCTGAAGTCAGTGGCGGGCAGGGTGGTTCGCCTGTTGGAAGAGAGCGAGATAAAAGGGAGAACCATCACCCTGAAGGTAAAATACGCGGATTTTGTCTCGGTCACCCGGAGCATTACGCTTGAAGAAACGTGCGATAATTATGAGATCATACTGATGCACGCCCGAAACCTTCTCGGCAGGACCGAAGCGGGGAGGAAGAAGGTGCGTTTGCTCGGGATATCACTTTCAAATCTCGATATAGAGGAAGATGAACCTGTAGAGCGCCAGCTCGCGCTTCCCTTTTCCTGATAGGCTTAGAATTCGAGGGTATTGACCGCTCTGGGATACGGAATCACGTCGCGGATGTTCTGCATGCCCGTGACGAACTGGATAAGGCGTTCGAAGCCGAGGCCGAAACCGGAGTGGGGGACCGAACCGTAACGGCGGAGGTCGAGATACCACCAGTAATCGTCCGGGTTCAGCCCGCATTCCACGATCCTGTTTTTCAGCCTGTCATAGTCAGCCTCGCGCTCGCTGCCGCCTACGATCTCGCCGAGGCGGGGGACCAGGATGTCCATGGCCCGCACGGTGTCATTATCGTCATTGAGCTTCATGTAGAATGCCTTGATCTGCTTCGGATAATCGGTTATAATGACCGGCTGGCGGTATATCTGTTCGGTCAGGAATTTTTCATGCTCGCTCTGGAGATCGATCCCCCAGGAGACGGGGAATTCGAACGAGGCCTTTGATTTCTGCAGCTGGTCCACGGCTTCAGTGTAGCTAATCCGCTTGAAGCTGCTTCCGGCGATCTGCCTGAGATTGTCGATAACCCCCTTGCTGATGCGGGAGTCGAAGAAGTCCATGTCATCAGGGCATTTCTCGAGCACGTATGCGAAGATGTATTTCAGGAAGTCCTCGGCGATGTCCATGTTTCCCGTAATATCGCAGAAAGCCATCTCCGGCTCTATCATCCAGAATTCAGCCAGGTGGCGCGACGTGTTCGAATTCTCTGCCCGGAAGGTCGGGCCGAAGGTATAGATGTTCTTGAGGGCGCAGGCGTAGGTTTCGCCCTCGAGCTGTCCGCTGACGGTGAGGGACGCTTTTTTGCCGAAGAAGTCCTGTCCGAAGTCGACCCGGCCCTCGACAAGCGGGACCTTTTCGAGCGGGAGCGTGGTGACCTGGAACATTTCTCCGGCGCCCTCGGCGTCGCTTCCTGTGATGATGGGAGTGTGGACATAGATGAACCCGCGTTCCTGGAAGAAGCTGTGTATCGCGAAGCTCATGGCGTTTCTGACCCGCGCGACCGCTCCGAATGAGTTGGTTCGCGGCCTGATATGCGCAATCTCGCGGAGAAATTCAAACGAGTGCTTCTTTTTCTGCAGGGGGAATTCGTCAACGGGCGCCGTGCCGAGGATCTCTATAGATTCAGCGGCGATTTCGACGGCCTGGCCCTGTCCCGGCGAGGCGATGAGCTTCCCCGTGACCACGACGCTGCTGCCGGTGGTAAGGTTGGCGGTAACGGCATCGAAGCCGCCGAAGCCCTGATCGATGACGACCTGGAGGTTCTTTATGGTCGATCCGTCGTTAATTTCGAGGAAGGTCACGCCCTTGGAATCGCGCCTCGTGCGGACCCAGCCCTCAGCCGGGATGACGCGGCCGTCTCCCTGCATGCCGAGAATTTCCTTAATAGTTGCTTTCAAGAATCGGGCCTCAAGTTTTTCCGTGCCATGGCGGAGAGGCCGCCATGACCAGGTTCTATCAGGCGCAGAAGCGCTCTATAGCATAAAGCGTCAGAGCGTTTCAGTAGTCCAGAAAAAATTTGGACAGAAGGCTAAAAAAGATAGAGCGGGTGAGAATCCGGGTTTTTCCCGAAAAACGTTACATCATCGATCTTTTTGATCCTGTCGCCCCTTAATATCGAGTAGAGGGTCCTCTCGATGCCGATGCCGCCCCCCATGGTGTCGGGGAAGAGCGGTTTGCCGTCCTTGCCTTTCATCGAAGCAAAGTAGAGGAAGGGGCCGTAGCCGCCCAGTTCATCGATGTTTTCGATGTTGCCGTTGCGTATGACCGGCCGAACGGGCAAGACCTTGTTGTCGATTATCCGCTCGATTATCGGCTCGAAGAGCCATTCGCGTATGGCCCCCGAGAGGATCTCCTTGGCGGCCGAGTGTTTGCCGGTTTTCGCATCGATACTTTTAGCCAGGATATCGTAGTTGAATACCGAGGCGGAAGGGATGTTCCTGATGTCTATCTTCTTTTCATGCGGCAGGAGATAGGGGTAAACAAGGTCGTAGTTTTCACGGAGGAGGCCCCGTATCCAGAAGAATTGTGATTTTGTCTCCTCGCCTGTTTTCTCCTCATAGCCGCGCGGCCCGTATTTTTTAACGCAATCGTCCTTGGGAAAAGCAGGGAACGGGGTCTTCGGCACCTCGAGGACGATGCCGAAATATTTCAGGCTGTCGGCGTTCTTCCTGTTGACCTCCTCGCAGGCGGCCACGATCATTTTCTCGAAGAAACCCATTATTATTTCCATGTCCGCATTGAGGATCTCGATCACCTTTTCGCTGTTGTAGAGATAATCGTCTAAAAGGAGGCCGCGGTTCCTTCTCAGTTCCACGTCTATCTGCGAGAAGTCGACGAGATAGCGCCCCCGTTGAGTGCGCATGGGGCTTTCAATTTCCAGCCGGATATTGGGAGAGTCCACGTAGATTCCCTTCACGTTGCTGTTCGAACAGGCGAGGAATTTGCTGTATATCATGCTGTGGGTCGTCAGGTATGTGTGGCCCTTGTACGGTATCGACGGCGTGTGCTCGATGTCGTGAGCAAGGGGGTCGGTGATGATGCTCAGCATGACTTTTTCGATATTGAACAGCCCCTGGTCTATCATGTACCGAGTAGCGGCGTTGACGAACGAGGTCCTGATGGCCGAGACATGGTAGAGGTCATCGGAGGTCCACTTGCCAAGATAGTGTTCCCTGATATAGTCCTCAAGGGTGGTCCCGTTCTCATTGATGGCGGACTGGAAACGGTAAAGGCTTTCGCCGATGAGCTTAATTTTGTCTTCCATGGTACATTTCCTTCGTTTGTTTATCGTATGAGATAGTAATGTAAATTCATGACTCTATAATCGTGATTTTCATGGCCGGGTGTCAAATATATTTTCAATTATGCCATCCAATTTAACAGGAGCGTAACATTGCAGTTCATTTGGCTATTGATGAGCGGCACGGTCCGTTGTTATATTGTAACCGTGAGGATGGATCACGGACATGGACGGCAGCAGGTTAATAATAAAAAACCTGGATTATATCACGACCCGGGAGCATATCCTGGCCCTGTTTTCAACATTCGGCGATAATAATCAGAGATTATTTTGAGAGATTGAATGGCCTCGCGAATATCGTCGTACACCGGTATTTTTTTGTCTGCGTACAGCTTTATTGCATAGCGGATTGTTACGGCGATGTCGAGCGCCTCGGGTTCCTATTTGTAGTCAGGGAGCACGACGATAACCGGTTTCCCGGTGTCCGCCGCCGACCGGGCGAAGGCGTCCGCGAAGGCCTGCGTCGGCGTGATGGCGGAGACCGGCGTTCCGGGGAGATGGACGGCGAGCGATTTGTTGTGATAGAGGAGCTGCACGGCGATCTGGGCGTCATAACGATGCCATGACCGAGGTCGGCAGGTATTTCGTCAATGCTGGTATATGGTGAGGCCGGAAGTTGTGCCCACTCGGGGGTTCACCTGGTAACGTTCGCCGTTGAACCCAATTTTCAGAAGTGAGAGGAGGATGCCCCTGCCGAAACCGAAACCGTCCGCAGACACGCCGACCACGGCCACGTGCCGGGGCTTGAATATCCTTTTCAGGAAATCATAGTCCGATTTTTTTATAGATGTGGCCAATATTTATCAGGTATCTGTTGAGATCGAAAATATCCTCCAGCTCATTTGAACTCAGGTTTTTCGCGATGACGTCATCTTTTTTGCACAGCTCGAAGAGGGTCCCCTCGCGGGACCATACCCGCATTGCCAGCCCCTGGACTGCGGCGTAGGCCTCCTCGCGCGGCATACCTTTTTCCACGAGCGCGAGGAGCAGCGACTGGGAGTGGAACAGGCCGCCGGTGTTTTCGATATTACGCATCATATTCTCCGGGTAGACGTGGAGGTTCTCGATGATGAAGATCATTCGGTGTATCAGGTAGTCAAGGGCGATCGTCGAATCCGGAAATATAATCCTTTCGGCCGAGGAATGGGAAATGTCGCGCTCGTGCCAGAGAGTCATGTCGTCGAGTGCGACGTTCATGTTGGCCTTGATTACGCGGGAGATGCCGGTGATCCTCTCGCAGAGCACGGGGTTGCGCTTGTGGGGCATTGCGGACGATCCTTTCTGGCCCTTCTGAAACGGCTCCTCGACCTCCCGGACCTCGGTCCGCTGGAGGTGGCGGATTTCTGTCGCGAGCTTGTCCAGACTGCCGGCGCAGATGGCAAGGGAGGCCATGAATTCGGCGTGACGATCGCGCTGGATGACCTGGGTCGATATCGGGTCCGGCTTCAGGCCTAGGCGATCGCATACCTTTTTCTCAATATCGGGAGATATATTGCTGAACGTGCCGACAGCGCCGGAGAATTTTCCGTATGAAATGGCGTCGATCGCCCGGCTGATCCGGTCGAGGTTGCGCCTGAATTCTTCGTAGTAGAGGGCCATCTTCACCCCGAAGGTGGTCGGTTCGGCGTGGACGCCGTGGGACCGACCCATGCAAGGAGTGACACGGTATTTCAGCGCGAGAATTTTCAGGGCGGCGATTAGCTTTTGGAGCCCCTCGCAGATGATCCCGCCGGACTGCTTGAGCTGTATCGACAGGGCCGTATCGACGATATCGCTCGAGGTGAGGCCGTAGTGGATATACCGGGAGGAGGGGCCGACCTGCTCGCCGACATCGGTGAGAAATGCGATAACATCATGGTGGACCCTGTTTTCTATTTCAAGGATGCGATCGACGCTGAAAGACGCCTTTTCCTTGATATTTTTAAGGTCGGGAGCGGGGATACAACCTTCAGCCGCCTGTACTTCGCAGACAGCGATTTCGATGTCCAGCCAGATCCGAAATTTGTTTTCCAGCTCCCAGATGCCGGCAATTTCTTTTCTTGAATATCTGTCAATCATGGCGGCCTCGTACCGGAAGAATCTCACCGGTATCGACAGGATCAACAATAAAATCTTGAAATCAAGTATTTTTTGGTAGACTAAAAATTAATGTTTATTGGGCCGGATGCGCCGTTCCTTAAAGAAAAGGCTTGCATATTTGACTTATTCATAAAATATTTTCCGCATGTGGATCATGGCGACATCCGTACTCGGTGGTATCGGGCTTTTCATCCTTGGGATGATCCTGATGACCGAGGGACTCAAGTCATTCGCCGGCGACACCCTTAGAAAGGCGCTCAGCCGTTTTACCGGCGGCACGGTATCCTCCATACTTTCCGGTGCGGGCATCACGGCGATGCTTCAGTCATCGCATGCGACCATAATTACAACTATAGGATTCGTCAGCGCCGGTCTCATCACCTTCCACCAGTCGCTCGGCATTATACTGGGAGCTCACCTCGGAACGACCAGCACCGGATGGATCGTGTCGCTGCTCGGGATAAAGCTTAAGCTCGGCGTGGTGGCGCTCCCGATCGTCGGGGGCGGGGCGCTGCTGCGGCTGCTCGGGCGGGACCGGATAGCGGTTGCCGGACTCGCCATGGCAGGGTTTGGCCTGATTTTTTTCGGCATCGACGTCCTCCAGGAGGGAATGAAACTCCTGTCGGGCTATATAGACCTTAAAAGCTTTGCCGGAACGGGAGTTGTCAACAGGCTGTTGCTCGTCGCGGTCGGCATCGCGATGACCATCATCATGCAGACGTCGAGCGCGGCGGTGGCCACCACAATGGCGGCGCTAAACATCGGCACGATAGACCTGACCCAGGGGGCCGCGCTGGTCATTGGCCAGAACATAGGCACGACGCTTACCGCCGCAATAGCAGCGTTTGGGGCGACATCGGCCGCTAAAAGAACAGCGGTCGCACATATCATGTTCAACGTGATCACCGGGATCGTCGCCTTCATCATTCTGCCGTATTTTATTTTCATGGTGGAATATATCGCAACTACCTTCCATGTCGAAGACAGTACTATTACCCTCGCTGGGTTTCACAGCGCGTTTAACCTGCTTGGGATAGTGATCATTCTTCCCTTCATAAAGTATTTTTCGAAATTTCTTCTGAGGATCATCCCTGAACGGGGCCCGTTCCTCACAAGGCATCTCGATAATACGCTTATTAACATCCCGTCGGTCGCGATTGAAACCGTACGGAGGACAATCATCGACATCACCATCGCGTCCATAGATATCGTACGGGAGATGATCGGTTCGGAAAGGATAATGCCGTCGATACGGGGAAGGATACGGGAGGTAAGCGATGCCCTGATCGAAACAAGACGCTTCCTCGGCAGGATAAAGACGACCAAGGGCGTGTCCACGACGTACAGCGAGGGGTTGATTTCGGTCATGCACGCCATTGACCACGTTGACCAGCTTATAATCGCCAGCCGTGAATTCGGGAAACTGGCCACCATGCGAAACGACAGGAACCTGAATCATCTCGCCATGACCCTTGCCGAAAACGTGGAGCCGGTGCTGGTGCGTCTCGAAGGGCTGAAGAAGAAGGAGTCTCTACAGGAAATGGAGAGCACTTCACACTACATGAAGGAGCTCAGGGAGAGACAACGGGAGGAGATTCTGGGGCGAACCGCCTCAGGGACAATTGACGCCGACACGGCAATGCGGCAGATAGAGGCGATTCGATGGCTTGACCGCGTTACCTACCGTATATTCAGGGCTCTCTATTATCTCGGCTACCATACGGAAAAGAAAGGCGTGGAAGATTTCAGGGGCGGCATGCACCAGCCGGAGGGATAAATGAATCAGGATCAGGTGAAGGAAAAGCTCATCGCGCTTGACGGAAAAGCGGGGGATTTCAGCGTGATATTCTCAGGCAAGACAAGTAAAAAGGTCGACGGCCTCTATTATCCGGACAGAAAAGAGATAATCATACATAACAAGAACTTTACCGATGATTCGCAGCTGATGTACACGGCCATTCACGAGTTCGCCCATCATCTTCATTACGAGCGGTCCCCGGTTCCGGTATCGAGCCGAGCGCATACGAACCGATTCTGGGACATTTTTCACAGGCTTCTCTTTGCGGCCGAGGAGAAGGGCGTCTACGTCAACATCTTCAGGAAGGACGGGCGCTTTGCAGAGCTGACCAGGAAGATAAAGGGTAGTTATCTTTCGGCGAACGGCAATCTTATGAAGGAGCTGGGAGGGCTTCTCAACCAGGCGCAGGCTCTATGCCAGGAACTGAACGCGAGCTTTGAAGATTACGTCGACCGCGAGCTCCTCCTGCACAGGACAACGGCGCGTCTTTTAATAAAGCTGCATGCCATGGACCTTAAGCCGGAGATCGGCTTTGACAACATGAAGACGGTCGCCACCATACGCGACGAAGGCGCGCGCGTCAGGGCTGAGGAGGCGTTTTCAGACGGGAAATCGCCGGACATGGTAAAAGCGGAGTTCTCCTCTCGGCAGAATAAGGCCGACACCATGGACACTCTTCTTTCTGAACGCGACAGGATTGAACGCTCGATCGATAGTCTCACAAAAAAGCTCGCGGCAATAGAGCGCAAGATCACCGAGATGAAGCATGAAGGCAGAAGGCGGATAAAAAATGACAAAAACCGCGCGTGACAGCAGTAAAATCGAAAAAATAAAAGCCAGCATTATAGAGGCGGCCGTTGAGATCATCATTTCAGACGGATTTCGTCGGTTGACAATGAGAAAGATAGCATCGAAGATGGGAATGTCCGCGACCAATCTATATAACTATTTTGCCAACAAGGATGAAATTTATATTAACATACTCATACACGGCTTCAAGTTGCTGTACGACGAGCTGAAATCCGTCTATGACGCACACCGTGACCCTGTCGAGCGCGGAAAGAAATTCATCGCCTCCTATCTCTCTTTCGGCATCAGGAATTACAACTACTATGATATAATGTTTTCGCCCGTCCTGCCGAAATATAACGACTATGTCGGCACCCGGCTGGAGGCGTTGGCGAAGGTAGAAATGGATTATTCGCGGAAAATCATCGAGTTGTCTGTGCAAACCGTGGCGAAGGTCATCACGAACGTCAAAAGGGACAGGGCGGGGGAAGTGGAGCGGAGAATGATTGAAGTCTGGAGCATGCTTCATGGAATGATATCGCTCTATCATGGCCGGATGGTTGACTACGTGATTAAAAAGCCGGCAGATACCTATGAAGCGATCGTTGACGACATCCTCGAGTATATGATGAATTGATTACGGCGAATTGTTTCCATTTTTCGATAGGTTTGCTTATAAGTGATCGAAATTAACTGTTTTGCTTCGGATAATTTGTTATTAATTTTACTTCGGTTAAATGGGCATAATTCAGCTTTTCAACTTAAATTAATTGAAAAAATTTCGTAATTCAAATATTAAATTATATAAATAATTGATTTTATTGTTAACTAATGTTATATTTAACATATGTTAATATTATAAGGATGGTACCATATGGCGAAAGTTATTGTCCTGGGCGGTGCAGGAGCGGTAGGATCAGTTGCAGTAAAGACACTTGCCGGCCATAACGAATTTACAGAGGTGGTTATCGGTGATTATAATACAGAAAGAGCAAAAGATGTGAGGGCAAAAATTGGGTCCACGAAGGTTTCGGTGAAGAAATTTAATGCGGGTGATAAAAAATCGATACACAAGGCGATAGAGGGCAGCGATGTCGTTCTTAATTGCGTCGGACCGTTTTACAGCACGGTAAAGCAGATACTCGGCGCTGTGATCGAAGCGGGAATACAGTACGTGGACGTATGCGATGATGTAGACGTTACCGAGGAAATTTTCGGACTGGACGAGTCGGCAAAGTCTGCCGGAGTGACCGCCCTGATAGGCATGGGGAACTCACCCGGCGTGACCAATATCATTGCGAAGATGGCGGCGACCGAGCTCCTCGATGAAACCGATTCGATCGATATCTTCCACGCCCACGGAGGCGAGAAGGTAGAGGGGGAGGGCGTTATTGCGCACCGATTCCACTGCATGTCAATAGACATCCCGATGTTTCTCGACGGAGAGTTGAAATACGTGAAGTACTTTGAGGAGGACGGCATCGCTCTCCGCGAGACCTTCGAGTTCCCGATACTCGGGAGCGTGCCGCTCTATCCGTATCCCCACCCCGAGCAGGTGACCATACCGAAATATATACAGACGAAGCGCGTGACGAACAAGGGATCGGTCATCCCGAACGAGTACTACGAACTGACAAGGGACCTGTGCGGTCTAGGATTCAACAGCAGAGAGCCGGTCATGGTGAAGGGGAAGCCGGTCGTGCCCTATGATTTCGCTGTCGCCTATATTTTACTGGAGCGGGAGCGCATATTGCGGAAACTGAACTTCGGGTCGCAGCGCGGGTGCTGCTCGGTCGTGGCGAAAGGGAAGAAAAACGGCGAATATCGGGAGTACCGGTTCCACATGGCCTCCCGCAGCCAGGCCCTGGGCGAGGGCACCGGTATCCCGGCAGCCATGGGAGCCATTCTGATGCACCGCGGTAAAGTCGAAGGGAACGGGGTCATGCCGCCGGAGGCCTGCGTCGTACCGAAAGATGTGCTTGCCTTGATGCCGGAGGTAATGCATCTCGACAAGGACAAGGAAGGGGGCGAATCATTCGGCGGATTCATCATCGAAAGCGTCGACAAGGACGGAAAAGTATCAAAGATGAATCTTTAGAGTAATATGGCGGCAGGTAAAAAGGAAAAATATGTTCTCGCCCTCGATCACGGCACATCGGGGTGCAAGGTAGCGCTGGTCACCATCCACGGCTCCGTGGTTGACTTCGACAGTGAGGGTACGCCAATCAGCTTCCTTCCCGGCGGGGGTGCGGAGCAGGACCCGGCCGACTGGTGGAACGCCTTCCTGAAAAGCGCGAAGCGCCTGCTGAAGCGCAATCCGGATCTTGTTCCGCGCGTGGAATCGGTCTGTGTTTCCAGCACCTTTTCCAGCACGGTGGCCGTGGGCCGGGACGGTACGCCATTGATGAATTCCCTTACCTGGATGGATGCGCGCGGCGCCCGGTATATCCGGGAACTGGCGGGTGGATTTCCGAACGTGCAGGGGTACGGTCTCGGCAAGGTGTTGAGGTGGATACGGACCACCGGCGGCGGACCATCCCTTTCCGGTAAGGACGATATCGCCCATGTGATCCTGACCGAGCGCGAGTATCCTGACATTTACGAGAGGACACATAAGTTTCTCGGGAGCAAGGACTACTTCAACCTCAGGCTTACCGGAGAGTTTGCCGCCACCCACGATTCGATAACGCTCTTCTGGGTGACCGACAACAGGAAGATAAACGATATACGGTATTCAGACGCGCTCATCAGGGAGCTCGGCATCGACCGGGAAAAGCTTCCGCCTCTGGTGAGATCTGTCGACGTTATCGGAACACTCCGGCCGTCCGTGGCGAAGGAGCTCGGCCTGTCCGCGGGAGTCCGGGTATTCGGCGGGTCCCCGGATCACCAGTCAGCGCTTGTCGGTTCCGGCGCGGTGCGCGATTATGAGGGACATCTTTATATCGGGACATCATCATGGGTGGAATGCATCGTCCCATTCAAGAAGACGGACATGTTCCACAGCATCGCTTCACTTCCCTCGGCCATACCGGGACGCTACCAGTGCATAAACGAGCAGGACATAGCCGGTGGCGCGCTCGATTTTCTTCTGAACAATATCATTTTTCACAGAAGCCATTTTTACACGGCCAAACGGCCGAAGGACCCGTACGCGCGCCTGGATGAAACGGTGGCCGGCGTCCCGCCCGGGAGCAACAGAATGATATTCGCCCCCTGGCTCAACGGCGAGCGAAGTCCGGTGGACAGCACCACGCTCAGGGGCATCCTGTTCAACATTTCAATGACGTCGAACACAGACCAGATAGTTCGGGCTGTGCTGGAGGGAGTCGCCTACAACACGCGCTGGAGCCTCCGTTACGTGGAGCGTTTCGCCGGAAAAAGGATGGCCCCCCTCAATATCATCGGTGGCGGGGCCCGGTCCCGCGCGTGGTGCGGCATATTAGCTGACGTTCTCGGGCGCGAAATCCGGCGTGTGAAAAACCCGGTCCAGGCGAACGCGCGGGGCGCGGCGTTTATAGCCTCAGTGGGAGCGGGGAACATATCCTTTGAGAACATACCAGACCTCGTGGAGTATGATTCGGTGTTTTATCCGGACGGGGTCCGCGGCGCGGTATATAACGAACTGTACGGAGAATTCGTCAACCTGTACAGGAAGAACAGGGGGATATTCGGCCGCCTCAACAGGGGCTGACGGCTACCGGTACCGGTTTGACAGGATGAAGGATTTCGACTTCAGATCAGTGTGGAAATAATTTTCAATGAACATCGACAGGTTGAATACGAGGTCCAGAATGTCGTTTTCCGGATAGCGGCCCGGATCCAGCGCGCTGAATTTCTGCGTCGTGCAGGCGGTAAGGTAGCCCCGTATGCTTCCCGGCAGCATGGCGCTTCGCTGCCACGGACCAGAAGGATTTTCGCCCAGGCAGGAGCCGCACACCGGCCTCAGGTCAAGAACATCCATTGTGAAGCTGCCGAACTGCCTTTTCCCGCATATTTTACATGCCTGGATGTCCGGGAGTATGCCGTGGTGATTGAGGAGGCGCAGCGTGAAGAATGACGAAAGGTGCGCCGGGTAATCGGTCTTCGAGAGGACTTCGATGCCCGAAAGGAGCAGTATGAAAATCGATTCGTCGGCCATGTCATAGCCGGATGTTTTCTCCACACATTCCAGTATGAAATAGAGATGGAAAATCTTCTGGAGATTGGCGGTTATGGAGGGAAAGTATTTCTCCACGCTGCTGTCGTTCACGATGAAGATGTCGCGGTCTTCTCGGTGGTAGTAAACCAGGTTTGCAACAGCTCCGGGCTCCGTCGCAGCCAGCGAGCGCTTTTTACTCTTTTTCAGCCCCTTGAATACGAACTTACGTTTGCCGGAGTCCCGGGTGAAATAGTTGCATATGATGTCTGCTTCGCCCGAAGCGATCGAAGAGAGGGCAATGCCGGTCGTTTTGTGGATTTCCATAATCCGTCAGGTTTGCTTTGTGATGGTAACGGTAATACGGTTGATGATCGTTCCGCTGATTTCCTTTATGGTGAACTGCACGTTGCCGTCTTTTATCGATTCCCCCTTTTCCGGGATTTTGCCGAAGAGGTCAAATACGTATCCCCCGATGGTATCGAAGTTTTCCTGGGCAAGTGATCGCCCCAGCTTTTCATTGAATTCGGCAATTGACACCCGTGAATCGACATCATACACGTTTTTCCCGATTTTCTCTATGTCGGGAAGCTCGGGACTGTCGTACTCGTCATTGATGTCGCCGACGATCTCCTCGAGGATATCCTCCAGGGTCACGATGCCGCTGAAGCCTCCGTATTCGTCGACGACCACGGCGATGTGGAGCTTGCGATGCTTGAACTGCGGGAGCAGCTCGTCGAGGGTCATGGTCTCCGGGACAAAATACGGTTCGTGGATGATTTTTTTGAGCTGGAACTTTTTCTTCGAAGGCTCAATGAGTAGCCTGACCAGGTCCTTCACATAGAGGATCCCGATGATGTTGTCGATTGTTTCCCGGTACACAGGCACCCGCGAATGGCCGGCCTTGCACATAGTCTTGACCAGGGGCTTTAGCTCGGTTTCTGAATCAACGGCGAAAACGTCCACGCGGGGAATCATGACGTCTCTGGCGTTCAGGACCGGAAGATTGATGATTCCCCGGATCATATCCTGGCGTGCCATGTCAAGATTCTCGTAATCGCATGATTCGAGAATATCTTTATTGTTTTTTTTAAACGATTTAATGAGCCGGTTGATAATTTTTGTCTTTTTTTTGGGGCCGCTGTCGGGAATAGAGTTATCTGATGTCATTCCGATAAGAAATCACCTTCCTGTTTGTGATTGTGCATTAATAACGCTTGCAAGAGGCATATTTTGTCAACATGATTTTTGCCTTGATGGAACCTTTAAACAGGGGGTATGCTCAGGTCGTTTAAATTACTGTACATAATTGGAATATAATTATAGAATTTGAATTTTTATAAACAATAAAATAAATAAGTATAATATGAATTAATCGTTCATGAAAAGAAAATTGACTTTATCCTGGCACTTATAAAGATGATGGTGATATCTCCGGATCTGAAAGCATAATCATGAAACCCCGGTATGAGAATGAAAAAATTTTTTGAACATGAACCACTGATTTTTTCCACCGGGGGCGGAACCCCCGGATTGCCCCATGATACAATCCCCAATTTCGGGAGGTCAATCGATCAGGGGAGCGATGTCATCCGGACAAATGTATCATTGACCCGTGACGGCAGGATCGTCTGTTATTCTGACGAGGTTTTTTCGATAGACACGATCAGGAAATCGGGAATCGGATCGTTCGGCATCCGGGAGCTTCGCGATATATGCCGGAGAGCAATGACAGTCGGGAGTGGGGCCGGTGAAAAGGGAGAGCTATTCCCCGAGTTGGAAGAGTCGCTTCGGGCCTTCCCCGAACAGCGGTTCAACCTCTTTTTCTTAGAGAAGAGCGCCGGATTGATGGAGGAAGCCGCCGGCGTGATCGAACGGGCCGGCGCGGAGGGGAGAGTCCTCGCTTCAGCCAGGAGCGGGTTCAATATTGCAAAAATTATCTCCGCGCTGCCTGACGCGGCGATAGCGATGTCGACCGCCGGAATGATAGGGGTCTATGCTCTGTTCAGGTCGGGCCTGCTCTATTTCAAAAAGCAGTTCGCCGCAGACGCACTTATCATACCGGTGAGGATGGGAACATCCTATATCGCGAATGATGCCCTCATACATGAGGTCAGGGGGAAGGGTATACGGGTCTATGTTATGAATGTTGATACACCGGCGGAAGCCCGGGCGTTCAGGGCGGCCGGAGCTGACGGTTTTATAACAAACGATATTGAGTCGATTCGCAGCGCCATGGCATGAGTGCGTGACGGCGAATCAATCCCGCGGCTTGCGGGCGGATATAAACGCGCGTGTCGACGTAAACTCCAGGACGTTGCTGTTCTTTTCGAGGTAGGTGCGGACGAAAAAATCGCTGAACTCCCCGGCAAGTTCGGGAGGGATAAGCGAAAGAAACGGGACCATGGCCGCGGACTTGAGGTAGCCGGTCAGTTCCGTGATAGAGCTGAAATCATACCGGTCCCTCCTTTCTTCCACTTCGATTTCGGAAAACCCGCTTTTTTCGAGGATCTCGATGGTCTCCCCGCGCGTCAGATAACGCCAGGGCAGAGACATCCCGGCCAGGTAGGGCCGGTATCGATCCGTCTGGAGAATGACGATTACGGTTTCAACAAGCCTGTTCATCTCCTTGATCCCGGTCTGTATCATGATTCTTCCGTCGCCGGCGAGCGAGGAGAAGATCAGCCCGTACATCTTCTCGAGCTCTCTTATCCAGTGGATTGCGGAATTCGAAAATACGGCGTCAAATTCATTCTGAAACGATATTCCAATGGCGTCCATGTTGAGCAGGCGTAGATTGTTGACGCCGTGGCGGGAGGCGTTTTCTGCCGCCTTCGCGTGCATTTCTGCAGAAGCCTCAACGCCGGTCACCTCTCCGGTCGGAATTGATTTTGCCAGCTCGATTGTCAGGAGGCCGTTCCCGCATCCGATATCGAGTATCCGTTCCCCGTCGCAGGGATTGAGCTTTTTAATCGCGAGAAGCCCGAGCTGAAATTGCAGGCTGGATGAGTCCTGGTACAGCCCGGCGTTCCAGAGCAACCTGTTTTGTTCCATGGCGGCAGATAAACGGTATCGCGGCCGGTTGTCAAGAATATAACGAACGGTCCAGCAACGGGGCTGCTCCGGTACATTAATCAGCCATGGCGTCAGACCGGCGGGCCCGGAGCTTCCACATAAAGGATACCCGCTTTTCAGTATTTTCTTGACATTATGAGGAGACTGCTCTGAATGTATAGTGGTTCGATTGAGGGAGTCATGTTATGAAGAAAAGGGTTTTGCTGATAAATCCGCCATATCCGCTGGAAGAGTCACCGTCCCCGCCGTTCGGACTCATGTCTCTCGCGGCGTACCTCATTCAAAACGGCGCAGATGTTTTGATTGAGGATTATATTGTGAATCCGTATTCACGCGGGCGTATAAAAAGGATCATAGGCGATTTCAAGCCTGATATGATCGGAGCCACCGCAGTGACCATGAACGTAAAGGGCGCCCTTGCCATACTCGGGGAGTGCAGGGAGGAATCGCCCGGCTCATTAATCGTCATGGGCGGGCCGCACGTTTCGTTCGATGCCCAGGAGATTCTTGCTGAAAACCTCTTTCTGGACGCGATCGTGCGCGGGGAAGGGGAGATGACAACCGTCGAGCTTCTCGGGAACCTGGAAAACAGGGAGGCATTCAGCCGGATCAGGGGACTATCATACCGCGACGGAGCTGAAATCGCGCACAATGAGAAAAGGGATTTTATTCAGGATATCAATGTCCTTCCGTATCCCGCGCGCCATCTCGTCCAGCTCAGCAAGTATAAGGCGCTCGGCTTTCCCCTTAACATGATTACCTCGCGGGGATGTCCATACGAATGCATATTCTGCGTCGGTTCCAAAATGGTCGGGCGGCGTGTGAGATATTACGATATACAGCGGGTGGCCGACGAATTCGAGATGCTTTCCAAGCAGGGATTCAGGCAGATCAATATCGTTGACGACCTGTTCACCTCTAACAAGAGACGGTGCATACAGATCTGCGAGGAGATCATGAGGCGGGGAATCAGGCACGACTGGACCGCATTTGCGCGCGTCGACACGGTGAACAGGGAACTTCTTGAGGTGATGAAGGCCGCGGGGTGCACCATGCTCTGTTTCGGAATAGAAAGCGGCGTTCAGGAGATACTCGATCGTATAAAGAAAAAAATTACTCTAGAAAAAATTGAAAAGGCAATAAGACTATGCAGCGAGGTGGGCGTTGTCCCCATGGCCTCGTATATCATGGGCCTCCCGGGGGAAACACCGGAAACCGTCCGGCAGACGATGGAATTCGCCCGGGCGCAGTGCAGGAGCTATGGGTTTCATATCCTTGCGCCATTTCCCGGCACCGAGGTGCGCGAGAAGGCCGCCGATTACGGCATGCGAATCTTGACAAGCGACTGGGACAAGTATGATGCGAACAGGTCGGTGTGCGAATCCATCCACCTCCCGCATCAGGATGTCGACCGGATTGTCGGTGAATTCAACGAGGGCATTAACAGGATGATACTCTGCGAGCTGGAAAAGCACGAGCACGGAGAGACGCTGACGCCGGTCAATCAGGAAATGGTCAACAATATAATATCGATAGACTTCAACAACAGGCTCATCAGGGAGGAATTGGTCGAGCGCTACGCCCTGGCGAATAACGACGGCGGTGGTGTGGAAAATTTCGTCAATTACGTCACGGAGAATTCCGGGTTGCGAAAGGATGTCGTTTCCGGGGAGGTGGAGCGACTTTTCAGGCTCGGCTGCCTCACCAGCAGGAACGAAGGCGCTGTTGAAGAGATAGCATGGTCGTGAAAACTCCGGGCGCCGCATGACCGGCAACGGGTGCGCGGCTTTATATCCTGAACCCGATCATGGCAAAGTACCTGAGCGACTGGAAGAACTCATCCTGGTAAAACGTGATGTAATAATCGGCGCCAATATCGAGGCTCAGGGCGTAAAGGAAATTGAGTTCAATCGCGCCGCCTACCCGCGCGTAGGGATCGAGGGATTTCACCGTTCCCGTCTGATACGGATAGCCGTATATACTCCGGCGCGTGTATTCCTGAAATGAGTATGAGGCGCCTCCGCCAAACCGAAGGTAAAAATTGAGGGGAATCTTCAGGTTCGTTTTAATGAAAAAGTTAGGCCCGCCGGTAATCGTAAGCAGCTTCGACTGGAATTGGGAGAATTTGTTTCCCGTTCCGGCGTATCTGCAGTAGCTGCCTTCGAGCTCGATCCCGAAGTATTTCATGAAGCCTTCCGCTTTCACGTATTTTGAGTTTCCGAAATGGAAGCCGATTCTTCCAAAATAGTTCAGATAGTTCAGGTCGAACGAGGAATTCTTGTAGAGAGAGTTCCATGGCGGCAGGATCATGTTATAGGATACTCCCGCGCTGATCTTCAGGCCGACCTTGGCCGGGTATTCGTTTGAAAAGAATTTTGATTTCTCGTATTTACGGATTTCGATCTGGTCCCAGTCGGTCCAGAAACTTAGCTTTTCGAATTTGTTGATGGCGCCGATTCGTATCAGATACTTTCCCGGCGGTAGTGTGAAATCGATATATTCAACATCGACGGTCTTGTCCAGAACGACCGCGTCGCTCAGATCCTTTATCTGGACGATAAATTTTATAATACCCTCGACGGATTCCCATTTGATTCTGATTGGCTTGGACTGGGTTTCTTCGGCCAGCGCGGATCGCGTACTCGCAAGCATTGCTGCCGCCACGAAGATAAATATTATAATTGATGCGATATTCCTTTTTTTCATAGGCGTCACTCTGTGTGAATGATTTCAGGCACTTTAAATTGAAAATCGTCCCTGATCCCGAGAGTGATTTTAAACGGTATCTGTATTTCGTCACTCTGCCGCCTGACGCGGTTGGTAGCGGGATCGGTCTCGACGGCCTGGAGCGTCCAGACGAACTTACCTACATCAAGCTTCTTTAAATCTCCAAATTTGTAAAGAGTATTCCTGGTTTCCATGTTGGCGATCGAGTATTTGATCAGGCCCTTGACCTGGTACAGGCCGATTTTATAAAGGTTAGCCCCCCGCACGGGTTTCCAGGAGAAATCAAGGGTATCGCGTTTGAGCATGTCCACCGTGCTCCCCTGGAGCGGACCAATCGCCGCAGGAGGAGTGAGCAGGCTCAGTAATTCGAAGGTATGTTCAGGGCTGACGAGCAACACGGCCTTGGCATCGTCGATCAGCTTTACTCGCCAGAAATAGCGCCCCTTGATGATGCCGGAAAGTTCGGTTGAAAGGCCGGATATGGTCGTCTCCTTGAAAATTTCCTTGAAGTTTTTGTCCCTGGCAAGCTGAACAATATACGCGCCTTCGATGTCCGTCTTTGACCAGGTGAAATTAATTTTGCTCCCCGTGTCCGCGTCATTGGTAACGATCACCGTCCCGTTTTTCGGTTCTATGAGGGAGATTGAGCCATGTTCAACCACCCTGAAGCGCATTACCCGGGAGGGATCGGTCGTTGAGCCATCGCGCATTATTCCCTTGAGGCCCCAGTAGTAGTCCCCCACCTCGAATTTATCAAAGAACCTGATGAAATTTTCATCAATTCGTTTCTTGATCAATACTGTTGAAAGATCGCGATCACGGGCTATGGTAATCTCAGTCAGCGGGATCGAGCTTGGTTTGATCCAGGAAAAGCCGAGGCCTTTCTGGACGATTGACATGGGGTGAATCGACTTTTTATCGGCCGGGTAGAGCGGTTCGGGCGGCTCAAGCTTGTCGGTTTTAGAGATAGTAAAGGTAAAGACAGGGGAGACCGCCCGGCTTTCAATCTGATCATTTTCCTGGACGTTGCCCACTCTCCAGAAATAGGTCCCTCGCGTTAAAGTGCTGAGTGAAATTTTGTTACCCTCGACCGTGGTGTCGATCACCGGTTTGGCCATATCGGCACTGCCGGATATAACCAGATTATAACGGGAAAAGTTTTCGTTTCTGGACCAGAGGAAATTGATCAGCGGATTGGCGTCACGGTATTTTATCAGCGTTTTGTTGGCCGGTGCTATAAGGGTAACTGGCCTGTTGTCGAGTATGGAAACCTTGCGTATTTCGCTCATCTCAACTTTTTTGGTCGCGGCATTGACGGCGGTTACCCTCCAGTAATACACCCCGTCGGGTAGGGTGAGCTCGGAGGCCGCGCCCCGGACCTCTTTTTTGATGGTGGGATCGCTGACCGCGGAGTTATTGGCTATCTCGAGAAAGGTGGTGTATGCGCCGCGCGGCATTTCCCATGAGAATTTTACGGCGGCCTTGTTTCTGACGGACTGCAGGTAGCGGTTGTTTTCTGGTGCTATGAGCTTGATGGTGAGATCAAACAGCCGTATTTCATCCTCGCTGGCCATTATGTTCTGGTTTTCTTTGATGACCTTCTCTTCCTTGTCGGTTTTTAGGGTGGCGGTACCGCGGTTCACCGTAACCTGGAGTGTGTTATCCATGTCCTGTGCAAGACTCACGTCGCCGTCCTTGAGGGATATTTTCGAATCGCCGGATTCGATGTTGATTTTCTGCGGCGTGGCGCCTTTCACCTCTGACTGTTTGGCGTTCATGGTCCCCTGTATGAACTTGATGTCGATCTCTTTCTCGGAATATACCAGAAGAATCATGCTGTTCTCGTTGAGGGTGATCTCGGTGCCGTCCTTGAGGCGTATGACCGCTTCCGAACGATCTGCTGTGCGTATGGTATCATAGTTGTACAGATCGGAGTCCTTGAACACCTCGTTCCAGACGACCTGGGCCGAATACTTGCGTTCAGCCATGTTGCGCTTTGCCGCGATCTTGCCTATGAGCTCGGTGCTGCCGGGACCGGAGCCCCTGGTGATATCGAGGTAGAGGAGATAGCTCAGCACGGCCATGATGGTTATCCCGAGCGTTACGGTTATAATGTCACTTTTCGATAATCTCATATTTCTCTTCGCCGCGATCCAGCAGCTGGTCCATGGCCTCATCAGAGAGGGCTTTATGTTCAATCCCCAGGATCGTCTGGAGCTCGGCAAGCGATTTGGGGCGGGTAGCGTCGTCCAGGCGGCCCAGCACCGCGTAAATCTGCTGCGGCTCAATCTTGCCCTTGACCTTGATTTGCCTCA
Source organism: Spirochaetota bacterium (assembly GCA_016933025.1). Taxonomy (GTDB): domain Bacteria; phylum Spirochaetota; class UBA4802; order UBA4802; family UBA5550; genus RBG-16-49-21. Next base: position 31,100 of record JAFGBT010000028.1, on the reverse strand, counting down.
TTTTCTCAACGGCGAATATGTCCCTGACAAGCTTGTATGAATCCTCGCTGATTAGCACATCGGTCCCGAACGGCTTGTTGAGGGCCTCGATACGGGAGGCGAGGTTGACAGGGTCGCCGATAACCGTGTATTCCATGCGGTCTTCGGAGCCGATCTGACCGGCCAGAACCGTACCGGTGTTGATGCCGACGCCGATTCTGATGTACGGTTTGCGCGGCCCGCCCCTGTCCTTGTTGAAATGTATAAGCTCGTGGCGCATCATGAGCGCGCTGTTGAGGGCGTTTTCAGTGTCGTTGCCCTTCGAAATTGGCGTCCCCCAGACGGCCATGATGGCGTCGCCGATGAATTTGTCGACGATGCCGTCGGCATTTTCGACGCACGCCACCATCTTGGTCATGTACATGTTGAGGAACTCGACGACCTCCTCCGGCTCGAGGCTCTCCGATATGGAAGTAAAGGCGCGAATATCAGAAAAGAGTATGGCGACCGTTTTGCGCTCCCCACCGAGGCGGAGCTCGTCGCGGAGCGCGGCCTCGGCGATGTCCTTGTTGACGAACTTGCCGAAAGCGCTCTTGATCTTTTCCCTCTCCTCCAGGCCTTTCCCCATTTCTATGAAGGTGCTGGTGAGCTGTCCGATCTCGTCTTTCGTCGTCGGGACGATGTCGACACGGTACTGCCCCTCGATGATCTTTTTCGTCGCCCACACCAGGCGGACAATCGGTGTCGTGATGGTCTTACCGAAAAAGAAGATCACCAGGATGGCGCCGGTTAGGACGATCGCCATGATAAGTATGTTCCGGCGCTGGATATCATAGACGGCCTCGAAGGCCTTTTTCTCTTCAGCCGTGGCGATGATTCCGAAGCCGCCAGTGTCGATCTTTTTGAACGATCCCAGATAATAAACGGAATTGTCGTCCTTGAATCGGGTCTGACCGTTGTCGATCTTGCTCTTCATCATCATGCTGCATATGGGAACCGTGGATAGATCGGCGCCGGCCTTGACGATGTTCTCGTCCGGGTGGGCGATCACCTCGCCCTTGTAGTTTACCATCATCACCCTGGTTATCCCGGTCGCCTGGAAGGTTTTCATGAGATTGTCGAGAGTGATATAGCTGACCATGATCGATGAGACCGCCCCGGAAGCGTCATGTTCATACGGAAAGATCAATGAAAATACCGGATGATTTACATAGGGGGATATGTTGTTGATAAGGTATTCTCCAGCAAAAGAAAGCTGGAAAAGTTTAGCGCTGGCGTCATTGACCGTTTGAATGTCTCTGTCGGATATAACGAACTTGTTGAGGAGCGGCTTATTGTAGAATGTTTTCGCAAAGGCTTCGCCGCCCTTTGGGCCGGATTTATTGACGATCCCGGCGAACGCGATTTCCCTGCGGCCGGTATCAATAAGATTTTCATAGCCGGAAATGCTTTCCTTCTTTTCTTTGAGCATGACCGAGGAAATTAGCTGGTATTTTTCAATTTCAGATTTGATTTTCAGGGCGATGACCTCGGATATCTGCAGGTTGCTTTCCTGAACACGGACCATATTGTCGTTCTTGAAGAAATAACTTGCCAGAAAAATCACACCGGAAAGGGCGGCAATGATAATAATCGATATGATCGATATCAGCTTGAAGCGGATAGAGCGGTAAAATGGACCGGTTTTTGATGCGGTGAGGGCCACCGGAGGCGCTTCCGGGGGCGCAGTGCCGGCTTCGGCTTTTACTGTTTCTTTTACAGGCTCCTGTTTTTTAGCCCGCTTTGCTTCCGGTTTTTTTTCAACTTTTGGTTCTGATGCCGGCACACGCGGCGCGGCAGGCTGGGGTGATGGCGCCGCAGCAGCGGGGACTGGTCCAGAGTCGCTGAGAGTCGGCATCGGGGCGGGGCGCACCGGAGCGTTCTTTTCAATTTTTATGGCGTCGCGGACGATGCGAGAGTCGTCAACCGGACGCGAAAGGCTTTCATAAAAGCGATCGAGCACGGGCCTGAAGTGACCGAGGTCGGAGGCTCCCTTGCCGATCGTCTGCACGGAAGCGATCGCCTCGTCGACGCTCTTGCCGCTTGCGATATGAATGCATGCAATTAGTGGAACTGCAAACCTGCTCCGATAGGATATTACCAGGCATCCCCCGCGCGCGAGGGATCTGTTCAGGTCGTTGACGGCCGAACGCAGGGTATTTATATGCTGTACATCGGGCCGGTCATAGTAAAAGCTGAGCACCTGGATGCCAGCCCTGTTAAAGGTGTTGGTGAGGTACAGGTAAACCTGTGAATCCACCGGCTCGGAGGCGATAATGAATACGGTCCTGATGTTTGTCTGAGTGAGGAGCTTTAAACGCTCTCTTGAAAAAAGAGATCCGATTTCAGTGTATGATATGTAATCGGGGAGTATCTCTAAAAATAATTTGTTTGGTGATGTGGTGTTATGTTTCATGGCAATCGTTTTTAATGTAATAATTTTTTTTCAATAGAGTAACATTTTGATATTAAAATTTAAAATTAATATATCATATTATAATTAAAATAAATAATATGTATACAAAAATAAATAATTGTTTAAAATAAATTGGTCATAATGTAGTTATAGTACACAAAAATATGTATATTAAAGTTATATTTAATATATATTAATAATCGGCCATTGTGCCTGATAATAATATCAATAAAGCTTTCTTAATGCAAGTGTTATAGATTTATCTTGCTGTAATCGACGAACAATTCTCTTTTCCAGAACGGTTCTATGACTTCAGCGTGATGCCCCTGTTCGATCAGGAGTTTTTGGAAGCTAACGGCGTGTTCATGGCCGCAAATGAATAGCACAGGCGAATCAATTCGGTCGAATATCCGTTTATGCCAGAACCGCTCTCTGGCACTCCAGTGGCTCCGAACAATCTCCCTGGTTTCGCGTTCGACATCTTTTCTAAGGGCATCGTCAAGTATAAAGGCGGCGGTAATGCCCCGGTCCCGTTTAACACGATCGCGAACCTCCGCGTAATAGGGTATCCCTAATTTCCTCAGGTCAGCCTCGCTCGGATCGCAGTACCTGTGCTCGATGCCAAGCATCACGGCGGCTTCCCGGGCCGTATCCGAGGTTGCATGGTACACCTCATGGAGCGCTTCCTCGCTGAACTCTTCGGCGATCAGCACGATCTTCAAATCGCGCGCTTTATGTATGATGTAATCCCTGAAATCGGCCCTCAGAGAATCCGGGACCGGACCGTTGTACTGGACGAGGTGGTCGACGCCTATGATATAGACCATTGGACGCCGTCAGAAATTATCCGTAATAAATCTGCTTTTAATGATCCTGAAAAGGGAGGGCGTACGCTGCCGGTCCGGTGTCGCGGCGTATTTTCTCTCGATGTGCAGTTTCCTGAAAATCATGTATGCCGATAGTACGACATTGCTCATGAACCAGTAATTGAATCCCGCGCTGACGACAGCGCCGATAACCGGTATGGCCTGGCCGAGCTTTCTTTTCGATAGGTTTTCAGCCAGGTGCGCCGGCAGGTTCCTCAGATACTGCTGGAACATGTCGACGATAAGGGCCGTTTTGGTTCTTCCGGCGATCTTGCCGTAGACGGCCTTGCCCGCCAGCACAGGGGCGGCCCTGCTCATGTCGGCAAGGAGCGACGATTTTGCAGCCACCGAAATTCCGCTGCCGGCATGGAACACGCTCATGATGATCGGGAGCATGTCGGGGTCTTTCATGTCGAAGCCGTAAGACGCTCCGATCTGCTGTATCGAGCGGAAGGCGATCGCGAAAAGAGCGGGGATGTCAGCGGCGATGAGAGCAAGTCCGCCCAGCCCGCATCCGGCTCCTTCAAGCGCCGCGATCAATTTGTTGGAACTGAAATACCTGCGCGCTATCCTGTCGAGGAGCAGGAGATCCTGTCCGGCAAGTTCACTGATTGCATTAATGCGAATACCGGCCTTCCCGGCTTCTTTAATCAGGTCTTTCTCCGAGTAGGTCCAGTAGGAAATGTCCCTGAGCATTTCCATGAAGCCGAGAACGGCCCTCCCCGTAACATGTATCACGGAACCTGGCGCCTTGTCGATCATCATGCTGATCGGCGTGCCGACGGCATCAACGGCCATAGCTATTATCCCCGGCTTTGACTCTTCCCATTCTCCGATTTCACGGAGCACTTCTGCTTCGTATGGAGTGTAATTCATTCAAAACACACTATTAATAATTTTGGACAAGCATCAAACTCTTAAAAAATTTATATAAATTTATTGAATATGTCAATAAATCTTATGAAATTAATAAGGGGGGACGCCCCGTTATTTGTCTTGATTATAAGGATACCTCATTGTTCTTTGGTACAACGGTTTGTCAGCAGGATCCGGGAGGGACGGAGAATTAAGAATGGGCGCCATGACCTTAGAAGAGGCCATCAACAACAATAAAAAAATAAAAATACTCGCGTATTCTGTAAGCGAGTATGTCGAGCAGCGGATGAAGGAGGTCCTCACCCTGATTTTCAGGAAGTATAACAACCCCTCGATGGTCCCGCCAGTCTATACCTGCATGAAAGAACTCCTGGTAAACGCGGTCAAGGCCAACTTCAAGAACATCTATTTTGAAGGATATTCATCTAAAAACAGATCGGAAAGCATCATTGATTATGATATTGCCCTGAGACTTTTCAAGCTTGAGCTTGACAGGGAGAACGCCGGGTATCTGGAGGGTCTCGCCAGAAGGTTCGAAATGAAAGCCGAGGTCCTCATTCATGCGGACGATCGGGCCCTTACCATACATGTGACCAACCCGGTTGAAATGACCGAGAGGGAAAAAATCAACGTGCAGTATAAAATTGAATGCGCGAGCAGGTTTAACGATATTTCGGAGTACTTCGAGGCAACGGATGGCGAGACTGATGAGGACGGGGAAGAGGGAGCCGGTCTGGGGATCATACTTATTTCCATGATGCTCCGGAGCATGGGCGCGTGTGGCGCGGATTTTACCATCGTATCAGCCGACAACAAAACGATAGCGTCATTGAGGATTCCCCTGTCATGAAACGATCTTATCATATAAAAAATATACCATCACTCATGCCGTCCGTGGGCTCACGGGAATTCCAGACGAGACGATCCCGCATATGCCCATGCGATCATGGCACGATAGATTGAAATTAATAAAATTTTTTAAAAAATTTGTTGTAATTTTATTGGTGACATAAAATAGTATTGAAAGTAAAATCTTTTATTACAGAAGGACGAGGATGGTACCAAACAAATTATTTCTGACAAAAGGCGTGGGTGTGCATAAAAACAAGCTGTCATCTTTCGAGCTTGCCTTAAGGAACGCCGGCATTGAGAAATGCAACCTCGTGTACGTGTCGAGCATTCTTCCTCCCAAGTGCAAGATAATATCACGCCAGGAAGGCGTTAAACTTCTTCGTCCAGGCCAGATAACCTATTGCGTAATGGCCAGAAATGAGACGAATGAACCAAACCGGCTTATTTCAGCAGCAATCGGCATTGCCATGCCTCGCGACCAGGAGAACTACGGCTATCTTTCGGAGCACCATTCATTCGGCGAGGTGGCAAAGTTATCCGGGGATTTCGCGGAAGACCTGGCGGCCACGATGCTTGCGTCGACCCTGGGTCTCCCTTTCGACTCCGACCAGGCGTGGGACGAGCGGAAGCAGGTTTATCGCGCGAGCGGCCACATATTCAAGACGAGAAATATTTGCCAGTCGTCCGAGGGCAATAAAAACGGCCTGTGGACTACTGTGCTTGCGGCTGCGGTTTTGTTAGTTGAAGAGGCCTGAGTAAGACTGAAAAGATTATCAGCCGGCCGGTATCCGGATAACAAGCAGCGTTGTCCCTAGAATATAGTCCCAACCGCGTTTTTCCCCTTATCTTTTATCTTGAACATCGCCCTGTCCGCTACGGAGAGGAGACGGGTGATGTTTGTGGCGTCATCCGGGTATTCGGCAACCCCAAAGCTTGCGCTCAGTCGAACATTCTCCCCTTTATTTGACAGATAGGCGGTTTTTGCCATCATTGATCTGATTTTTTCAGCCATTTTAATTGTCTCCTCCTTGTTATAGCCGGGGAGTACGGCAACGAACTCGTCACCGCCGTAACTTACGCCGAAGGCGGGTTCAGCCAATGCGTCGCGTATGGTGGCCGCAACCTCCTGTATAGCCTGGCTGCCGAAGAGATGTCCGTATTTATCCACCACCTTTTTGAAGTTATCCAGATCCATGAAGATGAGACCGAAGGGCTCTCCCGAGACCCTGCTCGATTCAAAAAGGTCGGTAAGCTTCTGATAGAGATAGCGGGTATTGTAGAGGCCGGTCAGATTGTCCTTGTTCGCGATCGACTGTATGTACTGGTAGCGTCGGGTGTTTTCCACTGCAATGGCGGCGTAGTCGGCGATAAACATAAGGATCGACAGCGCCTTTTTGGTCGTCCGGTAGGGGTTGATGGCTTCGATCACGCCTACCGTTTGGCTGCCGAAGATAAGCGGCACGCACATGACGGCTTTCGTTACCTTGCCGGAGATCCTGTCGACTTCGTCGTTGAAGTACCGGCAGGTTTTCACGTCTTCCACCACCATCGGCTTTTTCATAAGGGCGACCTGCCCGGCAATACCCTGGCCCCGTTTGATGACGATGTCCTTAACCTCTTCCATGTTGAGGTCGACGCTCAATTTAAACCTGAGATCGCTGGTGTCTCTGTCAACCAGGAGGAGCGACCATATATCGGCCGGGATCATATCCGAAAGTTTCCGGAGAATGGTGCGGAAAAGCTGATTTGCGTCAAGCTCAGAGGTCAGGGCCTTGCCGAGGTCCATACAGGACCGGAGCTCGCGTCGCGACAGGTGTTTTTCGCTGTACATCAGACACTCCAGAGGGGGATTGGAGATTTAATTCATCGGGAAGGACGTCTGATTTGACAAGAACTTTTTCAGAGAGCGTGCGAGTGGGCCGCGTCGCGTTACGCGGGGTCCCGGACGGAAACCAGGGGCAGAATGGCGAGTCCGAGCAGAATCCCCGTTGCGAAACCGACTCCATGGGCCAGGTAGCTCACCTGGGGATTGAAGGTCGTGGGGAAGAGCATGATAAGGGCGAACCCGGCCGCCCTGAATATCCTGACCGGCACCCGATGGTCCGTGTCATGCCGGATGTAAAAGACGAGCCAGAGAGAGGCCATGCCGTAGGCCATGCCCGAGGCTCCGATGAGCCTCACCCCGGGAGGGTAGAAGTATATCGTTATCAGATTTGTTATCAGGCCAATCGCCAGTGATGCGGCCGGAAAGGCGATCAGACCGAAATAGGCCCGGAGCGTCCAGCCGAATCCAATAAATATCAGGGCGTTCGCCATCAGATGCCTCATGTCCTTGTGGGTAAAAAGGGACGTGAGGAGCCTCCAGTATTCGTGCCGGGTGAATAGAGCCTCGCCGCTGAGCCAGAGGGTATCTCCCTCCGGATACATGTTGTATACGGCGGTGGCCAGATAGAAGAGGAGGAAAAGCGCCAGTGCGGGAATGACGTGCCTGGGCGAAGGGAAACGTGCAAGCGGTCCGGGCGGCCGGCGGGGCTCCAGGATAAAATCTTCCGGATCGGGGACATATTCCCCGTCAGTATCCTCCGGTTTGATTGGGTCTTCGCGATCCGTCATGCTTGGGGAATGTAATCCTTTCGTATCGGGTTCCAGGCGTCGACCGCTATGGTGAATTCGTCATGAACTCTACCGCTGTGCGGCACGTTCGGCGGAACAACCGCCACCTCGCCCTTTTTCATGATTCGTGTTGAGCCTCCGACGGTCAGCTCGAGCGTTCCCTCGACTACCAGGCTAATCTGCTCGTTTGGATGGCTGTGCTCCGGCAGGACCGAGCCGGGCTTCATCTCGACCCATGTTATCATGACATTCTCCAGGTGAGCCTCCTTGAAGGTGAAGCCATCAAGGGGGCTTATCCCGATTTTTTTCTTGAAATCGTTAAAATATTCCATATTGGCGCTCCGTTCAATAAATAGCGTGAATGCCGTTGTTGTGGCACTATTTTTTCATAATAATAAGAGGAGGATGATTTGACAAATACAAATTATTTTTAGATTAATGTCCCATGAATGATAGGGAGAAGAGCCTGAACGAGCTGGCCGGTCAGGTCGAGCAGTGCCGGAATTGCAGGCTGTCTGAAACCCGCACGAAAACGGTCTTCGGGGAAGGGAGTCCTGACGCCGAGGTCATGTTTATCGGGGAGGGCCCGGGTAAGCAGGAAGACCTGACAGGACGGCCTTTCGTGGGACGCGCTGGAGAGCTCCTCACGAGAATAATCGAACGCGGGATGGGCATGAGCCGCTCGCAGGTATACATAGCAAATCTCGTGAAGTGCAGGGCGACAGTTGACATGAAAATGATGCGGGACCGGCCACCGGACCCCGTCGAGGTGGAGATTTGCACACCATACCTGCTCCGGCAGGTGGAGATAATAGGTCCGAAGGTAATCGTAGCTCTGGGCAGCCCCTCGACAAAATTTCTTTTAAAAACCGGAACCGGGATCACGAAGATCAGGGGTAAGTGGGGCGATTTCAACGGAATCCCCGTGATGCCCACCTATCATCCGAGCTATGTCCTCCGAAACGGCGGGGAGACAAGCCCGCTCAGGAGAGAGGTCTGGGAGGACATCAAGAAGGTTCTGGAAAAGCTCGGCAGGCCTCTGCCGTCCGGGCGGAAAGGAGGAGCTTCATGAAGGTATGCGATGGCGTTTACGCCTACGTCTGGAAGGGGTATTTCGTGAACAATGCCAACATGTTTTACTTCGGCGAACCCCTCAACATCCTGTTCGACCCGGGCCTCAAAAATTATCTTGACACGCGTTTCGAGGAGATGAAGAAGGACGGCCTGGACCCTGACGCGGTCAAGCGAGTTATACACACTCACTGCCATCCCGACCATTTCGAGGGCGCATTCTATTTCGCGGAAAAAAAAGTTCCGATGGGCATGCACGGGGATGAGATAGCATTTTACAACGAGGAAGGACCGTCCTTCTTCGGGATGTTCGGCATGCAGTTTCCGAAGATAGACTTTTCCATCCCCGTGAAGGAGGGGACCTGGGAGGTTGAGGGAGTCACACTGGAGATCTTTCACACTCCCGGTCACTCGCCCGGATCGATCTGCGTCTACTGGAAGGAAAAGAAGGCCCTGGTCTGCGGAGACCTCGTATTCGAGCAGAGCGTCGGTAGGGTGGATTTCCCGGGCGGCGACGGCCGGAAGCTTATCGAGAGCATAAAAAAAATATCAGCCCTCGACATCGAATACCTTCTCCCCGGACATATGAATATCATCACCGGGGCGGCGAACGTGAAAAAGAACTTCCGGCTGATCGAACAATATTATTTCCAGATGCTCTGAGTACTTATAGTTTCATGATGGAGCGGACGGCTCTCATGATGAGATTGACGCCGCTGCCGCGGAGCCTGATCGCGCCGTATTTACAGTAGGACTCGCAGCAGTAGCAGCGTATGCAGGTTGCGTAGTCAATCACGGGGAGCTTTTCTGCGTCATAGCGTATCGCTTTCGGCGCGCAGCGTTCGATGCACTCGTCGCACTGTTTGCAGGCGCCCCTCTCCACTTCGGGCGTCACGATAAACTGGTCGAAAATATAATCATCGATTCTCCGCAGCAGCCACTGTTTCGGCTCAAGGTCCGGGAGAAAGAGGTATGGGATTGATGGCACATTCCCGTGTATGACGATCAGTTCCGGAGAGACCAGGCCGCGCTCTATCGCCTCCCTGACCGCGGGAACCCGTGATGGATCGAATCCTATAATGCGGCAGGCGACCACGTCGAGCGCAGGTCCGCTTGTGGAGGCGAGAACGAGGCCCGTGAACCGCGGGTCGCCGTTGGCGGCCGGACCGTCCCTGTCCAGCCCGATGATAGCGTCCATAATTGACAGGCGCGGCTCAACGGCCTCATAGACGTCGACAAGCGGCTTCCCCCAGAATTCCTGGTAGTCCGGCCGGTGCTGGTACGGCTTATGGTACAGCTGCTTTGCGCCGCCGGGGATGCAGCCGTACATGTTCTTGATGGCCCCCGTGTAGCGGGCCAGCCGATGCACCTTGAGTTTCGGAAGGTTTACCACTAGGTCGTGCTCGAAAACGGCCTCCGTGGCGTAGAATGGGTTAAGGTACTTACCGGAGCTGATTTTTCTGAGATCGGTCATTTCGAAGGGAAGGAGTGTCGCCCCGAATTTTTTCGCCACGTCGGCTATCCCGGTCGTGCGCAGGGCCTCTGCGGTGCATCCCCCCTGGTAGAAGGCGGAGGAGTCCCCGATGCTGATGCTGCAGCCGCGTTCGATGAATATTCTGCAAACCGCATCGATGAGCGCGGGATGGGTTGTCGCCGCCTGGTCCGGGGTGTTCTGCCCTATTATATTCGGCTTCAACAGGACGCGTTTGCCGGCAGGGACATTGAATCCGATGGCTCGCAGAGCAGTCTCAACTGCGGCATGTACTTTCTCGGGGTTATAGGAGCCGCACGGCTCAACGGCGACTTTCATCGCGGGACGCCGCGGTCCCCGGCGCAGTCTGCTACCGGGCGATGGCTGCTTCCCTCCGGCATGGATTCGCATATGTCCGCCCTTCCTGAGTGGTGATGATATCAGTATAAGCAGGGCGACGAAATACAGGGCCGTATTCCTGATAAAATTTCGTCGCGACAAAGCCACGGCATCACCCCTTCTGTTCTTCGCCCGAGATTCTCCCGATAGTATCTTCGATAATGAGTTTTGACTCGGCCACGGTGTCGCGGCCTTCCCGGTAGGGAGATTCAAGGGAGCCTACGGCGCCGGGAATCGTCGGGTGCACGATATTCGGCCTGTTTTTCGATCCCCGCGGCGCTCTCTGCGCCGGGGGATGTAGGGTCCCATCTTTCTTCATATAGTCAAATATAATTAAATATTTATGCGCGTCATATATTTAACGCTGGATTAATGGAAAAATATCTTGCATCGTGGCTGTTCAGATTGTTCAGGAGGGTTTTTTATGATCGTCGGCGTTACAAAGGAAATTAAAACAGATGAAAACAGGGTCGGTATAACGCCGGCCGGCGTCAGCGATTTTGTTAAAATGGGGCACCGCATGCTGATTGAGAACGGCGCCGGAGAGGGGAGCGGCTTCAGGGATGAGGAGTTTAGCCGCGAGGGCGCAACGATGGTGCGCGGCGCCGCGGAGATATTCCGTGAAGCGGAAATGATAATCAAGGTAAAAGAGCCACAGCCCGCCGAAATCGGGATGCTCCGCGAGGGGCAGATTATCTACACCTATCTTCACCTCGCTCCGGATAAAAAGCTGACGCTTGCTCTGCTCGAAAAAAAAGTGATAGGTATCGCCTATGAAACGATAGAAGTCAGGGGCAGACTGGTCTGCCTTGAGCCGATGAGCGAGATCGCCGGCAAGATGTCGGCCGTCATGGGAGCTTTTTATATTGCGAAGCAGATCGGCGGGAAGGGCGTACTCGTCTGCGGCGTGGCGGGCGTGCACAGCGCCAACATTCTGATCCTGGGGGGCGGTACGGCCGGCATCAACGCGGCAAAAATAGCGGCCGGCCTCGGCGCCCGCGTTGTAGTGATGGACGTCGATATCGAGCGGATGCGATATCTGGAGGACGTGCTTCCCAAAAACTGCGAAATGATAATGTCGAATAAGATAAACATCGAGTATGAGCTCGCCTATGCCGATATAATCATCGGCTCCGTCCTCATCACCGGCGCCAGGGCGCCACGGCTCATCACGCGAGAGATGTTGAAGCTGGTCAAGCCCGGATCGGTTATCGTTGATATCTCGATCGATCAGGGGGGATGCATCGAGACCTCGCGACCGACGACCCATTCGGACCCTGTATACGAAGTTGATGGGGTCATTCATTACTGCGTAGCGAACATGCCGGGGGCCTATCCTCGAACGTCAACCTTCGCGCTCACCAACGCGACAATCCCGTTCGGCCTTCAGATTGCTAACCTCGGCTGGAGGGAGGCGGCAATTCGAAATAACGGGGTCGCCAGCGGGATAAATCTGGCCGGCGGCAGGGTGATATGCCGTCCGGTCGCCGAAGCCCACGGACTGCGGCATCTTCCGGTGGATGAGCTTCTGGGAATTTCAGAGTAATATTTAATCTGATCGACGTTATTACAGGCTCGTGCGTGGCGAAGGGCCTGTTTCATATGTAACATATTAATCAATTTGTCATTTTTCCGGAACCTGCGTTCCCGATCCAGGGTCTCACCCTTGGTGCGAAGGAGGCGAGATTCGAAACCGGTTAAAATTTTGGCCCAATTAGAACTGACATGTCAGTATATTACTTGACAGCGGATGGCTTACATACTATTTGCTGTACAAGGTTATGATGCTGCATGGAGGGAACGATCTTCTTCTCGTGAGAATCATATCAAAAAATTCTGGGGAGGTTTCTATGTTCAGAAAAAATTACATCATTATCGGGACATTGATATTGTTCGTCGCGATTGTGGCGAGCGGGTCAAACGGCCAGAACAAATATCAGTGGAAACTTGACGGAACAAAGGCTGGCTGTACCATATACTACAGCGAGGTCCCCGGCAGGGAATATGTTGCCGCCAAAGCCACCGGCATTATCAACGCTCCGATGGATGTGGTCGGGATGGTGCTGAGGGACATTCCCTCCTACCCCGAGTGGATGGCCGATTGCAATGCGACAAAGATTCTGAAGGTCGTCAATGACGACAAAGACATTTTTGTGCTGTGGTACCACCAGCATGTCCCCCTGCTGGCGGACAGGGACATGGTCCTGAAATCCAATGTCGTCCTTGCATATGGCAAGGGGTGGAGCTCAATCGGGGTCAGCTCGACGAACGAGGTCCCGTATCCAACGCCCAAGGGGATGGTCAGGATGATTTCGTTCAGCGGCAGCTGGCTGCTCGAATGGGTCGATGACAACACCACCAGGGCCACCTTCACGATCGATCCGAACCTGGGCCCGGGTCTTCCGGTCGGCATTGCCAACTCTACTATCAAGAAGAACACCTACAAGTCCATTGCGGGGATGCGGAAGATGGTGAAGAAGCAGAAGTATATCGATGGCGCCAAGAAGTCGAAGTATCGCAAGATGATAAATGCCGAGAAGAGAAGGGGCGGTCTTAAGAACAAAACAAAAAAATAGTGTTTACAATGAACATCTGCATGTACGAAGGCGGGGTCTCGTGACTCCGCCTTCGTATTTTAAAGGAACCTTCATTGTTTGTATTCAACAACCTTCCGGCATATCGTACTCGATTCGACGGATTCAAGCAATTCCTCGCCCATCACCCGGCACATCTCAACGACACGGTTCCAGTAGTCCATGCGCTCGCGATCGCGCCCCCTGAAGCGCATCACGTCGCCCCGGTCAGGGATCTTGCCGTACGGAAGAGCGGAGATGAACTCTTTGGAAGGACAGACGATCAGCACGTTTCTCATGACGTTTTCGTGGGCGCGGCGCCATGAGAGGTGCTTGTCAAGCCATCCGGGTATGATCGAGTCGGTATAATGGGGGTACAGGACGATCCGCTCAGGATCGGGATCGATCTGCATGCCGAGCTGGTAGTCAATCATTCCGCCGTCGCGGTACATTCCCCGCGGCGCGCCCGGGACATTCCGTATTCCCTGCATGACGAGCGGTATGGCGCCTGACGCCATAATGGCGTCGGGCATGTTGTCAGCCGTCAGCGGTACCTTGTGGATCGGGAAGCCCCCGAGGTCGAAAAACGGCGGGAGGTCGCGCGTATCGTAAAAAAGAGCCCTTTCGAAAAACAGCCCCATGCTGCTCCGGGATAAAAAATTGAAGGCGCCCGCAATCCCCATCCCGATGCCGAGCAGCGGAAGGAAATCAAGGGCAAAAAAATTGCGCGAGCGGACCGACAACATGCTGAGCCTGATGTACGGGTGTTTCAGGATCTCCGAGGCCCTGTCTCTGTCGATGTAGGCGCCAAGTATTTCCCTGCTTACCTGCGTTACCTCGGCCGCCATGGGGAGTCGTGAATAGGTCTGTGCCAGATAGGCTTTCTCGAAGCTCTCGAGCGCGTCCATGCCGCTTTTCTGCGAGAGTGCCGCAAATCTCCATGATCCTATTGAAGTTCCGAGCATGAAGAGCGGCGCTCTCCTGTTTTTGAAGAAGGAACCGAAAAGAGCGCGGTCGAGGCCGCCAAGGACAAGCCACTTGGGGCCGCCCGCGGCCCCGGCAACGACCCTGACACGTTCGGGAATAAGCCCTTCATCCCTGATGATTTCAAGCGCCCGAGATCCGGCGATGAATGTCAATGAAGCGGACATGGATGTGTCATCCTCATGCGCAGCGTAAATGTCAATCATAAATTATCTGAAACAATTTAAACTATAGGGAGCGTGATTTTACTTTCATTTGACATTTTATAAGGAACCTGTAGGATTGCTACACACAGGATATAACTTGAGGAATTTTATGCTGGAACTCTATAACACGATGTCCCGTTCTCAGGAAGTGTTCAGGCCAAGGAGAAAGGGGGTCGTCAAGATATTCACCTGCGGCCCTTCCATATACCGCAGGCCGCACATAGGGAACTATCGGACCTTTATATACGAGGATATCCTTGTGAAATACCTGGAGTATCTCGGGTACGAGGTGGGTCGCGCATTGCCGCTGACTGACATCGAGGACAAGACTATTCTTGAAGCGATACGCAAACGTAAAAAAATTGACGAGCTGACAGCCGATGTCGAGAAGATATTCATGTCGGAATCCCGGTCCCTTGGCATCCGGCTGCCGCGGAAAGCCGAGCGGGCGTCTCACTGCGTCGACTGCTCCGCGCGTATCATAAAAAAGCTGATCGACACCGGCCACGCGTACCGGCACGGCAGGGATATATTTTTTGATCCGCGCACGTACCGGGAATTCGGGAAACTATTCAGGCTTGACATGAGCAGGTGGCCCAAAAGGAAAATCCGCTTCAGGAGGGACACCTACAACGGAAACCGGTGGAACCTCGGCGATTTTATCCTGTGGCATGGATACCGGGAGGGCGACATCAAATGGTGGGATACGGTGATAGGAAGGGGAAGGCCATCATGGAACATCCAGGACCCGTCAGTGATCATCCAGCGCCTCGGGCCGGAAATTGACATAAATTGCGGCGGGATAGATAATATCTACCGGCACCATGATTACAACATCGCCATTGTCGAATCCTACTCGGGACGCAGGTATGCGAACTATTATCTTCACGGACAGCACCTCGTCGTGGAGGGGAAGCCGATGTCCAAGAGCAGGGGGAACATCCTGTATCCCGACAATGTCTACCGTAAAGGGTGCACCGCGGCCGGCCTGCGGTATTTTCTTTTCTACACGCATTACCGGAAAAAGCTAAACTTCACCAGAGAGCGATTTAAAGCCTCATGCGAACGGATCGGGGTCTTCCGGGCTATGTCGCAGCGCCTGATGCGTCCGCGGCTGTCCGCTGCGGACGCTGATCCGCGGGTCGGGGAGGCCGTCCGCGGCGTACGGCGGGAATTCGAGAAGGGGATGAACAATGACCTGAACATCGGCGCCGCCTTCGACGGGATGTTCGCGATGCTGTTGAAGCTTGATAGTCTGAAAGACAGCATTACCGCATCAGACGCGCGCGAGCTGAGAAAAATCATGTCAGACATCGACGCCGTGGCAGGCGTTATCTTATAACATGACAGGGGGATCTGTTCCGTCGCCGATCAAGGCCATGGCTGACAGGAGCGGGGAAATGACATGGACCCGATCATTGACGTAAGGGATCTGAAAAAGTATTTCCCTGAAGTTAAGGCAGTTGACGGGATCAGCTTTGCAATCGAGCCCGGTATATGCTTTGGCCTCCTCGGGCCGAACGGCGCCGGCAAGACAACCGCTATAGAAGTGATCGAAGGAATTCTCGAGCCGACCGCGGGCGAGATTTATTACAAGGGAGAGCCCCGCGGTCGGTCCTTTAAAAACGAGGTCGGGATTCAGTTCCAGAATACGGAGCTTCCGCAGTATCTCACGGTAAAGGAAACGCTTCTTACATTTCGCGATCTCTATGACCGCCGGTCGGACCTCGGTTACCTGATAGAAACCTGCAGGCTCGAGGAGATATTGAAGCGGGACAACCGAAAGATTTCGGGCGGGCAGAAGCAACGCCTGCTGCTCGCCATGGCGCTCGCGAATGACCCGGAGCTGATATTCCTCGACGAGCCGACGACCGGCCTCGACCCGCAGGCGCGTCGGCATCTATGGGATATCGTGAGAAATATTAAATCGCTGAATAAAACAATCGTGCTAACGACTCATTATATGGAAGAGGCGGAGATCCTGTGCGACCGGATCGGGATAATCGATCACGGGAAGATAATTGTCATGGGCACGCCGGCGGGACTCCTCAGGGAATATGCCGGTGGCAGTACGATAACCCTGCGGACTGAAATTGACGATGCCATGCTCCAGAGTATACCTTGCCGGTGGTTCCGAAAGCACGGGCATATCGAGATTCAGACCGATTCATCAGGGGAGTGCATCCGACGGTTGGTTGAACTGGGCGTCGATCTTTCGACGATGAACGTGAGGCACCAGAACATCGAGGACCTGTTCCTTAAGCTGACAGGCCACGAACTCAGGGCGTGAGTCCTCTGGTGCTTGATAGACTGCTTTCAGGAGGGACGGTATGATCAAGAGGATATGGATTCTCTTCAGGGCGCGGAATCATGAGTTCCTGAGGGACCGTTCGGCACTGGCATGGAACGTTCTATTCCCCGTACTGGTCATCGTCGGCTTCAGCGTTCTGTTCAGCGACGATCGTCAGGTGCTATACAAGGTCGGCATTGTCACGCCGGCGGGGGCGACGTCAGCGGCGGCGGACCCCCAGCTTGAAAATTTCATGAAAACAAAGTATATCGATTTTATCCCATTTGGATCGGAAGAACCGGCGTTGAACAAGCTCCTGCATCACCGCATCGACCTCCTTATAAATCCGGAGCGGAGAACCTACTGGACCAGCAATACCTCGCCGAAGGGATACATCGCTGAGCGTCTGCTGAAGGCGAGCGCCGACTCACCGCGGACAGGCCTCGGGAAGGAGAGCATACGGGGGGTCGAGGTGCCCTACATAGAATGGCTCTTCCCGGGGATTCTCGGCATGAACATGATGTTCAGCGCCCTGTTCGGAGTCGGATACGTCGTGGTAACCTACCGGAAAAACGGAGTTCTCAAGAGGATGAGCGTCACGCCGCTGAGGCCCTGGGAGTTCCTGACATCCCAGATATTCTCGCGGATGTATATACTCCTGCTGACCACAGCGGTCGTGTTCGCCGGCTGCATGATCATTTACGGCTTCGAGGTGCGCGGGTCATTCCTTACACTGCTCCTCGTATTTATACTGGGCGGCATTAGCATGGTATCCCTCGCGCTTGTTGTCGCATCGAGAAGCAGCAGCGAGGAATTTGCGGGGGGCATATTGAACCTGATAACCTGGCCAATGATGTTCCTCTCCGAAGTATGGTTTTCGCTCGAGGGTGCTGAGCCGTGGGTGCAGAAGGCCTCGCGCGCCTTCCCGCTGACCCAGATGATCGACGCCCTTCGTAAAATAATGAACGACGGCGCGGGCCTGCGCGACGTCCAGTCCAACATTATTATACTGGCACTCATGACACTTGTATTTTTAATAACCGGATCGCTGCTCTTCAAGTGGCAGAAGGGATAACCGGGCGGTATGGATCCCGTTACGCACATAGCGGTCGGAGCGGTCATCGGGGAGGCCGTTCTGGGCAGGAAAGAGGGGGGGCTTGCCATGCTGGTCGGCGCCCTGGCCGGGGCGCTTCCGGACATCGATATAATTCCTTCCTTGTTCATGGGCCCAATAGGGAAGATCGAATGTCATCGCGGCTTGACCCATTCAATCATCTTCGCGGTGCTCGCGGCTCTTGCCGGTGGCCTATTAATCGGCAGGCTTGCCGGTCGTGGCTGGGGGAAAAATAGGTTTGCCGGATGGGCCCTCCTCCTGCTCCTGGCTCTTTTTTCACATTGCATTCTTGATTGCATGACGGCATACGGCACCAGGATTTTTCTTCCCTTCAGTGATTACCCCGTGGCGCTCGGAAACATCTCGTTTATCGATCCCCTCGTGGCGCTCCCGCTTATTTTTCCTATTCTCTATATTCTCGCGACGGGCGGAAGGGGCGCCTACAAAAAGGCTGTGCTGGTCTCCGGAATATGCCTGAGCTCATTGTACCTCATGCTCACGGGGATCAACAAGGTTTATGTGAATTCGCTCTTCGAGCAAAGCCTTATCAGGCAAAACTATACGCATTCGCGTCTTTTTACGACACCGGCGCTCTTAACCAATCTGCTCTGGACCGGTATCGCCGAGGGGCGTGACGCGTATTATGCGGGATACTATTCGATTTTCGACAGAGGCCGCGAAATCGTTTTTGAAACCATACAGAAAAATCATACAACGCTTGGAAAATATTCCGATGATGATTCCATTAAAAAGCTCGTGGTTTTCAGCCGGAAATTTTATACCGTCAGGAACGTTGGCGGGAGCCTCTACTTCAATGATCTCCGCTATGGCGGCGTACCCGACGGCAACGGTTCCAACGGGTCTGTCATATCGTATTTGATTCGTGACAAAAACGGCAGGGCCGAGGTCGAGAGGCAGCATATCATAATGGATCACGAATATCTTCTGGCTTTAATGCGCCGGATGCTCCGCCATAGATAAGTCGAGGACGTGCCGATGGAGGTGCAACAAAACATGAAAAAGGTCGCTCTATGCAGCGTATTTTGCTGCCTTGCAGTTTTTTTCCCCGCCAATATGATTGCCGGGCCGGAAGACGCGCGTAAGGACACGTACGAAGAATGCGAAGCGCGCTGCGGGGCGTTGACCGGCGAGCTGAAATACAGGTGCCTGCGCACCTGTATCAATACCAGGAAAAGGAGGGCACCCGTGTCGGAATCCGACGCCATGAGTCGATTCAGAGAATGCGAGAAACTGTGCAGCGGCACCAAGGGGCTTGAGAATGTGAAGTGCATACGGTTATGCATGGACCGGAAAAAAGAGAGCGCATCAAACAACGAGTAGCCCGCACTCAACCGGCTAAATTTTGCTTGATATAATTACTGCATCTTTGTTATATAGTATTTTATTTTTATAGCGATTTGCTGAAAGCGGGGAGGACCCGCGCATGTATCAGCGTTATCGCACAAGGAGATTCAACATGACGATCATTACAGATGTACATGCCAGAGAGATACTAGATTCGCGGGGAAATCCGACGGTTGAAGTAGACGTGGAGCTTTCCTCGGGGTTTGTTGGAAGGGCCGCAGTACCCTCAGGGGCATCGACGGGCGAGCATGAAGCGGTGGAACTTCGCGACGGGGATAAAAACCGGTACGGGGGCAAGGGTGTTCTCAAGGCCGTCGACAACGTCAATAAAATCATAGCAGGGGCGATACTCGAGATGGACGCCGCCAACCAGACGGAAATCGACACGATAATGATCGAGCTGGACGGAACTCCGAACAAATCGAAGCTCGGCGCCAACGCAATTCTCGGCGTTTCCCTTGCGTGCGCAAGGGCGGTGGCCGAGACATACGGGCTTCCCCTTTACCGATACATCGGCGGCGTCAACGCATGCGAACTCCCGGTTCCGATGATGAATATAATTAACGGCGGTTCTCATGCGGATTCTAATGTAGATCTTCAGGAGTTCATGGTTATGCCGGTAGGAGCACCTAATTTCAGGGAGGCTCTGCGGATGGGAGCTGAGACATTCCATGCTCTCAAATCGGTGCTCAAGTCGAAGGGATATGCAACGAGCGTTGGTGACGAGGGCGGGTTCGCCCCCTCGCTCAAATCGAACGAGGAGCCGCTTGAGCATATAATGACAGCCATCGAGAAGGCGGGTTTCAAGCCGGGCGAAGATATCATGATCGCCCTTGATCCCGCTTCGAGCGAGTTTTATGATACCGGAAAGAAAAAATACGTGTTCGCAAAGAGCGACAAGAGCGAGCGGGACAGTTCGCAGATGGTCGACTTCTATGAGAATATGGTGAAGCAGTATCCGATCATCTCGATCGAAGACGGACATGCCGAGAACGATTGGGAGGGCTGGAAGATAATGACCGACCGCCTCGGAGCAAAAATCCAGATCGTAGGCGACGACCTTTTCGTAACGAACACCGAGCGTCTGAAGCAGGGAATCGAGAAGAAGATAACGAACTCGATACTGATAAAGGTCAATCAGATAGGCACGCTGACGGAGACCATACGTGCGATTGAAATGGCGAAGCGCGCCGGTTACACGGCGGTGGTCTCGCACCGTTCCGGCGAGACAGAGGACTCAACCATAGCAGACCTGGTCGTAGCCATGAATGCCGGCCAGATAAAGACAGGCTCGGCGTCGCGCACCGACCGTCTGGCAAAATATAACCAGCTGCTGCGCATAGAAGAGGAGCTCGGCGCTTCAGCCGTCTTCTCGGGGAAAGGAGTATTTTATAACATTGGATAGTCGCCACTATCGGTGGGTCGTTTTTATAGCAGTTTTTCTGCTTGCATCGATATATTTCTTTGTGTTCAGCAAAAGCGGCCTGCTGGAGCGGATTAATCTCGAGAATGAAAAAAAGAGTCTCATTGCGAACATCGAAGAGTTGAAGGCGGAAAACAGCCGGCTGAAGAAGCTTCTCGATAAATACAGGAAAGGGCGCTATCCCGGCGATGATTTGCTGAAATCAGGGTACATCCGTCCGGGAGAAAAGGTCGTATATCTCCGTGGTCTGAAAGAACGGAGGAAATCCGGAGATCGGGTGAGTGCCCCGGTTACGGGGTTACCCCTGGTGCTGCCATACCTGAGAATAGGATGGCTGGCACTATCGGCCATTATCCTGGTCCTGATGATTTTATATGCCAGAAAGAACAGAGAAGAATTGAAGACATGAAAGCCTGCTCCCGCGGCCTCAGAACGTCGAGGGAGCGACTCTACATATAACAACATGTAATGATATCACGGGCCAGGGGGGCGACCGGAGCCGGAATGAAGACGGAGATCATTACCATAAAAAAACTCAAAAAAGACGGGACAATCGACGCGGCAATAGTCGGGTCGGTCGCCGACTTCATCAAGAGCATGAAAACCGTGATCATGCCGGTGGACAGCATATACGGGGTCGTTTCCCTTCTTGATCCGAAGTGCCTGCAGCATGTTGAGCGTCTGACCGGCGAGAAAGAAGATCGTATAGTGCGTATGATTTCTTCTTTCAAAATGCTAGACGAGATCGCGAATATCAACAAGCTGGAATTCGATTTTCTCCACAGGATATGGCCAGGCGAGCTGATAGTGTTCGTAGAAGATTTAAAGGCAATCAGCAAATCGATACCCGTGCGGATGCCGAAGGGTAAATACCAGCAGGAAATCATCGATCATGTCGGCAGGCCTCTGGTGTATACGTCGCTTCTCTATTCGGCCGGAAAGCCGCTGTACCGGAAAAAAGATATAATAGCATCATTTGAAGGGAAGGCCGATTGCGTATTTATAATCGAGGAGTTCTGCAAGGAGCACTCCCTCCCCTCGGTGGTTGACATCAGCAAAGGGACTCTCGATATAATAAACGAGGGTCGCATTTCGGCCGAAGAGCTTAAATCGTTATATTTCCTGGGGAAGGATGATTCCGCTATTTGAATGTTAACACTGCTATCATCATTCTCGCGATCTTTATATTATTGAAAGCCGCCCCCTGCACATCCGAAATAAACGCCGACGATTTTCATCCGATAGATTGGACGGTCATAGAGACGGTCCATTTCGACGTTGTCTGCCCGTCCGGAATTGAGGAACTTGCGGTGAGAGCGGCGCGCCTTTCAGAAGAGTCCTGCCTGCGCACATCGAGGTATCTCGCGCATGACATGCCGCGCCCACGTCGGATTATCATACTGCCATCGAACAGCTGCGAGACCCCGGCGTATGAAGAGGCCTATCATGCCGATACCGGGAGCGTGCGCGGGGGATTGCCGGATGACACGATCGTTATCTCTTTTTCAGGATCATACCGGGAGCTGCGGCGGAGACTGGCGCGGGCTATTGCGATAAGGCAGATGCATGATATCTTTGCTGAAACGGGTGCGGGTGGCCTGGCGCTTTCTGGGCTGCGTCCCCCCCTCTGGATGCGTGAAGGTCTTGCGGAATACATAGCAGCCGGTTTTGACGGACCTGCCGGAATGGTTATACGGGATGGCATGGCTGACGGGAGGCGTATCGGGATACGCGATCTGTCTGTCGCGGCTGATGCGGATATTGACCGCATACGGCGGGAGGGACAGGCCATATTTTTCTTTCTGGAAAAACGGTACGGTATTGGCGTGTTGGGCGAGCTGGTCCGGGAAGTTCGAGATAGCGGCAGTATGGCGGAAGCGCTCATGACCTGTACCGGAAGGACAGCAGAGGAACTGGATCATGAAATTTACGATTTTTTCTCGGAGATATACGGGAGATTCTTGCGGGACGCTGTTCATGCGGGAAGAAAGCGCCGGGTCGGCCGGGCGCTTGCAGGAATGCCGCACCAATCCGGATTCATTCCGGCAGTCTCGCCGGATGGGACAGAGATAGCCGTTCTTGCCGCGGCGAAACATTACACGGACCTGTCGATACTCCCGCATGCCCCCGGGATGAGCCGGATTAATGTACAGCACATCCGGAGACTCAGGCGCGAGCGGCTGGAACGATTGGCCAATGTGGAGAACAACATATCCTGGAGCCGGGATGGCCGCACAATCCTCACGGCATTGCTGTCCGGTCAACGTGCCTCAATTGTCATGATCGATCCTCGCGACGGCGGCGTGAAAAAAAAGATCGACCTCCCGTTCTCCGCGATCCTTCACCCTTCGATCTCCGGAGACGGTAGCACGATAGTCTTTTCCGCGGTCGCGGGGAGCACCACCGACATTTATCTTTATACGATTGAATCAGCGAAAATCATCCGGCTGACAGACGACCATTTTACGGATATATATCCGGTTTTAAACGGCAACGGGGGGATCGTTGTTTTCGCTTCAAACCGGAATGACAAGGATGACCCGGAGACGGGAGCCTTCGCCATATGTGAAATCAATGTTCGGACGGGGCAACGGAGAACGCTCGTTGGGAACGGAGCGGATAATATGCAGCCGGATATCTCGCCGGACGGCAAAAAACTGCTGTATGTCTCGAATGCGTCCGGGGCATACAACGCCTTCGTATACGATTTTACCTCGATGAAAACCGTTCCTGTCACTGACAGCCCCACCGGGGTTTTCCATCCGCGATGGATCCCGAGAGGACGGGCCTTTGTCTGCTCTGAATATCGTTCGGGCTCCTACCACCTCTCCATTCGGACTGAAGAGGACTACCGCGCGGCGGGGCCCATCGCGGTCAAGGACGATGAGCATGCGAAAATTACCGGCTCACCATATACCGGCTCTGTCGCACAGGGCAGCTATCGCGCGCGGGTAGGGCCCGAGAGCATACAGGCGGGGGCCGCGATCGCCATGAACGGCGGAGTGATGGGGACATTCGGGATGGGTTTTGCGGATCCGCTGGGAAGATATCGGTTTTTGATAGAAGGTAATTATGTACACGACCGCACTGACCATGACGCAAATGTCCGGATGGCTTGTTATTTCCTGATACAAGGGTGGACGCTCGGGCTCGGTGCCTTCAGGCAGGGGGACCCTCTGCCGGTCACTACTTCGAATGACCTCACTGAAGTTTTGGATGAATTCGCCTTTGGGATACGCTCCATGGAACACTACGGCGGTTTTGTGACGGCCGGGGGTGAACTCGTGCCCCGCCTTCGAATCGACATGAAGGGAGCCTTCGAGCGGTATGACCGGCCATATCCCGATTTCGATCGGCGCGAGGACATCCACGCCAGTCTCGGCAGGATCTCCCTCTCGCTCTCGTATGATGCGGTTCTCATGGGAGCGATGGCACCCCTGGAAGGATTTCGGGGCTCCCTGCGCATAGAACAGGTGTTTGATGTGGCGGGGAACAATCATGCCCTGACTCTCGGATCTATCGACCTCAGACAGTATATGATGCTCTGCGATTATGTTGTTCTGGCCCTCCGGGAAGCCGGCGCCACCGTGATGGGCAGGAACAGCAGGGGTTTCAAGTACTTCGCGGGCGGTTTCAATACCCTGCGGGGCTTTGTGCTGAATGAGTTTTCGGGGAGAAACATGCTCCTCGGAACAGCAGAATTGAGGTTTACCCTTGTCGATGCGATGAAATTCGGCCTTCCCGTATGCGGCGGGGGCGGGCATATAGGCGGCGTCCTCTTTTTCGAGGCGGGGGCGGCATGGGACGGCCGTTTTTCACCGGTCGTGTCCAGTACAGGAAGGGACGGCGACCTCAAAATGGATTTCGGAGCCGGGATACGGGCTGCACTATATCCCATATTAATTTTAAAACTTGACTTTGCTTGGCCCTTTGATAAAAAGTCAATCAAAGATTATAATATGCTGTTCAGCATAGGATTACAGTATTAGGCGGGATCGCGATGGCACGGAAGGGCTCGGTCACCAGAAAAACGAAAGAAACCGATATATCAGTAGACATGGTCCTGGATAGCGTTGATAAATCGGATATCAACAGCGGCGTTCCCTTCTTCGACCACATGCTTGATTCCATGTCCAAGCACGGGAGGTTTCGTCTTTCCCTTTCGTGCGTCGGTGATCGGCAGGTGGACGACCATCATTCGGTTGAGGATATTGGAATAGCCATGGGGCTCGCGCTCAAGGAGGCCCTTGGAGAAAAGGCAGGGATCAGGCGGTTCGGCGATGTAACAATACCCATGGATGACGCTCTGACCATGGTAGCGGTCGATCTTTCAGGGAGGCCTTTTTACAGTTATACCGGCCCGGCGCTGGACGGCTCCGTCGGCTCGTTCAGCGAGGAATTGACTGAAGAATTCTTGAGGGCCTTTGCCACGAACGCTGGGATCAATCTTCACGTGACCGTGTTCCACGGACAGAACAGGCACCACGTGCATGAGACCATATTCAAGGCGCTCGGCGTGGCGCTCTACAAGGCCGCGTCAAAGGATGACACCCTGCAGGGGGAGGTCCTTTCGACGAAAGGGTCGATATGATAACCGTCATCGATTACGGGATGGGCAACCTCCGCTCCGTAACGAAGGCGATCGAGAAGTTCACCGGCAGAGTGCGGGTCTCGAGCGATCCCGGTTCGGTAGAAAGCTCGGACGCCCTGGTGATGCCGGGCGACGGGGCTTTCGGGATGGCGATGGAAAATTTGACGAGGGCGGGCTGGATAGGGCCGGTCCTCGACTTCGTGAAGAACGGCGGGCATTTCTTCGGTATATGTCTCGGGTTCCAGCTACTCTTTACCAGCAGCGAGGAATTCGGATCGCACCTCGGGCTCGGCGTAATACCGGGTTCCGTCGTAAGGTTTACCGGCGGAGACATCAAGGTCCCGCACATGGGATGGAACAACGTTGACATAGTCAGGGAGACACCCTGTTTTAACGGCGTGCCGACGGGAAGTTACTTTTATTTTATACACTCCTTCTATCCGAAAATCGAGGACGGGAGCTGGGTGATAGGAGAGGTTGAATACGGAACACGGTTCCCCTGCGTCGTCGGCAGGGGGAATATCATAGCGACGCAGTTCCACCCTGAAAAGAGCCACGCGGCAGGTCATAGGATTATAGAGAATTTTGTGAGGGCCGTGTGCAGATAATACCCGCAATAGATCTCAGGGAAGGAAAATGCGTGAGGCTCCTGCAGGGAGACCCTGACCGTCAGACAGTCTACTCGGGAGACCCGGTCGGAATGGCCAAACGTTTCCGCGACGCCGGGGCGAGACTGATTCACGTGGTCGACCTTGACGGCGCGTTTGCAGGGAAGCCGGTCAATGACCGGGTGGTCGCGGATATAGCGCGTTCCGCAGGCGTGCCCATCGAGGTCGGCGGCGGCATACGGACGACCGAGGCGATCAGGCGGTACGCCGACCATGGAATATCGCGTATTATAGTCGGCACGGTTATACTTGAGGAATCATTCAGGAGCATAGCGGAAGAATTCAAAGAGCTTATCGTCGCGGGGGTCGATGCAAGAAACTCAATGGTCGCGACGCATGGGTGGAAGCAGGTTTCTGACGTCAGGGCGATGGATGTTATCGGCGAGATCGTCAGGCTCGGCGTGATGGATGTCATATATACCGACATCGCGACGGACGGGATGCTGTCGGGACCGAATGTGGGCGCCATCGGCGAAATACTCTCTGAGGTTGACGGTCTGCGCCTCATTGCCTCAGGGGGAATATCGTCCATGGCGGATCTTGAAAGACTCTCCGGTCTTGCAGCATCGGGCCTTATGGGCTGCATTACCGGAAAGGCGATATACGACGGGAAGATTGATTTACGGGAGGCCATTGCCCGGTTCGGGTAGGGACGCAGGATGAGAAAGAGGGAAGAAACAGATTATTCGATACAGTTCCCCGTTGAGATCGAACAGTATGAGAGGAAGATATACGATCTCAAGCAGCTGATCGAGATCAGCAAGGGACTCAACTCGACGCTCGAATACAATATTCTTATTGATTCGATACTTCTCACCTGCATGGGGCAGATGCAGCTCCTGATGGCGGGCATATTCCTCCGAAAAGGAATCGGAAACGAGAACTACGCCCTCCACAGGAACTACAAGGGCTTCGAGATAGACCATTCGGTCGAGTACGAGCTCGAGCCGGATTCCCAGGTGGTAACTTTTATCGAGAGGAACTTCAAGTGCTATACCCTGGAGGAGCTGGAAGAGGGGGCCGGAAATGACCGTTCACTTTCCATAATTAAAATGCTCAATCCGTGCCTGATAGTGCCGCTGATGAGCAAGGGGATACTGAACGGGATTATTATTCTAGGCGAGCGGATAACCCACAAGAACTTCACGGAGAGCGAAAAGGAATATCTACTCGATATCGCTTCGCTGGCGGGGCAGGCGATACACAATGCATCGCTGTACGAGATGGCGACGACCGACATGATGACCAAGCTGAAGATCCATCATTACTTCTACACCCTTCTTGTCGAAGAGGTGGACCGGGCCCGGCGGTTGAGCAGGCCCCTTTCGCTCATCATGGCGGACCTCGACCATTTCAAGGTCCTTAACGACACATACGGACACCAGGGCGGCGACATGGTCCTTATCAACGTGGCGCGGATAATCAGGGAGAGCATACGCCAGATTGACGTTGCTTCACGCTACGGCGGCGAGGAATTCGCGGTTATCCTTCCCGGAACAGAGATACATGAGGCGCTCATTGTGGCGGAACGCATACGCCAGCACGTCGATAAATCGAGGGTCAGTTACGATGAAAAGGAGCTGTCGGTCACCATTTCCATAGGCGTCACCCAGTTCGATCCCGCCCAGGACACCAGCAAAAACACTCTGATCGAAAGGGCTGACCGGGCACTCTATATATCTAAGAGAAACGGCAGGAATCTCGTATCATTTCTGTAAGCTACCGATTGCGCGGGCCGCGCATAGGTAATATTTTCTTGACATAATTAGACTTGTTATATTTATTGGCTTTCTAAACAGGGCCCATAGCTCAGCCGGTTAGAGCATCTGACTCATAATCAGGGGGTCAAAGGTTCGAATCCTTTTGGGCCCATTTTTTTAAGAAACACCTTGAGGATATTGAGAGTATGTACGCGATAGTTGAGATTGCCGGAAAGCAATACAGAGTTGAAAAAGACACTAAAATCAATGTCGATAAACTTGATAAGAACGCGAATGAAGATCTTGTCATAGACAGGGTTTTGCTGGTGTCCAATGGCGAGACGGTTTTGATCGGGCAGCCGTATGTCAAGAACGCTAAGATCACCGCGAAGGTCATCGGCGACGTCAAGGGCGATAAGGTGAAGGGCGTCAGATTCGGCAAGCGGAAGCGCTTTACCAGGACAATAGGTCACCGCCAGAACTATTCGCAGATCGTGATCAGCGAATTATCTGTCAGCTAGCGGCGGAGTTGGTTACCGTAATATTCCATAATATTGTGTACGATGAGCGTCTGAGGTTCACCGACACCGGCAGCGGGGAGATTTCGGTAACTGTGACGGGACACGCGGTAACAGGCGGTTCCGGTCAGCGGAAGGGGGAAAACCTGGTGTGCGCCGCGGTATCCGCCCTGGCACTGACCCTATTAAGATCGATAACCATAATCGCGAATATCAGACCTGAATATGCCGCTGAAGACGGCTTCATGGAATTCAGGATCAGGATAGGAGACCTGGACGCACAGAGGAAAAATACGGTATCGACGCTGCTGGAATCATTCATGATCGGCATGCTCGATGTTCAGAAGAGCAATCCGGATTACATTGAAATCCGGACAGTGATAGACAATATACCGGTATTATAGAGAGGAGAACCATATGGCACACAAGAAAGGCGGCGGATCATCAAGAAATGGTCGCGATTCGAAACCGAAGATGCTCGGTGTCAAGCGTTACGGCGGGCAATTGATCAAAGGCGGCACGATCATCGTTCGCCAGCGAGGGACCAGGATCCACCCCGGCAACAACGTGGGACGCGGGAGAGACGACACGCTTTTCGCGCTGGTTGACGGTGTTGTGACATTCGAAAGGCTCGACAAGAAGAGAAAGAAAGTCTCCGTTTACCCGAAAGCGTAAACAAGACCGTCTGACAATCTCGTTGTTGAAAATCGCGTATTGAATCAATACGCGATTTGTTGTTTATAGATACGGGGGACAATTCAGGTGGCACGATTCACCGACACCATCAGCATCCGCATTAAGGCGGGCAACGGAGGAAAGGGCGCCGTCTCATTTCACCGGGAAAAATTCATTGCCCGCGGCGGTCCGGACGGCGGCGACGGGGGGAAGGGGGGCGACGTCTACTTCCGGTCGGACATCATGATACACAACCTCTCCCATCTCTTCAAGGACCGGCTGTACGGCGCTGAAAACGGCCACCAGGGCATGGGCAACAACCGCCATGGGAAAGACGGGACGGACATGACCGTACGGGTCCCCGCGGGCACGCAGGTAATTGACGGCGAGACCGGAGAAGTATTGGCGGACCTCATAGAGGACGGGACGAGGTTCATGGCTGCGTCCGGCGGCATCGGCGGGAAAGGGAATGCCTTCTTTAAAACAGCCACCCACCAGACACCCCGGTTTTCACAGCCGGGCATGCCGGGAGAAGAGAAGAGGGTCACCCTGAACCTCAAGCTGATAGCAGATATCGGCCTGGTGGGCCTGCCCAACGCGGGCAAGTCGACCCTGCTCGGACGGATCACGAACGCGAAGCCGAAGATAGCCGACTATCCGTTCACCACGCTGACCCCGAACCTCGGGGTCATTCAGAAAGAGGACGGAAGCACCCTTAAAATTGCGGACATCCCCGGCATTATCGAGGGCGCCCATAAGGGCCATGGCCTGGGCCTCTCGTTTCTTCAGCACATTGAGCGCGTCAGGGCGGTCCTCTACATCATTGATATTACCGGGGACGACCTCTCGTATACGCTGCATCTGCTTCGGTCCGAGTTGGAGACATACAATGTCGAGCTGACGTCAAAGCCGTATTATATTTTGCTGAATAAAATTGACTTGGTGGACGACGCCGAGGCCGTGGAAAAAAGAAATCAGATAAATGATAAAAATGTTCTTTCAATTTCTTCCTCGACCGGCGAAAATATACCGGCCCTGCTGGAGATTCTCGACGGGTTTATGGAGTATCACCATGCCTCGTAAAAACCTGATAAAAAACGTGAAGAGGATAGTCGTGAAGGTCGGCTCCTCGTCGGTCACGGCCCGCGGTGTGATCTCAGGGAAGAAAATTGCCGCAATCGTATCCGATATATCCGAGCTGGCGAACCGCGGGTACCAGGTCGTGCTGGTGACCTCCGGTGCGATATCGGCCGGCGCCGGTTCCATGAAACGGGAGGTCCTGAACCTTACCATCCCGGAAAAGCAGGCCTACGCTGCAGTGGGCCAGACCATACTCATGAACGAATACCGGAGCAAGTTCGGCAAAAAGGGGCTTCCCGTCGGACAGATCCTTCTCACTGAGGATGACGTGAAAAACCGCCAGCGTTTCCTCAACGCGCGTCATACCCTGGAGACGCTTATCGGCCTGGGAATCGTTCCCATTGTCAACGAAAACGATTCGGTCGCGGTCAACGAGATCAAGTTCGGCGACAACGACATGCTCTCGGCGCACGTCGCCAGCCTGATAAACGCCGACCTGCTTATACTTCTGTCGGACATTGACGGGTTCTACATGGATCTTGCAGATCCGGCGCCGGTGGAAGAGATATACCATATTACCGACGCGATAATCGCGCGGGCGGGCGGAACGGGATCGACCTGCGGCACCGGCGGCATGATGTCGAAGATACGGGCGGCGGAAATAATCATTCGGTTCGGCGAAAAAATGGTCATCGCGAACGCAAAGACGGAAAATGTCCTCATACGGATCATGAACGGGGAGAAGATCGGCACAATATTCGTCGGCGAGAACAGGCAGCTTACCGGGAAAAAGAGGTGGCTTGCACTGAGGAAGCCCGGAGGCGTTATCATACTCGACGAGGGCGCGGTGACGGCGGTTCGCGTAGGAAAGAAGTCGCTCCTGGCCACGGGCATAACCGGCCTGACGGGCAGTTTCAGCATGGGGGATATCGTCGAGATCGCCGGGAAGGACGGGAATCGTATCGGCAAGGGGATCGTCAACTATGGCTCCTTGGAATTGCAGAAAATCAAAGGGAAGAGGAGTTCCGAAATAAAGAAGATTCTCGGAGAGAATATCTACGATGAGGTCATCAACAGGGATGATCTGATTGTGTATTGAATTAAATTTATAATAACTGTCATGTCATCCCGAGCGTAGTCGAGGGGCTCAGAGTAAACTCCGTCGAGTGGGATGTCACCCCGAGCGTAGTCGAGGGGTGACGCCCATCACATGGCGTTAGTGCCCCTGACAGGGGCGCGGGAAGTGACCGGGAGCCGGTCAGGCCTTTGCCCCCTTTCTTTTGCGCGCCCAAAAGAAAGGGGGCGGAAAGAAAAGGGCGCCCCTGCGGGGT
>JAFGBT010000027.1 GCA_016933025.1 Spirochaetota bacterium | reverse complement strand
GGGCGCGGCAAGCCTGCCTGCCGGGTCGACCGTGAGCGTACTGGTGCTCATGGGGCTTTATGAGACGAAGATTGTTTTGCCTGACCCATTTGATAATGTTAATGTTAGCGATCCTTACCGAAGGTTAATACAAATAAACGATATGTCTGGCGCAGGCTGGGTTGAAATAAATGGAGATAGCTTTGCTATTGACCCGCCAGTAATGTTTTGGCCCTGGGCCGTTGATTTTGATAATAGTGGAAAAATTTATGTGGCGAATAACATGAGCAGTACTGACAGCGATGTAATCTTGCGTTTTAATAATATTCACGATGCTTCACCCGTTTCAATTGGTTCAGGTTTAGGCAGCGGAATTATTTCTGTCGCCATTGACAGACCGAGAAATATTGTGTATTATGCTACTCAAAATTACCTGAGACAATGTGATCTTAATGGTATAATTGATATAACATTAACGTCTCCATCAAATCTGGACTCGATAAGCGCTCTCGCTGTTGGTGCTGATGGAACTCTTTATATCGGCGGGTCAAACACTTTAGGTCAGGGCACTGTATGGCGCTATAACTTATTATCTCCACTATCATCCGATTATTATTCAGGCACGTATACTCCTTCTGATATAGAGGTTAAAGGCTCTAATATATACGTGACATACGATGGAAGCGGGAGCACTGATAAAATAGTTCTATTGAGCGACGACCTGGCATTTTTAGACGGTTACGGAATGTGGGTGGGACCCAACCCAAGCCTTAACGAAAATCCTGGCATGTTTTACAACCCCCGCCGTTTTGTCGCCATCAGAAACGACGCGCTTATAATAATCGACGACGCAAACACTGGTTTTGACTTCGATAAGCTCGTTTCGATACGAAATATCAGTGGAGCTGACTGGACAACGTACGGAACTGAAGGAAAGGAAACCGGACAGTTCCAGTTCTTTTACGGCTGTTAATGCGGGTCGTCTTTTACACGTCAGGCACCACCGGCTCGGGCCGGCTGGTTCGCGGGATATGCATCGGTAATGCGATACGACGAAAAAACCTGGACTGGCGTTATACTATTCTAAGCCTGTCCCCCTTCGCGCATCTCGCGGATGCTTTCGGGCATGAACATATTGAATTACCGGCGGAAAACGAAGACCAACTATCTCGCGAGAATTATTCATCATCGCATGTGTATAAAACATTAATTGATTTAAGACCGGATGTCCTGATCGTCGATCTGTTGTGGTTCCCCCTTTATCATTTCATAGATGAATTATCTTGCAAAAAAATATTTTTATGTCACTATGTGATAGACTCTTTTTTCCGGGTAGTCCTCCCGAAGCAAACCCTGTATTTCCAGCCTGAATTGTATGACAAAATACTTGCGATAGAGCCATTCCGGAACAATATTCCGTTCGACGAAATCAATCCCATAATAATCAGGAATAGAGACGAAATCATGACGCGTGAGCGTGCTCTGGAAGCGTTGGAGATCTCCGTCAGAGAAAAAAACTGTTTATATGCATTCAACGGCAATCCCGGCGATTTTGATAGGCACATGAAAAAGTACGCACATCTTGAAAAAGAGGGCTACAACATGGTATACACCACCAATTATCAAGGTGGCATCTTCCCTGTCGTGGACTACTTTAATGCGTTCGACCTTCTGATATGCGCCGCAGGCTATAATCAGTTCTGGGAATCAAAATACTTTGGGAAAAAAGCGATTTTTGAAACTATCAAGGGCAACTTCAGCAGCCAGGAAAAAAGAATAAAAATGGGACGCCGTTTTAAATTTGATATCAACGGCGCCGACCAGCTCGTCGACATTATTCTCGGTCTCTGACCGAAAATTCCTTGCCAGAATACTACATACGTTTAAATTTGCTTAAACATCCACTATTCTTTCACGGAAAACAAAATCGGGGGGTTTTGTCGTGAAACCATTCATGTCAGCCGTTTTACTGTTCATCATTTCGCTGTTTGTTTCATGCTCCGGCACCACTGGAGAAAATAACCTTCTCCTGCTCCTGGCTTCGAGAAGCGATCCCCATCGGTACCTGTACGTCACCAACCCCGTGGGCGGCACGGTCTCCATGTTCAGCATAGAAAAAGATACCGGCCAGCTGACGCAGCTTGACCCGCCGAACATTGCTGCCGGCACCTGGCCCAACGGCATCGCGCTTCATCCGAACCGGAAATACCTGTATGCAGGCGGTACAGACACGATATGGATGTTTTCAATCGACTCTTCAACCGGCGCCCTGTCGCCGCTTGCACCCGCATCCTTGACCAACGGCGGTGCCAATGAAGACATAGCCATTCATCCCTCGCGAAAATTCGGATACTTCATGAACAAGAACGCGCCCAATATCTTGATGTACGGAATTGACGATTCGGGCTTGCTTGCGGCCCTCGCGCCGCCGTCCCTGCCGTCCGGGGCTTCCATGCGCTTCAGGATGCACCCTTCCGGGAAATTCATCTACGTGCCGTACAACGGCCAGGTCTTCATGCACGGGATCGATTCGTCAACCGGCCAGCTCGTCGATCTCGATCCGGCGACAATTCCGCTTGCCACCAGCGCAAATTACGCATGCATACACCCCGGCGGTAAATTCCTCTACGCTTCGGCCGGCACCAGAATTTACATGCTGGGCATCGATACGGCAACGGGACAGCTCTCGCTCCTCACGCCTGACCATGTAACAACGAGCGGTTCTGTATTTTCATTCTGCGTCCACCCATCCGGGAATTACGCGTACGCGGCAAGCGAGAACCTGGTCTTCATGTTCAGTGTAAATTCAGCAACAGGCCAGCTGTCGCCGCTTGACCCCGCCACAATCGCGACGGGCAATTCCCCATTCCATCATCTCGTCGGCCATCCCGGGGGCGGATATTTGTATGTTTCCAGTCTCCAAACTGATACCATCTACCAGTATATCATAGAAAAGACGACCGGACTTCTCACGCCCATGGACCCGCCGAACGTGCCGGCCGGGGACGGCCCGGACAGAATGGTGATACGATGAAAGGAGGCATCACTGCCTCATGAATTATTATAATAGATATGGAGGCTCACATGCGCACACTGAACAAAAAAATATTACAACCGGTAATTATACTTTTTTCCTTATTCATGCTTATTTCATGTTACGATACAGATCAGGATTCCGATTATGCAAAATGGATCTGGCTGCTGAATAACAACTGTTCGGGTAAAATCAACACCACCCTTACCTATGTCGATCTTAACGGACCCTCCGAGATCGGCGCCTCATATGCGTCGCGTGATTCCTGTAACATATATGTCGGGAGCGCCTACCCGTCTTCCGCGCCCTATATCTATTCGATCAGCATCGCGACCAATGATGTTACCTACAATTCAATTCCGAGAAGAATCTCCAATTCAGTTATTGTCGGCAAGTATATATGGGGCACTGAAGGCCCCGCCACGTCAGGGTTCAGCTCAATCCAAAAAATCAACAAATACACCCTTGAGGTCGTATGGAGCGAGGATACAATCGTGAACGATGGCCGTGCGATCGCCTACGATGGTCAATACGTCTGGATTGCCGACCGGGGCGCTGCGCAAAAACTTCACAGGGTGAATCCAACAACCCATAGTATAGAATCTTATACAGGAATAGTGCTTGCGGGAGCGCGCCATATGACGTTTTTCGGCAACTATCTTTGGCTGACCTGCAACGGTTCAAATGCCGTTGTCCGGATCGATCCATCTGACAGGACATTCACAGTGGTGAGCAGTATTCCCGGAGCATGGGGTATATGCTACGACGACACTCACATTATTGTCGCCGGATCCGCCGGGTATATCTGCAAAATCGATCCAGCCACTGCGGCAATTGCACAGGACACAACCCTTGCGGATTGCTCCTGGCTGTGCCACTGTTCATTTGACGGCCAGTATGTCTGGATAACGGACAATACAAGGGACGAAGTAAAAATCATCGACCATGATTCTCTTGCTCTCGTGGAAACAAAATCTGCGCTTGAGCAGCCCCTGGGATGCGTGTACGATGGCATTCATCAATGGGTTACATCGCAACTGAATATAAGGATCGAGAAAATGACACTATCATTGTGATGGATGTATTTATTTTGAAAACTAATCAGTCACTGATGTATCCTCTCATTATCTCCCGTAGATAGGGGCGGGTCCTTTCCCATAGCGAGGGGTAATTCCCCCCTTTGCGTAGCGAGGGGCTTAAGCCCCTCGCTACGCAAAGGGGGCCTAAATTTTATTATGGCGCCTTTCCTGATTCTTAATATAATCAAAAACCCTTCTGAATGAACCCTCATCAACTGAAAATACGCTGTACCCCTGCTGCCACGACAATTCCTTGGTCATGTATGATGAATATCCTTTTAAGTGCATCACGATCCGGGACACGCTTAATTTCGGCGAAGCGGAGACGAGTACATGCACATGGTCCCGGTACCCGTTTGCGATGTATAATACGCACCCGAGTTCGTCTGCTTTTTCCTTGAACAGAATCCGTAGTATTCCGAGCATTTCCCTTGTTATCACGGGCATTCGGTATCTGGTCGCAAAAACAATGTGGTACAGCAATTTATTGTATGTTTTTGTATACGTGGGGAACATGACCGATCCTCATTGGATATACGGACCGGGGGGACGATCGATAAAATTTTTTTCGGTATCGTGCGCGTTCCCGTAGCGAGGGGCTTAAGCCCCTCGCTGCGCGAACGGGATTGAAATTAATCGCGGCAGATCTTTTCGCCGAAGTCGGTGAGTATGCGCGCCGTGAGCCCCCATATCAGGTAGCCCTCGTGCAGGTAATAAAAGACGCGATACTCCTTGCCCAGGTAGTTCACGATCTCGGTCCGGTCGAAATCCTTGTTGACGAATATCGAAAGCGGCGCCTCGAACACGCTCTCGGTCTCGCTGGTGTTCGGCGTGTAGCAGCACGGGTATGCCACCGCTCCGACGAAGCAGGTGACGTGGTACCCCGATATGGAGACGTAGTCGTCGAACTGGCCGATGTACTCGATACTGTCGCGGCCCACCCCGATCTCCTCCTCGGTCTCCCGGTATGCGGCGGAAAGGAAGTCGCCGTCATCGGCGTCGACCGCCCCGCCCGGGAAGGATACCTGCCCCTTGTGGGACGACACGCTGTCGGTGCGGCGGGTCAGGACCACGTGGGGCGCCCCCCCCTTGTCCATGATGAGCATCATCACCGCCGAGTGCCTGAGGCCGGATTGGCCCAGGTCGCGGCTCGCGCGCGACGCCAGCCTCTTCCTGAGCTCCTCCTTGAATGCGGCGAAGTCGGCGTTACCGTCGAACGACATCTTCATACAGGTCTCCGCCGTGGATGTCGTTGATCACGATGACGGGAAAGTCCTCCACCCTGAGCCGCAGGACCGCCTCCGGGCCCAGGTCCGGGAAGGCAACTATCTCGGATTCTTTTATGCGCGCGGCAAGGTACGCCCCGGCCCCGCCGAAGGTGGCGAAATAGACGGCGCGGTACCACGCCATGAGCTCGCGGATGTCCCTGCCCCGCGTCCCCTTGCCTATCATGCCCCTGACCCCGAGCTTCAGCATGGTCTCGGTGAAGGGGTCCATCCGGTAGGTCGTGGTCGGCCCGGCCGAGCCGATAATCTTTCCCGCGGGCGCCGGGCTCGGCCCCATGTAATAGATGATCTGACCTGCCGGGTCGAACGGCAGCTTCTCGTTGCGTCCCGCCATTTCGCAGAGACGCTTGTGCGCCCGGTCGCGCGCCGCGTAGATGACCCCCGTGAGGAGGATCCGGTCGCCGCTTATCAGCGATTCGACAGTCTCGTCGTCGATGGGCGACGCGATTGTTCTCCAGTCTCTCATCACAGCTCCGCCCTCCGGTAGCGTAGCGAATGGCAGTTCAGGTTCAGGGCGACCGGAAGCATGGCGATGTGCGTCGGCGCCTCCCTGATGTAGACCCGGGCCACGGTGCTCCTTCCGCCGAACCCCATCGGACCGATGTTGGTCGCGTTCAGGCGCTCCTCGATCCGCTCCTCGAGCTCCGCGTATGCCGGGTCAGGATTCCGCGTCCCCGCGCCGCGGAGCACCGCCTTTTTCGCGTTGATCATTGCCGAATCCGCCGTGCCGCCGATGCCCACGCCCAGGAAGAGGGGCGGACACGGATTGGGGCCGGCTTTTACCACTATCTCTTCGATGAAATCTATGATTGCGTCCGCGCCGTCCGTCGGCCGGAACATCCGGAGCGCCGACATGTTCTCGGACCCGCCCCCTTTCAGGTAGACGGTGAGGGCCAGCCCGTCGCCGCCGGTCAGCTCCGCGTGCACCACGGCGGGCGCGTTGGTGCCGGTGTTCACCCGCTTCAGCGGGTCGGCCACGACAGACATCCTGAGGCTGAATTTCCGGTAGGCCTCTTCCACACCGGCGTTCACGGCGTCTTCAAGGTCGCCGTCAATCAGGACCCCCCGGCCTATCTCGGCGAACACGACGACCATGCCGCAGTCCTGGCAGAGAGGGAGCCCGTCGGCCTCGGCGATGGCGCTGTTCTCCTTGAGCACGCGGAGGCCCATGCGCCCCATGTCCGAATCCTCGCGCTCCAGCATCCGGTCGATCAGCTCTTCGACGTCGTTGGGGAGCTTGAAGCTCGCCTTTCCGATGAGGTCCGCCACCGCGTCGGTAATCTCCGCCGGTTTTATTATCCTCGTTTTCATGTCTGATAATCTCTCGTCAGTATTTAAAAATTATCGATGCGGCCTGTCAAATATTTAATTATGCCTGATGGAAATCGGCGTCACGGCTTCCGGACGCCGGGCGATATCGGGCCCGGCGACATAAAACTATTTGACATAATCCCCGGCATGAAGGATTCTCGTACAACTGATTTCACGAGAGGTGCCGACATGAAATTATTCATCGATACCGCCGACATAAAGGAGATCCGGCGCGCGAAGGAGCTGGGCATCCTGGACGGCGTGACGACCAACCCGACCCTGGTGAGCAGGATCGGGAGGCCCTACCGGGAGGTCCTCGTCGAAGTGGCGAAGGAGGTCGACGGCCCCGTTTCCGCGGAGGTCATTTCCACTGATTATGACGGCATGGTCAAAGAGGCGCGGGAACTCGCGAAAATCCGCGACAACATCAACATCAAGATCCCCCTCATCGAGGAAGGTCTCCGGGCGGTGCGGACCCTCTCCTCGGAAAAAATAAAGACCAACGTGACCCTCTGCTTCAATTCCATCCAGGCTCTCATGGCGGCAAAGGCGGGCGCGACCTTCATATCGCCCTTCATCGGCCGGCTTGACGACATCGCCTCGGAAGGCATGGAGGTGGTCGAGGAGATAGCGACCATCTACGCCAATTACGGGTTCAACACGGAAATCATCGTGGCCTCAATCCGCAATCCCCTCCATATAAAGCACGCGGCCCTTATCGGCGCGGATATCGCCACCATTCCGTTTGACGTGTTCCAGAAGATCATCAAGCACCCCCTCACCGATATCGGGATCGCGCGCTTCATCGAGGATTACAAGAAGATACCGAAATAAATAGCGGATACAATTACCGTCGTCAGAGAACACTGACGGCGAAAAGCGCCGCCACACCCGCCATCAGCGTCACGGCGAAACCCGCCAGGACAATCTTCCTGAACTGCCCCGACCCGAGGAACGCGGCCATCGCGGCCTTCATCACCGTGTTGGCAAACGCGGCGAGCGTGATGGCGACCGTCGCCTGGTCCAGCCTGGCCGGATCGTCGAGGGAAATCTGGCTCATGGTCAGGGTGATTGGATCGACGTCTGAGAGCCCCGCCAGCACGCTGACGGCATAGATGCCGCTGTCACCCGCAAACACCTGCACAATCCTCGTGACGAATACAATGACGGCGAAAATGAGGCCGAACTGCACCGCGGGCATGATGTTGAACGGGTTGCGGAGCGGCACCTCTTCGCTCTTTTCCGCCCCGCTTCTCCTCCAGAGAAACAGGCCGAAGGTAAAGCCGGCAACGGCCATGGCGCCCATGACGGCAATGAGCTTCGGCACGAGAGCGGGATTGACGACCAGGACCTCCAGGATGACGCGGGGGAACATGGTGGAGCATGCGAGGATCACTGCCAGGGCGCAGGAGAGCGACGCCGGGGCGACGTCATCGCCGCGGCTGCGCCTGGAAAAGGCGATGGTCGTGGCCGTGCTTGACGCAAGCCCGCCCAGGAGGCCGGTCAGGCCGATTCCCTTTCGCTGTCCGATTATCTTGGTGGCGATATAACCGGTAAATCCGATTGCGGAAATAAGGACCACCATGAGCCAGACATTGTACGGGTTAACGACCTTGACCTCGGCCAGCCCCGGGAACCGCTCGAGCAGGTCGGCCCCGAAGATGCCGATGTCTTTCATGACAAAGGTATAGTCCGGATCGAAGATGAGTATGATAAAGGTGATAATTGCGAACTTAAGGGTGGCGCGTATATCCTCTTCCTCGAGCCTCTCGCCGATCCTGTGCAGGGATGCCTTCAGGTGAAGCACGACCGCGGCCGTGATCGCCACGAAGAGCGCCAGTACAAAATGGTTCTTCTGGGCGATAACCCCGACGATAAAGCAGATGAGCATGCTCACCTCGGTTGTTATCCCGCTCTCCATGTTTTTCACGAAGGTAATATAGTGGGACAAAACCGTAAGGGCGATGACGCCGACGAAGCCTATCGGGAGAAGCGCAGGCGCGTAATTCTCGGATAGAAACGAGACCAGCGAACCGAACAGGGATACCAGCGAGTAGGTCCGTATTCCCCCGAGGAACTCGGTCCCCTCGTGGTCCATGCGGGACGCGTAGGTCCTTTCGAATCCGAGTATGGCGCCGAGAAAAAGCGCGATAATGAAAGGCTGAAGAAGCTGAAGGTTGATCATTTCCATGGCGTGCCCTTGTCATCACTATGCCTCATCAGAACGCCCACCGTCAAGATAAATCCCGACTGACGCAGCGCGCTATATATGGTTGACAAAATGCCACTCATTAAGCAACGATAAAATCATGAAGAAGAAAATCGACTATCCCGCCGAAATAACATTCAAGTCCATCTTCGTGCACGACCCGGAACTGGCGGAGATCATACGCGCCATACTTGACGAGCAGGGCGTCGCCGGCGAGATCTCCCATAAACCGAGCAAGAACAGCAAGTACATATCCTACACGATAACCGCTGAATTCGAGTCCGAGACGCGTCTGAACGAGGTCTGCTGCCGCATATCTGCGATAGCGGGCTTCATCATGATGATGTGAACCGCTGTATCAATGCTGGGCCATGCCGGCCAGCGCGCCGGTGCTCCATGCGAACTGAAGATTGAACCCGCCGCTGTCTCCGTCGATGTCCAGAAGCTCCCCGGTAATGTAAAGGCCCGGAATCAGCTTCGATTCCATCGTCGCCGCATCGATTTCGCCAACATCCACCCCGCCGGCTGCTGTCACCGCCTCGTTGAAGCCGCGCGGGCTCCCGGGCTCAAGCGTGAGCGCCTTAAGCGTTTTGACCAGGTTCCGCTTCTCTTCTGAAGAAAGGTCAGCGGTCTGCTTGTTTGCGTCGATCCCCGCGATTTTCAAGAGCACGTCGGGCATCGGGCTTCTCATGATGCCTGTCAGACTGAAGGAAACACTCTTTGATTTATCCGACCAGAGCGATTCAAGCATGCTTGCAAGCCGCCCCTCGGTGTACGATGGAAAAAGATCAATGACCACAGACGGGACGAAACCCCTGATCATCTGCTCGTTGACCGCGCGCGAAACGTCGAGTGTTGCCGGGCCCGATATCCCGTACGCGGTGAAGAGGAGCTCCCCCTCAGCCGCGGCCAGCACTTTTCCTTCCCTGACAACCGATACCGAACAGTCCCGCTTTATTCCCTGGAGGCGATGCACGATTTTGAGTCGGATAGTTATCGGGAGAATTGCCGGGAAGGGATCGTGCACGGTGTGCTTCAGAGCGCGCGCCAGCTCGTAGCCGTCGCGCGAGCCTCCCGCAGGCGGGTAGGCGCAGCTGCCTGCGGCAAGTATTACGGAATCAAACCGGTGTTCCTCGCGTCCCGCAGTCACCAGCGAGAAACCCCGCTGGACGCGCCTGATCCGGTCGATTTTCCGGTGCGTCCGCACCTCCACGCCCCTCTTCTCCAGCTCGTATTCAAGGATTTTCACGACCGTGGACGACTGAAGCGATGCGGGAAAGAGTCTCCCGCTCTTTTCCTCCACCAGAGGAATGCCTATGGAGCTGAAAAACTCGATCGTCTCCTGAAGCCCGAAGCGGGCAAAAACGTTCTGGACAAAACGGGGACTCGCGCCGTGGTAGCGTTCCACTGAAATGTTTCTGTTGGTAATATTGCATCGCCCGTTGCCGCTGACGAGGATTTTCCTCCCCGTTTTCTTCTGCTTTTCAAAGACAACGACGGAACGGCCCTCGCCGGACGCGAAACAGGCTGCCATCATGCCCGAGGCCCCCGCGCCTATAACCGCTACCCTCTTCACTGTGCCTCGGCCTTCTTCAACGTGCTGTTGATGAGCTTTTCCAGGTCGTTGATGTCGTGCGCGTATTTCTGTAAATTTGTGTCCTGGTCCGAATTCGACCTTGTTTTCCTGAGAAGCGTTTTCACGTCGTTCAGGTCTTCCCGTTTATGTATATGCCCGTCCTCTATGAGCTTTTGCACAAGAAGAAACTGGTATTCCCTGAAGCAGACACGCGTGTAGAACTCAACCCCGTAGACATTAATCGTCTTGCCGATGCTGTTCTTGCTCATGTACTTCTTCAGCTCTTCGTACTTCTGCGTGTCCGTCGCCCGCCGGTGAGAATCGTCATAGCTTTCCTCATCTTTCACACTGGCGGTCATGGCGCCCTTCGAATCTATGAAGGAGGATATCGGATCGCTCTTTTCGATCTCTTCTCGCATCTGCTTTTCCTGCCATTTCTGCCCGTACTGCATGATATTCCTCTCAAGCGTCGACTGGAAGCCCATGAGGCTGATGACGATATTCGTCGTCCTGCCGAGGTGCGTGTTATTGTAGGCGTCCAGCTTGGGTAATATCTCCTTTATTATTCTTTCAACCGAATATTTCGCCGAAAACTCCTGCGAGTATGCCCGGACCAATTCATCGTTTAAAAAATCGAGGAGCGATTTTATGATTGGACCCTCGGTAACGACAAAACCGTCGATCCGCGCGGTCCGTTGCTTCCTGTCGGCATCGGCTAGTTTAAACGAAAATATTTTATGCGAATCAACAAGAATCTTTATGAGCTTGGGGATGGCAAAGGGTACCAGGGAATAGCTCTTGGCGATGGTGCCGAAAAATTCATCGGAACACGGGATCGCCTGAAGGCCCCGTCCGGTATTCCTCTTCCTTATGTCTGCGTAAATGGTATTGAGGAGTTGTTCTAACGTATTCATTCCCGCTGCCGGATCGGTCCCCGGAACAATGATCAGTGCCGATCAGAATATCGGCTTAAAATCGAACTGGTGTATTGCCTCTATGAACCGCAGGGTGTGTGTCTTCTGTCGGAACAATATTGAGCTGGTCTTGGCGCCGCCGGCCATATACATGACGCCGTTGAGAAGCACGCCGTCGGTCACCCCCGTCAGGGACACGATGACATCATCACCGCCAACCATGTCCGTGGTGTAGAATATCTTGTCCGGATCGTCAATGCCGAGGTCCTTGAGCTGCTCCTTTTCCTTGCCGCCGACATCGATAAACCGCGCCTGTAATTCGCCGTCCACGCACTTCAGGGCCGCGGCCGCGATGATCGCTTCTTTCGCCCCGCCGATTCCCATGAGTATATCGACCGAGCTTTCCGGGAACGCCGTTGATACCGCACCGGTGATGTCGCCGTCCTGGATGAACTTAATCTTCGCGCCGGTCTTGCGTATCTCCTTGACAAGCGCCTCGTTCCGCTTGCGGTCGAGCACGCAAACGGTAATATCCTCGATATATCTTCCCTTGACACGGGCCACCCGCTTGATGTTGATCGCGGGAGACTGCGTGATATCAATCACGTTTTTGGCATCCTTGCCGACCGCAATTTTATCCATGTGCAATGACGGAGCGTTGAAAAAGGTTCCCCTGCTTCCCATTGCGAGCGCAGAAACAGCATTATGCCCGCCCCGCGCGCAGGTCGTCTTGCCGTCGAGCGGCTTGACCGCGATATCGACAGCCCCGCCCGTTTTTGCACCGACCTGAGCCCCGTCATACAGCGGTGTATCAGAACTGTCGGCCCCCAAGACCACCTCGCCGTCGATGTCCATGGCGGAAATGACCCTGTTCATTGCCTCTGCAGCGGAACGATAGCACATCTCTTCATCCCCCTTGCCCATGTGCCTGCTGGCGAACAGAGCGGCGGCCTCCGTAAGCCGAACTGCTTCTATAGTCAGGTGACGGTCCATGGTACCTCCAGAACCAAAAGGTATCAGCAACAACAGCCTATTAGTCAATCTACAATATACAAGTAAATTTTTATTTTCAAGAATTTTTCATTTTATCATACTTGCCGGAGAATTAAATTATTGACTTGATGAATCAGTATGCGCTATAATGCGACATAACCTTTGCGGGCTTTGATCTTCCCCCGTCTACACGATTCCAGTCGGCGTTTCCCGGCATATCGACGGAGCTGGACGCCGGGCGTAGAAAAACTGTACCGCAAGGAGGGGGCTTTGAAAAAAACAATAATGGTAATCGGCGGCGGACTCCTTCAGCTCCCAGTGATACACACCGCGCAGCGAATGGGCCACCAGGTGATTGTTACCGACTACAACCCCAATGCGGTCGGCATGAAAGACGCGGACATCCCCATCGTTATGAGCACACGGGACATTGAAGGCTCGGTCCGGGTCGCCAGGGCTCAGAACGAACTGTCTCCCATCAGCGCCATTCTCACCGTCGGTACGGACGCGTCCATGGCGGTCGCGGCCGTGGCCAACGCGCTCAACCTTCCGGGTATAAAATTCGAAGACGCAGAAGCCGCGACCAATAAGATCAAGATGCGCATGCGATTCAAAGAGTATGATGTTCCGTCCCCTAACTTTCTTCCGGTCTGGTCGCTTTCAGACGCCAAGAAGGCGGGTAAAATCCTGAAATTTCCGATCGTGATTAAGCCTTCCGATAACATGGGCGCCCGGGGCGTCATGAGGGTCGACAGTCTCAATCAGATCGCCGACGCCTTCAAGTTCTCGAAGAACGCATCGCCCAGCGGCGAGCTCATAATGGAAGAGTTCATGGACGGCCCGGAGCTTTCAATCGACGCTATCATTTTCAGCAATGAAATAGCCATTACCGGTATCGCGGACCGGATTATAGAATATCCGCCGTACTTTATCGAGACCGGGCACAACATGCCGTCAGCCCTTGCGAAAGAGACCCTTGACGACGCCTGCGAAG
Source organism: Spirochaetota bacterium (assembly GCA_016933025.1). Lineage (GTDB taxonomy): Bacteria > Spirochaetota > UBA4802 > UBA4802 > UBA5550 > RBG-16-49-21. The sequence continues at coordinate 16,778 of JAFGBT010000027.1, read as the reverse complement.
TCATGAAGCAGGGGATCCGGGCGCTCGGCATCACCACCGGAGCGGCAAAAGGCGACATCAAGATAACAAAAGACGGCCCGATGATCGGCGAGCTGGCCGCCCGCCTTTCAGGGGGATTCATGTCCGCGTACACCTACCCGCTCTCCTCCGGCGTCAACCTGATGAAAGCGGTGATCGAAGTGGCCCTCGGTCAGGAGCCGGGCAATCTTGAACCGGTCCTGAACCAGGTGGCGATAGAGCGGGCGATCATAACAAAACCGGGTTTTGTGAAAAAAATTACCGGTCTTGAGGAGGCTCTCAAGATACCCGGCATCCGCGAGATATTTCTCAACGTGAAGCCGGGCGACAAGGTGATACAGCCCCGTTCCAATGTTGAAAAGGCGGGCCACATCATCGCCGCAGGCGCGACACTCGAGGAGGCGATCGCCAGCTACGAACAGTGCAGAAGAACTCTCAACTTCGAAATGGTCGAGGCAAACGAGATCTCGATGGAAACGATCCGTCTCTCCGCCAAGGAAAAATTCAAGAAAATATGCTACGTCTGCAAGACCTGCGACGGACGGGACTGCCCGACCGGCGTGCCCGGCATGGGGGGCGTCGGTACCGGCGAATCGTTCAGAAGAAATATCGAATCGCTGAAAAAATATAAGATCAACACGCGCCTGATTCACGACGTCACCCAGCCGAACACCTCTACCACGTTCATGGATATACTGATCTCTCTTCCGGTCATGGCGGCGCCGATCACCGGGACCGTGACGAATATGGGCGGTGCCATGGACGAGCTGGAATACAACCGCGCCGTCATTGACGGATGCGTCAGGGCCGGCACTATCGCTTTTGTGGGCGACGGAGCATCTCCCGAAAAGTACAAAATCGGACTCCAGGCACTTTCTGAATACAACGGGATGGGGGTCCCTATCTACAAACCCCGCAGCGACAACAAGGACATTATCATGCGGCTGAAGGCGGCTGAAAAGGCCGGGGCCAAAGCGGTCGGCATGGACATAGACGCCGTAGTCTTCAAAACCATGGCGATGAAGAACCAGTCCGTGGGTCCCAAAAGTTTTTCCGAATTGAAAGAGCTTGTATCCGCGGCCAAGCTCCCTTTTATACTCAAGGGAATCATGAATGTGAGGGACGCCGTCACGGCCGCAGAAATCGGGGCCTACGGCATCATCGTGTCCAACCACGGCGGCAGAGTGCTCGACGAAATGCCGGGTGCGATGGACGTCCTCGATGAAATCGTGCGCGAAGTGAAAGGAAGACTGGTGGTCCTGGTTGACGGTGGGTTCAGAGAAGGCGTGGACATCCTCAAGGCCCTCGCCCTCGGGGCAACTGCCGTACTCATCGGCAGACCCATTGCCATTGCGGCCGTCGGCATGGGAGCCGACGGCGTCGCCTTTTATCTGAAACAGCTCAAGAAAGACCTCGAAAAAGCGATGATATTGACCGGCTGCAGCTCCATCAAGGACATTTCATCCGATATCGTAAAAGCACTATAGCCGGCGTGTACCCCCGTTCAGAGGAAGGGGAGCAGTTTTTCGTCAGGACAAAATCGAGCGTAGTCAATTACCCACTGCGAGTACCAGCCATTCTCGACAATCCTGCTCATCGATTCTTCGCTCTCCGATTTTGATATTATTCCGGCAAGTAGTAGAATACGCGGAACAAGAAGCGCGTTTATATACGGAATGGCATTATTTTTACAGTAGGATGCTCCCTTCCAGTCATCAAGTATAATGATTTCACCGATTCCGGCGCGAAACAGCCTGATGGTGTCGCGCTCGCCCACATCAAGTCCCTGTAAAATCAAATCGTCGCATTCATCCATACATACATCATTAAAATTTACGATACTGATTCTGCCTGCATCAAGCAAGCGCCTGAATTCATCCGACCCTGCATGATCCTCTTCTGTCAGCTCTTTATAAACCGATAGTGTCATTATAATCCGGTAAAAATATGATATTGGATCAAATATTTCTGATTTGAATAGTATTATTGCGGACGATGAATCAATCAGGCCGATTTTTGCCGAGTTCATTGCGATTAATATCCATAATAGATAAACGAACCCCAGTAATACGGGTTTGTGTATCCACCCCTGATTTCATCTGCTTTTCTCTGGGACGATTCGATGCTGATTTTCCCCTGAATGAAATCCTTTCGCGCCTGTGCGAAGGCCGAGGGAAACGGCATCCCCTTCTGGAACGCGAGCCGGTAGACCTGTGTCATGAATGCCGTTCTTGCTGCATCATCGACCGGCCAGAATGAAATTGAAACACCGCGCGCGCCCGCCTCGATGAAAGGCCTGCAGAGACTCCAGATTCCTTCGCCCCGGCTGTATCCTGCCAGCGGCACATACAGTTCCGCTATATGCACCAGGTCCGGACTGATATTGAGCCCGGCTATCTCGCGGGCGTTAAGAAGGCCTTCATTACCCGGCCCATCATTGTCTCGATACGAGACCGTGAGCACGCCGAGCTGCGGCATCTCGGGAATCACAGTGCCCCGACTCGAAAAGTGAATCACCCGGTAACTTGCGAGCCTTCCGGTCTTCGACATCTTTTTAATAGCAGATTCACAAGCCGCACCCCCGGTCACCAAATTTAAATCGGGCCTGATCGACCGGATCCCGCCTATTTCCGTCACGCCTGCTGAAACCGCTCCAAACCCTTCGATCCCGAAAAAGCCGAATATATCTTGTAGTTTCGCACCGTTCCTGATTTTTTTGAGCGCGGCTTCAGTGATGAGCTCAAAATGCCGAACCGACTCAATATTTTTTTTCGACGGCGGAGGCGGGGGAGTGATTCCTCCGAATGCGATAATGGATTTTCTGCCCGCGCCCGTATCCTTTTCCGGCGTTACGTGGCCGACCGTCAGCGAATACCGGTAAATAATGCGAAATTTTTCCGCCATGAAACGGCCGTCCGGCATGATCAGCGTTTCAAAGGGGATGGATGCGAGAGCGCCGTCGGGCTGAATGATCAACTCATCTTTATCCGCAATATTTCTTTCAATTTTCTGGAATAGCAGCCGGTAGATCGCTTTACCGAGATATTTCACATTCTCAAATTCGTCTGTGGCAATGTATTTCTTCGATAGCAGGTTCCGGTAGTAATTAATAATTTTTTCGAATTCAATGTAGTAATAATCATGCCGCGATTTCTGACGCAATTTGAATATGATATCGGTCTTTCTTTCTCCCATGAATTTCTCTATTTCCTTCCCGCGGGCATTGTAAATAGCGTTCACGGACGCGGCCTTGTCTAATTCATAACCGCCTGATGAATTACTGTCGATATATATCAAAAAAGAATTGTCCCATTGCATATTTGTAAAAACCACGGCAGCGCTTTTAGTACCTATTCTTTTCCTGACATCATCTATCGCTATAGGGCGAGCCTGCTTACCTGGAAGCGAATCCGGCAGGAATGCACGCATTTTAGCCATGCAGAATTCCTCGTTATTTTCATAAGCCCGGTCCGGTCTTCCCGCTTTCACGTATGTTGCGGTAAGCCATTGGTACACATCTTTTTCAACCTCACCAAACGCGAGGTCATTTTTCCTGCTGATTGTTCCGAGCGTTATAAGCGCCTTGCTGAGATACCCGGCCGCTTTGTTAAAATCTTTCTGCTGATAATGCACGATACCGCAGTACTTTAAATCATCAGCAATCGACAGTGTATCGCCGAGTTCCCGGTATATCTCCATTGATTGCCGGAAATAATCAAGGGCCCTTTCGTAGCTTTTCAAAGATATCATGACCCTGCCGATATTGCTCAAATTGTAGGCTATCCTGTTCTTCTTGTTGCCCATCATGTCCATCAACAGCGCCTTGCTCAGAAAATCAACAGCCTCTCCGTGCCGTTCTCTGGTCTCATACAGCAAGCCGATGTCCGACAACCTGTGTGAAATGTTCTCCTGTTGCTCCAGTTCCTTGTTCAGCGAAAGCGCCTTGATGTAATGATCCAGTGCCCTGTCATACTCGCCCATTGATTCATATACCCGTCCCAGACTGCTCTGGAGCTGGGCCACGTTAATCATGTTGTTCAACCGGGTATTGATCTCCATGGACCGGTTATAATTCTCGATAGCGCGGTTGTTCTCCCCCACACGGAAGAAAATGTCCCCGATTCGGTTGAGCCGTGATGCAATGTTATTTTCATTTTTCATTTTACTGTCGATTTCCAGCGCCTTTTCGAAGTAGTTCAGGGCTTCCCCGTATCTTCCCTTTGCTGCGTATACGCTCCCGATATTGCTCAGGTCAACTGTCAGGTATTCATCTCGGCCCTGCGCATGGTCCATGTCAATGGCGCTGGAATAATGCTCAAGCGCCCTGTCCAAATCGCCTTTAAAAAAATACATGGTGCCGATATTGCTGGTGATAACCGAAAGGTTAAAGTCGTTCCCGGTCTTTTTTGCTGCGGATAGCGCTTCCCGGTACCGCTCCAGAGCACCGGAATAGTCCTTCTTGACGCGATAAATCGTCGCCATATTGTCCAGAATCAGCACGGATATATCGTTATAACCCTTTTTTGATGCAATGTCCAGAGAGCTCCGATAGGCGTTAAGCGCCTCATCGTAACGATTCAAATTAAAATATGTCGCGCCAATGCTGTTCCCCGCCAGTGCCTCCTGCCGGCTATCGTTGTATTTCTGCGCGGCTTTTATGGTCAGCTGATAATAGTGAAGCGACTTGCTGAAATTACCCGTCAATTCATGAAGAACTGCAAGCTCGTTAAGCTCATTCATGAGCTCGTCATTTCGCGGCATCTGATGCTTCTGCTCTGCAATAACGGCCCTTTTCAGAAACTCAATGGCCTGTTTATAATTTCGCTGTTTTTTCAGCTTCTGAGCCTCATTCCAGCATCGATCTGCCTCATCATGATATTGATCCGGAAAGGCCGCGGCAGGAATACACAGGATAAGTGCGGACAACACAAATCTCAGTAGCATAGGGCTATACCATTCCTGGTGAGTGTATGATCCTTACATTACTCGGACACGCGTCAATTACTGATACGATTATGCCCGTAGTATAGAATCACTATGTTAGGTAATTTGAAGAATGTAAAGAGAAGTTTAATGAAATTGCTGAATTTTTCCGCTCAATATTTGCGGAAAAGCGCGATCATTTTTCCAAGAATCGAAATATTATCGGCAATAATCGGCTCATACGCAGCATTTTCAGGTATTAATTGGACTCTGCTCCCGGCAATTTTCAATCGCTTCAATGTCGCCTCATCTGAAAGGAGGGCCGCAACTATATCGCCATTATTCGCTGTGTTCTGCTTTTTTATTATGGCGATATCACCGTCATGAATACCTCCCTCGATCATGGAGTCACCTTTTACATGGAGGGCAAAATAATCACCGCTTCTGAACATCGACTTGGGAAAGCTCAGATACTGATCTATATTTTCTTCCGCTAATATTGGCGAACCGGCTGCTATTCTTCCGACCAGAGGAATATTAATCGCATCTACGGGAATCTCATCTTCCGCATCCAGGACAACTATGGCGCGGGATTTATTCTGCTCAGTGCGGATATATCCTTTTTTTTCAATGGCCTTTATATGGTCGTATGCTCCCTTCACAGTAATGTTGAACTTGTCACCGATTTCCCTCACTGTGGGAGGAAATCCAGAATGCTTTATCGATATTTTTATGAAATCAAAAATTTTTTCCTGCTTTGTGGTGAGCTGTTTGGGATTATCTTTTCGTGACATTTGAGTTGCTCCAGCTATATATAATATCTATACATATAATAAGCATACATTAGTTTATATGTCAAGGAAAAATTTGTTTTTATTGTTGTAATTTGAAAAAAACGATACTATGGAAACAATAATGGAACAATCACGGCGCAATAAACAGAGTTACATTTTCCAGTATGATTATTTCTGTTTTAGATGATGTTTACCGAACTCCCATGATCATGGGCAAGGACATAGCTATCACCATTACGGAATTATTATCAAGAAATTAATAAAAAAAATTGAATATTTCAATCCGCGACTTATATCTCTGACCTCCGGGACATCTCTATGAATATCGAAGAGTATTATAACTATCTTAACGTAAGTAACACCGCTTCTGACGAAGACATAACCGCTGCCTATAAAAAGCTGGCGTTTAAATTTCATCCCGATAAAAACCCTCATCGTGTAACGTGGGCGAATGAAGCGATGACCAAGCTCAACATAGCCTATTCTGCCGTTATGAGCCATCGATTCAAGAACTACACCGGCAATTTTGAGCAAATGCCTGAAAAATCCTCTGGCAAAAGCGGGCGGCCAAATGAATTTCATTCAGCGGCACGGGATGTAGCCGATCCGGAAATTCTAACCAAGCAATTCATCCAGCTCCGCGAATCTGCAAAAGACGCGCTCTACCGTTATTTTCAGTACAGCCTCTACAGCATCCCAATCCGCGATAAAGTCGCCAATCAGTCGATTTTCAATAAAATTGTATATACGCTCAGAAAGTCCTATCATTCGATACATCACATGCAGGCACAAACAGACGACCCTGAACTTATCGAACATTTCGGGGTATTCACGACGATGCTGTTAGATTTCTATCGCGCCTCAGAATGCCTGAATATTCTTGACTCCTACAGCAACCAGTACGACGTGGAAGCCTATCGCGTATACCGGGAGGGAGACGAACATCTCCACATGGCTCACAAGGAAATATTTTATGATCGTCACAACAGGGGATACTTCAAAAAAAGCCATGCCCATACCATGCTTCTCCAGGCCGAAAAAATATTGAAGGCCAGCCTGAAAATATTCCCGGATTCCAGCTGGGCCGTGGAAACACGCATTAAACTTGAATATGCAATATCACTCAAGAAGTATCTTCAGCTATTTTTTACCGAAGAATCGTTATAATTTGCACCCGTCCATTGTTTATCATGAAAATATCGCATCGGACCGCAAAAAAGGTATGTTACCTTCAACAATCACACCATTTTATCTAAAGCTGTTATGGCAAATATGCCTGGTTCATCATGATTGGGAGGACCTTTCAGCTAGCGGGAAAGATACAATCACGAAACCTGGCGCACATTCCAGTTTGCGTTAAAGATTGATAGCCATGAATATATTTCAATTAATTCATCGGAATCGTTATACAACTGCTCATTGCTAAATTATACGCGATTATTACCGATAATTAATTAAGCCATGATCAATTGTATTAAAACTCTCATATGACATAATACACATGAACCTGAAACAGATAACATTCCTTGTCCTGATTCTACTAACGGTAAATCTTTACGCAGAGGATTATCAGTACCAGTATTTCAGCGACCCTAAAGAAAGAGACAGGTACACTCGTTTTTCGGACTATATACCCCGGATCCGCCTTCACTATCAGACTGTGCCCCACTACCTCGAGGACTATTATCTGCTGTACGGAATGAAGCAGCACTACAATGAAAATTCCCTCAGAAAAAACATTGAGCGGCTTAAAACGGCCCTCAATTGCAAATTTCGCCATCCTTCGCAGGCGCTGGTGAAGGTTGAGTCAGAGAAGGAATACCTGAAATATCGCAACCTGATGTTCATGCATATCAATATGCTTATCATGCGCAACCACCTCTCGATTGCCGCCCGGTACGACAAGCGTAAGATCCTGTTCTACAACTGGGACTATGCACGGGAGATAGGCGAAAGCCTTGATATCGCAGAAAAATTTTACAATGAAGCTGAACCCTACTGGGTGAAGGCGAAAGAATACGCACAGAAGGCCAGTACTATAAAAATCACCACCGACCTCGGATTTATCGAAACCGAGCGTAAAAACATAATGACCGGAGACGTCGATTTTGGGAAAATCATCAATGACTATCGGGCCGGCATCGCCTCCAAGAAAAATCAGCTCAACGATCTCAAAACCGCCTACCAGAGATTCGAAAGAACGCCTGTGGAAGAACCAGAGCCGATTTCCGAATAATCCTATCCCCGCACCGACTCTTTTCTCTTCTTTAAATTCAGTGCCGCCTTCAGGCCCTTTTCCCTGATCACCTTGATTTTCAGACCGGTTTCGGTCAGCCTGAAAAACCGGGTCCCGTATTTGCGCAGCAGCTTTCGGTTGATTTCGAATCCCAGACCCGGGCGCAAAAAAGGCTCCAGCATGCCGTTGCGCGGGATGATCGGCTCGATTATCCCTTCCCTGAATTCAGGCGTCCATGACGGCTCCTCCAGTGGATATTCAAGCGGCAGGACATTTCCTTTGTCCGCAAGAACCATATTCCAGTTGATATAAAATCCTATCCCGTTGGTCCATGTGTGCGGCGAATAAAGCCGTTTTTTCTTTTTACATGCCGCGATTACCTTCATCACCTGCCCAATTCCCCCGGCGAAGGTGGCATCAGGCTGGTATACATCGAAGCAGTCTTTTTCGAGCATGATTTTTATTTCATCCCACCCGTAATTCAGCTCTGCGCCCGAAATCTTCACTTTTGACGCGCGCTTCAGCGCCGCATTCCCGTCGTAATCCCTTGAATCTAGAGGCTCCTCGAGCCATTCAATGTTATTGTCGTAGCATGCCCTGGCGAATTCCTTCGCCCGTTTCAGGTCCCATTCCGGAGGACGGTCAACAATGGAGACCGGCCATCCCTGGTTGGCGTCGACGCCCAGCACCATCCTGTTGCCAATTCCCTTTCGTATCACGCTGATGTGACGTATGTCGTCCTTCAGCTCATTGTTCTTGATCCTCAGTTTTGCGGTCTTGAATCCGCGTTCCCGCATGGACAGGAGCTCGTCAACGCGCCGGGCCGGTTCGTGCATCTCTCCCGTGGAGCAGTAAACCGCCACCGCCCGCGCTTTGCCTCCCAGCAACTCGTACACTGGTTTGTTCTGCCTCTTCCCGATAATATCCCAGCAGGCCGGTTCGATCCAGAAATTGCGCCACCCGAGGTACCCTGCCTGTTTGAGAAGGCTCTGGACGCGGTCAATATCCGCCGGGTCGGCGCCGATCAGATATCCCCCCAGGAGGTCGCCCAGCCCCTCACGCTCCCGGCCCATGGCCGTGCCGGCGGAATACCCCTCGATGCCCTCGTCTGTCACGATTCTAATCAGGGTGAAGCGGTTGTGTGTCTGCGGGTACCCCGGTATCCAGGTAGGCCAGAAGGTGTGTTTCAGTGGAACGGAGACATGGTATAGTTCAATCATTGTGATCTTCATGGGCTCCTCCTTCCCGGGTAGAATTAATGCATGAAACCTCGCATTCAAAATACTCTTGATTTTTAAATTACTCAACCCTTTTTATAATAAAAAAGCGAGGTGATCATGAAAAACAATGGCATCCTGACCCTGATTAAATCAAGGCGCTCCATCCGGAAATACAGTGAAGGCGATATACCCCTGAAAATTATTGACCAGATTCTGGACGCGGGCCGCTGGGCACCTTCCGGGCTTAACAATCAGCCCTGGAAATTCTTCGTGATAAACGACACCGATACAAAGAATAATCTCGCCGCATTCACCGCATATGGCCGCATTCTGCGGCAATGCAACGCCTGTATCGCCGTGTTTTACGATCTTCCGCGCGGTTACGATCGCGACAAGGACGCCATGGCAATCGGCGCCTGCGTCTAGAATATGCTCCTGACAGCCGCGTCTCTCGGCATCGGCTCTGTGTGGCTCGGTGAAATACTAAACCGCAAGAAGGAAGTGAACAAGCTCCTCGGGATCGATGAGACCTGCGAGCTCATGGCGGTCATTGCCCTCGGTTATCCAGCAGAACATCCGAAATCAAGCAGGAGGGCGTTGAAGTCATTCATCTTTAATAAAGATATAACGTGAATTATATCATCTACAGAACACCTGGGATAATTGCCTTCCGCTCTTTCGGGTAATCCGGAAATTTTTCCCGGTACCAACGGTGATTGGAAACGGCGCGCGGTATCAGATTTGCTGCGGTCCAGACAACGAAAAAAAGCCCGGCCCACGACCATGTCAATACGGCCCACCCGATCCAGGTGATTATCTCGCCAAGGTAATTGGGGCACGATACAAACCGGTACAGGCCGCCGTGCGGTATTTTATACCCGGGATTCTGCGGGTCCCAGAGCCTCCGGGTTATAGCGTCCGACTGCTTGTTGATGAAAAACCCAACCGCGAAAACCAGTATGCCGACGATGAACCGCGGGTCAGCCAGCCACGAGGCCGCATACGCGCTGTCCGGCGAAAAGGTATAGATCCACCGGCCCTGTATGTAGGTGTTAACTGAATTGAACACCAGGCCGAGGAAAATGATCGAGAGCGCATCTTTCTCGTTGCTCCTGAGCATGAAAGGGAAGATGAAGGCACGATGAAAATAGTGCGCCTGCCATATAATCTGCAGCACGACCAGTGTGACCGTTATATCCTTATCGCTGATGATGAAATAGATAAGGAAGAGGAGGGACGCCGGCACTTCCATGATGAGCCAGGCGACCTTGTTCGGGATCACCGGCCCCCAGCCCTTTTTTGTATGCCTGCCGTACGGCGCTGTAATAAAAAAGAGCGACACGGCTGTGACAACCGCGACTCCCAGGAATCCGAACAGGATGATCTTGTACACCGAGTATTCAGTCATTTGCCCCTCCGAGCTGCATCACGTTTGCAGAGAGATGAGAATATGTATATGATTAAGTCAAGGATTTTTGTTTTCAACTCGCTCACAGGGGAAGCGGAAAGAGTGTGTGTGAGAAATCCTCACACATTAAAAAGATAGCGGATGACATCCCCGTCCTGGACAATGTATTCTTTTCCCTCGGAACGGAGATGCCCGTGCTCACGCACCGACTTTTCCGACCCGAGCTTGACCAGGTCATCATAGCGGAACACCTCGGCGCGGATGAACCCCCGCTCAAAGTCCGTATGTATCGTGCCGGCGGCCTTCGCCGCCGGCGTGCCCTTCAGCAGGGTCCACGCCTGGAGTTCAGTGGCCGCAGTGTAGTAGGTGATGAGATTCAGCAGGCCGTACGCGGCCGTGATGAGACGGTCCAATCCCGATTCTGCCAGCCCCATGGCCTGCAGGTATTCCTTTTTTTCTTCAACAGCAAGCTCGGATATTTCTTCCTCGAGTTTGCCGATAATATGCAGATGGGGTGCGCCGGTTGCCGAGGCGTATGCCGCTGCAGCCTCGCGAGCCTTCTGCGACACCTCCTCCTCGTCAATATTTGAAAGGTAGATGACAGGCTTGTCGGTCACCACGCCGAATTCTGCCAGTACCAGCCGATCCTCGTCGGTAAGCTCCATGGTTCTCAGCATCTTCCCGGCATTGAGATGAGCGATCAGGCGTCCTATCTCCTCTGCGCGGTGTTTCGATTTTTTATCCCCTCCCTTTGCTGTCTTCTGCTCCCGCTCGATACCACGCTCCAGGATTTCAATATCCGCCAGAATCAATTCGGTATTGATAATCTCGATGTCCCTGACCGGATCGACATCGCCGGTCACATGGGCAACATCCTTGTCCGTAAAACAGCGGACCACGTGCACCAGGGCGTCCACATTCCGTATGTGGCCGAGGAACTTGTTTCCAAGGCCTTCTCCTTTTGATGCTCCCTTTACCAGTCCTGCAACGTCGATGAACTCGATACGGGTCGGAATCGGGCTCTCCTTTCCAAGGATGCGAGCGATATCCTCCAGCCGCTTATCCGGTACGGGAACGATGCCCTTGTTAGGCTCGATTGTGCAGAAGGGGTAATTCGCCATCTGAGCCCCGGCACTGGAAAGGGCATTGAATATCGTTGATTTGCCGACATTAGGCAACCCTATGATCCCGCACGAAAATCCCATTGGCCCTCCCTGTTATTATATTTTAACATTGACATTGTATAAATTTTAAATCCAGATGTCAAATGAAGTTGTAGTGCGCGTTATATTTATGGAACGTCTCTATTCAATATCGGCAAACCTCATTTTCTATACAGCGTTGATCATGCTGTTCGTCTCCGCAATGTACTTTTTTATGGGCCTGCTGAAGCGCTTTTTTCTAAACTCTATTTCCCTCCTTCTCGTTATTACGCCGCTTTTCCTCAGGTACAACAATATTATGGACGTCCCCACCATATCTTCTGTCACGACGCTCGGGTTGTGCCTCTACCCCATAACCCTTTCTCTCCTGGTAAAACATCATTACAACCAGTACCGGCAGGCCTCTCTAATCCCGATATTCTTGATATCGTCTATAACATTTTTCTCGTTCATGCTGCTCCCTGATGAACGTAATCTGATCATATACATCATGCACATTTTCCTCAACATTTACCTTATATACCTGATTTTTCCAGGAAAGCACTCACCCGCCTCGCTCTTTCTCATGGCGGCCATATTCATCAACTTCATGTATCAATCCATCACTGTCCTCATGCTGAACGAAATTCATTTTGTATTATCTGTCGGCTTGATGAGTATATTAACGTCCCTCATCCTCGGTTACGTGCTTCGAAACAGGATCTCCGGGCTCATCCGCCAGTTCAGCGTTATCAACAAACTGAATGAGCGGTTAAACCGCCGCATCGCCCGTCTGAAACAGAGCAACGATACCTGCCGAAAAATTATCATCGAGAAGGAAATGGAACTGTACCAAATGGCGCGTCACGCCAGCCTTGCGGAGATCACCACGGGCATTGCCCATGAACTCTCGCAGCCACTGACCGGCATTAAAGGTATAGCGCAAAACATGATTGACGATATCAATACCGGTGAGTTCGAAAATCTTCAGGCCGTGTCAGAGCTCTTGAGGATTTCGGGGCTGGTCGACAAGTCATCCTCCATCATCGACCACATCAGGAACTTTTCGAAGAAAAGCAGCATGACACTCAAACCGATCGACCTCAACAAGGTCATCCTTGAAGCGTTAGACCTGATACGGCTTCAGCTTAAAAAGAACAACATCGACCTGGTTTTCATGCTCGATGATGCCATCAAAAAAATCAGGGGCGACCGCCTCTCCCTGGAGCAACTGATCATAAATATCATCATGAACTCCCGGGACGCGATCCTGGAAAAATCGTTCGATACAACACATGAAAGCGGGACAATACGTATAACAACCTTTAATTCAGAGGGCGGGGTTTCACTCCTCATCCAGGACAACGGCAACGGCATTTCAGACGAAATCATACATAAAATCTGGTCGCCCTTTTTCACCACCAAGATGCGGGACCACGGGACCGGAATCGGTCTATCCATCTGCAGTAAAATCCTTAAAGACCACGGAGCCACGGTTGACATTCAATCCGGCCCTAAGGGAACACAATTCTCGTTCATCTTCCCCACCTGAAACGCTGCAAGTTCTCAGGAGGGTCCAGGGGCCATGATGATATCCATCACGATGATGGTCACGTCATCTTCCAGGCTTTCTCCTGAGGCGATGCCGGTCCATTCTCGCACCGTATCGAGGACTTTGCCCACGAGCCTTTCGGGGATCATATCATGGTGGTCCCGTATAACGTCATGGAGCCTCTCCTCGCCGAACAAACGTCTATTCTGATTGCGAGCCTCGACAATTCCGTCAGTAAATAGTATAATTCTGTCCCTGTCGCGGATCTCAATTTCATTCATGGAATAGGTTGAATTCGGAAAGATACCGAGGGGCGTATCGTATATTTTGTCTGATATAATACGATTTTCGCTTGCGCGCCATATGATAAGCGGTCGGTGTCCGGCATTTGCATGATACATTTTCATCTCATCTAGATCGATGAAGACGCAGCATGCGGTGAGATAGAGGCCATGTGGGTATTGTTCCATGACCGAATTGATTTTCTTAAAAAGCACTGGTGGCTCAACTGATTCATTCTTGTAAAATGTGTACGCGACCTGAAGCATCGCGGCAATCATTGCGGCCGGTATGCCGTGCCCGGCTACATCCGCCACAAGAAACCCGATCCTTCGATCACTGACTATGTGGTAATCGTAAAAATCACCGCCCACCTGCGCCGACGGCTCATAGCGGACCCCGAACCGTATGTTGCTGATTTCCGGGAGCCCGCGCGGGATGAGCGACATCTGTATCTCTCGTGCTATTCCGAGCTCGCTCTGTATAAGATTGAACCGGCTTTTCATGTCGGCCGATTCCTTCATTGATATCAGGCTCCTGATGCGGGCCACCAGTTCGTCCCGATTGACCGGTTTGGGCAGGTAGTCGTTCGCGCCGGCCGCCAGACCGGTTACGATATCGCCTGTCTTGTTTTTTGCAGTGAGCATTACGATCGGCAGCTCATGGGGAGAAAACTTTTCTCGAACCTTCCTGCATATATCGAAACCCGATATCCGGGGGAGCATTATATCCAGCAGCACCAGGTCGGGCACATCCCCGGCGTCTAGCGCATCAAACAGCCCGCTGCCGCTTTCCGCGGTAATGACCTCGTAACCCTCTAGTGTTAAATGGTTAATAATGACCTGTAGATTCACCGGCTCGTCATCAACCACCATGATCTTCTTCCGGACCGATTCAGCCAGCCTGCCGGAAAGCAAGCCTTTCATAACAACGTTACCGGGGACGGAATATTGTCCCGCAGCCTGCTTGATAAATTCCCCTTCCCGCGCCGGCCGCTTCCTTGACTTCAGGCTTTTTGTGAGAGTGAACGTGAAACTCGAGCCTTTTCCTGGCTCTGATTCGGCCCATATGAGGCCTCCCTGTAGCTCCACGAGCTGCCTCGTGATGGCCAACCCGAGACCGGTGCCGCCGTGGGTGCGTATGATTGACCCGTCGGCCTGCTCAAATGATTCGAATATCCTGTCAAGCCGTTCCGGCTCAATGCCGATTCCGGTATCGGAAACCGTCACGGCGACCTGCCTTCCGTCCTCCCCGTAGTCCCGTGCAGTTACGGTAACGCTCCCTTTTTCGGTGAACTTGACGGCGTTGCCAATGAGGTTAAGCATCACCTGTTCTATCCGGTTCTCGTCGCCGTATACAATCACCCCTTTTGGCTCAATCATATTGATTATTTTGATCGATTTTTTTTCGAACAGCGGGCGTGTTATGGATATAATGAGCTGCACCACGTCATGCATGTTCACCGGTTCATAATTCAGCATTATATCGTGATGCTTCAATTTTGAAAAATCGAGGATGTCGTTGACCAGGCCGGTAAGACGCCGCCCGCTTGTAACGACAAGCGAAAGATTCCTTATTGCATCCTCGTTGAGCGTTCCCGCAGCTCCCTTTATAAGCGATTCGGATATGCCGATGATGCCCGAGAGGGGGGTTCTCAATTCATGTGATATGTTCGCAAGGAATTCATCCTTGAGAATGTCAAGTTGCGTCAGTCTGACATTGGTCCGTTCAAGCTCGGCAATTTTCTGATTGATCATCTGGACCATATGATTGAAGGTACTGGAAAGCTCTCCAATTTCATCCCGCGATTGAATATCTATATGGTAGTTCAAATCGCCGTTTTGAATTCTTCGTGTGGCTGCGGTAAGAGTGTCGATTGGCTCTGAAATAAAACGGCTGAGCAGCAGCCCCATCAGACTGACAATCCCGATTGCAATGGCCGTCACCCAGTAAATAAAGCGGTTCAGCCTCTGCAGAGGTGCGAGAATTACAGATTTTGAAAACACAAGCCTTCCTATGCAGAGAGGGGGTTTCCCTGGCGGCGACGCGCTCGCCGCAAACTCGTAACATATATCTTTGATACCGGGAATCTCGATTTCACGCATCTCCTTCTGCTGTATGAGGCCCCTGACCTCGTCACCGCTCAGCCGGGAGCCGTAGGCATTCCGGGCAGCCTCATATTTATCATTATGAAAAAATGCAAGAACCAGCCCGTTATATTCTGCCTTTGATGAAATCAGTATGGCATCAGAATACAACAAGCCTTCCCCGGTAAGGGTTTTAAGAATCGACATCATCTCTTTCGTGTCGGCCTGTGTCGCTTTTATGTCCCCGCCGTTAGCCAGGACAATTTTTAAAACCGATTCCGCAATTATCTTGCTGAAAATGGTTCCCTGGCGTGCAGCGGCCTCGATCTTCTCTTTTTTTTGGTTCTGTACAATAAATAACGATACGGGGAGCAAGGCAAAAAGGATGATCACAATAAACATCGCTATTAATTTATATTTTATTTTCATAATACAAGTCTGCAAACGATACGGGGCGCCTGTGGCGCCCCGCATGATTCCGGGATGTGTATCGTTATCTTAACTCTTTTTCACTCTTATAAATTTTTACGAAGGTGTCAACGGTGGCCAGTTTCAGCAGTGACATTATGTCATCGCGAACTTTTAGAATCCCGATCGCTCCACTATATGCCTGCATTGCCTTGTGTGCCGTAAGAATCATGCCGATCCCTGATGAATCCATGTATTCAACTTTTGCGAGGTTAAGGATGATGCTCGGCGTTTTCTCATCGATAAGCTTGAAAACCGCGCTTTTCAAGTCACTCACGCTAAAATAATCGACATCCCCGTTTATTTCGAGGATTTTATGATTATTCACTTCTCGAATGGTTATTTCCATCTATGCTTACCAATGAATACATCCAGCATATTCAAGCGGGCAATATCAAAAAATAAAGGATTATACTAAAAATGACAAGCATTTTTAATAATTATTATCAGATCATAATTAAACTAATTTCATAAAAAAAATAAACCCGGATGATGCTATCACCCGGGTTTATTATAATATGGTCAAGCCTCACGACTGATTAGTACTGGTCGGCTGAACACATCGCTGCGCTTACACCTCCAGCCTATCAACCTTGTAGTCTTCAAGGAGTCTTCAGTGGCCCGAAGGCCAAGGGAAATCTCATCTTGGAG
>JAFGBT010000026.1 GCA_016933025.1 Spirochaetota bacterium | reverse complement strand
GATAAGAGCCATTGTGTCGCATGACCTCTGGTAGTACAAGGACCTTTTTCCTATAATGGACGCACATGGTTGAAATTAGCATGAATAACACCGACTGGCCCCTCATCCGCCAGTCGCTCTCCCTGGCGCTGCTCACCGGCGGGGCCGCCGCCATAAACGGCGGCGGCTCGTTTCTAGAAAGCCGCCCGGAATACCGGCCCGTGTTCGACGACATCGCGGCCGCGGCGGAAAAGCTCGGCGCGGGCCGGCTGAACATCGAGGGAGAAGCCATCCTCTATGAACCGCGGCCCTTCAGGCCCGGCACCTACGCCATCGAAACCGGACCGCGCTCGTCCGCCGTCGAGGTCCTCCTCTTCCTCATGCCCGCCCTGTCGCGCTGCGATTTTCGATCCGTGCTGGAAATCGGCGGGGTGACCCACTCGGTCCTGTCGTGCCCCACCGCCTTCGTCAAGGAGACGCTTATGGGTGGGATCGAGCGGCTCGGTTTTTTCGGGAGCCTCACTCTGAAGCGCTTCGGCTTCCACGGCTCCGGCGGCGGCCGGCTGGAATCCCGGGTTTACCCGCGTGAGCCGGGGAAGGCCGCGGCCGGCCCTGCCGCCAAAGGGCGCACTATCGCCGGCGCGAAAATATTTTTTTCCCGCCTGGACGCCGGACTCGCCGAGATGGAGAAGCGCCTGCTCGCTGAAGAAGCGGGGATCGATCCCGGCAGGATCTCGATCATCGAGGTGCTCGAGTCGGACGGCGCCGGCAACTCGGTGCAGGTTTTCGCGGACCGGGACGGCCTTTTGGTGGTCCTGTTCAGGGAGATGCTGTTGTACGGCAAAACGGGCGATATAGTCCTGAGCGAGGAGATATTGCGCTACAGCATAGATGAGCTCGCCCGCGAGGCGCGGGCTCTTATCACCGACGGCTCGCTCCCGGACATCGTCATGAGGGAGCTCTATCCGTATTATATCATGGCGGGAGTTGATCCGGAATTTTCCGAGGAGACACCGGCTATAAAAAGTACGGTGCAGGCTTGCCGCAGATTCCTGTGACGGCCGCTACCGGGCGTTCTCTTTCTCCAGCTTGTCTATCTTGTCGATGAGGGCCGCCTCGTCGTTGAGGAACTTGAAGAAGTTGTGGAGGCCCGCCACCTTGACGAGCGTCATGATCTTTTCATTCACGTTCATGAAATAGGTGATGATTTTTTTCGACGCCAGATCGCGTATCATCTGAACAAGGACCGACAAAGCGGCACTGTTCATGTGCTTGACGCCCTCCAGGTTGATATGGAGGTCCTTGTCCCTGCCGGTTATCGACTTTTTCACGAACTTGACGATGTCCTTGGACGCGTCCTGCGAGATGTCCCCGACGATGTCGATTATTTCAAAGCCTTTGATCGCGCGCTTCGATAGCTTTAATTTTTCACTCATACACACCACTGTCTATATAGGTAATTTCCTTGATTTCCCCCTCCCCCAGGAGGGCCAGCCTGATGACCTTGATTTTCTGGTACAGAGTCCGTAAATGCCGTTCTATGTCAACCTTTTCTTTTATATCAGCGTCGGACAGCCTTTTTTTCAGCTCCTGTATCTCCTGGTTGACAGGTACGGTCTGTATCGTCCTGACCCCGGTCTGCTTTTCAATGGCGTTGTACGTGTAAATGGGGAGAATTTCAAACCTTCCGGCCGGCCTTTTTCTTCGCCCTTTATTCTCGAGGACACAGGTAACGACCGCCGCGTCGCGGGTCGTCAGGGGCACCCCCCGGATATAGGCCTCGGGAGCGGCGCTCTGGTTGGAGATGAAATTGCCGAGGCTGTAAAAAATATGGCATACCCTGCCGTCGTCCGCCACCACCCGTTCGACCGGCTGGATTAAATGGGGGTGATGGCCGATCACCAGATCGACTCCGTCGCGTATGCATTTTTTAAAGAGGGCGACGTCCCTGGGGTTCGGCACGGGGCTGTACTCTTCGCCGGCATGCGCCACCATCACCAGGTAATCGCACCGCTTCTTTATATCGATGATGTCCTGCCTGAGCTTCTCAGCGTCGTAGAGCCAGTTCAGGTGATAGCCCTTCATTCTCGCGGGCCGGGGATAATTCAGGGTTCCCGTGTAGCCGATAAATCCGACCCTGATCCCTCCGATTTTTTTGACGATCCCCGCGCGCGCGGCCGCTTCATTCGCGCCCACGCCGATATACTCCATGCCGCTCCGGCGCACGAACTCCATGGTGCTTGCCACGCCGCTGTCTCCCTGGTCAAGGATATGGTTGTTGGCCAGGTGCATGATGCCGAAACCCGCCTTCTCAAGTGCGGCGAGCGCGTCGGGCCGGGCATTGAATATCTTCGGTCTGCTCGTGAAAGGCGGCTTCACCGGAAATTCCATGTTCCCCACGACTATATCGGAGGATTTCAGACAGCCCCGGATGCGCTCGTATAGAAAATCGAACCCGCCATTATTGCTGCTCAGATCCTCTCCCGCCCGGATGCGCGATTCGGCGCTGATCTTCACTGGGATATGCATGATGATATCCCCGGCAAACGACATCCTGGCCTCTCTCGCCTTCAGGCAACAGCCCGGGACGGCCACCAGCGATAAAATGAGGACAATTACAAGCCGATTCATCTCCCCTTCCTGTGCAAATGCTAACAATCAAAATATCCGGGAGGTATATGTCAATATATTTTCACAGCCACGGTCCCGAAGGCGGGGTCACGTGACCCCGCCTTCGGGACCGACCATCATTAATACTTGACAAGCATGCATATATAATATTTATCAATGTTCCATGAAGGACAAACATGCGCATCCGATCGGCGTTTTCGATTCCGGGTACGGCGGGCTCACCATCCTTAAAGAGTTCGTGAGGAAGCTCCCGGAATACGATTTCGTCTACCTGGGCGACAGCGCGCGGAACCCCTACGGCGGCAGGTCATATGAAACCGTGCACGCCTACACCCTCGAGGCGGTGAAAAAGCTCTTCGCCATGGGCTCGCACCTGGTGATAATCGCCTGCAACACGGCGTCGGCGAAGGCGCTCCGCACCATTCAGCAAAAAGACCTCCCGGGGATCGACCCGGCGCGCCGGGTACTTGGTGTCATCAGGCCCACGGTAGAGACGCTCGGCCCGGTCACGAAAACAAAGCACGTCGGCATCATGGGCACCACGGGGACCGTGTCGTCCGAATCGTACCCGATCGAAATACGCAAGCTCTTCAGCGGGTTCACGGTCACGCAGGAGGCCTGTCCCATGTGGGTCCCCCTGGTGGAAAACAACGAGATAGGGACTCCGGGAGCGGAATACTTCGTCAGGAGGCACCTCGAGCGCCTGATGGCGGCCGACCCCGAGATCGACGCCATCATCCTGGGATGCACCCACTACCCGCTCCTGCTCGACGTGATACTGAAGTTCACGCCGCCCGGCGTCAGCGTCATCCCACAGGACAACATCGTCGCCGAGAGCCTGACAGACTACCTCTCCCGCCATCCGGAGATAAGCGACAGGTGCACGCGCAGCGGCACCGTCCGGTTCTTCACCACCGACTCAGCGAAACACTTCGACGAACTGGGAACGATTTTTTTTCGCGACCCGGTCCGCTCGGAGAAGATAGTCCTGTAAACCGCCCGCACCGGTCAGTAGTGTATAATCTTAACGAAAAAGTAGGCGCCGGCCATCATGGTGAAGGGGAAGGTGAGAAAGTAGGTCATCAGCTCCTTGAAATCGACGATCGTCGTGTTGTATATCTTTTTCCCGAAATACGACATGTGGTAGTTCGCCGGGTCCTTGGCGCGGCGGATGATGATGACGGTCAGCCGAACCTTGATGGCCATCATGTAAATGAAAAGCAGGCCCGACTCGAGAATAAAGACAACGTCGAGCTTGATGCCGCTCAGAACCTTCGGGTCCACCGCCACTATTATCGCGATGATAATGCTCAGAATAAAGTTCGTGCTGGCCGTTATCATGAAATTGCGGAAGTGGTTGAGCTTCTTGGTAGATATGTAGCCGACAAGGCTGAATAAATGTATGGCGAGCGACGTCTGGACGGCGATGCAGAGCCCTATGAAGATGACCAGCTTCATGGCGCAATGATATAAAAGCGGGGCTGTTTACGTCAAGAAATATGCGGGGAACCGGCCGGAATGGAGGGGGGCGGCCGTCGGACGCCGATCAATAAACGAAGCCGAGCTCATCCTCAATGAACTTAATGGCGGCATAACCCACCAGGAGCTGCCTGATTTCGTTGATCGGCACCACGGGCATGTGCTTCCGTATGTTGATGGCCTCGAGGATCTGTACCTTGAGGACGGATATATCGGCGTCCCCGAAATTGTCGAGTTCCCTGATCTTCTCGACAATCTCGTCCTGGTGGTCGTGGACGAATGTCCGGTACTGGGCTTCGCTGATCCTCATGACTGTTTGACCCTCCCGGCGCAGTTAAAGGTACAACATTTCTCTCAGATCTTCAATATTATCATCGGAATTACCTGTTTTAATGATAATATGAATAGAAGATTTCATGAAAATATACCTGTAATTATTAAAATACATCATTGTGAGCGCACCCCTCGACTCCGCTCGGGGTGACATTCCCCTCGACATGCTCGGGATAAACTCCGTCGAGACATGGCAGGGGAAAAGACTTAAACAGCTTTGCAGTGTCATTGCAATTGTTACGAGACCCTTGCAATGACAGCGGTATACTGCATTATTTTTTGATACAGATAGACGCATTTTTCATTGACATCGATTTTATCAGGAGCGATACCTGAGGGCGGCGCGACTTCGCTATGCCGACATGAAGAAGATATACCTTGCCGATAAAAAAGAAAAAGCCGTTCTTCGGAGGCACCCATGGGTTTTTTCCGGCGCCATAGCTCGGAAGGACCCGGATATCGAGGATGGGGAGATCGTTTCCCTGCGCGATTCCCACGGAAGCCATCTCGGTTACGGCTACTACAACGGTCGGACGCGGATCGCCGCGCGGATCCTCTCGTTCGGCGAAGAGGAAATTACTCCGGACTATCTCCGAAAGCTCATCGCGTCCTCCGCAGGGAAGCGGACCGGCAATCCCAGGCTCGAAACGACAGATTCATACAGGCTTATATTCTCCGAGGGGGACCTCCTCCCCGGTCTCATCGTGGACAATTACGGCGGCCGCCTGGTGCTCCAGTGCCTCACCCTGGGTATGGACAGGCTGAAGCAGACAATCGTCGAGCTCCTCATAGACATTATCCGGCCGGCGAGCATCTACGAGCGGAGCGAGCACGAGGGCCGGTCGCTGGAAGGGCTCGGGCCCGTGTCCGGAGAGCTCTACGGCGCCACGCCGGAAGAGCTGATCATGAACGAGGACGGCATGCGGTTCCGCGTCGACCCGCGCGCCGGCCAGAAGACAGGGTTCTACCTGGACCAACGCGACAACCGGGCGCTGGTGCGAAAACTGGCGCGCGGCCGCACCGTGGCGAACCTCTTCTGCTACACCGGCGGGTTCAGCGTCCCCGCCGCGCTGGGGGGCGCACGAAGCGTGCTCTCGGTGGACGCGTCGGGTGATGCGATTGAGATGGCGCGGAAAAACATGGAGCTGAACGGGAGCAATGCGGCCGCAGAATACTGGAAGTCCGATATCTTTCAGTACCTCAGGGACGAACCGCTGGCGTGCGATTTCATCATACTCGACCCGCCCGCTCTGGCAAAAAACAGGGCCTCGGTAGAAAACGCCTGCCGGGGATACAAGGACCTCCACCTCCAGGTGGCGTCGAAGTGCCCGCCCGGGTCGCTGGTCCTCACCTGCTCGTGCTCGAGGTTTATCGGCATGGATCTCTTCCAGAAGGTGGTATTCGCCGCCTTCGCAGACGCCGGTAGAAATGCATCGATCATCGGCAGGTACGGCCAGCCGGCCGACCACCCGACCAGCATCTTCTGCCCTGAGACCGAATATTTGAAGACGATGCTGCTGATGGTGGAATGAGCTCGATCACCTGACGGGCTTCATCGCGGTCCGCACGATATTCATGAAGCCGGGGAGGAGGTTCAGGTCTCCCTCAATCCTCAGAGAGCCGTTCTGTAAGGCTTTAACAAATGCATTGTCGCTCAGCTTTATCATGA
This sequence comes from Spirochaetota bacterium, assembly GCA_016933025.1. Taxonomy (GTDB): domain Bacteria; phylum Spirochaetota; class UBA4802; order UBA4802; family UBA5550; genus RBG-16-49-21. The sequence continues at coordinate 21,516 of JAFGBT010000026.1, read as the reverse complement.
CATTGAAGCCGGTCGAAGCGTCTTTCCATATCAGGGAGACATCGGCCTTCTCCCTCCCGGTCCTGCCCGAGCCTATTCCGCCGCCGGAGAACCGGAAATACCTGCCCCGCACACCGTCAGCCGTTTGTATGGCGATGACAAAATTCTTTTCGCCCGCCTTCTTCCGCACCGCCGGGTTTATCCTGGCCGATATTTTTAGCAGAACCGTCAACCCTAAAAGCAGCATTGAAAAACTCATGGGATCCTCCATGCAAATATCAAAGTCGCCGAGTACTTTCCGGTGTTATTATCCAGTGCGCCAGCAACGGCGGAACGGATAAAACAGCTGCGGGGACAGCTCTTCACCCGTTATATAATCCAGATAACCGACAGCGGCGACGACCGCTGCCGCCGCTGACATGATGATGGCCTTCGCGCCAGGGGACGGTTCTCCGAACATCAGGTTCATGCAAATACCTCCGGGGACACGGCACCATCACTCTCTATCTTCCGGAGACATTTTGTCAAATACATCTCCATGGCCGAGCCGGTCCGGCTGCCGGAAGGAACTGAAGCGGCACCGGGGTCTATTTTTTCCGTTTTGCGCCGGCATCAGGGTGCTCGTGCGGAGGGGACGTCCGCCCATGTTCTCCCCCGTGATCGTGACGGGGTGCATGATCGTGGAAGAAGTAGTGCGCGTGGAGGTGCGAATGCACCTTGGCGCCGTGCCGGTGCTTGTGCTCGTGGACAAGGTTCACCTTGACCAGGAGCTCCTCGTCGCGGAGCACATCGGCCACCGTGCCGACCTTCTCGATCCGGTGCTCCTCGGAGAGCACCGCCACAGTCGGCTGAAGGTGGTCCACCAGCTGGAGGTCGTGCGTGGCGATAACGATCGTTTTGCCCGATTCGGAGAGGGATATGATGAGGTCGGTGAGAAACGACCCGGTCTTGGGATCGAGGCCGCTGGCAGGCTCGTCCAGGAGGAGCAGCTCCGGGTTCACGGCAAGCGAAGATCCGATGGCGACCCGCTTTTTCTCGCCGCCCGAGAGCATGTGGGTGGGCCGGTCTTTCAGGTGCGCGATGTTCATCATCTCCATCGTCTCCACGGCCCTCCTTCGCGCCTCATCCGCCGTAATGCCGAGCTGCAGGGGCCCGAACAGGATCTCGTCGAGCACCGTCGGGCAAAAAAGCTGCACATCGGAGCTCTGGAAGACCATGCCGACGCGCTCCCTGAAATAGCGCTGGAAGCCGCGCTCCCCGAGCCTCTTCTCGGTGACCTCCCCGCCCCGGAACAGCACCCGCCCCTCGCGCGGGTGTATCAGGCCGCTCATCACCTGGAGGAGGGTCGATTTTCCGCTTCCGTTTGCCCCGATCACCGCGAGAAGGTCCCCCTCGCTGACCGACAGGCTCACGCCTGACAGGGCCGGCACCATATCATAAAAGCTGTAGGAGACGTTGTGGAGTTCAATGATTTTCATTGTTCCCTCACCCCCCTGCCCCCCTCTCCCACGGGGAGAGGGGGGAGCGAGAGGATGTATCATATAAAATGTTGTATAACCAGAAATGCCGCGCCAACCAAAGCCAGCGCAAGCCCGGCCGCGACGTCACGCCGGGAAAATGCGGGGAACCCGGGCAGGATGATATCTCCGGTGAACCCGCGGCCCACCATGGCCCGGTAGGTCTCCTCGTAGCGCGTCTGCGATTTTTTGAATATGAGGAAGATCCTCCCGGCGATCAGCCCCCTGACGGTGGCGCCGTCCACCGGGCCGACGAGCCGGCTCTTCATGGCAAGGTACATCTCCTCAACTGTTCGGGAAAAAATAAAAATATATTTGTATGACAGGATTATGATCATTAAAAACGTGTCGGGCACGCGGAGCATCTTCAGGGCCCTGAGTATCTCGAAAAACGGTGTGGTGTGGATGACCAGAAGCGAAAGCCCCACGGAGTTGGCGACCCTGAGCGTTAGCATTGCGACGCCGAAACAACCCTCGGCGGTCAGCCCTATCTCTTTCGGAATCGCGTAGATCCATAACCGGTGCGACCGGGCCAGTTCAGCGACCGGCAGGACGATCTCCCCGGGCGTGATCACGTTGAAGGCCGACGGCAGGGCGATGAGGAACCCGAAGAAAAAGGCAAAACCGGCGATCCGCCGGTACAGATGCGCGACATCCAGACGAGACACTGCTATCACAATAAAAACGAAGGCGGCGAGCGCCAGCTGCGCGGCAAGGCTCCTCATCAGGCTCACAATCACGATGAAATAGACGAGGAACAGGACCTTGACGCGGGGGTCGAGCTTCTGGAAAAGCCCGTTTTTACCCGCCGTTTCCCACTGGACATAGCTCGACTTGATAATCCCGGCGATTGTTGTTATTGTCCTGTCGATGAAGGTCACTGCGGTATATCCTGGAATTATATCAAAAAACTCATTACAAGAGTCGGATACGCGCTGTCACTCCTTTTTTTTCACCAGCAGCTTTGACAGGCCAAAAAGAACGAGAACGCAGAGGCCGATTCCTATGGCGCCGGAAAGGATATACGAAAGGGCCTGAACGGCGAAGGAGGATTTCTCGTCGCCCAGGTTGTAATCCGGTATCGGGGCCCGCCAGATGTCCGCCGTCTCAGCGAGCTTCTCCGGAATAAAACCGACAAGCTCCCGTATGGTTTCCGCGGACCATTCGCCCCAGGCGTCGCCGGCCTCGAATTTTTCAGGCAGGATGATGCCGAGCGGCGAAAGCACGGCCACCATCGCGAGAATCACCAGCAGTTTTTTCTGGAACGGGCTCATCGTTTCGCCTCCTGCAGGGCGTAGACGCCGTCTCTATCATTCCTCGCGAAATACATCAGCACCAGCATGGTCACCAGGCCCTCGATGACGCCGAAAAGGAGCATGTGCTCGATGGCCATTGCCGGAACGGCGATCTCAAGACCATAGGGGGCGTACAGCGGCTTGCCGTCCGCGGACGCGATGAGCGGCTGGATGCCGAACTCAATCGCGGTAACGACAGCGGCCACGACAAGGCTGAGGTAGCCGGAAAGGAACGCGGCCAGACTGACGCGCCAGCCGGCCGCAGCCTTCCCGCGCACAAGCCTGAACACCAGGATCGCGGTGAAGGGCATCACCACCGCCATGTTGAAGCAGTTGGCGCCGATGGCGGTGATCCCGCCGTCGCCGAACAGAAAGGCCTGTATGATAAGGGCCACCGACACGGCCACCACCGCCGGCCAGGGTCCGAGGACCAGCGCCACAATCGCGGCGCCAACCGCATGCCCGGTCGTCGCGCCCGGGATCGGCACGTTGAACATCATTATCAGAAAGGAAAACGCGGCGGCCATCCCCAGGTATGGAACGTTTTTGGCGGACAGGTTCTGCCGCACCTTTTTCAGGGCCACGGCGATGAAACCGGCAAACACCGCATAGAGCGGCACGTAGGTCTGCGGGCTCAGGTATCCATCAGGAATGTGCATGATTGTAATCCTCCGTTATTTATTCTCTTGGCTTTTCGCGCCGCCGTTATACCTTACGGTAAACCCGGCCAGCACCGAGTAGTCGGCCGCCGGCGACTCTGTTCCCGGTGATTCAATACCGTACCTGAACCCGATGTCAAGGTCGCAGAATTCCGAGGGCGATACCACAAATCCGCCCAGCACGAAGACGTCATGGAAATTGGACCGCTTGTCCGGGTTGCGCTCCAGCCCGGCGTTCACGACAAAGCGAAGGACGTCCGGGACCAGCACGAACTCCGCCGCCAGCGAGCCGTTCCAGAGGTCCTCGCGGTCATTCACCTTGTTCTGGTTGCGTATGTACCCGAGGTTCAGATGCAGGAGAAACCATTCCCTTTCATAGCTCAGAATGAAATACAGGAACGGGCTGACGCATCCGCTGCCGAAACCGGCATCCTCATTGCCGAGAGGAAGCGTTGTTCCGGGTTTCAGGGCAAGGCTTAATCCAGAATGGACGAAAAACTGCCATTTTAATTCAATCAGTGGGTCGCCGATGCCGCTGTCAACGGCAATTGATTTGTACAGCAGGCCCTGAATGCCGGCCGCGGGAAGCGGCGGGTTGTAGAATATCCGAGACTCGCGCGCCCGGGAATGCCCGTAGGGCACGCCGATGACCAAATCAAGCGGGTCTATCAGCCCGTAGGAGATGGCCGCGGCCAGCTCATGCGCGTCCCCACGGGTGGTTGCGGCGCCCCACATTCCTTCCAGAATGCTTTCCACGGTCCTGTCAAAACTGCGGGAGATATCGCGGTCGAACTGATATGCCAGCTCGAACTCGATATTGTGCTTCCCCTGAGTGCCCGTGTCGTCGGTTATGAGGGGATGGAAGGCCATCACCGGGAGGCCGATGAAAAGGATTATTGCCGCAGCGGCCGCAGGTAACCCATGCCGTGTAAAGAAACTCATATTTTTCCTCCGAAATCCAGTAGTATACCCAACTCTGTTTTATTTGTATAGTGCTATTATTTTTTATATCGTGTTACTGTCAAGATATTTTTTCCCGCTGTCGGGAAATCGACCGAAAATTGCCAACAATCAGTATACCGGTAAAAAACGATATCCGGGGAAAAAAGAATTTACAAAATAAACAGCATTTTAGAGTGTTACTTTATTATTATTTGTGTTACATTTAGAATAACTATTATTTTTTCTTGCCTGGAGGAAACTCATGAGAGTATTCATCGCCGTCATTTTTCTCACAGTCATGCCGGCTTTACTGTTTGCGCAGCAGCCTGCAGCGCAGAAAGAGAAAACGACGCCGGAAGAGCGCGCTCTTCATGACGACGTCGTCCCGGCCGCGGACAACGCCGCAGGCGAAGACACCGGTGAAGAAACGAAAAAAATCAGGCCAATAGAAGAAATAATCGTGAAGTCAAACCGGGAAACACGGCCGTCCAAGACCGTCATTGACGTTGAATCGGCACAACCCGTCGGATCGCCCCAGAACATAATGGACCTTCTGGGCGACCAGTCCATGCTCGACTACCGCGGAAAGACGAACCTGGTGCCGGACGACGACACCTACTACCTCAGGGGCTTCGGTTCCGACCGGTTCGCTTCGTCGATCGACGGCATGACGATCCGCAAAACCGGCGGAAGAAAATCGAGCCATGTCGTGGATTACGCCCTGCTTCCTCCGTGGCTTATCGAGCGCGTGGAAATACTTCCAGGACCCCACTCGGCCCTTTATCCGGGAAAGGCGATCGGCGGGGTTATAAATTTTATCACAAAAACGCCCAAGAAATTCAAGACGCTTAAGCCTGATATCGGGTTGTCGGCCGGCTATGGATCGTATAATACCCAGATCTACAACGGCGTGGTGAACGGCGCCGTGGAATCGTTTATCTACGACCTCGGATTTCAGCGCTACAGCACCAACGGAAACCTCAGGCAGAGCGATGCGGCGATCAACAACTTCTATGGAAGGATCGGGGGCGTATTCCCGCGTGACGGGTTTTTCACCGCCAGCCATTCCTATTCCAGGGCGGACCGGCAGATACCGGTCAACAACAACCTCGATGTGATGCGGAGAGACCCGCTCGCCCTGTTCGATCCCGACTACCCCCTGGTGTTTAATTCCGAGTTCAATAACTGGCAGAACCCGACATGGAACAAGGTCGCGAACACAACCAGGCTGAATTTTTGCCAGCCGACGCCCTTCGGCACCATCAGGGCCACCGGGTATTACGGGAAGGAAAACCGCGACCGGAGATATCCCGCGTACATCAATAAAAAGAATCCGGCGGCCGGAGTCTACGACGCGTCATGGGAGACGATATTCTGGCAGTACGGCGGAAGGGTCGAATACGAAATAACCTATGCGGACGATCACACCACGACCGCCGCCTTTGACTATGAAAAGCTCGAGGACGGGTGCGGCCGCGCCCCCTCCTACTCCCTCATGGCCTACCGGAAAAAAGAGCGGGTCGGCATCATGGCCGGCGCCCTGCAGCACCGCTGGAACCTGTCAAAGATCATGGACTTCACCGCCGGCCTGCGCTATGAAGACGTGAACATCCTGGTATCGAACTTTACCACTTCGGGATACAAATTATACATTACCGGCAAACCGACGTGGATCAGGAGACACTGGGCCGGCATTATCCCGAAATCATTCACGACCTTTAAATTCGACAAGATCGCGGAATTCATGAGGGACACCTCTGTCTCGGTCGGCGTGAGCAGGATATGGCACGCCCCGGACTATCACGGGACCTACAATCCCCAGGGAAGGCCGGCCGGGAGGTGGCTGCGCAACGAGGACGGCGTCGGCTACGACTTCATCGTCACGCGGAGGATATGGCGCGATATCACCTTCCAGGCACGGTATTACCTGTACGACATCATCGATTATTTCGCGCACAACTCCGCCTTTTCGTTTTTCAGCGGGAAGACCGCGCCGGCCGGGTTCGAATACAAGGACTATGTCGTCAACCTGGAGCGGGTCCACCGCCACGGCATAGGGCTTGACCTGCACGGTGAAATCATCGACGGCCTTTCGTTTCATACATCGTACACATACCAGGAATTCCGGTACAAGGGAAAATCGCTTACCGACAGGCTCACCGCAAAGATCGAGCTGGACGGACAGGCAAAACACCATTTTAAGGCCGGCGTGCGGTACCTGCTTGAATACACGAACACCGCGTTCATGGCCGATTACGGCTATGAGTCCGAACAGGTGTACATGAATCCGGTCGAGGTCGCCGCCGAGACCTATGTCTTCTACGCAACCAGGAACAATCCCTTCCACCTGCTCGATATCGCCATAGAACAGACGCTGTTAAAAGATCAATACTATTTCAGGCATCTGCGCATCAAGCTGTTCATCAGGAATATCTTAAACGACATCTATCAGGACGACCTGGGCTACCAGATGCCGGGGCGCACCTACGGGGGCGAAATCAGCATGAAATTTTAACGCCTGATGGCGAATGCCGCCATGACACCATTCATCTAACCGGAGGAAAAAAAATGAAAAAAACCGTGCACCGCTGGGCATCCTGCTTACTGATTATCGCGGCCTGTCTGCCGGCAGGATGCGCCAAAAAGGAATTGCCTGCCGACACCAGGCTGTTTCTCGTCGGCGTGGGACCGGGAGATTATGACCTTGCATCCGTCCGCGCTGTGAACGTAATCAAAGCGGCGGACGTAATCGTCTGCTTCGAGCGATCAAAGGAAAAATACGGCGACTTTATTGGCGGCAAGGAGGTCATTGCAGTGCCGCACGGATTCTGGCACCACTACGGCAAAAAACCGTCCGATTTAAAGGGCGAGGTGGCGAAAAAAGAAGAGCGAATATCACAAAAAAGAGATGATTTCATCAAGCAGGTAAGGGACCTGACAGCGCGGGGGAAAATCGTCGCGGTGCTCGACAGCGGAGACCCGATGATATACGGGCCGTGGGCCTGGATCCTCGAGGAATTTGAGGACCTGAATCCGGCAGTGGTTCCGGGGATAAGCTGCTTCAACGCTGCCCACGCGGCAATCGGGAAATCTCCCACCATTACGGGACCAACCAAGTCGGTTATTCTTACGGCAAACGACTGGCCGGGCAAAAAAGACACTATCGATAAACTCGCGAAGCATGGCGCGTCCATGGCGCTGTTCACGATGAGGGCCGAGTACGATTTCTTCATCAGTAAATTAAAGGCGGGGTATCCGCCGAACACGCCGGTGGCGATAGTGATACACGCCGGGTACAAGGACAAAGAAAAAGTAATAACCGCCACGCTGGACACCATTGACAACAAAATCAAGGGCACGGAACTCCCCTTTGAGTACATGATATACATAGGCGATTTTATCACATACAGGCAAAAGCGGGACAAATCATTATAACAGGTGAATGCCATGATAAAGACAAAAATCTTACTGATCGGGTTATTCTCAGTTTTCTTTGCGACAGCCGCGTCTTCACATAGCCTGTGGCTGACGGCGGACAACTACAATCCGAAGATAGGTGAAACGGTGACAATTGAGATCGGATGGGGACACGGATTCAACCGGAAGGAGCCGCTGAAAAAAAACATGCTTCGGCGGATATACATCGTATCCCCCGACGGAAAAAATATTGTCCCGGCGAAAATCAGCGAAACGCGCTACCGGTTCACGCCCGCCAGGGCCGGCCGCTACGCCGCGGGCGCTGAAATCAATCCGGGCTTCATGTCAAAGACCACGACCGGACGGGTGAAGCGCAATAAAACCGGGCTCGACAATGTCATTAACTGCATGCGGTTCGACATACGGGCAAAAACCGTGATCACGGCCGGTGAAGACGGGCGGCGCGCGCGCGTATCGGCGGGACATCCCCTTGAGATCGTGCCGCTCGACGACACCGCACATCTCAGAAAAAACGGGGTGCTGACCGTCATGGCGACCTATAATGGATCCCCGCTTGCGAACAGCGTAATCGAAGCCTCCCATGAGGGATTCCACGGCAGGGACCATCCCGCGGCACTTTCAGTGAAAACCGATTCAAAGGGAACGGCGCGGATTCCGCTGTCCCATGGTGGCAAATGGATCCTCCAGGTAAAACATAATGAACCGTATCCGGATAAAGCCGTGTGCGATAATTACATGTACAGCGCGAGCTTTACATTTATTGTAAAATAAAATCAGCAATTTCCTTGCAATTATTCGGGACGTTCCTACCATTTGGACGGCCACTCATTACAACGGCCGGATTGCATGGAGGGAAGCCATGAGAGTCGTAATCATCGGCGGCGATGCCGCGGGCATGAGCGCGGCAAGCCAGATCAAACGCCTCAAGCCGGAATACGAGGTCATCGTATTCGAACGGGGGGAATACATATCATACGCGGCGTGCGGCATCCCCTATGTTGTCGGCGGCGCCGTCGGCGGCATTGACGACCTGCTGGAGGTCTCCCTCGAGGAGGCGCGCGAGAAACGGAAGGTCGACGTGCGGCCGGGCCACAACGTCGTCGCCATAGACCCCTCGGCGCGGAAGGTCACGGTGGAACACGCAGGAAGCCGTCGGAGCGAACCCTACGACCGCCTCGTCATAGCGACCGGAGCCCGGCCGCAAACCATGAATATCGACACGGGAAAACATCCGAACCTCTTCACCATGAACGACCTCTACGACGCCCGCAGGATCGTCGACTATATCGCCTCCCGCAGGCCGCGCAGCGTCGCCGTTATCGGCGGCGGGTACATCGGCCTCGAGGCGGCGGAATCGTTCCGCGAACGCGGGATGGAAACCACGCTCGTCCACCGCCGTGAAGATCTCCATCGCTCCTTCGAAAAGGAAATCTCCGACATGATCAAGGAAAAGCTGTCCGATCGCGGGGTGGCGCTGAACCTGGGACGTCCCTTTTCCGGCATCGAGGAGCGCGGCAAAAGGATCGGGGTCGTTCTCGACAAGGAGGTAGCGGAATTCGACGCGGTCCTCCTCGCCATAGGCGTGGAGCCGAACAGCGAGATCGCGGAAGCGGCGGGCATACCCCTGGGAACCGCCCGGGCCATCAGGGTCAACGAGTTCATGGAGACCGGCATCGAGGGCGTCTATGCCGCCGGAGACTGCGCGACCGCCGTGATGACCGGCTTCGGGATCGAGGTGCACGCGCCGCTCGCGCTCAAGGCAAACAAGCAGGGATACATCGCGGGCATGAACATCGCGGGCGGGCGCGAACCCTTTGCCGGCGTGCTGAACACCGCCATAACCAAGATATTCGACCTCGGTGTCGCCCGGACCGGCCTTTCATTCGACCAGGCCCGCGATATGGATCTCGAACCGGAGAAGGTTAAGACCACCTCCAGGGACAGGGCCCGGTATTATCCCGGCTCCTCCCCCATCACCACCATGGTAATAATCAGCAAAAAAGAGGGGCGCATCCTCGGCGCGCAGATGGCGGGGAGGATCGAATCGGTCAAGCGTATCGACGTATACGCAACCGCCATCTACAACCGCATGACCATCGACAGGGTGTTCGATCTCGACCTCGCGTACGCCCCGCCCTTCTCTCCGGTATATGACCCCGTGCTCCTCTCGGCACGCGTGGCGAGGAAAAAGCTATGATGACCGTACTCGATTGCGTGCCCTGTCTGCTGAGGCAGGCCGTTGAAGCATCCCGTTTCCTTTCGGCGGACGGGGCGCTTCAGGAAAAAATCATGCACGATATGCTGCACGCACTTTACGAAGCCGACTTTTCCGTGCCTCCGCCGGTTCTGGCGCAGCAGATGCACCGGCGGATGCGAGCCATCTCGGGCGTCGACGATCCCTACCGCCTGATCAAGGACCGTTTTAACGCGATGGCGCTCGCCATGATCGACGGCCTGACCGAGGAAATCAACGGCTCGGCAGACCCGATGGTGGCCGCGATAAAACTCGCGATAGCCGGCAACGTGATCGACTGCGGCGCCAAAACGGGGCTTTCGGAGGATGATGTCACCGGCCTCATTCACGGTTCGGCGTCAGAGGACCTCGCCGGCGATATCGATAATTTTTTGCGGGCCGTCGAGAGTGCGGAAAACATCCTCTATATCGCGGACAATGCGGGAGAGATAGTATTCGACCGGCCACTTCTGGAAAAGCTCGGACCGGAGCGCGTTACGTTCGCGGTGCGCGGCTTCCCGGTCATCAATGACGCCACCATGCGCGATGCCCGCGCGGCGGGCCTTGATGCCATCGTGAAGGTCATTGAAAACGGCTCTGACGCTCCGGGAACCGTTCTCGAGGAATGCAGCGACGAATTCAGGAGGCGCTTCGAAGAAGCGGACCTCGTTATCGCGAAGGGACAGGGAAATTACGAAACGCTTTGCGACGTGGAAAAGCCGGTTTTTTTCCTGTTCAAGGTGAAATGTCCGATAGTCGCAGACCATACCGGCTTCCCGGTTGGGACCCATGCCGTAATTCAATCCACGCAAACTGCGTCTCAGGGCGGAACAGCGGCCCCGTCAAAACAGAAGACAGGGCCGGCCGTCATCAGATATACCCCGATCGGATTCATTCGGAGCGAACACAAAAACCCATCCGAGACGCCAATCCAGCCGATGTACGCGAAGGGATGCCGCGGTCACGCTGAAATACTCCCGGAATACGCGGAGGGCCTTGAAGACCTTTCGGGCTTCTCCCATATCTATATCCTGTATCATCTCCACCGCGCCGGCCCCCATAGACTTCTCGTAAAACCATTCCTGGACAGTGCAGAACGAGGACTGTTTTCGACGCGCCATCCCTTCAGGCCAAACCCCATCGGTCTCAGCATCGTTGAACTCCTCGGCGTCAGAGGCAACACGCTCGACCTTGACGGCCTCGATATCCTCGACGGCACGCCCATACTCGACATCAAGCCGTATTCCGCCAGGTTCGACCGAATAGAAGCGACGCGCAACGGCTGGCAGGACACCGTCAGCGACGCAAGGGCCGCAGAAAAAGGGATTCGCAACTATAAAAAAAAGTAATAACCGTCTGAAGAGAAGAGAGGCGAAACCGCAGTTCATATCAAAGGAATTTTTTATTATGGATGACAAATGCTGTTCAAACATGCCGCCCCGCGAGGAGGACATGCGCATCGACGAAATTGAAAGAAACCTCGTTGATGATATGCTGCGGTCCGCGCTGAGGCCGGAGGCCGTTGTTGAAGAGGTGGCGGTGGGGCCCAAGTTCATCGGAGTCATAGCCGGCGGCAGAATGGGGATATCATCACTGCTCGGCGCACGGCGGGCGGCAGGCAACCAGAACATAGAGAAAGAGGCGACAGGACAGAAGGCATCCCGCATCGCCGATTACCTCCTGAGCCCCTCGCCCTTTGACGCCTGTCTCGGCATGGCCGCTCTGAACGCGGCCAACGCTCCCGACCCCGCCGCCATAACCGGAGATGACGCTCCGGCCGACGCGCTCATAGCGGAGCTGGGGCGGGACAGGATAGTGGGAATTGTCGGGGACTTCCCCTTTACCGATAGTCTGAGGAAAAAGGTGGGGACGCTTCACCTCTTCGAGCTCAGGGAGGTCCCGGGCGCCGTTCCGATGGAGCGCTGGGAAGAGGCCCTTGCCCGATGTGACGTGCTGGCCGTCACCGGGACCGCCCTCCTTACCCGCCAGATGGGGTTTTTCCTCTCCCGCGCGGAGCGGGCAACAACCGTCGTGCTCGGCCCGACGACGCCCCTCTCGAATGCGCTCTTCCGGTTCGGTGCCGACTACCTGTGCGGGTCCGTGTTCGCCGACCCGTCTCGGGTGATGCAGGGAATCAGGTCCGGCCTTTCGTTCAGGTCGATCAAAAAAAACGGCGGCGTCAGGTTTGTCACGTGGCGCAAAGATAATGGGTGCCTGTAAAAAAAAGGGAATATAAATCCGCAATCCTCGTCTATAATACTATCGACAATACTACAGAGGGAGGTTTTTCATGAAAGAACACCACATCTTCCCCTGGTGGGCGGGCTATCTGCTCATCAATCCCCTGAGAAAGCTGAGGGTAGACCCGCATTCATTACTGGGCAGCTACATCCAGCCGGGCATGAACATACTCGACGCAGGGTGCGCCATGGGCTTTTTCAGCATCCCCCTTGCTGAAATGACCGGCCCCGGAGGCACGGTATTCTGCGTCGATCCGCAGAAAAAAATGCTCGCCGTGCTTTCCAGACGCGCGAAAAAGAAAGGGCTCGAGGGAATAATCGACGTGAGAGAATGCTCGTATGAATCTCTCCAGGTCGGGGATCTTGACTCGCGGATCGACCTGGCCCTGGCCTTCGGCGTTCTGCACGAAACCAGAGACAAAAAAGTATTCCTTAAAGAAATCGCATCAACGATGCGGCCCGGCGGCCTTTTTGTGCTTGGAGAGCCTCATGTCATCTCCCGGGAACAATTCGATGAGGAACTCGAGATGGTCGAAGCGGCCGGCTTTATTCTTGAAAAACGTCTCAGCAGAGGCAGTAATAGCATCGCGATCATGCATAAATTATCTAAAAAACAAACAGCTCATTTCGAGGCAGGGGCGCCCTCATCATAGCCACTGGCCTGCGTGCGCGTGCATTGTCGTCCGGACCGCATTCCAAATGACAGGCCCGACAATATGCCGTTTGTTTGACCATCGCATATGCTGAACTATATACTCATATTCTTCGGCCTTGTGTCCCTGGCAGCGGGCATCATCGGCATTTTCGTCCCCGTCCTTCCCACGACACCGTTCCTGCTGCTTGCCGCGGCCCTGTTTATCCGCAGCTCCGACAGGCTGTATCGCTGGCTGATCTCGAACAGGCTGCTCGGCGGCTACATACGCGACTTCAGGGAGCGCGGCGGCATGACCGCGGGAGCAAAGCTTTCCGCGATCGCGCTGATGTGGGGTATGATCGCGCTTTCCGCACTGATGATCGGCTTCAACGCCTATATACTCGCGCTGGGTGCCGCGGGGACAATCGTAATGGGAGCGGTCATTAAAACCGTGAAGTAGCGCGCCGGACGCGAACTTCCTACACCTCCACGCCGAGAACTGTCTTCACCAGCACGCCTATGCCGAAAGAGAGGGCGGCCACGCCCAGGCTTATGGCGCACATTTCAAGGAAGCGCGCCCTGAAATCAAGGTCCTTCGCCACCGAGATATAAAAATTGAAGGCAAATATTATGACGATGGCATTGAAGAGCATGACCGCCAGGCAGACCAGGTAATGGTCGAAGAGCAGATACGGGCCTATCAGGATCGCGACAGTGACCACATAAGCGGCGCCGGTATAGAGGCTCGACGCGAGAGGATTCTCGCCCCCCTCGGCTTTCGTGGAAAGATACTCAGAGGCGGCCATCGACATCGAAGCGGCGATCCCGGTGATGAGACCGGTCATGGCGATGAGCCTCGTGTTCTGAAGCGCGAAGCTCAAGCCCGCCAGCGCCCCGGTGAGCTCGACCAGGGCGTCGTTGAGGCCCAGCACCACCGAACCCATATAGGCAAGCCGCTTTTCCTCTATGAGGGCGATAAGGGCATACTCGTGCTCCTGTTCCTCGGCCGCAATTTTGAGGGCGTCGGGAATCTCCTCCGCCAGATCCCGGTAATTGGCCTGGGCATTTTCCTCGCCCCGCTCCATGAGCTTGATGCCGAAGGTGATTCCCAGCAGACGCGCGATCCAGTAATACCTGAAGGCCATCCAGCGGTTCGGCTTCACCTCCCTGCCGGTGACGCCCTTCCAGAAATTATAGTGGCGCAGTTCGTCTCCGCCGATTTTACCCAGGACGGCCGCGTTCTTGTCATCTTTTACGCTGCCGGCGAGCCTGGTGTAAATCAGGTGCTCGGTCAGCTCTTTTTTCTGTACAGCAAGGACACGCCGGATGGTGCCGTCGCTCAGTGTCGTTTTCATTCAGCTTACCCCCTGTTGGTCAGTACATGCAGCATCAGACTGCAGCGGCTCGCGCGCACCGCCTATGGTGAAATGCACAAGGCCCGAGGCATGCCGCGGCACAGTCTCCAGTTAGCCTCGTTTCCGCACGTAAAGGGCGGTCATGACGCCGCCCCATGCGAGCAGCAGGAACACTATCACCTTCTGCCCCAATTTGACCAGTACGGGGGACGTGGCCTTCCCCCGCATGTCGGCGTCCACCAGGACATGCTCCTCGAAACCGTGGCCCGCTCCGTCGTCGAGCCGCACAAGCCAGTCGCCTGCTTCCGACGGCACGAATGCGAACCGGCCGTCCTTATCGGTGCGGCCGTTCTGGTATTCAAGGTCGCGCCCGCCCGGAGAGTATATTTTTACTGAGGCGTAGGATATCGGCTCCCCGTCATCATAGCGGGCCGTTATGACCATGACATTCTTCTGCTCAACAACCCGTGTTATGCCGTGCGCCTCAAGCGCCGCCTGTGCAAAAGCGATCGAAGCTATAAGCGCCGCAGCGCAGAGACAATGTTTCATCATTATCCGCCCTCCTTTATTGCGCATGATAGATACCGGCCCGGCGGCCGCGCGGAACCTTCGGCGCCTACCCGGTCGTGGTGCAGGTCAGCTTCCCGTGGCGCACGTTCTTGATCGAGAGAAGCCTGTCCGCGATAGCCTGTATCTGCCTCGTTTTTCCGCGAAGGATAAGGACCTCCAGGCAGTTGTGCTCGTCCAGGTGTATGTGGGTCGTAGACACGATGATGCGATGATTGTGGTGCTGAATCTCGTTCAGCTTGTCGGAGAGCTCGCGCACGTCATGGCTGTATATCAGGGTGAGCGTCCCGATTGATTCGGCGTTTTTATCGGCCAGCTCCTCCGACACCAGCCTGTCGCGAATCAGGTCCCGAATCGCCTCCGAGCGGTTGACATATCCCTTTGATTCGATGAGATCATCGAACCGCGCGAGAAGCTTCTCCTCAATTGAAACGCCGAACCGAACCAGTGATTTCATGTGCCGTACCGTATTTGCCATTGATGTTATTCCGGCCCCCCGCCGGCCCGGCAAAGGGCCGGCGGCATCTCACGGGCCGAAGTAGATATTACATAAACGGTGCCCGCTAATTTCAACAATTTTTTATCATACAATCGCATGCGGTTTGGACGGCCTTCTCGGACGCCTCAAACCGCCTCCCCATAATATTATCATTGACGCGGGAACTTTGGACGCATAACATTCGAGGGCCGGATCAATCCGAAGAAATCCGCCAATTCACATCAATAAGGAAAAAGCCATGAAAGCATATATCCCGCTCCTTCTCCTCTGTGTGCTGCCGAACATCCACGCGCCGGCCGCAGAGATGAAGCAAATCACGGCCATACGCGAATACTACGCAGAGACCCTGAAAAAAATCAAGGACGGGTCGATCCATAAACGCGAGCTCTCGCTGGCGTATCCCATCATCCCCGGCGCGGGGCCGAACTCTTCACTGGTACGCATCTTCTACGACATGATAACGGGCCGCGACGGACAGTACGAGTACGGCATCGTCCGGATCGAGAACAACTACCAGCACGGCAACCGGGCATTCTACGAGGAATACCTGTTCAACCCGGAAGGCGACCTCCTCTTTTACTACGGCCGGCGGGGGACGGGAACCATCCTGCGGCCCGGTGGCATAAACTGGACTGAAGACGAACGCTACTATTTCTGGGGGAGACGGCTCGTGTCCGTTATGCGCGAAGGAGAAATGAACGAGAGGCCGAGCCCGGCAGAGACAAAAAAAGGAGCGTTCATCCAGCAGCACGCAGAGGAATTGCGGATCAAGAGCTGCACGGTCTACTTTCCAGCCCCTATACTGTTCGTCGCCGAATAATCTCATCGTCGCCGGTCAAGGATGGCGTCCTTAAGGCGTCCTGATACCTTCGATCAATTAGCGGATTTATAGAGTTCTTCCCTATATTTTCTCTTGATTTTTAATAATACATCCTGTACCATAGCCTTATCCCAGGTATCTTTGTATGAAATTCAACCTTCGCGTTAAACTTTTTCTCGGATTTTTCAGCCTCAACTTCGTTATTTCATGCCTGCTCGGTTTTTCCCTGTACAAAATCGCCAGCGATAAATTTTTTGACGGTTTTCTCGAGCACAAGCAGTCCGTCGCGCGTTTTGTTTCCACTGCCATAGACGGTGACGTGCACGAGACGCTATCCACGCCGGAAGCGACCGGCAACCCCAAGTACTGGCGGTATATAACAATACTGAACACGACCGTCAGAACCGAAAAAAACCTGAGATACATCTACACACTCAACTATGACCGGAAAGAAAACAGGCTGTATTACGTTCTCGATGGAAACATTCCGGAGCAGGATATCATCTGGTTTGAAGTCGAGCCGTTCGCATTCGACCTTTTTATCGATAAAAACGGTGTTCTCACTGTCGAGTACAATTACACGTTTTACAAAAAAGATTTCACCATCAAGACAGACGCGGGCAAGGTGAACATCTCCTTCCAGAACGGACCCGGCAAAAAGGGATTAGTCATAGGAGGCACGCAGGTCTTCACGATTCTTAGCGTCAATCCTCTCTCTGCCGAAACGCCGATCGGAACCGTCCGCCGGGACGATCGGGTCAAAACGGGGGCCGTGTCAATAAACGGAAAACCGCTGGAATGCACGATTACGTATTCGGGGAAGGGCGAACCGAGCTCGTACCCGGGAGACGAGTTCGTCGAAAAAAATGATATAATCGAGAAGACGATTCACATCATCAAAAGCAAAAAAGACCATGTCGACCGGGAGATCGTCACAAACGCCTATGGCTCGTACATCACCGCTTACTCGCCAATATTAAACAGCAGGGGCGAAGGAATCGGGATCGTATGCGTGGACATCAACTCCCGGGACGTCGATGAATTCAAGTGGACCATCATCAGCGTCGCGATCGCGACCTTTATCACAGCAATACTTATCTCCTTTTTCCTCACGCTCCTGCTCTCCCGGCACTTCACCCGGCCGCTGATGAGTCTCATGGGGGGAGTCAACACCCTCGCCGCCGGCAACATGAACGCGCAGGTCGAGGTAAGCAGCAGGGACGAGTTC
Organism: Spirochaetota bacterium; assembly: GCA_016933025.1. Lineage (GTDB taxonomy): Bacteria > Spirochaetota > UBA4802 > UBA4802 > UBA5550 > RBG-16-49-21. Next base: position 4,110 of record JAFGBT010000026.1, on the reverse strand, counting down.
GGCAGGCTCGCGGACAGCTTCAACTCCATGGTGAAAAACCTCTATAACGCGTCCGAGGAGCAGAAGCGGCTCATCGCCGAGATATCGGAGCTGAATGAAAATCTGGAAAAGCGGGTCGTCGAGCGGACCCTCACCATCCAGGCGCAGTCCGAGGAGTTAAACCGCCAGATCATGATGGCGCGCCGGATCCAGATGTCGCTCCTGCCGGTCCGGCTTCCCGACATCAACACCGTCACCCTGAGCTTCAAGTACCAGCCGATGATGGCGGTGGGGGGCGACTTTATCGACTTTTATTATAACCAGCGCGAGATGATGCTCTTCATATGCGACGTATCGGGCCATGGCGTGCCGGCCGCGTTCCTCTCCGCGATGGTCAAGATGTCGCTCCCGGCCTGCTACGGCGCGGGCAGGAACACCTCGCTCGCGATGGAGAAGCTCCACCAGTCGCTCCAGGGCAAGATGGGAGGGCATTTCATATCGGCGATCTTCTGCCACATCGACCTGGCGAGCGGCACCATGGTCACATCAAATGCGGGGCACCCGCCCCTGATCGTCGTTAGGCATAAGGGCGATGTTGAGTTCGTGGGCTCGCAGGGAAGAATCATCAGCGAGAAATTCCCGCTGAACCCGGTGGACGTGATCACCAAGCTCGGCAAGGGAGACAAGGTGATCCTCTACACGGACGGGATAACCGAGGCGCGCAATCATGACCTGGTCATGTTCGGCGAGGAAAACCTGGTGAAGCTGATCCGCGAGCACCGCACCAGATCCGCCACCGAGCTCTGCGAAGAAATCTACCGGACCATTATATCATACATCGGCAGCACGTCCCCGGAATTCGAGGACGACATCACTCTCATGGTTTCAGAATACAACGGCTGACCGTCCGCTATATCGAATACGACAATCCAAGCTGCGCGTAGAATTTATGAATGGGCCCGCCCTTGTACCACGACTTCGCCGGAACGATGACGTAGAAGAAACCGGACGTGAATGAGAAACCGCCGTGCGTCACGCTCATTGTCACGGAAGGCACCACGTCGCTCACCCCTCTCTTCGGGGCCGTATGATCCCGCCAGATGACATCATCCGACAGATCAAAATCGAGCCCCCCCTGGGAGGCGAGGTACCAGTTGTTATACCCGTATGTTCGTCCCCAGTAATAGCCCGCGGTGATCGAGGGGGTGATGGCCAGCACGTCATCCACCAGCACGAATTCGTGGCTAAAACCGATTTGCAGGTAATAATCGCCGGAGCGCTCATATCCATAATAATTGTCGTAATACACCGCTATGGTCGGATTGATCCACGGCACGCAGTCGAGCCCGATGTTCACTCCCGCGCTGAAATAGCTGGTGTCCCATTTCCTGACCGTGTTCAGGGACTCAATCGTGGTCCAGGCCATTTCCCGCGCATACGGGGAGTTGTAGTACCAGTAATACCAGAAATTCGCACCCAGGGTGATTATATTTTCAAAGGTGTACGAGTATTCCACGCCGAAATCGAGACCGTGGTTGGCATAGGCATAGCCGTTGAACTGCCGTGTTTTCTTGTAGATCCAGCCCAATGACCAATCTTCAAAATAATACCTGTTCGGCCTCTTGGTGAACCCGTTGAAGACCCAGCTCGACGAAATCTCGCCGGCAACCGTGAAGGAGAGGCCGCTGCCGAAAACATCCCAATAAATCGAGGGATAGAAATATCCGTCGCCATCATAGAAATCAATGCCGCGCCAGATATACTTGCTGTAATAATCGATGCCGAAGCTCAGGCCGATAGACTTATCTTTTTCTTCCTTTTCATTCCCCGCCCCCTGGGCGAAAACCTGCGCCGTCACAACCACAATCGCGAAGAGTAGGAGCATTATTTTTTTCATCATACACCTGCACATGACATAATATTGCGCGCGATGCCTGCGAACGTCCAACCCCGCCACCTGCCTCGAGCGAGTTCACGCGCCAAATTCAATTGGTTGAATATAGGATATTGAGACAAACAGGACTGTCAATATCTTTTCAGGTAATGATGATTACAGGCTTGTTAATTATTATTGAGATAGGAAACCGGCAACATCGCCCCTCCCCGTCCCCTACCGGGACGAGTGGGTGATGCGGCTGAATGCACCCAACACGTACAGTTCATTTGTGTTGAGCGGGGTCAAAGGGGACAGGGCTCAACCACCAATACGTCCGGTACGCCGTAGGGAGCAGTGCTGGTTCAAGCTCGTGAAGGGGCGGAACAGGCAGCTCAAGCTCTTCAAAGAGTTCACGAGACGATGGGTCTTCAATTCAGAGGTTTATGACGCGGGGCGCTATATCCAGGACCATGGTGAGTTTAAGGTATGCTGATTCAGGAATTGTTCTCAAAATTTAGAGTTTTTGTTCACCCTAAAGGGGTCGTTGGTTGGTGTAACCGGTCTATCCGGCGCGCCCGGTAGCGCACGGGGCGTGTTCCCCTGCCCTATAGCCGGGATCCGGGCCTTTGGCATGGTGATGGTGTGTTATTATACATGTTACGTTTCTCTGCCGGCCAGGGGATCAGTACCGGCTGTCATGGGCAGGGCCAGCTGCAGGTGGGCACAGGGGTCCTCGTGACGATTTTTACTTATATGTTAATAATTAACGATTATTCCTCTTGGCATGTAAAACAACTTCCCATGTTTTGCCACAACCTATATCAGTATATTTATGCATTGTTAAAGTCACATTGAATCCATTTCTGTTCCACAGAAAGCTTTTTTCTCTTGAATCAGGATGATCTGCATCATAATGTTGCACATGAAGCGAGCTATTGTATTTACCATATTTTTTTTGTATTTCGTTGTTTAATATAACAAATATCTTATTGATTTGTTCAAATTTTTGCCCTCTACAAAAATCTGCATATTTAAAATATCTCTGGCAATTTACACATTTATCACGTAAATCTATTGTAGATAAAAATATTGAATCTAATTTATTATTTTTAGTTTCATGTATTAATCTTATTTTAACATCTCCAAAATGTTTCCAGTTCTTGCATGTAATATCAGTGATATTGCCACTTGATTTTTTTGAAACGACCTCGCCTCCAAATTGATTTTTGCTGAAATCATATTTTTCATAAACAAAATTAAATGTAAGGGATTCAAAAATATCTGGCAAGTCATCAATAATGTCCTTACCATAACTGGCATGATTCATTATTACACATGCTAAAAAACAGTAAAATATACATGAAAAAATATTTTTGTTCTTATATGCCATAGTTCAATTATATACAGAAGCAAACTTGATTTTTACAATAATACGTATTGATATTATTTCTTTTTAATAAACTGTACTGTTCGCTCCCTGCTTCATAAATCCAGAAAAATAATATTATTCTATTATTAAATAATGACTTTTGGATGTTGATATATGTTTCAGTGCTATATAACATATTGTTCTTTTTATTAATAATATTTTTTAAATAAACCACATCATTTCCTTGATATTCGCCTATAGACCATTTTCCACCTCCGGAAATAGTATTTTTCATGTCATCATAAGGACCTATCAGCAACGCATCCGGTATATTCTCAAAAGCAAATGTACCATCTTTATAAAATGTAAAAATTGGTTGTTTTGTTATTTTAATAGTAACTAATGAATATTTAATAATTTTAGTAGAATCCAATACAGGAATCCAACGACCTATTATATCGTCATTTTTAATCTGAGCACAATTTATTATAAGTAATAAAGGAATAATTATGCTTGGAATTAATGATTTAACGTTCATATGGCCTGCCCTAATTCCGGTATCCGTACATTGGCTTTTTGATGTTTATATATTGTTTGTTATATGCAATTGTATAGTGTTTATTCTAACACACTTAGAATATGTTGACAAGGATTATTATTTATATATATGGAAACTGCGGCTACACCAGGAGCGCCCGATGCGACACAAGGGCTCTTATCTGCAGTGATTATGGCACATCAGCAGGGCTCGGGATTCTTGTCGAACGAGCTCTGTATTGCTGCCGCCCAAGTCTTGCGTGTTATCTGCTCCAGCTTTTTTTCAATGCTGTGTGCGTATATGCCGTAATATCGTATTGATTTCCGATGTTTGTCCGGCAGATAAAAG
>JAFGBT010000025.1 GCA_016933025.1 Spirochaetota bacterium | reverse complement strand
GAACTGGTGACCTTTTGCTTACCATGCAAATGCTCTACCGACTGAGCTACGTGGGCAGAGGTAGGTGGAAATCATAGAAACCACCCCCTTTTTGTCAATAAAATTTTGATATTTTATAAAATCAAGAATTTTTGATAAAAATATAGAATCCGGTCCCGCGGTGGCGGCACCGGATTTCCTGAAATGTTAATGTTGCATGGCAATACGGTAAAGAAGACTACCTGGGGTGGCGGCGGATGAATGCAGATCCTCGCCCGTCACCTGTTCATTTGTTGATCATATACGACGGAACATCCTCATCCGCAAGGGTGTCCTTGAGCCTGCCCACCTCTCTCTTTGAACTCATGCCCTCTATCCTTACCTTGTACAGATCTCCCTCGAGTACAACAATCACCGGTTTATCCGTCATCCCCTCGATTTTCGTCTTGAGATTGTCCGCGTTTCTTTTAGAATAGAATGCGCCTGCCTGAACGGCATACGAACCGCCATCTGAGTATGGTTCGTACCGCTGCAGATCATCCGATACGGCCTCAAGCTCGTCATTACGGTCATAATCAGCGCCCTCCCCCTTCCTGAGAACGGCAATACCCACCTGGGCCTCCCCGTACTTCAGCATACCTACCTTTCTGGCGGCGCCGTAAGAAAGGTCGATGATTCTCTTGCCCCGGTAGGGTCCCCGATCGTTTATCCGGACCGTGACAGTCTTGCCGTTATCGAAGTTCTTGACCCTGACCAGCGTGCCAAACGGAAGGGTTTTATGGGCGGCTGTCAGTTCGTTCATGTTAAAACGCTCTCCTGAAGCCGTTTTTTTGCCGTTGAACTCCCTCCCGTACCATGATGCCATACCGGTCTGATAATATTTTTCCTTTTTATATGAATTGTCGTCCTCTTCCACGGCGCTTTCCCCTTCGTCGCGGATATTTTTATCAGAATATTTTCGGTCCCTATCGGAATCGCCAAAATCGATGTTTTCCTCTTCATAACCCGTCTCATAGCCGCCGTCACCTGACTTCACCTGCCGGAAATCGCGATTTTTGACAAAGGAATTCTCGGTAGCGCAACCCAGCGTAAACAGCAGAGCCGCCATGGAAACGAGAATAACCGTCCAACCCCTCGATAATACTAACATACCTAACCTCCAGACTGCCGCAATGCATATATAATTCTCCTATTATTATCGGACATAATTTACATATGCTTTATAACAAAAATCCTTCCTGAAGGCGGGGTTGCATGATAGAAGGCGGAGTTACGTAACCCCGCCTTCTATCTGGATTTTTCCAATGTGACATAAAACCTACTTGACCATTTCCTATTAATCCTGCTATTGGTGGATATACTCCTGCCATTATCATTGTAAATTGGTTCTATAAGGAATGAGATGAAGATCGTATCCAACAGGCCAACCATTACCCGGAAAGAGCTCGAAGCAGTTCTGGAGAGCCTGATCAACGATGAGCTCGTTGCCGGGGAATCAGTGAGAAATTTCGAGAACAGCGTCGCCCGATTAATCGGCCAAAAATACTCCCTGGCGACCAGCTCTCTCACCGCATCATATCACCTGGCGTTTAAGGCCCTCGAAATTGGCGATTCAGATGAGGTGATAATGCCGTCTTATTACCTTCAGGCCCCGCTGAGCGCGCTTTCCCTGACCGGCGGCAGGGCAATACTCGTGGATAACGAAAAGGATTCCCTCTTCCCCTCGGTGGCGGATATACAAGCCCGAATAACAGAGAAGACTAAGGCTATAATCATCGGACATCTCTTCGGCTTCAATTTCTCTTTCCAGGGAATGGAGGATGTGAGTATCCCGATTATCGAGGACATTTCGCACTCTATAGGCACCGAGATCGACGAATTGCCGTCGGGGAAAAGGGGTAGCATAGCGGTGGTTTCATTCGACCCGGCCGGCATCATAACCACCGGCAATGGCGGCATGGTACTGACCAATAATTCAAAATACCACTCGGTTATGAAGGATTTTAGGGGAAATAGCGGCAATCACATTCATTTTGATTATACCATGACCGACTTTCAGGGGGCCATGGGGATCAGCCAGCTTGCAAAGCTCCCGGACCTGCTTGGGCGGAGGAGGGAGATAGCTAAAATATACCATGATTCAATCAGGATAACCCCCCATAAAACGCCCTTCCTTTATAACGATCAATTTGCATACCAGACATTTCCGGTTCTCTTCAATGTATCCAATGAAAAGATTGAAAGCTATTGGAGAAAAACCAGAATTGAAGCCATACGCCCTGTTGGGCACCCCCTGCATGCCATCCTGGGGCTGTCCGGGGCCGATTACCCTCACAGTGAGCGCCTCTCAAGAAAGCTCTTTTCGCTCCCCCTTTATCCGACCCTGAGCAGAAAAGACGTGGAAAAAATTTCCAAAAACCTGGCGAGTTTTATATAATCGCCCTAAAATACCCTGAAAAATTGAAAAAAATTATAAAAAATATTGACGTTTTAATGTTTTTATGACTTAGATGTCTTCGTTTTAAAAAATTATGATATTTCAATTATTAAAAAATAATCAATAATTTGAAGTTTTTTCATTGATTTTTTATAACATTGTACAAAGATGCACAAAAAATTTTAATTACAAATAGAAGGAGTACATAATATGAAAAGAATTTTTTCTTTGATCTTCGTCTCTATCTTTGCGCTTGCTCTCAGCGCCGGCTTTGTTGCTTGCAAGAAAACTGATGCTCCGCAAGAAGGCGAAGCTGTAGAAGCTCCGGCTGAAGAAGCCGCTCCTGCTGAAGAAGCCGAAGCCAAGTAATTAAATTCCAAATAATCAAAAAAAGGATGCGCTAACGCATCCTTTTTTTGTTATGCGGTCCAACCTCAGGTCCTGGCGGTAAGGATTTCTTTGACCTTCCCCTTTATCTCGTCCAGATTGGAGGATTTCGTCACATAGGCGTCCGCTGTCCAGGTCATGAAGTTGCTTTTATAATTCGAATATGCGGTATAGATGATAATAGGTATTTTTTTGTCCCGTGAAAGTATTTTCCCGAGCGCCTCTATTCCATCCATTTCCGGCATGCGGATATCCATTATGACCAGGTCGTATTTGTTTGTCTTTACCATTTCAACGGCTTCCTTTCCGTTGCTCGCCTGGTCGACCTCGTATCCCTCGTCCTCGAATTCCATAGAATAGAGCTCGCGCTGGTGCTTCTCGTCTTCAACGATTAATAATTTTGCCATGCGGCCCTCCCTGACAGATATCCTGTATGATTATATGATAATTGAATCCAATATTTTTTTCAATCAATTAATTTATATTAATAGTATCGGTGATTATCCATCGTGCGAAGGCGCGGTTTCGAAATCACGCCTTCGCGCGCCGAACTACCCGGGAATCGGAAGTCGTATAATGAACTCGGCCCCACCCTCCTCACGGTTCTGCGCCCGAATCATACCGTTATGGTCCTTGACTATTTTTTTTACGATGGCGAGGCCCAGTCCGACCCCGGTAAGCTTCGTTGAATAAAAAGGCTCGAACACGACATTAGGATCCTCCTCGTCTATGCCCAATCCGTTATCGCATATATTGATATCGATTACCTCTTCATCGCTCCCGGTGCTGATACTGATGGTGCCGCCCGGCGGCGTCGCGTCCAGTGAATTCTGCAGAAGGTTCAGCATTACCTGCTTCATCTGGTTGAAATCCGATTTTACGAGTGGCAGCTCCTCGCTCAGGTTCAGCATAACTTCAACCTTTTTTTCCAAGAACAGGTTCTTCAGTAAATTCACCGTGTCGGTGATGACGTCATTGATGCTGTGGAACTCCTTGATGAACTTCGCCGGGCGGGAAAAATCCATCACATTGGAAAGCGTCTTTTCGAGCCGCTCGCATTCCTTGAGGATGATCTCCGCCGAGGTGTCGATCTTCCTGCTGATCTTCGATTTCTCCTTCGGGAGCTGCATGATGCGGCGGGCATAGCCCCCCATCGTCACCAGCGGGTTCCTGATCTCGTGAGCCATGTGCGCGGCGATCCTTCCGACGGCCGCGAGCTTCTCGGACTCGATGATCGCCTCCTGCCGCGCAGACAACTTCTGCATCTCGCTCCGCACCATGTCCAGGTTGCCGTAGCTCTCGATCGACATGGCGGCCTGGGAAGCAAAGATCGAGAGGAGCTCGATGCTCTCCCGAACGATCGGCGCATTGTTGAACTTGTTGTCCGCGACGATGACGCCCATGGCCTTGTTGACCACGATCAGCGGCACGACAATGAACTCGTTGACGTCCATCAGCTCTCGAATATCCTGGCTCATACGCGCGTCGGTCCACATGTCGCTGACATGGATGCTCTCCGTATTGTCCAGCGCCAGGTTGAAAATATTCGGCGCCTGCCGTGAAAACCTTGTGTTTAGCACGCGGCTGAGGAGGGTTACCCCGGCCCTCATCTCCGCGGATCTGATCTCGTCGAACACGCTTTCCGTCGACTCGGCCGCAGCGGTCCAAATCTCTATCGCCTCCTCGAACGAATCCGGCCCGACCGCCATTTTCCCGACCAGGAATCCGTCCTCGACCAGGAACAGCATGGCCCGGTTGAAGCCAAGCCCTGCGCCGGAGGTGACGCCGGTGAGTATCGTGAAAAGCACCCGGTCGATCTCGTCGTCCTTCTGGATGGACTCGGAGATCTGGCTCATCAGCGAAATCTGGTAATCGTTCCTGAGCTTCTTGGTCACGTCATCGATTATAATGATGATTTGATTCGCTTCTTTAACGACGATGTTAGAGATCTTGACGTCCGCGATGACCGACACCTTGTTGAGGGTGAGGAGGTGGGTCTTTTCAAGGACCACAGGGGCGCGTGTCTGGCGCACCTGGACAATGCCTCCCTTGAGGCGCGCGTTAACGAAGTAAAAAATATCCTCTATTTTCTTTCCGTATATTTCGTCACGGCGGAACTGAAACTTCTTGTAGAAATCCTCGTTGGCGAACAGCACCGTGTCGTCATCACCGAGGACGATGAAATACGAGCCGATGGAGAAAATTATACTATTGTACAGCTCGTTGAAGTTGTCGATCTCCTTTTTCTGCGATGAAACAATGCTGTCGAGGTGCTTCCCGACGACCAGCAGCTCCTTGGTTATTTCATCGAGCTCGTTGTCCACGCTGAATTCCCTTATGTTCTGAATGAAATGACCCTTCTTGAATTCCGAAACCAGCCTCTTGATGGTATTGATCCGCTGGCGGTAAAAAAACCAGTTGCTCAGGAAAAAGAGGAGCGCCCGAATGACGATGAGGAAAAACACCGTGCCGATGAGAATATATACGACGCGGTTATGTATGATGTGGAACTGGGAATACAGGTATGACAGTATCAGGACTACCGCCAGGTCAGAAATCAGGAGAGAAAGGAATTCGATAATTGCAATCTTCATAATTTATATTTTCACTACTATTTCCTAAAATATATTTGATAAAATTCATGCAGTATTTCAATCTGTTTTTGAAAAAATAATCAAGAATTTACCCTTCTTGGGTTGCGCAACAACCCCCCAAAATCCCACTTCGACAGGCTTGTCCTGAGCTTGCCGAAGGGCTCAGTGCGACGCCCGGAGGGGGACTTTTAAAAAAACCGGGTTTCAGAACCACGATTAATTATAAGTAAAAAAGCCCTCCGCTTGGGGGTTTGGGGGAAATATTCCGAGAAAGACAGCGGCAGGGTAGCATTAATAGCATGAAACTGGTCATCGCCACAAATAATAGGGGCAAGATCCGTGAAATCCGGGACAAGTTCTCCGATATCAGGGGACTCACCCTGGTTACCCCCGATTCATTCCCGAATCCTCCTGTTGTGGTTGAAGACGGCAACAGCTTCCTCGAAAACGCGATGAAAAAAGGGGTCGAAATAGCCCGTTACACGAACCTCCCTTCCATGGCTGACGATTCCGGCCTGGTGGTCGACGCCCTCGGCGGACGCCCGGGCGTCCATTCAGCCCGGTACGGAGGAGAATCCTCGACAGACGCGGACCGCAACAGGCTCCTCCTCGACGAGATGAAGGGCCTTCCCCCGGGGAAGCGCGGTGCGCGATTTGTCTGCGTTATTGCCATTGCACTCCCTGACGGCGCGACATATTCGGCCGAGGGAACCTGCGAGGGGGTGATCGCGGAACGAATGACGGGCGACGGCGGCTTCGGCTACGATCCCGTTCTTTACCTCCCCGAGCTCGGAAGGACCATGGCCGAACTCACGTTGGAGGAAAAAAACCTGATCAGCCACCGGGCAAAGGCCCTGGACGCGGCACGGGAAATATTGCTGAAGCTGATACGACAGGAATAAAAAGCCTGTTATACATTGCATAATTCACTCCCCATCGATGAAGGATGAAGGGTGGGGCGTGGTAATGAATTAAATCACCCTTCCCTCGCCCGTTCCATCAAGGGAGGGGAAGGACTCGGATGATGCCATTGTGGAAATGACCCGCGAACTTTCTGACCGCATCATGAACGCGCTGCGCCGCTATTACCCGGATGTGAGAGCAGACCTGGTATACCGCAATAAATACCAGCTCGCGGTCGCGGTCGTCCTCTCGGCCCAGACGACGGACCGGCAGGTCAATTCGGTCACCGGCGAGCTGTTCGGCGCCTACCCCGATTTTAGAAGCCTTGCGCTGGCCCGCACGGGCGATGTGATGAAGATCGTCCGCAGCACGGGCTTCTACCGCAACAAGGCGAAAAATATCATCGGACTTGCACGAGCGGTTTTGGAACGGCATGGTGGCAGGCTGCCCGGCAACCGCGAGGAGCTGGTACGGCTCCCCGGCATCGGAAGAAAATCAGCGAATGTAATCCTCTCCATGGGCTTCGACGTGCCGGCGCTGGCCGTGGACACCCACATCATCCGAATCGCGAACAGGCTCGGTTATGCGGATTCCCGAAACCCACTGGATGTCGAGCGCTCCCTCACCGCCCTCATCCCGAAGGCCCGCTGGAAGCTCGCCCATCTTCTTCTCATCCGCCATGGAAGGGCCGTCTGCAGGGCGCGCACCCCCCTTTGCGCCGGGTGCCCGGTCAATTCTTGCTGCGAGAGTCCCGATAAAATTCGCTGAACTTCAGAATTACCTCGGGGCTGTTGATGCGCGCCTCCAGTTCCTGCGCGGGATCCAGGCCGGTAATCTTGGAGAGGGACGCGTACGCCTCCTGCGATAGGAACGGGTCGGTATCGGTTACGACATCGAGCAGAAAAGGGATGGCCGGCAGACATTTCGACTCGCCGGTAACGCGGATGATCCATGTTTTCAGGTATCGGTTCCCTGCCGCATAGCGATCGACCATATTATCAATATTATCCACGCAATAGCGCGACGCGTAATGGGTATAGTAGACGGAATTGGCAAGCGCTTCCCCGGAATCCACAGACCTCTTCTCAGCGTACGAGATAATCTGGTTGTACGAAACCGTGATGTCCAGTAGATTGATATAAAACGCGATAATGTTCGCGACCTCCATCGAGCCGGATAGAATCAGGTTCTCCCATTCCACAGGGGTGATATCCAGGTTGCGGCGATACGCGCGGGAATAGTAGATGAGGTCATACAGAAGGTACGGGTCCGAGGTCTCGGTGACTATCGACTTGAAATTATCGAGGGGAAACGAATATCCGAGCCTCATCAGTATCTGCCCCGAACGCGCCTGAGGATACGAGGCGAATGTGCTGATCCGGTAAATCGCGACCAGTCCGCCGATGACGGTCGAGTACATGAAGAGCCCCATGAGTACTCCGGCAATGATCGACTTTCTCAGCTTTTTAGCGTCGAAGGCGAACTTATCACCCACGAATTCGTATATCAGTAAAACCAGCGCGATGCTGATCTGGAAAAACTTGAGACCGGACATTACCGCGCCGCTCGGCGAAAAATAAAAGACCAGCTGATATATGAGAAAATAGATCGCCGCTCCCGCCACGAACAGGAGAAGGGTGATCTTCGGCCTGCGATTGAACTTGAGAATCAGAAGGAGTATAAGGGAATAAAATACGGTATTAGAAAACCTGCCGTCCATCAGCTCGAGGATCGGGTTCCAGGGCCAGTGCTCCTTGTCCAGGAAATTGATCAGCGTGTAGATGACAGCGATCGAATAAATGACGACGAACGGCACGACCCTCGTCTTAACAAACAGGATCAAGACGCCCATTCTCGGGTAAATCGAGCGATATTCGTCTTTCAGAGGCGGTATCTCCGTCATGGAAAAATTAAAGATGAGATAAAAAGAAAACACGTAGAGGTAAACGTTCACGATAATCGGGATAACGTCCCATTTGAACTTGAGAATGGAGATGATGTTGATGATAAACAGAAGTATCAGGATATAGATAAATGTGGTGATCTTCTTTATCTGGTCTGTCAGTACTGGTGTAGCTGTCATAGTGTGAAACCGTAATTACCTTTTCATTACCGCTACCCGGGGGAGCCCAGAGTAGTCATTGAGTACTGATACGGAAAAACCGCCGTGTTCACCGGCTTGTTTCGCGAATTCCTTCATGCCGTCGCCAATCTCCATTATGAGGACCCCGTCCTCCGTCAGGAAGGGTCGCGCCGCCGTCACGACGCGCTCAACGGTATCCCTCCCTCTTCTGCCGGAGAAGAGGGCCACTTCCGGCTCGTAGGACAGCTCTTTTTGAAGGGACGGCAGCTCTTTCCTGTCGACATACGGCGGATTCACCGCGATCACCTGGAAGCGCCTGCCGGCAAGGGGCTTGAAGAGGTCTCCCCTGTGGAACCGGATCCCTTTCCTCCCCAGCACGCGTGCCGCGTTCTTCCGGGCGACCGCGAGAGCCTTCGCCGATATGTCGGTGGCGTGGACCTCCAGATCACGCCGCGCGTGCTTCAGCGAAACCGCGATGGCCCCTGAACCGGTCCCTATATCGACGACCGCCGCGTTCTGGCTGGCGTAGTAGATCGCCATGTCGACCACCAGCTCGGTCTCCGGCCTGGGGATGAGGACGTTCCTGTTCACAATGAACTCTATCGAATAAAATTCCTTAACCCCCAGGATATAGGCGACCGGCTCGAATTTAAGCCGCCGTCCGACAAGCCTGTTGATCCGCCGCACCTCGCCCTCGGCAAGTTCGCGGTCGTCGCCGGTGCGAAGGCGGTGCCGCTCAATCTCCAGCGCATGCGAAATCAGGAGCTCCGCATCCAGCGCGGGACCGGGTATGCCGGCCTCTTTCAGCCGCTCAATGGAATCCGCAAGCATCAGGGAAACACGCACGGGCATTACCTCGCCGTTATATGTCGCTCCGCTTCAGCTGTTCGTCAATCTCATTCTTCTTGAGCGCATCTATCACCGGATCTAGATCGCCCTCCATGATCTTCTCAAGCGAATAGAGGGTGAGCCCGATGCGGTGATCCGTCAGCCGGGATTGCGGAAAATTGTAGGTGCGTATCCGCTCGCTCCTGTCTCCGGAACCGACCTGAGACTTGCGCATCGCCGCCTCTCTCTCCATCCGCTCCCGGTTCACTTTTTCCAGAAGGCGCGCGCGCAGTACACGGAGCGCCTTCGTTTTGTTCTTGAGCTGGGACTTCTCGTCCTGGCATGTCACCACCATGCCCGTCGGAAGGTGGGTGATCCTGACGGCGGAATCCGTTGTGTTCACCGACTGCCCGCCGTGGCCGGACGATCGGTAGACGTCTATGCGAAGCTCATCCGGGTTGATCTCGATCTCATCCTCCTCGGCCTCGGGGAGCACCGCCACGGTGACCGCCGAAGTGTGGATGCGACCGCCGGCCTCGGTCTCGGGGACACGCTGAACCCGATGGCCCCCGGATTCGAACTTGAGAGAGTCATAGGCCTCCGGGCTTCTTACGGAAAAAACTATCTCCTTGTACCCCCCCAGCCCGGTCTCGCTCACGCTCAGGTACTCGATCTTCCATCCCTTCATGTCTGCGTATCGGATATACATGCGGAGCAGGTCAGCGGCAAACAGCGCCGCCTCCTCGCCGCCGGTCCCCGCCCTGATCTCCATGATCACGTCCTTCCCCGAGCTCGGGTCTTTCGGGATGAGCATGATGAGGAGCTTCTCGTCGAGCTTCTCTATTTTCTCCCGGAGCTCCGCCGTCTCGTTCTGGAGCATGTCCCTCATCTCCGGATCTCTCTCGGTCTTGAGCAGCGATTCGGTATCGGCAAGCTCCTTCCTGAATTTCTTGAGGACCTCATATGCATTGACGATCGGCGCCAGCTGGGAGCGCTCCCTGGTCAGCTCCCGAAACCTCTTCTGTTCGGATATAACCTCCGGCCTGCTCATTTCGAGCTCCAGTTCCCGGAATCGGATGCTTATCTTGTCAAGTTTATCGTTCATATCTGTCTCGCGAAAAAAAACAGCGGTTATCACCGCTTGTATTGGTTCTGCGCTCCCGGGAGGACTCGAACCTCCGGCACATGGTTTAGGAAACCACTGCTCTATCCTCCTGAGCTACGGGAGCAATGTTGTTTAGCTATCTGTGCATATTCGTTGAATGGATCGGCAACTGTACGTTGAGGGTTACTGATACATGCTCTTACGTCTTGAAGCAACAAGCCGCTGGAATTCCCTGATTTTCTTGACAACGATCTTGTCGCCGAACAGTTCAATCTTGTCAGTGCGGCTTAAATGTGTCAATTCTTTTTGCGCGTCGCCCTCGGTCAGACCGGCCCACCGCGCAACGTCCTGGGACGTCACCTGGAGTGTTATTTCCTGCTGAAGATCGAGGTGCGGGTCCTGCTCCGCCAGCATCACGAGCACGTCCATGATCTTGAGCTGAGGCTCCTCGAGAAGGAGGATCATGAGACGCCTCTTGGCGTCGTATATACGCTTGGAAAAGATGACCAGGAGCTTGTAGGCGAGGGCCGGGTTCCCCGACATCAGCGTGTCGAAATTATCCCGGTGGAACTTCAGGAGCTTCACATGATCAAGCGCGATTGCCGTCGCAGACCGGGGCTGCTCCTCAAGGATCGCCATCTCGCCGAACACGTCGCCGTCGGTAAGCACGCTCAGGTTCTTTTCCCGGTTCTGGATCAGCTTGACGATGCGCACGTTGCCGGACTGGATAAAGTAAAACTCATTCCCCGGCTCCCATTCGCAGAATATTATCTCCTTGGGGGCGTATTCAACGCCGAACTTTTCGAAAAACTTCTCGTCAAGAGCCATTGCCATGGTTATTTCCCCTGCAGTTGCTTAATCTTGGTAAGTGCCTCGCTGTTCAGCTTGTCCTTCGGCGTCATATTGAGCACCTTGTTGAAATAGGTTATGGCCTTGTCTTTCTGGTTAACTGATTCAAACAGGAGGCCCAGATGGTAAATTGCCAGCTTCATGTACGGAGAGTCCGGAAAACTGCGCAGGATCCGGGAAAACATGTCAAGGGCCTCCTTGGGTTTCGCCATCTCCATGTAGCACCGGCCAGCGTCAAAATGGGCCTTTTCGAAGAGTTTCTTATCTTCCGCCGAAGATGTCCTGTTCATCGATATAATTTTCTGATACAGATCCAGTGCGGTGGTATAGTTGCCCCTCGAGAACGAGGCATCGGCAGCGCCGCTCAGGTCTTTGGGAGTATTGCCCGAGACAGCGTCGTCGAGCGAAAAGTCGTCCAGTCCTCCCGAGGTATCATCCGAGAGAAAATCGTCCATTTCATCTTCCAGGGCGGTGCTTGAAGCAACCTGCCGAGAATCCCGATCGTCGGATGAATCGTCAAAATCGATCATGTCGCTCGGGCCGCCCTGATCGTCGAGCGAGAAATCGTCGCCCCTGTCCACGGGGCGCGCCTGCGGCTGCGCTGACGGCGGGCCCTCGTCCGGACCGCCGATATCGTCCGGCGCCGGCTCTCCCGCGTCGATCGCCCTGATACGCTTCATGGCCATGTCCGCCTTCTCGCCGTCCGCATAATACTCCATGTACCGCTTGTAGGCGTACTGCGCGTGCTTGGTGTCCCCGACCTTGTAATAATACTCGCCGATCTTGAAGAGCTCGGCGTCGGGATTTACGATCTCGCCCTCTCCGAGGACCGACCGCTCCATCTTGACGATTCGGCGAAGCTGGTTGCTGAAAACGCGGAGCATCTTCCTGACGACGTTTGCATTCCTCAGCACAAGCCGTTCGAAGTCCGCGGGGGTGAGGACAAGCACGAGGGTGTTCGTGAGCGTCTGCGCGGTCTCCTCGCGGGGGTACTTGCCAAGGGCCGACTTTACCCCGAAAAACTCGCCCTCACGCACCTCCTCCTTGACCTCCTCACCGGAATCAAGCTTGACCGAGGTGAGGACTACCTTCCCGGATTTAAGGATATATATGTACTCGCTCTTGTCGTTTTCGAAATAGATGATCGACCCGGCCTTGTACGTCCTGGTGATCACTCCTGATGGCCCCGATCCTGCGCCGTTAGACATCCGCGACCCTCCCTCCTCTATATGTCGAATTCAACCGGCAGAAAGGGGAATTCTTTCTTAAACCCCACCGCCCTGCTTATCCGCCGCAACAGGGCGGCTGGATCGCCGATTATGAGCTTATCCACACCGTCCATCACGACGCGCCGGTACTCGACGCCGAGCTCGTCGAACTGTCCCTCATATACGGCATCGCCGTATACAGGCCTGCCGTCGATGACCACCAGCATCACGTCGCGCAGGTGCGCGTGCACCACCGATCCGGCCGGCGATCCCCCCCGATCCCTGAACACGCAGAGGTCGGCGATATATCCCTCAGCTATCTGTCCCAGGTCCTTCTGCCAGAAGGCCTTTGCCGTGTTGACGGTGACCATTTTTAAAATTGTCTCGTCCGGAAGCTTTTCGCCGTACGTGCGCTCGTATATCATCTTGTCGAATTTCATCTCGTACAATATATTTTCACCGCCGGTCGCCGAGGAATCGGTGCCGATACAGAGGTTGATCCCCTTTTCCAGAAACTTCTTCGCGTCCATGGTCTTGTTGTACATGAACATGTTGGAATCGCCGCACCAGACACAGGAGGCGCCGCGCTCCTTGACCAGGTCAAGGTCGGCATCCGAGAACGCCAGGCAGTGAATGAAGACCGAGTGATCGCCCAGACCCCCGAGCCGGTTGATGACCGCGATGTCCTGCTTCGTCTCGTCATCGTAACCCTCGGCGATATGCGTGACGAAGGGGAGCCCCCCCTTTACCGCCTTCTTGTACTCCACAGTGATCCCGTCGCCCCAGGCGAGGGCGAACGAAGCCACGGAGTGCGCCATTGAGAATTTCTTGATCGCCTTCATCGGCAGCATATCGTAGAATTGATCGCCTACGAAATGCGGCATGTGGTCGGACACCAGGGTGACGCCGGAGACGAGGTTACGGTATGCCCCCAGGAGATAGAGGTCGCGGTTTTCGATCTGGCAGCGCTCCTCATACACGGGCGAACTCTTAAGGTCGTTGTCCCACGGGAGCCAGTTGATATACGGCCCGTTCCCGATCTTGGGATGATAGGTTCCAAGGAGGTGATCATGCGCATTTATGAGACCGGGAACGACAACGCCCTTCCCCGCGTCAATCGTCAATGAACCATCGCCCTTCCCGGTGGAGACGCGGGCGATCTTCCCATTGCTGATAGTAATGGATCCATTTTTAATTGTTTTGTCAGGGGTAAGGATAGAGCCGCCCTTAATAGACCATTTGTTCATTCACAAAACCTTATAACGATAAATTGTGCGGTTACGGTTCGAAAGTCTGAAATCCAATCATTAGATATTATAATAGAACTTTGAATAAGTAACGTCAAGTAAAATACATATAAAATGGGGACCCACGGGACATAAAGATATATCCAATATAAGGCCTTATCATGGCCTGGTTAAAAGGTTACAAAGGCAGAAATGAAAAATATAACAATTGAATAGTTTTGCTAAGATTTGGCACTGGCTTCATCGTCGTACTGCGTCTGTCGGCGGACGTGCATCCTGGCCCAGCCATGGATCGGCACAACGGGTGAAGCTACGCCACTGTAACCGGGCGAGCATCGGCGGGATCCAATATTTTAATTGACGCGAATGCTGTCGATTTGAAATTATCCACTACGGGGTTAGCAGGCATGGTGATCAAACTCTATAAGATGGACACGCTGGAATATTCAGGCTCTATCATCGTCAGAGACAACAGGTGGGATTTCGACGGTGTACATGACAGCCACCTTGTCTCGGTCACGAAAGGGATGCCGATCAAGGCGCTGATGGCCTGCCTGTCCTCATTCAATCTGGTATACGATATTATCGAGGAATGACTCCCTGGTGATATCACACCTTCAATAACCCACGCCGGGCAGTTTATACAATAAAAAGGCACGCCGGGGAAGCGAGAGAAAAATATAAGGGAAATGGAAAATAATTATGGCGAATTATTGAGGCTTTTTTTACTCTGACCCCGGTAATGCATTCGGATTGATTAATAGTATTCCCGAATGGGCCGTCTGGCCGTCATTCATAAGAACATCCCCCTTTGCATTGTTTAAGTTGAAGAAAGAGTAAAAATGCCCTTTTTTTTATGTTTTACGTTACAGTGCAGGAAATTCCGGCCTCCGGGCTTGTGTCCGGCATATTTCTGATGAACACATTTTTGCCATAGCAAATATTGGATTTGTCGGATCATTGCGAGATTAAAATATAAAAGCACTATATATTCATTACAAAATTACACCATAGCGCGGGACTGCGAACTCGCGGCTGATATATGGAAAAAACAGATGAATAGAAAAACAGAACAGAACAACGGCCGGAGGGTATGCACGGAGGCGGTAAATGTATAAAAGCCGATTCGAAAGCATGGGCGTCTACCTTCCGGAAAAAATTGTAACGACGCGCGAACTCATCGACAGGATGGAGGCAAAACCACATTTCGATCTGGAGACATTAACCGGCATCAGTGCACGGCGCTGGCGCTCCGATGAAGAGGATTCATACACGCTGGCGTCCGAGGCTGTCCTGAGGGCCCTTGAGAAATCGAGCTACGTGGCGCAGGATATAGATGTCATTATTTCCTGTTCAATAACCAGGTTCAAGGGAGGGCTGAGCTACTACATGGAGCCGGCCCTGAGTAAATACATCAAGGACAACCTTGGCTTCCGCGAGTCAGCCATGAATTTCGACATGACCAATGCCTGCGCCGGCATGCTCACCGGCGTGTATATCCTGAACAACATGATCAAATCAGGCCTGGTGAAAAACGGCCTGGTGGTGAGCGGGGAATGCATAACGCCGATTTCAGAAACCGCGCTGAAGGAGATCAGGGAACCCGTCGACGCCCAGTTCGCGTCGTTGACGGTTGGAGACTCGGGCTCTGCCCTGATCATGGACCGGGCTCTTGAAGCCAATGATGGCATCGATTTCATCGAATTCATGACACTGGCTGAATTCGCCGAGCTCTGCTTCGGTATGCCGAGCACCGAACATTCCGGCGTCGCGATGTACACTGATGCCATCGCCATCCACCGGGAGGTCATCAAACGTCTGCCGAAACTCTTCGAGTACCTGATAAAAAAATACAACGTCAACGCCACGGACTATGACTATATCATACCGCACCAGACGTCCGCGCGTGCTATTTCAACAGCATTCAATATGTGCAGCCCGCATTTCGACGGCATACCCGAGATCCTGATGAGCCTTGATAAGTACGGGAATACCTCTTCAACCTCACATTTTGTCGTTCTCGAGGACCACCTGAGCGGGAAGAAGATGAAGGAGCATGCGCGGGTCCTTTTCGTAAGCCTGGCATCCGGAATCGCCATCGGGTTCATCTCTGCGAAGCTCGGGAAGCTTGAGGTAAACTATGGGTACTATAATTAAATCCTCCTCGATATACATGAACGGCAGCACCGGCTCGATAGGCCTGGCTGTCAGGGCAGCCGAGGACTGCATTGAAAAAGCGGGAGTAGACCGACACGATATCAGTCTGATCATATACTCCGGCATTTACCGGGACGACAACATCGTTGAACCGGCGATAGCTCCCCTGATCCAGAAGCGGCTGGGGATCAATCTCGACCCGGTTGAACAGGGATCCTTTGACAGGCTTACCTTCTCCTTCGACGTGCATAACGGCCCCTGCGGGTTCCTCGCCGCATCGAGGGTAGCCCAGTCCTCCCTGATGAGCGGGGCCTGCCGCTACGCCCTCCTCGTGTCCGCGGACGCGCATCCCTCGAAACGGCACAATCCCGATTTCCCGTTCAGCAACGTCGGATCAGCAGTGATGCTCGGGTACAGCGAAGAACCCCAGAGGGGGTTTCTGGAGTTCCACTTCCGCACATCGGGCAACGGACGTGTCGGCTACGTGGCAAAGGCAGAGGTCAAGCGGTTCGGTACTGCCGGGAGGGAATGCATTGCCTTCGAGGTTGAGCATGACTACCATGACGAGCTGCTGGAGTTTACCCTCGACTCCGTAAGGGAATTTATAAATTCCCAGAACCTCGATCCTGCCGATGTGGACCTGCTCCTGACATCGCAGCAGTTCAAAAGCTTCGGGAAGCTAATCTCCAGCTCGATCGGCATGAATGGAAAATCAAAAGTGATCGACCTGTTCGACGAGTACGGCGACCCGCACACGTCGTCACTCGGCCTTGGATATAATTACGCGGCCAGCAACAAGCTGCTGAAAAAGGATGACCGGATACTCTTTGTTGCGTCGGGCGCCGGGCTCTCGTCGGCCTGCGCCCTGTACGTGGCCTGACAGCATGGGCCCGGCTCAAACGGCGGGCCGGGACAATGAAGGAGGCTCCAGATGAAACGTAGCTTCACATGGCGGTTTCCCTCTGTTATCGATCTTATAGCGGTTCAGAAGTACCTGCAGACACTGGAGAAGGCGTCAGATATCGACACTATTGTCTTTGACATGACGCGTACCATCGGTATTCATTCAGCCTTCATGTGGTTTCTCGTGTATGCCATGAACCGGCTGCTCACCCGGGGCAGGAATGTGGTTTTTCTGATGTCCCCGCATATGAGGCAGAGCATCGCGATGCTCGGGATGAGCGACTATTTTAATTGCGTTGACAATCCGCGAAAAGCGGCGTAGCGGCCCGGCTTCGGCCCCAGGGGCTATATTGCAAAATACTCCGCCATCCCCAGTCTGGTGAGCATGTTCCTCAGGTACGGCGACATCTGAAAGATAATCTCACCACCGCTCTTTTTCAGCTTTTCCTTAGAAAATATCAAAAAGCCGATAAACGATGAATGGATATCCTCGATATCGTTCATGTCGAATACGATCCGGTGATGATTCTGCATCGTGTTGAAAACGCTCAGATACCGCGACACCAGCGAAATATCGACGTTAGCGGGAAATTTCCAGATCAGCGCTTTATTCATGTTGCTCCACATCCTTTAACCCTGGCCGGCGCTGAATCAATTCGCGATTAAAGCCGCCACCCGTGGCTGGCAGCGGCCCGAATCGGAATATGATTCTCAGGGTACTTATTATTTTTATCTCTTTTACCCTCCAGCGTATCCTTATCCCCCCGCCGGCATGGTGTATATATATAACGAAATCCAACCGATGTCTCGCCAAAATCTGATATACCAGAAAAGGTCTTATATGCCTTGTTGGTATACAATGCACTGTTGTTTTCGCCGTCAAAGGAGGCAGTGAATGCTCAGGAAAGGTGCGAAATCGACTTTTTATTCATTCTCCTGTACTTCTCCGGAGTCATACCCATGAACTTCGGGAAAATCCTGTTAAAGGTCCTCAGGCTTTCGAAGCCCACGGAAAAGGCTATGTCGATGATGGTATTATCGGTCTCAATTAACTGTTTAGCCGCCTCGGTGGTCCTCAGTTCGTAGATGTAATCGCCGAGCTTCTGGCTGGTGCAGGTCTTGAACAGCTTCCCGAGGTTATCAGGATGCACGTCAATTGACGCGGCGAGTCCCTCGCGTGATATATCGGATCTAAAATTATCCTGAATGTATTCTTTAACTTTTCGGATCTTCTCCTCGGCCTGAGAGGTTATGCCGGACGCCGCCTGCTTTTTCTTCACCGGCGCCTCTTTCAGCCTGTCGCTCAGAAGCGCATTTTCTATGACGAAATTTTCCAGGCTGGTGTTGAGGTCTTCTATCTCGTCCATCATCCCGATGAATCGCGAAACCAAAACCAGGGTTGTGCCCGTATAAAGCAGGGCTGCCGTATAGGGGAATATCATAAACGGAAACGAATACCCCAGAAAAACAATCGGATACCCGGTGAATTTCGAGAGGTATATGATTCCGTCATGTATGGCTCCCATAATGACGGTAATGCCGAAAAAGCTGAAGAGCTTGGCATAGGGACTCTTCCTGATCAGCGCCGTTATATGGCATGAGATGTTGTATAATCCGATTGGGGTAGTGATACCGATGAGGACAAGGGCCTGCATCTGGTCGGAGGTCTTCCCCGTTATAGTAAAGAGCAAAATGATGATAAAGACGAGATACAACCAGAGGGCGGCCTCTATTTTTTTCCGCTTCAGCTCGTAGATACGGTGGAGAAAGATCGGATGGAACACGTTGATCGCCACCCAGGCAAGACCCAGAAACTTCAACCTGAGAACCTGTGAGCCGAAGAGGTCCCAGTAGCTGCAGAGCTCCAGGATGATCACGAGCCCGCACACAAGCTGGAGGCAATAAAAGAGGTATTCCTGCGACGAGCGCCGCCTGATATAGAAGAAAAAGAAGATAAGAAAAATCGGGACCCCCATGGCGATGATGATGTAATTGAGGGTGACCAGAAAAAAATTATTCAGGGTCCTGCTCTTCGCCCAGTCGTCCCTGTTGGTTAGAGCGAGCTCACCCAGCATCTCGCTGAACACGAAGCACGATACTCTCACCGCTATGACGTTCTTCCCGCCATACCGCACCAGCGACCGTGGAATCATATAATAGCGCGGATGGTTCCACATCGAAAACTCGCCCGGGGGAAATTCACCCAGGCCCCCGATTTTCTCGCCGTTGAAATAGGTCTCATCGGCGTTCCCTATCCTTCCCAGAATAAGTCCGATGTCCTCGCGGGGCAGGTCCCTGTCTGCCGTCACTGTTTTTCTGAGCCAGAATATCCCCTTTATGGTACCGGTCTCATCGATGAAATACCGCATCACGCTGGCAGGGAATTTAAACTCGCGCCAGGACGAGTCGTCGAATTCGGGGGAGGCAAATTTTATATCGTCGCCAATGATTATTTTCCACTTCCCGGCGAGGGATGTCCTGCCGTCCAGCGTTTTTATCATGGTCGCGGCAAAGGCGTTTCTGCCGGCAGGTGGCAGGAAAAACAGTACGGCAATTAAAAAAATCGATACTGGAGCGGTAAATGACAATCTCATAGGATCGGGCATCCGGGTACAAATTCTTCCAGGCGGAACATCACGGCAGCCTTTTTAATATAACCATGGTCACGTCATCGTTGCATTCAAAATCGTCAAGTGAATCAAGAATCCCTTCCCGTATTTCGTCCGTGGGCCGCTCTCCCAAGCTTTCGAACAGTGCGACGAGCCTCTGCGCACCGTACATGTCGTCGGTGGTGCGCTTGTCCCTCACGCTGCCTTTCCTCCACGATTCCGTGATGCCGTCCGTGTATACGAGTAAGCAATCACCCGCCTCCAGCGCCAACTCCCCGCTTCCTATCATATCATCAATGTCATCCCTGACGCCTATCAGGAAGCCGTCGGTTTCAATCACTTCGACGGCCCTCTTTTTCGCGCGGTACACCATGATGTCCTGGTGGAGGCCGGCAAAATGGAGCCGCCCGTCAGCGCGCACCGCGAACACCGTGATGGTGACATAGGTGTCCTCGTGGAGATGGCGGATATTGCCGGTGATGGTGCGGTTGATGACAGACAGAAGCTTCGCGGGCGGCAGGCTCGGGTTCTGGTTAAGAGCGGTATGGATCGAGGTCTGCACCATCATCATGATGATTCCGGCCGGAACACCGTGGCCCGCAACATCGCCGATAACCAGCCAATCCCTGCCGTCTGAATTGATAACATCGTAGAAGTCGCCCCCTACGTTATCGGCCGGTAGCGTCGTGGCGGTTATTTCATAACCGCCAATAAGCGGCTTCAGCGGCAGCAGCACCGTCTGGATTTTCTTAGCCAGCATCATCTCGCCCCAGAGGGCGTCCCTCGTTTTGACCAGCTGGTCGTTCATCGACTCCATCTCTTCCATGGCCGTGTGAAGCTCGCTGGTCCGGTCTTTCACCTTGTGCTCAAGATTAACGTTCAGGTCCACGATCTCATCCATCATGCCCACGACTCTGGATACGAACACCAGGGTGGTCCCCATGTAGAGAACGAAGGCAGAATAGGGAAATATCATGTACTTGAAGAGCAACCCGGCATTCACGTTCAGCCCGATGAGCTTCAGGAAGTAGAACATTCCGTCGTGAATCGCGCCGATCACCACAATACTCCCGAAAAACGCGAACAGCTTGGAGTAGGGACTTCTTTTATACAGTGCCACACAATGGCATGAGAAGTTGTATAATCCCTGGGAGGTCAGAAAAATGATCCCCAGGGCGCCTAACGGTCTCGCCTGTTCTTCATCGGTGAAGAATATGGCGAGTATGACGATAGTGGTCACCACCAACCAGAAAAACAGCTCCAGCCTGGGTCTCTTGAAATCGTATATCCGATGGAGAAACATCGGATGCGTGACATTGATCGCAGCCCAGGATACTATGAGTACCTTGACCCGGGTCAGGTTATCACCGTAAAAGTTCCAGTAGGTACAGAGTTCCATGATCAGCACAAGCCCTGCAAGGAGCTGGAAGCAGTAAAAAATATATTCCTTTGACGACCGTCTCCTGATGAAAAAAATTATAAATATCAGGAAAATTGGGACCCCCATCGCTATGATTATATAGTCAACTATCACGAGCAGGAAATTGCTCAGGCTCTTGCTGATCTGCCAGTCGTCCAGGCCGGCAATCGCCAGGGTCCCCAGCATCTCCCCCCATGTGTGGTACCAGATCCTCACGGCTATCACGTTTTTCACGCCGTGGCGTATCAGGGCTTTCGGAATAATATAATGACGGGGATGGTTCCACATGGAAAACTCATGGGGCGGAAACGAACCCATTCCCCCGATCTTCACACCGTTAAAGAACGTCTCGTCCGCGTTCCCGATCCTTCCAAGTATAAGACCGATGTCACCTTTCGGAATGCTGTTGTCGATTACGATGGACTTCCGGATCCAGATGACGCCGCTGATTTTTTTCCGGGCCTCTCCCGTTTTCCAATAATAATACTGCATAAATATTGTTGGGAACCGCAGCGTCTCCCAGGACGAATCGTCGTACCCGGCCGACGCATACGCGGAATTGTCGTCCAGGCGTATGCTCCATCGGCCTTCAAGGGAGGTAGGCCGGTCCAGCGACGACACCCTCACCGGAGCGGGCGGCTCTCCCCGCCATCCCGCGGCCCGCCCGGCCGCTTGAAAAACCGTTTTCGCCGCTTCAAAGGTTATGATATCAGGGAGGACGGGCACGAGGAGCTTCATGCTGAACTTGATCAGGAATGCCAGCACAATCGCGCCAGCAAATACAAAAAAGACCTTTGCGGTCCTTTCCAGAACGGGATGTTGTTCGAATATCTTCATTTTTTCCTGGGCGTGCACAAACGCCTGCGAAGGCGGTACCGGTAAAACGGTAAAGAAAAAATAGCACCGGCAATGATTTTAGTCAATAAAAAAAGGGCGGTCTGATTATGCAACGTCACTGTCCGACTTGAGCAAGCCTTTTCACGACCACCATGGTCACGTCATCATCGCACTCGTAATCATGGAGGGAATCAATAACCCCCCGCTTGATCTCCTCGGGGAGACACGCTCCCAGATCCTGAAACACGCCGCTGAGTCGTGCAACTCCGTACTGGTCTCTCTCTGCGTCCCGATGGTCCCTGACGCTTCCCCACCGCCATGCCTCGGTAATGCCGTCGGTGTACAGCAGCATGGCGTCTCCCGGCTCGAGCCGCAGGTATTCATCGCCCATTATCGATTCAATATTGTCCTGGAGACCCAGAAATACGCCGCTGGTGGGAACCAGCTCAACGGACCCGGCCCCTGCGCGGTACACCATGATTTCCTCATGGAGGCCGGCAAACCGCCAGCCACCGTCCTCGCTCACCGCGAAGGCGATGATGGTCATGTAGCGGAACTCCTCCATCTGCCTCATATTCTTCCTGATGGCGTCGTTAACCAGCGACAGCAATTCAGCCGGCCTTATCTCCGGCCGGTTCTTGATCACGGTCTGCACGGCGGTCTGTACCATCATCATGATCAGGCCGGCGGGAACGCCGTGGCCCGACACATCGCCGATGATGAGCCAGTTCTTCCCGCCCGCACTGATGACATCATAATAATCCCCCCCCACGGCCACGGCGGTACGCATGTACGCGGATATCACATAATCGGGGATGGCCGGCTCTTTTGGAAGAAGCATGGTCTGTATCCGCTTCGCAACATCCATCTCGCCCTGCAGGGCGTCGCGCGCAAGGGAAAGCTGTTCGTTTGTCGCCTCGGTTTCCTCCATGGCCGACAGCAATTCTTCGGTACGCTCCAGGACCATCCGTTCGAGCTTCACGTTCATCGTCTCGATCTCGTCCGCCGTACCTATAAAACGGGAGACAAAAACGAGGATGGTTCCCATGAACATGATGCCGGCGCTGTAGGGAAACATCATATACTGGAAGGTATAGCCGAGCAGATCAAGCTTATAACCGGAAATCTTCGAAATGTATATCAGGGCGTCATGTATGCCGCCCAGGGTGAGAGAGAGACCGAAAAGGCTGTAGAGCAGTGCATACGGGCTTCTTTTGGCGAGAGCGGCAAGATAGCTGACGACATTGTACACGCCGATCACCATGGAAAAAAGGATGAACATGATAACCGGCAGTAAATCTCCTACTTCCCCTTTTATTGAAAAGATAAAAAAGAGCGACGCGACGGCGTACACGCTGAGAGCAATTTCAATCTTCCGCCTTTTCCATTCGTATATGCGGTGCAGAAAGAGCGTATGGAACAGGGCTATCGACAGCCAGGCGACAGCGAGAACCTTCAAGCGGGTAAGGTGGTCTCCGTAAAAATTCCAGTAGTTGCACGGTTCAAGTAATATGATAAGACAACTAATGAGTTGGAGACATGAGAAGAGATATTCGAAGGCGGTCAGTTTCCGGATATAGAAAAAGAAGATAATGAAAAATATCGTCGAGCCGGCCGCTATGAATAAATAATTTATCTGGATAAGTAAAAATTCGGTAACCGCCCTGCTTTTTTTCCAATCGGTCATATCGGTGATGGCAAGGGTGCCAAGCACCTCGCAGAAAATATTATAGGATAGACGCACGGCCAGGACATTGTTCGCGCCACGCCGTATCAGCGATTCAGGAATTTCATAGTACCGGGTGTGATACCACATCGAGAATTCGCAGGGAGGAAATATCCCCATGGACCCGATATTTGTACCGTTGAGATAGGTCTGATCGGCATTCGCCATCCTGCCCAGGATGAGTCCGAGGCCCTCTTCCGGGAGGTCGCTGTCCAGACGCACCGTTTTTCTAAGCCATATAATTCCCTTCAGTGACCCCCCTTTTCTCAGGGCGTACTGTATCATGTTCGCCGGCAGTAAATGCGTATCCCAGGTAGAATCATCATAGGCCGGGGACGCGTATTCCATATTGTCGCCTATCCGTATCTTCCATTCTCCCGCAAGCGGTATCCGTGTAACCTTCGATTTAATCGCGATACGGGTGCAGACGCCCACCATTGAAACAACAAACATGAATGATACGATGACCATCAACGACAAAAAATAGCGGAACAGCTTCTCTTTTGTAAAGTATTTCATAACTTCCATAAATAACAGGACCGTATATCGTTAAGTGGTACACGCATCCGGAATCATCAAACGCGCTTTACAACCACCATCGTCACATCATCATCATTCTCATAGTCTGCCATGCTCCTGAGAATTTCCTCGGCAATTTCTCCCGACCTTTTGTTCCCGTGCAATGAAAATACCCGCTTCAGATTGTCGTGCCCATACATGCTTCCCGCTGATGACGCGGAAGCCTCAGGGCCTTCTTTCCTCGTAGCCTCAGTAACGCCGTCTGTGAACACGAGCATGACATCTCCCGGGCCAAGGCGGAGCCTGGAATCTTCCACCATCGAACTTATGTCCTCCTCGATGCCGAGCCAGAACCCGCTCGTCTCGATGAATTCCACGGTCCCGCTCCCCGCCCGGTATACCAGGATATCCTGGTGCAGCCCGGCAAAAACGAACTCACCCGCTCCTCCTGTCGCCAGCGCGGTTATAGTCATGTACTTGTCCTCTTCGAGATTTCTGATGTTGCCGGTGATGGTGCCGTTCACCATGGAGAGGAGCCTCGCCGGTGTAATGCCGGGGTCCATGCTGACGGCGCTCCGGACCGCGGTCACCACCATCATCATGACCAGGCCGGCCGGGACGCCGTGGCCCGATACGTCTCCTATGACGAGCCAGTCCTTGCCCGCCGTGTTTATCACATCGTAATAATCACCGCCCACCTGCGCGGCCGGCTTCATGCAGGCCGCTATCTCGTAGCCGTTGATTGAAGGTTCTTCAGGCAGGAGCACCGTCTGTATTTTTTTCGCCAGCTGCATCTCGCCCCAGAGGGAATCGCGCGTTTCCACAAGCTGCCCATTAATCAATTCGAGCTCTTCCATTGCCGCGTGCAGCTCCTGTGTCCGGTCGCCGATCTTATTTTCCAGGTTGACGTTCATGTCGCTGATATCTTCTCCCATGCGGATAAAACGGGCGACGAGCACCATAGCGGTGCCCATATAGAGCACAAAGGCAGAATAGGGAAAGAGCATGTACTGGAACAGCGGCCCAGCGTGCGGATCAATCCCAATAAACTTGAAGATATACACGAAGCCGTCGTGTATGGCGCCCAGGATCACGGTGAGGCCGAAGAAGGCGAACATCTTGGCAAAAAGCCTCCGCTTGACCAGGGCTGAGACATGGCAGGAAAGGTTATAGAACCCGATGCCGATAAGAGCCGAAATTGAAAGTATGCCGAGCTGGCGCACATCGTAGATTTCGCAGTAGCATGTTCCGACGATGAGGACCGTCAGCATGAGCATCCAGAGGAAAAGCTCCGTTTTTTTTCGCTTGAGATCGTATATCCGATGGAGAAAGATCGGGTGAGCGACATTCACTCCCGTCCACATATAGACAAGAAATTTCAGCCGGAACAGCTGACTGCCGTAAATATTCCAGTAGTTGCAGAGCTCGAGTATGATAAAAAGACCGCACAGGAGCTGCAGACAGTAAAAGAAGTATTCCTGCGACATGCGCCGCCGTAAATAAAAGAAGAAAAATATAAAATATATGGGGAGGCCCGCTGCGATGATAACGTAATCTAGAGTGATAATGGTGAAATTGGAGATGGTTTTGCTCTCCTCCCAGTCATTAATGCCGGTTAAGGCCATTGAGCCCTGTATCTGACCGAAAGCGTAATACCATATCCTCACGGAGATGACGTTTTCCCCTCCGTATCGAATCAACGACGAAGGCACCTTGTAATACCGCGGGAAATTCCACATGGAAAACTCATCGGGTGGAAACGAGCCCGTTGAGCCGATCTTTACGCCGTTGAAGAACGTTTCGTCGGCGTTTCCGATCCGACCGAGAATAAGGCCGACATCCTCGCGTGAAAGCCCCGGTTTGACGTGTATGGTCTTCCTGATCCAGAGGATGCCGCTCACGTCTCCCGTGAGCATCCCTTTCTTCGCATACACATACGGCATGTAATTGGATGGGAAACGGTAGGCATCCCATGCCGAATCGTCGTAGTCTGAAGACGCGCGCTCTATGCCATCGCCGAGTTTTATTCTCCATACGCCCTCCAGTGAGGTTCGGGTATCGAGTGACGAAACGACGACAGCCGCGCTCGGATCATACCGACCGGTAATCTCGTCCACCGCTTCGAATACGGCGGCCGAGGGATTAAAAATCGAAATTGCGGGGAGGTTCCGGGTAATCCACTTGAGTGAAAAAGCCAGGATCAGTGATAACGGCACTGCGATCAGGACAACAGCGATAGCCGGCAAGAGCCATTCCACAACTGGAAATTTCCGCAACCCGAGCATTTCTTACATACCCCGTTGCGCACCGGTATTTTTCAGCCTCTTGACGATATCCGGAGTGATATCTTCCATTGCCTGGCGGAGAAAGATAATAAAAGCAGGAGCAACGACTGACGAGATCAAAAAATATCTGTTTGTAACAAGCATACTTAACCGCATGGCAAATCCGGCAAAATACCGTTATATACAAAATATTTCGTTATGTCAATAATAAACCGGCTGGCACCTAATTTAGCCTTGGATTTACACTGACACCATAGAACCGATAACTATCTGTAATAAAGTGCTGTTACTCTGACCCTTCAACACCTGATCTGAAAAATGCACACCGACCACTTTTCAATGCTGTCGTGCATATTTTTCTCTGTGTAGATAAAAAGGACAAAGTACTAAGGAGGCGATTTTATTTATGTATGGATCACTATGCTTGTAAAAACATCACATCTAAGCATACAAGATGTATATATATTGATAACCGATTTTACGGCATATATATATTTCAAATGATTCAGCGCAACAAAAAAACTGTTCAAAATCATAGTAGTATACATATTATTATCCCACCCGGATGGATTTTATATTGACTCTTCTTTATAATACACTAATATTATTAATGGTTAAATACTTCCGGATTTTGGCCTAAGTCATTCATGTCAAAAGAGTCCGGATAAGATCGGCCAGTGAACCCGTATATGGAAGTAAACAAGTTATGCCAAAAAAAATAATTCCTGCCATCATGTTCGTGTTCCTCGGTTTTATCGTCAACTGCGGAGAAGGACTTGAGACGGGCGGCTTTTCGCCCGTATCTCTTCTGACGATATCCGACTTCGGATCGCATTACACTGAACCGATGCCGCCGGAGGTTACCGCCGTAACGCCGGCCGACACCTCGAGCGGCGTCTCTACACTGACAACCATAAGCGCCCGGTTCAGCGAGGCCATGAACCCGCCGACGATCAACACCGCTACATTTATCGTAACGACCAGCATGGGACCTGTCATCGGAGACGTGACCTATTCAGTTTCCAGCCGGACAGCGACCTTCACGCCGTCGGCACCCCTCACCGCCATTGAATGGCATTACATCACCATAACCACCGGCGCAACTGACCTTTCCAGCACGCCGATGGCCGCAGATTATTCCTGGTCATTCGAGACCGCAACGGGTGGCGCCGTTGGAGCCCCCTGGTTCGACCCGATCCCGCCACACACCAGCGAGGGCCCCATAACCGTCACGCTCAATGCTGACGACCCTAACGCGACCATTATCTATACAATCAACGATGCTGATCCAGATCCCGACATGTTACCTATGTATGGCACCACCTGTACTCCAGGCACATCTATCGACCTGCCCGGCATATACGCCCCGGCGACAGGGGGAATCTACTCCATAAAGGCCATTGCCTTCAGGACCGGCTATGACAACTCCGCCATGGCCACCGGGGTATACACGCTGCAGGCGCCGCCGCCGACAATTGACCCGGCATCAGGGACCTACGGACCGGGAAACACTGTAGTCATTGACGCACCCGGCTATTTAGTTACCGTAACGGTAACAACCGGCATGGGGTCAGGTACCGCGTACAATAGAACCCCGCCGTACACGGTGTCCCTCGATCGCGACATGACAGTTTCAGCGTATGCCAGTATAACGGGAATGGAAAATTCCGTTACCGTGAGCGAAACATACGCGTATGATACTGTCGCCCCCCAGGTGCTGAGCACCTCCCCTGTAGACGACGGCACGGAGCGCTATGTTCCCTATACATCGCCGATCAGCGTCACCTTCACCAAGGAGATGAACGCAAGTACGATAACCACAAACGGCGGCACCGCGGCATGCACCGGCAGCATAAGAGTAATTGATGACGGCGGTGCCTGTGTTCCACTGCTCCTCGAACCGGTTCCCACCACTGACGGCTACACCTGGTCAATGTACGTGCCGTCGCCCGGACTGGGCACCGGCACGCACTACAGAACAATGATCACCGCCGGAGTAATGGACGTATACGGCAATGCCATGGCGGCCGATTACCAGAGCCCGTCCGGGTTCACCACGGACATCGTCGGACTGCTCGACACCGACACCTTCAACACCACCCAGGGATACTACTACATCAATAACACAATGGTTACGCGGGGACGCGCCCTTGCACTTCGGTCCGACGGATACATCTACGTCGCCGGTACAAACGGCAATGTCCTGGCCACTGATTTCGCGGTCTGGCGTTTCTTGCCGGAAGGCACGCCTGACTCGACCACATTCGTTTCACCGGGCTTTACCGGCACCGGGAGCAGCGAGGCATATGATATTGCGCTGCAGTCAGGCCGGGTTGTAACCGCCGGCTTCTGCCCCTCCACAAGCAACGATTTCGGCATTGCGGGGTATCTTGACAGCGGCGCGCTTGACTCCTCTTTCGGCCGTTCACTCACGCCGGGGCGATATGAGCTGGACTGGGGGTTCCTAAGCGCCGAAGAGTCCTATGGCATGGCTCTTGACTCCACGGAGAGGATCGTGCTTGTTGGGTACACCACGGAGACTGTATTCGGCTCAAAGAATTTCGCCATCGCACGGTTCGAGACCAGCGCCAAGATGCTGGATCCGACTTTCTCGTCAGACGGCCAGGACAACCAGGATTTCAGCGGAAGCGGGCTCGATGAAGTCGCCACGGCTGTCGCGATAGACCAGGGCGCGGACGCGGGCAACATAGCAGACGACCAGATTGTCATCGTAGGATGGCATGACGCCACCGGCAGCCTTGACAAGGTTGTTGCTATCGTCATTTACGACAATCTCGGTAATGTTCTACGACGTTTTACCGATCCGGTCGGAGTTATCAGCGAAGCCAACGCAGTGGCGATCCAATCGGACCACAAAATAGTGGTGGCAGGACGCGCGTTCAATGGAACTCACAACGACATCCTTGTCATCCGCTACAACAATACCGGAAGCCGCGATACCACATTCGGCACCGGAGGCGCGCAGACCATCGACCTCTACGGCGGATCGGATGAATACGCCACCGCCGTCGCGATCCAGGACGACGGCAAGATTCTCTTGGCCGGAACCGCCACGAGGTTTGGTTATGCCAACGACATCGTGGTCGTCCGTCTCAATCAGGACGGCACGCTTGACAAGAGCTTCGGAAATCTTGACGGCGACGGCGTGGACAGCGCAGTGGCATTCGATATCGGCAGCAATAACCAGTATGCCGAAGACATCGTTATCCAACCGGACAACAGGATCGTGGTGACCGGTACCCATAACGGCGGCACGAACGACGATATGGTGCTGCTGCGCTTCAGGTAATGCAGGCCGACAATATCGCAGTAACTCGGGAGCCGGCCGCATGGCCGGCTCTTTTTGATTGACAATGCCCTGGATATGGCATATACTAAACGACAGGAGGATGCCATGGACCTCACCAAAATTGACCAGCTCGACATAGTACTTCTTTGCGGCCTGTACGGTTCGGGAAAGACCGAGTTCGCCGTCAAATACTTCAAGGGCAAGGACCGTAGCAGGATAAGCCGCTCGGACATCCGCAAGGCAATGTTCGAGATGACCAGCTTCGGCGAGAAGTGGGAGGCCGGGAAATTTTCCGAAGAGAGCGACGTGCTGGTGAAGTTTATCGAAAAAAGAATCGTCGAGCACTTCATCCATCTCAAGAAGAAAATATTGGTCATCAACACCTTCGTAACGAAAAAATCTCGGCACTCCATCATTGAAACGGCGCGCCAGACGAAAAAGACGGTCGGCGTGATATTCCTGAACAGGCCCCTGGAGCAGTGCCTGGAGCGAAACAAGCAGGCCGGGTCGCTGGTACCCCAGGAAGTGATATACGCCCTGTCCCACAAGATCGAGCTCCCGGACAAGAGCGAGGGCTTTGACGAGACGCTCATCCTGACATATAAATGACCGGCGGCCGCTCATTCAACATCAAGCGCTCTCCCTTTTTTACGTATCATCCCCTCGCGCACAAGCTCGTCGATGACCGGCATCAACTCCCGTTCGGGCCTGCCGATAATCTTTGACAGCCGTTTCGCCGTAACCCCGCGGTTCTTCAGCAAAACCCTGAGCACGATGCCCCTGATCTGGCGGCGCGACCCCTCAAAGCGTTTCTGTGTTTGATGGTGAGCGCTTTTACGCGAAGGATTCGGGTGCCGCTGCTTGAGCATGGCGCCGTAGTCCATGAGGGCGGAGTACCAGGCCCTCGGGTCCTTGCGGTCGAGGGCGGCTTCCGCAAGGAGTATGATGTCCCGGTCCTCCACATCCTTCCGCTCGTTGAAAAAAAAGTGTATAAATACCGTTCGTATATTGGTCTCGATGAACACGACCGGCCTGTTGAAGGCAAAGGCGCAGATGGACGCGGCCGTCGCCCTGCCGATGCCCGGGAGCTTCGCCAGCAGGCCAGGATCGTCCGGTATCCTGCCGCCGTGCTCTGACGCAAGGACCTCCGCAAGATCGCGGAGATACCGTGCCCTGCGGTTGTACCCCATGCCCTGCCAGGTGGAAAGGACCCGCGACAGCGGAGCGGCCGCGAGTGACTCCACCGTCGGGAATGTGACTATGAATTCCACGAACTTCTCGGCCACCCTGCCGGTCTGGGTCTGCTGGAGCATGATCTCCGACACCAGGATATGATAGGGATCTTCGGTGCGCCTCCAGGGAAAGTCGCGCTTGTGCTTCCGGTAATAGTCGTAGATAATCGACCGGAATTTGCGTATCACCGGCTCGGGAACGGCGTGAGGCGCTCCTCGCTGCCTGCGGTGCCGTGCGGCTTTATACTGTCCGCGGAAATCGCGTACGACAGAGATGTCATCGTACCGGCGGTTGTCGTTCATATCCTCATTATGACAATAGACTGATGAGGCTGCCTCGCAAGCCCCCCTCTGGGGGGTTTGGGGGGAGTTGCAATAGACTTTAAGGACAGCCCACTCCTCTGTTACTCGTTAACCTGTGTCGTTAAAAATACCTGAAGAGTCATCTGGTCTATCTGGCTCTGCAGTTCCTCTATGCCGTCCATATGGGCGTCTTCATCGTTCAGTATCTGCTGTAAAAAATCGCGTGTCGCGAAATCCTTTACCTCGCCGGCAAGCGCGATCGCCTCATTGTACGCCTTTATCGCGCCCTCTTCAGCCGTATGATCGTTGGCGAGCTGCTTCGTAACTGTATCTCCGATCATAATCTTATTCAGCGTGCTGACAGTCGGAATTCCTTCGAGGAACAGAATGCGGCCTATGAGCTTTTCAGCGTGCTTCATTTCATCTATAGCGCGCTTTTCAAAATGCTTGTGCAGCTTTTCATATCCCCAGTCATCGCACATCTCGGAATGGACCATGTACTGGTTGATCGCCGTGAGTTCGTCCGCAAGAAGCGAATTGAGCGTGCTTATTATTTTTTCGTTACCCTTCATGATATCCTCCTTTGATGTATCATATTTCTATAAAAAGCCCGCGTGCATAGCGCGCGGACAGGTCAGGCCAACGACTCCACGCTACCCTGGTTCGAGGATGCTGTCAATGCAGTTTTACTTTAAAAATTTACCCCGTGTCGCATAGTAAATGGCCCCCTCGGCGCCAAGGAGCATTTTTTCGATCGATTTCGGCGAGAATCCTCCACTTCTCAGATTCAGGGC
This sequence comes from Spirochaetota bacterium, assembly GCA_016933025.1. GTDB lineage: Bacteria > Spirochaetota > UBA4802 > UBA4802 > UBA5550 > RBG-16-49-21. Next base: position 68,216 of record JAFGBT010000025.1, on the reverse strand, counting down.
GTCCTGCCGACTCTACTAATCACCGTACCCCGTCGAAAAAATTCCATATCTCGTCGCATGCGTTGAAATCCCGCGAGGTTTTCCCGATGAATATCCTCGGCAGATAATGCCGGCCGCCGGGCCAGGCGTGGCCGCCGCCCTCCACGCGAAGCAGCACCACCCGCGCGCCCCCGCTGCAGGGCCCGAACGAAATGCGCGTCACCCTGGTGCCGTCGGACGGATCGCGGTCGGGCAGTTCCTCGGTCTTCCGGTCACCGGGGCAGGCGTTGATGCGAGCCCACTCGGACAGGGTGTCGTCCGTTGATGTTACCCTGCCGTACGATCTGCCGAGAAGCCTGACATCGCCGCCGTCGTAGGGCACGATGGGGTCCTCCGTGCCATTGATGATCATGACATGCACCGGCCGGGACGGCCTGCACCGCTCCTTCTGGCCGGCCGGGTTGGTCGCGGCGACCGCGGCGACGCCCCGGAGCTTCCCCGAGAGCTCGCAGGCAAGCCGGTAGCACATGAACCCGCCGTTGGAAATCCCGGCGGCAAAAACGCGGCTCCTGTCGATAGGATACGCGCTGGCAAGCCGGTCGATCAGCTCCGAGATAAAGCCCGTATCATCGACGTTCTCGCGGCGCGCGTACCCGGTGTAATTGTCCCCGAAGTTGTTCCAGCTTTTCCCGAGACCCGACGGGTAGGCCGCGTAAAATCCGTGCGTGTCCGCCAGCTCGTTGAACCTGTTTTTCGTAAGATTGACGATGCCCCTCGCCGTGCCGCCGCCGCCGTGGAGCACGATGAGTAGGGGAGACGGGGACAAAGGCGCGCGCGCGTTAACATGGAGCAGGCACTCCCGCGTCCTGCCGCCATGTTCGAACGAGATCTTCCTCATGCCGGACGCGTCGCCCGACTCGCGCTGATAGCAGCCGAAGGAAAGGAATACAATTAAGCACACAACCGCCGTTTTTTTCATATGACCCGGTCCTCCCGCGCACCGGTCTTTGCTGCAGCTTAACCCTTCAGTTTCTTCATAGGCACCTCTTGTGATGGAACGAAGCATGCAGCGCCCATTCGCGTATATGATGAATACTAACATGCCATGAAAATTTTCAAGATTAAAACCGGGGTGTGCATAAAATTATTAGAAGAGACCCGTATACATCTCACATGGTTGACAATGCGAATCCATGTTCATCTATCCGACATTTACGCGCGATGCCAATCCTCGAGCTCGACGCGCGTGGATTCAAGAAAACGGCTTAAAAAATTGAAGTAGCTCACGCACAGGATAAGCTCGGTGGCCTGGCGCGCCCCGTAGGCATCGAGAATTCGGGAAAGGGCCTCATCGCTCAGCCGCACCTCCCGGCTGATCTCGTCAGCCGCGCGGCATAGGAGATTGCCCTCGTCATCGAGAGAGGTTACGGGATCTTCGGTACTTATTATCCTGATTTCTTCCTCGGTGACCTTGCAATGCTTAGCTACTTTCACGTGATGCGTCCATTCATACCGGGCCCGCGTCAGGTGGGCGACCCTCAGTACGGCGATCTCGCGCTTGCGGGGATCGAACGCGCTTTTAAACAGGACGGAGTGGGCGAGCTCAATAAATCCTTTCACGCTGGCGGGGGCATTGGCCATCATCCGGGTCACATTCATGGGAAACGATTCGACCAGCCTCCTGATCTCAGGGTCAAGACTATCCATTTCTGGCAGCGGAATATGTGCAGCCATAGGCGCTCCTCTTGTGTGACTAATGTATTATCCTCTCAATATCGGTAATGCGTATCATGATCAGTGACCGATACGCCATTGAACACTGCTATTCCCTTCCGCGGAACATGATGCGCTTGTAGAAAGACCGCGTGAGCGCCTGCCAGAGCGATGGCGAAAGGCGCTTCAGCAAATAGACGGGCCACATCTGGAAACCGGGTGAAACCTTCACACCCGTATCCCACCACAGCGCGCTGATCCCCTGTTTCGCGACATGCTTCGCACTGCTGCCGAACGTAGAATAGAATTTTTCGACATCTGACTGGACGGTCCGCCCCTGTTTGTCTTTGAAAAGTATCTTCCCGTTCTTTATGATGTTCGTGTTGATGATCCCCGGGCAGAGCGCGCTGACCTTGATGTTGTATTTATACAGCTCGCTCCGCAGCGACTCTGCCAGCCCCATCATCGCGAACTTGCTGGTGCAGTAGGGCGCCATGCCGGGGATACCGATGATCCCCGCGCCGCTGGCGGTGATGAGTATCCTGCCGCTCCTACGCTGGATCATCGACGGTACGAAAAGCTGCACCATGTATATCGCGCCCCAGAGATTGATCCCCATGACCCATTCCCAGTCCTCGATCTTAAGCTCCTGCAGCCTTCCCCCGTGGCCGACGCCGGCGTTGCTGCATAAAATATCGACACGCTTCCATTTCGCGAAAAAGTCTTTTGCAAATTTCCGCACATCATCAAGCTTTGAATGATCAACGCGGTATCCGTCAGCTTCAACGCCCTTCGCCTTGAGCTCGGCGAGCACAGCATCGATCCTCTTCTGATCGATATCGGTTATTATAACCTTCGCACCCTTCTTTGCAAGCCGCAGGGCAAGCTCGCGGCCGATCCCGGATCCCGCCCCCGTAACGATTGCAATCGCATTTTTAAACTTACTCATTCACTGCTCCTTTCATGCTCATGCTATTATAATGTAATATCAAAAAGAATACCGCGGCGAGATCCTGCGGTATCCCTGGCCGTCATTTCAGTGATCTCCCGTTCCGGACTGGAAATGGAACTGGCTTCAATGCCGAAGCTCTTCGTGAAACTGGCGAAATCGACCTCCTCCTTAGGCTTTTTGTCCTTATCCTGGAACAGGAATATGCTCATGTCCAGGTTGTACCGGTTCATTGTCTGCAGCTCTCTGGAATGGCGCTTGAACGAATCGGCTTCGGTAATAAGAATAACATCTCGGTCCGGCATGGCGCACTTCATACCAAGAGCAAGGGGGAATCCCGCACCAGGGGCATAGTCATCCGCACACATGACGGTATTGTGGAGGCCGCTTCGTTTGAGTGTGGTCATGGCTGTCCCGGCCGCCATCCTGCCGTCACAGACGATCAGGGTATCGGGACCTGCTATGGCGCCTATCTTTTCAATGACGCCCGCACAGGCCTTTACCCGATGAGCAGGGCCGATGACACGGAGATATTCTTTTGCGGATACTTCTTTTTCCTTCATAAGTGATGGCACCCATGATCTTTCTCGGTGAGAAGATTCCCGGAATGAACCTGAAGCGGCCGCAAGGTCGTCAAGGACCGGGATTACCGACCCCGTGATGCCCGCCGTAACCGGCACAAGCGATCCGACTGAAGCGGCAAGGCCGGCCGTCTGGACCACCGCGGCACCGCTGTCGCGCTCCACGATATTCCGGACGAGCCTGCCGGTCTCCTCGTCCGCTTCTATCAGGAATATTGCGTCCGTCCTCGAGAGGGCCTTGATGCCGCGCTCATTTCGCCACAAACCGGCGTGCCCAAGGTTGAGCTCTGAGGCACCCGGCACCGACGACCAGGCAGCGGACGATACGACCACGGGAATGCCGGTCGCGTTCAACAAGTTCATCAGGTGTTCTCCCGCCCGCGAACGCTCGACATTACGCCCGACCAACGCAAGCGGCCGTTTCGAAGAAGCGAGGACCCGGGCCGCCCGGCGCACCGCCTCTTTCGAGGGACGAACGCTCCCCTCGAACCTGAACCGTCGATCGGGAAAGAGCCTCTTTTTTTTGGAGCGGGACACCCGTTTGAATCCGAAAATGACGTCCACCGGCGTGTCCAAGTGGACCGGACCCGGTTCCGGCGCCAGCGCGATCTTCACAGCCCGCCGTATCAGGTCGGGTATCCGGTCTCGATGGTACATGATTGCATGAAACTTCGTGATCGGCGCGAAGATCTCGTCCTGGTCGCAGGCCTGCAGGTTCTCCTGGATCGGTTTCATCTTATACGACTGGACCTGGGGCGCGAGTGAAAGCACGGGCAGCCGCTCCCTCCAGGCGAAGGCAAGCGAGCCGGCCTCATAGGCGATGCCGGCGCCAACGGTGGCCATCACGCACGAAGGAAGACCGGCCATGCTGTAGCCGCAGGCCATGAGGGCGGCCGCGCCTTCATGGCGCGGGACCACGAGCTCCATCGACTTATGGTCGTCAATCGCGTAATGGATCGGAATCATCTGCCCGCCCGGAACGGTAAAGACATGCCGCACTCCTTCGCGCACAAGGGTCTCAACAATCAGGTCAGCTCCGAGATATGTCGCCATGACTTCCTCCTTACATCGTCTTCATTAAATATTTCATGATATTAATAACGTTCCGGCCGATTTTAATTTCATTCTGGTAAAAATTCAGCATCTTCTTGAGCGGCTGCGGCATAAGCGATCCCATGAACTCCACCCGTATAAAACTGGCGAGCGAATCCGGATACACGTTATTGTCGGTCGCTATATCAAAGAGCATCGGCCCGTTCGAGGAGAACGCCTTGTCCAGCGCGGCCGGTATTTCATCGAGAGATGAGATGCGTCTGGCCGGTATGCCGTAACTTTCCGCCACCGCCGCGTAGTCCTGCTCCGGAAGCGCCGTGCCGACGCACCGGTGGAGCATGATCTCGCCGGCCCGTATCATGTTCCAGGCTGAATCGTTATTCACCGCGATAATGATCGGCAGGTTGTACCTCTTAATAAGTTCCAGCTCCTGAATGTTGTAGAGCAGCGAGCCGTCCCCGGTGAAGAGAATGACCCGCCTGTTCCCGGCCGCCGTCTTGAGTCCCAGGGCCATGGGTATGCCCACGCCCAGGGTCGCCATGCCGGTTGGAAAGAAGACACGCCGGGGCCCCTTGACGCTGGCAAACATTCCGGCCCAGAGCGGGGTGTTCCCGCCATCGACGCATACCAGGGCATCGGAAGCCACGATTCTGTCGAGCACCGCGAGCACCGCGGCAGCCGGATGCAGCCTCCCGTTCTTGCTCTTATGATTCTTCGCTTCGCAGGCGACCCGCTCAACATGGCCGTGGTACCTCCGCTTGATCGAAGAGACCCACGAGGTCCAGTCAGGAAGGCGGGAGGATACTGCTTCAATCCGCTCCATCAGCTGATTCACTGTCTCGCGGGCGTCGGCGACAATGGCAATCTCCGCGCCGGGGTTAAACGCGATATACGTCGGGTCAATGTTGACCTGTATGAACTTGATTTTACCCGACCAGAGGGGCGGCAGGCCGAACCCGTCAAGTCCGCCGAAGCAGGCGCCTATTGCCAGGACCACATCGGCTTTCTCTATTGCGTAATGGAACGCCTCTCCGGCAAGATAGCTCGAAGGTCCGACGTACATCGGATTTGCAGGATCGACAACATCCATAGCGCCCATGCTCGATAGTATCGGTATCCCAGCCTTCCTCGCCAAATCGTTTACCAGCTGTGCGGCGCCTGCCCTTACCGCGCCTCCGCCCGCAAAAATCATCGGCCGCTTCGCCCTGAGGAGAAGGTCGACCGCCTGATCAATCTTTTTCTCCTCGGCTCGAACCGGAGCCTGCACCTGCGCGAAACATTCGGTATCGCCGGGCGAGGCGTCACTGGATAGTGAGCCGGTCGATTCAATAATATCGATGGGAATCTCTATGTGTACCGTCCCCCCCTTTGCGGAAAGGGACTCCCTCACGCCGCGGCAGATGATTTCGCGCATGTCGCTCCAAGCCCTCACGGTTTCATGATACACGGATATGGAAGAAAAAACTTCGCATGGATCGGTGCGCTCGCGATCAAACACCGGCGACGCTCCCGCACCCCGGCTCCTCGCTATGCCGATTGATATGACCGGCGACTTATCTCCCCATGCTGTAGTCATGCCCATGACCTGGTTAAGGCAGTGCCCCCCTCCGGCCGTGAGGGCCACGACCGGCCTGCCGGTGTACCGGGAGCAGACGTCCGCCATGGGCACACAGCTTGTTTCGCTCACCGGATGGATCACCTTCAGGCCCCGCTGTCTCAGCGCGGCATCGCGGACCGGTTCGGTATCCGGGTGTTCTTCCATGAAGATGAACTCGACGCCGCAGTCGGCGAGCGTTCTTACGAGAAGCCCGGCTCCGCTCATGACTTTTGACGCTCTGGCTTTCTTTATTGTGCGGACGGGTCTGTTCATAGGAGCCTCCTTCGTAATGGCAATTGATGATGGAAGGTCGTTGAAAATTCTCAAATATGCTTTTGTTCCGGCAGAACGCCGATTTTTTACCGCAAACCCTGTATTTTTCTGTTGACAAAAGATTAAATCAATATTATTAATTGATTTAATCAATTTATATTCCGTGATTATTTTGTCAAGTTAAAAACTTACGCGCATGAAGAAGAACAGTTCAGACCGAGGAAAAAAGAGGCCGCAGAAGAAAATCCGGCAGCGCCATGAAATTGTTGCCGCTGGCCTCATGTCAAAAATATTTTCCGGCGTTCTGAAGCCCGGGGCCAAGCTTCCCACGGAAAAACAACTCGCGCTGGAAATGAAAATCGACCGGACGTCCCTCCGGGTCGCCCTGAAACAGCTCGAAGCCATGCAGCTCCTTGAGATCATCCAGGGCGACGGAATATACGTGAACGATTACATGCAGAACGCGGGCCTCGATTTTTTGAGGATGCTCATCATGCACGGGAAGGGCGATGAACGCGGCGTCACTCTTTTCGATGAATACCTACTGGATGAGGTCTGGGAGTTCTGGGAGATGTTTCTTCCCCAGACGGTTATCCTCGCCTCGAAAAAGTTTTCGCCGCGCGACCTGAAAAACATGATGAACCTTCTCGAAGAGGAGCTGGAACATATCAACAATGATGAAAAGATCGTTGCCTATGAAATCGAAAACCAGGACATGATGGCGCGCATCGCGAATAACATGATACTCATGCTCCTCTATAATTCATCCCGGCCGGTAAGGGAAAAGATGCTGCGGATCATCGTGCGCTTCCTGAGCAGGCAGGAGAAAAAAGAGCACGTTCTTGCGAAAATTACCCTGCTTCAGAAATATTCCACGGGAACCATAGAGGACGCGGTCATTGGCGCCGAAGAATACCGTCAGCTCCTGTCGCGGTTCAGGAAAAAAATCCGGCAGGGAATGAAGGCAAAGTCATCACAAAAGAAAAAGGCCCGCGGCTGATCCGCGGGCCCTTCTTCCTGGGACATCTACATCTATGTTAACCGGCTTTGCGCTCGTCGTCCACGACCTCGTATTCCGCGTCGTAGACCCTGTCGCCGGAATTCTGCTCCGGTCCATGCGAGGAACCGCCGTCCTGCCCCGACGCATCGGGTCCGGGTTGCGGGCCAGGCTGCTGCGATGCCTGCTGGTAGAGCCTGCTGCCGAACTCACCGGCCGCCTGCTCGAGCCTCGACTTCGCCGATCTGATGGCTTCAGCCTCGCTCCCCTCCATGGCTCGCTTCAGGGCCGCGATCTCCGACTCGATCCGGCTTTTCTCGGCCGGGTCTGCCTTGTCGCCGTTTTCCCTGAGAGTCTTCTCGACCGCGTACACCAGCGTGTCCGCCTCGTTCCTGGCCTCGATGAGCTCGCGGGCCTTCCGGTCCTCTTCTGAGTGCGATTCGGCGTCATTCACCATCCGCTTGATCTCCTCCTCGCTCAGCCCGCCGGACGATTCGATCCGGATCTTCTGCTCGCGGCCGGTACCCATGTCTTTGGCAGACACGTGCACGATGCCGTTGGCGTCGATGTCAAAAGCGACTTCTATCTGGGGAACGCCGCGCGGCGCGGGGGCAATCCCCGTGAGCTCGAACCTCCCCAGGGTCCTGTTGTGCGCCGCGAGCTCACGCTCGCCCTGAAGCACGTGGACCGATACCGCCGGCTGGTTATCCGCGGCAGTAGTAAACACCTGGCTCTTCTTCGTCGGTATCGTGGTATTTCGCTCGATGAGCCTGGTCATCACGCCGCCCAGCGTCTCAATGCCGAGCGACAGCGGGGTCACGTCAAGCAGAAGGACGTCATGGACATCGCCTGCCAGAACGCCGCCCTGTATCGCCGCGCCCATGGCCACGACCTCGTCGGGGTTGACGCTCCTGTTCGGCTCTTTGCCGAATATGGCCTTAACCAGTTCCTGCACCGCGGGGATCCTCGTTGATCCGCCCACCAGCAGCACCTCGTCGATGTCGCCGGCGGTCAGCCCGGCGTCTTCAAGCGCCTGCACGCAGGGCCTCTTCGTCGATTCGATCAGGTCGCCGATAAGCTGTTCCAGCTTCGATCTGGTCATGGCGAGCTGCATGTGCCGCGGCCCGTTTTTATCCGCCGTCAGGAAGGGGATATTGACCTCGGTCTGCGACTTGCTCGACAGCTCGATCTTCGCCTTCTCCGCCGCCTCCTTGAGACGCTGCAGCGCCATCTTGTCGCCGGACACGTCAATCCCGGTCTGGTTCTTGAATTCCTGAATCAGCCACTGGATGACGCGCTGATCGAAATCGTCGCCGCCCAGGTGGGTGTTCCCGTTCGTGGACTTGACCTCAAACACGCCGTCCCCCAGCTCCAGAATGGATATATCGAAGGTTCCACCTCCCAGGTCGTACACTGCGACCTTCTGGTTCCTCTTCCCTTTCTTGTCCATGCCGAAGGCGAGCGCCGCGGCAGTCGGCTCGTTGATGATGCGCTCAACCTCGAGCCCGGCTATCCGCCCGGCGTCTTTGGTCGCCTGGCGCTGCTCGTCATTGAAGTATGCCGGCACAGTAATGACCGCCCGGGTGATTTTCTCTCCCAGATAGTCCTCCGCAGTCTGCTTCATCTTCTGGAGTGTGCGCGCCGAGATCTCCTGTGGAGTAAACTCACCGTCAGCCGTTTTTACTCTGACCCCGCCCGCATCGCCGACAACCTGATACGGGACCATCTTGATCTCGTCCTTGACCTCGTCGAACCGCCTCCCCATGAACCGCTTGATGGAGCGGATGGTATTCGTCGGGTTGGTGATGATCTGGTTCTTGGCCACCTGTCCCACGAGCCGCTCGCCCCTGTCGGTAAAGGCGACAATCGACGGCGTGGTCCGCTGGCCCTCGGAGTTCTGTATGACAACCGGATCCCCTCCTGACATCACCGCCACGCAGGAGTTGGTCGTACCCAGGTCTATTCCAATAATCTTGCTCATATATTTCCTCCTTTGAAAAAAGACCCGGCCTTTTCGTCTTGATACAAGGCCGGGCCCGTTCCTGTTACTTATAATCCTGTTCTCTATCAGTCAATCCATCCCCAGCCGGAGCTGGAAATCGGCATACAGCCCAATTAGTTTACAGAGATATTGATTTTCTTGGGCTGTGATGCTTCATCTTTCGGGAGTTCTATCTCAAGAATCCCGTTCCTGTAGTGAGCTTTTACCGCATCGCCCTTTATTCTCTCTGGCAGGGCAATAGTCCGGGTGAAGGAACCGAACCTGCGCTCGCTGTAATAGTACTCACGCTTTTCGTTCTTCTCGTTCTTCTCTTCCTTCTTCTCACCACTGATGGTCAGCACTCTATCTTTCAACGTTACATTGATGTCTTTTTCCTCAAGTCCCGGCATTTCAGCTTTGATGTAAAAGCCCTTCTCATCTTCATGTACGTCAATTCTCGGATTAAGCGTGTACCCGTTAACATCCACCGGGACCATTCTAAACAGATCATCAAAAACGCTGTTTGAAGTTAGATCTGAACCATCCCATTTTGTTAATCCCCATCTCATATGAAGCCTCCTTTTTAAGCTCTCTTCTGTTAGCACTCATTCTAATTGAGTGCTAACAATCTCTAAGCATAATATATAAAGGCTTTTGTCAATCGTCAAGGGGTGATATAAAAAAATTTATAATTTTTAAGAATTTCCATAAAAATCATACTATTCTGAACAAAAAATCAAGAAAATTCAGAATAGTATGATTTACTCTGACACCTTGCCAATAGCTACGCCTCAGCTATGGCCTCTCGCCAATTGTGATAAAAAGGCTCACTTTTGACTTATTCCGCCAGACCACAATCTTGATTGTCTTCCCTATAACCGTCTTTTCCACCTGTTCAACGAGATCCCCGAAATCCTTTAGTTTAATATCGTTAACGCGTAGAATCACGTCGCCAACCTGCACCCCTCCTTTTTCGGCCGGGCTCCCATCGACAACCTGCCCCACAAGCGCCCCATCGTTGCTCTTCAGGCCAAGCTCCTTTGCATACTCTTCCGTCAGGGGAACTATCTGAACACCGATATAGCCCCGTTTGATCTTCTTGTGCTGCTTCAACTGATCCAGCACAGCCTTGGCCGTGTTAATAGGTATGGCAAATCCGATGCCGATGTTGCCGCCGGTCTGCGAGTAGATCATCCGGTTGATGCCTATCACTTCGCCATAGACATTCAGGAGGGGACCGCCGCTGTTTCCCGGGTTGATTGAGGCGTCGGTCTGAATATGCGTCTGCGAGCCGCCCATGAGATCCAGGTCCCTTCTTCCCACCGCGCTCACAACCCCAACGGTGAAGGTGCGGTCCAGGCCGAAGGGATTTCCTATGGCAATGGCCCAATCCCCGACTTGTACCGTATTGGAATCTCCCAGAAATACCGGCTCGAGCTTTTCCTTCGGTTTAATCTTCAGCAGGGCGAGGTCAGTCCGTTCGTCAGAGCCGACCACAACGGCATCATAGGTTATTGTATCGACCTTGACCTTCACCTTGTCGACACCGGCCACAACATGGTGGTTGGTGCAGATATATCCGTCCTCTGAAAGGACGAATCCCGTGCCGAGGCCGGTCCTCTTCTGGGTGCGGGGCCGGCCCTGCCCCGGGTTTCCGAAAAATTGCCTGAAAAACGGATCGTTAAAAAAAGGATTCTGCTGCAGCTTTACTGTCTGCTCTGTGCTAATGTACACCACCTTATGACTGTTTATTTCATAGATCGTGCGAAACGTCTCCTGCACCTTAACGGCGTCGGCCACCTTGTCCCCGTTTCTCAGGGGCGACTCACCCGAAGCGCCCAGCAGACCTTTATCACCGCTCGAGCAAAACAGCGTGACAATTAAAAAAATACTTATCGCCGGCAAACCAAACAGCGCCGGCATTCGCGACCTTTTCATATGTTTCCTCCGATAGAAGAATGTCATCTTCCGCAATAATTTCCGGGGTCTGGCGCTATGCCTTAAATACTTTTTTCCGGAAAGCACCGCGAACAATAACCACGGGAAACGCCTTACTCCGTACATATGATGCAGTACTTCGAACCAGAAGAAAGTTACACCTTTCATTTCCCAATTTTTCTTGCATACATGCATGGGGGCGTATACAATTGGCCCGGCGGTTTTCGGAGAAGCCGTCTGATAAAGAACCGGATACAAGCGGGTACCAATAATGAGCACAACAAGCGATGGCTATAATATCACGGTCGGTTTTTCCACCACCAATAAGTTTACATCGGCATTTATCCGATGGCTCACACGGTCGTCATGCAGCCACTCCTTCATAGCCTTCAACGACTCCGCCCTCGGCATGCGGATGGTCATGCAGGCCGAGGCCTGGGGCTTCGAAATCCGCCCGTGGAAGCGATGGAACAGGGAAAATATCCTCGTCGCGGAATTCCGGCCGAAGTCCGGCCCTCTTGAAGCTTCACTCCGCAATATCTCGAAGCGTCTCGGGACAAAATACAATTACCGGAGTGCGATAGTTATCGGTATTAAAAGCCTGCTGTCATTGTGGTATAAAAACAGGTTTACGCTCAATATCAATCATAGCCCCTGGAAGCTGACATGCTCTGAGGCTGTGGTCCGCTTTTTAAAGAAAGGAAATTACAAAACCGTCGCCGAGCTTAATCCAGAAACGACAAGTCCCGGGCGCCTTTTACGCGAAATTATCCTTCATCCCGAGGAATTCAAAAAGCTTGACATCAACGCCAGATACGTCCTTTTTGATAAAATTATCAAGCAATCTCCAAAACTATACAAAATGGGGAAAAAAGCCCGTAAAAAAAATTTCAAATCCTGAATCGTTCATGATAAAAAAACCAAACTGCCAGTATTCTTTTTTTATAAATTCGTTGACAAATGCTTCGCATATTATGAATTTATAGTATATATAAAAACCGGCTGTTCGGTTTTTTCTAAAGGCACAATTTAGTCATGGATAACTACAGGGTTTTAATTGTAGAAGACGAGGCCCTGATAGCGCAGGATATCAGCGTGACCCTCCAGAATTTCGGCTACCAGGTCGTGGATACCGTAGCCACTGCCGAGGAATCCTTCGAGGCCGTTAAAGAAAAAAAACCCGATGTCGTACTCATGGACATCATCCTCAAGGGCGACATTGACGGCATCCAGGCCGCCGAAAAGATACGGACCGAGCACAACATACCTATCATCTTTCTTACCACCTACTCCGAGGGCAGCATCATCGAGCGGGCTACCACGCAAATTCCATACGGCTATATACTGAAACCATTCCGGGGCAAGGAGCTGAACATCGTAATGGAGCTGACGCGGCACAGGCACCGCTTCGAGCAATACCTTCATGAAAAGAACCAGATGCTCACCCGCGAATTAATCAGAAGCAGGGACATCGAGAAGAGGCTGGAAGAGATTTCCCTTGTCGACGAGCTCACCGGTGTCTATAACCGGCGCGGCTTTTACCATCTCGCGCGTCAGCAGTTCGACATTGCCAAGAGGACCGGTAAATCCATGCTCCTCGCATTTTTCGACATTGACCAGATGAAAAACATCAACGATGTCTTCGGTCACGCCGCCGGAGACAACGCGATCAGGGCAACGACGGGCCTGCTAAAAAACATTTTCCGCGCTTCGGATATCGTATCGCGTTGGGGCGGAGACGAGTTCGTGGTGCTGATGATAAACGCCGAATGCACTGATATCGCCCCGATCGAAAAAAGGATCAGGCTGAACGTCAATGACTACAATAAAACCGCAGAGCACCAGTACATGCTCTCGATGAGCTGGGGAATTGTGAAATTCGAACCCGCCAGTCCGGTTGAACTCGACGAGCTCATTGCACGCGCGGACGAGGCGATGTACCGCAACAAGCTGCATGCCAGGATGTAATGCCCGCAATTGATCACATGAAGGTAATCGGCGTGCTTTCAAAGACGATTGGTATGGAAATCATTGATGTCCGTCCGCTGGATAAATCGTTCGACACGCTTGAAATAACCATGGGCGGCCCGGCACGGTCTGAAAAAAAATTCCTGATGACCGTCACCGATAGCTATCTGAGCCTCTCGTTCCAGAAAAAATACATGCCGGCCGTCGCTTTTAACAAATGGCGTTCATCGCTTGAATACGAGCTCGAACAGTCATTGTTAAAGAACATCGGCATCCGGATCATCCAGGACGCCTCGAACCATATAGTTAAAATCGAATACTGAACGGGAGCATGAATGGCGCTCTACCTCGTCCAGCATGGAAAGGCTCATCCCGCGGAGATCGACCCCGAGCGGGGCCTCACCGATGACGGCCTCGCCGAAGTGGAACGGATCGCCGCCGTTGCGCGGGGATACGGCGTGAAGGTGAGCGCTGTCATCCACAGCGGCAAGAAACGGGCGTCCCAGACCGCGATGATTTTCGCCGAAACCCTCGCCCCCCGCGTCAGCCCGGCAGCTGTATCAGGCATGGACCCTGGCGACGACGTCATCCGTTTCGCCGCAGGAATAGACGCCTCGGCGGATATCATGTACGTTGGCCACCTGCCGTTCATGGAGAAGCTGACATCGTATCTGATTACCGGTTCCGAAGGCACCCCGGTATTCCGATTCCAGAATGGAGGCATAGTATGCCTCGACATCCATCCTGATACCGGCACATGGATTATAAAATGGACACTGATGCCGCATATAGGATAGGGTCACCGAAGCAGGCCCTCTTGAAAAAACTTCCATCTTACTTACTGATGAAATGCAAACTATAACCGGATAATGCCATATTCACGGATGAATAATTCTTGACACAAACCGGCTGGACGGTTATCTAAACATCATGTTCAATTTTTACTCTGACACCAAATTTCACGGAGCCCGATCATGCATGAAATAAAACCATGTCCCTCTGAAAAAGAACTGCACCGGAGCCCGAGCACAGTATACTGCACCGTATGCGGCAGGGAAATGGATTATCTCACATCCTTCGTGTCGGACACCAATGAAGGCGCCATTTACATCTGCTTCGAATCAATCAAGCAGAAGATTTTCGTATACGGGAAATACCTTGGCGGCAAATACGGCGCCATCAAATTATCGAAATACTACACAAAGGAAGAATGCGCGAAAAAAGTCTGCGAGGAGGATATCAAGAAGGTCCTCTCATCGGTACAGAAAGAGGAATACTCCCGGCTCATAACTTGCCAGAAGGGCAATATGGAGGCGATAATCCTGAGCCAAGACATCGTGAATAATAGAAAAAAAGACCTTATCGACAACTATCTGAACGATTATTTTAATAACCCAAAAAGCGAAAGAAAATACTACTGCCACCGTGACGCCGCTGAAAACGACTTCAGGTGCCAGTGCGGAGAGGAACTGATACGCCTCGGATCGGAAAGGCACCGAGACCTCAGCGGGATGCAGGATCAGAAGTTCATGGAGTTGTTTCTCGGGAAAATTCTCTCTCTCTGACAGGGCCGGCCGGCCTGTCACCAATCCTCCTCTTTCTCTTCCTTCTTGTCTTCGTTTTTCTTAACGCCGCGGGAGACGTAATCGCGGAGGTTTTCCATGAGGGGCTCCAGCTTTCCTCTGATCTTATCGATCTCAAACTTGAATTCCGCCGTGGTTGACTTGAGCTGACGCTCGTCATAATATACGATAAAATTGTCAAAGGTAACCCTGAAGCGGTTGTCTTTCGTCTCGATGGTAATGTTGTAGCTGAATTCACGGTCGACCAGAAAATTAAAATATTCGGAATATTTTCCGGTTCCTCTCCCAATTATCTTTCCCTTTCCCCTGTCCTTCACGATAATACTGTCATTCACTGTCGCGAGTTTCTTTGCGCACCATTCAAGGGCCCTATCATATATCTCGCTCTTCGTGGAGCTGACTTCGAAGACCTGACGAATGACGCGCTCCTGTTCGGGAACCTTGATCAGTCTCCCGCACCCGGAGAGCGCCACGATTACCGCAACGGCCGGACAAAGAAATTTCATGATTTTACCTTCAGGATTTATATTCCCTCTGTCTAAACCAGATACGGATAAAATCAAGAAAAAAACATCATCTCCAGGCGTGCTGAGGCACCCGGGGCTGCATTATTTTATTGAAAAAAAGCGATGGATTAAGTAATAAGTTGACGAGCGAGGAACTTTTTTTTATGAATATACTATAAGCTGAGGGAATCGTCGTACAGTGATCCTGTTGTGCCAACCGGGCAACGGCCGCCGTTCATGACTCGATTACCCTTGAGCAGGGGGCGGGGTTGATAATCATCAACGGTTATGACAACGTCAAGGAAATATACCGTGGCTCACGGTATCTCACCTATTCCGGCATTGAATCACTGACCGGCAGGCCGGTCATCATCAAATATTTCCCCTTCGAAAATTGGACCACTTCAGATATCGTCCAACTCACCTATGAATTCGAGCAGGCGAGGCTGATAGAGTCCGACCACGTTGCTGCCGTATACGGCAGCGAAAAGGTCCGCGATCAGAACTGGAACGGTATCATGTTCTTCACCGAGAACCCGCCGGGCATTTCTCTCCGCCACTATGCTCTGCAAAAAAAGATACAGAACCGGGAGCTCCTCGATATCGCAATCCAGATAGCGCGCGGCCTTGACCGGATCCACAGCCATAACATCCTATATGCGGACATCAATCCCGGCTCCATCATCATAAATCCTGAGACAAGGATCGTTAAAATCCGTGACTTCGGCTTCAGCTCGGCCACCGCCTGTAAAGCGGAGGAAATCTACAACCCCGACGTCATCATGAACAACCTCCCCTATATTTCGCCGGAACAGACGGGCCGCACCAACAGGAAGACAGACCACCGGTCGGACTTCTATTCCCTCGGCATGACGCTGTACGAGGTACTCACGGGCCAGCCGGCGTTTCCATCCACCGACCCGCTCGAGATCCTGCACGCGCACATGGCCCGGCAGCCGCAGCCGCCGACCGCAGTCAAGGATGATATCCCCGCGGTCATCTCAAAAATTATCATGAAGATGATCGCCAAAAACGCAGAGAACCGCTACCAAAGCGCCCGGGGTCTTATCGCCGACCTCGAGGAATGCATGCGGCAGATTAAAAAAAGCGGGAGAATCGAAACGTTCAGCCTCGGCGAGCAGGACATCCACGACAGGTTCATGATCCCGCAGCGAATATACGGCAGGAAACATGAGATCGACTTCCTCATGTCCCTGTTCGAAGAGATCCTGAAGGGCCCCACCCGCTTCCTCATGGTGTCGGGGTGGGGCGGCATAGGGAAATCAACGCTGATACACGAGCTGCAGAGGCCAGTGACCCGCCACCGGGGCTATTTCGCATCTGGCAAATTCCAGCGCATGGACCGTGTCAGGCCCTTCAGCGCCTTTATCCACGCGTTCCGGAACCTCATCAGGCTGATTCTGTCCGAAAGCGAAGAGCGCATGCAGTCGTGGAAATCGTCCTTTCGGGACGCACTAGGGTCAAACGGTAAAATCATTACAGACATGATACCCGAGGCGGAGTTGATTATCGGAAGCCAGCCGCCGCTGCCAGCCGCCGGACCCGAGGAATCGCTGAACCGTTTCAACCTCGTGATGAAAAAATTCATCGGCGTGTTTGCCGGGGAAGAACACCCCCTTGTCCTCGCGATGGAAGACCTCCAGTGGGCCGACTCGGCGAGCCTCAGCCTCCTGAGGATACTGGCGGCTGATCCCGGGCTTTCGCACATTCTTTTCATCGGATCGTACCGTGACGACGGAATAACGGACGGTCATCCCGTCGGGGAGCTGATCGCCGGTATGAAGTCGTCCGGAGTGGAATACAGTACCATAATGCTTGAGCCGCTTCCGCTTTCAGACGTGACCGACATTATCATAGACACGCTCGACACCGAAGCCGACGCCTGCCGCGACCTGGTAGGCCTCATTTACCAGAAAACCGGGGGCAATCCATTCTTTCTCAAGCAATTCCTCAAGCGTCTCCATGAAGACGGGATCCTTGCACATACCGGAGGCGAAGGATGGAGATGGGACCTTGAGCGCATCAAAAGAATGCAGGCCACGGACAACGTCATCGAGCTGATGATCGAACGTATCAGCCGCATGAGGAACGAATCCCGGGAAATCCTGAAAATCGCGGCCATCATCGGCAACCGTTTCAGCCCCGAGGTCCTTTCCGAGGTCTGCGACAGGCCCGTCAACGACGTCATTATTGACCTGAACGAATCGATCCAGAACGAACTGATTATATCGTCGCCGCCCGGTTACGCCTTTTCCCACGACCGGATACACGAATCGGTCCTCTCCATAACGCCGGTCGGTGAGCGGCGCGTGCTGAACTACCGGATCGGGAAATCGCTCATCAGGAACCAGGCCGTGGTGGAGGCTCCGGAAAAAGTCTTCGCCATAGTCGATTATTTCAACCAGAGCCTCGAGCTCGTCACTGATCCCGAAGAACGCCGGGAAGTTGTGCAGATGAATATGACGGCCGCGGCCAGGGCGAAGCTCACCTCCGCATACGCCTCGGCGGTGAAATACCTTGACTGCGCCGCCGCACTCCTCCCCGAGAAGGTGTGGGAAAAAAAATACGAGCTTGCCTTCACGATTTACCTGGAAAAGGCCGAGTGCCAGTTCCTCGCCGGCATCATCCCCGGCGACGAATCCATATTTAGAAGCCTCCTCTCGCACGCCCGCACCGACGCCGACAGGTCGAAAATTTACAGCCTTCTCATCGTGCTTCGGAGCCACCAAAACAGGGTTGAAGAGGCGATAGAGCTTGGCCTCAAGACCCTTCGCACCTTCAATCTTAAAGTGCCTCGTAATCCGTGGATGCCGTCGCTCATCGCGCGTCTGTATTTCACCGGCAAAGCCCTGAAAAAAAAGAGCCTGGACGAACTCCTGTCATTACCGCCCATAGAGAACCGGAATATTCTCCGCCTAATGGACATCATGGTAAAAATAACAGTACCGGCATACTGCTCCAATAAAATTGAGGACCTGAGGCTGATACTTCTGCTGGCGTTGAACCTGATCAATATGACCCTGAGGTACGGGAACTCCCGGTACGCGCCCTACGCCTATGTCATTTACGGCGCGGTTCTCGGAAACAGATTCGGGGATTATGCCCGGGCCTACGAGTACGGAAGACTGGGGCTGGCCCTGAACGAGAAGTTCCATGACGCCGAAATGAAGGCCAGGATACACCATCTTTTCGGGGCGACGATAGCCTGCTGGAAACGGCCATTCAACGAATACATCGAGCACTTCACCACCGCCCTGCAGGCCGGGATATCAACCGGGGATTTCCTGTTCACCAGCCAGGCCATAGCGAACATCCTCAGCCATTCGACACGGAAGGGGAAGGACATTAACTCCCTCATCCTTATATACGAGACACACCTGAACTTCATCAAGCTTACGCGCTTCAGCATGGCCCGCGACATGTTCAACATCTTCTACCTTCTGATCCATCGCCTGAAGGGAGAGCCGCCGGACCAAGCGCGGCCTGTTGGCGGGAAGATCGACGAACCGGCCCTCCTGGAGCGCGCCGGGAAAAACAAATATATCAGATATCTGTATTATCTTACCGAGATGATATCGTCGTATATGTTCGGAGATGCAGAGAAAACGATCCGTCTCGCGGCTATAATGCGGCATGATGTCGATAAGTTTTTATATGCAGTGATCCATATATCGGAATACCATCTTTATTTTTCCCTTGCAATCGCGGGATGCTTCTCAAGGCTGTCGCCGAAAGAGCGAAGGAGATACGTCCCGTTTCTAAAAAAAAGCGTGTCGCTGTTCCGGCGATGGGCTGAGAGCTGTCCGGAGAATTTTCTCCATCTGTACCATCTTTTACAGGCGGAACTCCTGCTGGTCCGCGGAAACGACATGGCCGCGCTCCAGTGCTACGGGGAGGCACTCAGGCAGGCGCAGAAAAACGGCTATATCAACCATGAGGGCATCATCTGCGAACGGCTCGCGGATTTCCATATACGTTACGGGAATGACATATCGGCAAAGGCCCACATCAGCCAGGCGCGAAGCTGTTACCGGGAATGGGGCGCCGACGCGAAGGTTGCCGATATCGAATTGAAGCGGACCGCCTACCTGCATGAACCGACGTCTGCGGAGGCGGCGGCCGCACGTTACCTGAACTACGCGAGCATCGTTAATTCACTGCAGGCCATCTCAAGCGAAATCATCACCGAAGACCTGTTAAAAAAACTTATGAAAATCGCTCTTGAGAATGCCGGGGCCGATCGGGGCTATTTCATCACGGTGGACGGTCCCGACGCATCCATTGTCGCCGAAACCGTCATGACTGATGAAGTGAGGACCGTGGTAAAAACGACGCCTCTGAATGCAAAAAAGGATCTGCTGGTCCCGATCGTTAACTTCGTCATGCGGTCGAAAAAACACCTGTTGATTCATGACGTGCGGAGCGAGGACAGCCTGCCGCTCGAAGAGTATCTCACCGACAGCCGGCCGGTTTCGGTGCTCTGTCTTCCGGTGGTGCGGCACACCAGGCTGACCGGGATACTCTACCTGGAGAACCGGATCCTGCCTGGCGCATTCACGTCTGACCATGTGGAGATCCTCGGCCTCCTTGCGGCGCAGGCCGCCATCTCGCTCGAAATAGCGCAGCTCTACGACAAGCTCACCCAGGAGATCACCCAGCACTGGAAGGCCGAGGCCGCCCTGCGCGACAGCGAAGACCGCTACCGCCTGGTGGTTGAATCCATGAACGAGGGGATATGCGTACTCAACGACCTGGGGGAACTCACCTTTGTCAACAGCCGCTTCTGCGACATGATCGGGTACGACCGTGAGGAGATACTCGGGCTTCCCCTGGAGAAGCTCCTTACAGAGACGAGCAAGGCGGTGCTGAAACAGCAGCTCATGCGCCGGCGCAGGGGAGAGCACGAGCCGTATGAAATCGACCTGGAGCGCAAATACGGTTTAACCATATCGGCTCTTGTATCTCCCCGCCCGATATTTGACGCAGACGGAAATTTCGCCGGGAGTTTCGGCCTCTTCACCGACATAACCGAACGGAAGCGCATGGAAGAGGATTTATTGAAGGCGTCGAAAATAGAATCGCTCGGGGTTTTCGCCGGCGGCATCGCGCATGATTTCAACAATCTTCTCACCGCGATCATCGGGAATATCTCCCTGGCCAGGCTCAATATACCCCGAGACGACCAGAACTTCATGATACTCGCCGAGGCCGAAAACGCTTCGCTCAGGGCGAAGGATCTGACCCATCAGCTCCTCACCTTCTCCAAGGGTGGGGCGCCGATCAAGAAAACGGTATCCATCAAGAACCTGCTGCGGCAGACCATCGACTTTGCGCTGAGTGGTTCTAACGTCGTCTGCATCTACTCCATCCAGAACGACCTCCGCAACGCCGAGATCGATGAGGGCCAGATCAGCCAGGTCATTCACAACCTGGTGATCAACGCCATGCAGGCAATGAAAGAGGGGGGCGCCATCGAGGTCAGGGCCAAGAACGAGGTGATGGACGAATGGAGCAGGCTTCCCCTCAAGCCGGGCCATTATATACGCATACAGATATCCGATCATGGCGAGGGCATTCCGATTGAAAACCAGAAATATATTTTCGATCCCTATTTCACGACCAAGGAAAACGGGAGCGGCCTCGGTCTCACGGTCTCCTATTCCATCATCAAGAGGCACGGCGGCCATATCAGCTTCGAATCGGAGCCCAGGACAGGCACGACCTTCATCATCTACCTCCCCTCGTCCAAGGAAAAAATTTCGGTCAGCGAGGCACGGGATCAGAAGAGCCGCCTGCCAGCCGGTAGGATCCTTATCATGGATGATGACGAGGTGGTTCTCCGTGTGGCCGGCAACATGATATCCCATCTCGGCATGAAGGCCGACTACGCGCTGCACGGCGAGGAAGCGATCGAGATGTACCGGAAATCGATAAATGAGAGCAATCCCTATGACCTGGTCATCATGGACCTCACGGTGCCGGGGAAAATGGGGGGCAAGGAGACCATCCAGCGGATCCGGGAGTTGAATCCGCATGTCAAGGCAATTGTTTCGAGCGGCTATTCAAACGACCCGGTCATGGCGAACTTCTCTAAGTACGGTTTCACCGACGTCGTTGCAAAGCCGTACCGTATAGAGGACCTGAAAGCGGTAATCAACAGGGTAATGCACTCGGAATGACCGGTCTCCTCCAGTTGTCCGGGAAATAACGGGAACGAATCACGATATATTGACAAGGAATTTCATATTGTTCGCAACGATCGACGAGTCTTTCTTCGCGATCGGTATTTCAAGGGGACACCCGACGACAACCGGGGCCCCCTTTTTATCATGTGTTATAACCCGGTAATTAAAGCCGCCGTTAAATTCGCACAGTATATCATCCCGCTGCAATTTATAATGGTACTGGCACTTCTTGCATTCTTCAAGTTTCATGAACGGACCTCCGTCGCGGCTCAATAATGGGGGCGCGCAGCGCAGCCGGCCTTATGAGACATAATATATTAAAATAGCGATAATGCCATAAATTTTCAACATTTTTAGAAAAAAATAGGATACTTTTTTTGTAATATGAGTATTATTTATAGAGGACTGACATGCATTTTTTTAGCCATCAACACCTATACCGTGATTTATATTCTATTATTCAATACTTCATATTTCGCAGTTGATTCACGGATAATCTCGCATTACCTTATTGAAAAATGTATAGACAAAACGCCAATTATAGATTAAAAACCTTCATTGATGAACCAGGTGGCCGCTGAATTTATTTCCATGAGCTGGACAATGATCAACACCATCTCTCCCACGAGAAATGCCGCGGTTCACAGGACAATACTCGCGGTCGTGTTGCTCTGCGGCGTGTGTATGCAGGGATACGGATCCGAGGAACGGGCATGGGGCGCCGGGGACGTCGACCTCCTGAAAAAACTCGCCCATGCCAACAATTCCGAGGAGCGGAAGAAGCTCGCCGAAGAAAACAGCCGGGTAATTTCCGCGCGGTGGATCTCGAACGCCGTCGCATACGCCGCTGCGCTTGAAAGCAATTATACCGATGATGCCGGCATCCGGATGACCCGGGTGCTCGAAGAACTTGCCCGATCGAAAGGCCTCAAGATGAGCGCCGCGACGGCCGTGTACGCGCGGGGCAATATCGAACTGGATTACCGCTACCGGTACGCCGAGGCCGACCGGGCGTTTGCGTCCGCCCGGGAGCTGTTCAGGGACGAGCAGAGCATACTCGGGCAGGCGCACTGCATCAACCGTCAGGGGGATGTCGCGTTCCGCCGTTCCGACTATGCCGCCGCGGAAGGAAAATTCAGGGAGGCCCTCCCCCTCTACCGTAGGGGCGGGTCCCTCTTCGGCGAGGTAAACTGCACGAAGCGGTTCGGCGACCTTGCGCTTCAGGTAGGGGACCACCCAAAGGCCGAAGCGCTCTACGGTCAGGCACTCCCCCTCTACAGAAAGCTCGGGTCGCACCTGGGCGAGGCGAACTGCATCAAGCGGATGGGCGACGCCGCCTTCCAGACCGCCCGGCCCGTGGCCGCTCGCGGGCACTACCTGCGGGCCCTCGATATCTATTCGAAGTCTGGCTCGCCGCTGGGCGAGGCGAACTGCCTGAAAATGCTTGGAGAGCTCTCCTTCGGGGCGAAGGACAATGACGACGCCCGCGACCGCTTTATGAAGGCGCTCGCCCTCTACCGACAGGTGAAATCCCTCAAGGGAGAAGCCTACTGCCTGATGAGGCTGGGCGACCTGGCGCGCGCGAAAGACGACACGGGCGCCGCGGAGAAGCTCTACCGTGAGGCGATGAATCGTTACCGCGCGGCTCAATCACTGATCGGCGAGGCGAACTGCGTGTACCGCATCGGCGAGCTATACTTCTACGGTGACAACTTTCGAGCGGCGGACGGCCGCTTTACCTCGGCGCGCGCCCTCTACCGCGCGGCGGATTCAACGCTCGGCGAGGCCAACTGCCTGCACATGAAGGGCGACATACAGCTACGCAGAGCATCGTATGAAGCGGCTGCAAAGCTCTACGGGGACGCCCTGGAACTGTACCGCCAGGCCGGATCGATCCTCGGCAAGGCGAACTGCGTTTACAGCCTGGGCGATGTGGCGCTGTACACGAAGCGGCATGAAACTGCGCGGAAAATGTACCTGATGGCAAAGCCGCTCTACATCCAGGCACGGTCGGAGCTGGGAAAAAATAATTGCGATAGACGTCTCACGGAGCTGAAGTAACGGCCCGGGATATCAAATAATCATTTCATTTTCACGAGGAGACACAGAATGAATTTAAAAGAGAACGAGCTTGAAATAATTTTTACAGAGGGCGGCAAAAACGTGGTGACCTGGACCGGCAAGAGCGAGTCGAAGAATCCCTCGGCGGTCATTACTCCCTATTTCAAGCAGATACTTGATAAATTCAAGGGCAAGGAGCTGCTGGTGCAGTTTGAAAAGCTGGAATACATCAATTCGTCGACGGTCCCTCCCATCGTCGATCTGGTGAGCGATCTCGATAAAAGCGGCGTTAAAACGACCATTACATTCGACAAGAACTCGAAGTGGCAGTCTGCGTCATTCAAAGCGCTTGAGACCATAGTGAAAAACATGAAAAACATCACCCTGAAGGGGGTGTAGCGGTCCGGCATTCTGGGCAGAGACGCGAAAGGGGACGGTTCAACCCGTCCCCTTTTGTGCTCAGATACAACCGGCAGATCGCCGGGCCGCTTACATCATATCATTCAGTCGCGACTTTTATGTCTTCATCCAATTCCGACCGCCTGACAAACCCGATAAAATCCGACGAGCGGGATACCATCGACTTGATGACCACGCTCGATACTTTCCGCGGCGGAATTATGCCGTCGCGGACCTTCTTGAGGACCCACAGGTTTTCGACCCGTTTCATAGACATGCCGAGGTAGTTTTTCGCGAACTCTTCGTAAACAATCTTGTCCTTATTCATGAGTATCCGGATCGAGCCGCCGTTCGGCCAATTCGTCATATCTCCGGTGAATATGCGTTTCAGCTCAACGGCGCTTATTGATTTCCGGCTTTTATTAATGATCGGGACCACTTCGTCTCCCTGGCCGCGCAGGGCAAAATGATTCTCCATTACGAACAATGAGAACAATGCCAACGCGATTATAATAAATTGTAATTTATTCTTCATTGCCGGCCTCCTAAAATGCCACCGAAAGAGATGCCTGGACCTGATGGATATTGTTGTTCGTTTTGTATGGAAAAATTTTGGAATTCGCGATATCCGTCGGGTCAGTGATGGCAAGAAGGTTACTCGCATTATAGAGCATGGTGTAGTTATACTCCAGCTTGAGCACTACCTCCGGAATGATCCGTATATTTAAGCCGCCTATAAAAAGATGAAATTTTTTTCCTTGTGCGGTAAGCGTGGTATCGGAACTGGTAAATTGCACATATTCATATCTGAAATAGGGCGTGAGCCATCCCATAAACTGCCACTCAAACTGGCCGTATGTCATATAATATAAATAATTTTCCGGCCGTTTTACGAATCCTGAAAGACCAACCAGGCTTCCGAGCCCATATTCATGGACCCACGCCTGCAGATATTCTCCCTGAAGTATAATGGTGCTGTCCGCAGGCAGATTATTGAAGGCAATTCTCAGATGCGCCATTGCCATCGTGTCCGTCTGTCGGATTTTATACTTGTCGAGCATCGGTATGAAATAGGGGTTCATGCTCATAAAGCCTTCAGGGCCCAGGATGAAAAGCGGAACCGAATATTGGTAGAAGGGATAGACCCTCTCCCCCCGGTAGGCTGAGCCGCCGAAATCTATATCAGTTGTTTTTTGTATGGAAGGAAGCTTAAAATTCAGAAAAGCGCCATAATTGAAACCTGAATTATGTTCATTAGCGACGGCGGCATCCACTGAATTTCCATTGGTTCCATATATCGCATACTCAAAGAGCGTATTGATGCCTGGAATATTTACTTTGCCCAGGAACTCCAGGCCGGTCTGCGACCGCGGCATGCCAATTAAGGGCACCGGCGCGGCAGCGATGACCGGCGTGCGGATCGAGGTCACGACCGGCGCGCCGTGGTCCTGGCTCCATATCCCATACGGGGACAGAAAATGACCCGCCCTGATTTTCGCGAAATCATGCCGGTTCCATTCAATATACGCCCTCTCAATGCCAATAGAGCCGTACTTGCCCATGACAACGTTGTTGTCATAAAAACTTGTATCCACCGGATAGAACAGGATCTTTTGGGGAAGTACGGATACGGTGGGATCTGAAACGTCCGACCACGGGGTTTTCATCCCTTCCGGCACATATAAAAACCGTATCTCGCTGAATACCTCCCAGCCCCTGGCTACGTTGAACTTTAAATAGAGGTTCAAATTGCTCACGGTAAAATGCTTTTGAGTTTTTAGATATATTTTAGCGGGGTTCTTGTTGGATTCCAGCATGGAATACTGAAACTGAAAGTCTATAAAACCCGATATATGAAATTTCTGTTCTCTTACTAAAGAAGGTTCTTCCACCTCATCCAGTTCCGTCGGATCCATCTTTTCTTCGGTATTTTTTCCTTTTTTATCTTTCGCATAAACCTGAAACGCGGCAAGCATGAGCGCGGCCAACAGCAAGGATATCAATCTTTTACTTTTCAAGAACTCCCTCCTGCATTAATTGAATTTCGACAGGGAAATCTTTACTCTATTGAATTATTACGGCATATACGCGGCAGGGATATATGTCGCCCTCCTGGTCGCCGACCAATCGGGGTTATCTACCTCTCAACATGCCGTTCCTGCACTGAGTTGATAGTATAAAAATATTCAATTGTCAACAATAATACAGAAAAAATAATTGACTATCTCGATTTTTAATCGTTGATAAAATAATATAATGCACCGTCAATCATCTGCCGGTAATCCAGGCCGCTTGCGCGTCATGCGGCCGGCAAATGCGCCATCAGGAGTCATGCCAATGAAGGATATCAAATCATACATCGTCAGCATGAAAAACTTTTTCATACAATACAGGAAAATCGTAACAATAACCGCCGCGATATTGATTCCCATCCTCGCGTTCTTCATCATTGAAGCGGTAGTGACCGGCAAAAACGCGAACAGGGCGAACCACGCCATTGAAACAACCCTTCCCGGCGCGTTCGCATATGTGCGGCTCGAGCGGAACGTCATGAACATGCAGAAGTGGCTCTACTATGTCGGCGCGACCCGCAACGAAAAGGGCTACGACAGCGGTTTTAAAGAGGCGGAAGCCTATTACCAGCAGGCCCTCAAGGAGATTGATAACCTGAAAAAAATGTTTGCCGATGATCCGGCCGAGATCAAGAAAATCGAAGAGATCGACGTCGCCATCAATACCTACTATGAAGTCGGGATCGAGGTGGCGAACGCGTACGTGGACCAGGGGACGTTTTACGGCAACGCGATGCTGAAAGTTTTTTCGTCAATCGATACGGAGTTGAGCAACCTTCTCAGGGAAAAGATGAGGAAACAGACAGAAGAGACGATGAGCATCAACGTGTCGATCAAAAGCGTGCTGCAGAACACCGGGGTCACCTTTATCTTCCTCGGGTTTCTGGTGATAGTCCTCGGCATTGTGAGCTTCAATTTTCTTGTGAAGCGCGATCAGCTCAACGAGTCCCACGAAAAGCTATCAAAGGCGATGGAGGCCCTCTGGGGCGAGATGGAGCTTGCCCGCAAGATACAGACGATACTCCTGCCGGAGGCCCCGTCAATCAAAGGATATGATATCACCGCCACCATGATCCCCGCCGACGAGGTCGGGGGGGACTACTATGACATCATCAACGTGGGAAACAAAAACTGGATCGTGATAGGCGACGTCTCCGGTCACGGGGTCTCGGCCGGCCTCGTGATGATGATGGTGCAGACCTCCATCCAGACGGTCCTGAGACAATACCCTAAACAGAACCCGACCAGGCTGCTGAACACCATCAACCACGTCATATCGAGGAACATACAGCGCTTCGGCGAAAAAAAATACATGACCATCACCGTGCTCGCCTGCGAGGAGAGGGGAAAATTCGTCTTTTCCGGCCTGCACCAGGACATGATGGTCTACCGCAATCTCAAGAAGCGCGTTGAGCTCGTGGAGACGCGCGGCATGTGGATCGGCCTGCTGGAAAAAATCGACGGCATGTGCGACGACGATTCGTTTAATATGAAAAAAGGGGATGTGCTCTTCCTCTTCACGGACGGCATCACCGAGGCGGTGGACGCCGAAGGAAAAATGTTCGGCCAGGACCAACTCGCAAACATATTCAAGAAATATTGCAAATCGTCAGGCGATGTCAATCTTATAAAAGACAAACTCCTCGGCGAAATCAGGAACTATCGTCTGAAAGACGACGCCACGATCGTCATCCTGAAGCGCAAGTAGTCATTTCACTTCCGGGGGGTCGACCCTCGGCTTGGCGAGCAGGCCTTCCGGAGCCGCGTACTTCTCTCTGGTGCCGGCCATTGAATCTTCATTATCTTCTGAGACGTTCTCCTCTTTGCGCGTCGCCGGCGCACCTTGTTTGTTGTCCCGCGCTTCCGACGCCGCCATGCCTCCTGCCGTCTCCTTCGCCCCCGCCCCGTTTACGCCGCTGGTTTTATCCGGGCTCCTCTCCGCCGAAGGCCCCGTATCGGCCGCCGTTTTGCGCGAAGCGTCTGAATCCGATGCCGCTGTCACAGACTTTGAAGCCCGCCCGCTCTTTTTGGCTGTTGACGCCTCGGGTGTCCGCGCGGCGGCCGAACCGGACGGAGCGTTACGCCCGGAGGAATACCGTGTGCCGCCCGAGTCCCCTGTCGCTGGATCAACCCGCTCCGGTTTGATCTCTCTCGCCGGCCCGGCATAGCCGGTCCTGTCCGCATTCGACCCTTCCGCTTCAAGCTCCGATTCTGCGGCGGCGATACAGACTGTTAACGCCCGCGCGCCCTCATTAGCGGGCGCGACCCCGGCGCAACATGATCCGGTGTTATCCCTGCCGCAAAAAAGGCAGATAACCGCTGCCGCTAAAATCGCCGGGGCAACACTCTTTTTCATATTCTACCTCCGCAGAATTAATGGATGGCGTATCGCGTCAGCGGGCCTCGTTTATCAGCCGATAACCTCAAAGCCGAGGAGCACGATGTCGTCGCAGAGACCGGCCCCGCCCCTGAATGCGTTGATCTCGCCAATTATATTATCCAGCGTCTCCTCCAGAGATTCGCTGTTGCAGTCCCTGATTAATTCGGGGAGCCGCTCGTATCCGATAAGGTCTTTTTTTTCGTTTACGGTTTCCGGGATCCCGTCCGTGTAGAGGAATATCCGGTCACCTTTCATCAAGTGGACG
The DNA here is from genome assembly GCA_016933025.1 of Spirochaetota bacterium. GTDB lineage: Bacteria > Spirochaetota > UBA4802 > UBA4802 > UBA5550 > RBG-16-49-21. The sequence goes on along the minus strand of JAFGBT010000025.1, from coordinate 39,715 downwards.
GTCGTCTCATGAAAATCGAGCTGCTCGAACATGCCGATGAGGGTCCCCTTGCACCGGACGTACTCGGCCGTTCCGGCATCGGCCCTGAAGAGGATCGGATACGGGTGGCCGGCCGAGCTGAAGGTAAACGGCGTAACGCCGTTACAGGAGACGCCGAACACGCCGTAGGTTGCCGTGAGGAAGCTCAGCGGCATGTTGTTGTAGAGCTCAGCGTTGAGCATGTTTACGAACTGGAGCGGCTGAAGGGCGTGGTCGCGGCAGATCCGCTCCGACGTCGCCTTCACCAGCGAGAGGAAGAGCGCGGCGGTCACGCCATGGCTCGACACGTCGCCGATGAATACGCCCATCCCGCCCTCGCGGAGCTGGGTTAATGAGAAGTAATCCCCGCCCACCGCGTCAAGAGGAAGATAGCGGTAATCGACCTTGACCCATTCAAGCTTCGGCAGGTTCACCGAGAGGAGGGAACGCTGGATAAGCTGGGCGGTCAGCAGGTCCTTCTCGATCGCATCATTCCTTTTCCGTAAACTTTCCTCACTCGTGCGGAGCGCCTCTTCGATCTCCTTCATTCGGCTGATATCATGAAAATTCGCCAGTACCATTTCTTCTTCACCGCTCCTCATCCGATGGGCGCTCTTAATAATCGGAATAATCCTTCCGTCTTTCGTTTTCAGCGCTGATTCGACGTTGTCGACCTTTTCACTGTTTTCCCCGGCTATCGGGCAGGTGCAGGTTTCCGGATCTTCCTGGCAGATAATGCTGCATTTCTCCCCGACCAGCTCGCCGTAGGTATACCCGGCGATCATGCAGGTAATGGCATTGGCGTCGGTAATGATACGGTTCCTGTCGACTACGAAGCTGCCGCCGGGAATGCTGTTGTACAGGCTTCGCCACTTCTGCTCGCTCTGGCGCAGAGAATCCTCCATTGCGATCTTATCGGTAATATCTCTTATGATTCCGCAGAAGCCGATTTTGTTCCCCTCGGAGTCGAACCGGAGCGAAATAGAACCCTCGGCGTGCCGGACGACGCCGTCCTTGCGGATATATCGGCTTCTCGTCAGCCGCTCCTGCACCCCTTCAGTGTAAAGTTTATTGTAGAGTTTGAATATTTTTTTATGCGATTCTTCCGGCACAATCTGCCTGAAACTCATTCCCATGAGCTCATCCGGCGTATATCCTATCATCCGGCAGAAGGCCGAGTTGAAAAAAACGTATCTCCCGGCAAGATCGACTTCATAATAGCCGTCCTCGATGGTCTCCAGTATGGAGCGGTACTGCTCCTCGCTCTGCCTGAGCCTCTCTTCCATTTCGCGGCGGGCCGAGATGTCCCTGCAGACGCCGATGATTCCTTTCGGCCGGTTGCCTTCCATGATAAAGGCGACCCGTATCTCGGCCCATATAAGGGTGCTGTCCTTGCGCCGAAACTGGCAGTCAAGGAAGACGGGCCTGCGCCAGTCCTGCCCGCCGGTCCTCTGATTATCAAGCTCCCTCAGCAAGGTGGTATAGCAGAGTTTCAGCGTCTCGGGAGTCACAAACTCTTCGAGCGTCATTTTCAATAATTCGTCAGGGGTATAGCCGGTCAGCACCCGGCATGACGGGGTAACGTACTGGAGTCTGAGCAGAAGATCCATGGTCCAGATGACATCCGTAACGTTCCTGGACAGGAGGCGGAAGAGATTGGCATCCCCAAGAGTATCATCTGTTCTCTCAGAAATTCGGTAATAATCATTATTAATGTCATCAATAAAGCCGCGGAGTTTGGGTGGTACTGATTTCAGGGCGCCAAAATATTTCCTTATTCTGCCCTTGAGATCTTTATGAATCTTCATTGTTTTATTGTTTTATAAAATACAATCGAATAGAGACGATACTACAAGTATATCATCGTACATTAAAATCGTCAAATAATTAAAGATTGGACTATGAAGATGTTACTCGATACAACCTGAGGAGAACACATCTGCAAGAATGCCGACTATGCTGGCGATTATACTATTGGCCTGGCCGGTATCTCATGACCCTTCATTCCCATAACCGGGCCGCCGGTGCGGGCTAGCGCGACGTCTTCTTTATGTCTTTAGGTATGTATTTGTCCACGTCGATCTTGTACTTGCTGAAAAGCTCGTTCCTTGCCACGTCGTACATCAGAAGGGACAGATTATAGCCCACCAGGGCCTGGAGCTCGCCCTCGCGGCTCTGCACCAGTGCGTTGAGGCCGTTGATCACGATGGCGGAGTTCAGCCGGCCGAGTCTGAGGTCCCTCAACATGCCTTTGTAGAAGAGCTCCGACTGCTTTCGCGCCTCCATCGCCTTCTGGTACATCCGGTAGGTCGATTCGATGGATTCCACGGCGTTCATGACGTCATCCTTGACCTTCCGCCGGTACTTATCAAGCTGTATCTGCGCCTGCTTCAGCTTGAAACGGGCGTTCCTCTCGTCCGTGTACAGTCCCTTGTCCCCGATCGGATAAGTCATCTTGAGCTTTCCCTCGATCGCGGGATACTCAACGCTCGCGACCTCTCCCATGGCGCCGGCAAAATTTCTCTGTTCCCCGATCGACGCGGCATTTATCACGGCAGTCAGGGCCGGGAGAGAATTGTTTTCATTGATTCTCACACTCATCTTCGCGTTCTCGAGGCTCATCTGCGCGATCTTGTAATCCGCCCGCCTGTCGTATGCCGTTTTAAGGGATTCTTCGATATTGATTGAAGGGTACTTGTTGGAAAAAACCGCTGTCCCGCTCACTTCCATGTTCTCGTCGACGTTTATCGTGGTGAGGAACTCTCTGAGCGACATCCGGTATTTCTGGCGAATCATCGCCATCTTTGCCTCCGCGCCCGCGAGCATCGAATTGTAGAGGTTCAATGTGTAATCGTCCGCAAGCCCGTAGGCCGCGTTGCGGGCGGTGATGTCCCGCACCTTCTTCGTCTCCCGCACCTGGAGCTCCGCGTTTTCCAGGGAAGTCTTGGCCATCACCGTGCTCCAGTAGTCGCCGATAACGCCGACGACGACCAGGGAAAGCTGGAACACGATCCCCTCTTTCTGCATGGTCGAGGCGTTCTTCAGTATCTTCGCGACCTGGCGGTCGTTGATCCCGAATGCGTTCTTTAGTAACTCCTGCTGGATTGAAATGAAGACGGTCGGCTTGTGCATGTTGTCCGGCCCCAGCATGCCCGAAAACAGCATGCCCGACCCGGTCTTGCTCCGGGCGAAATCGTCATATTCATGCGAGAGACCCGCGATGAGCGTGGTGCCCGACGAAAAATTCTTGTAGATCGACAGGCTCCCATCGGCCTTCAGCACGTTCCGTCCGGCAAATGACTTTTCGGAGGGCGTGAACTCCTTGTAGGCGCCCCCGGCTTCCGCAGCGAGCACCGGCGCGAATTTCTTCTGAAACTGGTTGTACATGGAATCGACCATCGCCACGTCATAGCTCACCGAGAGCATGTCGAAATTCTGCTTCACGGCCCACTCTATCGCCTGGCCTATGGTAATTTTCATCGACCCGAGTACGAGTGCCGGCTCGTCAGACAGCTCGATCTTCATCTGTCTGCTCTCCCTCTTCGCACGCTCCGCAGCGTCCGGTACGGCGGTCTTCTCTGTTCCGTTCTTGTCCGGAGAAGATTTATCATACGCCTGCTGAGCGCCCGCGCCGGGGACCATTAAGACAAGCAATGCAATCAAAATTCCCCGTGTCATCGTGCCGTTCATATCAAACTCCTAAAGCTAAATATCTCGTCATTGACGCAGGACAGCCTCAATGCGTTTAAACACTTCCTCGTTCACTCCCTCATCCTGCTTCTCAATGAGTATCCTGAGAACCTCGTCCAGGATATTGTTTAAATCTTCGGGAATGGCAGGGACATCGAGCTTCCTGCCCTTAGGCTTGAGCGACTTGAACACGTTCTCAAGCACGAAATTAAACGCATCATCATCCGTGGCGTCGCCGTACAGCTCCTTGAAGAGAGGCTTTCCCGCGTGAAATTGTTTGTTGATTGAATAGAAAGAGATAAAGGTGCTGAGATTCGCCGCCGCCAGATCCGGAAAATCTGTTTCGAATTCTCCCGACTCGATGCCCTCCTTCACCACGGCGTGCAGTATTTTTTGGCGCGGCATGCTGTATTCCATGATCAGCGAATCCAGGTAGCGCTTGCCCTCGGCCACTTCCCAGAAAATGATACGCATGGCGTCCGGGTCCGTCGCCTTGAGGAATATGTTGACCATAAAGAATATGATTACGTACAGCTTTTGCGACGGCGTGAGGCGCCACTTTCCCATGTATTCCGGGATGGGAAAAGATTCGTCGCCGCCGCGGAAAATCCGGGTGAGCACCTCAAGGTAGAGCGTCTCCTTGTCCTTGAAATAGTAGTGGATGAGGGCCTTGTTTACCGCAGCCCGTTTCGCGATGGCTGACATGCGCGCGCCGCTGAAACCGCGCTCTGAGAACTCACCCTTTGCCGAGCGTAAGATACGCTCCTTCGAATGCGTCTCTGGCTGTTTGTTCCTCTTCCTGCGCCTCATGTATTAACCGCACGCTTAATATTATTAACCATACGGTTAAATTCCCGTTATCCCGGATATTGTCAAGCATAAAAGGTGGGCTGCCGGGCCCGGGACATCACCTGATTTTTTCGATCTCATCCAGAAATTTCTCGATCGGCTGTGCCCCAACCATGCTTATCGATTCGTTTATGATAATCTTCGGCACGCCGTTCACCTGGTATTTCTGGACCAGGTGGGGAAATATGGCGGAGTCAACCATGTCGGCCCTGATATTTTTATTTTCAAGTGCAAGACGGTGGGCGGTGCTCACGGCACCGGGGCAGTAGGGTCAGGTGGCCATGACAAACACCTGTATGTGAACGTCCCTGCTTACGGCGGCGACCCGGGAGGCAGCCGGTTCTTTCAGAGGCTCCCGGTGCCCGGAGACCTCAAGCACGCTGCCGATAAACGAGTTGATCTCGTATCCGCCGGGCAGGCCGTAAAACCTGATGCCCGTGTCATTGCCTTCACCGTCTTTTATGGCGATGGCGGGGATCTTGTCGATATGGAGGCCGTCGGCGGCCGCCCGGTCCTTCTGGAAGTCATCAATCGACAGCTTTATCCTGTCTGATAGCTTTGCGAATTCCTCAACGAAGGAGTGGGTCTCGCGGCAGGCGGCGCACTCGAACTCCTGGGTAAAGTAGTCCAGGTTGACCGGGCCTTTCATGTTCTTGAGAATGCCTGATATCTGCTGCTTGACGTTTTCATCGAATAGTGCCATAGAAAACCTCCTGCGCAGGCGGCGTTGCGCAACGCCGCCTAAGATTTTTGTAAAACGTAATTGCACGCGGAGAGCGCGGCCTTGGCCCCCTCGCCGCCCGCGATTATTATCTGCTTGAACGGGACGTCGGTCACGTCGCCGGCCGCGAATATGCCGGGGACGCTCGTGCGGCACGCGCAGTCCACCATGATCTCTCCTGCCTCGTTGAGTTTCAGGAAACCCTTCGCAAAGCCGCTGTTCGGTACCAGCCCGATCTCGATAAAAATCCCCTTGGCGTGTATTTCATCCACAGCCCCGTTCTTCCGGTTCCGGACGGATACTGATTCCACCTCTTCGCTTCCGTTGATGGATGTCACCTCCGTTTCGTACAGAACCCGGACGTTTTCGAAGCCCTTCATTTTGTCGATAAGGATCCTGTCGCCGGTGAGCCGGTCGAGGAACTGCACTACCGTGACAGAGGAGGCGATCCGCGCAAGGTCTATGGCTGCCTCCAGACCGGAATTACCGCCGCCTACCACTATGACGTCCTTCCCGGTGTAAAAGGGCCCGTCACAGGTCGTGCAGTAGGCCACGCCGAGGCCGGTGAGCTCCTCCTCGCCCGGGACTTCGAGCTTGCGCCACGATTTGCCGGTTGCGACAATGAGCGCCCTCGCTGAGAAGACCCTTCCGTCCTCGAGCTTGACCCTCTTGACCTCACCCGCCTCAATGGACGCGATAGAAGCTCCCTCGTCATAGTCAATGCCGAACTGGACGACCTGCTCCCTGAACTTGTCGACAAGCTCGACGCCGTTGATGTGGCGGTAGCCCATGTAGTTCTCAATGCCGGCGGTCAGCGCCACCTGACCGCCGATTTCCTTGACGATGATGCCGGTCGACACACCCTTGCGCATGCAGTAGACAGCGGCCGTGAGGCCGGCCGGCCCGCCTCCCAGAATCAGGACGTCGTAAGTCTTCGCGGTATCAAGGGGACTGAACTTCTCTTCCGATGAGAACATTCCTGCAGAGAGATTGAATTCCATGGTGTTTACCTTTACCCTTCCAGATAGTTTCGTTAATAATCCACTTGTGAAGAGTGGTATACATCATTATGCATTAATCAATTCATACACGCCACTGCCGAAACCGACCTCCCGCGCATAATCAATCTGAAACCGGTACGGAATATTGTGGGCCAGGGACGAAAGCTTTGCACCGGCGCGCTCCTCCACCAGGTCAAGCGACGCCGCGTCCACGGCAACAGGATCGCGGGAGACCAGGATGCCGATGTCGGGCGCGATTGTCTCGAAGGAGGTCATGCAGTCGCAATCCTTCGAGATGCGGGTGAGGAAATTGATGCAGATCATCCTCTCCTTCTTGCCGAGCGCGACGCCCCATGCGTGTTCCACCACCTTTTTCTGTAAATCTTCGTAGGTTGCGCCCCAGTTGTACGCCACCGCGTCGAAACGGCATACCGCGAGGCACTGGCCGCAGCCGATGCATTTTGAGCTGTCGATCAGGGCGCTCTTCTCCTGCATGATGATCGCGGACTGCGGACACCACTCGACGCAGGCGCCGCAACGGGTGCACGCTTTCGCCTTAATCTTCGGCTTCGCCGTGGAGTGCTGGATCATTTTTCCCCGACGGCTCGAGCATCCCATCCCCATGTTCTTGAGGGCGCAGCCAAAACCGGTCGCCAGGTGGCCGGTGAAGTGGGACACGACGACGATGCCGTTCGCCTTCACGATGCCGGATGCCAGCTTCACCGAGTCGTAAATCTTGCCGGGCACGGCCACTTCCGTCTCCTCGTCTCCAAAGAGGCCGTCCGCCATGATGATGGGCATGCCGGTCTCGCTATACCCGTAGCCCTGGGCGACCGCGTGATTCAGGTGTAATACGGCGTTGGTGCGGTTTCCCTTGTAGAGTGTCTGTGTCTCGGTAAGGAACGGCTGGCCCTTTTTCTCCCGTATCAGCCCCCCGATCATGTTCAAATATGCCGCGCGCACATGGCCGGTCTTTTTCCCCTCGCCGAAGTGGGTTTTCACCGCCACCATGTCCTTTTCCCCAACGAACCCGATCAGGTCCCGGGTCAGGATGAGGTCCCGTAACTGCGCGCACGCCACCCTGTCGTCAACTGGGTCGGATACCGGCAGGAAATAGACCTTTTCCTTCATGGATTATGCTCCCAGTGTGTATTCGTCCAACACTTTCAGTTTTTGTATCATGAGCTCCCTCACCATGGCCGCGGTCTCCTCGACAGACAGCTTTTCAAAGGCCTGGTAGGGGATCTCGTCGTAGACTTTCATGAAAATCTTCTGGATGCCGTGAAAATTCATACTGTATTTCGGCAGGGCCTTGTTGGTCCCGCTGACGACGACCGGGAGGATCGGTATCTTTTTCTTCTTGGCGATCTGGAAGGCGCCGAGCTTGAAATCCTTCACCCTCCCGTCTGGCGAACGGGTTCCCTCGGGAAAGAAGAAGACCGAGCTCCCCTCGTCGATACGCTCCTCGCAGTCGCTCATCATCTGCTCGATGCTCTCTTTATCCCCTCGCTTCAGTTTGATGTAGCGGTTGAGCGTCATGTTCCACCCGATGAGGGGCACCTTGAATATCTCAAGCTTCGACACCCACTTGTAATGGAAGAAGAGGCGGAAGGCCACGAGGATATCGAGTTGCGACTGGTGGTTGCACACTATCATGTAGGCCACGTTTTTCCTTACCTTCTCCCTCCCCTCGATTCTGATCCTCCAGGGCGGCATGATCCAGGTGTAGCACGAGGCCCAGAAGCAGGTGAACAGGTGCAGGAGGCGGAGGCGCCTGTCAAAGGGATAGGTCACGCCTCTCAGGATGAGGGCGATAAGGTAGAAGGGGATCGACGTGATCCCAACGATGAATAAAAACAGATACGAGACGAAACGGTTTAACATATTCAGGTATCCTTATAATATCGATAATGGCCGTGAAACAATAGTACACTGATACCGGTGTATTTCGTCAATGTAATTTTTGAAAATAATGCCCCAAGCGCCCCGTTCGGGCGGCCACAACGGCATTACATGGATTCCCAGAAAAAATTGACCCACACATCCGGCGGGACGTAAAGCCCGGCGAACACGGGGGCATCCATTTCTTTGGATACTAGGCAGACGGTATCGAAACGGACATGGGGATACAGCGAATGGATCGTCCTGATCGTGCGTCCGCTGTCATAGATGTCGTCGCACAGGAGAAAGAAGTCGCCATTAAGGTCGGAGCGTATTCCCACCGCGATCTCCCTCCGCTCGGTCTTATCATACGATGAAATCTGTATATACTCCATAGGTATTCCGAGGTGCCTGCTCATGAAATGCGAGAGGTAGAAACCGCCCCGGAGAGGGCAGAGCACCGCGCCGTATTTTTTTCCGCCGCCTCGGACATACTCCAGCAGGCGGTAGCAGAGCTCCCGGAAGCGGTCGATGTCGATCATCACGCTGTTCATCGCATACCCCACTCGTTGCCGGCCGGTCAGGAAAGTTTATTCAACTCGTCAAGCTCGCGGGCCATGATTTCCCGGACCATCTCAGCGGTCTCCTCGGCGGTGAAACGCTCGAACGCGCTGAAGGGTATCTCGTCAAGTACCCTGATGTAAATCGTCCGGGGCCCGCCGTACCTGAGCGTGTGCTTGGGCAGCACCGTGGCCGTCCCCGAGAATACAATTGGAAGTATCGGCACCTCTTTATTTTTCGCCAGGGCGAATGCCCCCGGCCTGAACTGCCGCATCACGCCGTCTTCGGAACGGGTGCCCTCGGGGAAAAAAAAGACCGAGCTCCCCTCGTCGATCCGTTCCTCGCAGGTCTTCATCATTTTCTCGATGCTCCTCTTCTTTCCCCTCTTCAGGCTCACATAGCGGTTCAGCATCATGTTCCAACCTATGAAGGGAATCCAGAATATCTCTATCTTCGAGACCCACTTGAAATGGAAAAACACCCTGAAAATCATGAGGACGTCCAGAAGCGACTGGTGGTTCGACACGCCCATGTACACGGCGTCTTTCCGTATCTTCTCCCTCCCCTCGACCTTCACGGTCACATTCGGCACGATTATCGTATAGAGCGAGGCCCAGGCGCAGGTGAACAGGTGGAGCAGCCGAAGACGCCGGTCAAACGGACGGGTGACGGCCCAGAGGACTATCGCGACGACAAAAAAAACCGCGGACGAGATGCCCAAGAAGGCCAGATAGTAGCAGACGATCAGCCAATTAAGCATGTTAATACCTCGGGTATTTCATAAAGGCGTCATCCCTTCAAGCCCCCTAAATCCCACTTCGACAGGCTTGCCCTGAGCTTGTCGAAGGGCTCAGTGCAGCGCCCGGAGGGGGACTGCCCTCACCCCCTTCCCCTCTCCCACGGGGGGAGGGGAGAAGGTATCATATACATGTTATTTATGCCCCCCGCTGGGGGGTCGGGGGGATTTGCTATGAAACTGCCACAGATCAATCAAACAAGTATTAACCGTCAATCCCTGCTCAGCCCCTTTGCGTACAGCCTCACGAGCGCTGGAACGGTGGAGAGGACCGGTATCAGCGCGCCGTATATCAGCACGGCACGGAAGGTTTCTTCAGGCACCGAAAGCGGCAGGGCGATGCCGGTCAGGTGAAAATATTCAGCGGCGCGGACATATGCGAGCTGAAGGAGTTTCACGCCGCACCAGGCCCCGGCGAACCCGATGAGCGAGTATTTTATCGTGACCGCTGTTGTGAGGAATAACCGCGATGATCCGATAACGCGCATGGTGCGGTAGTACTCAAGCCGGTTGAGCACCGCTATCACCGTCGCGAAGGATATGGCGATTATTGCGATGACGACAATGATCGCCTGCAGCGCGCTGACGAGGAGACCGATGGCCTCCTTGAGCCTGACGATCTGCCTCGATAATCCCTTTTCGGCCTCCACCACCAGGCCCATCGCGCGTATTTTATCAGACACGCGCAGGAGTGTCGGATGGTCTTTCACCTTCACGTAGGCGTACTGGTATTCCGCCCGGTAATCTTTTATAAATTTTTTATTGTAACCGACAACCAGGTCAAGCGGCAGGATGAGCGCGAAGGAGTCCACCTGGTCCGTGAATCCGGCGACGACCGCGTCGGACTCCTCATAGCCCTGGAGGGTCCTGATGCTCGACCTCCCCATGCGGAGGCGGAATCCGAAGCCGACCGCACCCCGCTCTGATATGCGCGGGATCCCGTTGGGCGCCGCCATGCCGTCGTTGAATGAATGCAGGATGTTCCTCGGAATCAGGACCGGGATCACCTTTTCCCTCGCCGGGTCCCTCCAGATTGAGCGATAGCGCTTGCCCGCCAGCTCCGCCGCCACGAGCCGTTGCGGCACGCCGAAGGCCAGAATATCGGTGCGGTAGTTGAAGCCCATGTAGGAAACCCTGGCCTGTATCGGGATCTTGAGCGCGGAGACCGGCAGTATGTCGGATATTCCGCCCATGCCCCGGATCCTTCTGATGGTCCGGTCGGTAATCGCCGTTGTTTTCGGCCTGTCCACCTCGAAGATAAAAAGCGACCGCGGCTGCCTGGTCGAAACGCGTATGGTATTGGGCGGGATGGACGAGGCGAAGCGTCGGTCAACGTAGTGCGCGAGGCTATCACCCACGACACGGAAGAGCCCTGCGGAAAAAACCGACAGCATCACGGAGAGAAGCACGATGACGCTTATGAACCTGCCCCCCGCTATCTCTTTCAGGATGAGGTATAGTCTCTGGATCATACCAGGCACCTCAACCTTCCGTTTTCCATTATATAGAGGAGGTCGGACTCATCATGCATAAACTGGTCGTGCGTGACAAGCAGGACCGCCTTCCCCTCCTCCTTCAACCCGAGGAGTATGTCGAATATCTCCCGCGATGTTTTCCTGTCGAGGTTCGCCGTCGGCTCGTCCGCCAGTATCAGGGCCGGATGGTTCACCAGGGCTCGCGCGATGGCGACCCGTTGTTTCTGCCCGCCTGACAGAACGGCCGCCCTTGTCTTCCGGTATTTGTATATCTTCAGCCGCTCGAGTATTTCGTCGGCGCGTTCACGGATCTCGCTGTTGACTCTGCCGCGTATCCTCGCGGGAAGAAGCACGTTTGAAATAACGCTCTCGTCGTTCAGGAGGCGGAACGTCTGGAATATAAAACCGATCTCCCGGTTCCGCCGCCGCGACGACAGGAAATCCAGTACGTAGATCATCCGGCGGTCGTTTATATACACCGACCCGCCGTCGGGGGACGCTATACCCGCGATGACGTTCAGGAAGGTGGTCTTGCCGCACCCCGAGGTCCCGGTGATCGAGCAGATCTGCCCCGCTGTAAGAAGCATATCGATACCGTCAAGGACGCGCCTCTTCACGCCTGCTATCCGATATTCTTTTACAATCTGCTCAACACGAAGTATCATGCCGCATCCCACATCACGTGGACATACTACACAAGGGTCCGACATGTTCAAGGAAAAATATAATTCCCGGGGCGCGCTTTTCCCTTCGGACGGTCGGTACGGAAGAAAAGTCGTTATCCCTCAGCAAGGGGAAGCCTTACCGAGAGGCTGACCTTGACCTGTGATTCCCGCCGTGTATCAGAATGGTCAATGATGTTCCGCGCCTCGACCACCCCGCCGTGCCTCGCTATAATTTTTTCAACCAGCGTGAGGCCCAGGCCGAACTCAAGGGTGTTATACTCCTCGTGAGCCCTCTCGGCGAGCCGAAAAAACGGCTCGAACACCACCTTCTCGTACTCGACCGGGATTCCCACTATGCCGGCGCCGCCCTTTTCCGGTTCGTTGATGACAGAAAGCAGAGCGTCCCTGCCCTCCACATTCACGAACACGATAACGAAGGTGTTCTTCCTCGAGAATTTCAGCGCATTGATCAACACCTCGTAAACAGCCCTGGTAAAATAATCCTTGTTAAGGTTCACCGATAGCTTCCCGAAGCGGCCGTTGAATTCATTAATGATAATCCGGTTATTATTGATGCCGGCGTATTCCTCGACCCTGCTGATGACCGCCTTGACGTTTTCATACAGCTCCGAGAGAGAGGTCTTCTGAAGCTGAAATTCGTTGGTGATGATCCAGTCGATGCTGCTGAATGTCTTGAACGCGTCCTTGATGATATTCACGTTATTCTGGATCATGTCGACGAGCCGTCCGTCCACGATCCGCCGCTCCCCCTCTTTTTCCGCATCCGATATCATCGTATCGATAAGGCCTATCAGGGCGCCGAACCCTGCCCCCCTGGTGAAGCTGCCATGTATGTTCTTGAAGAGAGACTTGTCGGTCCGTGACATGTTCCGCTCCTTCATCCTGTCCTTCCATTCGTTCCACTCGGCCTCGCTCTTCCCGGTCATCCGGCTTGACCTTTCAAGGCTATCCCGCGCTTCCTGCATTGCAATTCTTCTCTCCATCTCTACGCGAATTTCGGCCTCGCGCTCAAGGCTCGCTCGCGTTGATGCAAGCTCCTCATTCAGACTTCTCAGCCGGGATTCAAGCACTTTACGGGCCCTGCGCGTACTGTCATCGTCGGCCTTCCGCGCTGTCACATCGCGTACGACAACCAGCGCCCGGTCGGCCCCCGCCGGCGTAATGCGGGCCTCATAGTATGCGGTCCTGCCCCTGCGCGCCAGGGCATATTCGAAGACCGACATGGTCCGCCCTTCCATTGCGGCGCGTACCGACGGCCACGCCTTCTCCTGCACCCGTTCACTCCAGACAGGACCCGCCGTGCGCTCATCCTCCCCGCTCGGAAAGCCGCCATCCATGCCGATCATAAACATGATATCCGGCGCTTTCTCGATCATCGACCTGTCACGATCCCCGGTTTCACGTAATAGACGGTCGCTGTCGGACCGGTATAGTGCCATCTCAATCGCGGCGCAGACCGCGTGCTTGTCATATGGCTTGAACAGGTACCCGGAGGGAAGGCTCTCCTTTGCCCTTCGTATGGTTTCCTCGTCCCTGCTGACCGTGATATAAACGACCGGTATGCTGCGCTTCTCCCTGATCTTCAGGGCGGCCGTTATGCCGTCGACATCTCCCTTCAGGGTTATATCCATGAGGATCAGATCGGGCGACAGATCGAAGGAAGCCTGGATGGCGTCCTCTCCCCTATCCACCGGGTCGAACAAAAAGTAGCCCTCCTTGTTCAGCATCTGCGAGAGAACCAGCGCCGAGGGGGGGTCGTCTTCAACGATTAGTATTTTTTTCCGATTATTCATGGGGCACAGCGCGAGTGACGGGTTGATCTCAGATAAGGACCTGCATACCTTTTTTAATGAATCAACGGTGACTATCTTGTATAAAAACAATAAAAGTCAATAACAAATTGAGACGTGGAGCGCACATATTTTTTTATTTTTAAATAAAAATTGGCCCCCTTGGTTTTAGGGAAATACCTCATTTTTTTGTTTACATTAGATATTAATCCATGTAGAATGATGCCGGGAATAACGGGGATAACAGCATGGCCATTGAAACAAAACGCGACGATTCGTTCAACGAGAGCATTGATACCCTGCTCGCCCAGATAAACGACTTTATCGATTATAACACATTCAATAAAATAATCAACAAGCTGACCGATTACGCGGAAATTATCAGCGAAGGCAAGATATCCGGCATAATAAACTTCAACTTCCGCCTGAACAGCAACCAGACGAACAAGGTTGTCAAATTACTGGAGGAGATCCAGGCCATTACCCGCATCTACAACCTGGCGCTTAAGGGATCGAAAGACCTCGAGTTGGAATATATTTCATTAATTTTTTCCGATGTCGAAAACCCCGAGAACAGCTCGTCGTATATCAACCTGAAAAACCTTATCGAAAACCGGCTCACCCACCAGGTCCAGCAGTACAACGTTAACATGAGCAAAAACAACACCACCCTGGCCATCCCGCTGAACGAATTGCGCGGACATGTCAAGACATTCGCCGACATGAAAGAAATGGACCTCGCCATATCGACCAAAGCGCAGCACGGCATCATCGCAGCCTCTCTTCATGACGCATATACCACGCTCCTCGACAAGCCCGAGTTCTGGAACGACCGCACGTACATGAAATTCTTTTTTAATGAAGACGATCCATCAAAAAAAAAGATACTTCTCCTGAAAAAAGAGAGGCGCCTCTCCCTCAAGGAAATTGGAAACAGCGTCAAGGAGACGCTCGACAAGCTCCACGCTATTATGTATAACCGGATGCAGGCATCAAGGGAGCTATCGCAAAGCGAGCCCGGTCTTTTCAGCGATTACTCGGCCCGCAACAACAGGGCCGAGACGTTTACCGACAGAATGATGCTGACGCCCTTCGGCAAGCAGTACGGGGTACTTATTGAAAAAATCATTTCCAGGATATTCGATCCGACTGAGCAGAACGCCATAAGGTCTATACCCGAAGAATCGATCAAGGAAAAGACCGCGCAGTTATTCCAGGCATACAAGCTCAGAACCGACATGACCAAGCTGTGCGACGAAGTGCTCAACGTGGGGGGCTATCTTCTGGCGCAGGACTACGGCATTAAGACTTTCACCGAAAAATTCCTTTACTACGACCGTAAGGAATCTTTCTCGAAATTCTACACCGGAAGCAACCAGGAACAGATAGACCAGTTTTTGAGCCAGATCTTCCAGATATATTTCGAGGAGAGCTTCAGCTCGCTCTTTAAAATAATAAAAAGCCTGGACATGAAAAAATTCGCGTGCGCCTTCATCATCAAGCGGATATACCTCAGGGAAGGCGAAAATCTCACCAATTTCGGATTTTTCTTTATACGCGTGATAGCGAGGACGGGCGGGATCAAGGCCCAGTAACGTGCGTGAAGAATATGGAACCGCCGGAAAAATTTTACTTGCAGGCGTAACAGCCTGCGGGAAATTGTTATATGCTCCGCGGTCTGCGGCATGGCGGGGTCAGGTAGGTGTTATCGAACTACTGTCAGTGCGGCTTCAAAAAGACATGCAAGAACGCAGGTTAAAAATATTCTATCTGAAAAGAAAGGTCATATTCCCGTACTGCACGCTGGCCGTTTTTGTAAAGCAGACGGAAGAGTCCGGGGAAATCCGGAAGGGTGATCGGATCCTGGCGTATGCCATCCGCTCGACGCTTGACCTCATTTTTTACCGGAACAAGCTCGCGACTCTTTCCGAAGTCCTCGACGCGAAAATTGACAAAAAAATGATAAAAATAATGCTGAAAGGCCTCGAGAGGGTTAAACTGAAAAAACTGGTCGAATACAGGCATGCCGAGTTTGAATTCATCTCGCCGTCAAAGACCGAACAGAACGAATCCGTCATGGATGAGCTCAGGAAAAGATCCCAGGAGCTAATTTTCCTTATCAATGTCGAGGAATCTGACAAGCTGATCAAACTCCTCAATTACATCGTCGACCTGAACCAGATGACCGATTTTATAGCGAACTATTTTATCATGAATTTCCGGACCAGGCGGCGGCTATACAACATCACTGACGCACACAGGCGGGCGCTCCTGCTGATATCAGAACTGGAGGCCCTCATACGAAGGCTCACAAAAAAAAGGAAAGAAATGGCCATATGAAAAAAACAGTAATCGGAAGAGAGGTCTATTACACCCTGGCATGGTCGCCGATCTACCCTTATGACCGCTTCGAGGCGATGAGAAAAATGCCGGAGCTTCCGGGAATAATTTCCCTCAATTACTACAGCCAGTCAAGGCTGGACTACCTCCTCTTCTACAGTTGCCACCGGGACGGCTGCCGGGTCGGTTTCAAAAAGTTTATGGACCCCTACACAACGCGCCACCCTGATATCATCAAGGAGATGGACCTTACCAGGCTCTACTACAAGTACACGATTGTCGACGAAGGCAACATGCAGGACATGCAGGACATCATGTTCTGGCTGATACGCACCTATAACCCTCGTTTCAATGAAACAATGTTTAAAGATTCGAAGCGTTTTGAGAATATCTACATCAACGAGGTGCAGCGAAACCCGGAAGACGTAGTGGAAAAGATCAAGGACTACCGGGAATATTAAGCCGTATCCTCTCTTGCCGAAAGGAAAATGTCCTCCCGGGTATACAGATCGGTCAGGTTATACTTCACCAGGAAAAACTCGAGCACATATTTCAACCGGGCGGCGGTGTCCAGGGGTGATGAAAGCTTGTTGTCCGAACGGGGCGAATACTGCTGAATTCGCTTTACGTTAAGCGTTCTCCGATCGCGGTCGGCGTTGAAGATGTCCTTTTTAAACATCCGGTAGGTGTCGTAGATCGCCTTGATGATGTCCGCGGAATAAATCAGGTTGGCGATGTAGAGGTTCGTATCGCTGTCGTGGACGTTCCGCGTGAAAAATTTGAGTAGGCGGAAAATGATTTCAGGATAGAGGTGGACATTGATCACCTCAATCACCTTTTTTTCAAGCTCGTTGTCGAGCATCCGCTTGGTAGGATATGCCAAGCTGGGTATATCCACGTTGCCGGTCGAGACCTTGAAATACACGAAATCCAGGAACCGGTCGATAATGTCCTTCCGCATGAAGTCGGCCATCTCCAGAGATCCCTCAGAGAGGCGCATAGCCACCGCTTCAAGGTCGTTGTTTCTGAGAAGCTCGTCAAAATCAATGATCTGGGTCTTGTACAGGCCGTCCTCGGTATCCGGTTCACTGCCGCCGGCCCTGCGCGGTTCCCCGCTGTCGTCAAGGAAATCGTCCATTCGCCAACCCTCTAGTATTGAGTATACTCCTCCGCGGCTGTTTCGGCAATTGAAATCCGCCGGATCACAAAAATCTTTTCATTTTATTACCGGAAAACCCGACTGAGTCGACGTGCGTAGACTCCCGGCTCTTGCATCGGCATTCTGATTTTTTTCACATTCATGCATCTTGTCATATATATCCTTCACCGGTGGAAGACCCTGCGGATACCGCAGCGATTCCCGGAAATAGAAAATGGCCTTTTTACAGTCCTTCCTGATTTCCTTGTAAAACAGACCCAAATCGTAGTTGATGGTTGGATGGGGTGAAGGACAACGGGCATAAAATGACACGAGCACCTTTAATATCTCTTCTTCCTGTTTTAAAAGCAAATAGCACTGTGATAGATATGTATAGGCAATGTCATGATAAGGAGCCGCGTTGGTTGCCGCTTTATAAAAAGGTATCGCCTTTGCATACTCGCCATTGCGTTGATAATTGTACCCGATATTGTTGAGAGCGTAATGGTTTTTCGGGTTCAGCTCGTATGCCTTTTTAAAATACTCTACGGCCTTTTCAATAGCGTTTGCTTCAATATAAAAATAAGCGAGACTGACATACAAGTCGTCCGTATATAAATCAACCGGTTCTTTCAATGCCTTCTGGTAATACATCCACGCGTCCCGCTTCTTCCCGTAACCCTGCAGCGTTGTCGCTATCTGAGCATAGCTCTCGCTCCTGGGGATCGTGTACGGATAGCTCTTTTCGAAGAATTTCGGCAGCGTCAGAAGAACGAGAATTCCTATGGCAGCAAGCCGGACCGCGTTCATGGTATGATTTTTCGCCCTGATGTCCTGGACGATACTGACAATCGTATAGGCCGCGAAGAGTATGAGTATGGGGATTACCGGCAGCCGGTATCTCCCGGCTATGAAAACGAGTATAATCGAGGCGGCATATCCGGCAAATACCAGGAGCAGCAGCCTGATGTAATCCGCGTTCCGCTTCTCTCTAATCCTGAACAGGGCGAAGATCATGCCGCAGAGCCCCAGCGGCATTATTATTCTCAGATTTACAAATGGCATTCGGGAGAGACGAGTAAACTCGGCGAAAAAAGCGTTATCAAAATTGCGGGGATATTCATACGAGTTGAAGAACAAAACCGTCTTTTTTAGCGTGAGAAGGAGCCAGTCGAATGGATGGCTGAAAATATATTTGAAGGTCTGTTTGTACCAGAACCAGTTTTCCTCCCGGTCATTGGTGATCCTCTCGGTTTCATAGGGATACTGGGTGAACCGCTCCCACTGCCTGCCGGGCCGTATGGAGACGGTCCTGTTGATGTCCTCGTTGTTCCCGATATACAGGTTGATGCTCGCGTTCGTCGATATCAGTATCGGGTCCTTCGATACGTAATAATTCCTTGCCGTGGTCAGGAGCACAAAGAACAGGACAAAGGCCCCGAATAAAGCCGCACTCTCCGCCTTTCGCCGGGTCGTACCGGGCCCGTATACCATCATCCAGACGACAATGATAACGACACATATCAGGAAATTGGGAAGTGTCAGGACAAGAAGCCCGAACACGATTCCGGCGGATGCCGCCCATATCATCCCCTTTCGATCCGTGTTGCCCGACTCGCCGTATTTAAGTATCAAGTACAATCCGAGAAGGAAAAGGAATATCAGGAGAATAGGGGGCAGCAGTTCCGAGCTATACTGGACTGCAGGCAGGTAGAGCCCGTATCCTCCGGAGGAGAGGAGCGCTATGGCGCGTCCGAATACCATGGACCCGACCAGGAATATCAAAATAACATTCAGGGTGTCCAAAGCGATCTGGACCCATTTCACGTGATATGCCTTCCCGCCGGAAACTGAGGATACCGCGGCAATGAAATAGGGGTAGAGGGGGGGATGATAGTACGGCTCCTTTCCCCCGAGCCAGCTCTTTTTGTACAGATGATTGGCGGTCGCGACGTATTCCTTGGAATCGATTATGGGATAGTTAAAAATGGGATTATTCGCCTTCATCTCCCGGTAGTGCTCAACGCGCAGCGCAATCGACATCAACGCTATCACGGCAAGGATGATATATACCTTTGTGTTTGACATTTGACTCTACTCTCGCTTCTGATTTCTCGGTGGCAGCGCCGGGCTGGGATGCCGTATGACTTCCCGCATGCGGCCGCAGTCTCCATCTGGTACTCAGGATAAATTTTTCCAGGATTCATCCGCCGCGTCAACGATAATTTCAAACAGCCGGCGCGCCGACCCTCTAAAACGGCACGCTCATCTCCAGGCGGACCCTCTTGAAAAAGTCCCTGTTGCGCTTCCCGTTATATTCGTCAGCGGCCCGCACGGCGCCGAATATATTATACTGGTAAACAATCGCCTCAGCGATGCCGAAGAACACCATCTGGAAGGTGTCATGGAGCCGGTAGCCGTTATAGATCATGAACGAGAAGAACGCGTTGGTAAAAAGTGTGAGGAACCCGGCAGCGTAGTTGCCCGTGTAGAAATGCCCGAAGCCGGGGACGAAGACCGACCCCAGGACCGACAGCCAGAGGTGCCGCCGGGGCCGCCCGGTTTCCTCGCAAACGAGTCCTTCAAGCCGCCCGACCTCCTCACGGTATTTCCCGCGCCCGTGAAGCCCCCGGTATCTCCTGACCTCGCGCATTGCCCCGGCAAGGTCCATGCCGAGCGCCGAGGCAAAACAGGCGTCGCGGTCCAGCTCCTCTGCAAACAGCGGCTTCGGGTAGGTAACCCGATAGAGGTCGGCTGACTTCATCCATTCCAGCGGCGCAGCCCCGGCGAGTGAGGCAAAACCCGCCAGGTAGAGCGCCTCTTCCCCGTCCCTGCGCGCAGTGAACTCACGATGGCACCGGGTGAAGACGTCCGCGGCCGCCTGATAATTCCCGCCCCTGAAATAGGCTTTGCCCATCAACAGCATGCTCCGGGAATAGAGCGGGCCTGACGGAAACAGGCACTGGTATCTCATGACCTCGGTTATGGCCGAATAATAATCACCGGCGGAATAAAAGCGCTCGGCCATGAGCAGTATGTCATCGCCGCCGGCGCGGGCCGCCGTCCATCCCGCCGTGCTTATACATATCGCCAGGATTATTTTTTTCAATCAGCCTCGTCCTCGCACAATGAATAGGAACCGGCGGAGCGTTACTGCATGGCGCGGTTCCCCTCCAGATCTGGTACAGGATCATAGGCAGGAACGCATCCGCGCTTCATCGAGTCGCGGAACGTTATTTCCCGCTCTTCATTTGCATGGCGCGCCGAATTGTAAGCGCCATATATGTTGCCGAGATAAAACACAGATGAAAAAAAGATACAGGTAAACGACAGGTCTTTACTCCCCTGCCGGTACAGCAGGAAAGCGCCCGCGGCCGTCGCGGCCACGCCGACGAAGCTCAGGACCCCGGACAGGTATTTGCCGGCGTACATCTGGCCGGCGCCGGGGATGAAGACCGACAGCGCGACGGCAAGCGGTGCCGACACCCGCGTCGCGCGCCGATATCGCTCCACCTCTTCGCGCAGCATGGCAAGCGTATCATGCCCGGGGAGATATCCCTCGGCCTCCCGAATCTCCTCCAGCAGCTCCCGGTACATGCCGCACGCGATGTAGGCCTCTGCCTTTCTCGCCAGTAGAGGGTATCGGCCTGGCCCTGATACCGAATCGTACCCGATCCCCCGTATTGCGCCAAGACCGCGCGAGTTCATGCCAAGCCTCAGGTATGACTGCGACAGGAGCACGGCACTCCTGGTGTCTGGCGGGACGGGCATGCCGGCAATATTGTTCACCACCGTTTTGTACTGTCCGCCGAGGTAATAATTCACATTGATGAAAAAATTACAGTCGTCCCGCATCCGGCTGCCATGGCCGTGGGCGATAAGCCTCCGTGTCTCGGCAATGGCATCAAAATACCTCTTTTCGCTAAAAAGCTCGCGGATGAATTTTTTTTGTCTGCTGATGAACTCCCCCCTGTCCGCCGCAACGGCCGGCAGGGACAGCAGAATCATTATGATAAAAAATAATCTGAATGAATTCATTTTTCTAAAGAATCCGGTACCGGGTCGTCACCCGGCTTTGAGAAGGGGTTGCACCGCAATATCCTGTCACCAGCGAGAACGCCGCCCAGAAAGGCGCCGTATCTCTCAACTGCGATTTTCCCGTAGGCGCTGCAGACGGGCCTGAATCGGCAGTTAGGACCGTCCTGTGGCGATATCCATATCTGGAAGATTCTTATAAGCAGGATGGCTCCTCCCCTGACGGCGTCGTAGACTCCCCGTCCGTAGCCGCTGCCGGCCTGAGGCGCACCCGGAACCGCATCAGCAAGGCCCTCGTCGCCCACAGCAACGGCTGCGTCCCACGGCTTGAAGCACTCTCCGGCGGCGGGCGTGATGCACACCAGCGGGAAGATCACCAATAATAGAGCGAATATTTTCATGATCCTATCATCGCTCAATCTATTCATAAAGTCAAGATATAGTTTATGGAACATCATTATATTACTTGACACGTCCGGCCTGGTGTTTATTCGAATGTATTATCGAATCTTCTTTTGGAGAGGCCAGTCATTACCCTCAACAGATACGAGGTGCCTTCATGAACAGCTCAAAATCATTGGTTATATTTATATACCGGATCATTCCAAAAAGCCTGATATCAAGAATCATCGGATGCATCGCCAGAATCCCGCTGCCGAGAACGGTCCTGAATATCATAATTCGAAAGTACAGCAGGGTATATGGCGTGAAAGATGAACATATCATTCCCCCCGGCGGCTTCAAATCTTTCGACGAATTCTTCACGCGGAGGCTGAAAGAGGGGTCGCATCCGCTGGACGATGCCGGAACCGCCGCCCTTTCCCCGGTCGACGGCCGTATAGACCAGCTCGGCGAAATACGGGAGAGCACCCTCATCCAGGCAAAAGGAATAGAGTATTCCCTTCAGCACCTGATCCCTTCCGACACCTACAGAAAATTCCTGTGGGGGTCCTTCATGACTCTTTACCTCTCGCCCGGCGATTACCACCGGATCCACGCCCCGGTCTCCGGCGTCGTTACCGGATATATCAACCTGCCGGGGACGCTCTTCACCGTACAGGACTGGATGGTGAAAGGCCTGAAAGGCCTCTACGTGAAAAACGAGCGAATCATCACCTACATCGAATCACAGGCCGGGCTGGTGGGAGTATGCAAGATTGGCGCGATGAACGTGGGCCGGATCACCCTGTCATACTGCGACACACGCACCAACAGGACGTTCAGGCGGGCGCGGGAAGTCTTTTTTGAAGAAAGGGCGCGTACGCCGATCCGGGCCGGCGACGAGGTGGGCGCGTTTCACCTCGGGTCGACCGTCATTCTCCTCTTCCAGAATAATGCGATCGTGTTCGATGATTTCAAGCCGGGGCAAACAATCAGGATGGGGAAAAGGATCGGCACGCTGAAAAATTTACAAAAAAAATCGGAGAAAAGTTCTTGATATTTTACACCCTAATATAAATTTCAACATAAGCAGCATCAAAAATTTACCAGATAAGCAACTACAGTTTTTCATGCATTGGGATGTCGGTCCGGACAAATCAAGCGGAGCGATAGTCGAATATTTTTTTATTTACAAACAGTGCCATATGTGTACGATGAATAAGGAGTTGATACGATGAAGAAACCGGCCCTCGATAAATATATAAACTCCCAGGTGAAATACTGGCAGCTTCAGAAACATACCCTGCAAGAACCGTTCGAATCCCCGAGCCCCCGGCAGTTCCTGACGATATCCCGGGAATACGGCTGCAACGGATACCAGATAGCGAAAGAAGTCATCAAGACCTTGAACGGCGCGGATAAGACTCCAGAGCCGCTCTGGGCCGCCTACGAGAGGCAGGTGCTCGACAGGGTCATGGAAGAGATGGACCTTTCCTCACACCTGGTGAGGACACTGACGGATGACGCGCAGAAAGACATGACCGATATACTGAAAAACCTCTTCAGCAAGCTTCCGCCCCAGATCGCGGTATACCAGAAGCTGGCGCAGACCATACGTCTTCTCGCCGCCAACGGCAACGTGGTCATCGTCGGCCGCGCGTCGAACGTCATTACCCGCGGGATGAAGGGCGGATACCATGTCATGCTCATTGCCCCGATGAATTTTAAAACCAGAAATGTGATGAAGCTCAAAAATGTATCGAGAAAAGAGGCAGAAAAACTGGTAATCGAAAACACCGCGCGTCGGGCGAACTATATCAAGGAATACGTTAATTTCGACGTGACCGATCCTCACAATTACGATCTGGTCATCAACCTTGCCAATACACCGGTAAGCGGAGTCGCCAATCTCATTATCGAGGGAATGAATCTTAATAGTTCGCACTGAACGGAATAGATGGATAAAACCTATTCTCAAACATTCGAGGTGGGCGACCGCACCCTCTGCTTCGACAGCGGCAAATCAATATTACTCTGCAGGGAATCAAAAGAGAATAGAAATCTCTGGATAAAAAAATTAACCGACGTCAACCAGATAGACAATCTCATCGAGGATTCGTCCAAGTACTATCTCTCCTGCGAATCGGCCGACAACAGGGGCTACTATCTCGCTCTGAATAAAGCAACGGGAGCCACTGCATGGTTCATACCCGGAAAGGCCTATTTTCAGATTATCTATGACGGTTTTCTCTATCTTATCTTCGCTGATGAGAAAAAGGAGTTCTATCTGCTTAAAGTTGATCGGTCAGACGGAGAAAAAACATGGTATCACCGGGTGGACGAAGACCTGTGCGAGTACAGCTTCCGCGCAGAACGGATCTTGCTGACATACGAATCAGGAAAGGCTGAGAAAATATCCCCGCGAACGGGGGAGATCATACGATAAGAGGGGGTGCCGATCATGCTTAACTACGAAATTGAAGACGCCACAAAAGTCCTTGCCATTGCCCGCTCGCTGAAAAAATACAGGGCGCCGTTCAGAATCGTGGATGGATACCGGCTTATCGACAATGGAGTCGATCCCGAGGCCACCGTTCAGATCGAGGCCAACAACCGGGTTATTCATGAAGCCTCGAACGGAGCGGGACCGGTCGACGCCCTGGCCAACGTACTCAAAAAAGGGCTCATCCCCCTCTTCCCCGAGATTGCCCGGGTAAAGCTGGTCGATTTTCATGCGGATATTCTCGATTCAAAGCGGGGAACCAGCACCGACGTGGAGGTCACGATAATATTTACGGACGGCGCTGAATTATGGAAGGTCCATTCCCTTTCGGAAAACATAAACAACGCTTCTTTCAACGTTCTCGTTGACGGGTTTGAATACGCGATTTTAAAGTGGACGCTCCGCAAGAAAAAAAAGTGAAGTACCCGTTCAGTTCCTCATATCCTCGCGGTACCTGTCCATGCTGAACGGAATCGATTCGTCAAGGATGGGCTCGCCGGATCCGCCGGTCTGTCTGAATGACCTCGCCATGTTGACGCGGGCGATCTCATTGTCGCTGTCAATGCGCTGGGCATAGTCGATCGCCTTCCAGTAGCTGATCTCGCTCTTCGCCTCGTTGTTCTTCACCTGGTATACGGCGCCGACATTATTGTAGGCCCCGGAAAGATAGGTGATGAGCTTGACATGTCCCTCAAGGTCTCGCCGCGCTATCTTCATCCGGTCAAGATCATATTCATACGCCGAGATCAGCTTCATGTACTCGCCCCTGGCGGCGTCATAATTGCCCATGTGATAGAAGGCATTGCCCAGTGCGAACATGAGCTCGGGATTCTCCGTGAAATCATCATACAGGTTCAGCCACTGGTCCAGGGCCTTGCGGTACAGCCTGTTCAGGTAATAGACCCGCCCGAGGTTATAGTGAACCTCGGGAGACTCAAATCCCTCGTCGATCGCCTTCTCGTATTTATCCCGCGCGATCTGGTAGTTGGCCAGCTTTTCCGCCTCCTGGTCGACCTCGTCGTCTTCGAGATCTCCGTAGCGCATCCTCACCCTGTCAAAATAATAGTAAAAGATATTCCCCAGAAGTGCGTACGACTTACCCGTACTCTCGGTTTCCCTGTAAAAATCGTCACGGGTGAAATCGGGCGGATTCCCCGCCGCCCTGATGGCCCTGTTCAGGGTCTCGTAGGCCTTGACCGGCTCCTTGACGCTGTAGTAATAATCGCCCATCAGATGCAGTGCCCCGAAGTAATCAGCGTTATAGTTTTTCCTTGATAGCTCGATGGCCTTATCCAGATGGATTCTCATCACCTTCAGGTTGTTCTGCATCTTGTTAAGCCGCGCGTACTGCAGGTGAAGCGGCGGATACTCCTTGTCGCGTTTGTTGAGGGCGTTGAGAACCGCGTAAACTGCCGGGTAGATGTTGTCGTCAATATCCTTGAAACCGGGGGACTGGACTCCGTAATCGACGCGCACGTTTGCGGTGGCGGACTTCTGCTTGTCAAGGTAATATCCGGCAAGCTTGGCGAGGAGGGCCGAGGGGAGCTCCGGGAGCATTTTCTTCTCGGTGAGCCTGGCGTGAACGTCAATCACCTGCACGAAGACGTCGCGCTCAATATAGAGGTTCATCAGGCCGGCGTATCCTACCGCCGAATCAGGTTCGAGGCCAACAATGTCTTCGTAGTATTTCTTTGCCTTGATATACTGCCCCCGGGAATAGTAGGCATTTCCTATGCCGTAGAGGGCGGTGACGTTATCCCTCTCCCTCGCGAGCACCCGCCGGTAGAATTCGATGGCGACATCGAGTTGGGACCACTCTTCCCTCTTCTTTTTGCTGTCTGGGTAGTACCAGCGGTTGATGTTGAGTCGAACGGTATTATAGTATTCCGGCGATACCCTGGCATAAAAATATCCGAGGCTGTTCAGGAGGTCCAGATCTATCGCCCTCCTCTTTTTATCCTGTATCCCGTATATCCTGTTCAGCTTATTGACTGAAAAAGCGTATTCTTTCCTGTCAAAGTAGGCGCGGCCATACTCGAGATAGCCGAACGCGAAATCCTTGATATAGTTTTCATCAACGTCGCGGAATATCTTCTCCGCTTGAGCGTAGTCCTTCGGTTTCTTGAGATAGTTCCCGCTCTCGCGTATGAGCGCCGTGCCCTGCCGGATCATGCGCTTCGCCGCGTATGGCTTGTAGATAAACTGATACCCGACGACCACCAGCACACACGCGGCGGCGGCGGCGATACCGAATACCCTGGTAATGGCAAGAAGCCTTTTCTGCCGCTCCCTGCCCGCTGTAGAATATTCGGGCCGGGAGGTTATCACTCGCCGCGCGGCGGTCGGCTTTTCCGCTACGAACGGTATTTTCCTGCCCAGCTTTGATTCCAGAAACTTGTGGATGTCGCCTTCCGCCCTCCCGGAGAGGATCATGCTGATCAGCTGGCTGGTTTCCCTTGCCGGCATGAGATCGTTGACCACGGCGTCTTTGACCGCGTTGCGAACGGCGGGGTTGAACAAAAGAATGGCCCTCTTCAGACGAAGCAATTCGCGGTCCGTAAGTTCGATACCGCCCCCCTGCGGTTCCGGCGCGGACGGGCGGGAGGGCGCCGACGGCTTTGTCGGCTTCGGCTCCTCTTCCAGCATCTCGACCTCGAACGACTCCTCTTCCTGGACGGGAGCGGCTTCAGCCAGAGACATCTCCTCAACCGCGGCCTCGCGGGCGGCCTCTTTCTTCTTTACCTCTGTGATAATATCCTTCGAAGGCTGTTCAACCTTGAAATCATCAGTTCCCTTGATCCCGGCGAGGTCCTCATCGGTCAGCTCATCCAGTTCCGGTTCAGGCATTGCCATCTCCTCAGGAGGGGGCATCGTGGCCGCAGGCGGGGGACCGCCGATATCTATCTCCGGGATCTCTGCTTCCCGGGCTTCTGGCATCGCTTTTTCCTCGAACGAAATTTCAGAAAGATCCGGTATATCGGTTTCGAATTCCTTCCCGAGGCTCACGGCTTCACCCGGCTTCTCGGCCGGCGCCGGCGGCGCGGCCATCTCCTCTATCGGGCCGGGCTCCTCGAGGATCGGCTCGGACAGGTCGAACTCCTCTGCGACAGCAGGCTCCTCTATCCGGCGGGATTCCCGGGGCGGGGGTTGTTCCATCGCGCTGACAAACTCGTCGGCCGGCGCTATCTCGCTGGTATCAAGCGATTCAGGTTCTTCCGAGGTCAGATGATCAAGCTCATCGAGCGTGGTGAGGGCCTCGGGCTTCTCCTCGGGGGCAGGGGGCGCTTTTCTCGCGAAAGGAGGCGGCGGCGCGATTTCTTCAATCTCCTCAGGCGCGGCTTCCTCCCCTACTTCGGGAAACTCCTCAGCCACTTCATGAATAAGGCCGGTAATATCCTCGATGGGAGCGCCCTCCTCCCTCCTCTTCGGGGCTTCCGGGACAGGCGGCTCTTCCTTCCTTGTCAGGCCATCGAGGTCCATGGCAGGCAGCGACAGATCTTCCGGCTCGCTGAAGCTTTCAGGTGCGGCATGGAATTCTTCCTCTCCGGCTTCGGCGGCAACCTCTGCGGCAGGCTCCTCCTCGACAGGCTCTTCCGCGACGGCAACAGCGGCCGGCTCGGGCGCAGATTCCTTTACGGTAAAGGTCTTTCTCCCGCTCCTTTCGACAATGCCGACGATCCGGTCGATTTCCTCAAGCTCTTCAGGGGTGTATGATATTTCTTCCTGTTCAGCCATATCTGGTCCAAACACCGCCATCAAGGGAATTTAAGCGACATAATCAGATTGTATCGTCCGCTTAATAAAAAATCAATCAATTTTTCCATCCGCTCACGGCGGACCGTTCAATAATTGCCGGCCGGCTGGAGTGAATGGTCGCATATTCAATAATATTAATATAAATATTTCTCCTACGATTATCGACATATTTAGTGAACAAATCAACCAGTTTATCACGGCCGCCGGATCAAATCGGCGAAATGCATAACATAACAGACAATTAATTTTAATGTATTGCCCGAAAATAGACGATTTGCTGATTAGATGCACCTTGAAGCGATTATCTCCGTAGGGTTCAGAGGTTCTTAATTTATGAATTTTAAATCCCTTTCCGTCATGGCGCCGCTGCTTTTGCTTGCTTTCAATTACGATAACGGAGCCCTGAATACCCTCTATTACAATAACCTGAAGCTCCTGAAGCAGGCCGATGCCCCTCG
This sequence comes from Spirochaetota bacterium, assembly GCA_016933025.1. Taxonomy (GTDB): domain Bacteria; phylum Spirochaetota; class UBA4802; order UBA4802; family UBA5550; genus RBG-16-49-21. The sequence goes on along the minus strand of JAFGBT010000025.1, from coordinate 11,636 downwards.
GAATGTGAGGATGATCAGGACCGGCCACCGCGTAGGCCAGAGTACCTTAAGCTCCGATGGAGTCCTCTTCACCTACCGCAGCAGAAGCGCCAGATCGGTCAGCATAGCCGGAAGTTTCTCAGGGTGGAAGGAAATACCGATGGATCGAAGCGACAATGGCATCTGGTATTACTTCGTGCCGGCGGGCAGAAAGGCCGGGCGTATCACATACAAATACCTCGTAGACGGCATCTGGATCATGGATCCGCTGAATCCAGACCGGATAGACGACAGAATGGGCTCGTACCTTTCCGTGGCCGAGCCGGGCGTGCGCGCCGAGGGAAAGCTGGTATCATGGCGCAGGATCGACCGCGCCACGATCGAGTTCCGGACCTACCGGCCCGGCGCGAGCATGGTCTCGCTGGTCGGAGACTTCAACCACTGGAACCCGGAACACGACCTCCTGACCAGAGGAAGCGACGGCATCTGGCGGCTGCGCAAGAAGCTTTATACGGGAGTCTATCGGTACCAGTACATCATCGACGGGGAATGGGTGCCGGACAGGTATAACCCGAAATCCGGCTCGGACGTCAACGGAAAGCTCTGCTCTGTTATCGAGATAAAAAAACACTAGCGAGGATGTTCGGCCTCATGCGGGAACGGAAAGCCTTGCTCGCGCTGTCGCCCTGCCAAAACCTACAACTCTTTCGCGCATAATATGTTTGACATAATAAACGAGATTGCTAACATTCAATCCATGGAGAACATATCCTACACGAAACAAGGCAACAAGATTATTATCAACGCCTCGGGCGAATGGAATATCGGCAACATACAGGAAATGGAATCGGTGTTGAGTGAAATCCTGAACATGCGCCCCGAACTGATCGCAATCAGGTGCAGCGACCTGGCCGGTCTTGACTCCACCGCCATCGCTTCCCTGGTTAAGTTCCTGAGAAAAACCAAGGAATTCAATACCCGGCTCATCTTCTTCGATCTGAGCCCCGCCATTCAACACACCTTCGACCTCATGACACTGAATAAATTCTTTACCATCATGTCGGGGGAGAAATTCGAGGAAGAGTTCGGATCCTGACCATTTTTGACACTATTTTTTAATTAATCAAGAACTAAGAATCCATGTGAAGAGTCATTGCGAGGAGCCCTCATTCTTCATGAGGGCGACGAAGCATACCTCGACTACGCTCGGCATGACATGTGATATGTCGCCCTGAGCCCTTCGACTTCGCTCGGGGTAAACTCCGTCGAAGGGTGCGCTCGCGATGACAAACAATAATACAGGCCAATGGGAAAGTCGAATCTGCATTATGCTCAATTAACCTTCAAGACGTCCCTTATAATATCCTGAAAAGCCTTTTTAGGGAGGGCGCCCGCGGCCATCTGGGGTTGGTCTCCGACCGGGATAAACAGGATACTCGGGATACTCTGGATACCGAAGGCGCCGGAGAGTTCGGGCTCCTGATCGGTGTTGACCTTGTAAACATTGATCCTGCCGGCGTATTCATCAGCAAGCTCCGTTAGAACCGGCGCGACCATCTTGCACGGACCGCACCAATCGGCATAGAAATCTATTATAGCCGGCAGTTCTCCCTTATAGTTCCACTCAGAATTCGTTTCAAAATCAAAAATTTTTTCTTTGAACGCATCTTTTGTCAAATGTTCCATTGTACCCTCGTTTGTATAATTACCGGCACTGCCGGACAATTATTTAGTATTTTAATTTTATCTAAAATAACAATTTTTTATGCCCGTGTCAAGTACGGAATCGATTTTTTTATCACATTTAATAGACTAAAAATTTGGGGATTCCAAAAAATAGTGGACAGTCCAATGATTATGTTCTATTTCTGCCGGGTTCGGAAAATAAATAGAAAAACGCCTCCCGGCGGATTTTTTTCGTACGTTCCAATAAAATTTCACTACTACATAAAGGAGCATCGAGGGGATGCTGTTCTCGAAAAAAGACCGCGCATTCAGGAAATCATACAGCGATTTTTATCCCCTGATCCTGAACGCGCTCTACAGCAGGGTGGTCAACAGGGAGGACGCCGAGGATATATGCCACGAAATCTTCGTCAACTACTACAGAAAATTCGACGAAGTGCGGGACGCGAGGAGCTGGCTTTTCGGCGCCATGAAATTCTGCATATCAAATTATTATCGTAATAAGGAGGGCTCGGATCCGGACAGCGTTGACATCAGCAACATCGAGGATGACATCCATCTCGCCTTCGAGAACGGCTTCAGGGACGTCCGCATCGTAATACACGAAGCCATTGAGAACAGTGAAAACTACCGGGACGAGGAGGAGAGAATCCTGTTTGATCTCATAGCGATCAATAATTACACGTATGAAGAGGCGGCCACGCACCTGGGTATCACGAAGCGGCAGGCGCACTACAGGTATCAGCAGGTTTCACGGCGTATACTGGAGCACCTGAAGGAACGGGGCATTACCCGTATAGAGGATCTGTTATGAAGAAATCAAATCAGGAAACACTGCTCATCGAAAAGCTGCTGGAAAAATACCGACTCACCCGGCCGATATCCCCGAAAGACCGGGACGCCATCATATCGTCGAAGCGGAAAATTCTTAAGCGCGTCCTGAAAACCGTCGGGGCCTTCAGCGCTCTCTACGGTCTCTACCTTTCCCTCTATTTCGCGGTTAAGAAAGCCGGCATCGGAGTCATCCTCAAGACGCTGCTGACGTGCGCCCTTGCCGGCTCCCTTGCCTACGGCGGTTACCGCGCCGTGAAGGCCGTCCGTGTAAGCCGCCTTGAACAGCCGTCAGGCAGGGAGGCCATCACGCTCGAAGATATCCGGGCGCGCTACAAGTGGGTCGACCAGATCATCCTTTACAACGGTAAAATCATCCGCGGCGCCATCATCTCCCGGGGGGCGAGCTATGAAATTCTTACCACCCGTGGAATCGTTCAGGTCCCCCGGAACCAGATAAAGATGGTCAAGCCGCTGAAAACCGGGGAATAATCGTATGCGGACGCCATTAGTGCGCTGGATCATGGCGGCAGGCCTGGAAGACCGCCGTTTATCGGCGATCATCTCTTTCGGCACGGCGGGGCCATGAATACATTATATCCCCGCTTAATAATTGCTCTGATATTACTGACCACGGGGATGCGTTCCGCTCTAGGCGAATGCGTCTTCTTAAAAAATGGGAGCATCCTCAGGGGGAAAATTACCGGCGAGACCGGTACCGCCATCACTCTGGTATCGCCGAATGGCTCAGCGCGTATGATCGGCCGCAGCAGTGTACTCCGCATCCTGTACACCGACATCTATCTGGGCAAGGTTGTTGTGCGCCTCACCGACGGCTCGTCCCTGGAGGCCTACCTGGTGGATGAAAACGCGGATGCCTACACCTTCCGGAACAATCTCTATCTGCCGGACGAATACACCGTCCCCCGGAAAAAAGTACTGTTCATGGCGCGCACCAATCCGACCGACCTGCATGGCACCGCAGACACCCGCTCGATCTGGATAGCCTGGTACCCCCCATACAAGCCGCCAAGGGGATACCGGGTCTATTTCAAAGAAATAGCGGAAACGGAATTCAGAAAGGCGGGAGCAACCGGATGGCTATCGTATACCATCCGGGGCCTGAAAGAAAAGACCCGTTACAGGATCATGGTAACGGCGATCGATGACACGGGCGGCGAGTCCCTTCCGACAGACGAGATCGAGATAATGACCAACACGCCGCCCGACCCGCCGCCGGGCGCACGGCTCACGCGGCTCCCGGAGGACCGGGGAACAATCGGGGCGTGTATAACCTGGCGCCCCGCCATAGACCCCGACGGTTCGGTGAAGGGCTATCGCATCTACCGGGTGACTGGTGAAAAGCGTTCGCTGGCAGGCAAAGCGGACGGCTGCGAATATACTCTCAAAGGGCTCGACCCGAAGACCACGCATTACTTTGCCGTCCGCTCGGTCGACAACGACGGTGTCGAATCCGCCGACGCCCCCGTGAACACCAGGCTCATTGAATTTGATGTTTCCGCGCGGGGGTGCTTCCTCATGCCGGTGCGCGACCTGGGGAAAATCCTGCATCCCGGCTGGGGCGGGCTCATCACCGTGACCGCGGCTAACTTTCCGGCATGGGGCCTCAACATGGGGCTCGGGGGAGGCTTTCTCTACTTTACCGGGTGGGGAAAATCAGTCAGGAAATCATGGATGGCCCCGATGCTCTTCACCATCAATTACCGGTTCATGATCGGGCACCACTTTTCGATCTCGCCCGAAATCTCTGCCGGGCTCAGTTACATATCAATTTCATACACAGCACGAAGGCTGGGTCTGAACGGCGTCGTCTATCCTTCACGCACCGGCGTTGAGCCGACGATCATGGCCGGCATCGCGGTGACCGCGACAATCAAAAGCAGGGTTCTCTTTCATATCGTTGCCGATTACGGAATGATCATCGAGAAAAAGGGGATCATGGATTTTATCGCCTGCGAAGCCGGAGCAGGGGTGAGGATATGACCCTGCCCGGGGAATCTTAGCTGATCATTACAGCAGATAAAGCTCCTGGTCCCCCACCACCCCGAACCCGGCCTCAACAAGAATCTTCTCGGTCTTTATCACGTCCTTCACCTGGAAAACGAATACCGCTTCGTTGCCTCCCCGGATGGTAAACCCGTAGGCGTCATCAACATTAATGTCGTTCTTCGCCAGGACTGACGAGGCCTTGTGCAGACCGCCCGGGCTATCGTCGATTCTCACCGCGACGATGTCCTTCAGGGTCGCGGCGACCCCCGCGGCCTTGAGAGCGTTGCAGCCGTCCACCGGCTTGTCCACCAGGATCTTGATGATGCCGTAGTCCCCCGAGTCGGATATGGTGATGGCCCGCATGTTGATGCCGTTATCACCCAGGATGCCCGCAATCTTCTCAATTTTTCCCGGCTTGTTCTCGGCGAAAATGGATATCTGCTTCGGCATACTGCCCCCCTATATTTTCCTGTTATCGATTACCCGTACCGCCTTCCCCGTGCTCGGCGGCAGGGACCCGGGCTCAAGCAGCTCGATGCGCGGATTTACGGTTATGAGCGCCCTGAGCTCCTCCGAGAGCCTCTCCTTGAGCCGGTTCAGCTCCTTCATGTCGCCTGAGAACATCTTGGAATAAAGCTCAACCCGGACGTGGAGCCGGTCAAGGTTCTCGTGACGGTCAAGGACGATCTGGTAGTTGTTGCCGACCTCCGGCACCTTCATGAGCACCGACTCGATCTGCGACGGGAACACGTTCACGCCGCCAACGATCAGCATATCGTCGGTGCGGCCCTTGATCCGCTCGATGCGCCGGTGCGTCCGGCCGCAGGGACACGGCTCCGGTATGACCCTGGTGAGATCGCGCGTCCGGTACCGTATGATCGGCATGGCCTCCCGGTTGATGTGCGTTATAACCAGCTCCCCCTCCTCGCCATCGGGAAGGCGCTCGCACGTGTCCGGATCGATGATTTCAAATAGATAGAAGTCCTCCCAGAGGTGCATGCCGCTTTTCTTCTCGCACTCGAAGGCGACGCCGGGCCCGTTCATCTCAGAGAGCCCGTACGAATTGTAGGCGTCGAGGCCCCATTGCTCTTCTAATTTGTTTCGCGTCTCTTCGGAATACGGTTCCGCCCCCAGGTAGGCCTTTTTCACCCCGAGGTCCGGCGGGCGAACCCCCTGCCCGGCCACCACTTCGGCCAGATGGAGCGCGTAGCTCGGCGTTATGTGTATGACGGAGGTTTTGAAATCCTGCATCAGCTGGATCTGCTTGAGGCTGTTACCGGAGGACGAGGGTATCACCATGCAGCCGAGCCGTTCGGCGCCGTAGTGAAGGCCCAGACCCCCGGTGAAGAGGCCGTAGCCCATCATATTCTGGAACACGTCGTCCGGCGTGGTGCCGGTGGCCACCATGCTCCGGGCGATCAGGTCCGCCCACTCGGCTATGTCCTTCGCGGTGTAGAAGATGACCGTCGATTTCCCGGTCGTGCCGGACGAGGCGTGCATTCGCACGATCTCCCTGCGCGGCACCGCCACCATGCCGTCCGGGTAACTCAGACGCAGATCAGCCTTGCTGGTCAGGGGCAGATCTTTCAGATGATCCAGGGATGTTATCCTGTCTACATTGACCTTATTGTCCTTGAAAACCTTGTTATAAAACGGGGTCGACGCCGCGTCTTTCAGGGCCTTCGAAAGCTTCTTGAGCTGAAGGTCCTCCAGCGCCTTACGGCCGATGGTCTCAATATCTTTATTCCAGAACATGGGGTCCCTCGAACAATATGATGGCTGTGGTCTGTATGCTACCTGCCGCTTATTTTTCTGTCAATGAAATATTAGGCAGCAGGCCCTTCTCCGCCATTACCTCTTTCAGAATATCGATCCGGTCGGTGACGATTCCGTCTATGCCCCATTCGATGAGCCGCCGCATGTTGTCAGGGTCGTTGATCGTCCAGGCGATAACCGGTATACTCCGGCGATGCGCCTTGCGGATAAAGCGGGGCGAGACGACACGGATGCGGCGGAATGAAGCGCTCCCCGTATACTCGCTCTCCCCGGCGCCGATCATTTCCGGGACCAGCATGGCCTCTCCGCGCCTGCCGGAAGGGAGCGGCATCCCTGTTTTTACCGCCGCCAGGAACCTGACGATGTCTCTTTTGGCATAGCTGGTATAGGCGTACCTGAATTTTTCCCTCACGTGCCTCATGACCGCGCCATGGAAGGAGCCGATGATGACACGTCGGACAGCGTCGCGTTCCCTGATTATCGAAATGACGCGCTCGGCCGCCCCGGTGTCGCAGTCCTTGATGTCAATTGAAAACCTGGCTGACGGGAAGGAGTCGAGCGCCTCCTCGAGCAGAGGTATCCGGAAGCCCATGCCGCGAAACGGGTAGGTAACGCCGCCGTCAAAGGTGACGCCGAAGCCCGCATCGAGCGCCCTGACAGCCGGGAGGTCGCGCTCCCGCACCGGGCCGCTCCCGTCTGTCTTGATATGCAACAGCTCGTCGTGCATGATCACGATGCGTCCGTCCGCGGTCTGCCGCACGTCGGTCTCGAGGAGACATCCGTGCAGGATCTCCTGCGCCCGGGCAAACGCGGGGATGGTGTTTTCCGGAAAGTCCCGGGAGGCTCCCCGGTGCGCGGCTGGAGTGAAGCCGGTGAAGAACCGGGCGGCCGTGCCCGCCCCGTCATGAAGGTCCCGAAGTGCCATGTGCTACAGCATCTTCTCGAGAATTTCCGCGGCGATCCGCACGTATTCCGCGCAGCCGCCGAAGATCCCCTTTTTCCGTGCTTCCGCGAGTCCGTCCGGCGTCGATATGTCGAAGCCGAGAAGATCCCGGCAGAGGTGTGACCTGTTGCGGGATGTGAACTCCCTGACAAAATCCTGCACAAGATCATTAATGCGGGCCCGCTTTCCACGGTCCTCGCTCCCTTCGCCGAACTTCAGGCCAATTACCATGATCGCGCCGCTCACGGCGCCGCATATCTCTTGCAGATGGCCTATGCCGCCGCCGAGGGGGGCGGCTATGCGAACGCACAGATTCTCCTCAAGCCCGCATGAGGGGCCGTACGCCTTCAGGATCGCCTGTGCGCAGTTCAGCCCGTTATTGAAATTACTTACGGCTTTTTCAGGATTGTTCATGACGGTCTCCTTGAAAATATAGGAATCTTCTCCACCAATAAGCCCACCGAAGAGTACGGAATGGGTCTTATCGGTACAAGACCCTGGCAAGTAAAAAAAGTTATGGACAGGTATGTTGAAATCATTTTTGGCGCAAATAGTATCTCTTTAAAAAAGTCGGTCAGACTGACTTTTTTACATTACCCTTTCTTTTACCCCTTTTTAGGATATTACCCCTTTTTCACCCATTGAGCGCCAGGGCCGCGGCCGAGGGGCTTGATGCCGCCATTCTTTTTTAAAATCCAGGTTGTTATGATTGCCTCACGAGGCTGATACTGTGTTGCAAGAATCGGGAGATGGCTGTATTCTGTTCTCAATCACCCGGGACACATGAAAGGGAACGGAAGATGGCCTACGTACTTTCTGTGGCGTTGGAGCGACCACTAATCTAGGTTTGGCCGGCCATCTTCCGTATTCGTACCAACAAATTAGCACGTATCAAACGATGCTGAATAGTGGAACGAAACAACACAGTTTCATCAAGGTACTCCCATGCTTTTCATTTGTCAATGGGAATATTGGCGATAGTGAGGCTGAATATGGAAAGACGGTTTCATGGAATCGATCTTCACAAGAGATACGCTACAATCAATGTTCGCAATTCAGAGGGAAGCGAAATAAAGCATATTTCGCGATGCGTGGATTTCAGTGGATATGTCGTTAAATTAAAATCCAGGAAACTACGGCCACACCAGCGGTGCCCGATGCGACACAATGGCTCTTATCTGCAGTGATTATGGCACATCAGCAGGGCTCTGGCAAGCAAAAAGTTCTGGACAGGGGGGTTAAAATTTCCCCCCCTGTAAGAAATACCGGGCACCCGGACCGGGAACATGGAATTCTTCCGGCACAAATGCAGAAATATGCCGGAATCAGCGATATTCTCATATAACGCGGGCAGGTAATGCATCAACCCCGGTACAGACTCCTTCCGTACCGCTGATATTCCAGGGAAAAGAAGGAACCGTGACGGTTCATGGTTTTTTCTTGTAATTTTACTAACCGATGTTATAATGTTCCGGTAACGGGAAAATATTCAGGTACAGACACGGCCCATTGCATCCCATAGCAGGGAGCAGGTGTGCCGTAATTTCCCTTATATTAAATTACCGGGAATTCTTCAGTGCATAAAAACAGAAAAATATTGTTAGTAATGGCAAGGACCGTCCTGGCAGCCGTGGTTTTTCTTACTGTTCCTGTACCCGCATTTTCAGACGTAATTGTAATTAACGAGACCCTTTCGAAATTAAGCCCGGGGTTTCACATGGAATACCTGGAGGATGCAGGCGGGACGCTCACTTTTGATAACATTAAAAGTGAAAAGTATCAATCGCACTGGAAACAATCAAAGAAGGAAGACCTGGGTTTCGGATTCACAAAATCTGTTTACTGGGCGCGCTTCACTCTCGAAAATATTTCGGACAGGGATGTCGCCTTCTACCTGGAAGAAGCTGACGCCATCATGTGGAATATAAGGCTCTATGCGCCCGGGGGTAACGGTTATAAAATGATCGAGGCCGGGTTAAGAAAGCCCTTCAGAGAGCGCCCCGTTTCGAACAGGACATTTGTTTTTCCGCTGGAGGTAAAGTCAAAGACCAGGGCGACCTTTTATGCCCGGTTTTACACGCAGGACGCCATGAACCTGCACCTCAGGATATGGTCGCCGGAAGCCTTCAAAGAAAAAACATCAATTGAATACCACCTCCTGCTCCTCTTCGATGGCATAATCATCATTTTGATACTATACAACCTCATTGTCTTCTTTTTTATCCGGAGGTTTGAGTACCTCTATTATGTTTTCTTTGTATTCTTCACCCTCATGTTTTTCTCAACGCATACGGGGACGTCGTTTCAATACCTCTGGCCGGATTCCCCATGGTGGTCCGCCTATTCCACGCCGTTCTTTCTGAATTTAATGCTGGCCTTCATATGTTTGTTCGTTACACAGCTTGTTGATCTGAAGTCCCTGAGCAAAAAGAAGCTATATCTTAAAATAACGTATTACACGTTAATGGTATTCGCGATACTATTCATTCTTCTGTCTTTATTTACCCTGGTTAGCACGTACCTTTATATAATCATTGTATCCGCGGCTTTAACAATAATCACCCTGTCCTATATCGCCGTTATGGGAGTAATACTGATACTAAAAGAAAAAAGCAGGCCGGCCCTGATGGGTATGATCGCCGCCTCCTTTGTCATAATCAGCGCGGTGGTCTATGCCCTGAAGCAGTTCGGGGTGCTGCCCGCGAATTTTTTCACCCAGTGGACCGTTCATTTCGGGATCGTCATCATGGTTGTCCTTTTCTCCATCAGCCTCGCCGACAGGCTTAACATCATGCGTCGCGACCTCCAGGCTTCGCGCGACGCGCTGTTGGACATGAACAGGAACCTTGAGAAAAAGGTGGTGGACCGGACAGAGCTTCTGCAGTCATCCATGGAGGAACTGTCCGCGGTGAATCTGAAGCTTGCGGAGGCGCACCGGCGGGCGCTTATCGACATGAGCATGGCCGCCAATATCCAGTCGACGCTCTTTCCCAAGGCCCCCCCCGACACCGGGGAATGGGATGTTGCCTACCTGTTCAGGCCGATGTCAGGCGTGTCGGGGGACCTGTATGATTTTTACGAGGAAAACGGCAGGCTGACGGGTATTGCGCTATTTGACGTATCGGGACACGGCATAGCCTCCGGGCTTATAACCATGATCGCGAGGACGGTATTTCACAGGAATTTCATGAAAGGGACGAACAAGGAGCTCAATTCCATTCTTGAGAAATCAAACATGGAACTAATAAACGAGATAGGAATGATTGAGAATTATTTAACCGGCCTGCTCCTCAGGTTCTCAGGCGATACCGTTGAATATGTCAATGCCGCCCACCCTGATGTACTTGTCAGAAGGGCCGGGTCGGGAGATATTGAAATTGCAAATCTCAAAGGCAGCGACTTCAAGGGATATTTTATCGGTATTGCCGGTCTCGAAAGGGAATACGAGACATTGAAATTCAATATCGGCAGTAACGATGTTCTTCTTCTTTACACTGACTGCCTGGAGGAAGGCAGGAACAAGAAAGAAGAAAGGTACGGAGAGGAGCGCATATTCCATATGTTGAAGAAGGCCCCCGGCGGCACCGCCGGGGAAGTGCTGGATTTCATAATGGGTGATTTTTTTTCTTTTACCGCCGGCAGGGACCCGGAAGATGATCTTACCGTGATTGTTCTGAAGAAAAAGTGAATTTCATGCGAATCAGGGTTTTCATCCGCAGAAAGGGCACGTACAATTAAATTACATACAATGTATATTTTATCCCGCGAAACCAAACCGGTCTTATAGAAAAATTTCTTGATATTACATATATTGGGATTAGCTATTTCAACTCAGGAGGAATAACATGAAAAAAGGTATTTTTATAGTAGCGCTCGACTATCAAGGAAACTACGGTAACACCGGGAGCGCCCGATGCGACACAATGGCTCTTATCTGAAGATGTACTAGCACATCAGAAGGGCCCTGGCAAGCAAAAAGTTCTGGACAGGGGGGTTAAAATTTCGCGCTGCGCGAAAAAATGGAGAAAATTCGCGGATGAGGCGCACGGCCTACCTTCCCGACTGTTGAAACAACAGCGGTTGTAGCCAAAAGCAAAAGAAGAATGGAGAAAATGTGGTAAATTCAGGTTGATGAAACCGTCAAGGTCCTCTCTTCATCCTGAAATAGCCGCCGTAAAGCAGGTGGGTCTTCCACAACTTACGCCATTGCCTGTCTGCCTCGTATGCGAAAACCACAGATTCGATCATTTCCGCGCCGCAGTCAGGGCATATCTCAGGGTTTTTATCGAACGAGCTTTGGATCGCTGCCGCCCAGGTCTTGCGGGTTATCTGCTCCAGCTTTTTTTCAATGCTGTGTGCGTATATGCCGTAATATCGTATTGATTTCCGATGTTTGTCCGGCAGATAAAAG
>JAFGBT010000024.1 GCA_016933025.1 Spirochaetota bacterium | reverse complement strand
TGCTGCCTCCCGTAGGAGTCTGGGCCGTATCTCAGTCCCAATGTGGCCGGTCACCCTCTCAGGCCGGCTACCCATCGTCGCCTTGGTGGGCCGTTACCCCGCCAACTAGCTAATGGGCCGCGGACTCATCTCCAGGTGATAGGCCTTGCGGTCCCCATCTTTAATGGCTGCAACTTATGAAACTGCCATGTTATTCGGTATTAGCCATCCTTTCGAATAGTTATCCCAATCCTAGAGGTAGATTATCCACGTGTTACTCACCCGTTCGCCACTCTCCTCCCAATGCAAGCATCGGGATTCTCGTACGACTTGCATGTTTAAAACGCGCCGCCAGCGTTCGTTCTGAGCCAGAATCAAACTCTCCATGATAATAGTTATCATAAAGATAATTTGGTTCAAACTTAAAGTAATTAACAGAGGTAGTTATATATACTACCCAGTTTTCAAAGAACTATCACAGGTGACAAAAAAATCCCCAAAATATTACTCTTTGGAGATTTTTCAACAATCAGTTCGCCTGCAAGCAGGCGCTTAATTATTTAAAATCTAAGTAATTGCTTTATGTATCCCTATGTTCTTCTCAAGCGACGTTTCAAATAGCATCAAAACATCCCCTTTCGAAAATGTGATATTAGTTTTTCAGGCCTTAAATTGTCAAGATTTTTTGATAAATTTTTTTTATTTTTATGAAAAATTACCATTTTTTCCCGATCTCTTCCTCGTACCCGGTAAGCATATAATATGCCGCCCTGTCAAAGAAAAGAACAACCCGGTCGCTTACCTCTATCGCCTGCTTGTAATCCGTCATTTCATTTTCCAATTGCCGCTTGATAAAAAGCCACATGTGACGTTTTAAAAGAACCAGAGCCTGAAAAAACTGTGAAAAAGGTATTCCTTCACTATGTCGTATTTTTCCAAGCTTCCTGTAATACTCCTTTACCTCTTCTTTGGGCAGCCCTTTCTCAATCCATTTTGACAATTCCCTGTAAACCCTGCTGCCTATTTCATATAAATCGTGGGGATCCATGTTCCGGTAGGCTATTGTCTTTTTATTCCGGCTAACATCATTCATGAAATGTTCTATGATTTCTTGATGATTTTCCTCAATAAGCCGGACAAACCTGTTCGAAACAATGCTTTTCTTGATCCTGTCCATTTCTTCCGCCTTATAATATAATTAATATAAACGGTAGAATCAATAGAAAGACTATCATTTTTTTTATGATTAATTAAAAAAAAATGGTCACTTTACACCGCCTTTCATTGCGGCATTGAAAGACTTCACTCTATAAAAGTATTACAACAAATCGTAAAATAACTCAATGAATTTTTCTATTTAACCCTATTTTTTATTGAACGTCATGTAAATTAAGCAATGTCACTCATGGTTACTGGGCACGGGTGCTGTCTGAAATCCATTTCAGGTACGGATCGTTTCCATCTGATATGTCCATAGAAATAATTTCTGGCACTTCATGCGGGTGAATAGAGAGTATTCTATCACGTATTGTACCAAAGAGCGCCCTTCTGCTCTTGATTATCAGAAGCATTTCAATGTCCCTCGCTATCTCGCCTTTCCACCGGTATATCGAGGTGAGCCCTGGAACAATGTTGACGCACGCGGCGTATTGTCCTGAAATCAGGTCGTCAGCGATAACCATACCCGTTTCCAGGGACGGCACCGTGCAGTACACAATAATACAGCTCTCCAACGGCTACTTTTTCCCCTGCTTGATGGCGGCTATGAAAATACCCGCGAGGTCTACCCGTACCGTCTTTCGTTCCGGGAGCTTATCGAACACATCCTCATCGCATAGCAGGTCCATTACTTGGGGACCGATCTTCGCCTTGACGATGGGGACCTTTTTCAGCTTGTACACCCTCGGTATCTGCTCTATTACCGATTTTGGAATATTTGCGTTTTTTATCTTGTCCTTTCTTTTTTCGATGACCAGTATGGACGCAGGCACCTTGTGCTGGTTTACCAGTTGTTGCTGGTCATCCATTTTTTTCTGGACCCTCCCCTTCAGGATCCTGTATACCACAACGCCGGCGGCTATAACCGCCAATATGATAGCTATTAATATATATCCGCCCCATTCCTGCCAGAAAGTCACGGGAATTCCTCCAATATTTATTTTAATTATATCAACGTTTCGTTGATCACTATTATTATTTCAAATCATCGCCTTCCGATGTCAATAATTTACTCGATTTTGATAATTTTTTATGCAAAAATACCGTCACCATATGCATATTTTATCCATCATAACCGCTGAAAAATGAAATATTCAACCGGTGTAAATACATATACATACCTGTATTTATTGCTCGGATATTAAAAACTCTTGCTTGTTAATCCTGTATTATTGTTTTTTCACAATAGTGTCAGCGGCATATTATCATGAGTGATTCATCGAACATATTAGCCGTCGGCACCGCTGCAGTCGTAAGCTACTACGGGTCACGCCTTTTACAGGCAGAGGCCCGCGTTTCAGTCGTCTGCCGATCAGATTATTATGCGGTTAAAAAAATCGTGATCACAATGAAAAGCGTATCAGGTGAGCTCCTGTTCAAACACGCTGACCCGCGGCTACGTACTGGAGGGGAACAAATTCAGAGCGCCGTCTCTACCGGGCAATTCGCTCCGCTTATAAAAATGTTATTGAAAGTTTTCGCTGTTTAGCTGACAATATCAGCAGGCATAATTGAACCGATTGCACCCTGGGGCGCTGAATGAATAAACACCACCTGATTTTTTTAATAAGTGCATTACTGTTTTTCCTCCCTGCCTCCAGGCTCGCGGCCAATAGCTTCTTCATGGGCCGGGTTCTGACCGTTCACGCGTACGGCGCGCTGGACACCGTCCGCAACCCGGCGCTCCTTTCATGCCAGCGCCATAATAACGCACTCGGGATACTAGCCAATTACCAAACATCCTTTCAGTCAAAAGTATTCATGAGACTCGCCCAGCTCGCCCTGATCAGGCCTAAAGTCGATACATTCGATTTAGGCGTTGGGCGCATTTCATATGCCAGAAAAATCGACCACTTTTCACTCGGTTTTGATATATACACCAACTATGAGTCTTCAGGCATTAAAACGAGAACCATTGCGATGAAAGACTTCCCGGCTATCGGCACTGGAACAAGCATAACAGATAAAATGACATACGAAGTCTCCTCCTCGTTGGCCTATGCAATCAATGCGAACCACTCCGTCGGCATAGGACTGAACGGCAAATACTATGATTCAGTCGAGACAACTAAAAACAGGGCCCTTATTGATATAACACCGGGGGTCTACAGCCACGAGTTTGAAAGAGAAACAATCAGGGAAATCTCTTCGAATCCGAGAATTGGGTACCTTGCAAAATTACGACAGTCTGAAATAGGGTTTATACTCAGTCCCGGACGGTTCGTCTGGAAAAAAAATATTCTACAGGCCGAAAAATATATCATGAGCGAGATTGCCGCCATGACCCGGCTGGAATTCAAGGCAAAAGGAGAATTACCCTATACCTTTACATACGATGTGGGACCAATTCTCATAGCCGGCGCCTATTCCCGTCCCATCAATGATATTGCCATGGCTATTGAACTTGAATTCTCCGTTCCCGTCACATTCACCCAGCCGTTTCTTATCCAAGATGAGACGCTTTATCCCCCGCTCAGCCAGATCATGTATTTTAAAAGCAGCTCTATCGGGAAAAAACAGACCCAATCCACCCGTCCATCCGTTTCAATTAAGGGCGGATTTGAATTCTATGTTTCAAGGACCACTGTGTTTACCCTCGGCGGAGGTATTGGGTATAACGACTCCAAGGCACGGATATACGGAACCTTTCCCGATTTGCTTGACAAATCGTACATATATAATTACTCCTTTATCCTCTACGGGATGGCCGGCATTGATTTTCTTATCGGGAAGGAGAGCATCATAACGATTGGGACCGTAATTACTCATGCACGGGCCGGCATGGAAAACACCTTCGCGCAATTCTTCGCAACAATGGGCAGGGAACTCCACATCCTCAATTTCAAGATCAGGGCAATAAACGCCGATATCATCCTGGCGACTTCCTTTGGATTTTAATACCCTCCTATTCGGCAAGGTTCAAAACGATTTTGATTCAGCTGTTCATTGATCATCAGACATCATAAATTTAATACCGCTGTTACTTATACAATAATTTTGTGACATAATCCTGACACGGAACGGTTTATCTTATTTTCATTTTTATGTCACATCGCTTGTGAAAATAAGAAAAACTTGACATATGATAGCCGATTAATATTATATACAAAGGGGTTTTATCTATTAATTTTTTTTGAATAATTTCCCGGATACATAGTAAGCAAAATCGGCGATGAAACTGAATCCTTTTCAAGAAACAAACCTTTACGACCTGCAGAAAAATATACTCCAGTTTCTGGCAGATCACCTGAACTCCAAGCAGGAAAAGCTTAAGGACTGGTGGCGGCTTTTTGTCACCAAGGGGAAGGAACGCATCACCATTATGTTCATTCCTCATTCCGAAAAGCGTATTCTAAACTTTCATGTCTCCATATTCGCTATTGCCATTATCGCCGGTGTCGTCATGACGACGATAACCATCACGTCAATACTAATCATCAATCACTCTTCCACTATCAAGGAAGTCTCCAAACTGAAAAAATACGGCTCCAACTCGAAAATCCAGATAAAAAAATACAAGGAAGAGATCAACGAGCTCTACGACATTTTCCAGAAATTCAAGCCTGAGATCACGCATCTTTACTCCCTGACCCCGGGGAGCGACATCGATTCGCTCTGGGCCAAGGGCGGCGTGAACAATCCCAATCCCACCTATGACACCGGAGAAAACGGAGAGGCAGGAACTGCTGAATTGCCCCCTATCGAGATCCTGAACATACAGGAAATCGAACGAGAGTTGAAGACAACCAAGAAAATTCTCTCGAAGATTAAGGTCTTTCTGGAATACCGGAAAAAGATAATCGAAACGACGCCGTCAATCTGGCCTGTCAACGGGTATGTTGTCTCACGGTTCGGCCAGAGAAACTCGGCCTATGCCGCCGAAACAGAAAACCACAATGGCCTCGACATCGAGGCGTTTCCGGGAGCGGATATCAAGTCGACCGCGCCCGGCAAGGTGAGCAGCATTCGATGGGACCCGGTCCTTGGCCTCACGGTGTCCGTTAAGCACAAGTACGGCTTCACAACATCGTATGCGCACTGTCAGAGGGTTTCCGTCGAGGTTGGCCAGCAGGTATCCAAGGGAGAAGTTATCGGCTATGTCGGCCGGACAGGGAAAACGGCCAGGTATATATGCCATTATGAAATAATCATCGGGACAGAATTCGTAGACCCGATGCCGTATTTGAACAGAATATCACACAATTAGCCCCCTAAATCTCCCGGAGGGGGACTTAAAGACTGCCTATTGGTTAAAATCCTATTATCAGGATTGCATTGATTTAGATTCTCAGCAGCCCCCCTGTGGGGGGGGTTGGGGGATTATCTAAAAGTCCTCTTCGCTTCTCTTGGAAATCAACAATTCGTCCGGGACATCTTCGATCCGCTCTCCTATCTTTATGGCAATGCGGCTTGATACCACGCCGGGACGGCACTTGAATTTCTTTCGGCCGCCGATTTTAAGTGTCATGTCCGAACCGACTTTTGTATCGGGAAGCTTGATGACGTCTCCCACCGTCAGCCTCAGCACTTCCTGGACCTTGATCTGCACCTCGCCGAGCTCCGCGACAACCGGCAGGATAACGGTTTCAAGGCGCTTCTGTATGACGGAAAGGTTCTCGTCCGTTGCGCCCTTGCGGATGCTGGAGTACATGTACTGGGCCGACAGCTTCGATATGACCGGTTCTATCGAGATATAGGGGATACAGAGGTTCGTCATCCCCTCCACTTCCCCGACCTTGGTTTCCAGCGTGATAAGGACGACCATGTCGTTGGGCGGAACGATCTGGGCGAACTGCGGATTTGTCTCTATGTTGCCAAGACGCGGCCTTAGATCTATAACGTTTGACCAGGCCTCGCGGAGGTTCCCCAGAATGCGTACGATGATCCCCTCCATGACCGACAGCTCGATATCGGTTAGCTCCCGGCTAATCTTGGTGGCCTCCCCCAACCCGCCGAAAAGCTTGTCAATGATAGTAAACGTGATGGACGGGTCTATCTCGAGCACGGCTGAACCCTTCAGTGGGTCCATATTGATGACCGCGAGAGTGGTCGGGTTTGGTATTGATCTGATGAACTCCTCGTACGTCAGCTGATCGACCGAGGCGACGTGCACGCCGACCAGGGCTCGGAGCTGCGCCGACAGCGCGGTCGTGGTCAAACGGGCGAAGGTTTCGTGCATCATCTGCAGTGTCCGGATGTGGTCCTTGGAAAACTTGTCCGGCCGCCTGAAGTCGTAGATCTTGACCTTTTTCTGCTCCTTGGCGGCGGAATAGTCTGTGGTGTCCACCTCGCCCGTTGAGATCGCGGTCAATAGGGCATCTATTTCGTCTTGTGAGAGAATTTCTGTCATCGCTTAACACCTTTCATCACCGTGGCCTCTTCATCAGTTATAAGCCACAGATTTTTATATTGCTCAAGCGTATACCTGCATTTATAGCGATATGTCATTCTCGTAGCGAACCTATCCACTACAACATCAACATACGCAATATTTCTGTCTTTTTCAACGGCTTCTTTGAGAATTTTAAAATCAATAAGATAATCATCGCGCTCTCGTGTCAGGTATTTAACGAAATCCTTTTCTACCGCAGATTTTTCCTCAAAGTCGGCACGGTAGTATTTCTGGACATACTCCGGGAAGGCGTTGATATATTTTTCAATATTGAAATATTTCAGCCAGTTTGCCCAATCCCTATCTTTTTCCGCTTTCAATGTCAATAACATTACTTCTTTGGGCGACAGGTTGCGGTTGACCGCGTCAACTTCGCTCGACTTGACGTACCGCCTGTTTTCGATGATGGTAAAGGCCAGTTCGTTATCGCTTGCAAGCACCGTGTTCTCTTCAAACGCCGGGTAGAACAGGCTCCGCACGCGATAGGAGGTGTTCAGTTTCAGGTTAAACAGCTCTTTGAGATGTATCGTGTGGATGAATATCTCCCGCGGGGCGAGCTCCACCATCCGTCTCTCAAGTCCCTTTAACAGTTCGCCCGGATTGCGGTTTTCGATTTTATACGGCACTGTGATCTCGGCCTCCCGTCCGTTCATATCAAATACCACCGGCTGGAATGTCGTATAGTTTGATGAATCGCTTCCGCTCGAATCATACACGATGAAATAATTATTCCGTTCCGATTCGTTCTGTACGCATACCGACAGGATAACATCATCATCAGAGTAGTACGACCTCTTATCCATCCTGAGATGTACCCTCAGCTTGTCCGGCTCATAGACCCCGGCCAACGCAGGAAGGCTAATCCCAGCAATCAGAAGTGCAATAGTAATATGATATAGTTTCATTGTATTCATTATATTCTGATACTATAATATACTCATCCAAGCTGCTGCCAGAAACGGACCTCTGTATATTATTTCGGTAAAATTTAATATATTTCTTATTAAAAATGACCAAAATACCTCAAAATAATATAAATATCCTGTATTTTTTTATAAAATACGGCGTGTTCTAATTATAATTATTTTATAATGCTGATTGAAGATGAATTCCGGGAACAGGATCTGCAATGGATACTATTCTCGGTAAGTGCTGAAGATAAAGTTCAGGATTAGGTTATTATAACGATCTTCCTGGCGGAGGACATAGACGATTACCCTCGCCCTGGTACGTCAATTATTAATACTTCGCGGCGGTCCCGCGCACCCAGCGCATCCCCGCCCTGCCCATGATATTGTAGAGCGAGAGTCCAAACGGAAGAAATTTCTCAATTGCAGGCGTGAGATAGCAGATTCTGATAAGGGAGCGGTAGAGCGACTCCATATCAACGGCGTGTACGTTTATCGCGTCGTCGCGAACATCCAGTCCCCATGTACCGGCAATTTTTCGCGCATCGGCCGGCCCGTCGCGCATGATTACCGTGGCCGAGAACGGGCCCGGAGGGCAGTACGGTTCGGTCGAGATGTTGCCGAGTGCTTCAGCCGCGGCACTTGAAATCCTCTTTCTCCATGCATCGCTATCGAAGGATTCCTGCAAACCGGTTTTTTTGATGGAGCAGGTTTGTATCCCGCGGATGGCATCTTCCGCCTGCCGGCATGCAACCGGGCAGCCCGACAGGAACACGGGCCTCAGGCCGTACCGCGCGACAGACGACGAAAAGAGTTCCGCTTCAGACATCAGCCTGCCGTTGACCTCGAGCCGCGCGATCCGGGAAGTGAGGGTATGGGCCAGGAAGCCATCGCTCCCGGATGCCGCGTGCATTCCTATCATGTAAAGGAGAGAGGCACCCCGGGGATCGCCTATGCCGGGGACCGGCCCGCGACGGTACCCGTGAATGATAGTTGCCCGTCCGTCAATCAGCTCGGGAAGAAGGTTATATCCCGTTCGGTGAAAATCCTTAACAGTGATGTCCTCCGCTCCCGCTTCGAACAGCCCCTTAACAACAGCGTCGATGTCCTGCGACATGTCTCTGCACGCGCGGGCCCATTCCCGCGTTTTATACTGCGAGGCCTCATAGCTCCAGCACCCGGAGCTCCCTTCGATATCGGCGATAATCAGTACCCCGGGTTTTCTGACGATCATCTGGCCTCGAAAAAACTCCTGATGTCATTCATACGTTCCTCGAACACAAGGGAGAAATATATTTCTTTCAGGACGCATTGTTCCCGGTCCCCGTATTCATACTCGAGGTACATGGTATAGAGCTGATCGTCCTGAAGGTCTCTCATTACGAAAAAAATAGTGAAGACATCCGCATGATAAAAAAACCTTATCCGCTCGATCTCGATCTCCTTTTTTTCCATGTTCCCGAGAAAGAGGCCGAATTTATCAAGGAGGTGTATGCCCCGGTGCCCCTCCATGACCATGCCATTCAGATAGGTGCGGATCCGTTCTTCCCGTTCTGGATTGTCCTTTATAACCTTTGAGAGAAACAATGAATTATAATTTGTAAGAGACGTTTCCGATATTATATTCGAAGCCTGGGTTGAGCAGGATACCGCCAGGGAAACGAAAAATAGTCCCATTTTTTTCATCAGCATATGATATACTTCACTCCTCAATTATACTTGACTTCACTATTGATGCGCACTATCATATTTCAAGTAGTTTTTATATTCACATGAAACGCGCAAGCACCCTCCCGATAAAAATAATCCTGCTCGCGGCCCTTATGCTGCCGTTTGCGTATATTATTGTCGCCTACTCCTACAGCTATTCGCTCCTGGCCGGCGGCCTGTCGTTTAACCCCGGCGTCTCGACAAAGATCTACGACGCCAGCGGTGAGATCATCTCCGAGCTCTTTGAGGAAAACCGGACCATCATCGAAAGCCGGACCATCCCGGTCCTGATCAAGCATGCGTTTTGCGCGGCGGAGGATCGGGATTTCTATCTCCACTCGGGTTTCGATCTTCCCGGCATCATTCGCGCAATCGTTGTCGACATAGTGAGCGGTGACATCAGGCAGGGAGGGTCGACCATCACCCAGCAGCTGGTTAAGCAGCTGTACACGAAGGGAGAAAGGACGCTTCGCCGTAAAATCATCGAGATATTCCTGGCGCGTGAGTTCGAGAAGAAATTCACCAAGGATGAAATCCTTGAAATGTATCTGAACCAGATTTATTTCGGCCATGGCGTGTACGGTGTCAACGCTGCGGCCCGGTTTTTTTTCGACAAGGAGATCCAAGAGTGCACCCCGGTCGAAGCCGCTCTCCTCGCTTCGATACCCTCGTCCCCCAACCACTTCTCTCCGCTGAAAAACCCGAAGGCGGCCTTTCAGAAACACAAGCATATTCTGTACGCCATGATTGACGCGGGACACCTCTCCAGAGCCGACGCTACCCTGCAGTTTAATGAATTCTGGACGGCATTTCTCGACAAAATTCGGACTAAGTTCCCCACTCTCGGCGTGCGGAGCAAAAGCTTCAACAGAGCCCCTCACTTCACTGAATACATCAGGCGTATCCTTGTTAATTCATTCGGTGAGAAAAGGGTCTACCGGGGGGGTCTTGAGGTGCACACAACGCTCGATCTCCGCCAGCAGGAGGCCGCCAGGGAATCACTGGTACGGGGTATTGTCGAGCAAAACGATACCGTCGGTCTGCTCAATCGTTCCCGTCTCGATGATATCGATCGCCTTATAGCCCGCCAACAGATCGAGGAAAGAAAAATCAGGCCTGCCGACCTGAAAGATCGATCCAGATTCCTGTCATTATTGCGACGAGGCGCCCTCGATGACCTGCTGCTGCTTTCCGCACTACTCGGAACCGACGATATCGCGATTGCTCTCGAAGAGCACCGTTCCGGAAGCGATAATCTCCTATCCTCATCCCGGGTTGAAGGCGCCCTTATCGCCATCGACCCGTTTACCGGCGGAGTTACGGCCATGGTCGGTGGAAGCGATTTCAACTCCAAAAACCAGCTCAACCGAGCGGTACAATCGGTGCGCCAACCCGGATCTGCATTCAAGGCATTCGTCTACGGCGCGGGCATTGAATCGAGAAAGATCACCGCTGCCACGCCGTTTTATGACGTCCCCGTCGTCTTCAGGGGCGAGGAGGAAAAGGTATGGAAACCATCAAATTACGAAAAAACCTACAAGGGCAAAGTGCTGGTTCGCGCCGCGCTCGCAGCCTCGCTCAACATCGTATCGGTGCTGGTCGTCGATGAAATCAATCCGAAATCTGTCGCCAATTTCGCCTCACGGCTCATGGGCATCCCGCTTTCACGCTTCGCCGTCGACCCCAGCATCTCCCTGGGCACTTCCGAAGTATCACCGCTGGAGATGGCGCGGGGGTTTTCCGTCTTCGCAAACGGAGGCCGTTTGGTCAGGCCCTTCACCATCAGTCGTATCATCGATAAAGAGGGGCGAACCGTATACGACGGGGAGACCACGGGGGGGCTCGGGAAACGGGTGATCTCCGAGGCGACCGCTTTCATCATGACGAGCCTGCTCAGGAGCGTGGTTGATTCCGGCACGGCTACCGGCGGAATCCGGGGGACTGCCGCTTTTCATCTCCCTGCAGGAGGAAAGACCGGCACCACCTCAAAGTTCAGGGACGCCTGGTTTGTCGGCTTCACGCCGGACCTCGTCGCCGCCGTCTGGATGGGATGTGATTCCCAGAAATTTTCCCTCGGCGGAGGCCAAAGCGCATCCGTCGTCGCCGCGCCGGTGTGGGGAAATTTTATGCGCGAAGTCTACACATTCAGGAAGCCATCGCGCTTCAGAGAACAACCCGAAGGCATCACGACCCTCGACATCTGCGCGAAAACCGGCAAACTCCCGGTTGACGGATGTCCGGTACAATCCGAGTATTTCCTTTCCGGGACCGAGCCGACCGAGCAGTGCAGCCAGGACCACGACGAGATGACAAGTATTTTTGACCTGGTGAGAAAGGATAAAGGCGCTCTTCTCAAAAAAGAAAAATCGAAACGGGATGCGGAAATTGAAGAGGATAAAGAGGAATAAACCTGTCAGACGGTCCGCTTTTCTGTTTTGAGACGTTCTATGAGACGGCAGAGAATCGCGTGCGCGTCTTCCGTGATAACGTAATCCGAAAGTTCCGTTATGGGCGCGGCAGTACTGGTATTAATCGAAACAATGATTTCCGAATCGACGATCGATGCCGTGTGCTGGATCTGACCGGATATTCCGAACCCCAGGTAGAGCTGCGGCCTGATGGTCTTGCCGGTCTGGCCGATCATCCGTTCTTCTCCGCACCACCGGTTAAAAACAGGAACACGCGTGGCTCCAACCTCGCCGCCGAGTATTTCCGCAAGCTCAAAAAGCGTGTCGAAATTGCGCTTTGACCCGAGGCCCCTCCCGCCGGCGATCACGACAGAGGCCTGTTCAAGCGGCACCTTCGGCTTGTCCCACCGCTTCGGCGCCTCAAGGCTCACCACGCTCAGTTGATCGATATCAAAATTGAAGGGAAGCCGGACAATCTCCGTCTTTCTGCCATGAATCTCCTTTTTATCAAATACGCCCTGCTGCACCGTCGCCATCTGCGGGCGTCGTCTGGGGCAGATGACCGTGGCTATCGCATTCCCGCTATAGGCCGGCCGTTTCATGACCAGCAGCCCCTTCCCGTACACGTCGGAATCCATGATCGACAGGCCGGTACAGTGCGAGGTAAGTCCGGTACCGAACCGCTGGGCGAGCCGCGGCGCCAGGTCGGTTCCCGCTTCCGTTGAAGGAAATAGAATGATAGATGGCCGGTACTCATTAATAAGCCGGGTGTAGATATCCGGAAAAATCTGGCTGTCATAATGTTTCAGGCCCCGGTCGCTGCAGTAGAGAATCACATCGGGCCCGTACCGCTCAACCACGGGAAGGTACTGTTCAGCTTCGAGGGCGAAGACCACTGCATAGAGCTTCACGCCAAGTGTGTCCGCTATCTCGCGGCCTTTTGAGAGAAGCTCCAGAGCGCCTTCAAGCACGCGCTCATGGTCCTGGATTTCCGTAAAAATCCAGACGTCTCTGTAGTTTTCTATGCTGACTTGTTTCCCCGACATGAACCGTCAGTACCTCAGTATATTATGCTTCTTCAGCCTGTGAACGAGTATGTCTATGATTTCGTTCATGTCTCCCGACAAAATCTCTTTTCCCCGCTTGTGCGAGAAAATCTCGGTTTCAATGACGACCGTTGGCGATCCTGCCGCGCCGTATTCTTCTTCAGTCCCGCCAATATCATTCATGGTCATCACGATTATCTTCTTGTCTGTGCAGGTCTTGATGTCAGCGAGCCGTGGGATGCGAACCCGGTTCGCATGTTTGCCGACTACGATCAGTACAGGAAGGCGCACCTGTATCTTCTGGTATTCATGTCCATACAGACGCTCTATGATCGCGGAATCCTTGTTAATCTTAAATTTATGTATCTGTGCCAGGAGCGGTATTTGTAAAAACTCCGAAAGCTGGAACCCGACATGGGCGGTGTTCCCGTCTATGGCCTCGCGGCCGGTCACAATAATATCGTAAGCGCCCAGCTTCACGATCGCCCGTGAAAGGACCTTGCTGGTGACGAGCGAATCCGATCCGGCAAAACGCTGGTCCGACACGAGCACGCACCGGTCGACTCCCAGGGCGTGCGCTTCGTTCAGTACATCGGCCGCCTGCGGCGGACCCATGGTGATCGCCGTCACCGACGCGCCGTATTCGTCCTTCAGCGACAGCGCCATCTCCAGGGCATGAAGATCATCGGGGTTCATTATGTTTTCCGTGCCGCTCCGGTCGATAACCCCGGTCCTCGGGTCGAATACAGCCTTCTGTGTGTCCGGGACCTGCTTTATGCAGACGAGAATCGATAGCATGGGGCTACAGCCTGCCGAACTGTTTTATTATTTCATTGCCGATGATGATCTTCATGATTTCAGACGTGCCCTCGTATATTTCGGTTATTTTCGCGTCCCGAAAAAAGCGTTCCACCGGGAGGTCCTTCACGTAGCCATACCCGCCGAAAATCTGGAGCGCCTCCATACACGCCTGCATGGCAGTCGTTGACGCGTACAGCTTGCACATCGCCGATTCGGCAGAATAGGGAAGACTGCGGTCCTTGAGATTGGCCGCGCGGTATATAAGGAGGCGGGCTGCGTCGAGGTGCGTTTTCATGTCCGCGAGCTTGAACGACACCGCCTGGAACGTCCCCACCGGGCGGTCAAACTGCTTGCGTTCCATCGCGTACCTGGCCGCCGCTTCGAACGCGGCCGTCCCGATTCCGAGAGCCTGTGCGGCGATCCCTATCCTCCCCATGTCGAGCGTCTGCATGGATATCCTGAATCCGTCCTCCGTGCTCCCGAGAACGTTTTCCCTCGGCACCCGGACATTGTTGAAAAACAGCTCTGACACCATGTTTCCCCGCATGCCCATCATATCTTCGATTTTCCCGACCTCGAAGCCGTCCATCGATTTCTCAACGATGAAGAGCGCGAGTCCCTTCGCTTTCTTCCTGGTATCGACTGTGGCGGCGGTAAGGAAAACATCGCCGATGCCCCCGTTGGTGACAAAAGTCTTCTGGCCGTTGAGGATATAGTGGTCGCCGTCGGACACCGCTGTGGACTGTATCGAGGCCGCGTCTGAGCCGGCCTGAGGTTCCGTGACAGTGAACCCTCCGATCTTTTTCCCGCTTGCCAGGTCAGGCACAAAACGCTCTACCTGCTCTGGCGTGCCGAACTTGAGCAGAGGCGCCAGGCAGACCGAATTGTGCACGCTGACCCCGAGGCCGACGGCGGCGCTCACCCTTGAAATTTCCTCGATCACGATGGAATAGCCGACTGTATCCAGTCCGGCGCCGCCGTATTGCGCCGGCGCCTGGATCCCCCAGATATTCAGTCTCCCCATCTCGCGTACGACATGAGGAGGAAGGGGCTTCGAATCTCGATCGAGCACGTTGGCCCATTCTTCCAGGACCTCGGAAGCGAACCGGCGGATGTTTTTCTGGATCATCAGATGTGCTTTTGAAAACGAAAAATCCATAAGATATAAAGAAATCCGCCTCACCGCCCTGATGTCAAGCAAACTTTAACGGGGAAATAGGTCAGTATAAAAGATTTCGAGGAGTATGTCACATAATCCGGCCCAGGCCGCCCGAGAGTGGATGCTCATACGCCCTTACGGCATGGCGGAAGAACCAGTAGAACAGCGAATTTTCAAAAATGTTTCTCACCGGGTTTGAGCTGATAACGGCCGTATCGTATGTTCTGCGTAGAATATTTTTAATTGAATAAAACTCATTATACAGTTTCCAGAATCCATCAGTTAATTCTTCCGGCGTAAAGTTCGACGGTCTGAAAACGACATGTGCGCCGTCATAGAGGTGCATGTTCCTGTGCAGCAACCTTCCCTGCGCTTTTAATTCATCGAACACGGCGCTCCCCGGTATCGGGGTAAAAATGAAGAAGAATGCGTTAAAGATCTTGTTCTTCTTTAAAAAGTCAAGCGTCTGATCGAATGTATCCGGCGTGTCATGGTCCATGCCGAGCATCATGCTTGCGATCGGGCCGATGCCCGCCTTTCGTATCATCCTGAAAAGCTCTCCATACCGTTCGATCTTATTGAAATTCTTGTGCAGCTCTCTGAGATTATCGCTGTTGATCGTCTCGATCCCTATGAAAAGGCTGTGGCATCCGGCGCGTCCCGCCAGATCAATTAGTTCCGGGTTGTTGACCACCGTTGTGCTTATCTGGGAGATCCACTTGAATTTTCTCCGCTTCTGAAGCCGGGCAAGTTCGGTAAAAAGCTGGCGGCTGTATTCGACATTGAACGCTATATTGTCATCGACAAAAAAATAAAATTCAGCCCTGACGGACTCGATTTCCTTTATCACGTGCTCCACCGGTTTTATCCTGTAGGATTTTCCGTATAATTGCGAGACCGTGCAGAACGAGCAGCCCATCGGGCATCCCCTGGTGGTATATATCGGCATCATGGGATACTTGAAGGTGGGCCACTTCGCGTAATTCTTCAGATTGATATTGTCCCATCGGGGAATGACGAGCCTGCTCAGATCATGCTTCCCGGCATCCTGGTAGAACGGCTTCAGATCGTCGTTCTCGCAGTCCTCTATTATTTGTTCCCATAGGTTCTCGGCCTCGCCTATGACCACGGAATCGCAATGCTCCTTGACCTCATCCGACATCAATGACGCGTGGAACCCACCGATGACCACTTTAGTGCCGAGGGCCCTGAACCGCTTGGCAATTTCAAATGCACGGGCACTCTGGAGCGCCATGCAGGTGATGCCGGCAAGATCATACTTCCGCGAAAAATCTATATCCTCGAAAATATCGTTAATGACCGTGACAGAATGCCGCGGGGGAGTGAGGCTGTTGAGGATCGCCAGGGAGAGTGGCGGAAAAAACGCCTTTCTGGTCTTTACCTGCCTGCCGTTCTCGTCCACACCGGACGGATATATCAAAATAATGTCCATATGCAGATATCGTATCTCCGTAATATACTCTGAAAAGTTACTCGTATTTTGTAAATGACTTTTTTCCGATTATGATAATCGGAAAGCAGGATGGCGATTTCTGCGAAGGTTATTGCTTCGGCGCGTTATGCTCGGCGAATTTTTTCATTAAATCCGCATGGATTTCGGTAAAAGATTCCTCATTGTTGATATTAAACCGCTCCAGGACCTCCTCTTCTATGTAAAAAAAGTCCGATTTTTTATCTTCGATCGCGCACATCTTGTCTGCAAGATAGGTAAGATACACGACATCCCTGTACTCCTTCCGGGAGCTCAGGGGAGCGTGGTGCCATTCAATTGCATCCACGAGATATTCAGGGAGGTTCCACTTCCGGGCGATCTTTTCGCCTATGCTGCTGTGGCTGATTCCGATGGAAACCTCCTCTATGACCGTCGATGACCTCATCCCGCGATTGCGCACAAGGGTGAGCATCCATTCAGAGAGCGCTGAGCTCGTTGATAGAAGGACGATTTTACCCAGGTCATGAAGAAGCGCCGCCATGTAGGCGTTCTGGCCTATCCGTTCGACACCCAGCTTCGCGGCCAGATGGCGCGCGTAAAAAGCCGTCTTGTTGCAATGATCCCACACCTGCCGGAACGACGAATAGCGCTCGTCCAGAATACGGCGGGCGCTCGAAGCGATGATAATGGCCCGCAGGTTCTTCAGCCCTATGATGTTGATCGCCTCTCCGATGGTCTCGATCCGCTTTCTGGTTATAAAGGCGGCTGAATTTGAGAGCTTCAACACCGACACCGAAAGCGACGGGTCCAACGATATCTTGTCCGCAATGATACGATAATCGACCTCCGAATTCGCGCACAGCTTTTCAAGCTCGGTTATATGCTCCGGGAATGTCGGAAGATCGCGCACTTCGTCGAGAATCTGCTGCTGTATCTTGTTCATGACGACGGCCGGCTTGAGCTGAAACGGCACCAGGAGCGATGTCTGGGTTATCTTCTCATTTGAGGAAATCTGGAGCGAGTTCACACCGATACCCGTGCTCTTCAGAAAGAGCACGGTAAGAACAAGGCCGAGCCCTTCGCCTTCGCTGTCGTCGGTGACATCGCAGTAGACCTCGGAAAAGTCGTTGTATTTTTTCGCCTTTTCAATGCGAGATTTAATCCGTTTGAGCTCGTCGGGATGAATTGGGGAGTTGTTCTGAACATTAATACTGAAACCGGCCTCGAATTTCTTGATGTATATCACGACCTTGTAATCGCTCTTTTTAAGTTCATCCTCGACAAAAGCCTGGTTGTCCAGGATGAACTCCTTGAAATGCTGCATACCGAGATTATAATCTTCCTCATCGGTCATGTCCAGGCTCTGAACCCGGAAATAGAGCCGCTTTGAATTGGCCTTTACCGCGTTGACAATGATCTCCCTGAGTATGGTTATTATCGTATCCTGCAGGTATATGAGGTTGTTTCTCGCGAGAATTTTCGATATGACAGAGCTGACAAAGCGTATCACCGCCTTGTTGTGGTAACTCAAAGACAGGGCTATTGTCTGGCCATTGTCAAAATCCGAGGCCATCTTGGATGTTTGTGAGACGATCATTATCCCCCCCGGGTTGATGTACCGTCCCTGAACGTCAGTTCTGACATTCTGGATAGTCTGTTAATATATGAGGCGATACGAAATAAATATACAAATAAATTAATTGAAAATAATATTTCTTACAATGTTTGTTATGAAAACAATACAAATTCCATTAGATTTTTGTCAACATTTTAATCATAAATGCACATATTTCTCCTACATATAGCCTAAACTATTTTACGATGCTTGTGAAACCGCCTTAATCGTGTAAAAAAAAGTGGTTTTCGCTGTCCCTCAAGCGAATTATGATTCCGATAAATACTGAGGAGGATATAATTGATCCAATTCTTGCCGTCTGGACGCGGAACGATATATGCAGATAACCTGTGCCGGATGTAAATCTGTATACAATCTAACCCCTGAGCAGCTCAAGGGGCTATCATTCTCTATTCTTCACTGCGAGACATGCAACAGGCTCATTAAGGTAAGCGTCTGTCCCCATTGCGAAGCGTATTACTCGATTACCTTTACTTCGACACGCAGCAGCAGCTATCGCCTCACCTGCGAACGCTGCGGCAACCCCTTTACCATTGATTTTCCCCTGATCAAAGAAGCGAAAAGGGCCGTAAAAAACAGGAGCAGCGAAAAGACCGGAAGAGAAACATTCTCATTCTTTAAAAAAACGTTCAGCAGAAACAATGAAAAAATAAACATCGGGCCGCGCAAGACCTTTCTGGCGACCTCCACTCATTTGCAGGACCGGGCCGTTCCACGTTCGTCTCGTGCTTCCGCCATTACTCTGTCAAACCTGCTCGCGCTCTGCGGCACTGCATTTACGCCATTCCGGATCGCGACTGCCGCGATAGCCATTATTATTGCCGCCGTCATGCTCATCGGGTACGGCAGGCTTACGAACCATATCCTGACCTCAGGGGATATAGCCCTGAACGACCATATCAAATCGTTTCTGAACGTGGTGCCTTTCGCGATCACCTTTTTCATCTATATCATGGCGGCCGCCGTCATCGCCAGAAACACCATAGACGCGATGGAGTCACGGCCCCGTCTTACCGGCCGCGCGGCGCTTCTTTTTCTGGCCAGGTCGCTCGCCCCGGTATTTATCGCAAACATCATCATCTTCATTGCCATAGATCTGATATTCATACTGTTCGGTAATATCCCGGTGATAGGTCCCGTCCTCTTCGCCATCCTTTTTTTTCCAATATACGCCATATCACTCTGCATTGTCATTCTCCTGGCAATCGGATTCTGGTTCTATCCCCCCATTATTGCCGATTCGTCCGCCGGCTCGGCCGCTCCCATCCGGGGACTCTTCCGCTTCATACGGGAACATAAATTCAGCCTGGTCTACGCCATACCTCTCATGAGCATCGTTTCCGGCGTCGCCTTTGCCGCGTTGTACATGATCAATTACGCGACCTTCTCACTCGCGCTCTATCTCGCCAGAAATGTTCTCCTCGACGGGGGCGAAAAAATTTTCTCGGCCATTCCGGCCGTGCTTCTCCGGATATCAGAAGTCGCCATCCCGGGACCGGAATCCGGGCTGTTTAGATCCCTCACGGGCAACCCGCCCCTTTCGCACATGATCGGTGGCTATATCATAGGGATCATTGTATCTCTTATATCAGTAATCCTGCTCGCATCATTCATATCGATTTCAGCGACACTGTCGACCTGGGTATACGTGATGATGCAAAAAAGGAGAGATATGGATGACAGCGGCAAGATCCGGGTTCTGCTGCTCCTGGTGCTCATTTTAGCCGGAATTTTCTTCGTAAAGAAAATCATGTTCTGATGACTCGTCCTGTTCTGCTATCCGCTGCCAGGCGATAGTATAATTTTATCGTTTTCTCTTGACAATTTATCCCCATACGATACACGAAAACTCCATAGAGCTATTTAGTGAGGATACAATGGCCAGATCATACAGTATCGCGGTAATTCCGGGCGATGGCACCGGACCTGAGGTGATTGCGGAAGGAGTCAAGGTGCTCAAAGCGGCGGCGGCCGCTGAACGGCTGACCCTTGAATTCACGACGTACGCATTCGGCGGCGAGCATTACATGAAAACAGGGGAGGTGCTTCCGGAAAACGCGGTGGCGGAACTGAAAAAGCATGCCGCCATCTACCTGGGTGCCATCGGCCATCCCGACGTGAAGCCCGGTATACTGGAAAAGGGCATTCTGCTAAAGCTGCGGTTCGAGCTCGACCAATACATCAACCTCAGGCCGGTGCGGCTCTACCCCGGCGTCGAGTGCCCCGTCAAGGGCAAGGGCCCAAAGGAGATCGACTACTGCTGCGTCCGCGAGAACAGCGGCGGGCTCTATACTGGTATGGGCGGCCAGTCGCGGCCGGGCACAAAGGATGAAGTGGCCGTCCAGAACATGGTATACACCTACGAGCAGGTGGAACGCTGCCTTCGTTTCGCCTTTGAATACGCGCGCACCCACGGAAAAAAGGCCCGCGGCATCGCCGCTGAAAACAGGCTTGCCCTGGTCGGAAAATCCAACGTCCTCACCTATATGTATTCGCTCTGGAACCGCGTGTTCGATGAAATCGGCGCGGAGTATCCCGACGTGAAGCGCGAGTACTACCACGTGGACGCCACCTGCCTCTACATGATCGCCAGCCCCGAGATGTTCGACGTCATTGTGACCGAGAACATGTTCGGCGACATCATCACCGACCTCGCGGCCATCACGCAGGGCGGGCTCGGCGTCGCGGCCGGCGGCAACATCAATCCCGCCGGAGTCAGCATGTTCGAGCCGATCGGCGGCACCGCGCCCGCCTGGACCGGCAAGAACGCCATCAATCCCCTGGCGGCCGTCTGCGCCGGCGCCATGATGCTCGACACGCTCGGCGAGAAAAAGACGGCCGACCGCATTGAGAGGGGGGTCATGAAGGTCATCGAGAAAGACATGAAGTCGATGGAAGCCGGCAGGATGGGGCTCTCCACTTCCCAGGTCGGCGATCGGGTGGCGGAGTACGTCTCGTAAGCGCACAAGGAGGTTTCCAATGTGTCTCTCACGTGTTTATACCGGCGAGTTGAAAGATGAAAATTGCGTCATGGAAGAAACGATGCGAGTGGAATCGCATGACGGCGGCATTGAGCTATCCACGATATATGGAGAGAAGAAAACTTTACACAACTACTCCGTTAATACCGTGGATTTTATGAAAAGCTACGTCATTCTTAAAAAAACCGACGAGAAACAGGCGCATTCGCACATCCATGAACACAGTAGGGAATTCGCCCTGCATAAACTAAGCAAACTGCTTCCGTATCTCCTGGAGCACAACGACAGTCACGTTTCAGACCTCAAAAAATGGGTCCAAGAAGCCGAAGAGGCCGGTTATGACGAGGTTGCCGAAGAGCTGAAAGCAAGTATAGAATTATTTGCCCAAATCGGTAATCATTTCGAGAAGGCCATAAGCCTTCTATAAAAATAACAGATAACACGTACACCACCACGCTGCCGGTGTCCCGGGTTGCGATGTACGTATCATGCTCCGTCGCCCTAGACCGCCTCGATGGTCGACGTAGGCTTGGCGGTAATATTGTAGGTAACGCTCACGACTTCCGGAATTTCCTTTGTAATCTTCGCAGCGATCCTCTCCAGAATGTCAAATTTCAGCCTCGTGGGCTTCGCCGTCCTGGCATCAAGGCTGTCCCAACAGCGAATCTCAATCTGGTTGCCGAACACCCGCCGGTTGCCGCGCGTGCCGGTCACCCGGTCCTCGTGCAGAATCGCCATGTACTGGAACGCCTTGACGTTCGTGAGGGCGGCCTCGGTGATCGCCGTCGCCTTTCTGACCAGGGCGATCCGTTCGGGCGTGACCTCGCCGATTACGCGGGCGGCGAGCGCCGGTCCCGGGAAGGGTATCCGGTCAAACATGCTTTTGGGGAGTCCCAGTCCGGCCCCGACCTTGCGGACGCCGTCCTTGCGCAGTTCTATGAGAGGCTCCAGGATTTTATAGCCGAACGCCTTCTGCGGGTCGATGCCGAGCTGTTCAAAGACATTGTGCTGTCTCTTGATCCCGGCGACAGTCTCGTCCACGTCGGTCAGGATGGTGCCCTGAAGGAGATATCTGGCACCGCTCTTCACGACCAGCCTGCCGAATACCTTCTTGTAGAAGGTCTGTGTTATGGCCTCCCGTTTTTCCTCCGGATCGGTGATGCCCTTCAGCGCCGCAAAAAACTCCCTGGATGCGTCCAGTACCTCTACATGAATGCCGAGTTTTTTAAAAGCGGCTTTCACCTTCTCAGGTTCTCCCTCGCGCATGATGCCGTTATTGATAAAATAGCTCTTCAGCTGCTTGCCCAGGGCCCGGTGCCCCAACGCTGTGACGACCGACGAATCCACTCCTCCCGAAAGGGCGTTAATTGCTATCCCGCTTCCGACGGCTTCCCGGATATCCTCCACTTTCTCCTCAATGAATCTTTTCGCGTTCAGATTTTTCGCCTTGATCTCTTTTATTTTCATCAATAATGCTCCTCATGGTGATTACCGAATTAACTGCCGCCACGGTCAGCATGCGCCATCACGACAGGTATATCTTTTCCAACTCAGCGGCCTTGAGTTGATTCTTCGCTATGATGGTCCGCTTACCGTCTGCGAATGTTGTTTGAATGCACCGGCCGTGCGCGGTGCAGCTACCCTTTTCGTCCGGAGAATATCCGCGGCATACCCTGAGCACGTCCGGGGATATTTCGTCAATGAGAATAATCCTGCCGTCCCCGCCCTTGAGCCGCCCCAGCTCGAACTTGCCGTCTATCACGTGCACCCCCCTTGAAGCAGCGTCCGCCGTAACCACCGCGGCGATCTCCTTTACCAGGGATTTCACCTGTTCGATTTCCTGCGCAGTCATCACCCCGGCCTCCTCGAGAGATTCAAAGGTAATGAGAATGTCAGTGTCGCCCTTGGTCCAGGCCTCCACCAGGCAATTGAGGCTTTTACAGGGCCTGATGAAGGGATACCGCCGCCAGAAGCTCCCCTGCCCGTTGTTGCGCCAGGTAAACTCCAGGTTCAGGAGCGGCGCGGACCCGGGATATTCAGGCGGCTCCACAGCCATGCTGATGGGGACCGCGGGCTCGACGATCATCTCGTTGTCGTTTGGGGAATCGATATAATGGGATGGTATTCCTTTATCCTTGAGGAGCCTGAAAAAATGCGACGTGAACCTGCATGCAACGGCCCCCTTGCCCGGTATATCGCCGACGACCACGTCGTATCCGGGATCGAACACGACCTTTCCGTCTTGAATGTAGCCGGTGCCCCGGTCGGTAAATACCATGCGGTATTTGCCGGCATACTTCCCCTCTGATATTTCATACACGTCCTTGGATTTCCCGCGGTAAATTAGCTTCTCCATTGGATAGATCCTCCCGACAAGGTACGAACTAATCTGTCACTATCTCAGAGATATTAATGAAAACTCAAGAATTATACGCATATGCTGAGAAAAAAAACCGGGTAATTTATTTACCGACAGACCCGGATTCTTTGAAGGCGCGTATTTTCGACTCGCCGTATCCGAGCGTCGCTAAAATCTCATCGTTGTGATGTCCGAGCGCCGCTCCCCCTGACGGCGCGTAGTAGTGGCCGGACCTGAACTTGATCGGATTCCCGATCTGACGCACCGGCGTACCCTTCCTCATTTTTACTTCCACGATCATATCCCTCTCGGATATGGGGGGGTTCGCAATCGCCTCGCTCATGGAGTATACCGGCTCCACGCAGGCGTCGCACTGCCTGAAGACTTCCCGCCAGTGGGAGAGCGGCTTTTCCCCGATTATTGTCGCCACTCGCTCCTTGTTGCTCCAGTTCAGTATCCCCGTCTGTGCGATGTCGGCGCATCCGATGCAGTCGCAGAAGGCCGAAAAGAACTTCGGTTCCACCGGCCCCACGGAGAGATACCCGCCGTCGGATGTCGCGTAGAAATCGTAGAGCGCGCCGCCGGACAGGAGATCGCCGCGCGCCGGCTCATTTCCACCGGCGAGAAAACCGGCCGCAGTGAACACGGACATCGAGAAGACGCCGTCGGTTATCGAAATATCGAGATAATCCCCCCTCCCCGCTTTCAATCTTCGGATGTAGGCCGACAGCACGCCGATGACCAGGTTCTTTGAGCCGCTCGCGATGTCGGCAATCTGTATGCCGGTCAGGACCGGCCCGGTCTCCCTGCGCCCGGATATCGACTCCACGCCCGACAGGGCCATGTAGTTGATGTCGTGACCGGCCCGTTCAGCAAACGACCCGGTCTGGCCGTAGCCGGTAAGGGAGCAGTATATGATCGAAGGGTTTATCTCGCTGAGCCGGTCATATCCGATGCCGAGACGGTCCATGGTGCCCGGCCTGAATTGCTCCACGACCACGTCATACTCCCGCACCAGTCTGTAGATGATCTCGCGCGCCTCTGGCTTTTTGAGGTTCAGCGACAGCGATCTTTTCCCCCGGTTCACATGCGCGTACACAGCGCTGATGTCGTCCACGTACGGAGGCACGAGCCGCATGATGTCCGGGCTCTCGCTGTTTTCCACCTTGATGATATCCGCCCCCATGTCCGAGAGTATCATGGTGCCGAAGGGACCGGGCAGCAGGTAGGTAAAATCCAGGATTTTCAGGCCTTCAAGCGGCTTTGGCATACACCGCTCCTTATCATCTGTGCATTTCTCAACAGTCCGAGATGTCAGCATGAAATCAGACCCCGCAAAATATTTCAATTCCAAATTGATGCTTTAAATCATTATCCGGTCTCGCCAGCTCATTGAGGTATGATAAAGAGCCGGATGCGAATAAAATGCTTGTATTATGCATGCAGCCCGGAGTATACACTACATACACCTGTGCGTCGAATCAAGTACCGTGGACTGCCGTGCTATTCACCGAGGTAGATCAATGCATCTGATACTATCCATTATCTTTCTGATCTCGGGAGCCGCCGCTCTTTATTTCGGCGCCCGGTGGCTGGTGCGCGGCAGCGTGTCCCTGGCGCTGGTCATGGGAATCCGGCCCGTTATCATAGGCCTCACCATCGTGGCGTTCGGAACCAGCAGTCCCGAGCTGCTCGTGAGCCTGAACGCAGGTCGGACCGGCAACGCTGACATCGCCCTCGGCAACGTAATCGGGTCCAATATTGCGAATATTGCCCTCATACTCGGCGTCTCGGCGATTATCCGGCCGATCGTCATGAATATCCGTGCCGTCCGATTCGACATCATCTTCATGCTTCTGGTTTCAGCCGCCCTGTCGTTTTTGGTCCTGGACAACGACCTTGATAGAATCAACGGCGCCTTATTTCTCATCGGGATAACCTGTTACATCGCAATAAAAATTTACCAGGCCATGAAGAACATACGTGAGGGGAAAACCGTTGATGCCGGTCTTGAGGTGAGTGAACGGCTCGGTCACGACGCCGCACCCGATTCCAGGGGAGTATCGGCCGGTCTTATTGCGGCGGGCACCGTCATCCTGATTGCGGGCTCCGAGCTATTTGTCCGTGGAGCCGTCTCGATAGCGGAATTACTCGGCGTGAGCAACATCGTTATCGGACTCACCGTGGTGGCATTCGGCACCAGCCTGCCGGAGCTTGCCACATCGGTGGTGGCGTCGGCTCGCGGCGAAGGCGACGTGTCGCTCGGGAACGTCGTCGGCTCAAATATTTTCAACATCCTCTTCATACTCGGCGCGACGGCCCTCTTCTTCCCGATCGGCACGAGCGACGTCCACGCGGCCGACCTCGTGGTTATGATCGGTCTCTCGCTTCTCGTGATACCGATTTCACTGATCAGAGGCAGGATTACGCGTCCGGTAGCCCTTTTCCTTCTCGTGAGCTATTGCTGCTACGTCTATTATCTGTACGCCAGACAGCCGGGGACCATGTAATAGGTATCACGGCGCGGCCGTGCACATTTCCATCAGCTACAGTCCCATGTACCGTGACACGATGAGCTTCATCACCTCGGAAGTTCCAGCGTAGATCGTCTGTATCCGCGCGTCCACGAAAAACCGGGAGATGATGTACTCCGTGCAGTAACCGTACCCGCCGAAGAGCTGGAGGCAACGGTCAGCCACGTGCATGGCCATCTCGCAGACCCAGTACTTTGCCATGCAGGTCTCCATGGTGACGTCCCTGCCCGCGACATGGTTGTTGATGAGGCCGTCTATGAAGCACCTTCCCGCCGTTACCTGTGACGCCAGATCGGCAATAAGAAACTGGGTGTTCTGGAACTTCGACAGCGGCTTGTTGAAGAGCTTCCGCTCCTTCACGTACTCGACGGTCAGCTCGAGCCCCCGCTCAGCCGCCGCTTGCGAGGCAAGCGCGCATACCAGCCGCTCTTGCTGGAGCTTCTGCATCAGGTAGATGAATCCCTGGCCCTCCACGCCGAGCAGGTTGCTCGCCGGAATCCGGCAGTCGTCGAAAAAGAGCTCCGCCGTGTCCTGCGCCTTGAGCCCTATCTTCTTGATCAGCTCGCCCCGGGAAAAGCCGGGCGTTCCGCGCTCCACCACGAACAGGCTCATCGACTGCGCCGGTGGCGTGTCCGCCGCGCCGGTCCGGGCGGCCACCACCACCAGGTCTGAGAGGTGTCCGTTTGATATAAAGGTCTTCTGGCCGTTGAGCACCCAGCTGTCGCCGTCGCGCTTCGCCGTGGTCTTGATCGACGCAAGGTCGGAGCCTGCCTCCGGCTCGGTCATGGCCACCGCGAGGATCGTGTCGCCGGTGACGCACCCGGGTATCCACCGCTGCCGCTGCTCCTCAGTGCCGTAGGTGTAAATGTAGGGGGCGACCACGTCGTTGTGAAGGGGCACGAACAGGCCGCTCGCGCCGTACCGCGCGATCTCCTCGATGATGATGACGGAATAGAGCCAGTCAGCGCCGGCACCGCCGTATTTCTCGTCGGCCCAGGGAAGGAGATAGCCGTTGTCGCCGAACTTCTTCCATATCTCGCGCGGCACGATGCCGGCCTTTTCCCACTCGGGATACCGGTCGCCGATCTCCTTCGCCAGGAACCTCCTGAACGATTCCCGGAAGATCACGTGCCCTTCGGAAAATTGCACCGTGCGGTCCATATTATGCTCCTTGGATATGACCTGATCTTATCGTCTGCCATCCCCCACCCCCAACCCCCGGAGGAAGGCTGTCCCTCACCCCCGCCCACTGAGTTGCAGGATGTCACGAATGCAGCAGCGTACATGGATGTACAAGCTGCTGCCTCCCACGGGGAGAGGGGAGAAGGTTTCAAACTTTAATCACTGCAAGGTCATGTCACTAAAATATATGTGACTATTTTTCGAGAAGCGATGCATTTCAGCGAAAAGGCAGCCAGGATGGCTGCCGGAGCCGCTAGGACAGGAGGTCCTATTTGCGGCGGATTGAGCGAAATGCATCGCCTCTCGAATCAAGATTACTTATAAAACTTCGCCCCCTTCTTCGCCATATCTTTAAGCATCGAAGCGGGAGTGAACTTCTTCCCGTATTTCGCGGCCAGGCCCTCCATGATTCCCACGATGTTTCCCGCACCGACGCTGTCGACGTACCGGAACGGTCCGCCGCGGAAGGGCGGGAACCCCAGGCCGAGTATGGCCCCCAGGTCGCCGTCGCGCGGAGACGCGACGATACCCTCCTGCAGGCAGGTGACCGCCTCGTTCACCATCATCAGGCTGATGCGGTGCTGGACCTCCTCCACGTTGATCTTCGTCCTTGGCCTGTTGCCGAACAGGGCGTACACCTCCTCGTTGACCGGCTTCTTCCCCTTCTTTTTCGGGAGGTCATAGCGGTACAGGCCCTTCTTGCTTTTCCTTCCCAGGAAGCCCTTCTCGGATAGGACGCCGAAGTCCATCGGCGCGGTGATGCCCCGCGGCTCGAATATCGGCTTCACCTCCTGGATGACGTGGATCCCCACGTCGATTCCCACCTCGTCGAGGAGCGTGATGGGCCCGACCGGGTAGCCGAACGCCTGCATGGCCCGGTCCACGTCCGGGAACTCGGCGCCCTCGGCCACGACCCAGCTGCTCTCCAGCAGGAGGGGCGCCAGGATCCGCGTGGTGTAAAAGCCGGGGCCGTCCCTTACGATGATGCAGGTCTTACCCTGGCTTATGCCGAGCTCCAGCGCGGTGGCGGTCACCCATGCGGCTGTTTTCGAAGTGGTGATGATCTCGAGGAGAGGCATCCGCGGCACGGGCGAAAAATAGTGCATGCCGATTACATTTTCAGGCCGTTTGCATCCCTGCGCAATGGATTTGATCGGCAGCGCCGATGTGTTTGAAGCGAATATTGTATTTTTATCCGTCGATTCTTCCACGTCTTCCAGTATCTTCCGCTTGAGATGAATATCTTCGAACACCGCCTCGATGACGATATCGGTCCCGGCGAACCGCGAGTAGTCGTCGCACGGCACCAGCTTGCCGTACATCACGTCGCCGTCGAACTTTCTTACCGAACCGGATTTCACCTGCTTTGATATGCCCCTGCCGACCTCGCTTATGCCGCGGGCCGCGGCGTCCAGGCTCATGTCCTTCATGAGAATCGTGTCGCATACGGCGGTCGAAACAGCGGCGATGCCGCTTCCCATGAGGCCTGTGCCGATCACGGCCAGCTTATTAACATTCCGTGCTTTATTCTTGTAGGGATTTTTCTTGAGGTCGGTGATGCCGAAGAACAGGTTCATGAGCGATTTTGCCTGCGGCGTCATCACGAGCCTGACGAACCGGTCGATATCCGCCTCGAGCCCCTTCACAATCCCCTTCTTGTATCCATACTCGACCGAATCTATGATTTCAAGCGGCGCCGGGTACAGGCCCCTCGTCTGCCGCATTACCATCTGTCGCGCCTGCTTGAACACGATTTTCCTCCCGAGGAACGATTCCAGGAAGGCGTCGACGAGCGAACGTTTACGCTTGCGCTTGAATCCCTTTCGCGCAAGCTCCAGCGCCTTCTTCACGCCGATTTCCTTTAGACCGTATGGCACCACAATTTCGTCGATGAGTCCGAGCTTTCTGGCCTTGCGTATTCTGACGTTTTTTCCGGCCAGCATCATGGGAAGCGCCTGCCTGAGCCCGACAAGGCGCGGCAGCCGCTGGGTGCCGCCGCCCGCCGGGAGCAGACCGAGCATCACCTCCGGAAGCCCCATCACCGTGTTCGTCGAGTCCGCGGCTATCCGGTGATCGGACGCCAGCGCAACCTCGAGCCCGCCGCCCAGGCAGTTGCCGTGAATGCAGCAGACGACCGGGACAGGGAGCGCGTCGATGGCGTTGAGAATCCGGTTAGCCTTCGTGATGTACTCCCTGATCTCTTTGTCGGTCTTCATGGCGACGACCTCGTCGACGTCCGCGCCGACCACGAAATTGTCCTCCTTCCCGCTCACGATGACCAGGCCGGCTATGTCCTTCGCGTCGATCGTTTTCAGCATGCCTTCGATTTCGTCGAGCAGGGCGCTCGACACCTTGTTCACCTTCGAGTCCGCGCAGTGTATCGTGACGACGGCGACCTTTTCCTTTGTTATTTCAACCGCTATATTTTTCATCATGTTCACCTCGATCCAGTTATGATTTCGCATTCTCGATGATCATGGCGCCACCGACCGCGCCCGCCGCGCACCCGGCGATCACGCCATACCGCTCGCCCGATTCTCTCAGGCGGTCGCAGCACGTCATCATAAGCCGAGCGCCGGTCGCCCCGAACGGATGTCCCAGCGAAAGCGAGCCGCCGTAGATGTTGACCCTGTCGATATTGACCTTTCCGACCCTGCCCGGCAGTCCCAGCTTTTCCCTTCCGAATTTGTCTGATTCCAGGCAGATCATGACGCCGAGCATCTGGGCCGCGAAGGCCTCGTGGATTTCGATCACGCCGATGTCGGAAAATTTCAGCCCTGCCT
This sequence comes from Spirochaetota bacterium, assembly GCA_016933025.1. GTDB lineage: Bacteria > Spirochaetota > UBA4802 > UBA4802 > UBA5550 > RBG-16-49-21. The sequence continues at coordinate 6,332 of JAFGBT010000024.1, read as the reverse complement.
TTTTGAGCGACGCAGGAATGGCGAAGGCCGGCCCGAGCAGCAGCTCCTCCCATAGGTCCTGGCCGGTGAAGGCGTGAGAGCGGATATAGCCCTTCGGCTTGAGTCCGAGCGCCTTCGCCCTCTTCTCGCTCATGAGGAGAACCGCGGCGGCGCCGTCGGTCAGAAACGAAGAGTTCGCCGCGGTGACCGTTCCGTATCGCCTGTCGAACGCGCCACGCAGCTGCGCCAGCCGCTCGATGGTAGCATCCTCGCGCGGGCCGTTGTCGACGATGACGGCTTGAGACTTTCCCGGCGGCACGACAGGAACAATCTCGTCTTTAAGCTTGTCGTCTTTGATGGCCTTTGCAGCGCGCTGGTGCGACAGGAGCGCGAACCGGTCCTGGTCCTCCCGCGAAATGCCCAGGCGTTTCGCGAGCCGGTCCGCGTTCTGGCCCATGATGAGGCCGGTCGAGTATTCGCCGAGAGCCGGTTTTTCGGGCGTTATAAAATCTTTCAGCCTCATCTTCCTGAGGAGCTTCAGCTTGCCGCCCAGCGTCTTGGGCCGGGTGAACATGGTCATGTCGAGGAGGAACCTCCGGTAGGGCTTCGAAATCTTGATGGCCGGGTCAGAGAAGGTCTCCACGCCGCCCGCGATGACGGCGTTCACATCTCCGGCGAGTATCATATTGGCGCCGTTGGCGATTGCTGCGCCGGCAGATATGCAGGCCACGGTATTGGTGTGGGCAGGTATCGTATGCGGCAGCCCCGCTCCGAGCATGATCTCCCGGGCCACATTTGTCGTGGTGATGTCGGCGGCCACAGTCCCCATGATCACATGGCCGATCTCGCTCACCGGGACCGGTATCTTCGATAACAGTCCCTTGACCGCGCATCTTCCGAGCTCCCAGCCCATCATATCATAAAATCCGGTCCCGGACCTCTGGAACGGCGTCCTGCATCCGTCTATAATCGCGATTCGTTCACCCTTTTTATACATGGCAGGCCTCCCTCAATAATGGTCACAATGCTGTATGGAAATCCGTATGCGAATTACGAGGAAAATGTTATTGACTTATTGTAATACATATATTATATTATTGTAATACAATAAGTCAATAAAAAAATTACATATTTTTATTAATTGTTCCGGCAGGGAAGGGTTCGGACCCGATGACGGGGCCGGCGGGAAAACCTATATCATACAGGGTATACTTATATTCCGATCCGCATAAAATTCATCCGGTACAGATAAATTATCGTTGAAGCGGCCGGTCTATATTCTATCCAATGGCATATGCGGTGCATGCTCCTCGCATCACCGCGCCCGATAACGGAGTTTAAAGAATGAAGAAGGAAAAAAGCGGTCAAACCATCCTCAATAAAATTGAAAAATCGCCGGACATCCCGAACCTGGTCGCGCGGCAGATCATCGAGCTCATCGCCTCCGGGAAGCTCAAGCCGGGCGACAAGCTCCCGTCCGAGCATGATATGACGAAGAACTTCGGCATCAGCAGGATCTCCCTCCGCGAGGCCATGAAGCTCCTGGAGGCCAAGGGATACATTGAATCCCACGGCCGGCGAGGAAAATTCGTGAAATACCAGTCGGGGCCGGCCCTCGAATCGACAATAGAGGAGATCATCTCGGTAGATCACGAAAAAATATGGGAGTTATTGTCGGTGCGGAGAATAATCGATTCCGAGGCTGCCAGAATGGCGGCCCAACACGCGACAAAAGCCCAGATCGCGCTTCTAAAGAAATTCAAGAGCGAATGCGAAAAGCTCGGCGTCCCCAACCTGGTCAACACCAAGGAGGGCGGGAAGCTGTACGCCCGGCTCTACAACGACCTTGCCGACGCCACCAGCAACACTATCTTCGCCCATCTGATGAAATTGATTTCGTCGCTTTTAAAAGGGGCCCTCCCCTACAGCAGGCAGAAGCTCATGGCCGTGCCGGGCGTATCGGAAATTTTCTACAACCAGCACGTAAAAATCCTGGCCGCCATTGAAAAAGGCGATGCCAGGGCCGCAGGCGAAGCGACCATCGAGCACATTGACTGGCTGGAAAAAACCCTCAAAAAGATACTTAAATAGACCTCACCCCGCCTCCGGCGCGCCCTCTCCCACGGGGAGAGGGCTCACTATAAATATCATTTTGATAAATAAAAAATTGATATATTTCACCTCTTCCCCCCTTCTCCCTGTGGGAGAAGGGGGCAGGGGGATGAGGTCAATTTTCATTAAAAATTCTTCTTGCCTTATAATCAGACCCGAAATATTAATCCATCAAGGAGAAATCTTCATGGGCCTCACGTACAAGGATTCAGGCGTCGATGTCGAGGGCGGAAACAATTTCGTCAAACGGATCGCGCCCATCGTCCGCTCTACCTTTTCGGAGAGAGTATTGACCGGCATCGGGGGGTTCGGCTCCCTTTTTTCAGGGGCATTCCCGGAATACAGCGACCCGGTCCTGGTCTCCGGCACCGACGGCGTGGGCACGAAGCTCAAAATCGCGCAGATGACCGGGAAGCACGACACCATCGGCATCGACGCGGTAGCCATGTGCGTCAATGACATCGTCGTCTCAGGCGCGCGCCCCCTGTTCTTCCTCGACTACATAGCCTGCGGCAAGCTCGTCGAGGACGTGATGGTCGACATCGTGAAGGGCCTCGCCGAGGGATGCCGCCTGTCCGACTGCAGCCTTGTCGGCGGCGAGACGGCCGAGCATCCGTCCGTCATGGAGCCGGACGATTACGACATCGCCGGGTTCGCGGTCGGCGTGGTGGACCGGAAAAAGATCATAGACGGCGTACGCATTAAAAAGGGCGACGTCATCATCGGCCTTCCGTCTTCCGGCATCCATTCGAACGGCTACTCGCTCGTGCGCAAGCTCTTCTTTGACATCAAAAAATACCGGACATCCGAAAAGTTGAACGACCTCGAAGGCACCCTGGGCGAGGTCCTGCTGACTCCCACCAGGATCTACACCCGGAGCGTGATGATGTGCCTTACCGCCGGGATCGACATCAAGGGCATCGTCCACGTCACCGGAGGCGGGTTCTACGAAAACATACCGCGCATTCTTCCCGATGGTATTTCTGCGCGCATAGAAAAAAAATCGTTCGACGTGCCGGTGATATTCCGCCTTATCCAGAAAGACGGCAAGATCGATGACCGCGAGATGTACACGACCTTCAACATGGGCATAGGCATGATGATTATCGTCGGCAAAGACCAGGCGGACCGGGCCGCCGAAGAGCTGCGGAAATCCGGCGAGTCGCCGCGCGTTATCGGTGAAATTATTCAGGGAACGAAAGATCGCATATCTATCATATGAAAAATCTCGCTCGCAATCGCATTTACTAAAACCGAATATCACAAGGAAGGTCCCCATGAAATATCTTCTGCCGCTTATCTTCATCTTTACGGCCTTCGGCTGCAACACGCTGCCGAAAAACCTCCGCACCCCCTACAGCGCGGAGAGCGCGGTGGTAGGCGTGTCGATACGGACCGTGACCCTCAAAATATTCAAGAACCGCCAGCATGCCGTATACTTCGTCAAACTCGAAGGGCCCGAGGACGAGCTGACCGGCTCCAGGGTGCTGCCCGCCAACTTCGTCAAGGGGGACTACGCGTACCTGGTCAACGCCGCTCCCGGCCGCTACGCAGCAGTGGCCTCTCTCTTCTACCAGACCGAGAACAGCTACAACAGCTTTTTTGACCGCAAGATCATCGAAAGCACGGTCGTCAACGTGGAGCCGGGCGGCTTTTCCTTCATGGGATCGCTTTCAGTCGAAAACCGGCAGAAAGACATCTACCAGAACATAGAAAAAAACGGGGACAGGGAACAGCTCCATTTCTACAACATCCTCAAGCCGGTGATGTACGGCGTTTTCTATACCGGCTCCCTTATGGACATTGACCGGTCCCCCCGGGCGGAACAGGCATTTCTGGCCACTGCAAAAGACCATTTCAAGGACTCGGACTGGCTGCCCCATATAACGAAGAGGATCGAACCCCCGGAAAACGTGCGATAATTTTTACAAATGTTACAAAAAAATGTTTGCATTATTAGTTATACCCGATGAAATTCGACAAAATTTGAGAAAATTCTATGGAGGAATTTTTATGCGGAACATACGATTTATCAGCCTGACCGCACTTGCCGCGTTCCTGGCGTTTTCCATGGCTGCAGGCGCGCAGGAAGCGGCCAAGCCGCCTGCGAAGCAGGCGAAAGAAAAAGTCATGATCTTCAACGGCGAAATGCTCAAGGTCCAGTTGTACGGGTTCGTCAAGCTCGATGTTGTGTCAAACTCCAACAACGTCGTTTCAGAATCGGGCCCTCTTTCGGTTGTTAATGACCGTTACTACTTAAATACTAATGGTACATATTTAGGCCCTGTTACACCATTAGTACCAGTTGGTACCCCCTACGATCAACCGACAAATAACTACACCCAGCTCCTTGTTTTGAAAAAGTTTCCTGCAGAGCGTGATGGGTCCCTCGTGTTCGATGCGCGCACCAGCCGCCTCGGCCTCAAGATCGCCGGCCCGGAATCGAAGTGGGGCAATGTCTCCGCCGCTATCGAAGCCGACTTCTGGGGCGGTCACCCCGCTTCCGGCACCGCCTCCAGGCAGGGACTCGTTCGTATGCGCCACGCATACGGCAGGGTCGACTGGTCCTCCGGCACCTCCATCCTGGTTGGCCAGTACTGGACCGTGAACATGCCGCTCTACGCGCTTGCCAATGCGGCCACCTTCATTCCCTGGGGAGCCAACGGCCTCCTGTTCATGCGGGAGCCGCAGATCGCCCTGATGCAGAAAGTAGGACCTGCAAACTACAACGTACTCGTCGAGGCATCAATCGCCCGGGTACAGGCCGGCAATGACAGCGCAGCCAATCTCTATCCTGGGCCTACGGGCGTGCAGCTTGATGATCGAGGCGCAGGCGAAGCTAGCTGGAAGCCAGGTTTCAGGGGACGCGTAACCCTCAACATGAAGCCTATTGATATTCTTGCAATTACTCTCGGCGCTACAGGGCATTACCAGCTTGAAAGACAGCAGATGAGCTATTCACGAATCGGCGCCATTCTCGGTTTCAGCGGTGCCCAAATCACTGCTGCAAGGATTGCAAAAATTGGTAAAATAGTCAATTCCTACTCCTTCGGCGCCTTTGCCAAGATCCAGATATCGCTTGTCACCCTGCTCGGCAGCGGCTTCATGGGCTGGAACATGGACACCTTCCTCTCTGGTCTCGGTGAGGGAGCGGCACTCAACGCCGCCGGCACGAAACTGCTCCCGGTACCAACTAAGGGTGGATATGCACAGGTGCAGATCGACCTGAGGAAGGTGAGCCCCATCCCGATAGAGCTCGCAGCTGGAATGGGAGGAGAATTCAAGCGCAACAGCAAGATGATCGACAACGGCAAGCAGCTTTCCAACAAGACCATATCCGGAACGCTCACCTTCCACCTGAACCAGTACATGCGGTTCATGTTCGAAGTCGCCAAGCACGAGACCAAGTACAAGGGCGTTCTTGGTTCTGCGGAAAACATGCGCTATCAAGGAGCCGCTGTGGTCGATTTCTAAGCAAACACTCATTAAATTATATAAGACTATAAAAAAGAGCGGCCTTATGGCCGCTCTTTTTTTATCCTCACCCCCTCAATTCCTTTATCCTGGTATGAGTCCCCCCAAACCCCCCAGAGGGGGGCTATCAGATTGATATGCTCTCGAAAGTTCCTCTTCAGGGGATTTAGGAAGATAGTGAGACACCAAAAAATTTTCCACAAGCCTGCAATTGCTTACCGACATGAGTCCCCCCAAACCCCCCAGAGGGGGGCTTTTATATTTTTTATTGTAAATTAATGAAGGGATAAGAACATGTCATTATGAAAGAGAAAATAAGAACCCCTCAGTATATCATTAAGCTTGCACGCACAATGCGGCTAAATATGACTGCCACGGAAAAAATACTCTGGAATGAGCTAAAGGAAAAGAAATTTCACGGTTACCGTTTCAGGTGCCAGCATCCGGTGTATCGATATGTTCTCGATTTCTACTGTCATGCAGCCGCGCTTGCAATTGAAATCGATGGAGACATTCACAAATCACGACAGGATTACGACGAATTCAGGGATGAATTCCTGAAACAATGCGGCATTACAACTATTCGTTTCACCAATGATGAGATAATTCACGACATCAAAGATGTACTGGAAAAAATAAGACAATCTCTTGAAGTGAAAACTAATTGATACAAATAATTCAAAGCCCCCCTCTGGGGGGTTTGGGGGGACATCTCATCAAAAGAAAATTTACTACAGCAATCTATTCAAAGCCCCCCTCTGGGGGGT
>JAFGBT010000023.1 GCA_016933025.1 Spirochaetota bacterium | reverse complement strand
TGAATTGTGTGTTTTAGAGGATGATAACTTTTTATTTGACTCAATGTCGTAATTAGTGTAAATTTTAGCCAGGTTTTTTCGCAGTTTTATGTATTAAATAAAACAATATACATTGTCTATTTAGTCCTTTTCGTGTATCGTTACTTTTCGATGAAAAGAGAAGAGCTCGCGGACAAAGATGGAAATAAAAATAATCCGGAGGGTCCATGAAAAAATTATATTTATTCCCCATATGCATCATTGCTTGTTCGTTATTGTTCAGTGGCTGCGACGAGGATGAAGACAATAAGTGGTTTCTCCTGCTCGCGGGAAGGGCTTTGATGGGGCAAACGGCAAACACCATTTCTTTCAATACCCATACTGTACATAACTACAATCCAGAAACGACAGTGATTGACAAAGACGTGACAATGACCTCAGCTGATGGATTTGTACTCTCGGGAGACGACTATGTTGCCGAATTCAGTGACGGGGTCGATTCGTTTGAGATCTCCATCCCCAACACCGTCACCGAATCTTCAACGTACGACGCGGGCGACTACGTCGGTCCGGGGGGCTTTAGCTCAACGTATATAGTTATTATTGACGCTTTGCCTTTCGGCCAGTGGATTTTCGACGGATATGACGCTCCGACGAATTTTGAATTACAGGTGACGTCTCTTTCAGGCGGAAGAATCACCGCGACCTTTTCCGGTATGCTGAAGCTCGGTACGCTGGAGACATTGTATGTCAACAGCAGCCTGGTGCTGGGGACCCTGTCCTCCTCAATAGGGGATTAGAGCCGGAAGCACGTCTTTTCCTTGACAGGCGGTTCGTTAAATGTTTAGTGATAATAATTAATGGAGAATCCCGATGGAACTACTCGTGATAACCGGCGCAATTTTAATCATCCTCTCTATCCTGACCGGGTGGCTGATCGTGGCTCGGCGATACCTCGCGATGGGGCCGGTGGTCCGGCTCATAAAGGACGACGCCAAGCTGGTGAAGTGCCACATGGAGTACCCGCTGATGGCGGTCATCCTCTTCGCATTCTACGGGATCAGCGCCAACCTCCCGTATCTCCTGGTCGCTGCGGCCTGCGTCGGCGCCTTCACCAACCCGTCCCTCCAGCTCGTTCGCGCCGTACGGCCCGATATCGACACGCGGCCGATGTCGGCCTTCGGCGTCTTCAGCACCCTGAGCTTTCTCGTCACGTCGATCGGCCTGGGCGGCCTGTCGCTGGTGGTGATTTATAACCTGGTTAGATGACACATGCGCCGCCCGGGCGGTGCTGCGCGACAGATTTTGGACGTTATTCCCCTAATTCTTGACAGAAATCTCCCTGTATGATTTGATGTATGAACGTCTCTAATTTTATTGTATGATGGGGTGTTTCTCCAATGCGTGTTGTGATTCTCGGCGCCGGCATCGTGGGCGTGCAGATCGCCTCTCAGCTCATTTCCGAGGGGAAGGACGTCGTTATAATCGAAAAGGACCCGGACCGGGCGAAATACGTTTCCGGGAGGCTCGACTGCATCGTGGTGCAGGACGAGGGGACCGGCATAGCCTCCCTCAAACGGGCGGGCATAAGCGAGGCCACCATATTCATCAGCGTCACCAGTTCGGACGAGGTCAACATGATCGCCTGCGGACTGGTCTCGAGCGAATTCAACGTGCCGGTCAAAATAGCGCGCGTCAGGAACCTCGATTACTCCAGGGCGAAGATATTCGAAAAGGCCTTTTTGGGCATCGATTTCATCGTCAACTCCGAGGTCGAAACGGCCCGGCAGATCGCCAACACCATCGCGCTCGGCGCGGACAGCGACGTGATGCTCTTTGAGAACACCGAACTCCAGTTGAGGAACGTCGTGGTGAACGCCGCATCGTACTTCTCGAACAGGACCGTCAAGGACATACGCCAGGGGATCAAGGAGCCGTTTCTCATGGCCGGGATCGTGCGGGGGGACGAATTCATCATCCCCACCGGCAATACCGTTGTCCGTGTCAGCGACAACATCTATCTCCTGGCCACGCAGAAGGATTTCACCCGGCTTTTCATCACGGCCGGCAGGAGGCAGGAGACCATCGACCGCATAGCCATTGTGGGCGGGGGGCGCATCGGCGAGCTGGCCTGCGAGTACCTGATCAGGACCGGGAGGGACATCACCCTCATCGAAACGAATTACGAGCGCTGCAAGGTCCTGTCGGACCGCTTCCCGGACGCCCTGGTGGTCAACGCGGACATATCCGACGAAAGCATCTTTCTGGAGGAGAACATCGGGGACCGCGACCTCATGGTGACCGTCACCGACAATCAGGAGCTCAACATGCTGGCCTGCCTCTACTCAAAGATCATGGGGGTCAAGCGGACCATCGCCCTGGTGACCAATGCCGGCTACCTCGCGATCGCGTCGAGGCTCGACATCGACGTCGCCATCAGCCCGAAGAACAGCACCGTCGACGCGATCATGAAGTACATCAGGAGGGGGAAGATCAAGAGCCTCCACAGCATCTTCGGCGGCAAGGCCGAGGTAATAGAATTTCTCGCCGATGAAAAGAGCGGCATCATCGGCAGGAGGCTGAAGGACCTGTCCTTTCCCGAAAATGCGCTTATTCTCTCCGTGCTGCGCGGGGAAAGGAACATTCTGCCGAACGGGGACCTCGTCATAGTGCCGGGCGACATGGTCATCATTATCTCCGCCAAGGCCTCCATTTCAGAAATTGAAAGCTTCATCCAGGGATGAAGGGCCGCCGATGAATCCCCTGATGCTGATAAAAATCATTTCGATACTCTTCATTATCCTTTCGGGGTTCATGGCGGTGCCTGCGGGCATCGCGCTGTTCTGCAGAGAGGCGCTCCCGTTCGTGGCGTTCGCTGAAACGATAGGGGTCACGGTTCTTGTTTCCTCCGTCGCGCTGATACTCCTCAGAAAAAAGAGGGCTGACACGCTTTCCACCAGGGACGGATTTCTCATGGTCACCATGACCTGGGTGATGGCCTCTATCATCGGGGCGCTGCCCTTTTACCTGTCCGGCGCCATCCCGTCGTACACCGACGCGTTTTTCGAGACAATGTCGGGATTCTCGACCACCGGCGCTTCAATCCTCACCAACATTGAGATCCTCCCGCGCTCGATGCTCTTCTGGAGATCCCTGACCCACTGGCTGGGCGGCATGGGCATCGTCGTTCTCGCGGTGGCCATCCTGCCGCTCATGGGGATCGGCGGCCTTCAGCTGATCAACGCCGAGGCGCCGGGCCCCACGGTCGACCGGCTTACGCCCAGAATCACCGCCACCGCCAAGCTGCTCTGGCTCATCTATATCGGTTTTACCGTGGCTGAGACGCTTCTTCTGATGGCGGGCGGCATGGATCTGTTTGACGCAACGACCCACGCTTTCGGCACCATGGCGACCGGCGGATTCTCCGTGAAAAACAGGGGAGTAGGCCACTACGACTCCCGGTTTATCGAAGGGGTCATCACTCTCTTCATGCTCATCGCCGGGATCAATTTCACGCTTCACTACCGCCTCCTGACAGGGAGGCTGAGACGCGTCGCCCGTGATTCCGAGCTGAAGGCGTATTTCCTCATATTCGTAACGATGACGGCGGCGGTCGCCTTTTCCCTTCACGGGACTTCGTACGCGACAGTCGGGGAATGCCTCCGATACGCCTCGTCCCAGGCCGCGAGCATCATGACCACAACCGGGTTTTCCTCTGCGGATTTCGAACAATGGGCGCTCCTCGGGCAGATCATGCTCTTCGTCCTGATGTTTGTCGGCGGATGCGCCGGCTCTACCGGCGGCGGCGTCAAGGTGATGCGGCTGGTGATACTCTTCAAGCAGGCCATCAATGAGATGAGGCTTCTCATACATCCGCGCGGCATTTTTACGCTGAAGATGAGCGGGAGCATGGTGAGAAAGAACACCGTGTATGCCGTCTCCGGATTCTTTTTCCTGTACGCGGCGGTCCTGCTGGCAGTCACGATCATCGTGGCCTCCGCAGGCCATGACATCACCACTTCTTTTACCACGGCCCTGGCGACCGTGGGCAATATCGGTCCGGGGTTCGGGAAGATCGGGCCGGCCGAACACTACGCATTTTACGAGGGGTATATCAAGTGGGCCCTTTCCTTCGCCATGCTGGCGGGGCGTCTTGAGCTGTACACGGTACTGGTGATTTTCCTCCCCCGCTTCTGGAGGGGTTGAGGCGGGAGTTTTCCCGGCAGTAAAGGTATAATCATGATTCAGACTACTGAACTGTTAAACCTTATTTTTGAAAGCATCGGCCTCGTCGTCATTATCACGCTCTACCGCTTCGGCGTCATACCGCGATACCTCTATCTCTTTTTTGCCTATGTGAGTATCTGGATCGGAAGCATCTGCACGGTGGCCGAGGGCTTTGTCTGGTATGACGTTTTTAATCTCCTGGAGCACCTCTCCTATGTGGCTGCGGGAATATTGTTCATCATCGGGTTCCGCGCCTATTTCTTCAGGGAGGGGGCGGGCAGGCCATGAATCTCATCGCCTTCCTGAATGTCTGCGCCTGCGGCATCTTTGCCGCTTCCATCGGGGTCGTCGTGGTCGCGGTCGCGCGGCGCAGGATACACCGCTCTGCCGCCATTTTCGCGGCAATCAGCGTGGCCATCATGATGTTCGTCTGCGTTTCAAATGTCCTGGAGCACACGAGCATTACTCAAATGCTGGACGACTACGAAGGCCTCGCGAAGGACCTTTCCGCCCTGTTTTTCATGCTTTTTCTCTACGTCGATTCCATCCAGCGGGAGCTTGACCGCCGCGCCGCGAACGAACGACAGATACAGGAGGACCTCGAGGAAAAGACGACGCTCCTGAAAGAGGTGCACCACCGGGTCAAGAACAACCTGCAGATCGTGTCAAGCCTGCTGTCGCTGCAAGACAGCAGGCAGAGGGACGGGCAGGTCTCCGAGATCATCAATACCGCACGGAACCGTATCTTATCCATAGCGGCGGTGCATGAGATAATCTATTCCGCCAGGAGCATCAGCCGCATCGAGGCGCCGGCCTTTATCGACGCGGTCCTGTCGAACCTCATCATGACCTATGATCCCGGGAAATTCAATGTTGATATCGTCAGGTCGCTTGAGGGGGGAATCGAACTTGACGTAGACTGCGCCATACCCGTGGGCCTGATCGTCAACGAACTGCTCACCAACTCGTTGAAGCACGCGTTCAGGGGGAAGACCTCCGGAAGGATTGAGATATCCCTCAAGCGCGCTGCCGGAGCCGTTGAACTGTGCGTCTCCGATAACGGCACCGGGATGGCTGCCGGTCAGACCGGCGAGCCGGGCAAGGGCATCGGCATGGAACTCGTCCGCAGCCTGGCGCAGCAGATCCGCGGGAAGCTGACGATCGCCACGGACGACGGCAGCAGCGTCCTGGTTGTTTTTCCGGACGCACAAGGAGCACCCCGAAAGTGATCAGCGGAACCGGATGAAATTGATTTCGCTCCGGTGTGAAATCACTACATCCCGGCTACGAGCTCTCCTTTAAAAGTGCCTGATATGCAGACGCCGTTTCGGCCGGTTTTTCCATTATGGGGGCACGCGGCCGCGTGCGCCCGCCGTTATTCCCGGCAGGAAAAAGTGCTTGATTCAAATACGCGGGGCGCGGTGAATTAAGTCCTCAATGCACCGTCACGGGCGGTCGGGAGATGCGCGAAATGAACGTCTGCAGAGAAAAATATTTCGGCGAGGTTGAAGCCTTTGAGATGGGATACGGGCCCATCGGCCCGCCGCTCATGAATGTTTTTTTCTACCTTGTTGACGGGCTCCTCGTCGACACGGGCCAGTCCAGGATGAAAAATGCATTCAATAGCCTGCTCGAGCGCGCAAGCGTGGGGAAAGCCGTCCTCACTCATCACCATGAGGACCACACCGGCAACGCGGCGGAATTAATACGGACGAAAGGCGTGCCCGTGTACGGCCACCCGGTAACGGTGGAGAAAATGGCCGCCGGGTTCAGGGTACTTCCATACCAGCGGATCATCTGGGGACCGGCCCCTCCCGCCAGGCTTCTCCCGGTACCGGAGGTGGTCGAGACCGATAACTATCGGTTCGAGGCGATCCACACGCCGGGTCACAGCAGGGACCACATGGCGTACCTGGAGCGAAAAAACGGCTGGCTCTTCTCCGGCGACCTCTTCCTCGGCACGCAGATCAAGTACTTCCGGGCGGACGAGAAGCTTGATGAAGAAATTGCTTCTCTTCGAAAAGTTTCCCGCCTCGAATTTGACTCCCTTTTCTGCGCGGTGAGGCCCGCGGTCACCGGGGGGAAGGGGATGATCGTCAAAAAGCTGGAGTTTCTTGAAAATCTCTACGGCGAGGTTGCCGCTCTTGTTGAAAAAGGATATACCGACGAGGCCGTTCTGCGGCGCTATCGGCACCGCGAAATACGTTTCGTAAAGTATTTTACCTTCGGAAACGTCAGTTTCAGGAACATGATACTATCTGCGCTCACAGCCGTACGATCGAAGGCCGAAGGGTCGTAATATGGCGCGAATCGAACAGTCAATCATCGAAGACCATCTTCCCCAAGTGTGCATAACTGACCGGATATGGTGCTGACATGACTTCCCGCGCGCGCGCCAATGATTTCCGGATTATCATTACCGCCGATAGAGGCGGCGGGAAAACCACTTTTATTAAACGAGTTGCTTCATTTCTGGCGGTTCACGGCATTCCTTGCTCCGGATTTTTTGCGGAAGCACGGCGGGAGGAAGAGGGACGCGAGAGGTATATTCTCACCATGCTCCCGGGTATGACGACCATACCCCTCTGTGATAGATATGCCGAGGGGTGGCTGCAGTATGGGCGTTTCAGATATAATCCTGCAGCGATTGAGCGCGGAAACAGAGCGGTCGCACGAACACGCCCCGGTGATATTATCATCATGGACGAGATAGGACTTCAGGAACTGCGGGGGTATGTCTGGGCGGATGCGCTGAGCTCGGCGTTGATAAAAAATAATCCGATGATACTATCGGTCCAGCATCGCAACCTCGACGGCATTATTGAAAAATGGCATTTGCGGAACGCTGTTATTTTTAACGGAAGCACTTCACCGTGGGATGACATCTGGAATGAAATCACATCCAATATCCTCAATATGACGCTACCCGCTGTTTAATTCATTTTTCTCGTCTGATGAAAAGCAATAATTATTCTTGACATAATTACACCCTTTTTTAAATTAAGTTGAAGTAATAAAAAGTTAAAATTTGTAATTAATAGACATATAAAAGGATATTTTTTCTTATAAATCAGACAATAAATATAATATGTCAGTTTTTAGCCCCTGAGTTGTAGGTAATCCTCAATAAACTACACAACATCAGGAAGGTAAATTTCTTCTGCGCAGATGTGGGAAGCGTTTTCCGCGTTTTCTCGGGGAGGTGTACTGCGGATGAATGCAATACGTAAATATACTATCGATCAGTATATCAACGCCCTTACCGAATTTCATGGCAACTTCGCTCCGGGTCTCCTGATCGGGGGATTCATGGTAGGAGCTGCAATCCCAAGAATGGCCCAATATGAATTTTTTGACGCGATTTGTGAATCCTCCTCCTGCCTCCCTGACGCCATACAGATGCTCACACCCTGCACCATCGGCAACGGATGGCTTAAAATTGTCAATACCGGGCGTTTCGCGATAATCCTGTACGATAAAAAAAGCGGCAACGGCGTCCGCGTCAGCATGGACGTCTCGAGACTCGGCCAATATCCTGAAATAAAAAATTGGTTTTTGCGGCTGACGGCAAAAAAGGACCAGGACACGGAGAAGCTTGTTCGCGAAATCAAAGCTGCGGGGGACACGATTTTTACGATTCAGGATATAATCGTTTCTACGTCCCTGCGGGGCAGACAGATTGAAGGCCGCGTCAGGGTGTGCGAATCCTGCGGTGAAGCGTTTCCTGAGAGTGACGGGTCTTTGTGCCGGGCATGCCAGGGAATGGATATATACAGCGAGACATCTTGTTCGCGGTGTATTGTATAACAAATAGGGTGGTGTTATGAAAAAAAATTATCAAGAAAGGGTGGAGAATATTATCAGAAAATACCCTGACGCGAGGTCGGCCGTTCTGCCCGTCATGCAGCTTATACAGAAGGAGAGCGGGAACAACCTGAGCGCGTCCGGCATTGATGAAGCCGCCAGAACGGTCGGGATGAGCCGGAGCGGCATTTTCGGCATTGCCACGTATTATACGATGTTCAATACGAGGCCGGTCGGCGCGTATCACCTTCAGGTGGACACCTGCGTGCCCGGATTTCTTCACGGAGCGGATGGCATTGTGAAGCATCTCTCTGAAAAGCTTGGTATCGCCGTGGGAGAAACCACGAAAGACGGGATGTTCACGCTGTCTACCGTGCAGGACCTCGCCTCCTGCGCGACAGGCCCCGTCATCCAGGTGAATGACCGGTATTTCGAAAACATGACCGTGGAGAAGGCCGACAAGCTCATCGAATCCCTCAAAAAGGGGAAGGAGCCGGAAAACGATACCTCGATGAATGTCGTATCCGAATGCGGCATACTTCTCAATGACAGGACAAAGAAGGATTGCCGCACGATCGGTTTCTATAAAAAGAACGGCGGATACCGGGCCCTGAAAAAGGCGCTGGCGATGAAGCCCGCTGATATTGTCAACGAGGTTAAAGAGGCGGGAATTCGAGGCCGGGGCGGCGCGGGATTCCCCGCCGGCATGAAATGGTCGTTTCTCCCCCAGGACGATCCGCGGCCGGTATACCTCATCTGCAACGCCGATGAAGGCGAGCCGGGCACGTTTAAAGACAGGCAGATCATGGAATTCAATCCCCACCTGCTCATAGAGGGGATTGCTATCAGCGCGCATGCGATACAGGCGGCGAAATCCTTTATCTATATACGCGGCGAATTTTCATGGATCGCGGATATACTCGAAACCGCCATTGAAGAGGCGAAGAAGGACGGGTGTCTCTCCCATACTGAGATCGTCGTTCACCGGGGCGGCGGCTCTTACGTCTGCGGCGATGAAACCGCCCAGATCGAGTCGCTGGAGGGGAAGCGGGGCAATCCCAGGGTAAAGCCCCCATTCCCCGCGAATTTCGGATTGTATGGATGTCCGACCGTTGTCAATAACGTTGAGACGCTGTCAAACGTGCCGTATGTCATTACTCACGGTGCCGAAGCCTATAAGAAAATCGGGGTCACGAACAACACGGGCCCAAAGATCTTCGGCGTATCGGGACACGTGAATAGGCCGGGCGTGTACGAGTATCCCCTCGGGACAAAGCTCAAGGTCATTCTCGACGCGGCGGGCGGAGTCAAGGGGAAATTGAAAGGGGTGATCGTCGGCGGGCTTTCCGTTCCTATCCTGACTCCGGCCGAGGCAAATGACCTATCGCTCGATTACGATTCGTGCCAGAAGGCGGGCACGGCCCTCGGTTCGGGCGGCATCATGGTGATAAACGATACCGTGTCAATCCCCGAGCTGGCCCTGAGGACCATAGAATTCTACCAGCATGAGTCGTGCGGGCAGTGCGTGCCGTGCAGGGAGGGGTCGCTCGTCATTATGAAAAAACTCAAAAATCTTGTGGATGGCAGAGGAACTAAAGAGGACATCGATTTGGTCCTTCATCTGTGCGCGAACATCAGGGGGCTGACCCTGTGTCCGACCGGGGAGGCATTTTCGATGCCGATACAGGCGATGGTCGCAAAGTACAGGCCGGAATTCGAAGCTCTGGTCAAATAAGGAAACAAAGGAGAATCCGCGATGGGTAAAACGTTTATTATTGATGACAGAGAAATCGCTTTCGACGGAAGCAAGACCGTTCTCCAGATCGCGAGGGAGAATGACATCTATATCCCTTCTCTGTGCTATCACCCGAAACTCGGGCCGGCAAGCAAGTGCCGCGTCTGCGTGGTGGAAGTTGAGGGCATTCGGGCGCTGCAGACGGCCTGCACCCTGATGCCGAAGGAGGGCATGAAGGTGAATACCTCCTCGGAGCGAGTTATCGATGCCCGCAGGATGGTCGTTAACCTGCTCCTGGCGAACGGCAACCACAACTGCCTTTCCTGCGAGGTGAACGGGGCCTGCGAGCTCCAGGAAGCCGCGTACCGGCTGGGTATCGAGATCCCCGCGTTCGTTGTCGAGGAGAGGGAGGAACGGGACGAATCGGGCGTCTTCATCATGCGCGATCCAGGCAAGTGCATTCAGTGCGGGAGATGCATCGAGGGATGCAACCGCTTGGTCGTCAATGAAGTGCTGGATTTCGGGTACCGGGGCGGCCACACGAAAGTAATATGCGACGGCGATCTGCCGATGGGACAGTCCTCATGCGTCCAGTGCGGGGAATGCGTTCAGCTCTGCCCAGTCGGGGCGCTGATTGAAAAGAAAGGCATGGGAAAGGCCCGCACCTGGGAGACGAAAAAGGTCAGGACCACCTGCCCGTACTGCGGGGTCGGCTGCCAGCTTGAGCTGCATGTCAAGGGTGACCAGATAATCCGCGTGACCGGAGTCGAGGACGCCCAGCCAAACCAGGGGCACCTCTGCGTGAAGGGAAGGTTCGGATATGATTTCATCTATTCAAAGGACAGGCTCACCACGCCCCTTATCAGGGAGAAAGACGGCTTTCGGGAGGCAGGCTGGGACGAGGCGCTGGATCTCGTCGCCGGGAAATTCAAGCAGATCATCAAGGAGTCGGGCCCGGATGCCATCGCAGGGGTAAGCTGCGCGAGAAGCATTAACGAGGATTCATACAACATGCAAAAACTTTTCAGGGGGGTTATCGGCACGAACAACATCGATCACTGCGCTCGAACTTGACACGCTCCCACGGTTGCCGGTCTGGCAACCACCCTTGGATCAGGCGCAATGACGAACTCGTTCAAAGAATTCGAGAACGCCAAACTCTTTTTCTGTATCGGGACCAATATGACGGAGGCGCACCCCGTCGCTTCGTATTTTGTCAAGCGCGCGGTGAAAAAAGGCGCGACGCTCATTGTGGCGGACCCGCGCAGGCAGCCGCTTGCCGACCACGCTAAAATTTTCGCCCAGATTAAAGTGGGATCGGACATCGCGTTCCTCAACGGGATCATGAACGTGCTCATCGCTGAAGATTTATACGACAAGAAGTACGTCGAGGAAAACTGCGAAGATTTCGATTCCCTGAAAGCAATGGTCAAGGAATATCCGGTCGAAAAGGCCTCGAAGCTTTCGGGAGTGCCGGTAGAGACGATCGTTGAGATTGCCCGCACCATGGCGTCCATCAAGCCGGGCATGCTCTGTTATACCCTGGGAATCACCGAACATACCTGCGGCAAAAACAACGTCATGTCGACCTCGAATCTGCAGATGCTGCTCGGGAATATCGGCAAGCAGTGCGGCGGCGTCAACCCCCTGCGGGGACAGAACAATGTGCAGGGCGCCTGCGACATGGCGGCGCTTCCGGCGGTCTTCCCCGGTTATCAGAGCGTTGCCGATCCCGCGGTACGGGAAAAATTCATGAAGGCGTGGAAGGTTGCCTCGCTTCCTGATAAGCCCGGGCTTATGATTCCGGACATGATGGCCGGCCTCCCCACCAAAAAAGTAAGGGCGTTCTACATCTTCGGGGAAAACCTCGCGAATTCGGAACCGAACATCACGCACGTTGAGCATGAGCTCTCTTCAGCCGAGTTTATCGTCTGCAACGATATTTTCCCGACTGAAACGACGCGTTTTGCCCATGTCGTTTTGCCGGCAGCGGCCTGGTGCGAGGACGAAGGGACGTTCACCAGCAGCGAACGGAGAGTCAACCGCGTGAGAAAGATCAAGGAAGCTCCCGGCATGGCGAAACCGAACTGGTGGATATTCAAGGAGATAGCGAAGCGGATGGGCCAGGAGTGGCAGTCTGAGGGTGCCGGTGAAATCTGGGACAACGAGATATCGATGCTCGCCCCCGCATACGGCGGCATAAAATATTCGCGCATAGAACAGGACGGGCTTCAGTGGCCCTGCCCGAATGTAGAGCATCCCGGTACGGAGTTCCTGCATAGAGACGGGAAATTTTCCCGCGGCAAAGGTCTCTTCAAGGGAATCGAATGGACGCCTCCGGCCGAGGTTCAGGACAAGGAATATCCCTTTGTCCTCAGCACGGGACGCCGGCTCTTTCACTATCATACGCGCACGCAGACGAGCAGGGCGGGGCTGGACATGATTCTGCCGGAAGAAACGGCGGACATCTCGCCGGCCGACGCGGAAAAACTGAATATCGCCAACGGCGAATATATTCGCGTGAGTTCGAGGCGCGGCTCGGTCAAGGTCAGGGCGCGCGTCACCGAGCAGATTCCCGGCGGGATGGTATGGATGGCGTTCCATTTCCGCGATGGCAACGCCAACTGGCTCACCAACAACGTGTTTGACCCGGAGACCAAAACCGCCGAATACAAGGCCTGCGCGGTCAAACTTGAGAAGGAGAGATAACGGTTGCCGTTCCGGCATGGCGTTGCCGTCCGGAAGGAATTGAATATATTTACACCGATGGTTTGACATCGAAAAGGAGAGAATATGAAATTCCAATTACATACAACCAAGGATGAAGAAGCAGGCGGGGTTCTGGATTTTCTCTGTATCGCCCTCCTGCTCGGATCAGTCTGGGGCTTCTTCGAGGTTTTTTTCAAGGACGTGCTCAACATGGGAGGAAAGCCGTTCGCGTCGGCGACTATGACGGGAATCGGCATGTTCCTTATGGCGGCAGGATACGGCCTTTCAGGGAAATCCAGGATATTCCTCGCCACGGCCGTTTTCACAATCTGCGCGCGGATGATCATTGTCCCGGTGCTCGGATGCTCGCCGATATGCAGGGCCAACGCCGTCATTGCCCTCGCGCTGCTCGGGGCATCCTGCTCTCTTGTCTTCAGCGCGTCGTCGGGATTTGCTGGGCGTCGTGCAGGGGCGGGCGTGTTGCCGGCCGGTGCGTCTGTTTTTCTTTCTGGGCTTGCCTTTTATCCTCTGGGAATAACCTGCGCTCCATGCCGGTATCTTGGCAACTTCGCCGCTGCCGGAGGACTGACGGCCTTTCTCAAATCGGAAGTTATTTTCTGGAGCCTGTTCGCCGCGGTCCTGTATTATCCGGGCTTCATCACGGGGACCCTGATGAAAGAATGGATTGCCTCGATTCGATACAGGAAGCCATTGGCCTATTACGCCGGTCTTTTTGCCGGGAGTATTGCCATGATGCTTGCCACAGGACTCATGTTGCTCCATTAATGCCTGTCGGATACCTTCGCCGTGGGAGAATGGTCCCGGGTGCTGCGGCACGCAGCACCCGGCGCGGCTGCGGCTTCCGGACGATCAGCATTGCATTCCTCTATAGTGCCCGCTTCCCTGAGCATACAGAATAAATCTTTGTAGACAACATGGGACGGATGTCCGAACCTGAATTTCATCGGTACGAAAAGGCGTCGGATCCATGTCGCGAATCGAACAGTCAATCATCGAAGACCTCATCTCCCGCGTGCAGAGGCCGGGCCGCTACATGGGCCGCGAGTTCAATGCCATCGTCAAGGACGATGCCCGTCTCCGCATGGCGCTGTCGTATCCCGACCTCTACGAGGTGGGGATGTCGAACAACGGCATCCGCATCCTTTATGATATATTGAACGCAATTCACGGAGTCGCCTGCGAGCGGGTCTTCGCGGCAGGGCCCGATTTCGAGCGGGTCCTCCGGGGGAGCGGCGTGCCGCTCTATACCCTTGAGACCTATACGCCGCTTCGCGACCTGGACATCATCGGCTTCAACATGTCCCATGAGCTTCTCTGCACCGGCGCGCTCCAGATACTCGACCTGGGAGGCGTTCCCCTCCTCCGGACCGGGCGGCGGGAGGGCGATCCGATTGTTATCGCCGGGGGAGAAGCGGTCTCCAATCCCCTCCCGCTCTCTGATTTTATCGACGCCTTCTTCATCGGCGACGGCGAAGAGGGGATACGCGAGATCGCCGAAGCGGTCCTTGCCGCGAAGGAAATGAGGGCGGGCCGGGCGGCGGCGATAGAGCGCCTCGGGGCCGTCAACGGCGTACTGCTGCCGTCGCGCCCCGCGCCGGGCGGCGTCAGGAAGCGCGTCTACCGGGGCGCCGAGTCCGTTGATCCCCGAAAGCCGCTGGTGCCGAACATCCGTATCGCGCAGGAGCGGGCCGTGATCGAGCTGACGCGCGGGTGCGGCAATTTCTGCAATTTCTGCCACGCCGGTTTTTACGAACTGCCGTATCGGCGTCTGGACCACCGGGCGGCGGCCGGGCGCATTTTTGAAATACTCGGGAATACCGGCTACAACGAGGTCACCCTGTCGTCCCTCTCCATCAGCGACTACCCGCGCCTGGCCGATCTGATCAACGAGGCGCTTCCCCTCCTCACGGAGAAGGGGGTATCAGTGTCGCTTCCCTCCCTCAGGGTCGACGCGGCGACGCTTCCGGTGATCGAGCAGATCTCGGAGCTGCGGCGCGCCTCGCTCACCTTCGCGGTCGAGTCCGCTTCGGAGGAGATCAGGGCGCGGGCGAACAAGAGGGTCTTCATGAAAGACCTCGCCGAGATCGTGGGGCGCGTGGTCGCGCGGGGATGGAAGGTCATCAAGCTCTATTTCATGATCGGCCTTCCCGGGTGCGGGGAGCGCGACGAGGCGGCGGATATTATCGGCCTTCTGAAAGAGATACGTCGGATCGGGGGGCGCGGCATGGACATCAACGTTACCGTATCTCCCTTTGTGCCCAAGCCCCACACCCCGTTCCAGCGTGAGCGGCAGATGGACGGGGACTATTTCAGGGAAACCGTGCTCCGCATCAAGCGCGGTCTTCCGCGCTCCGTCAGGATCAAAAACCATGACGTGGACTCGTCGATACTGGAGGGCGTGCTCGCCAGGGGCGACGCCCGCCTCGGCGCGGTTATACTCGGGGCTTACCGGGACGGTTGCCGTCTCGATTCATGGGACGAGCATTTCAGGTTTGATGTCTGGCGGCGCCATCTTCACGAAGAACTCCCCGGTTGGGAACGCTTCCTGGATGGGCACGGGGAAGCGGCGCTCCCGTGGGGAGTCGTGGTTACCGGATTCGAGCGCCTGGTGGAGAGGCGGGCCGCGGAGAGCGCTTCGGGCCGGCCCCTGGCGCAACGGCCTGCGCGGAAGGGCGTGGATATCGACGCCGGGGCGATTGCAGCGGCAAAGCGCAGGTTTGCCGCCAGCTTCGCCGTGAGCAGGAGGGTCCGCATCAGGCTGGAAAAGACGGGGCTGATGCGCTTCATCCCCCATATAGATTTCATGGAGATCGTGAAGCGGGCGCTCCGGATGGCAGGCGCTCCGGTATCGATGACCCAGGGGTTCAACAAGCGGGAACGGATATCCTCCGGATACCCGCTCCCCCTCGGGATAGAGAGCGAGGCCGAGCTGGTCGACGTTGAGCTTTACGACGATATCGACGACACGTTTGTCGGCCGTCTCGGAACGCGCCTCCCCGAAGGAATCTCGGTACGCGACGCGCGGTATATCGATGACCGGGCCTCCCTGATGTCGATCACCGGTGCGACCGAGTACCGGGTAACTGCGGCGGAGGAGGGGACGCGGCTTTCCTTGGCCAGAGGCCTGGAGTCGCGGCCGGGTTTCAGGAAACATACGAAAAAGTCTGAGCGCGCCATCCCCTTTGAAAGGGTGGTCCATTCAGGAGAATTACTGGATGACGGTTCAATTATACTCCGCCTGTATGCAGGATCGGAGGATGCGCTGAGGATCGACGAGGCCGTCCGTGCCCTGGCGGGAATCGTGGGCCCGCACCTGCCCGGGATACGGATCATCAAAACGGCGCAATATCGGGTTGTTGATGGCAGACTGGTATTAATCCAGTAACAACTGCATTACCGATGTCATCACGAGCGACGCCCCCCAAACCCCAGATGGGGGCTTGCCCTCACCCCGCCTCCGGCGCGCCCTTAGCGACAGGATGTCGCGTATGCAGAAGCGTACATTGATGTACAGGCTGCTGCCTCCCACGGGGAGAGGGCTTAGTATCATTGACTATATCGATATAAGTCCCCCTTCGGGGGATTGAAGAGATCGGGGAGGAATTAGAAATATTTGCACTAACTGTCATTGCGAGGAGGGGCTGTCTCACAAGCCCCCTAAATCCCCCGAAGGGGGACTTTAAAAAGCATAACTAGCTGGAAAGCCCCCCTCTGGGGGGTTTGGGGTGCGTTGCACAAGACTTATGGGACGGCCCCGACGAAGCAATCTTGTGTTAGTTGTCAAATAATTCAATGAAATACTGGTTATGACGTTGATAGTATTCATACAATTACAGGATCACTTCGCTGCGCTCGTGATGACATTGATAACGAGACATTCAGAATTTTTTTATCCCCCCGATCCCCTATTCTTACACATGGGCATTATGGCTTAAGAATAGGAGATTGTAGTATAATAATATATGTTTTTTACTTGAATATTTTATTAACAAAAAGTATATTATATTCAGTAATATCTCTAAGCCCCCTCCGGGGGGCGGGGGTGATTGGGCCATCCCCTCATTCCATAAGTCAGGGAGGGAGTTATGGAAATAACGAATATCAGCGGACCGGACATGGTACCGGGAGGCTTTTCCGCCGAGCCCCCGCGGCAGGAGGAACAGCCGAGAAATGAAGCGCCGCCGGTTAATAGAACGGCCGAATCTACCGAAAATAATAAGGGTAACACAATCGACACATACGCATAGGAAGGTAGTATGGCAGTAGGCAAGGCCGAGAAGGCGGCATATAACGACGAGATAAAGGACATCAAGCGGGAGCTTGATTCGCTCAAGAAATCCATGAACGAGGCGATCAGCAAGAAGAAAAAGTTCCCGAATATAGCAGGCTACTATAACCTCGAGCTGGTGTCGCGGGAAATGGACGCGATTGACTGCTTTTTAAAGATGAACGACCTGTCCGTCGAGATGCTTGGCATCAAGAACAACACGTTCCTGGAAAACGCGCGCAAGGAATTTTTCAAGGTGCTTCAGCAGCTTGAGGAGATTGTGGGGCCCGATGTGGACCGGACTCTCCGGGAGAACGACGAATACCTTGAGAAAATAAACAGGCTGAATCCTGCCCAGATCCTCAGCTTTATCCAGAGGATGCACCGGATTCTGGACAGCCTGAAGAAAAAGTTCGGCCAGGAGTCGAAGTGGAAATGGCTCTTCGTTGACCTGCAGGCGCGGGCGGCCGTCATAACCAAGAACATCACGAGCTTTTCGGATGTGGCCAAGATAAGGGACCCCAGGGCCGCGTTTTTTAACGAGCGGAGGGAGCTTATGCAACTCTGCAAGGAAAGCCTCACTGAAGCGGCCCGCCAGTTCCGGACAAAGTATGAGATGGCCGGGAAGGCCCGGGACGACCTGACCAGGTCCATCCATTTTCTTGCGGCCCTGCGAAAGATTCATGTCCTCTTCGGGGAGGATACAGAGGCAACAAAGCTGAAAAATATAATAGATGCGGCAAAAATGACCCTCGAAGCCGAAGACAAGGCTAAAGATAAAAATCAGAAAACAAAAGACAGAGAAAAAGAGCAGGTCAGGTAATTTTTTAGCTTTTTTAACTTGACTGCCAGTGTTATTTTTATTAAGATACTATTAGCACTCATTATGGCCGAGTGCTAATAGTAAAAAATGGCACGTGATAAAGTAATAACAAAAGACCGCCCTCTTGACGAGAGGGAGGCTTCGATCCTTCAGGCGATTATATATGAATATATAACAACCGGTAAGAATGTCGGTTCACGATCGTTTGTGCACAAGTATTCCCTTGCGGTCTCACCAGCAACGGTCAGGAATATAATGTATGATCTAGAAAGCCTGGAGTATCTCAGGCAGCCGCATAAATCTGCCGGGAGGATCCCCACTGACAAGGGGTATCGGTTTTACGTCAACTCCCTCCTTGATTCGTACGATTACTCCATGAAGGACCGCGAGATATCGGTGAAAGAGGAAGCGATTAAGAGGGAGGTTCAGCTCGATAAAATTTTTTATGTAATTACGAAAATGCTCTCCGGTGAGTCGCACTACGCGGCCGTGATGCTCACGCCGAAATTTGATTTTACCGTGGTGAAGAGGGTTGTCCTGGTGCCGCTGGACAACGACGAGATACTCTTCATCCTCATCACCAGGACGGGCATGGTGCTCACCAAGAAGGTGGTGATTTCCTCGAACGTGACCCAGGACGACCTGCATGCCTACTCCAAGTACCTGACTGGCGAGCTCTGCGGTTATGCCATTCATGAAATCAAGGAGCAGATTTTTGATCGTCTGAGGAATGAGCAGATGCCCGGCATCGACAAGGAGATGGCGCTCGATATAGCGCAGCTCGCGGTGTCGGAGTACGAGGAACCGAACCTCTACATCGAGGGGATCGAGAATTTATTGAAGATACCGGAAATGGTTGAAGAAGACCGACTCTTCAGCCTCCTCAGCATCATTGAGGACAGGGAGATTCTGCGGAGGATTATGACGCAGACGCTTGAGACAGAAGGTATCAGGACCCTTATCGGGCACGAAATAGATGAAGAGAAGGTGCGGGGATGCAGCATGGTCTCCGCTTCATATAAAATTGGCAACAAGCTTGTGGGGGCCATTGGCGTTATCGGTCCCACCCGGATGGATTATGAAAAGGTGGTTCCTCTTGTTGATTATACCGGCAAGGTGGTGACGGAGCTGCTCACAAAAGTGTCAAAGTGAGGGGCGTCCGCGGCGGCGCGTACGGCCCCGTCTGCATGGCCGAGCCGGCATGGACGGCCCTCTGTTAACATATAAGAATCGGAGCGTATGATGGATAAGCACAAGGATCACGGGCGGACGAAAGAAAAGGCCCATCACGAGGAGAAGGAGCGAGGCGTGAAGCAAAACCTCGACATGTCCGACGAGGCTCTTGAAAAGAAGATGAAGAATGAAAAGCTCTCCGAGGAACGGAGGAGCGAGGAGCGTCGAAAGGCCTTCCGCCGCGAGGCGGACCGCCTGGCGGACGAGCAAAGGTCGAACGCGATCAATGAGAACCTGAAGCTTCGCGCGGAAATGGACGTCCTCAAGGACACCATGCTTCGTCGCCAGGCGGATTTTGAGAATTACAAGAAAAGGATCGCGAAACAGCAGGGCGAGGTACGCAAAATGGCCTTCAGGGACATCGCTCAGGACATCATCCTGATAAACGACGATCTCCTGAGAGCGATAGAGGCTTTTAAGAACCTGCCGGGTAAATCCACCGAGGAATCCCATGCATCATTTGTCGAGGGCGTATCGATGATTTCGCGACGGATTGAGGAGACGATGAAGAAGTACGGCGTAGTAGAAATAGACGCGCTGAACAGGGAGTTCGACCCGAACCTGCACGAGGCCGTGGAGAT
Source organism: Spirochaetota bacterium (assembly GCA_016933025.1). Lineage (GTDB taxonomy): Bacteria > Spirochaetota > UBA4802 > UBA4802 > UBA5550 > RBG-16-49-21. The sequence goes on along the minus strand of JAFGBT010000023.1, from coordinate 129,771 downwards.
AGAGATGAGCGACAGCGAGGAACTGGACACGGTCACCAAGGTCTACCACAAGGGATTCAGGATAGACGACCTGGTCGTCAGGAGCGCGAAGGTGAGGGTGACCAAGGCGGGCAGGCCGAAGCCCGAGCCGACGCCGGAAAAAGAGACGGGTGACGACAACGGAGAAGAGGAGATCGTTCATTGAGACAATGACGCGTGGTTCTGATGGAGGGAACCGTCAGGACGCTATTTTATATACAATTTACATGAAGGAGAATGACGATGAGCAAAATAATCGGAATAGATCTTGGCACAACAAACTCCTGCGTCGCAGTGATGGTGGGAGGCGAGCCGGTGGTAATACAGAACTCGGAGGGTCAGCGCACGACGCCGTCTATCGTCGCGTTCACCGACAAGGGCGAGCGGCTGGTCGGGCAGGTCGCCAAGAATCAGATAATCACAAACCCGGAAAACACGGTCCGTTCCATCAAGCGGTTCATGGGGCGCCGGTTCAACGAGGTGGCGAACGAGATACGCATGGTTTCATATAGCGTCATGGATGACGGACGCGACGGGGTGCGGGTCAAGACGATGGCCGGGGAGTTTTCGCCCCAGGAGATATCTGCCCGGGTGCTTCAGAAGATGAAGCAGACCGCCGAGGACTACCTCGGCGAAAAGGTGACCAGGGCGGTCATAACAGTCCCCGCCTACTTCAACGACGCCCAGCGTCAGGCGACCAAGGACGCCGGCCGGATCGCCGGTCTCGAGGTCGAGAGGATCATAAACGAACCGACTGCCGCGGCGCTGGCATACGGACTCGACAAAGCGAAGAAAAACGAGAAGATAGCGGTCTATGATTTGGGCGGCGGTACCTTCGATATATCGATACTCGAGCTGGGCGACGGCGTGTTCGAGGTGAAGTCGACCAACGGCAATACGCACCTCGGCGGGGATGATTTCGACCAGCGGATCATGGAATGGCTGATGCAGGAGTTCAAGAAACAGACCGGCATAGACGTGTCCGGGGACAAGATGGCGCTCCAGCGTCTGAAAGAGGCGGCCGAAAAGGCAAAGATAGAGCTTTCAAGCAAGTCACAGACCGAAATCAACATCCCCTTCCTCACCGCCGACCAGTCCGGCGCCAAGCACATGGTCATGACCCTTACCAGGTCGAAGCTCGAGCAGCTGATAGAGGACCTCATCGAATCCACCAAGGGGCCGTGCATGAGCGCGCTGGAAGATGCGGGACTCACGGCGGGCGACATCGACGAGGTAATCCTGGTGGGCGGTTCCACCCGGATGCCGGCGGTGCAGGACCTGGTGAAGAGGATCTTCGCGAAGGACCCGCACCGAGGTGTCAATCCCGATGAGGTGGTGGCAGTGGGCGCAGCCATTCAGGGCGGGGTCCTCGCCGGCGATGTGCACGATGTCCTCCTTCTGGACGTTACGCCGCTGTCTCTCGGGATAGAGACGCTGGGAGGCGTGATGACCAAGCTCATCGAACGGAACACGACCATACCGACCAAGAAAAGCCAGATATTCTCCACTGCGTCCGACAGCCAGCCCGCGGTGTCGATACACGTGCTTCAGGGCGAGCGCGAGCTCGCCGCCCAGAACCGCACGCTGGGGAGATTCGACCTGGTCGGCATTCCGCCAGCGCCCCGGGGGATACCGCAGATCGAGGTGACGTTTGACATAGATGCGAACGGCATTGTCCACGTCTCGGCCAAGGACCTGGGGACCGGCAAGGAGCAGAAGATTAGGATTGAGTCCTCCAGCGGGCTGAGCGAGGATGAGATCAAGAAGATGGTGAGGGATGCGGAAGAGCACTCGGCCGAGGACAAGAAGGCGCGTGAGCTCATCGACGCCAGGAACGAGGCGGACTCATTCATCTATTCGCTGGAAAAGCTTCTCAAGGAGAATGCCGAGAAGGTAGAGCCGGCTGAAAAGGATGCGATAGAGTCCGAGATAGCCGCCCTCAAAAAGGCGCTCGAGACGGACAATGTCAACGCCATCAAGGAGGCGAAGGGAAGGCTGGAGCAGGCATCCCACAAGTTCGCAGAGCGTATATATCAGCATGCGCAGGAGAATGCCGGCAAGCAGCAGCCCGGAGGAGAAAAGGGCGCAGAGGCGGGGGCCAATGAGAGCACAGGCGCCGGTGGTGAAAAAGTCTACGACGCCGACTATGAAGTTGTCGATGATGATAAAAAATAGCGGAGTCGAGATGACCCGCTTTCCGCGGCAGAATGGCGCCTGTGAAATTGACATTATAGCGGATAATGCTTATATTTAATTAAATATTTATATCCCAAGGAAAACCAAGTGGCCAAGCGTGATTATTATGAAGTTCTAGGAGTTGCGAAGAGTGCTTCCGAGCAGGAGATCAAGCAGGCCTACAGAAAGCTGGCCCTTAAATACCACCCTGACAGGAACAAGGGCGACAAGCAGTCCGAGGAGAAATTCAAGGAGGCCACAGAAGCGTACGAGATCCTGAGGGATCCCAAGAAGCGGGCGGCCTACGACAAGTTCGGCCATGAGGGCGTATCCGGGTTCGACGGTTTCGGCCGCGGGGCGTATTCTGATTTCTCCGACATTTTCGGCGATTTTGATTTTGGCGATATTTTCGAGGGGTTTTTCGGGTCGGCGTTCGGCTCCAGGACCCGATCGAGGAAGGGGCGCCGCGGCCCGGACATCCAGTACGATCTTTCCATTGACCTGGAGGAGGCCTCATCCGGCAAGGAAGTGCAGATTAAAATCCCGAGGAATGAGACCTGCGAGGCCTGCGGCGGGACCGGTTCCAAGGCCGGGACCAAGCCTGCGGTATGTCCCGTCTGCAACGGTTCGGGACAGATCAGGCAGACCCAGGGTTTCTTCTCAATCACGCAGACCTGCTACAAGTGCAAGGGCGAGGGCAAGATAATATCCACGCCATGCAGTTCATGCGGGGGGTCCGGCCTCAAACTTCACAAGCGCACCATAACCGTGAAGATACCGGCCGGAGTTGAGTCCGGATCGCGGCTCAAAATATCGGGCGAAGGCGAGCAGGGCCCCAATGGCGGCACAAGGGGAGACCTCTATGTTGCCATTCATGTGAAGAAACATCCCTTCTTCGAGCGCCACGGCAACGATATCATATCCGTGCTCGATCTTTCCTTTCCGATGGTCTGCTTGGGCGGCGAGGTGGAGGTGCCCACCATAAACGGCGGTATGGCGAAGATGAAAATCCCGCCGGGCACAGAGAACGGCCAGATATTCAGGCTCAAGGGGAACGGCATCCCCTATCTCGGATCATACGGCAGGGGCGACCAGCTTGTGAAGATCAATATCAGGGTCCCCAAAAAGCTGAACCCGCGTCAGAAGGAGCTTCTGAAAGAATTTTCCACCCTGGACGGCGAGGAGGTCGGCCACGGCGGCAAGGAATTCTATTGATGCCAATTTCATTATGACTGAATCCTTAGATGGAGTTTATCCCGAACCGGTAGGGGGGCTTGGAGTAATATTCCTGCTGTCATGTCGAGCGTAGTCGAGACATCGCAGGGTGAAAAACATAACAGGCAGTGCCGCCCCTCGACTCCGCTCGGGGTGACATTCCCCTCGACTCCGCTCTGGGTGACTTTCCTGTCGGTTAAGTCTATCCCGCACTTTCGAGCATGCCTTCATTGCCCCAGAGAACAGGGGCTTGCTTATGCAATTTTGAACTTATCCAGCTGAATTTTAATCTCGGCTGAAAGCTCACCGATTTCCTGCGATGTTTTCAGGATTGCGTCCGCGTATCCGACCACTTCCTGTGAGTCAGAATTCACTTTTTCAACCGTTACCGACATCTCCTTGTTCGTAGACATCTGCTCCTTGGTGGAGAGGGAAATTTCGTTGGATATGCTTTTAATGTCGTTCGTCTTTGTCTGCGCCTCAGAGGCCGTTTCAGCCAGGAGCTTCAGGGTCCCCGCGAATTTCGAAACTATAACGCTCGCGGCCTCGATGGATTGAATGATGCTCTGGAAGGTTTTGGCCGTACGGTTGACGATTTCTGTCCCGCTGTCGACCTGTTCGTTCCCTTCGTTCACCAGCTGGGTGATGGTCTTTGCGCTCTGGGCCGTCTCGTCCGCGAGCTTCGAGATCTCGTCGGCGACGACCGCGAACCCCCTTCCGTGCTCCCCGGCCCGGGCCGCCTCGATGGCCGCATTCAGGGCGAGGAGGTTGACCTGCTCCGAAATATCGGAGATGATCTTGATGATTTCCTCGATCTTGGAGGTGCTTTCCTTGATGTTCTGCATTTCGTCGACCATCTTGTCGAGGTCCTGCTCGCCGAGCATCGCGTTTGCCGAGGTGTCGGTTATAAGGTTGTTCACCTTCACGGCCTCGTTGTAGGAATGTTCCGCTTCGGCCGCCATCTTCGCCATGCGGGCCGCGTTCTGGTCCACGTTCTGGTACTGCATATCCGTTTTCCCGGTAATCTGCTCCATTGAGGCCAGGGTCTCCTCGAGAGCGGCCGACGCCTCCTCCATGGCCGCGGCATGGTCCTGCGACATTTTCGACATCTTGTTGCTGATGACCGCCATCTCCTCGGACGAGGCGGTGAGCTTTGTTATATGGCCGGCCATGTCCGAGATGACCCCCTTTTGCGTGGAGAGAATTTCGGCCATTGCGGCCATCATAACGCTGATTTCGTCATTCCCCGACTTTTCGACACGCACGGTCAGGTCGCCCGAGCTGATGCTGTTGGCGATCTGTTTGGCGCTGTTGATGGGGATAATAATAATGTTGCGGATAAGCAGGAATAAAACGACAATCATTATAGCCGTTTCAATGACGATGATGACCAGCGACCAGAGGATTACCTTATTCATGGGCCGGTCCATGAAGTCGCTGTAATAGTTTCCCGCAATTATGATCCACTCGAAGGGCGCGTAGTACCGAAAGGCCGCGATCTGCTTATTGCCCTCCCATGAGTATTCCATGACCCCCTTTTTCTTCTGAATCATTTCCTTGATGAAGTCAAGCTTGCTTAAATTATCGCCCTCGAGCTCCGGGTGCATGAACACATCGCCCTTTGTGTTGACGACATAGACGTAGCCGCGCTGGCCAAGCTTGATCCTCTTGATCCGGTACTTCAGCTCGTTGAAGCGCGAGTCGAAATCGATCTCCACCGATCCTTCGTCAAGGTACTGCTTGAACTCCTCCCGGTACGCGTCATCGCTGAAGTGAAGGTCGATGGCGTCATATATGATATTGGCCGTGGTCTGGAGGTCGTCGATCACGATTTTTTTGATATTATTTTTTACAATGAAGTAGTTTGCGATAAAGAAAATAAGGGTGCCCGTTCCGGCAGATATAAAAAAGACCATCAGAAGCTTGAAGGCGAGCATGTTGGTCAGGGGCTTGATTCTGTCAATAAGGTTCCGGAAAGTGTCGGGGCGCATGTGATATCCTCTGATCGCGGAATAGTTGCTATTCGATAAGAAGCACGAATAAGTATGATGTATATACTATATTGCGCCGTATAATGTAAAGTCAATTTTTATCTGAGTTGGAATTGCGCAGGACCCTTTTTCTCTCCGCTTGCTTAAACCGCCGGGCAGCGCAGGGATATCCCTGGGATAGGTGCCGGATGTCACTGTATCTGCAGGCAGCCATATTTGCATGAAAATATGGCCGGGTGCCGAATTAATTTTGACATTATCCACGGGATCGGTATAATCACACCGGATAAAAAATTGACCCAGGAGACATGTTATGTTCGAGCGTTTCACACTATTATTTGCTTCATGCTTTCTACTATTTTTCGGCGTTCCGGGATATTCTGAAACCGATGTCCAGAAGGGGACCCGCATTATGAAGATGTATGATGATGCGCCGACATTCAGCGCGGTGCGGGCCACCATGAACCTGACCATATATGGCAAAGACGGGAATCTGCGATTTAAAAAACGACTCCTCATGGCGTCCCGGGCCGAGAATATGGGGACGAGCGAGCAGGTGGAAAAGTTTATCGCCTATTTTACTGAGCCGGCGGAGGACCAGGGGAGTTCCGTGCTGATGCTCAACTATTCAAATAAGCCTGATGAAAAGTTTTTCTACATGAAATCGATCAGGAAGATAAAGAAGATCGTCGGCGCTGACAAGAAGCTCAGTTTCTTCGGGAGCGATTTCTCAAACGTGGAAGTCGCAAAGCCCGAGTTCCAGGATTTCAACTTCAGGGCGCTCAGAGAGACCGCGGTTCCTTTTAAGGGCAAGGAACTTGAATGTTACGTGGTGGAGTGCACCCCAAAAACCGAAGGGATCAAGAATGACATGGGGTACGGCAAGAAGATCATGTACATCGAGAAGACGTCGTTGCTTGTGATGAAAACAGATTATTATGATGTAAAAATGACCAAGCAAAAGCAGCATGAGATACTTTCATTTATCGTTAAAAACAACAGCCAGGGCAAGAAGGTCTATTACACTGCGGGTGTGAAAATGATCAACCTTAAAACAGGGACCTATTCAAAGATAATTTTCACCAATTATCTCTTTGAAGAAGACGCGGAAATAAACAAGGATATCTTCAGCATTGAGTATCTCACCAGAAGATGGTGGTGATCCGAGCGCGGGATCTCCCCGGCCATCTGTCATTTTAATCTTGACGTACGGCGGTCATCCCGTAACCCTGTCCGTGCAAACCTGCGCATGGAGTATAATATGCTGCCAATAGTCGATTACGGCGGAATAGCCATCGTCATCCCCCGCGTTGCCGCGGTCGGGAGCGTTGTTGAGGACAACGGCAAGTTCGGCTTCGAGGTCTACCTCGCCGGGATGAACGAGCCGCTGGTGATTGGATTCAACAGCTCGCAGGAGGCGAGCGAATCGAGAAGCGAGCTGATATCCATAATCGCGCGATTTCATTTTGTGCATGAGCTGGGGCCCGAATACGATGGAGAAGATATCGCCGATGAAGAGCTGTCCGAACTGGACGAAGCCGGAGAGAAGGAAAACGAGAAACATTAACCGATAACGACCATGATACGTAACGATATTGAACTGCTGATGAGGGGTACGGAGGAGATCCTCCCTCTTGACGAGTTTAAAAAAAAGCTGGAGCGCTCCGAGCGGGAGAACAGGCCGCTTGTTGTCAAGGCGGGCTTTGACCCAACGGCCCCTGACATCCACCTGGGCCATGTGGTGCTGCTACGCAAGATGAAGCACTTCCAGGATATGGGCCATACGGTGGTTTTCCTCATCGGGGATTTCACCGGCATGATAGGAGACCCCTCCGGGAGGTCCGTGACCCGAAAGCCGCTCACCCGCGAGCAGGTGCTCGAGAACGCCGAGACCTACAAGCGCCAGGTCTTCAAGATTCTCGACCGGGAAAAGACGAAGATCGTTTTCAACTCGGACTGGTGCAGCCCGATGAGCTTTACCGACGTGCTGGGCCTCACCGCGAAGTACAACGTGGCCCGGATGCTCGAGCGGGACGATTTCGCGAACCGCTACAGGGACGGCGTGCCCATCACCATACTCGAATTCATGTATCCCCTGGTCCAGGGTTACGACTCGGTGGTGTTGAAGGCCGATGTCGAGCTTGGCGGGACCGACCAGAAATTCAACCTCCTGGTGGGGCGAGATCTTCAACGGGAATACGGCCAGGAACCGCAGGTGATCGTAACGGTTCCCCTCCTGGTCGGCCTTGACGGCATCCAGAAGATGAGCAAGTCGCTCGGGAACTATATCGGCATCAATGAGCTTCCCCGCGAGATATTCGGCAAGGTGATGTCGATATCGGACGAGCTCATGTTCCTTTACTTCGAGATGGCCACCGACGTGTCGCGCGATCAGATAAAGAAATTCCGCGACGGCATCGCCGACGGAACAATTCATCCCCGGGACGTAAAGGTGATTCTCGCGAAGGACATCTGTGCCCAGTTCCATGACAGGGCGGCGGCGGAACAGGCCGCGGCGGAATTCGACCGTGTTTTCGCGAACAAGGAACTTCCGGACGAGGTGCCTGAATATATCATTCCCGATAGCGAAAAAACCGGCAAAACGATATGGGTTGTCAAGCTCATGGTTTGTGCCGGCACCGCGGCGACCAATGGTGAGGCCCGGCGACTGATAAAGGGCGGGGGCGTCACATTCAATGGCGAGAAGATCACAGCCGAGGATTTCGAGCTTGCCCTCCCGGCCGAGGGAATACTCAAGGTGGGCAAGCGGAAGTTTGTTAAAATCAGGGGATAACATTTACATTTCACGATAAATTTTTTAATTAATTTTATTAATTCGTAACACGTATAAACCGCACATGTCAAATTCAGATAGCGAAGACATTCAGGTCATTGATAGAGTCCTCGGGGGCGATGTAGAGGCCTTTACGCAGATCATTGATAAGTACAAGGACAAGGCATTTAACTACATATATGGACAGATCAAGGATTACGATGAGGCCATGGATATCACCCAGGAGGTTTTCATAATGACCATGGAGGCCCTCCGTTCTTTCAGGCGGGAATCCAAGTTTTCGACATGGTTTTACAGTATCATGGTGAATTACTGTAAGAACTACCGCAAGAAGAACAGCAGGTACAACCTGGTTTCCATGAACAGCTCGAGGGGCGACGAGGAATATGACCTGCAGCTTCCGGACGAACGGGAGAATCCGGAAGAGGAAGTAATAATGAAAGAGTCCCTGCGCATCGTGAGGGACGAAATCAGCAAGCTCCCCGATGACTACCGCGAAATACTGCTCCTGAGGGACATACAGGGGCTTTCATATAACGAAATTGCAGGGATACTCGGTATATCGCTGTCCAATGTCAAGGTCAGGATACACAGGGGCAGAGAGTTTTTAAAGAACAGACTACTGGCGAGGGGATTGATATGAGCGACCGTCATATTCAGTTTCAAACACTGTCCGACCTGTACGATGATGTCCTCCCGGCGGACGAGCGGGAGGCGGTCCGCAGGCATTTACAGTCGTGCGAAGCCTGCGCCCTTGAGTACCGGAGGCTCGGCGATACCCTGAAACTCTGCCGCGAATACGCGGGTCTTTCTCTGCCGCTTGACGGCCTAAATGACCGCACGATGTCGAAAATCCGGTCTGCCAGGACGAGGAGGCTGGTCCTCAGGTCCCTGCCGGCAATGGCCGCCTCGGTTCTGGTCATTGTCGGGGTCGGTCTTTTCAGCACAGGGACGGTGTTCGTCCGCGATCGGGCGACAGTTGCCGGCTCCCGTCTTTCATACAGCGATTCCGAGCGGGTAATCGATATAATAAGGAAGCACAACGCCACGATTTCCCAGGTGACCGGCGAGTATGTCGAGGGCACGGTGCCGGTCTCTTCATTCAATGACTTGAAGAAGAGCATGGGGTTCAGGAGGGTCGCTTACATGATGGTGGACGAGTCGATGCCCGATGAGAATGTGCACTGGGGCGACGCCATAGAAGAGGTGGGGCATGATACTGGCCAGCCCGTCAGGGACTGGGCGCCGCTCACCGGCACCGGAGCGTCAAGGCAGTATGTCCGGTTCAGAGTGTTCCGGTGATGTGAACGTGCGGTAATATGAAGGCGCGGTTTTGAAACCGCGCCTTCATATTACCGTGCCTGCTATTCATTCATCTCTATATATTCTTCCGTGGTCATTATATATCCCCCGCACACGGCCTGCGAGCAAAAGAGCGAAGAGGTATGATGCAGTTCGTCGTAATCCGCCTGCGCGTCTTCAATGTGAATCACATGGAATCCCCGGTCTGACGCGTCCCTGGCCGTCGTCTCGACGCACTGGCTTGTGGAGAGCCCGGTGAAGACCAGTGAGGCGACGCACAGGTCCCTGAGTACCCGCTCGAAATCAGTGCCTGTGAAGGGGCTGAATGTCGTTTTATTGATTACGGCCTCGGATGGGAGCGGTTTGATCTCCTCGATGATGTCGGCCGGGGGGTCCTGTTCCAGGGGATAGACCCCGTCAAAGCCGGCCCGCTCGGCGTTCCGGTTGGTTTCCCAGAAAAACCGGTGGAGGTCGCTTCTGTCGTCGGCCCTGCCGCAGAGACGGAGATACAGGATGGGCAGCGATCTGCTCCTGAAATGGCGCTGCAGCCGCTGTATGTTGGGGATGACCGCCGTTTCACATCGGTTGATGATGTAGTCGAGGCATCCCGGCTGGAGTGCGTTGAAATATCGGTAATACTGGGAATCTCTCTTGATATAGTAGTTCTGCATGTCGACGACAATCAACGCTGATGTGGCATGGCCCGCCATTAGGATCTCCGCCGGGGATCACTTTTTTGACAGCCGGCTCAGCGTTTCGCAGAAGTCCTGGTAAAAGTCCCTGAGCTCGTCGTTTTTTCTCAGGGGCCTGAAGTCCGGGCTCTTGCCGTCACGGCATTCTTTCAGGTAGTTGGTCATTACGTGGATGGGGCCGGAAATCTTGTGAGAGAAGAAGATGAACTGTAGAAATATGATGGCGGTCTGCACCACCGTCATTCCTATCAGTATATAAAACACGATCGAGCTGTTTTTCTGGATAAGTCTGCTGTTCTGAGTGATGTTTTTCAGCATGCCGATGTTTTTCTTGAATGTCGCGACCCCGGTCTGGACCAGCGGGTTTTCCGATGCCTGCAATGCCGGGGTCGACAGGAACATGTCCACCATGTCGTCCTGGGTGCCGATGATCGCGTCGATGTCCCTGTTATTATCGTCGATCAGCCTGTTGGTGCTGCCGGCAAAATACAGCAATACCCCGAAAAGGACGAGGGTGGTGATAAGTGGCAGAAGCACGGCCCGCAGAGATATTTTAAGCTGAAATTTTTTATCGAGCACGTATTTTTTTCTTGTCAAAGCCATAGTTTACCTCAATGCTTTTATGGTGTCAGGCATCCGCGGCCGGCAGCGGATCGAACCCGATAGGGCCTTTTGCCCCGGTCATGGGCAGTCCGCCCTTTCCGGCAGAGCCTGATTATACAGACCGACGGCCCTATCCGTCAATGATTTTACTGCCGGCGGTCGGGCCGGCGCTGAGTTTTTCAATTTTTTTTATGAAAGAGGGCGCCTCTCCTCCATGAATACGATAAGCATCTTTGTGTCCCTTGCCGCGTCGGCGATGATCGTGTTCGTCGTTGTGTTCGTCCTGGTCAAGGACTGGCGGGACCAGGTCATGCGGCATTTTGCGCTGTTTTCGACCTCTTCGCTCGGGATCCTGTTCACCATGTTCCTGACATACGCCTTCCCCGATTACTTCGATCTGACAGTTATGAATAGGATAACCCAGCTCTCAACGCTGATGTCGTTTTCGACCCTTTTTGTTGTTTCCTTCGTCTTCCCCAAGCCGGAGAAACCCTTCCCTTTCAGGTATACCGCGTTGATCCTTCTCCCGGCAGTGTCCGTCGGACTGGCGGTTGTATTCACCGATGTGACAATTACGAGGGCGTACTTCAAAGACGGGGTGTTCCTGCGCGATTTCAACCCGAAGTATTCGGGCTATGTGTTTTATTCCATACTCGCGTTTGCCTATCTCCTCGGCGCGGCGGGCAACTTTATACGGAGGTATATCACGATCAAGGTCGAGATTTACCGGCTGCAGATGCGTTACCTCTTCGTGGCCTCGAGTTTTTCGATCATATTCGCCGCGATCTTCTCCATCATCATGCCCCGGTTTTTCAATTACTCGGCGCTCTATGTCATCGGCCCCTCGCTCGCGTCGTTTTTCACGATCTTCGCCCTGTTCTATTCCATTATCGCCTACAACCTTCTGGACATCCGGACGGTTATACACAAGACCGTCGTGTATGTCGTCATATCGATGGTCATATCTCTGCCGATCTTCGGGATCCTCCTGGCGCACGAACGGAAACTCTGGATCATGGGCGAGGTGCCGTACTATGTCATCGCCGCGGCGGTGGTTGTCGTCTTCATCCTCTTTTCTGTGTACGTCCAGCCGCTCATCGACCGTGCGTTCAAGCGCAGGCAGTACGCCTTCGGCTCCATTGTCGATAATTTTGTGCGCGATATCGCCAGTGAAAAGAACCTCACGGACATTGTCCGCCGGACGGTTGACATCCTGCACGAAGGTCTGTCCCTTCGGCACGCCTTCTTCATTCTGCTCAACGACCAGTCGAGAAAGTACGAGCTCTTCTATTACCGGGGCGAGGGGGAGGGCTTCAATCTTCCCCCGATAGAACGGAATGCCTCCATCATCCGCTGGTTCGTAAGAAACCAGGAGATCCTTCAGCTGTCGCGCGTCTACACCGACGACCGGTCTTTCGCCGAGGTTCGCGACGAGATTGCGGCGTTTTTCAACGACAACGGGATCCAGGTCATCCTCCCCGTTTACTACGAACGGCGCGTCATCGGGCTTCTCTGCCTGGGCGTCAAGGAGACCTTGGCCGGCTATCACACGGACGAGATGGAGAAGCTGAGGCAGCTCCACGCCAAGAGCAACGACTTCATATCCACGGCCATCACCTACCAGAAGGCGATGCAGGAGCAGATGGTCTCCCGGACGATAGACCTGTCGTCGCAGATAATCGGCAGTGCCGTGCCGCTTTCACTGCCGAACACGGGCACCATCAAGTTCGGGGCCTTCTTCATCCCGAAATACGCCCAGGGGAGCGATTATTTCGATTTCATCCGGCCCGGCGACAGGGGGGTCGGCGTCATTGCAACGGACATTTCAGGGGTTGGCGTCAACAGCGCCCTCTATTCTGTCCTACTCCGTTCCGCCTTCCACGCAAGCATCCTGGACGCACCGTCCACCTCTACGGTGATGGGCAACCTCAACAGCATCCTGAACGATTACGGGAAGGGGAAGGGCGGGCTTGTCACGGCCTATTACTTCTACTACGACCTCAAGTCCATGAGGCTCATGTACTCAAACGCGGGCTACCCGGCTCTTGAGCTGTTCAGGGTCGACAAGAACAATTTCGATGTCCTGGACGCAGAGGGAATCCCGCTCGGCTACGACCAGCGGGCAGCCTACGGCATCGGGCGGACCAACCTCATCCGCGGCGACATCGGCATCCTGTATTCCAAGACCCTCACGACCTCAAAGAACCAGAAGGGCGACGAGTACGGGCTTCTTCGCATGAGGAGCACGGTCATGGAATATCGAACCCGCAGCGCCTCGGAGATCGCCTCGCAGATCAAGAATTCATTCGAATCTTTCATGGGTCTCTCGTCACCCGAGTCCGACGTGGTGGTGATCGTGTTTAAGATAGTCTGATTTGGGACTAAATCCCTTCCCATTGTCATTGCGAGGAGTACCGATATACTCGGGACAGGCTTTGTCGAAGGGTGCCTCGACTACGCTCGGCATGACGTGTCACCCTGAGCCCCTCGACTGCGCTCGGGACAGGCTTCGTCGAAGGGCGCTTCGCTCGTGATGACATTTAATATATCCCCCTAATCACTTAGAATCTCTTCATCACCAATTCTTACACAGCCTTTAATTATACCCCCGTAAACAATGTTTATTTTACGGATATTAAAATTTAAGGGGTAATTACTGAAAAAAATGAACATCATTATTGACGTTTTATTTTATTTTGTATAAAATATAGGTATTGATAATAACATATTAATAATAATTAATCCATATGTATCGAGACAAGGTGCGGGAGGCTTTGATGAGCCAGAAATACAGCCAGGTTAATCGGGCCTTTATCGGTGAAGGAGAGGACGTGTATTTAGCAAACTCAATATTCGGTGAAGGTTGCTGTCAGGAACTCAAGGAAATCGACAAACACGAAATCATCGTGAAAATATGCGAGATCCTCGGGCCCAACCCCTCAAATCTCCATCTGGCTGAAGAGATATTTGAGGAGATGAAGCTTGAAATCGCCAGATATGTAATTCACCATGAATACTGCCGGTGCAACAGCATTCGCTCCCAGTTGCTCTTGTGGCTTGACAGCCAGGTAAACCCGGATAATGCCGAGAAGCTGTCTACGTTCATGGAAAAATACCTGAAATAATTACTTTCATACATATGCGGTCCTGATTTTTCCACGCATCGCGGGATCGTCCGTCAGGAGCGGTTACGTGGCCGCGCTCACAACTTCACGGTATATCAATGGGCCAATTGGAAACCAGATCGCTACTTATCCATGCGTGCTGCGCCCCGTGCATAAGCTACGTATATGAGCTGTTCGCGGATAGCCATGACGTGACGGTGTTTTTTTACAATCCCAACATCGCGCCAAGGTCAGAATATGCAAAGCGCCTTGCCGAGACGGAGCGGTTCGCCGCGGAGAAAAAATTTACCCTGGTGATAGGCGATTATAACGCCCGCGAGTGGACCATGCGGGTGAAGGACTACCGTTTTCTGGGCGAGCGCTCGCCACGCTGCCGCGAATGCATCACGATACGGCTGGAGGCGTCTTTCCGGAAGGCGCGCGAGATGGGTATCGGGGCCGTGACCACGTCGCTTTCCGTCAGCCCGCATAAGGATGCCGCAATGATCAACGGGATCGGCCGCATCCTGGAAGAGCGTTACGGCATACGCTATATAGAGGGTGATTTCAAGAAGGGGGACGGCTACAGGAAAAGCGTCGCCCTTTCCCGCGTGTACGGTTTTTATCGCCAGAACTACTGCGGATGTATCTATTCACGGCTGGAGCGCGGTCTCGACCCGGCTTGGGCGGCAAAGGCGGCTCAGTCAAGCCAGACTATGCCGTCATAGTTCCTGACCTTCTGCTTTTGCAATAATTTCTTCCATTTTTTATTTATCCGCGTCCCGAGAAGGTTTGCGCCGGCGAGGTCCGCTTTTTCCAGCGAGGCGTTCTCGAGGTTTGCCCCGGAGAGGTCGGCGCAATTAAGGCTGGCGCCCTGGAAGCCCGCCTTCGAACAGTTTGCGGCAATGAGAACAGCGTTGATCAGATTCGCATCCTGCAGCTTTGCCTCGCACAGGTTCGCGTCAACGAGCCGTGCGCCCGCCAGGTCAGAGGAGCTCAGGTCTACGGCCTTCAGCTTTGCTCCTTCCAGGTTCGCGTTTTTGAGGCACGAGCCCTTCATCTCAGAGCCTTCCATGTTTGCCCATACCATGTTCGCTCCAGAGAGCTCGGCGTTTTGGAGCACGGCGCCGGTAAGCACGGCTTTTTTCATGCCGGCCCCGGTCAACAGCGACCATGAGAAGTCGGCGCCGCCCATGTTCGCGCCATCGAGGTTGCTCCCGGCAAGGCATGCTCCACGCGCGTCGGCGCCGGCCAGGTTGACTCCCTCCAGGTCGGCCCCGGCGAGTATGGCGCGAGTGAGGACCGCGCCCTTGAGGTGGATGCCGTCAATGGTTGACCGGGCCAGGTTGACCCGGACGAGCGTGGCCTTGGTAAGGTTTGCATTTTTCAGGTTGGCGCCGCGGAGATCGGCCCAGGTGAGGTTGGCCCCGGTCATCTGCGCCCCGCGCAGATCGGCGCCCCTGAGCGCTGCGCCCCTGAGGTTTGTCCCGATCAGGTTCGCGTTTCTGAGATTGGCGCCCTTCAGGTCGGCATTGCTCAGGTCGGCCTCCTCCAGCTTGGCGTTCGAGAGGTCGGCGCCGCTGAGCATTGCGTTATTGAGGTCGGTCTCTCCCCGCATGGCGAGGTTATAGTAGTTTTTTCTTTCCGCCATCTGCGCCATGCAGCCGGAAAACGACAGTGCGGCGGTCGCGATACACAGCGCCGTCGTCGCGATTAATGTTCTGGATTTCATACTATGCTTAATAATACAGACAAGAAGTTCCTGTCAACCTGAATTCTTGCGGGGCAGCGCGCTCTTGCCGTAAAATAATTATTATTTCCTCGTTGCGCAACAGAGCTCCACGAGGAAGGACGGGGAGCAAATGTCCCGACGGGAGAATCAGATAAAAAAAATGTTGACTCCAACCGTCGAATTGTGCCTATTCTTATCAGCATACGGATTTGCCGATTTTATTAATCCGCAGGGGTGGTCATCATGATAGCACACCAGCTTCTGGTACCGGCCGACAACAAACCGGGAAGACTTGCGCAGGTGACAAGGGTCCTGGCCCGTGAAAAAATCAATATACGGGCCATCACCATATCGTCCTTCGGAGAGCGCGGATTTTTCAATATCATCGTGGACGAACCGAAACGAGCTCATAAGGTCCTCGATCAAAACGGCCTTGAGGTCGAATTAAAAGAGGTCTTCGCCGTTCTTATTGATGATAAACCGGGGGGACTTGACGGTCTGATCCAATTGCTGGCGTCAAACAATGTCAATGTTGAAAACGCGTACGGTTTCGTGCTGGAAAGCCGCATCAAGGCCGTGTTTGTGGTGGATGTTGACAACAGGAAACTCGCCCAGCAGGTTCTTTTGGAGGGGGGCTATAAAACCCTCGATGCCGAATCCCTCAACGCGATTGAGCCCTTTCATTACATGAAGTATTGATTTTACCGGGACCCGTTTTCAGGCGGGCTCCGCCACGGCCGGTATCATTTAACCAGGCCGGGGAGGTAGAGGGCCAGCTGCGGAAATGGAATCAGCAGAAGCGTCCCGATTATGAGCGCAATCAGGAGCGGCATCGCTCCGCGGAAAATGAGGTGCAGGGGGACGTCCCGCGCAACCCCGCTCACGACATAGACGTTGACCCCGACGGGGGGAGTGATTACGCCTATCTGCGTCACCATGACAATAATGACCCCGAACCAGATCGGATCATAGCCGAGCTTCAGGATAACCGGATAAAAAATCGGTATCGTCAGCATGATGAGAGCGAGGGAATCGATGAAGCAGCCGCCGATGATGTAGACCATGATGATAAATATCATGATCACGAAATGCGGCAAATCAAACTGCAGGATCCATGTCGCTATATCAAAGGGAATCCGCGTGACTGCGAGAAAATGACCGAAAACCGTAGCCCCTGCCACAATGACCATGATCATGCATGAAATCCTCGTGGTTTCAAAGAGCGACTGCACCAGGCCCTTCCAGCTGATCTTCCTGCGAACCAGCGCTATGACCATGGTGCCGGCGGCACCAATGGCGCCCGCCTCGGTCGGCGTAAACAGTCCGGTGAAGAGCCCGCCCATGACGATCAGAAACAGGAGGAGCGTTTCGCCGATGCCGGAAAGGGAGAGGATTTTTTCCTTTATGGTGGTCCGGGGCCCGCGGGGTGCGAGCTCGGGTTTCAGAATCGTCCAGAGCAGGATGGTGACGACAAAAAGAAGGCAGAGTATGATGCCGGGAATGACTCCTGCTATGAAAAGCTTTCCGATGGATTGTTCCGTCAGTATCCCGTATACGATAAAGATGACGCTGGGCGGGATGAGGATTCCCAGACTTCCGCCTGCCGCCACGACGCCGCATGCCAGGCTCGGGCTGTAGTTGTACCGCTTCATCTCGGGAAGGCAGGTGGCCGCCATAGTGGCGGCCGTGGCGTTGGTTGATCCGCATATCGCCGCGAAGCCGGCGCAGGCACCCACCGTGGCGATGGCGAGTCCGCCGGGCCAGTGCCCGATAAAGCGGTACGCCGCGTCAAAGAGCCGGCTGCTGATGCCCGAGTGAAACGCCAGCTGTCCCATAAGGACGAAGAGAGGGATCACCGTAAGGTTATAGGAGCTGAATATCGAGAAGAAATCTTTCGCCAGCAGCGTGGAGGCCGCGTCGAAATTCACGATCATTCCGAAGCCGAGAAAGCCGACCAGCGCCATGAGAAAACCGATGGGCATTCTGGTGAATATCAGGAGCAATAGGGCCGCGAGGCCTATCAGGCCGATAACTGTCGGGCTCATTTTCTTCTCAGCTCCCGCAATGATTTCACCATATCCATGAAGAGGACAAAGGAAAGCAGGAGGCTCCCCAGGGAGATGCCGAACACAAAGGGATAAGTCGGCATCTTGATGGTCAGCGAGACCTCCCCGCTGCGCATCAGATCCAGGGCGAAATCACTGCACACCCATGCGGCAAGAAGGAAAAGAAACAGGCCGGCAAGCGAGTACAGGGCGCTGAGGAGGGCCTGCGCCCTCTCGGAGAGTTTTTGCACCAGGATCTCGACGGCAATATGGCCCTTTTCGACGGAGGTATATGCGAGAGAGAAGGATATGGCCACCGCTCCCAGCATGCCGACTATCTCGAAAACGCCCGGCAGGGGGCTCTTGAAAGCCCGGAGGATAACATCGAGCACCGTGACGGTCATCATTATCAGGACCGCCGCCGCAGCCACCCAGTTGAACCCGTTGGTAATGGATATCAGTATTTTCTCAAAGCGTTGCATTCAAATGAACGATGATCGCGCGGCCTCATCAGCAGAGGGGCCTTGCGATCATTTACCCCGCGATTATTTTAATTCGGCGATGATTTTTTTCATTTCCCCCACCGCTATGTCGCCCGGGAGTCCCTTTCCCTTGATTTCTTTTATATAATCGCTTATGATCGGTTCAACTGCTTTTGACCATCGTTCATTTTCAGCCGCGCTTAATTTCACTATACTGTTGCCCCTCTGACCCGTGAGTTCACGGCCTTCATCGTCAAGATCGTCCCAGGCCCCGCCATGGACATCAATCCATTTTTCGCTGACATCGGTGAGTATCTTTTTCACGTCTTCGGGAAGCATCTCCCATTTCTTTTTGTTCATGACCACGAACATGGCCGTCGTGTAGCCGATATCCCTGCAGTCCGTGGTCGACCTTATCACCTCGGCGTGCTTCCAGCCCTTCAGCGTCTCCATCGGCCCGAAGGTCCCGTCCACCACGCCCTTCTGCAGGGCCTCGTAAGTTTCGGGCTGCGGCATCGCCACGGGAATGGCGCCCAGGGCCGTAACTATCTTTGAGCTCAGTCCCGTTGAGCGGATTTTCATGCCCTTGAGATCCTCAAGGTTTTGCACAGGCTTGACCGTGTGCAGCAGGCCGGGGCCGTGCGCGTGAATATAGAGTACCTTGACCTCGTCGAGTTCTTTCGGCTTCATCTTCTGGAAAAACCGGTTGGCGGCCCGGGTTGCCACTTTGCCGTCAGGGTAGCCCAGGGGAAGGTCGACGGTTTCCATTATGGGGAACCTGCCGCGCGTGTACGCGAAGCAGGACATGCCGATATCGGATATTCCCTTGACAACGCCGTTGTACGTCTCCTCGGCCTTGACCAGGGTGCCGCCCGGGTAAATGTTGATTTTAATCTTTCCGTCGGTCCTGTCCTCGATCTCCTTTGCCCAGGCCTCACCGGCCTTGCACTGGCCGTGCGCCGGCGGGAAGAAGATGCTGTAGCTCAGGGTGATAACGTCCTGCTGCTTCTTCTTGCAGGAGACGAACAGTAATGATACCGAAGCCAACAGTGCGCAGATGATCGCTATTTTTTTCATTTCGTTCTCCAGATGGTGATATTGTAGTATAGTAATGACACGGTTATATAAATGATGTAAAAAAAGAGCTATTGAACGCCGTCATTTCATACATGAAGCAATGTGCGTGCAAGAAAATCAAGTAAAAATATTAAAAACATGCGGGGATTGGCAATCGGAAGTACCCACCCCGAAGACGAGGATGCGCATCCTCGCCTTCGGGGTGTTAATAAAGCACTTTTTCAACGGCCTTTCCGCCCTGTACCCTCCGGATGAAAGTCTCCTTCCAGTCCCTGCCGAGCATGACGCCCGCGGCATAGACTGCGAGGTGCTGTCCGGAGACCGGGAGCTCCGCGCGGACTTTCGACAGGCCCTGTACGCAGCTCGGGCAGGTGGTGAGGATGGTGCCGGCGGCTGACGCGGAACAATCGACGATATTCCTGATCTTCCTCCTCCGGAGGGCGTTCGATATTGCGGGGGTCGAAAGCGACATGGTCCCGCCCTCGCCGCAGCAGTTGGGGATCGGCACGAGGTCGGATTTAAGCAGCGTGGCAAAGACCTTTTTTGCGCCGTGCGCGCGGAGGGGCGTGTGGCACGGCTCGTGGTAGAAGAGTGGTGGGGACGGCATCACCCCGGTATACGCTTTTTCATCGACCAGGAACTCATGAATTTCGCGGATTCGTGCGCCGCTGAAGATGTTTTCCATGTTGTATGTTTCAAGCATCTCGAAGCAGGTCCCGCACGAGACGATGATGTCCTTTATGTCCATGTACTGGACGGTTTCCGATATCCGGTGGAGCACCACGCGATTCTCGTAGCTTTTCAGGTCGGCGATGTCCTGCTTCCCGTTCGCGAGCATCGGGTAGCCGCAGCAGAGATACTCCGGGGGCAGGACGATCCGCACCCCTATATGGTACAGGAGCGCGAGGACTGCGAAGCTTATGTCCGGGAACATCCGCTCGGAGCCGCACCCGGGGAAATAGAGGACGCTTTTTTTCACAGGCATGTTCGGATTTTCAAAAACATAAAACATGTTGATGTCGGTCAGGCCGAGACGCTCCCGCAGCGACTCCGTTCCGGCCTTCGGCAGGGGGGCGGCAAGCATCGCCATGATCTTCGATTTCGCAGCAACGCGCAGGCGTACCAGTGGCTTCATGACCGCGTGCGCCAGGCGCTGGGCGTTGTAGCCTAACCGGAAGAGGAGCATCTTAAACAGGCGGTTGGTGTAATATCCCTTCAGGGAGAGGTAAAACAGCGCGAAGCGCGTTATCAGCGGGGATCGCGCCATTTTCCGCGATACCAGCAGATTCCGCATCGCGAGTGTGATGTCGCCGAAATCGATTTTTACCGGGCAGGGGACTTTACAGTTGTGGCACATGGTGCAGTGGTTCGATATGTCCCTGAGCTTGCTGAAGTCACTGAACGAAAGGGTCTTCGAGGTCTGCGCGTCGTAGAGTACCGCCTCCGTGACGAGGCCGACACCCAGTATCTTGTTGCGCGGGTTGTAGAACATGGTGCCGTCCGGGTTGTGAGTGTTGCATACCGGCTTGCACTTGCCGCACCTGACGCAGGGCGCTATAGACATCGACAGGTTCTCAAGGTCTGTCGCCTTGAGGATGAACGCCTCCAGTTCGAGCAGGTTGAAGGACGGCGTGTAGATGAGGGAAAGGGGAAGGGACCTGCTCAGTTTTCCCGGGTTGAAAAGGTCGTCAGGGTCAACCCGATCCTTGTACTCGCTGTAGTCGGACAGCACCGCGTCGTCAATGAACCGCAGTTTCGTGAGGCCTATCCCGTGCTCCCCGGAGATTGCCCCGTCGAGCCTCACCGTCTTTTCCATTACGGCCCCGGCGGTGGCGTCGGCCTCCTTCAGCATGAGGTAATCGTTCGAGTGTACCGGTATGTTGACATGGACGTTGCCGTCCCCGGCGTGCATGTGCGTGGCCACGATGATTTTCCTGCTCCGCTCTTTGCGGGCCGCCTCGTCAAGCTGTGATACGATCTCGTCGTACCCGTGGAAGAATTTCCGGTAGTACTCCACCACATCCTCGAAGGCATATCGTATCTCGCCGCTCTGGAGCGCGTCGAACACGGTTTTGTTATACATGTAGAGATTGCTGCCGGTGAATCCCGCGGCCAGCTTGTTTATGTTGTCAAGGCAGTCGATGTACCAATTCTTCTTCTCGTCGAGCCATTTCCTGAAGGCCGCTAATTTTTCCGGTCCCGGGTCGGTTGAGGCCGCCTCTTCGATCGTTGCCATGCGCGCCTCCAGGCTCTCGATGGTGTCGATGCAGTTGCCGAGCTCCTTGCGCATGTTCAGGCGGTCGATGTAGTCGGCGAAGTCGGGGAGCCGGTCGAGCGGAATGACCACGTCCTCATTCAGCTTGAAGGCGTTCGTGTGCCGTGCTATCGCGCCGAGGTTCTTGCGGTCGATCCAGAACTGCTTTCGCTGCTCTTCCTTTTCCGCGATGAAGGCGTCCGTGTCGTACTTTCTTGCCGTGTGCACGATCAGCTCGGCCCCCTGTTCCACGAACCGGCTGTCGTTCCCCTCAATATCGACCAGTAAAACGGCTTTCGGCACCTCCATCCGCTTCGACTTGTTCCGGTAGTTAATGGCGAGTATGTACTTGTCGTCGAAATGTTCGAGGGCGGTGAGATACACGCTCTCGTTTGTTTCAAAGGCGTTCCGGATGTCCACGATCGCCCTGGAGGCGTTGATCAGGTTGTTCCCGAAAAATTCAAGGCACACCGTGCGGCAGAAACGGAAGGGCCGGTACAGGACGAACTCGGCGGACACGATGATGCCGTCCCCCCCTTCCTTCTGTACGCCCGGCAGCCCTTTCAGCGCCTTGTTGGTAATATCCTTGCCGAGCCCCTTTTTGCGGATCTCCGTGCCGCTCAGGGTGACGGTGTGCCCGTGTACGAATTTTCCGTCAATGACCGACCAGACATCGAAGGAGAGCGAGTCCTCCTCCCTGATTTTTTTATGGGGATGGTCCTTCCGGCGGACCTCGACCAGTTCGCCCGCCGCGTTGACGAGCCGGTAGGAGTAGAGGTTGTCGATGGCGGTCCCCCACATCACGCACTTCTTGCCGCCGGCGTTCTCGGCTATGTTGCCGCCTATGGTCGACGCCCACGACGACGTCGGATCGGTGGCGAAGATGTATCCCCGGGCCTCGCAGTACTCGATAACGTCTTCGGTCACTGCGCCAGCCTGGACCCGCACGACGGGGAGTTGCCGGTCGCCGCTATCGATCACTTCGATTCCACGGATTTTCTTGAGCTTTTCAGTGTTGACCACAAGGGTGTTTTTCCTGACCGGGACTGCGCCGCCGGTCAGGCCGGTGCCACCGCCGCGGGGAATGATGGAGAGGCGGAGCTTCTTCGCGGCCCGGATGATATCGCTCACCTCGCGGACCCTCTCCGGGTAGACGACCATGAATGGGTTTTCGACGCGCCAGTCCGTGGCGTCTGTGGCGTGGGCCACCTTGTGGAAGGGTGAAACATGGATATTCCTGGCCGCCGTGACGCCCTTCAGCGCCCTGAGCGCTTTTTTCCGGAGCGATTTTTCCTCCTCGAAGCTGTTGAAAAATTTCCGATCAGCCTCCCGGAGCTTTTCGATCAGCTTGACCACAAGCTGGTTGTCCTTCGCGCCCTTCAGGATGATGTCGATGCGCGCCTCGTGGGTCCTTTTCAGGCGGCGCCGCTTTTTCTCGTTGTCGAGCAGGTCGCTGCGTATATACGGATTCCGGTCGATGATGAAATAGTCGCCTATTATCTCGAAGAGGAGCCGTGCGCTCCGTCCCGTCACCCGGTGGGCGCGAAGGGACTCGACGATATCCAGCATTTCTTCGTCGAAATACTTCAGTATGATTTCTCTGTCTGAAAACGAGGTGTAATTGTAGGGTATTTCCCTGAACCTGAAGTCTCTTTTCATCGTTACGCCCGCCGGAGGTAATGACCGCCGTAACGACGGACTATATAGGAGGGTGGTTTCTGTCAACCGGAATTCAGGGCGCGCAATTGGTCATATCAAAATCGGTTATGGTGCAGTAGATCGTATCACGGCCTTTTGTTTGTGAAAGCTTTCAGCTCCCGTATCCTTTCTTCCGTCGAAGGATGGGTGGAAATATAGTCGGTGATGGACTTTTCTTTTTCCTTGTCCTGCTTTCGATTATGAACGGACTCGATCCTCTCAAGGGCACTGCCCAGCTCCATGGGTGAAAGATGGTTCATTGTTAGAACCGTGGCGGCGTAGCGGTCGGCGCTCCTCTCGAAATCCCTCGAGTATTTGGATTCCAGTATCCAGCCGGTGACCGCTCCGATGATCGCGCTCACGTCGCCAACGTAAACTGCCAGTAGTGCGGCCATGGCCGAGTTCTGTATAATCTGGCGGATTGAATGACGGTGGGCCACGTGACCCGCTTCATGTGCGTAGATGGCGATGAGCTCGTTCCTTGTCCTGGAGATTTTCACAAGCTCGTCAAGAAAGAGTACGGTGCCGTCCGGCAGTGCGAAGGCGTTGGCGCCGAGGAACTCGCTGCTGCGGAACTCGACTTGAATGTTCGGTCTGTTTTCCTCGGGGAGCTTAAGTTTTTTGAAGGTCCTGATCAATTGCCGCTTTTTCTTCGCGGAAAGTTTTGAGGGAAACAGCCACTGACCGTCAAGGGTCTCCAGGCTTTTTTTGCTGATATATGAAAGGGCCGGCTGGGGGATGCGGTTCGCGATAATTTCCGCGGCAAAGGGAAGGCCCCAGTAGTAGCCGGCGCCGAGAAGGCAGAGCAGAAGCAGAAACGCGACGGCGATTCTTTGCCAGTTTTTCTGGATCCTTGTCGCAATCGGTTCCCGGTAGCCGATTGTCGCGAGCACGCCCGTCAGGTCGCCGGGTTCGGTCAGCTCGCAGTACCCCCCGCTTTTGAATTTGATCATCTGCGCGGCGCCTTCAAACGGCTCGCTCACCGTCAGTTCCGACACCGGAACCTCCCTGCGAATGCCGTCGCCCCGTATCGCGCATACGCCGGCTTCAAACCTGACGGTCGCCTGGTTCGCCCTGCTGGTTTTCCCGTCGTAATAACGGCAGGGGATTTCCCGGGTCCGCTGGCGGACAGCTTCAGAACGAGATGTCAAAGTCGAACGCACTTGAGATCTCCTCACCCGCCGCACCGACCTCCTCGGATATATCGGCGGCAAAGGCGTCGAGCCCCTCCGGAGCCGTCAGCTTCAGGTAGTCCATGCGCATGCGGATCAGTTTTATGACCGCCCACGGCCAGTAGAGCCCCAGGGTCAGCAGGGTCAGCACCAGGTTGCCTGCGATTACCGCAAAATATTTTTTCACCGTGAGGGTCGATTGGAAGGTTATGGCCCCGAGGGCGGTATTGTTCCACGTGAGGTTGGTTATCTTTGTTTTGTAAAATGGATAAACGACAATGATAAGCCCAAAATACAACACCGTCACGGAAATCACGCTGATGATGCCAAACAATTCCTTGTTTTCTTTTATTGCGCCGACTCCTGACGCCGTTACAATCCCGAAGCCAATGAATATAATCACTACGAACAGAGCGGTTAAAAGAAAGACCCTGTATATCGCGCCAATATTCGCGGTAAAGGAAAACCCGGTTTTGCCGAAAGAGGTGTTGTCAAAAGTGTACTTTTTAATTTTACGGAACTGGACGGGATAGGCTATGCCAAGGGTGATCGCGGTGAGCAGACCGTAGGCGTACAGGCATTTCGCCGCTTCTCCAACTGTCCCCTTGAACCTGAAACGTATCGAGCGCCAGCTGGTATTGTGCATTCGGAAGGCGAGGGACTTGGCCACAAGCCACGGCATTATAACGAGAAACAGGATGAGCACGGCCGCGTACACGGCCATGTGAACATGCTGCGAGATATTTAGAGCCGCTATCAGGACCACGGCGATGATTCGTCCCTTCAGGATGGCTATGGGAGAACCGTGGTAATCGAACCCGGTATTGTCGAGCTTTGCGCACCGGTAAAAATACTGGTTGGTTCTCACCTTTGCCCATGCGGAGTAGATGCCCAGGGTCAAGATCGAAAGAAGGATGTTCACGATCCAGATCCGGAAATACGCCCCGCCGGAACCGGTGAATTCGAATTTGTATGTGTTCGGCCGCTGCTGCGCCGGGTTGCTTGTTTGTTTCTGGTTTGGCATGACAGCTCCTGGTCCTTTTTTATTGATATCGACATAGGGTAATATGCCGCTTGTTAGGCTGGCGGCCAATGATAATGATTAGTCTTATCAGAACTGAGCATGGCACAGGTGGAGCGCAATGACAAGTAAAAAATTAATGGAGAGGCGTTATAACTCTGGTTTTATTGAGACGCACAGGACACGGTGAGCACGGAAACAAAGCGGGATTACCTTCTGTAAATTAATGCGCTTAAACAGTTCAACAGGCGCGTTGTTCGAGTCTGAGCGGGCCGAATCGCTCCTTGCCACCGGCCCCCGACCCGGCTCAGAGACGAAAGCGCTTCCTGCTGAAATATTTCGGGAGGGCGTGCAGCGCGATCCCCTTGAGCACGGAAAAGGCGCGGCGGTAGAGCATTCGCGGCCGCTTTTCGCCGAGCGCCCGACCGACCCACTCGAGCAGGTGCGTGAGCCGCTTGCCGAAGGGATTGACGAGGCGCATGGTCCCGGAGGTGAGGTAACAGCCGGTGCAGTACTGCACGATCTCCCCTCCCTCCGCGCGGTCGAGGGACCGGATGTTCCTCATGCCGTGGCGCAGGAGGTCGAACGCGCTGTAGCTGTTGCATCCGGCCGCCATGCCGCAGCAGAGGCCGTCCTCGCGGTTCCGGGGTGTTTCCCTCACGGTGAGGCCCAGTTCCGCCAGGAGCCTTCTCTGGGATTCCATGAAATCCCGGCCGAGCACCCGCGCGTGACAGGAGTCCTGGATCACCAGGTCGCCGGAGAGCCGCTTCGGGGAAAAGGCGCCTTCCGCGACCTTTCTCATAAACCAGTCAGCGAAGGATGTGGTGCGGAAAGAAAAGCGCGCTTCGAACTGCTGCGGCAGGACATTCGTGAACATGTTGTACCCGGCCGGGCAGACGAACACCATCTCGTCGATTTTTTTTCCCCGGTAAAACCGGGTAAGCCGGCCTGCGATTTCTCTTACCTTTGATAGAATGCCCATGCGGAAGTACATCTCGCCGCAGCAGAGGTCCCACCGTCCCCACACAGGCAGGACGTTCATCACCGCCTTCGGTACAAGGAGAGGAAGGGCCAGGAGGTTGCACCCGGGATAGAGCACGGTGCGGGCCGGCGGGTCATCGGCCGCCCAGCGGCGGTGAAGCTCCCGCTCCTCATCGGTGAACGACATGTCCTCGCGGAAATTCGGCTGCCGCGACGGCATGAGGTAGCTCGCGCGGGCGGGGAGCCCCTCACGCTCGTACCGGTCGTTCCACGCGTAATGGATCCGCTCGTACGGGTGGGCGTTTTTTTCGCAGAAGGCGTTGCAGGCGTAGCAGCTCATGCACCCGTCAAGGGCGCGCGACGGCTCGCCGCGGTTCACCTTCCCCATCTCCGCCTTCGCCTCTTCCCTGGTGAATGACATGTAGCGGCACCGCACCAGGCAATCGCCGCATTCGACGCAGGCGTTCCAGTTCAACCGTTCCCTGAAGTCGTTTCTGTCCACGGGCTTTTACCCCCTCCCGAAGTGCAATTGTTATCGTGTTTTCGAATCGGGCGCGTGGGCCGCCGCACGAATAAACAAGGAGCGCTTCGCCTTGAGCCGCAGGCCGTAGGCCGCGGCCGCGCCCCTGACTGCCAGCCCCACCAGGGCCCTCGTGGCACGGCTTTTCGCCAGCCGTCCGCCGAGGAGCCTCCTGATCCGTCTGATCCTCGCCGCATCCTTCTCGTTGAGCAGGGGAGGCCTCTCGGTCCGGCCCGGCTCCGGCGGTAGGGGCCGGAAACGCTTCCTGAACCGCGCGTGGAGCGCCCATTGCCGCACCAGCATCATCACCGCAGCCAGAAGGTCACGGCACCGCTCCTCCGCGGCGAGCGCCGGTGTCCCGCCCGCCGCCATGGTCACGATCTCGGACGTGTGGTAGACCTTGATGCTGCGGTTCGCCAGGAGCCTGATGAGAGAAAGAAAGATATAACAGGCCGGGCAGCCGGTGACGACCGCGTCGGCGCCGGTGGCTGCCGCTTCCCTGAGCCTGCGGTCCAGGCTGTATACCATATAAAGGAAGATGCCGGGCAGTCCCGCGCCGGAATGGAGCGCGGGGATCGTTGCGGCCCATCCGCAGCAGAGGGCTTTTTCCCTGTTGTGCGCCATTTCAACGACGCTGCAGCCGCACTTCCTCATGAGATCGCGCATCGTGTCCTGGGGCTTTCCGCCGAAATAGCGCGACATGCAGTTGTCGTGCACCGTCGCTGTTATCCCGAGGGGCGTTGTTATCCGTATCCGCCCCGCGTTTATTTCATTCGTGAGCCAGGAATCGAGCGGCTCGACCGTGAACCCGAACCGCGCGCCGTAGCGGGCGGGAAGGACCTCGGCCAGCATGGCCGCCTCGGCCTCCATGAAACAGACGAGCTTCTTCACTCCCAGTATCGCAAACTGCCGCTTGAGGAGGTCAACGACCCGCTCGGTGATGCCGATTAGACCGAGCTTGTTGGTGTCGCCTCCGCATCCCCAGAGCCCCTCGCTCCCCGCTATGGCGAGCCCGCTCCCTGAGAACACCTCTCCCTTTAAAAGGTAGGGAACAATGTTGGTATAGAACCCGGTCAGCATAACGGTCCGGTGCCTGCCGCGCAGGGCGTCAGCCCAATTATCCATGTCGCGGATCTCCTGCTCCGTCATGAGGGGGCGCAGGAGGGTCCATATGTTCCAGTACTCGTTCGGGAAGACCATGCGCGCTATGCCGGGGAGTCCTTTCGCGTTGTATTCGGCGTCGAAGCGCTCGAGCACCAGCTCGTATGGAGACGCGCCCTCCGGGCAGACCAGGTCGCAGGCGTTGCAGGTTGTACAGAGCGAGAGGGAGAGGGATTCGGCGAACCGTCCCCGGATTGCGCGGTCCCGGTCAAGCCGGGCCGCGTTCTCGGGAAGCTCCACGACAGGGCATGCCGCGAGGCAGGCGCCGCATCCGGCGCACCGGTCCTCCCGGAACCATCGGTACCGGCCCGCTTTTTTACGCGCCTTCGCCATCAGACGTTTTCCCTGACGCTGATGCGGAACCGCTTCCCGGAAAGAACCACCGGCAGCTGGTGGCGCATCACGCCCGCGAACATGGTGCGGCCCCGCTTCCTGTTCAGGCGGGCCGGCTCCTCGCCAATCGCCATCTGCAGCAGCTCCAGCACGTGGTAGACCGGCATGTTGTTGAAGGGGTGCGCTATCTGGCCTACCGTCAGCATCTGCAGGCAGCCGGCGCAGTAGACGGCAATCGCGTCAGCGCCGCTTCGTTTCGCCATGTTGAGCGTGCGGAAGGTCGCACGGGTGATGTCCCAGGGATGGTACCCGGACCGTATGCTGAATCCTCCCGCGATCCCGCAGCAGAGCGTCCGCTCCCTCGCCAGCTCCTCCTCGCGGACGGTGACCCCTATCCGCTGCAGGATTTTCCGGGGCAGATCCATATAGCCTTCGCCGAACATCTTGCCGTAACAGGACTCCTGGATTGTGACGGTCATGTTCAGCTTCCTGCGTATCTGGATCTCGCCCGACTCGATCCGCCTCCAGAGCCATGGCAGCATGTGCTCGATCTCGAAGTTGAACGTAACGCCGAACCTGGGAAGCACGTTGGTGAACATGTTACGCCCGGCGGTACAGGGAATGATCATCCGTTTCACGCCCATGCCGTTGAAATAAGCCTCGAGCCGTCGCGCCACGGTGCGCACCTCGTCGTACAGCCCCATGCGGTAGTAGGTTTCGCCGCAGCACATGTCGAGCGACCCCCGGATCTCGACGCCTTCAAGGAGACCGGTCTTCGCGAGATAGGGCACGGTTGTGAAGTTGCACCCGGGATAGAATATCTCCCGGGCGGGAGACCGGTCTTTCCATTTTTCGACCATTGCCCTTTCGTCGTCGGGCATTCGCTCCACCACGTATGTTCTGAAGTTCGGCGTGGTGTTGGGATCATAATAGCGGGCGCGCAGAGGCATGCCGCGCTCGAGGTATTCGGCGTGCCAGATGTCCAGTATCTGCTGGGCCGGGTTGCAGTTCTCGGGACAGGTGAAGTTGCAGGCAAAACAGCTGGTGCAGTGCCTTAAAACGTACTCCGACCCTTCGCCCCGGTTGAGCCTTCTGCGTTCCTCTTTTGCCCGCTCGAGGGGGAGGGTCATGACCGGGCACTGGTGAAAACACTCGCCGCATTCGCGGCACTTTGCTGGATCGAAATCGTGGAACAGGTCCATACAGCGCCTCCCGTACGGATTCGACATCACCGCCGCTATGATACTGCATGCGCGAAGTCATGTCGAGGCTTTTTTAAGGGCCAGTCTTCGGGTATGGCATATGGTCAATAATACTATCAGCTCGGGAGAGAATAGCCAGCAAAAAAAAGTATCTACAGGGGGCTTGAAATTTATCTCCGCCCCCGGGTGAGGGGTGAATTGCCGAATAATTTTGAAAAACGCGGTATCCACATTGGCACATCATCAATATATTTTTTATAATCATCTTTAAAGCGGGCCAATAAAAGCTTTTCCTCATACCGTGAGATACAATGAAGAAAAATTATCGTCAGAATGCATATAAACGCGGCTATCAGTGATATGGAGAACATAAGCATGCCGAGATAGCACAATATCTCGGCTAAATATATTGGATGGCGGACAATGCCGAATACGCTTTTACGTATAACTTCAGGCTTTACCCGTACTTCGCCAAAGATAATCGACAACCCTGTTATTGACAAATAGCATCCAACGATCATTATTATAATCCCAATCGGAATGCGAATGAAGATCGATATATAGGCATTTAAAAAAGTTGTGGCCTTCAGGAAAAATGTATCGGCTATCCATGCAGATAGAAAGATAATGGCAAGGATAATCTGGCCTGCATCACCCACGAGATGTTCTCCGGTAAGATCCTCTCTGCCATGATGGATTCTGTTTCGCATGTCTCTCCCCCCTTGTGGAGGGGCTCCGCTCGGCCGAACAGGAGGTTCGCCTGACGGCACCCGCCCCGTGAGATAATGAGCGACAGCTCATTTTGTTTCCGAGTCTATAACCTCTTCCCCCTCGTCGCCGGAGCGCGCGGCCTCGTCGACGATTATTCTCTCCTCCGCGGTCAGCTTCGCGCCTTTACGAAGCAGCAGGTCGGCTGTTTCCTCATGGCCGTTGATCATGGCCTTCATGAGCGCGGTCTGGCCGCTCCGGTCGGCGATGTTAATGTCGGCTCCTGAGTCGACCAGGGCCTCTGCAGCCTCTCGCTGGCCGTCAACGGCCGCCCGGATGAGCGCGGTCTGGCCCGTGTTGTCCATGGCGTTGACCTCCGCGCCGCGGGAAAGGAGGAGCCGGAGGGTCGCGAGATTGCCCTCGGCCGCCGCGCCCATGAGAGCGGATGAGCCGTCGGCGCTTTTTGCGTTCACGTCCGCATTTTTATTCAACAGCGCGGCCGCAATTTCAGGGTTGTCCTCTTCCGCCGCTATAATGAGCGCGGGGCGGGCGGGATTGTTCTCCTCGCGGGCATCGGGGTCCGCGCCGCTGGAGAGCAGTTCCATGACCCTCGTGATGTCGCCCCGCGTCACGGCCGCGACCAGCTGGCGGTTGATCTCGGATTTTTTCGCGCATGAAACGAGAATGATTGAAGCGCACGCTGCTATCAGAACAAACCTCTGCATCGCCTTACTCGGTCCTTTTTTTAATATGAACCTATCGGTCTCCGGCAAAAAGTCAAACATAATATCGACGCCGCCTCCTCATGTCGTTCGCTGGTCGCTGAAATGTTTAAGGATTTTCCAGGCGGGATACGCGAGACCCGCGATTCCCAGGAGAAAGACGATCCGTATCACCCAGGTGGAGACGGGCGGCTCCATGACTGAATAGGCGAATTCCTCGTTTGTGATCTGCTTCCCGGCCGTGAGCGTGGCCAATCCCAGATTCATATCGATAGTGGATTCGATATCATACTCGGGCGGAAGACAGTAGGGATTGCCGTAATAGAGACGGAGCGAGGCCGCCTCCTTTTTGCCTGCGTCCGGAGGGATCTCGAATATCAGCTCTTCACGGGGAACGTAGGCCGTCAGGGAGGTCAGGGTGAGGGGGCTGTCGTCGCCGTCGATGAGTACAAGCTTCATCTGCCCTGTGGACGGGCTGTAGAGATCGATGACCTGTGTCTCCGGGTCGCCGGTGTTCCGGGCGAGCTGTGCCGTCTGAACCAATTCGTAGCTCTTTTCAGGCGGGTTAATAGCCAGTATCTCCATCATCCTGTTGTATCTGCTCTCTTTGAAGGTGAGCGTCAGCCGGTTGATTTTTTTCTTCCCCGAGTTCTCGAAATAGTAGACCGTCGCCTGCCGGTCGCTGTCAGTGTCCTTTTTGACGGACGCCGGAGGAATGCTGATCGTGTAGTAAGACCGCGTGCGCACCGAGTTGTAGAGCGCTTTCGGGAACGAGAGGCTCTGGCGGGCGTTTATACGTATCCGGATAAACCGGTGTCTGCCGGGGCTGAACCTGATCCTGTTGCCCTCGCTCCCCTGGTAACTGAAGAGCGGATAATTGCCGGTCGGTTTCCATTCGCCCGCTTTCAGTCCGGTCTCAACGGTCGCCGAGGCCTCGAACCTGGATGAGGAGCCCGCCTCCAGCCCCGTGTACTCGGTGCCGGCTGGCGGTTCGGGGAGCTTCAGCACGAAGGTGGTCCCGTTCCGGTCGGTCGAGGTGAAGATGACCGCGGGGACGGTCCAGCCTGAAAGCTTTGGGTCGTCGACCGCTATGCGGGTCAGATGGGGTACGGTGCGGCCCTTGAACACGACGCGGTAATCGGCGGCTCTGCCGTTGAGTATCATCTCGTCGTCAAGGATGAGCCTCCCGTACACTGTCGCGGTATCGCCCGCACCCGTCAGGACCTTGTAGTAGCGCCAGTTCGACGCCTTGAACGGCCCCGCGGCCGCGTCCGCCGCGCCCGGCCCCGCGTGGATAAGCAGCAGCGCCGCGAGGGCGGCGAGCGCCATTTGCAGTACGGACCCGGTTTTTTTGGGGAAGATGCGGTCGTGGTACTTCTGGTACAGGATGCTCAGGACGACCAGCGCGGCGCCGAGCGAGAACCCGGCGATGATCTTCACCAGCCTGTTCATGGTCCATATGTCGTGCAGGTAGAGCTTGAGCACGACTGCGCCCGAAAGGACGATCCCGCTGATGCGCATCATCCCGTTCTTTCTGACGAGCCCGTAGGCGAAACAGGCTGCCGCGTAGAACGTGAGGACATAGGAGTAGCCGAGGTTGCGATAGTGCGGGTCCGATACAAAATTGTGGTTTTCCTTCAGGCTTCCGATGATGATCACCGCGAGCGCTGCAATGGGGAACGCCGCCATGTACCGGCCCATCGTCTCCCGGCTGTCAAGCCAGGCGGCGGCCGTCAGGAAGCAGGCCGCCATGATGAAAAGTGCGAAGCGGGCGTTTGCCAGCAGGATGAACCCGTCAGGCGCCTCTTCCAGGAAGCAGAGCCGCACAAGGGCCTGGGCCCAGAAGAAGAAGGAGGCGAAGACGTATTCGGATGAGCGCCAGCGGATTCCGATCAGCGAGAGCGTGCCGGCAAAGGCGATCCAGGAGGCGGTGATGTACCGGCCCTCGGCGAAATCCGTTACCGCGGCGAACAGCGCCGCGGTAAAAAAGATCAGCAGTATCGATCTGACGAGGAGTTTTTTATTCTTCATTGCGTATCCCTCCGGCGAGGCGGTTGAATATGAAATAGGCCGCGGCGAGCATGCCCGCGAGCGAAAGGATAAAATGCGGCCTGAGGTTCCGGTGAAACTCGTTCATCGCCCATGTCCCCAGCACGGTGAATGATGCGATGACGAACGGGATGAGGATGATGTCTGTCGTTACGAGCGACCGGTAGCGGTACGGCACGACGGCGAGCTGGCGCGCCATGAACAGGACGAAGATGAAGATGAGAAACAGGAACGGCACGGAGAAACTGCTCATCGAAAGGTTGTCGGCGGCCCAGAGCGAGTAGACCAGAACGTCGGCAGCGAGGACCAGCCAGGGCGAGAGCCGCCAGTGCCGCCAGAGGCTGATCGCCAGAAATCCCGCATTGACCAGGGCGAGGTAGGAGAGGAGGAACCGGTATGAATTTTCGCCGCTCGACATCAGGATCGGCGCCATAAAGGCGCCGAGGAGACTGAATATGTAGAGGATCTGGCTGTCTGCCCGGGACGCAATCAGGGCGATGCACGCGCTCAGGATGAAGAGGGCGGTAAAGGTCTCCTCGCGTCCGACGAGATCGTAGAAATAATAGGCGCCAAAAATCGCGACATACACGACGGCGCATCCCGCGCCGATGATCGAGTGGGAGATGATGCGGAGGCGCCCGCGGGCCAGGAACAGCCCGTACGAGATCATCGCGAAGCCGAACACGAGTCCCGTGTAGATCCGCCCCGATTCGTTGATCCACTGTTTGTCAAAGGCATACTTGATGAACCACGCGGTGGCGAGGACGAGCGTGAGGAGTCCCAGTTTGCCCAGGATATTGCCTCCCACCAGTCCTTCAAATTCCGGGAACACCGAGGTCCGGAGGTACTGGATAGCGCGGGACGGCTTCCGGGGGGCCGGCGCCCGCGGCGCCGGGGCGGGGGCCGTCTCGGCTGGCGTGCCCTCCTCATCCAGCTTTTTCCTAATGGCGTCGAGCTCTTTCTGGAGAAGATCGATTCGCTCCCGTAATTCACCGATTTCTCTCCCGTTTGTCATGGCGGCACCTCGCTTTTCGGTATCATATGCGGTGAAGGATGGCGCCGTAATGGTAGCAGCGCGAAGGTTTTTTTTCAAGCTATTTTATCTGGCGTTAGGCCTGTCGTGGTGAGCAAAATCGAACCATGACAGGCCCTATGTCATGCCGAGCGTAGTCGAGGAACCCTTCGACGAAGCCTGTCCCGAGTGCAGCCGAGGGGCTCAGGGCGCCCTTCGACTCCGCTCAGGGTGACGGGCGATTAAATGTGCCGAATTTTTTTCATCAAAACCCTTTTTCGTTCGTTACACTGTCTGATGAGCGAGCTGAACAAAGAACAGTACCGTGCGTCCCGGGCCGACACCGGCGTGAGCCTGGTGATCGCGGGCGCGGGGACCGGCAAGACGAAAACACTGGTGGAAAAGGCGAGGAGCGTGATCCGGGATCTGCCCATGGACCCGGCGCATCTCCTCCTTCTCACCTTCAGCCGGAAGGCGGCCGGGGAGCTTCGCGAACGGGTAGGGGCCGGC
Organism: Spirochaetota bacterium; assembly: GCA_016933025.1. Lineage (GTDB taxonomy): Bacteria > Spirochaetota > UBA4802 > UBA4802 > UBA5550 > RBG-16-49-21. Next base: position 95,198 of record JAFGBT010000023.1, on the reverse strand, counting down.
ATCGCGTCGTGCGGCGGCATCACGGCCGCAACGTTCCATTCCTTCTGTCTCGACCTGCTGCGTCGCAACGCAGGGGCGTTCGCGCGGCACGCAGGCTTTGCCGGATTTCCCTCGGTCATTGACGATGCTGAGCGGAAAAAAATCGTGCATGATATTATTCGCAGCGACCTCGGCCGCTTCCTCGGCCTGCCCGCCGGCGTGGTGTATGAGCTGATGTCCAGCATGGATTCCCTTGATCCCTGGAAAAAGGCGAAGCTTCGCGATTCGGGGCTGATGGCGGAGCTGGAGTCCCTTTCGGCGCGCTTTTGTGAATTGAAGCGAGAGAGGCGCCTGATCGACTACGACGACATGATGGATTATGCCATCAGTCTTCTCGCTGCTGACCGGGAGGTGCGCCGGCAAACACTCTCCCGCCACCGGTATATTTTCGTCGACGAGTTTCAGGATGTCGCAGACGACAACATCAGGCTGCTGAAGCTCCTTCTTCCCGACGGCGGCGGGAACCTCTTCGCAGTCGGCGACGACTGGCAATCCATATACGGGTTCCGCCGCGCCAGGGTCGACTACATCGTCAGGATGAGACGGCACTTCCCCGGGGCCGTGGTCCGGCGGCTCACGGTCAACTACCGGTCGCGTCGGGAGATCGTTTCGCTTGCCGGAAGGTTCATCAGGAAAAACCGTTTTCGTACGAGCAAGCGCCTCACCGCGCGGCGCGGGAAGGGGGGCGTGGTGCGCCTGCACCGGGTCTCGTCGTTCGAGGAGGAGATCGAGGTGATCGACGGGATTCTCTGCGAACTCGGCCGGGAGGTGCGGGCGGCCGTGCTGTTCCGCAACAACTGGCAGGGCCGCTATCTCGCCCAGAGGCTTGCCCGCGACGGCCGGGATGTCTCGTTCATGACCATGCACGGCTCCAAGGGGCTGGAGTTTGACGCGGTGGTCGTCGCGGGCGTGTGCGACTCTGTCGTGCCCGACCCTGACAATGATATCGAGGAGGAGCGCCGGCTCCTGTACGTGGCATGCACCAGGGCAAGGGACGAACTCCATATCATCGTTCATCTCGATGAGCGGGGGGAGCCGGCCCGCTTCGGACGGGAACTGGGGATGGGTGATCACAGTATGCGGCGCTGAAATATTTCAGCGCCGCATACTGTGATCAGTCGTACTCCTGGGTTTTCCAGAATCCATTGGACAGCTCCAGTTTGCTTCCCTCCCACCGGATGATACCCCGCCGGGTCAGCCGCTGTATCAGGCGTGACAACGTTTCGGGGATGGTGCCGATGGCGGAGGCGAGGTCCTTTTTCGAGAGGGGAATGTCGTAGGCCTGCTTTTTCCCGTAATGCTCGTCCAGGAAGCGAAAGAAGCGCTCCTCTACGTCATAGGCGGTGAGATACAGTATCCTCCCGGCCAGGTAGCGCTGTTTTTTCATCAGCACCGATATGAACTCGCCCCGGAAGGCGGGCTCGTCCAGCAGCTTCGTGAACGAGTTACGAGTCATGGCGAAGAGCGCGGAATCCGTCACCGCGGTGGCGCTCACCGGGTAGCGGTCCTTTTCGAACAGGATCACCTCTGCGAAGATCTCTCCCGGCGCAGCCAGCTTTACGGTGATCTCCCTGCCGTCGGGCGCGCTCTTGAAGAGGCGCACGCTCCCCTCCGCGAGCACGTAGAACGTCGAACCCTTTTCGCCCTCCAGGAAGATCATTTTGTTCTGGGGGGTTCTTGTCAGGGTGCCCATGACGGCGATCTGCTTCGCCGAGGCGTCGCTCAATCCGCTGAAGAGCTCCGAGTTTTTCAGGAGTTTTTCGATGTCCATCGGCTTATTCATTTTTCTTTTCTTGACCTGCGTCAATGATTTTTTGTATTACTCCGGAAACCTGGATACGTCCCTTCTTTCTTTGCTTGACAGATCGCCCCGGCCGGTATAGATTTTTATCCGTATGATTCCGGACAAGGCGTTAACGTCACTCATCTTCGGCCTTATCAGCGCGGTTTCGCTGCCTCTCGGCGCCATGACGATCCTCATCTGGCGGCCCGGTCCGAGGATGACATCGTTCCTCATGGCCTTCGGCGGCGGCACTCTCCTTGCCGCTCTCACCATAGACCTTGTCGGCGAGTCCCTTCATCGGGGTCAGTTTTTTCCTCTCGCGATCGGCTGCATCATGGGGGGCTTCCTCTTCGTTTTTTTGAATCACGCGCTCAACTCGCAGGGCGGGTTTCTCAGAAAGCCGTCGACGACCATCAACTATATCAAGGGCAAGAACGCGAAGCGCTACAAAGAGCTTTTTAAAAAGCTGAGCGGCATTCCCCTGTTCAACAGCCTTCCCCCGGAAGAGATCGGTGCGCTCCTCCCTTTCATCCACAGCCATACCTATCCGGCCGGGGAACAGATTTGCAGGCAGGGAGAACGGGGAACCAGCATGTTCATCATCGAGGAGGGGGAAGTCAATGTCATTGACGAGCAGAAGAACCAGAAGATAGACACCCTGCGCAATAACGACATCCTCGGCGAGATAGCGATCATCACGGGAGAGACGCGCACGGCAACGGCCCGCGCTGCGGTGGACACGAAGGTCTGGTTTATCGACAAGGAGGATTTCGACAAGGTGCTCCAGGCGTCGCCGAAGCTCGCCGCCGTCATCAAGGACCTCGTTACCGGGAGGCTGGCGCATCTGAAGGACATGAACCATATCGAGCCGCAGAAGGCGGACGACTGGGCCCGCATCGCGTCGAAAAACATCGATGACAAGTTCACCTTCCCCACGGACACTGAGATCAAGCGGGAGGTCGCGGAGAACAAGGGCGCGCCGCTGGCGATATGGCTTGGTATTCTCCTCGACGGCATCCCGGAGTCGCTGGTCATCGGCGCGAGCCTGGTGCATGCGTCGATAAGCATCTCCCTGATCGCCGGGCTTTTTCTCTCCAACTACCCGGAGGCCCTGACCAGCTCGCAGGGAATGCGCCAGCAGGGGACCCGGTTCATGAAGATTTTCTGGATGTGGTTTTCCCTGATGGTCATAACGGGGATCGGCGCGCTGATCGGCAACATCCTGTTTCAGGGGGCGCCGGCCTTCCTGTTTCACATGGTGGAGGGGATGGCGGCCGGGGCCATGCTGACCATGATCGCCGAAACGATGCTCCCCGAGGCCTTTCACAAGGGGGGCTCCATCACCGGCATATCCACTCTGATGGGATTTCTCACCGCGATTTTCTTCAAGGTGCTGGACAAGTATATAGGATGATGGCCGCTTATGCCTCGCCGTCCATTTCCAGGATATATCCATGGAGTATCCTGATAATCGCTTCGACTGCCTGAGGCTGGATGTGCTCAACCGTATCCTCTGGGGTGTGGTACACCACCGCGTCCCGCTCAACGCTCACCGGCATGGCGATAAGGGTGGTGGCTTCAACGCCTACCTTCGCCAGCTCGGCCGCGTCCGTGCCGCCGCCTCCAAACGGCATGACTAACGGTTTTATTCTGTATCCCAGGCGTCCGGCGATGTGGATGCAGCGTCTCGCCATTTTTTTTGACAGCCCCGTAAAGCCGTTGATGTCCCTCACGAGGAACTTGATTTTATCGAGGTCATAGATGCTGTCCATGTTGAAGCAGTAGGTTGGTATCGCCAGTAATTCCGTACGGTGCCTTCTCGCGTAGGCCCTGGCGCCCCTCAGGCCGGACTCCTCCGCGTCAAAGCTCAGTATGATGAGGCGCGTGTGACTGAGCGCGGCACTTTTTTTCTTACCTGTATTTCCAAATATCCCGGCAATTTTCAGGGCTATGGCCGTGGCTATCATGTTGTCGCCCGCGCCGGGCGTCCCGTTTTTACCGATGAAGAAATAGAGCGGGACGACGAAAATGAAGGATGCAATCGCCCCGTAGCGGAACAGGTCTGCGAAAGGCAGCGACGCGTCAAACGCGTATTTCATGATAACCCATGTCCACGCGAGGAAGAGCGCCACGTTCATCGGGAGAATGCCGAGGATGAGCCGTATCCTGTAGAGTTTGGGGAACTTCGTGAAGAAATTGAACACATAGGCGCTGTCGTGATGCCCGCTGACGATTATCTGTTGTTTTACCTCGCCTGCCGGCTCGATGACGCCGTACACGTTGTATCCCTTTGCTTTTTTGTAGATCGGATCGAAAATCTGCAGGTAAAATACGAACTGAGACAGGCTGATCGCGGCAATGAAGGTATATCCTATCGCCGCCGGGATGACGTATCCGAAAAACAGGAACAGCGATGAAACAACATACGCAACCGTAGTCGCCCGGATGAACCCGAGCAGGGCCATTGGATGGAATTCAAACTCGTCGGCTTCCGTGCGGTCGCAATATTTGCCCATTTCCTTCCTGATGATTTCGCCCGACCGCCTGCACGCTTCGGTCCCGGCCAGGCGCGGCCCGCATTCGTCAATTATCTTTTGGGTTAAGTCAAGTGCTTCCTTCGCCAGTATGTCGGCTTCAAATTTATTGTTCATCAGAACTCATGTCTCCTGTCATTTATCCGCGGGGCGCCGTTACCTTGTCGCGCCCACTGCCGTCTCAATATCCCTTCGCCGCGTCGGACGTGAAATACTTCTGGATGCCGAACGGGTCCCGTAACTCCTGATCACGTTTAAAGTTCAATTTCTTCTCGCCCCGGTTGTTCAGGTATTTCGCCAGCTCCAGGTTTATCATATCGGGAACGTCGGTCCCGATCTTTGCCAGGAGCTGCCTGAGCAGGGCCTCGGCCCGGCACGAAAACGCTATGGCGTCTCCCAGCACCCGCTTCGCCTCGGAGGGATTGTGAAAGCCGGTTGAATTCTCCGCGCCCACGAAAACGATCCTCAGAAATGCCTGCATGTAATGGCTCTTCGCCTTTTTATAGAGGGCCGAGTCGATGGCGGCCCCGGCGTCCCGCCGCGCGTGGACAAGCTCGAACAGCCTTGTCGCGCCTGCGGCCGCGTAGCCCGCCCGGTTGAGGAGCGAGACCGTCCGGTCCTGGATGGCGAAGACCTGCCCCCTGAGCCATGTCGCGCTCTCCGTATGGCACTGCGAGCAGGCGCGCAGATCGGCCTTCAGGGGGCTCGTCACGTTGTGTTCGGTTATATTGTTCGCGCCAGCACGCCGGTACGGCATGTGGCAGTCGGCGCAGGAGACGCCGGCTTGCCAGTGGACGCTCTGGCGGCTGAACATCTCGAAATCGGGGTGCCGGATGTATGGCATCGCGAACCCGGTTGCCTTCTGTTTCCACTCAACGCGCCGGTAGTCGGTTAAAAGATCCTTGATGATGTTTTCGATGGAGATATCGCCCCACGAGCTTTCCGTCCAGGGAAGGTTCACGTCGGACGCCACTTTCATCTTCCGGTCGCGCGGCACGTAGTAGGTGACGTGGCACTGGGCGCAGGCCAGCGTCCGCGCTTCCTGGCGGGAAATGTCCTTCTTGCCGAGCATCTCGAGCCCGCGCTTCAGGTGCTCCTTGTTCGTGGTGAGCTCCATGTCGGTGTTCTTGTGACAGTCGACGCAGGCGGGGCCGGTCTCGCGCATCTTCGCGGGAATCATGCCGAGCGCGTCCTTGAACTTCGCGCTCAGGTATTTCATCTTGTGCTTTTCGGTAAGGCTTTTATGATAGGGCGACTTGCACGCCAGGCAAACGCCCCCCGGCTTGGTTCGGGACGGGTCGATCTCAACCTGGTCGATGATCGCGTAATGGTGTCCCCGCGGCTCGTTGTATTCCACGCCGAAGCCCCAGCCGTTGTAGAGGAGTGCCGAGAAGGGGTACTCGCTCAGCTTGTCGTAGACGATCTTATCCGTATCCCATCCGCGCTTGTAGCGCGATTTGCCGGCCGGTTTCGGTTCTTTCGTTTTCAGCCACGATTCGTATTCATGGGGATACACCTTGCCCCATTCTTTCGGGTCGAACTCACCGTCCTTGACAAGCCCCGCGGTAATCGGCTGGGGCTTCGGGGCGCATCCAGCAATGAACGATATGCAGATCGCGGTAATGATGGGCATGATGGTACCGTGCTGTTTCATGGCCTTCTCCTGTCACACTCCTGAATAGCTGAACTCGTTGAGCTTGTGGTTTATTCGACGATGGAAGGACCAGCAGTCCCGCCCCTCGGTGCTGATGCGCGAAACCATCTCGTTGTGGCAACGGACGCAATTGATCTCGCGGTGGACGCCGGTAAGGAACCAGACCTCGTACTGGGGATGCATCGGGTGGCAGAGGTCGCAGAAGGCCGGCCGGGAGGTCTGGTCGAGCAGGCCGTGGGGGACAAAGGCGATAATCGCAAGGATAGTGAACCCGGCGAGATATTTTTTCCAGGCAATCTGTATCATCGTATCCCCTGTCGAGATAAGTAATATACGGAACCTGACATGGAGCGATTTTCAGGATAGATGCGAGGATAAATAAAGTAAAGAATTTTTTCAAGCAGGCCTGGTTTTACCTATCCTTAGGCATACAACGTTAGGCTGTCAGTAATTAATTATAGTGTGCAAGAACAGAAAATCTGGGGGTGGTGGAAAAGGTTTAATCTGCTGCGATGTTAACTTTCATTGCCTCCGTTTCATGAAAAAGGCTATAATGCGGGGAATGCTGAGGTCGCTGAGGTACAAGAGTATGGATTATTTCGCGACAGCATTACCTTCCTCTGCGTAGTCGGCTCTATCCGCGTGAAATTTTTCATGTTTTTTAGGCGTACAACGCTGAAATTGCAGATGAAAAATCTGACATCTTGACCTGGGTCAATGCGGTTTGTGCCTGTTTTGTGTATATTCAGGCTACACGGGAGGACATTATGAATCGAAGCATCATCACAATAGATGAAGAAAAATGCAACGGCTGCGGGCTGTGCGTGCCGGACTGCCCCGAGGGAGCGCTCCAGGTGATCGATGGCAAGGCGCGGCTGGTAAGCGACCTCTTTTGCGACGGCCTGGGCGCCTGCCTCAAGACCTGCCCGGAGGGGGCGCTTACCGTTGAAACGCGCGAGGCCGGGCCCTACAGCGAACGGAGGGTCATGGAGAACGTGGTGAAGCACGGCGCCAATGTCGTAAAGGCGCATTTGCTTCATCTAAAAAATCATGGCGAGATGAAATATCTCCGGGAGGCCGTTGAGTACCTTGAGGAGAAGGAAATACCGGTGCCGGTTTATGAAGAGCCGGTCCCCGCGATGGCGTGCGGCTGTTCCGGGTCCATGGCCCGCGACATGAGGGACAGGGCAGTGGATGCCGGCTGCGCAGGCGCGGAAGTCAGGGTAGCCTCGGAGCTCCGGCAATGGCCGGTGCAGCTCAAGCTCCTTAACCCGTCGGCGCGGTATTTCGACAACGCCGACCTTCTGCTGGCCGCGGACTGCGTTCCTTTTGCCTATGGGAATTTTCACCAGGATTTTATCAGGGACAGGATCGTCATCATGTTCTGCCCCAAGCTCGATCCGTATATAGAGGAGTATACAGAGAGGCTCGCCGCGATCCTGTCGCTCCACCGGATTCAATCGATCACCGTGGCCAGGATGGAAGTCCCCTGCTGCGGCGGCATAAACGTTCTGCTTGAGCGTGCTATGGAAAAGGCGGGTAAACAGATACCGGTGAGAGAGATAGTTATCGGTATCAGGGGGGATGTGCTTAGTGAGGAGCCTTTGCCGGTGGAAATTGCCCGATAGTTATCGGTTCTCGTGTGGTGTCAGAGTAAACCTGATCGATAGTTATCGGTCCCTCAATGGTGTCAGAGTAAAATTTCTCCGATAGTTATCGGTATCATTAAAATGAAAACTACAACAATCGACAAAAATGTACAGAAAGACATAGCCGTCCTTGCTGAATTCATTCATATTTATTGCAAGGCCAATCACAGGAATGCGCAACGATCCCGCCCGGCAGCCGGCGGCGCCCTGGGCGTATACCTCACCGCAATCGGGCGCGACTACTGCACGGATTGCAGCAAGCTGATCCTCCATGCCGCGTCTAAGAGACTGCTCTGTCCCTATAAGCCGAAGCCGGCCTGTAAGAAATGCCCGACCCACTGCTATGGCCCCGGGTACCGTGAGAGGATCCGCGAGGTGATGCGCTATTCCGGCAAGCGGCTCATCATGCGGGGAAGGCTCGGCCTGATAAGAAAATATTTTTCCTGATCACTCGGCGGCAAACGGCGTCCTGCAATTCCTGCAGAACCTTGCTCCCCTGTACAATACAGCGCCGCATGACTTGCAGGTGTATCTTCGCGCCTCGTCTTTAAGCCATTTTTCGGTGCCGAGTTGTTTCCAGCGCGGCACTGCCTCCATGAGGACTTTTTTCCCCTCGGCTGAAGGGAACCGCTCGATGTGCACGCATGGAAATTCGTCGCACTGAAAGCAGCCTTCAAGACCCTTCTCGCGAGCGCAGGTCTTTATCGGGCAAACCTTGCAGTACATAAAAATGTCGTCCGGATTATCGGAAAGACACCCGGTACAGTGGGTTTCTGATAGCGGCGACCCGTATGCCTTAGAAAATTTCTCCCGTATCTTTTCGTTCTTTTCCGCGGTCGCGATGTATACGCCGCAGGCCCCGCAGTACAGGCCGCACGGCGCTGCAAGATTTTTATTCATGTCAGTACCTCCCTAATATCATTCATGAGGTTCTCGCAGAGACGCAGGGGCGCAGAGAATATTTGAGTTATAATTCGGGTAGAGAAACATTCCCTAAAAGGCTCCCTGAAAGATATTCAGGGCAGGATTTGAATTTTGTCAAGAATGTAACATTAAAGGATCAATAATGTACGGCAATACGAAATTTTTGTGGAAAAATATTCACTCACTTTCATCATGGATTGCGGACCTCAAAGGAGTAGCCATGGAATGCAGACCTGGGTGCGGCGCGTGCTGTATCGCGCCGTCAATATCATCGCCGATACCGGGAATGCCGCACGGCAAACCAGCGGGGGTCAGGTGCGTCCAGCTCGGCCCTGACAACCGGTGTGCTCTTTTCGGAAAGAAAGAGCGGCCGGAATTCTGCTCGGGTCTAAGGCCGTCACCCGAGATGTGCGGGACAAACTTCGACGAAGCGTTTGCGTATCTCATGAGGCTAGAACAATTATCAAAACCGGATCAGATATCCCACAAACGAGGAATTATATAGTCATTGCGAGGAGTCCCGATTTTATAGGGACGACGAAGCAATCTGGCATATAGCTTCAATACCCCAAGATACTTCAAGGAGCTATTTAATATCAATATAAAGATCGCTTCGCTGCGCTCGCGATGACGATTGTTTGACATTTGTCAGAATAGTATTGATTCGGCAATTGATATTTATATAAATTATCCAAGAACAGGAGATCGTGGAGAGTTATTTATTTCAATCTTTCCATTATTTTCGCGTGATACTCGGGGAGAAAGACCTTCCCGGTCCTCTTTTCCACGAGCATGTTGTAGCGCAGCTGCTTTTCGTTGAGCCTGGCCTGGACGGCCGCCTTTTCCTCGTCGCACGCGCAGACCCTGAGGAGCTCCATCAGGGAATGGATTTCCTTGCGGAGCCCGAGTTCCTCCGGCACCACGCCGGCGTTTTTCAGGATCTTCAGGGCCATCCTGAGCTCGGGAGAGACGTTATCCAGTCCGTCTGGAGGCAGCGGTTTGCCCGCCAGCGGGTTGTTGTCGAACTCGCCCCGGTCAATGGCCTCCTGTATTCTCCTTTCGGCTATTATTTCAAAAGCATACATCGGAAGGATTTCTCTCTGAAACATACAGGGCGGAAGGCTGTCAGTCAAATTATTTTTTTCATGGTGCCACCGGCCGGAGGGACCGAGGTGAAAATTTATTTCTTGACGTGAAGCCGGAAACCGGTTTTCTATTTATTAGAAGGAGATTTGACAGGGGTTTTTTAATGATAAGATTTGCCGCCCGAAGTTGTATGCTCGCGCTGATCCTCCTCCTGTGTGCGCTTTCGGCGGGGGCCGCATTGTATCCGGTCTCCATGGCTGCCATTGCCTCGCTGTCCTCAGCGCCGCTTCGCTACAGCCCTGAGCAGAGCGCGGATTCCATACTCGACCAACGAACGAAGAGGGCTTATAGCACTTTCCTCAGGGTCGGTTTCGCCGCACCGTCGATGATCTACATGATGGACGAGGACCTGAAATACTACTATAATAAATCGTGGGGACTCATGGCCGACTGCTACTTCTACCGGAAGAAAAGCAGGCAGGGGAACGGTCTCGATATCGGCGCGCGCTTCACCTACCGAAACTTCAAGATAGGCGAGGAGATCCAGAGAAAGCACAGCGACCTTCTATATGAGGACAACCGTGTCCATATGATGTCATGGGACATCTGCTTTCGAGGCATGATAGGCGCGTATCTACTGCATGAGCTCTGGCAGCTCTATGTCGTAGCTGCGCCGCGGCTCCTCTACTATCGTTCAGAAATGAAGGACGCAAGGACCGGCGGTGATGATCGGGCGATCAACCTTGTCTCCATCGGCATCGTTGGCGGCGTAGGCCTCGAGGTGACGCTGGTTTCAATGTTCGGTATTTTCGCCGAGTACAATATCGGGTATACACCCGTGGGCACGTCATTCAATAACGTCGAGGGGCACCAGGTGTACGTTGGGCTGGTGTGGAGGACCCTGGGCGTCGGTTTCACGGAGGGTGGTTTGCCATGAAACATTCAATGGTTTCGGCTCTCAGGCGCGCGGGGGTGGCCGTGGTGTCGGCCTGCTCGTGCGTCCTGCTGCTGTCGTGCGCCTTCGGCGACGAGGACGCGGTCCGGTCGCTGTTCCAGGAGGCGGAAGATCCGCTTGTCGTCGCCGTCGGCGACTCATCACTATACATCTCCCCGACCGGTATGCTCTGGTCGGTCAACCTGTATCCTGACAGCGATGCATCCATGCTGAGGGGTGCGGTATTCGTGCGCGACAGGTTTATCGCCGTTGGCATGGGAGCGATTTCCCCGGGCGTATCCTATGTTTCGCAAGACGGTGTGCTGTGGATGGGGCCTCTCGGCATTTCTCTCGGCCTTGAAGATATTATTGCCTACAAGGATTACATTATTGGAGTCGGCAGCGGGATATCATTATCACAGGACGGCATGGTGTGGGCCGAGTTATATGATTTTAAAGGGGACGTGCTGCTGAATGACGTTGCTGTCGGAAACGGATTGCTTGTCGCTGTCGGCAGCAGATTGGCGGTTGACGGGGTTGCCTATGCTTCGCTTGATGGAGTGGTCTGGGCGGGTCCCGCTGTCATCGGTACCGGGATAATGGACCTGATAAAGATCGCTTATGGGAATAACGTGTTCGTCGCCATATCATCATCCTCGTACGTTGCAGTTTCCAAAGACGGGATCGCGTGGGTATTGAACAGAACGCCCGACAGTATTCCTTTTATGGCCATTGCATTTGGCGGAGGGCGCTTTGTAGCGGTAAATTCGAATCTCATTGCGTATATTTCCGAAGACGGTGTTTTGTGGACCCGAGTCGGCACCATCGACAGCGGCGGTATGGGCGGGTTCTGGATCCATGATATGCAATATTGCTACGGGAACTTTATCGGTGTCGGGGACATGGGAGTGGTTATTGCTTCGCCAAATGGTCTGGGATGGCGGCAGGAAGCTATGAACATTCCCGCATCCCTCTGGGGTATCGGATGCCGTAAGTAAGGGGGGATTTTTCGTAATGTGGGGAATTTTCAATTGACATATATCCGTCATGATTTTAGCGTACTCACGTCAGCAATTATCCCTTTATCAGAGCCAAAGGAGCATGTCCATGGATGAGATAGTAACGAGTTTTGTCAGAAATTATCCGACGTTAATCCATCATACTGTCTGGATCTGCGTCATTGCGGGGAGCTTCGTGGCCCTGTGCGGCTGCATCCGTTTCTGCATTGCGGTATGGAGGCGATACAAGGGGATCTATCCCCCGGCTACGAGCCATATGGAGAAGCATTAATACACGATTCCATTGAAGCGAAAAATCCCGTCGCGCGAGAACCGACACTATCAACCGTTTTCGCATGGCGGGATTTTTTGTTTTTTTAATTGACTTGAAACATCCCGCCTCCAATCTGTTCAAAATATTTATTGTAAGGGACTGACCCGTGTGTCGTGCTATACAATGTTATCGCGAGCGTAGCGAAGCGATCTGATGTTTGATGACTAAAGTCATGATGTTTCAAGTAAAGCTTCTATTGACTTCATATACAAGATTGCTTCGTCGCTCTCATTTGACATGAGAATCCCTCGCAATGACTTAAGACATAACCTCGGCTCGCGTTATAAGGACTCACGATGAGAAAAACTCTGCACGCACAGTCGTCGAGATGGCCAAAGTTGTCATACCGAAAAAGAGGGGAACACGCCGGCATGGCGCTCATCTTCATTCACGGGGCGGTCGGCGATTCGCGCCTGTACCGGCACCAGCTGCGGCATTTTGGCGCGAGGTATAAGACCATCTCCGTGGATCTACCGGGGCACGGGCACTCTCATGCGGGCGTGAAACCGACGCTTGACGACTTCATTCACGCCATAGAGGACATCGCGGCTGAGGAACATATATCATCCTACGTCCTCATCGGGCATTCCATGGGCGGCGGCGTCTGCCTCGAAGCGTGTGCTCGTCGGCTCCGCGGGCTTGTCGGCGTTGTGCTGGTGTCCACTTCGCCCGTACTCCCCGTCTCTCCGGCGCTGATCGACATCCTTGAGCGCGACGACATGGATGCCCTTGCCGAGCTTATCGTCGGCGCAGTCTTCAGCAGAAAGGTCGATCTGCTCGTCGGCTTCGCCAAGAAGGGCCTCTATGAAATGAGCCGCGACATCATCAGAACGGACATCAAGATATGCAAGGAAATGGATTACTCCGGCGTGCTCGGAGAGATAGAGCTGCCGGTCCTGGTCATTGCCAACCGGGGGGACCTGGTAATCTCCAGCGACTTAAGCTCTTCCCTCGCTGCCGGCATACAGAATGCTCGCCTCGTGTTATTCGAGCACGACGGCCACGTCCCGTTTTTCGAGAACCCCGTGGCGTTCAACGAGACGGTTGATTCGTTTCTGGACGATATGGCGGGGAATCTCAGCCGGCAGGATTGATACGGGGCCCGTGCGGGCCCTTTTTAATATGAAGTTCTTGACAAATTATGCGCTATTTAACACTTTAACAAAAGTGCCATATGCTATGAATATGACGGTTCTTCACATGTAACGTTGCGGAATCCCGGCCTCCGGCGGGCGCGCCGCAGGGCTGCATGTCTAAAGCCACATTCTTTGCGGTATACATAATTACTCAAAAAATAAATATTATTTCATACGGGGTAAGAGTATGTCAGTAAAAATATCAATCAATGGTTTCGGCAGGATCGGAAGATGCGTTCTTCGCGTTATTGCAGCCAATCCCCAAGCCTATAGCGATGTTGAAATAGTGAGCATTAACGACCTCACTGACGCCAAAACACTGGCGCACCTGTTCAAGTATGATTCGATATTCGGCATATTCCAGGGCACGGTCTCAAACACCCAGGATTCCATTGTCGTCAACGGCAAGTCCATCAAGGTCCATTCCGAAAAGGACCCGGCAAGCCTTCCCTGGAAGGCCGAGGGGGTGGACGTGGTGGTCGAGGCCACCGGCCGCTTCCGCGACAAGTCAAAATGCATGGCGCACATCAGCGCCGGCGCGAAGAAGGTTATCATCACCGCTCCGGCCAAGGAGGAGGACATCACTATCGTTCTCGGCGTTAACGAAGACAAGTACGACAAGAACAAGCACCATATAATTTCCAACGCATCCTGCACCACCAACTGTTTGGCCCCGGTGGTGAAGGTCATTCATGACACGTTCGGCATCCAGAAGGGGCATATGACTACGATCCACTCGTATACCAACGATCAGCGGATACTCGACCTCCCGCACGACGACCTGCGGAGGGCCCGTGCGGCGGCCCTTTCCATGATACCTACAACGACCGGCGCGGCGAAGGCCGTGGCCCTGGTGATGCCCGAGCTGAAGGGCAGGCTGGACGGGAACGCCATCCGGGTCCCGACGCCGAACGTCTCGGTGGTGGACTTCGTCTCTGTCGTCAAGGACAACGTCACGCTTGACAAGGTCGCCGGGGCGCTCAAGGAAGCGGCCAACGGCAAGTTGAAGGGAATACTACAGTATTGCGAGGATGAGCTGGTATCGATTGATTTTGTGGGAAACAACCACTCGTCGATCGTGGACGCCCCCTCGATAAAGGTCATTGACGGCAACCTCGTAAAGATATTGAGCTGGTACGACAACGAGTGGGGCTATTCAACGCGGGTTGTCGACCTGATAAAATTTATCATGAAATGATGTTATACTATTGAGCGGTTTCGACCGCTCGCCAATAGAAAAAATAGGAACAGTACATGGCACGATGTGAAATATTTGCAGGCAACTGGAAGATGTACAAGACCCGCCAGGAGGCTCTCGACCTGGTGCGGGGCATCCTTGCCGGCATTTCCGATATCGGGGGACGTGAGGTCGTGGTGTTCCCGCCGTCTCCATGGGCGCTGCCCGTGTCTGAACTCTGCCGGGGAACGAAGGTCTCGGTGGGGATACAGAACATGTATTTCGAGCAGGAGGGGGCCTTCACCGGCGAGGTTTCTCCTCTTATGGTGAAGGACGCGGGATGCCGTTACGTTCTTATCGGGCACTCCGAGCGCCGTCACGTGTTCGGCGAAACCGACGAGGCGGTTAACAAAAAGGCGGCCGCAGCCCTGAAGAACGGCATCGAGCCGATGATCTGCGTCGGTGAGCTGCTGGACGAGCGTGAGAAGGGGAACACCAACGACGTGCTGAAGCGCCAGGTTGAGAAGGCGCTCGCCGGCGTGACGGCGGAACAGATGAAAAAGGTCGTGGTCGCCTACGAACCGGTATGGGCCATCGGTACGGGCAAGGTTGCGACTCCGGAGACGGCCGACGAGGCGCATGACTTCATCCGGCGGGTTGTGAAAGACCTGTATGGCGCCGGGACTGCGGACGCGCTCCCCATCCTCTACGGAGGATCGGTCAAGCCCGACAATATCGCCGGTCTTCACGCGAAGGAAAACATCGACGGCGTGCTGGTCGGCGGTGCAAGCCTTAAGGCGGAGTCCTTTCTGAATATCATCTGTGTGAAATAATTAACGGCGAGGCGGTATGGGAATTTTAATAACAATAATATCGGTCATTTTCTTTATTCTCTGCATTCTGCTGGTCATCCTCGTCCTTCTCCAGTCTGACAAGAGCGCCGGCATGGGCATTCTCGGCGGTTCAAGCCAGTCCGCCTTCGGTTCGTCGACTGCCGATGTCATAACAAAGGCGACCGGCGTCATGATCGGTCTGTTCATGCTGGGATCCCTGGGCCTGGCGGCCCTCGAGTCCGGCAGGATGGATCGCCTGAAGAAGGAGATCCTGAAGTCTGAAGAGCAGTCGGCAAAGGAAGGGTCCGCAGAAAAGGGAACCGAGAAGGACACGGAAAAGAATAAGGCGAAAGAACCCGCTGAAAAAGATAAAGAAGAGAAGAACAAACCCGTCAAGTAATTGCATTGCCTATGGCGCGTGAAGTGTATGTGGATACAGCGGAATGCACCGGATGCGAGTATTGCGTAGATTCGCTTCCCGAGGTATTTCGCATGACCCCGGAGGGAACAAGCGAGGTTCATGACCCTGAAGGCGCGGGTTCGGGAAAGATCCAGCAGGTAATTGACAATTGTCCGGCTGAATGCATACATTGGCGGTAACATTGCCGAACGCAGGGCCGACCGCGGGGTGCGGGGGTCCTGAGTAAATAACGAGGAGGAGTTTTCATGGTTACAAGGGACTACATCTTCACGTCCGAATCCGTATCGGAGGGACACCCGGACAAGGTCGCGGACCAGATATCTGACGCGATACTTGATGAGCATATTAAAGGTGACAAAAGATCGAGGGTCGCGATGGAAACCCTCGTTACCACGGGAAGGATCGTTTTATCGGGCGAAATTACATCATCGCAGAAGATCGATTACGAAAAGGTCGCGCGCGATGTAGTCAGGGATATAGGCTACACCGACGCCGATATCGGGTTCGATTGCGCGACCTGCGAGGTGAACGCGCACGTGCATTCGCAGTCGCCGGATATTTCGCAGGGCGTAACCGAGGGCGAGGGGCTCTTCAGCGAGCAGGGCGCCGGCGACCAGGGCATGATGTTCGGGTTTGCCGTGGCGGAGACAAAGGAGCTTATGCCTATGCCGATACTGCTGGCGCACAGGCTTGTCAAACGGCTTGCCGACGTCCGCCGCAGCGGCGAACTGAAGTTCATTCGTCCCGATTCCAAATCGCAGGTCACGATTCAGTACGAGAACAGCAAGCCGAAGCGCGTTGAGGCAATCGTGGTCTCAACGCAACACACTCCCGATGTAAGCCACAAGGACATTACCGACGGAGTCGTCGAGACCACCATCAAGAAAATCATCCCGGCAAGCTTTATCGACAAGAACACCAAGATATACGTCAACCCGACGGGCCGTTTCGTCGTCGGCGGACCGCACGGCGATACCGGCCTCACCGGACGTAAAATTATCGTCGACACCTACGGCGGCATGGGCCGCCACGGCGGCGGCGCATTTTCCGGAAAGGATCCGTCCAAGGTCGACCGTTCGGCGGCCTACATGGCCAGGTACATCGCTAAAAATATAGTGGCCGCCGGACTCGCGTATCGCTGCGAGGTGCAGCTGGCCTATGCGATTGGCGTTGCGGATCCGGTTTCAGTGCTCGTTGATACCTTTGGTACCGGCACCGTCCCCGAGGAAAAGATTGCGGAACGGGTCCGTGGCGTCTTCAATCTGAAACCGGCCGGCATCATTGAGATGCTTGATCTTCTCAAGCCGATTTTCAGGTCCACATCGAATTACGGGCATTTCGGCAGGGAAGACGCCGGGTTTGTATGGGAAAAAACAGACAGGGCTGCTGCGCTGAAAGGCTGATGGCTCCTTGCTGATGCAGGCTTTTAGAAAAGCCCCCTGTGCCATGCCGAGGGGGCTTTTTTCATTCGTCTCGCGCGAAAGAAATTCTCGGGATGTGCCGATACTATTCGTGTAATCCCGATCGGCGCGAGGATAATTCTATGAAGGAAACACAGTTAAGGACATTCAGCTATCATTGTTCGTGCGGATATGAGCTTAAGGTTTTTCTCGACTCGGGCATACCCCAGGAATCGTGCAAATGCAGGATCTGCGGCATCACCCTTCACCGGAAGGAAAGCTGATAACTATGTACCGCCCCTCGGAAGGGGGCGGCAGTTCTGCCACTCGAACCGGTTTTGCCCCATGAAACAGTTGTTATCGTTACTGATCGTCTTTTCAATTTCTGTAATCACACCGGTGTTATCACAGGAAGCTGGAAAGGATGAGGCGGCCTCGGACGCGACGGCCGGAGCCGGAAAGGAGAAGAATACCCTCGGTGCCGGGCAGGGAAAAGAGCGTGCGGCGCGCAATGTAAATGTCGACGCAATGATGCTCTACGGCCAGTACAATCGGCTCCTCTGGGTAGGAAGCCTGACCCAAAGCTTCGATACATTCACGTACCAGCTGAATTCGGATTTCAAGTATTCGAATGATTTCGGCTACCGTAACTCCCGCTACTATGAAAACGGCGTCGGCTTCACCGGGGACGCCGATATGACAAAAAAATGGCGGCTCACCCCGCAGCTTGAAGTCAGCAACCAGTCGCATGGAATGTTCCGGAACATCTTCTACAGCCGAGAAGAGAAGGACAGGGTCGACCTTACTCTCAATAATGTCATAAACCCGATGCCGACGCGCTGGAAGCTGAACATCGGCGGCGTCTATTTCATACACCGGCTTGACTCCGACCTCTACCCCGACATCGTCACATACCGTCCCTATCATTCCAGCGATTTCTACAAGCTCAACGCAGAACTCGGATGGGACTACATTGTATCGGCTGCGAACATGATTGCCTTCAAGTCGACCTTCGCTAACTACTGGTACAGTGCCGGTTTCGATGATGATACCTGGATCGAGAGCGAGTTGATCTGGAATTTCAACGTATCGGAATTCCTGAAATTCGGAATGGGGCCGCTGTACGCCTACAACAGGGACGGCGGTCACTTTCCATCGGGAAAGATAAATGTGACGACGCTCAATATCAAGTATTTCTCCATGGAGGTGTCCTACATCTATGAGATGAACCCGTTCGCGCCGGAACAGCTATATTCCGAACAGCGGTACGTGAAGCCAGACTACGGTCTCCTGCCTGGGAAGGGCCATCATGTGGATGCTAATATCGGCTTTCTCTTGACCAGGAGCAGCGATTCGCCGTTTTACCTTAATAAGGTCAAGATCAAAGGGTCGGGGTCTCTTGCGAATGCGGACAGCTTCTACTCCTTTTTCTCGCTCCCGGAAATGGTGCTGGTGCCTCATCGGATGAGGGTTGCACAGGTACGGGCGGAGGCCGAAGCCGCTTTCGGCTTCATCCTGTATTCGAGCTATTTTGAGATCGGGGGAAAGTACGAATATTCCTACTTTTACGCGAGCGATTACGTGACCTACCGGCCGGAACACCGCGCCGGGGCGTATATCCGCCTCGCCATCGATCGGTTTGACGCCGAGTTCAACACCGGGTACCGCGGCACCGTTCACGTCTCGCCGTTTTTCAGGATGACGATGCGGCCGGCTCTGACGGGAATGCTCACCCTGCAGGTCAAGATATATGAATCCTTCTACCTGTTCGGCAGGATAGACAATATTTATAACAGCAAGTACAGCACCGTGCACGGCTATCCCGAGCAGGGCAGGTCGGTGATCGGCGGTTTGCGCATCATAATCTGATTCTCGCCGGGGCGGCGCCCTTTTCCCGGCTGCCCGCACGGGCCGGGACGTTTATTTGTAACCAATCAACGGGGAATGACACAAATCAGGTTAATGCCATGCCTGTTCGGCAGGGAACACCTTATATTCTTGACACGAATCATGCGTCGTATTATCAATGCCAGACCGGGGCGGATGGGAGTGTGTGCCCGTGCCCCGTATCCGTATGAATAGGTTGTGCATGAGAAAAATATCCATTATAAGCATATCAATAATAACCCTCTTCATGTTCCAGACGCTGTTTTCCCAGCCCTCGAAATACGAAGGAAAGATAGTCAAGAAGATACTTTTCGAAGGGCTTAGAAATGTCGACGAGGAAGATCTTCTCTACGTCATGAAAACCACTAAGGGATACCCGCTCAGGGCTTCAGAGGTGCGCGAGGACGTAAAGAAAATATTCGCGAAGGGCAGTTTTGAGAGCATCATCGTAGAGATCGAGGAGTTCGACGAGGGGGTCCGTCTCAAATTTGTCTGCAAGGAGCGCCCCATCGTCAAAGAGATTGTCTTCAAGGGAACGGACGAGATCTCCGAGTCTGACCTGACAAGCGCCATCCCCGTCAAGGAGGGAGGGATACTCCGGAAGGATTATCTCGAGAAGAGCGTGGCCGCCATCAAGAAGAAGTACGATGAAGAAGGACTGTTCAATGCCG
This sequence comes from Spirochaetota bacterium, assembly GCA_016933025.1. Lineage (GTDB taxonomy): Bacteria > Spirochaetota > UBA4802 > UBA4802 > UBA5550 > RBG-16-49-21. The sequence goes on along the minus strand of JAFGBT010000023.1, from coordinate 75,738 downwards.
TTGTCAGGTATGATGTGAGGCAGGTCGGGAGCGAGGCCGATGGAGACGTCAAGCTCGTCTTTATAATTGACGAGGGCGAAGAGATCAAGGTTCAGAAGCTGACGCTGCTCGGGCCGAAGAAAATTGGAACGCGTGAGCTTGCATCCGTCATGGAAACGTCGGAGAAAGGCCTGTTCAAGGACGGCGAATTCAAGCGGGACGTATGGGAGCAGGATCAGGCCAAGCTCCTTGCATACTGCCGCCAGTACGGCTACCTGGACGCGCAGATCATCGAGGAAAGCGTAGAGTATGAGTGGGTGAACCCCGAGAAAAAGGAGAAGCGCGGCATATTCATCACGCTCAAGATCAGCGAGGGCGATCGATACTACTTCGACAGATATTCGGTCCGTATAGAGGGCGAGGAGGGCGAGACCGTCTTTACCGCAAAAGAGCTGATGAAGGATTTCGAGCAGACCAGGAGCGGCGCGGTATTCAATGACACCACCTTTCAGATGGACCGCCAGGCGATAAGCTTCAAGTACGCCGCAAAAGGATATATATTCACCCGGGTGATCCCGAACCGGACGATTACCGAGCGGGAGGTGACCGTCAGGGGGAAAACCGAGAAGAGAAAATTCGTGGCTGTGGAGTTCGTAATCGAGGAAGGCTCGCAGGCCTACGTCGATATGATCATCATTAAGGGAAACAAGAAGACGAAGGACAAGGTCATTCGGCGCGAGCTGGTCATCAAGGAGGGAGATCTCTTCGACTCGCGGAAGCTCCAGCTCTCGCGCGAAAAGGTGTACAACCTCGGTTTCTTCAAACAGGTGAATATCGATGTTCGGCCGGGGAGCCGCGAGGGTTACATGAACCTTGTTGTAGACGTTGAGGAGCAGCCAACCGGCACCATCTCGCTGGGCGGCGGCTATGGCACCACCTCGGGCTTCTCGATCTTCGCGGACGTTGCCGAGAACAATCTCCTGGGCAATGGACAGCGGATCGGCGCGCGCTTCGAATACGGGCCCGAGCGGACGTCAATCACGCTCTCGTTTAACGAGCGGTGGCTTGTGAACCAGCCGATCGGCGTGAGCGCTTCGATCTTCTATAATCTTTACAACGTGCAGTCAAATCAGACGGTGTTCCCCGAGATCGACCAGGAATCGGAGTACAAGAGAGAGGCCTTCGGTTATGCCGTGGGGTTGAGTTATCGCTTTCTTGACTATTACAGCGTCGGGACGAGCTGGTCCCACGCCTTCACCAAGGTCAAGGATCCGTCGGCGAACGCGTCGGAGGACGTCTATTATTCGCAGCAGCTCGGGTTCCAGGAGAAGCGTTCCATCACGGTCTTTGCCGCGCATGACTCGCGGGATAACTATCTTAACCCGACGAAAGGCGGGAGCGTCGATCTTGCCGTAAATTTTACCGGCGGGAGTGTCCTGGGAGGCTCGGATCATTATATCAAGATATCGCCCGATGTGTATTTTTATTTCTCTCCGTTCCATATCCCGTTTCTGAAAAGCCATCCCTGCGTGTTTGAGCTGCGCGCGAGCGGAAGCTTTATCGTCAAGCCGATGAACTCGGGCGCTGTAAACAGGAGACAACCGATACATTCCAATTTCTATTATTTGAACTACTGGGAGGGAGTGGATCTAAAAGATCCCTGGCTCGAGCCTGAAGACCGTCTGAACCTGGGAGGCCCCGAGACCCTGCGCGGGTGGGATTATTATGACAAGAAGTTCCCTGAATCGTGGCAGAACGTCGGCCTGTTTCACCGGATTCTCTACGGTATAGAGTTCAGGGTCCCCATCCATCCCCAGATGCTCTGGTTCGCGATCTTTCTGGACGCAGGCTCGCTCTGGTCGGACAAGTTCTGGGAAAATCACCTGTCGCGTGAAAATTACACCTATGTGCTTCAGGATCTGGCGACCGGTGATCTTGCCCGTATTCAGGACATCGGGAAGGGCAAGGTCAACATATTGAAATATTTCAAATACTCCTATGGCTTCGGTTTCAGGATACAGATCCCGATGATGCCGCTCAGGTTCTGGTTCGGCAGAAAGATGATCTTTGACGGCAAGTTTAAAAACATCGGCGGATTTCAGTTCCAGTTCGGTATAGGAGACATGAGGTTCTGATGCGCTCCTCAATGCTTATCTGCACGGTTGCGCTGGCGGTCCTTTCATCATGCTCTTACTTTAAAAAGAAGGACGAGATCGGGCCGGCCCCTGTAATCCGGTACATGAACCTGAAGGCCGCGTACGACTTCGTCCTCAACAGGAACCGGGACGCGATCGAAGTCAAGAAGAAAGTGGACGAGAGAATGGCCCGATTGAAGGAGGTAGAGCGCGAACTCGACCGCCCCGCCACCGACCATGTCTCGCTTCTCGACGAGTATCGAACTGTCACGGCGGAGCTTTTCGCCCTCAGGGGAAAGAGCAAGTATTACAAGGGACAGATACTGAACGTCATAGACCGTGCGCTCAAGAACGTCGCGGGACGGCTGAAGGTTGATTTCATATATAACATCGGTGATGAACTGATGTATGCGAAAAAGGAGTACGATGTCACTGAGGACGTCATCAGGGAAGTCGTGCGGCTTGAAGAGCGGAGGGCTCCCGAGTCCCGATAGGGGCGCGGGCATGACCGCCATCTCCATCCTGCTCTTCGCCGCGCTGGCGTGCCAGCCGGGCTGCGCCGGCAAGTATGACAGGATTCAAAAGGCCTTCAACGGTTTCTCCGGGAAATACGTCATCTATATCTCCAAAAAGAAATTTCTCCTCGAGGTGTTCAACCGGAAGAGGGAGGCCGTCGCCGCCTATACGATCGCCTATGGATCAAACCCGGACATGAAGCCCAAGCTTCACGAGAGAGACAACAGAACTCCCGAGGGCCTGTATTTCGTGAATGAGATACTGAGCATGGATGCCGACAGGAGTTCTCCTTCGTATAAAACACTAAGGAAGATGAACAGGGTATTTTTTCGCGCCAGGGACGGGCACTGCAGGTTCGGGAGGCCGGGTGTTGACCTGGGCGATAACGCCTACGGCCCCCGTTACTACGGACTGGACTACCCGAACGATGAAGACCGGGAGCGTTACCGGGACGCCCTGAGAACGGGGGCCATACAGTCAGCGGCGGGGAAGGTGCCGGGGATCGGCGGCGGCATCGCCATCCACGGCAATAACGATGAAAATTCAATCGGCAACCTCTCGTCAAGCGGATGTATACGCATGTATAATCGCGATCTGATTGAATGCGAACAGTATATACTGATGGGGACGCCGGTACTAATATCATCCGAATGAGAAGCGCAGCGGGCCGGGCGGAAATCGATATTTTTTATGTTGACATTAATGATGTTGCCGATGAATACTGTCGCTGATTTTTTTAATGGAGGATCGTTGTGCTACAATTAACAACCATCGCATATGCCGCCCAGGAGGGCGCTCAGGGCGGGTCCGGAATGCAGGCGTTCGGAAACTATAGTTTTCTGATACTCATGGTGCTGACTATTGCCATATTTTATTTTCTGCTGATCAAGCCGCAGAAAAAAAAGGAAAAAGACCGGCAGGATATGATAGCGGCCCTGAAGAAGGGCGATCGGGTCGTCACGGCCGGCGGCATGTACGGCATCATTGAAGGATTTAAGGACGACAATACAGTCATCGTTAAGATTTCAGGCAATACAAAGGTCGAGTTTATTAAAAGCGCCATTCAGAACAAGGTTTAGCCAAACCATCATGAAACGCTATTTGCTGAGCTGCCTGCTGACCCTGTCAGTGCCGGTCTGCCTGTTTCTCGGGGCGGCCGCCCAGGAGGGCGGCACCGGGGACCGGCCGGATACCCCAGCCGTCGAAAATCAGGAGGCCGATGCCATCGACTCTACATCGGGCACGGACTCGGGCGCTTCTGATGCCGAGGGAGCGAACCCCCCCGGCGTAACAGGGGATCCGGAGACGAAAATCGAGACCAAAACAGCGGAAACCGTCAGGAAGGTCGAGCGCAGGAAGAAGGTCGAGGAAAGGAAGCAGGAGCCGGTGCGGCAGGAGGAGGCCGCGAATGAGAAAGCGGATCGCGAGAGTGGCGACAATCTGCTTTTTGTCGATCATGAGCGCCTCAGGTATAACAGGATTCCCGGCATCACCATCAGTGAGGAGGAGCCGGCAGAAGAAATTGTCAGGATACCGGACGACGCAATTTCGGGTGAATCAAAGGAAAAGGAAGAGAGCGGCGGCATCTTCGGGAAGCGAACAAGGACGATAGCAGGCTGGGGTATAGTTGTTTTGATCTTCATCATCTTCGTTATATACTCCAAAACAAGATCGCGGCATTCGAAGCGAAGGGTCGTACGAACAATAACGAAACGATAAACAGATTCAGGGGAATTCCATGACCAGGGGAATGATATATAAACTCATATTTATCCTGCTGTTGGTAGGCTTCGCGATCGTGCTTATACTGCCGACGGTCGGCGACAAGACGATGCGCATCACCATGAGCGGCGATGCCACGGCCGAAGAGATTGAAGCCGTCAAGAAGCGTTTCCCCGCCGATCAGTATCGGATGGAGCAAAAGGACCTGGCAATATCCGTATCAGCGGGCGGGCAGGGTATTACCGACGCAGTCATGAACGAGGTCCGCGCCTTCCCGGGCGTGGCGACCGCGGTTATTCTGAAGCACTGGGCCGAGGACGCCGTAATGGCCAAAAAGATCAACCTCGGTCTTGACCTTCAGGGGGGCATGCACCTGGTCATGCAGTCCGATTTCAAGCGTATCGAGAGCAGGTCCTTGGACAAAAAGAAGTTGTCGGACAAGGACAAATCGGACCTCACCCAGCAGGCCCTTGAGCTGATCCGGAACCGGATCGACAAGTTCGGTGTGTCCGAGCCTTCGATCCGTCCGCGCGGGAATGATACGATCGAAATACAGCTCCCCGGCGTAAAGGAACCGCGTGCCGTCAAGAAAGCGATCGGCACGACCGGACGCGTTGAATACAGGCTCGTTGACGACGAGGGCTCCGCAAAGGCGGCAGAATGGCTCAAAAACAACTATAAAGGCGCGGCCCTGCCCGAAGACACCGAGACGCAGGACAAAATCCTTGCAGATATGGCTGCAGACCTGAGGCTGCCGGGGGACCGGGAGTTGCTGTATTTCTGGAACCGGAAAAAAGATACGAATAAAATAATACCGGTTTACCCCATAGTTATAATGCGGGATGTCGCCCTGGCCGGCAACGATATCAGCAAGGCATCGATTGACCAGGACGATTACGGTTTACCGGCGGTCCGATTTACCACAACCGCCGAGGGCGCCACGAAGCTGGCCGATGTTTCGTCGAAAAAAAACTGGGGGAAACGGCTCGCCATCGTCATCGATGACAAGGTCCGGAGCGCACCCAGTCTTAAAGAACAGCTGACTACGGGGAGCGGCATTATCAGCGGCAGCTTTACCCAGGAGGAGGTCACGACCCTCACGCGGATCATCAAGGAAGGCGCCCTTCCGGTCGACCTGAACATCATCGAGGAACGGACCGTCGGCCCGTCCCTGGGACAGGACTCAATCGAATCCGGCATCAAGGCGGCCATTCTGGGGATCGCCGCGGTCATGATTTTTATGACGATGTACTACAAGCTGGCGGGCGTGATCGCCGGCATTGGCCTTGTGCTGAATACGATTTTTCAGGTCGCCATACTGTCGTGGCTGGGGTTCACCCTTACCCTTCCGGGTATCGCGGGAATCATTCTTTCGATAGGTATGGCCGTCGACGCGAACGTCCTGATATACGAGCGCATGAAGGAGGAGTTGCGTACCGGAAAGTCTGTGAGGATGTCGGTAAGCCTCGGGTTCGACCGCGCGTTCTGGGCCATTTTCGACTCGAACCTGACGACGTTGATATCGGCCTTTGTTCTCGCGCAGTTCGGCACCGGCCCCATCAAGGGGTTTGCCGTGACCCTGACCATAGGCCTCCTGTCCAGCATGCTGGTGGCCCTGTACATCACGCGGTTTGTGTATGAAATCATATCGTTGAACAAGAATATCAAAAAGCTCAGCATCTAAGGGGGCTCGGATTGGAAGAGCGTGTTATACCATTCATAAAATACAGGTTTATAGGATACGGGTTATCCATCAGCCTTGCCGTTATTTTTTTGATCATGACCGTGGCGCGGGGCGGCATCAGGATGGGCGTTGATTTCGTCGGCGGCCAGAAGATCATAGCCAAGTTCGAGCCGGGAGTGAACGAGGAAAAGATACGCAAGGCGCTCAGTGCATACGATCCCCTCGTCCAGCAGATTGGAGAGGCCGACCAGAATGAATTTATCATATCCACGAAAATCGTCGCTGAACCGCTTTCCGTCCTTCAGGAAAAAATAATCGGCCTGATGAAGAAGACGTTCCCGGACGCGGAGCTCGAAAAGGACAGAGCGGTCCTCATGACAGCGCAGGGCGCGCTCAATGAGGCCGCAGTGAACATGAAACTTACCGAACTCGATGCGGTCTTCAGAAGGGTGGGCGATCCCGGGAAAAACATTTTCCTGGTCTACCCGAAAGAGTCGGCCGATCCGAAGAAATCAAAATACAATCCGGATACGGCGGTAAATCTTCTCAGGTCGGCTTTCCCGAACATTGATTCAATCAAAGGCGTCGCCGTTATAGTGCTTTCCGGCAGGCCCGTCGATCAGAAGAAGCTCGCGGATTCCATGAAGGAGTCGAAATTCTCTTTTATCAGGACGGAATACGCCGCCAAGCAGGGATACATCGTTTACAGGGTGTCGGTTGACGAGTCCGACAGGGTACAGGCCGATCTCGACAGGAATTTTAAAAATGCCCGGGTGCTGAGCGTCGAAAGCGTGGGCCCGGCGGTCGGCGACTACATGAGACGCTCGGCGATAAAGCTCGTCCTGGTGGCCATCCTCTTGATGACGGTGTATCTCGCCTACCGGTTCGAGTTCCGCTACTCCGTCGGCGCCATGGGTGCGGTTCTCCACGATGTGTTTTTATCCGTGATTTTCTGCGGGGCCATGGGCGTTGAGATAACCATACCTGTCATTGCGGCGCTTCTCACGATTTTCGGATATTCGGTCAACGACACTATCGTTATTTTCGACCGTATTCGGGAGAGCACGCAGATAGAATCGAAAACATCATTTGTGGAGATCGTCAATAAATCCATAACCTGGACCATGTCGCGGACGATACTAACCTCGTATTTAACGCTCATGACAGTATTCGCCCTCTTTTTCCTCGGCGGGGAAGGGATCTCCGATTTTGCCATGGTGCTTTTATTCGGCTTGATTGTCGGCGTCTATTCCACCGTATATATCGCGTCGCCGATCGTGATATCATGGGAAAGACTGATGGCCAGAATACGGTCCTGATGAGACGGGCCCGTGCGCCTGTCCGCGTGACGCATAGGATCAGAGATTCGCGTTCCACAATTGACGCGGCATCGGCCCATCGTCCCGGAGGAAGGCGGTTTGCGTGAGGAAGTCATTTCTTGCATTATTACTCGGCATTTCCATCTGCCGCGCGGCGCCGTCGCCCGCTGCGGAATACGGCGCTGACGAGCTGCTCAGGTTCACCCGCTATCTCGCCGACAGGAAAGAATACTACCGGGCACTCGTGGAATTGAAACGAATCAGGTCGTATTATCCACTCGCCCTGGGCCCCCTGGCGTACAATGTCTCCCGGGATTATTTTCTCTTCGAAGGGATGCGGTATGCCGAGGTCGCCGGCGCGGGAGCCGGTGATGCCGATCCCCTCATGCGGTCCGCAGGCCTTCTTTTCCGGTGCGACGCCGTCGCCGCCCTCTCGGAGTTTGACAGGCTTGACGCGCTGACGTCCGTGTGGAAGCCGGGAGCGGACCCGTTTCTCGATCGCATCCTCATGAAGAGAAGGCTTTTCTCGCTGTTGATGGCCCGGCGCTACGAAGATGCGTCCGAGCTCTGCGGCGGCGCTTACGGGTGCGCCGAATACCGGGAGACCATTGAATTCGCCCGCTCGTCGTTTTCCTCAGAAAAAAAACCGTATGCTGCGGCGCTCCTTGGCATTCTTCCGGGTATGGGATATGTCTATTCCGGGGAGACGGCAACCGGTATCTTCGCTCTTATTCTCATATCGGTTGACGTCCTGGTGACCTGCTTCGCGTTCAGGAGCCGCAATGATATCATAGGATATTTCACCGGCATCGTGGGCGGGATGTTTTACGCAGGAAGCATCGCGGGCGGGTATTTCGCCTCGAAGCGCTTCAATACCAAACTTGAAGGAAGGGTGCGCGAAGCTCTTTCTGGAGAGATGCGATTTGGAGCCGATAGAAAGGAAGTCTACGAAAGATACGGGATCGGGAGGCATGGAAGGTAACCGGAAGCACATGGAGCTGGCGCTGTCGATCGCCTTCCGGCAAATGGGGTGGACCTCCCCCAATCCGCCGGTCGGCGCGGTGATCGTCAGGAACGAATCCGTCATCGCCACGGGAGGAACGGGCCCCTGCGGGTCTGATCATGCCGAGGTGGCGGCGCTGGCCTGCGCCGGCGGCGACTGCCGGGGCGCGGACATGTATGTTTCACTCGAGCCCTGCAGCCATTTCGGGAAGACCCCGCCATGCACGGCGGCCATCATTGCGGCCGGCATATCCCGCGTGTTCATCCCGGCCCTGGACCCAAACCCGCTGGTGTCGGGCAGGGGCGTGGCCGAGCTCGAGAAGGCGGGCGTCAGGGTGGTCCTCATGGAGAAGGCGGCCGATTACGCCGTCGATCTCATCAGGCCCTTCAAGAAATATATCCTTCGCCACCGGCCTTTCGTGCTGAGCAAGAGCGCGGTCACGCTTGACGGACGGATCGCCGCGCGGTCCGGCGACTCAAAGTGGATATCGTCCGAACATTCCCGCTACCTGGCGCATCGCCTGCGCGCGAAGGTTGACGCCGTGATTATCGGGAAAAACACCTTCGTGCGCGACAATCCCTCGCTGAACGTGAGGTTCGGCGAATTTGATCCGTCAGTGGCGCGCTATTTCAGCGACAGCCCGCCCTCCATGTCGGGGAGGGATAATTTTTTACTGAAGTCGCTCCTTTCGGCCGAGATTGGCGAGGTGTCTCGGCCGCTGAGGATTGTTATCGGTCTCCCCGAAGATGTCGACATGACCGGCAATATAATGAAGGATGACAACTACCTCTTTTTTGAGCGGAAGGATGCTGCCGACCGCCTGATGCGAAAAAACGGCCCGCTGAAAAAGAAGACCGGCTCGCTGAACCTTCATTTGGTGGAGGCGGCTTCACGTGAGGATGAAATCCGGGCGGTCCTGGAAGAGCTCTCACGGAGGGGAGTCATGTTCGCCTTGCTTGAGGGAGGCGGCAGGCTGGCCGGGTCGTTTCTTGACGCGGGCGAGATCGATGAATTTTTTTATATCATCACCCCGAAGATCGCTGGAGACGGCGTGCCCTCTCTTGCGGGCGCGGGCGTCGACCTGATACGTGACGCCCTTGTCCTGCGCGATGTCTCCGTGATCCCGGTGCGGGACGATATTATCTACAACGGTTACCGGGAGCCGTACCATTTTGAGATGATGTGAGGAGGAAGCAATGTTCACCGGACTGATTGAGGAAACAGGGAGGGTCGCCCGCGTCGTGAGGGCCGGCGACGGCATCAATCTTACCATCGACGCCGTGAAGGTGCTTGATGGCATTGAGACCGGCGATTCGGTCTGCATCAACGGCGCCTGCCAGACCGTGACGGCGGCCGATGGCTCGTCGTTTTCCGTGTTTGTCTCTGCGGTAACAGCTTCGGTAACGACGCTCGGCGCCTTCACCCCGGGACGAAGGGTCAACCTTGAGCGGGCCATGACCCCGGGATCCCGTTTCGGCGGACATTTCGTACAGGGTCATGTCGACGGCAGGGGGGGCATTGCCCGCGTTGACAAGGGCCCGGCCGGGATGAACGTGGCGGTGTCGGTTCCCGCCGGGCTCCGGAGGTACATCGTTGAAAAGGGTTCCATCGCGGTCGACGGCGTGTCTCTCACCGTGGTTTCGCTTACCGGTAACGGCTTTACCCTCTATTTCATACCCGAGACGCTCGCGAACACGATCGTTTCCGAGTGGAAGGCGGGCGATGAGGTCAACATAGAGGTCGACGTGATCGCGAAGTACGTCGAGCGGATGATGGAATCCGGTACGTCCGGCGGCGGTGACGAGTCCCTCATGAAAAAGCTGGCGGAGGAGGGGTTCGCATAGAGGCGCTTCACATGCCGTTCGTTAAGCCCACACCCCCCGGAGGGGGCTATGTGCCCCTACAAGGCGATGCCCGGGAAGGCCTTCTTCAGCTCCTGCGACGTGGTGATGTGAAAGAACTTGTCAAGGTAGGCGATTCTGAATACGTTCAGGATGTCGTTATGGATGTTATAAATGATCAGATCAATGCTCAGGTTTTTCGCAGAATTCATCAGGAGTATCAGCGAGCCGATGCCGGATGAATCGATATAATCCATTTCGGTCATGTCCAGCAGCATGGTTTTCACGGTTCCCTTCAGAAGGGGAGCCGTCCTGTCCTTGAAATCATGAACATCCTCTATGGTGAATTTGCCCTTCAAGTGCACGATCGAAAGCTCTTCTGTAGGGTTAGTGATTGTGATCTCCATGCCTACCTCAGACGGTCCCAGAGATTTCTTTCATCGATAATATGTATAAACTTTTTTTCAAAGGAGTCAACCTCGTGGTAATTAGGCGTCTCGGGGTTTCCGCGGAAGAGGACGGCGTACTTCCCGATATGCCTTACGGCAAGGAGGAGGTTGTTGTCTTTGATGGCTTTCAGTATTTCGTGGTAGATGATGACCGCGGCCGAATCCATGGCTTCTTTCATCAGCGTCTTGTTTTTCAGCTCAAGCGGCGCGACGACCTCTTTTATCGCGAGGTGACGATTGGGCATGGAGGGGTCGGCGAACTTGAGAAGGTAGACGATGATGGCCCTCTTGATGTCGGAGATGCCCGCAGACCGGCGCATGTCCCGTATCGTATTTAGCGCCTCCTGGGACTCGCGGTCAACTTCCAGATTTCTGGCCTCCTCTCCCTCGTGAGCCCTGATGAGGCTTTCGACCTCTATTTCGGGGGCTCCCGAGATCTCCTTCTCGAATTTCTTGTTCATTCGGATGAATTCAGAATCGGAATATTCCTTAAAGGGGTCTTTCAGGACGTTCACGAATTCCCGTGCCTCGTCGGAAAGCGATACCCGCTCTTCCTCTTTCATCGATTTAAGGAAATTCAGCGAGATGTTGCCCGGGAGTGAGAGATCGAGCTGGTCCGGGGCAACCGATCTGACTATCGCCATCTTGTACAGGAGCGGCACCTTCCTGCTTTTGCCCGATTTTGCCCGGTCCAGCATTTCGAGCAGTTTCTCCACTGGCTCAACGGGAAGCGAGGAAGACCATGATGCCAGGGGGTCGATCAGGTACCGGTGGTAGACCGTTCTCCCGCGTTTCGCGAGGCTCTGGATTATTCTCGTGTAATTGTCGATGAGGGGAGATCGTATGGTGGTGATCATTTCTCTCATGGCAAGAACGATGATATATGAAATGCTTCGTGTCAAAATATTTTTACTTAATATTAAAGATTTTTTTCAGGTTGACCCGTTCTCCGCCGAGGGGGAGTGAGATCCGTTTCCCGCCCAGGTGTGACGAAAGGTAGACGGCGTGTATGACCTCGAGCGCCCGGTACCCGTCATCGGCCGACGAAACCGGGAGAAGCGTGCCGCCAAGGGCCCTGCGCGCTTCGCGGTAGAGTTCCTGGAAACAGTTGTTTTTTTTCCATGAAGGGAAGGGCGTTTTAACGATATCCCGGAACCCGGTGTAGAAGCGCGATTTCCGGTTCGTATAGAGCTCTTCGTAGCCGTTGCCTATGACTATTTTCCCCGCGGTCCCCGAAATTTCCAGCTCAAACACGAAATACTTCCGGTTCCCGCCGGCCTCGAGGAAGATGTCGATGTTTCCCGCGGTCTTGAGCCATGCGCACGCGCGGTCTTCGAATCCTCTGCTGCGGCCGGCCCGCTGGAATTCTCCCTCGACCGAGATGATTTCACCGAAAAGAAAGCGGATCATGTCCACGATATGGGTGCCGTCATGGAGCAGCGGCCCGCCGCCGTCAGCCGGGTCAGACAGTCCCGTGTTCCCGCCGGTAAGCATGGAGGCGTGGACCGTTTTGATTTCGCCGATCGCGCCGCGCTCGATGATGTTTTTCAGCCTGCGATATCTGTTGTCATAGCGCCGTTCATGGCTTATGATTACGGATGCGCCGCTCTTTCGACATTCATTGATGATCGCACGGCACTGCGAGAGCGTCGATGCCATCGGCTTTTCGAGAACGATTACCTGCGCGCCGCGTCGCGCGGCCTCGATTGCGATGCGCGAATGGCTCTCCGTCCACGTGGCGATGATGGCCATTTCGGGACGGGCGTTTCGGAGGAGGTCGCGGTAATCGCCAAACAGGCGCTCACGTTCGATGCCGACGAGAGCGCCGAACCGGGCCAACCGCTCCGGGTTAATGTCGCAGGCGCAGGTTACGGCCAGCCCGCAGGCAGCTGCGCCGCCATAGTGGGTGCAGGGCTTATAGCGGAGCGGGTCGTTCTCGAGGAGAAAGCCGATCCTGCCGCATCCTATCAGGGCTATGTTCGGATTCTTTTTTTTCATGTGTATGATTGCGAACCGGTTGTCAGACAAGCCTCCAAAATCCCCCCAGGGGGGATTTGCCCTCACCCCCTTCCCCTCTCCCACAGGGAGAGGGGAGAAGGTATCATGTACATTTTCTTTAAGCCCCCCTGCGGGGGGTTGGGGGGGCGGCACGTGCGGCCGAACGGCATCATAGTATCGGCAGGTATTCCCGTATCTCGTAATCGGTTATGAAACGGCTGTACCTGGCCAGTTCCAGCCTTTTGTTTTCGATGAACTTGCCGTACAGGACATCGCCGAGAGTCTCCTTCATGAGCGCGCTCTTTTCAAAATACGACAGCGCGTCATGAAGCTGCGTCGGCAGTTGCTGGCCGCCGGTCTCCTTTTTCCGCGCGGCGCTGTCAGCGGCGTCTTCCACTGGATCGGCAAGCCGGTATTTTTCGTCGATACCCTTCAACCCGGCGGCAAGGATGGCGGACAGCACGAGGTAGGGGTTGCACGCCGAGTCGGGGTTCTGCAGCTCGATGCGCATGGAGTTGGGTTTGTCCGGTCTGCACTGCGGCACCCTCACCAGCGCGTTGTGGCTGGTCAGGCTCCAGCCGGACTGCGTGGGCGACTCGAAATCCTCGTGGAGGCGCTTGTAGGAATTGATCCACTGGTTGGTCAGCACGAAAAACTCGTTGCAGTGCTTCAACAGGCCGGCGATGAAATATTCGGCCGTTTTAGAAAGGAAATTGGCGTTGTCGGCGTCGAAGAACATGTTTTTGTCATCCTTGAAAAGCGACATGTGAATGTGGAGCCCCGAGCCGTTCTGATCGGCCAGCGGTTTGGGCATGAAGGAGGCGTATATGTTGTTCAGAAGGGCGATTTCTTTGGTTATGAGCCTGAAGGTCATGATGTTGTCGGCCGTCGTGAGGGCGTCCTCGTGGCGGAGGTCGATCTCGTGCTGGCTGAAGGCTCCTTCGTGGTGCGACGATATCACGTCTACACCCATCTGCTCCAGGGTCAGCACCGCCTGTCGGCGGTAGTCTGTCGCGGCGTCCAGGGGGGTCAGGTCGAAGTATCCTCCCCTGTCCAGTATCTCAGGCGAGGATGAATTCCTGAACAGGAAGAACTCGATTTCAGGCCCGGTGTAGAAGGTGAGGCCGCGCGCGGCCGCCTTTTTCAGATTCTGCTTGAGTACGTAGCGGGAGTCCCCCTCGTACGGCTTCATGTCGACCTGCCTGATGTCGCAGATCATGCGGCCGACGGAATCCTCCTTGGGCCGCCAGGGGAGTATCTGGAAGGTCGACACGTCGGGGAGGGCGATCATCTCGCGCTCGTCCGAACGGATGAAACCCTGGAGGGTGGAGCCGTCGAACCTCACGCCTTCCGTGATGGCGTCTTCGAGCTCGTCTATCGTTATCGCAAAGCTCTTCAGCAGACCGAGGATGTCGGTGAACCAGAGCCTGATGAATTTTACGTTGCTGTCGTGCGCAAGCTTGAGCACGTATTCTTTGTTCTGATCGTTATCCATGGACCACTCCTGGCGGCTGTATGATGGCGGCGGCGCGATACCCCGGCGGCGGACAGAAACGGGCGCCGCCCCGATTGTTCCTCGAAGTATCGCTCAATTCCAGTTTAAAAATATCAGAATGACAAAGAGCGTCAGTATCAGCATCAGGAGAACCATCATGATAACGGTTCCCTTAGAGAAGCTCGGCGGGGCAGCGCCGGCCTTCGAAGCCGGTTGTCCGGCCGCGACGGGCGTCCCCTCTTTTTTTATCGCGGGCGGGCCGTCCGTGTCCGGGTTGTATATCTTAAGCTTTACCTGTTTTTCCGTCTCGGTGAACTTGCCGTATATCCCCGGGGCGATGAGGGTAAGGATGTCGGTGGGGTTGTTTTTCCCCGAGCCGGCCTTGATGTCGATAACTTCGCCGGGCGTCGGCTTGATCTCGTTGTCTTCGCGGAGTTTCAGCTTGTCGATGAAGTAGTTGGCGCGGTCGGACTGCGCTTGAAGGAAGACCATCAGCTTGTCGCCGATCCGGAGTTCGTAGATCGGCTTGCCCCGGACCGGCGCGACGATGGGCCGTACCGGCAGGATAACCGCGTCGTCCTCGACGCCGAAGCCTTCCTCGTTCGTCTCAGCGGGCTCCTCGGCCTGCTGCTCTTCGGGGGCGTCCGTGGTGGCCGCCCGGTATTCGGAGGGGGTGATCTCCTGTATTGCGGTCTCGAGGATGAGGTTCTTATCGTGTATGATCCTGTTGATCAGGTCGTACAGGGTGATGTCCATCGCGTTGTAATCATAGTTTGACACGTTTTCATAGAGCATGGATATGGAATTCATTTCCTGAGAGAATTTCTTGAACTGGTCTATCAGCGAAGTGCTGAGGTTGGCGTTGAAATTTCCCTTCCATTTTATATTGGCGATGAACTCGCGATATTTCGTCCAGTCCTCGTGAGGTTCAAGGTCATAGAGGTCAGAAAAGGTTGACGCGACGGCGTTGTAGGATTCGAAATTTTTTTCATTTCTGAATATGACGATGAACTGGCCGTAGAAATTCTGGGATACGGCTTTGAACCGTCCCTTGACGATCATAAAATCGTCCCTGATATCCTTGAAATCCTTTGGATCCTGGTTCATTCGATTATCCGTCAATTATGGTTGTTGGATGATGCCATACATAACACGTTTAACACCCGATACTTATTTAATCCCGCCGGTCTTCGGTGAACACTGCCGTCGTGATGACAGGTAATGCGCGTGTATAAACGGTCTTATGTTAATAGTGGTTAAAAACCTGTCGGTGTCAATATAAAAATGAGCGGATTGAGGGTTAAATAGACATGCCGGCGGTATGAAAGGGAATGGCAGGTTCATTAAATCTATATATTTTTATTTATTTGTATGCCCAAAAAAATAAAAATATTTGATTTGCGGTCCTCTAGTACGATATATATAGTATAGAAACTTCGGTTTCCGCGGTTGCTGCCGGCTGGAAGGTTATAATGCGGCAGTTGCGAACCGCCGGTGAATCTGGAACACTATACCAGCAGGGGAACGGATACTATGAAAAACGGAAGCCTCATCCTGTCAGCGCTTTTCGCCTTGGCGATCATGCTCGCTTCAACGGGCGCATATGCCTATTCGGACCAGACGACCACCGAGAGGATCCTGAAGGAAAACAAGAGCTTCGTGGAGTTTCTCAATATATGCGTCACCAATTTTGCCGAGTCCAGAAAAGAAGATTTAAAGAATGCATACGAAAAGCATTTTAACGCGGATGTCGCATTTCTTCAGTCTGACTACCGGCGGGCCTACAAGCGGGTTTATGCCTCCCAGGGTGAAATGGAGAACCTGTACCGCGACATGGTTAAAAACCATTATCTCGAGGATTCAAAGTCCATACTGGACCAGCTGGCGCCGGGTATCATCCGCACCAAGAACAAGCGCGCGCGGCTCTACCTGACCCTGGGGTACCGTGACCGCACCGTGAGCTGGGTCCACTATACCGTGGGGGACGCCTCCAATCCAAAACTGTTCTCGTACAAGATGTACAAGTATGTGGATGCGATAAAGATGGCCCGGCGGGCAAAGCGGTACGCGTTCCTGGCCCTGTTCGAGAGCCAGAGCATGGAGAAAAAGAAAATGATATATAACCAGCTCGTCAAGATGGAACGCGATATGAGCAACAGGTACATGAACCGGTTCGTCGACCTGAACGAACAGAATTACATCAACGAGGTCGGAAGGACCTATGAGGACTACGAGAAGACCGAGAGCGCGAAAAGCCAGGCATCGGGAAAAAAGGAAGGGGGGAAGTCGATCCAGGATATAATTGACGACAAAACATACGAGGCCAAGGTCGCGAAAAGGGTACGCTTCAGAAATGAGACAAGGACGGCGCGTTATATACTGAACGGTGAGTTCGACCAGGCGGAAGATATCATGCGGAAATATATCGAGGATTTCAACTTCAAGCTTATCATTGCCACCTTCGAGGTTCTGTCTGCCGGCGGTTCTGATCAAAAAGAATCGGAGAAGCTGGATTACGATAAAATGAAGGTGCACCTCCTTGACAATTATTCCCGCCTTGCCAGGAAGTCCCTCCTTGACGAGCTCGTTGACACGATAAAGGTGGAAGACGATATCGGGGATAAAAAACAGGACGAGTTCGGCAGGGACGCGGCGACCGGCGGGGATACACCTGTGGAAAAGGGCACTGCGCCCACGGAGAAAAGCGGGAAGGAAGAGAAAGAGGTCCGGTAATACGCCGACAGCCGCCTCCCATTCGCGCTTTGGCGGCGGTTGCGGCTGCGCCGCTGAATATCCCGCGATAAATCATCTAAAAAATTGTTGCAATTATTCTGTCGATGCCTACAATTGATAGGGGAGCAGACGCACTCCCGGTCGTGAGCGGCGGCGTTTTGCTGCCAGTAAGGACCATCATGGGCAACGATGAAAATGAAAACCTGGACATCTGTTGTTGTTATAGCGGCCGTCTCGTTGGCGGCGGTATTCTGTTTTGGCTGCGTTAAGGACGACAGCAGGGGCCTGCTCGGCATTGTTGTTCCCGTCGGGAAGGACCGCGTGACGCAGAGCTCGCCGTATATCGTAACGGGCGTGTACGAGGGTAGTCCCGCCTACGACGCCGGGATACGGCCGGATGATGTCATAGTCATGATTGACGGGCGGGCGGTGGAAGGGTTGGAATACGATTACATCTACAATAATCTCCTCAGGGGGCGTGCCGGCACAAGAGTGAGGATCGCCGTTATGCGTAAAGCCCAAAAACTGGAGTTCGATGTCGTGCGGGGATTGTAGTCGTCATGGGTAAGAAAATCCTCTTTATAGCAATCATGATATTCTCCGCAGTTTTTTCTCTGTTTATTTTCCTTGATATCGTGTTTTGGCTTTTCAACTGAACGGCCGAAGACAGGGCCGTTCAAATTCATTATATTTTATAATAAAGGGAACAATCTGAAGTATGATTAATGATACCGGGATCCTGGCTGATATCAGATCGCTTTTCTCAAGAATGAAAATCCGAACCAAGCTCATCTCGATCATTTCGCTGATCGTCATAACCTCCCTGACCGGGATGATTCTTCTGGCGACCTATTTTTTCAAATCGGATAACGAGATACGCGCCAATGAGCTTAATTTGAAAATCGCCGAAATCACGTCGATGAAAATCCAGACCGATTTCGAGTCGATCGTGGAAAAGCTGAATCTCATGGGGAATACCATGATACAGCAGTTCCCGCAGAAGGCGCTGTTTACCGACCTCTTTTTCACGAACGATCGGAACATGATATACGTGGGGATCGGCAGACGGATGGGGAACACCGTCAGGTACGACAATTATATATACAACAGGGCCTACTTTGCGGAAAATAGGCTCACCAACGATAATATCGAATTAATAAACTCGATGTATGAATCGGCGTTTCTGGGTGCATTCAACAATGAGGCGCTGGTTCATAACGTGTCAAAAAGCTTCGGCGTGCCGGTGCTCGGGATAACGCTGCCTTTCCAGAAAAACATTGATGGAAGCGTCGCGACCATCATTGTCGGCTACCTGAAGCTGGACAAGTTTCTCCAGGCCTTCCAGAAACGGGACATTTTTGAGACGTTCATGGTCACCAGCAAGGGGGACATCATCGCACACCAGGACAGCAGAATCGTTCTCTCCCATGGCAATTATCTAAACCTTCCGATCGTCGAGGAGATGCTCAAGAGCAAGCTTGACAACGGGCAGAAGAGGTACCGGGACGCCGAGGGCGTCTACCGCCTCGGATCGTTTAAAAAGATCGGATTCGGCGGTCTGGGTATTATCGCCACGGTGAGCGAGGACGAGGCGTTCAAGGCCGTCTATCAGATCCAGCGCCGGAACATTCTTATCATGATCATCGTTCTGAACCTCGCGATACTTGTTGTCTATTTTTTCAGCAAGACCATCTCGAAACCGATCGTCCGGCTCCTCGGCGCCACCAAGGAGATCGAAAAGGGGAACTTTCGGGTCGACATCGTGCCGACATCCGGCGACGAGATCGGCGAACTGACCACCTCCTTCGTGGCGATGGGGAAGGGACTCGAGGAGCGGGAAAAGCTCAAGGAGACCTTCGGCAAGTTCGTAAACAAGGAAATCGCCGAGATGGTTCTCAAGGGCGAAGTGAAGCTCGGCGGGGAGCGAAAGTCCGCCACCGTGTTCTTCTCGGACATCCGCCAGTTTACCGCCATATCCGAACGTCTTGAGCCGGAAGAGGTCGTCGAATTCCTGAACCAGTACATGACCAGGATGGTTAATTGCGTTAATGTGACGAACGGGGTCGTGGACAAGTTCATCGGCGACGCCATAATGGCGGTCTGGGGCGCGCCTGTATCATACGGGAACGACACGGAGAACGCGGTCAATGGCGCTCTCATGATGCGGAACGAGCTGATGGGATTCAACAGAGGCCGCGGCGGAGATAAAAAGCCGACCATAAGGATCGGGTGCGGTATCAACACCGGTCCGGTCCTTGCCGGCCAGATCGGCTCTGAGGAGCGGATGGAATATACGGTCATCGGCGATACCGTGAACCTCGCTTCCCGCATAGAGGCGCTCAACAAGCCCTTCGGAACCGATATTCTGATATCGACGGACACCTACAATATCGTGAAAGACGTATACCTGGTGGAGCCGATGCAGAAGATCAAGGTCAAAGGGAAGTCTGAACCCCAGCAGATTTACGCCGTGCTGGGTCGCAAGGACGATCCGGCCGCCCCCAGGGACCTCGACCAGCTCAGAAAGATGCTCGGTATCGAGATGACCGGCAAGCCCGAGGTCCCGGCCGGCGAAGAAGTAAAGTATGAGATCATTGAAGATTAACAGCGACTATCTCGTCATCGGGGTCAGCGCGCTGATCATAAGCGTCTGCTCGGCGCTGCTGTACGCCGATTATGCCCGGAAGATCGAGGCGGGCGATGCGCAGCAGATCGGCACCATCACCTACAAGAAGAAGGTCGCCCAGCGGAAATATTCCTCACAGGTGATATGGGAGGACCTCGATCAGAACGCCCCCGTCTACAACAACGATTCCATCAGAACTGCCGATTTATCGGAGGCGATAATACATCTCAGCGACGGCACAAACCTTAACCTTGATGAAAACAGCCTTATTTTACTTGCCTTCGCCGGCGACGGCATCAACATAGATTTTGCCCACGGGTCGATATCGACCACTCGCACGGCCGCCTCTGGGGAGGCGGCGCAGATCAAGATCCAGTCGAAGGATACCGTCGTCTCCCTCGAAGAGGGAGACGTGAAGCTTTCCCGGAGCGGTGAAAAAGAACTGGACGTCACGGTGCGCGACGGCACCGCTGAGATAAAGACCGGCGGCGACGAGAAGACCATACGTAAGGACGAGAAGGCCACCGTCACCGAAGACGCCGGGACCAGGGTCGTTAAACTGAAACTGAAGCCCCTTTCCCCTCCGCCGGGCAATACGGTCGTCACCGCGGCCCCGGCGCTGCCGGTCCTGTTTTCATGGGCGCCGGTGGAAGGCAACCCGCCGGTCTACCTGGAGATAGCCCGAAGCTCCGAATTCGGCCGGGAAACCGTCGTGAGGGCGGCGGAAAAAAATACCTATACGGAAAATCTCGGCGAGGGGAGCTACTACTGGCGCATCAGGGCCGCCGGTCAAGCCGGAAAAGCCTTTGAATATAGCGATACGCGTAAGATCACTATTTTGAGGGAACAGCCGTTCGCGCTGGTCTATCCCCGGGATAACGAAACCCTGCCCTATTCCGTGAAGCCGCCTATTATCAATTTCCGCTGGCAGGAAAGCAAACTGGCTACGGAGTATATTCTAGAGATATCGCGGGAGACCGGATTCAAACGCGTGGTACGGTCGGTTTCCACCCCGCTCCAGAACATATCAGTCGACGGTCTTGAAGCCGGCGTCTATTTTTGGCGGGTCAGGACCAGGAACGAAGGCGTGCCGTCATACAGCGGAACAAGCTCGCCGACGCGGTTCAAGATCGAAAAAATCGCCGAGCTGAGCCCGCCAATTCTCATCTCGCCGCCGGACGGCAGGCGCGTCAGCTCTTCAATGTTTGAGGGAGAAAAGAAGTTCATTTTCAGCTGGAGCGCGGATACCCAGGTCAAAGAATATGAATTCATTCTGGCCGGTGACAGGGAATTCAGTAATGTTGTCCTCAGTGCAAAGAACCGCGGGAATTTTTACACCCTCGGCAGGGGACTCAAGCCGGGCAGGTATTTTTGGAGGGTTGCATCCCTGCCTGAAAACGGCAGAGCGGGAGCAGCTTCGGCCCCGAACAGCCTGGAGGTGGTAGCCACGGGATCGATAAGGTGCGGAGCGCCTGTCGTCACGGCCGTGAAAGATTTCGGGAAGGACGAAAAGCGCGCCGCTATTTTGTTCCCCTGGAAAATAAGCGGATTCAGTGGGGTCAGCCGGCTGGAGCTGTCAAAGGACAGGGGATTCCTGAACGTCATCGTGGGGAAAATAACTGCAGATACCCGGGCGACAGTTGACGCCGTTCCTGCCGGCGCCTATTTCTGGCGCGTCACGATCATGGATAGCGACCGCAACCAGATTGCCCAGAGCGACGCTCAGCCCCTTTTTATCGGTGTTTCGGGGAACATTGTCGGAAGCGCAGATGAGATCATGCCGAAAGAGACCGCAGCCGCGTCCGCCGGCGAAGTTGCCGAAAAGGGCGGGGATAAGGAGCTGGAGACCAAGAAAAAGGAAGAAGAAGCCAGGAAAAAGGAAGAGGAGATTGCCAGACAAAGAGAGGAGGAACTGGCCAGGAAGCGCGAGGAAGAGCTGATGAAGAAGAGGCAGGAGGAGGTCGCCCGCAAGCTCCAGCAGGATGTGGCCCGTAAACTGCAGGAGGATTCGTCACGCAAGCAGCAGGCCGAAGAGCTGGCGGTGCAGAAACGGCAGGAGGCAGCTGCAAGGAAAAAAGCGGAAGCTGAAGCCCACAAGGCTGAGATTGAACATAAGCGCAAAGAGCGGGAGGAGGCGGCACGGTTAAAGAAGGAGGAAATTGCTCGCAAGAGGCAGGAGGAGCTTGCACGGAAAGAAAAACGAGCTAAGGACAAGGGGCTTGCCCCGAAAGAGCCGCCGGTGCTGACGATACAGTCGGCCGTAAAAGGGAGCACCATTTATATAAATAAGAAAGTGAGGGGCTATGATGCCGTTACCTTCTACCCGAGAGCGGGTGAAAAGCTCGCCGTTACGGTAAAGGCGGACGGATACGCCGATTACACCGATACGGTTGTGTTGCAAAACGGAGAGAAGAAAAAGATCGTCGCCGCGCTGAAATCCGTCGTACCCGAATACAGGGAGAAGAGGCCCGGCAGGAGGCTCCGATGGAGGGCCAACCTTGCCTCGACGGTCATGTCCCGTCCCGTGTATAAGAACAACATGATCCTCGCAACTACCAAGAGCGGATTCCTTGTAGGGCTGAACCTGAACGGCGTACGTCTATGGCGCACGGCCCTGGGGAGCGCCGCCCGGTCGACACCGGCTGCGGACGGCACCTCAGCGTATCTGGTTACGGTCAACGGCATGCTCATCGCGGTTGACCTCAGAAACGGCAGGATCAGATGGAAGAAGGGGGTAGAGGGGCCGCTTCTATTCGGGTCGGGGCCAATCGTGGAAAATGGCCGGATCTTTATCGCGACGAGCTATGGCACGGTTCAGGCTTTTGCCGCCGATGGCAAGGAGGTATGGCAGCAGGATCTCGAGGAGGGGATTTTCAGTTCGATGGCGTACGATAGCGGCCTGTTGTACGTGGGGACCGACCGGTCCAGGGTATACGCAATCGACGCCGGTGACGGCGATATCAGATGGAAATACGAGACGGATAGCAGAATTTTCACCTCGTCTCCACGCATATACAGGGGCACCCTGTTCGTGGGGTGCTACAGCGGAACATTCTATGCGCTGAACGCCAAAAACGGCTGGCCCAGGTGGCGCTTCAGCGCGCCAAAGGCGATCCTTTCGTCGCCGGCGTTCCACGACGACACGGTCTACATCTGCTCTGAAAACGGCATTGTCTATGCGCTTGACGCCGGGGACGGTAAAAAGTCGTGGGAATTCTACACCCGCGGATCCATCGTTGCCGGGCCTGACGTCTCCCGGGACAGCCTCCTTGTCCCGAGTGGCAAGATCGTGTTTTCGATTGACACCGGGTCCGGTGAGCTGAACTGGAGAGAGGGATTAGCCTCTGTCATCAATACACCGGTGACGGTCGTGGGCAATGCCGCGTATGTCGGACTGGATAACGGGGAAGTCGTGTCGATCGCGTCTTTTTGATTTCAGTAGCCCCAGGCTTAAGCCCGGGGCTACTGAAATCAAAAATATTTTTCCTTCACATTGTACTCCCACAGCTCAACGAGCTTGTCGAATTCCTTATCCCGCGGCCGGTCCTTGTAAAACATGTTTCTCCTTTTGATCAGGAACGCAACTGTGGAATCCTCAAGGAGGAAAGGCTCGCGGAGTTCGTTCAGCTTGACGATCAGGTAGTTCAAATTGTAGGTCTGGAAATCCCCGATTACTTTTGACGCGATGGTGGGCTCGTATTTCATGAGAAGCTCAGTGAAGTAGAGCGCCAGCCTCCATGAGTCCGTACTCCCCGCCAGGCCGGACTTGAAATGCATCGAGAGCTTTTCAAACAGGTCCATGTTTTGGTAGTAGGAGTCGTAAATCAGCTTTATGTACTCGGGAAAGTAGTTCTGCACCTCCATGAGGTCGATCGGCTCGTTTTTTCCCTGGAAGGTTCTGAATATCTCCCTGCTTTTTTCACTCATGGGCTGGACCGGAATAATCTCGATCGGCAGGTCCTTGATGACGGTCCGGACCTTCCCCGCTTTTTTCAGGTATACCTCGATTTCGACCGGCTCGATGTAATAATGTTTGTTTTTATCTATGACCATTTCACCGCGCCCCGCCGTCTGTCCGGGGTAGGCTTTCGACGGCCTTTCTCAACAGCTGAAGCTGTTCCTCGCTGAACGCGTGCCGTCTCGCCTCATTTACGAGCGGCAGCCTCTCTTGTATATCGGCGTCGTATATCCGTTTCATGAGGTCGTCAAAAGCAAGGGACGATTCGATGAGCTTGTTTTTCGAAAGGTTCCACAGGGTGTCGCCCCGGCTCACGACGACCCGCTGCCCATCGAGCATAACAAAAATGTTGTGCGGATATATCCAGTCCGGGTTGCGTTCTTTGAGCGTTGTCTCGGCGATTTTATAATAGCCGTTCTTGACCGCAACCTTGTTTGCGTATTCAAGTATATCGTGGTCCCTGATCCGTATGTTCATCTGCTTCCCGATGGCGCTGTACTTTTCATCAAGTTCGCGGCTCTGGGTTATTGGCCCGCGGTCGCGCTGCATGATCCGCTCCACTATGCGGCCGTCGCGCACCAGCAGCAGAGCGGCGGCGAGCAGAAGCAGCGCAAGCGGGACGGTTATTTTCACCGCTGCCGGAAGTGAGCGGAGGCGGGCGGCGATCGAGGCCGGGATCTCGCTTTCCTTGTCTATGCCGCCGGCCGAGGCCGGAGCCCTTACCGCTTCGGCAGGGGACGTCGCGATCGACCTCGACCAGGAACTCTCGAGACTGAGTGATTCTTCCTGGTACTGCTCCTTGCGTGTCCTGATTGCTTCTTTAAGCCTCGACAGCTCAGGCATGTTTTTCTCGGTATACGCCTTTGATTGCGTGTAGATTTCGATAAGGTGACCCAGACGGGCGCGGTCGTCGATGATCCTCTGCCAGTATTCCCGCATTGCCGGGTGCGGACCCTCCGGAGTGCCGGCGTCTGCCGGGTTGATCTCGTCAAACAGACGCATGCCCCCTGAGGTTTCGCATTCCGTGATGAAGGGAAACAGGGAGCCGTCATAAAGGGCGAGCATGATGACATGGCGGGCCGGGTCGTAGGCGTCTCCCGACCTGAAGGCTTTTCTCGAAAGGAGTTCAACCAGACCCCTCAGCCGCGACGCAAGCCCCCTGTCCCGCGTGCTGTGAAGGTGCACCCTGGCGAGCGAGAGCATGTTGAATAATATTTTTTGCCGGTCGGGACCGGCCGCGTCGCCCCTATCCGCTGCCAGCTCAGCCGTAAGCGATTCGGTGTCGGTCGCGATGCGCGCGATCGTTACGTCGTCCAGTCCGGCGAGGGGAAAGATCTCGATAGGGCTCAGGTAGCGGCAGAAGGAGTAGTGGACGCCCGCCGATAGGACTATCCGGCTGCTTCCGGCGAGTTTCGCGACGTTTTTGTTTCCGTCATCGATGATGGCGTATGGAGCGGCGGTTGATTTCAGAAGCAGGTGTATGTCCTCGTAGGCTGTGTAGTTTATCACCAGCGCGTCGAGTTTTTCCTTGAGGAGGCCCCTTGTCCCGGCGGATCCCTTGATGAAACCTATTGCCAGCCTGTCGCCGTGGGGGGGGGTGCCGTGGAATTCCAGTTTCAGGTTGTATGTCCCGGGATAATTCTTAACGACAAGCCCGTCCCCGGTCCGTTGCTCGAAGCCGCTGAAATCCTCCCTCTGGAGCCAGCAGCGGGAATAGAGTTTTTTAAACAGGTCAATGTCGATGCTGTTCGCGAAAACTGTAATTTTTCTCCCGGTGTTGTTCAGCCACCCGAAGAGCTTAGACAGGTTGATGAGGTTGAGCGAGGGATGCATGATCGCCTGGATTTTCCCCGGGTCGATGCCGAGGAGGGAAAAGTCTTTCAGGTAGTTCATCGGAAATAGGTACGTGTAGAACGACTTTCGGTTGTAAAACATCGGGTTATGGCCGACAACGACCAGGCCCGCGCCCGCGTATCTTTCGGCGTTCCTGTGCGTCTCTGCCAAGTGGTCGTGGAATTTCTGCCAGCTTATCGGCAACTGCGTGATTTTATTCAGGTCAAATATGGTGTTGTTATCGAGCAGCACCTTGAAGTTGCCGTTCCGGTAAAAGACGCCGATAAACTGGTCTTTACGGGAGATGTTTTTAGCCTTTGAGAGGTCGGGGAGGTCTTTCTCGATGTCGACGATTGACGCGTTGGTCAGGTCGAGGCCGAAGATTTTCTGGAAATCGAGGAATATCCTGACGACCCCCCTGCTCCCGATGTAGCGGTTTTCCTGAAGATTTCGTACATCGATGTTAAATTGCTCGTGCGCCGGGTTCCCGATGAGGTTGTCGGTAATGATGATGTTCTCGATGAGTGGGATCAACTCGACGGGCATGTCATTCCAGTTGCCTATCCTTATAAACGGCTTGATGTCGTCGGTCGTTTCCCCCGTAAAGATAATATAGCATTCCGGGTCTACGATGAACAGCCTGTCGCTGTCGGATTTAATGATATCCCTGATTTCCATATCCTTCAAGTTTCCGAAGAGGTCATCATTAATACATAATTGTGATAATTGTATATGTCATCGCGATGAGTGGTTCGAAAGGCTCACCACAGGCCTGTCGAGGAGCTCGCCGCAATGACAGAAGAATCAATTAAGTATCTTAATAAACGGTATTAACCTATGTGCAAAGAAATCCCCCATTTGAACAGGTTTATTACTATTCTTGATTGATTGCAATTACAATTTATCATCCTGGGTGAACACATCTGTTTATCAGTATGGCGTCGATCGGGCGGCGCGACTATTTTTTATACAAATAAATATAATTGCATAATATTTTCATGTATTATGGCGATGATAATATCAGGACTGGTTGACAGGTGCAACACATGTTTATAACTTAAGAACATGCGATAATGCTGTGTCTCGTCGCGGCGACAGGCCGTATGAATCTGGGTTGAAGTACAATGAAGCGATTGTTATCCGGTATTACCACGCTTTATTTCCGTTTTGCCTTAGTCAGGCAGCTCCCGTGGGCGCTGGTTGTCCTGGTGATCTTTGCCCTCGCGGCGGCGCTGGTCTTCCAGAACAGGAAGGTCACGACAAATCCGGCGGGCTGGGAGAGAAGTTTTCAGGTCTCGTCATTCAACGTCGTCGCCAGGGACATTTCCGTGTCCAGCCGCGGCGACGTCATTGCCGCAGCCTACGAGGGACGGGAAGGCTGGGCGCAGGGGATTTACGTCTCACTCTCGTTTGACGGAGGGGTCACCTTCATTCCTTCCATCAGGGTCGCCGCCGTGGCTTCAAAAACAGCGATGAACCCGCACGCGGCGGTATCGCCGTCGGGCGTGGTGACCGTGATGTGGAACGCGTATCTTGACGCCGAGTCGACAACCCGTATATTTTACTCGACCTCGAAAGACCTGGGCGCCACCTGGAGCCGGCCGAAAAAGATAGCGCTGGAAAAAGAACTGCAGATGGAGATGCTCCCTCGCGTCTACTATGACGATCTCAGCGTGCTCCATCTTTTTTACCACGGGAGCGTGTCGGATAATATCAGCCTGTTTCATGCCAGGAGCGAGGACGGCGAGCAATTCAAGACGACCGGGCCGCTGATACGTCTGGGGGCGGGCGTGCGAGGAGCCTTTTTCCCGTCGATAATCATGTCAGGGAAATATTTCTTCATGGTATGGCAGGCGAAGCAGGAGGACTACTCGGACGAACTGTATTTCATGAAATCCTCTAATTTCGGGAGGACCTGGAGCCTCAAGAAGAGGATAACCGACAGCCCGGGGAACAACGCCGCGCCGTCGATGATTCTGCATGATGATACCCTTTACGTGGTCTATCATAACAATGACGAGAAGAACTGGACCATCAAGATGGTCCGCGGGTTTGACCGCGGGTGGTCCTGGGACGAGGAGCCGCTGACTGTCTCCGGTACCATGGCCAACTGCTATTCTCCCTCCATCGGCGTGTCGGGCGGCGATATCATGGTGCTCTGGTATGATACGAGAGAGGGGGGTGCGAGAATATTCGCGCGCAAGTATTCCACCAGGGAAAAGACCTTTCTGCCTGAAACCGAGGTATCCGAAGCCCGGTACCAGTCGAAAAACCCGTCAGTCGTCTCACTCGGCAGGCGCCTCCTTGTCTTTTGGGAAGAACGGAACGTCATCATGGCCAAGCAGACGGACGTTTATGTCAAGCCTCCCGCCGTTTTCTCGGAGACCAACCCGGAAGGACAATGGTCGCGGCTCCCCTATATTGTGATGCAGTGGCGTCCGTCTCGTGATGAATCCGGAATAGTCGGGTATGCGGCGTTGCGGAATGAAATCCCGGATTTCAACCCGACCGTCGTCAACATGAAGCCGGGCATCACCATGGAGAAAATCACAGACAATATCGGCGACGGAATTTCCTATTATCATATCCGCGCCGTGGACGGGGCCGGGAATTTCAGCCGTACCATCCATTACAAGCTGCAGCTCGCCATTAACCCGCTGCCCGGACCGGTCATCGTGTCGCCGACGAACCCACAGGGGAAGCCGTCGGAGGTCAGGGCTCCGGTCTTCACCTGGGCGATAGACGAACCGGAGCGGATCAAGGGGTTCGTCTACACAATATCAAAAGACGCGATCCGGATGCCAGATACGTTCACCACCGACATGAACATGCGGTTCAAAGACCTGGAGGACGGGAACTATTTTTTCAGTGTGGCGGCGGTTGACAAGACAAACCAGTTCAGCCGCGTTTCGACCTATGACTTCATCATTGGCGCTCCCGACCGTGTGGTGGACCCCGACTATTACAAGCGGATAGCCGAGGAAGAGAAGAAATTCCAGAAATACTACCGGGAGCGGGTGCAACGCGAACGCGAGGCCTTGGCCTTTGCCCCGGCGGTCTATATTCAGTTCCCCTTTGATCCCAGAAAGGACTATGACAGAGGGTCCTTCAAGGCGATCATCGTGACGAAAAACATACGCCCCGAGTCGGTCATCGGCTATTCGGTCTACATTAATAAAGATAAGCAGGTCATGCTGGACGACATCACCCAGAAGGGAACGATTGTAACGGCGGAGAGTCTGAGTAACGGCAGGTACTACGTCGGGGTCAAATGCAAGTACAGCTCATACGTTGACGGATCGGTGAGGTATTACTGGACGAAGCCCTTTGTGGCAAGGGTCTCGATCGTGCTCCCCGCGGAACGGTCCCCGGTGATCAATTACGCCATGAGAATAATGGAGAAGTTCCCGCGCCGTTTGGGGTTCATTACGCTGACGTTTCTCGGTCTGGGACTGGTAATAACGACCATGGGATTCGGATCCAGGATCTCGTTTTATTCAAGGCTGGCTCTTTTCAGGTTCAGGCTGATGTATCGGCTCATGGCGAAAAAAGAATGAGCGGGTGAACGGGATCGAACCGTCGACGTTCAGCTTGGGAAGCTGACATTCTACCACTGAATTACACCCGCTTGGTTGGATGTGATCTAACGAAAATACACATGACACAGGGGTCGGTATAATTTCAACAAAAAATTTTATTCAGCGATGATATTTGGGGCGAACGAGCCCCCTAAATCCCCCAGAGGGGGACGTTGAGAGATTTTTGATAACGATTGGATCAGGAAAATAAAAGCCCCCCTCAGTGGGGCGGGGGGCTTGAATTCAAGGTCGATTATTACCATCATGAAACGCGGCACAACATACAATATACTGTTCATGTCGATTCTGATTGTCTGCCAGGCCTTCACGGACCTGCACCCCGCCACCCTGAAGGAGATGGACCGGGAGGCACAGACCTATTTTGACAAGCGGGAATACAACCAGGCCATCGGGCTATGGCTCGGCTGTCTTGAAATCGAGCCTGATAACGAAAAGATCCAGCAGAAGATCGAGATGGTCTACGAAATCAAGCAGCGCAAGGACATGGCTTTCCAGAAGGCAAAGCTCAACTACCGGATAGCGAGGAAAAAGCTGAAGGAAGAAGACGACAATGAAATAGAGCTCGGCATTGCCATGGGCAAGAGCGCCATCAGCGAATATGTGGATGCCTACAAACTGGACCCGAACGACGGCGACATGCGGGAAGCCATGTACGACATGAAGAATCTCGAGGCCGAGATAAGGGCCGCGGAGGAAAAATTGCGGCTCTCCCGGTTGATGCGGGAAAAGGTGGAGCAGCTTAAAGGACAGGCGAGGGCCGAGATGGCCATGGAGTTCCCCGATTTTGAAAAGGCCCGGAAGCTCTGGCAGGACGTTCTCAGGTATGTTCCCCGGGACGGCGAGGCCCTGGAGGGAAAGCGGAAGTGCGATTTCGCCATTGAGAACAGGATTAAATTCGAGAAGATACGGAATTATATGACCAGAGGGATCGGGTATTTCGAGAAAAATGATTATAACGCGGCCCGGGCGGAATTCGAGGAGGTGCTGAAGATCGATCCTGACCACAGGGACGCGAGGGATTATCTCGAAAAGATACGAGACATTGTAGAGGAGAAGATGATGTACGCGCAGCGCCAGCAGCAGGCGGAGGAAGCCTACCGCTCCGGCATCAACAATGTCAATAATAACCGGTTTGACGAGGCTCAGCAGGATTTCGAGACGTCTCTGGCTCTCATCAAGGACTATAAGGACGCGAAGGAACGGCTGAAAGACCTGGAGCGGCTCAGCAGAGAATACGACGAGAAGCAGAAGGCGCTCCGGCTGCAGCGCATCAACCAGCGCTTCCAGGAAGGCATGATCGCCTATACGCAGGGGAGATACAAGGAGGCCATTGACGCGTTCGTGACGACTATCTCCCTGGACAAGAAAAACGAGCAGGCGAAAGAATATCTCAAGAGAGCACAGGACGCACTGCGCATCGCCGAAGAGGAATCGGTTGACGAAAACTCCCCGTATTACGATGTGATTAACCCGATGATCATCGCGGGGAGGAGTCTCTACGCAAGGGGCGAGTACGACGAATCCAAAAAAAAGTGGGACGCCATACTGAGGCTGTTCCCGAAGAATAAAATCGCGCGCGAGTACATCATTAAATGTGATCTCATGCTGAACCCGAGCGACAAGAACAGCGTCGTGGCCGCCAGGGTCCTTGAAGGCAAGGAGTACATGGAGAAAAAGGACTACCGTAATGCCGCCAGGATTTTCAATATCATTAAATCAATTGACAGGAATTACCCGGGCATAGATAATCTGATCGCCCAGGCGGCGAACGGCCTCAGGGACGTCGAGGAAGGGAACCTTTCCCCTGCCGACCGTGCGGAGATAAACCGGAGATACCAGACAGGTATGAACTTGTATCAGAGGGGAGGCAAGGAGAACATTGCGAAAGCGCTGGCGCATTTCAGGTGGGTTGCCCAGAAAGACCCGACGAACGTCAAGGCGGTCGTTACAGTCAACAAAATCGAGGCCCAGCTGCGGGTCGGCGTCGGGGAAGTGGAGCGCCAGCAGACGCTCACCGCGAAACAGCGGGAGCTGGTCAACAAGTACTATTATAGCGGCATCAACTATTATACCAACAACCAGTTTGATAGGGCGATCCAGGAGTGGAGGAAGGTCCTGACCATCGATCCGGGTAACATCAAGGCGCGGAACAATATCCGCAAGGTGCTGGCTTTCATGCAGCGGTAGCGAGAATGAACGGCGATACTGATAAAGAAAAAAACAACCGTCCTGCAGATTCCGAAACCCCGGGCGAAGCATCCGGGCCCGCCGGGGAATCCGGCGTAAAGTTCGGCATTCGCCTCAAGTTTTCCCTCGCAATTATTTCGCTTGTCGTGTTAATTATCGCATCCATTACCCTCTTTTTCATATGGCGCGAGAGCAACATTCTGACGCTCCAGGTCCTCGATGCGGTCGAGCGGGAGACGGTGCACCTGGCCAACACGGCCCAGCAATCCATCGGCCTGGACGAGCTCTCCATGATCGCCGCCATCAACGACCTGAAAAAGATCGAGTACATCGAATACTCGTTCATACTGGACAAGAACAACGGAATCATCCAGAATTTTGATCGCCGCGTGGAGCGCCGGGTGCAGGCCCAGCTCGACGACGGGATTGACCGCGGCCTTGCGGATCGCGCCGCGAGCGATGACATCCGGGTCATCAATGTTTCCGATACGCGGGACACCGGCGGTAAAATCTACGATTTTTCAAAGACTGTGCTGAACAAATTCGACAGGCGTAAAATAGGCACGGTCATTATAGGGCTTTCCGATGTCGTTATACGAAAGGAGATCATGAATCTTGTTAAGTTCATCGTGCCGATTTCGCTCGTTTTTCTGGGGATCGCGATTGTCGGCGCGGTCGTGCTGGCGAGCATCACCATCCGGCCCGTCAAGGCCCTTTCCCACGGCGCCGAGATCATAGGTAAGGGAAACCTGGACTATCGGATAGATATCAATACCGGGGACGAGCTCGGCCAGCTGGCCAGGGAATTCAACCAGATGACCGTGCAGATCAAGGACGCCAAGAAAAAGGAGATCGAGTCCCGCATCATGGAAGAGCAGATCGAGATGGCCAAGGAGATCCAGGAAGGCCTGAACCCGACCGCGTTCTATAACCGGAACGGGATACAGATAAAAGGCCACACGAAGGCTGCGCGGGGCGTCGGCGGCGATTATTTCGATTACATCGACATCAACAACAGCAAGGTCGGCGCGCTCATAAGCGATGTTTCCGGGAAGGGCGTTCCCGCTTCGCTGATCATGGTGATGATCAGGACCGTGTTTACATCATACATAACGCGAAGCGATGTCGACTGCGCGAGCGTTGTGCGCGCCATTAATGATTCGCTCGGTGTCGATTTCGCGATGGACAAGTTCGCCACCCTCTTTTTTATGATATACGACCGCGAGACACAGGAGCTCTCCTTTTCCAACGCGGGGCATGGGCCGCTCTTCTGCTATCGCTCGTCAATGAATTCCTGCACCATAACGAAGCTCGACGGCATCCCGATCGGGATAATGGAAGACACCGAGTACAAGCAGGGGCGGGTCAAGCTGAACGTCGGGGACATTGTGGTCCTTTATACCGACGGCGTCACCGAGATGCGAAACGAGCAGGGCGAGGAGTTCGGCATCCAGCGGCTCAACAAGCTTGTCGTGGAGAACAATAATCTGAACCCGGAGGAGTTTGTCCAGCTTCTGGTGGCAGAGCTCGAGAAGTTCCGGGGGGAGGAGCCGCCCCATGACGACACCACCATGCTGGTGCTTAAACGAACATCATAATCTGTTCGCACGCCGTATCGCTAAAACCGCGTGTACGATGAAAAAGCCGGCTTCGAGCCGGCTTTTATGATTCATAAGAAACGTATGATTGATGCTACACGATCTCGTCTTCAGATTCGTATATTTTGAAAAACTTATCGAGTGTGGCGAGCTTCAGTATATTCAGTACGTCTTCCGTGGGGCACATCAGTGCGAATTTTCCATTATGGGCGCGCATTTTTTTCTGTCCGGCGACCAGTGCCCCTATGCCGGATGAATCCATGTAATTGATGCTCTTCATGTCAACTATCACACTATGGTGCTTGCCATCGGTAATGCTGAACAGGGCTTTCTTTAGTTCGCTGACGTTATACAGATCTACTTCCCCGCCGACTTGGATAACCTTGTGCTCTCCAATGTCTCTGAATGCTATATCCATTAATTCCTCCTGGAAAGATCAGTCCTTCGAGGGATTATGTCAATTTATACAAATTTCGAACAATCTAAAAATTATGTTCGCTTTGTAAAGCATAAAATTGTGCTGGCAGAATTTTATACAAGTATATATATACATATTAATAATTATAATGCAACAAATAATTTATCAATAAATTCAGAAAGATCGAGAAAATTGTTTACTTCTTTCATTTCGTCGCAGTATTCCCTGTACAGATAGGCAATGCTGTCGGCCCAGTTCCAGAGATGCTTTCTGTCCGGGTTCAGCCACAGTATATTCCGCGAGCGCTCCTTCATTCTGATAAAAGAATCGAGGCCGCTGGCCTGGTGATTGTTTCGGCCGTCTCCCAGAATGAGCACCGTGGTCTTGCTGTTCAGGGAGTCGCTGTAATCGCGCATGAAATTTTCAAAGCACCGCCCGTAATTGCTCCCCCACCCGTAGGTGAAATTGGTGTCCTCGAATATGGAATTGACCGCGCGCTCCGGGTTCATCTCCATGAACAGGGGTGTTATCTCCACCATGTTGCTGATAAAGGCGAAGGTCCTGACCTTGGAGAAGAGGCTTTGAAGCGTGTAGGTCAGCAGGAGCATGAACCTGGAATACTGGTTCACCGACCCGGAGATATCACAGAGCACCACCAGCTGCGGCCGGTCGATTTTCCGGTCCTTGCGGAAAATCTTGAACGGCACGCCGCCGTACTGCAGGCTGGTCCGGAGGGTGCGCTTGATGTCGATGCCGCCGTGCTTCATCCGCTTTTTCCTGAGTGAAACCCTGTTTTTCAGCTTCTGACCGAACCTCTTGATCAGATCGCGCATCTCCTTTATTTCTTCCGGCGTAATCTTATAGATCTTTTTGTGCAGAAGGTACTCCTCACGATTGCGGATGGCCGTCCCGATCTGTTTGCTCGAGAGCCTTTTCTTCATTAGATTCATGACCGCTTCGGCAAGCCCCGGTACCGGCTCATTCTTCTCCTCGTCCCTGGCGGCTATACCCCGCCCCGTGGCCATACGCTGGCGATTGCGGATATTGAAAAGCATCTGGCCCATGCCGCCGGCCGATTCCCCCTGTGCGAGCTCGTCCATAATCAGGTTGAGGATGTCCTCGGGCGAGCGCTCGAAGAGCATTTCGTCCGGCAGCCTGTCGATGAAATCGGCGAGCGCCTCTTCTAGTGCCGATGTTTCTTCGGGGCTCATGGCTCCGGTCTCCCTGAGCGTCTCCCGGGCGTTCATCTCCTTGAATGCCTCGACAACATCCGCCTGGGAATCTCCGCTCCCTCCGAAGAATTCCTCGAAACAACGGTCAAAGATGGGGATATCGGTATAGTCCTTGATCAGGGTCGTCTTCAGCGTCTGCTTGAAGACACCCCGTTCCATGAGGGTAATGTGGGGCAGGGCGTTAAAGAGGGACAGCACCTCATCAGACGAGATTTTGATGGTGGCATCCCTTAGAACGTCTATGAATTCGTAGAGTTTTTCCTGGATGGCCGATACGCCGGCGGTGGTGTTCGTGGCTTTCCCTCCCGCGCATTAATGCAAAAAGATGTTCCTGGACTCTTTTTTGGCCTGCTCGATGTCTTTCTCGTATTTCAGAATGAGATTAAGGGTTTCCACCGCAACGTCATGGCTGAGATCGTTGACGCCCAGTATAACCAGGGCCCGTGCCCAGTCGAGGGTTTCGCTGATGCTCGGTTCCTTCTTAAGCTGGAGCTCCCTGATTTTATGGACGGCGCGGACCACGTCGGCCCTCAGGGTGTCGCCGCATTCGGGGACTTTGAGCGAAACGATCCGCTCTTCCAGCTCCCTCGTGGGGTAGTCTATATAAAGGTGAAGGCACCGGCGTTTCAGGGCATCCGACATTTCCCGGGCGTTATTGGAGGTGAGAAAAACAAACGGCTTGATGTCGGCCTGTATGGTCCCGATTTCGGGGATGCTCACCTGAAAGTCCGAAAGCACCTCCAGGAGAAAGGCCTCGAACTCGGAGTCCGACTTGTCGATCTCGTCTATGAGGAGAAGCGTCCTGTTGGAACTTGATATCGCTTTCAGAATGGGGCGGGGCAGGAGGAACTTGTTTGAAAAGAATACGTCGTCTTCCTTCGAGAGGCGCTCAACAGCCTTTGCCATGGTGGACTCGTTTTTCATGATGGCGGAAAGCTTGTCCTTGAGTATCTGCGTATAGAGGAGCTGTTTCGCATACTCCCACTCGTACAGCGCCTTTGACTCGTCAAGCCCCTCGTAGCACTGGAGACGTATGAGGTCCATCCCCAGTGCGCCGGCGATGCACTTGCCCAGCTCGGTTTTACCAACCCCGGCAGGGCCTTCCACCAGGATCGGCTTTTCCATTTTAAGGGCAAGATAGACCGTGGTGGCGATGTCCTCGGAAGCGATATATTTCTGGCCGCTCAGGCCCTCAATGGTGCTTTTTATGCTGTCGAACATGGGGATATAGTGGGAGCGGTCCCTGGTATTGGCAAGGAATTTTTGGAATGCAGCGGTTTTTCCCGGGTATGATTATTGCTCTGACACATGTTTGTATCGGGGCCGATAGTTATCGGTAACAGGGAGATAAGGGTCTACTCTGACCCCTGATATATAGGCCGATAGTTATCGCCTTATCTGCTTCACCGCACCGTGCGGTTAATTACTTGCTTTTTTGACATCATAAAATAACCTTTCCTTGGATTCGTATTTTGTACGAATATTATCAATTGTATGAAATTCAGTGAAGATCAGTACAATAAATTGTTCCGATAAGTAAGGATATCTATATGTACGATATGATCATCAGACAGGGGACAATAATCGACGGTTCAGGTAAACCGCGGTTTCTCGGCGACGTTGCGATCAAGAAAGACCGCATCGTGTTCGTGGGGACCCTTGACCGCAGGGTAAAGGCGAAAAAGGAAATCAAAGCCAAGGGGCTTATCGTCAGCCCGGGAGTTATCGACATCCATACGCATGCCGACCTGAGCCTCTACCGCAAGGACGGCGGGACTATCCTCGAGCCGCTGGTGAAGCAGGGCATCACCACGGTGGTCGGAGGGAACTGCGGGTTCGGACTCGCCCCTCTCAGCAGGAAGAACAGGGTGCTCCAGCAGGAGTACATGGCCGTCGTGTGCAATATCAACTTCGACCGGAGCACCCGTTGGGAAACAATGGGGCAGTTCATGTCGTTTCTCGAAAAGAAGGGGCTCCCCATGAATACCGCGCTCCTCGCCCCCCACGGCGTCATGAGGCTGGGCGCGACCGGCGCGGAGGTCGAGGTCATGAGGCCGGACATGATGCGGCTCATGAAAAAGGACCTCGAGGCGTCCCTTGCGGCCGGGGCCTTCGGCCTTTCCACCGGTCTCCAGTATTTTCCCGGGCTGCTCTCGAACACCGAGGAGGTCGGGGAGCTCGCGGCCGTGCTCAGGAAATACGACGGCGTTTTCACCTGCCACCTGCGTTCGTACACCTCGTCAACGATCAGAAGGGCCTTCGATGAGGTCTATTCGGTGATACGGCCGCACGGCATCAGGGGGCAGATATCGCATATCTTCGCACTGCCGTGGAACGGCATTATTCAGAAACCGTACCTGGCAATGGTCAGGATGCTCATCAGGCATGCGCGCCTTTCACTCAAACTGATCCCGGAAAGCATTATAACCATGGACCAGCGGAAGGTCCTCGGCTATTATTACCGGGGGATGAAGGAGGGCCTCCGGGTCGGCATGGACATCATGCCCACGGCGACGGGGTTCACGCCGCTCCTCGCCTTCTTCCCGTCATGGATCATACAGGAAAGCGCGGATGTTCTGATAAAGCGTCTCGCCGATCCCGGCGTCAGGAAAGAGTTGAAAGAGGATATCGAGAAGGGAAGCCCCCGCTGGCCCCACAGCGGCAGGAACGATTGGAGCCTCAACCTGTTCAAGCAGCTCGGGTACGGCTGCTCCCACATCATGGGCGTTGTTTCCGAGAAGAACAGGCACATGGAGGGGCAATCGCTGTATGAACTGGCGAAAAAGGCGGGCAGGCACCCGGTGGATTTTGCCTGCGATCTGCTCATTGAGGAGAGGGGTCATGTGCTCACCTTCGAGTCGATCAGGGAACCGGACGATCCCTTCACCGAGGTTGCGCAATATCCGCCATTATTCGATCCGAACGTCTCTATCGTGACGGATACCCTCATGATGGGCTACGGACGGCCTTCGTATCTTTTTCACGGCGCCTTTCCCAAGTTCTACGGCTATTACGCGCGCGACAAGAAGCGTATCGATCTGGAGACGGCGGTGAAGAAGTGCACCTCCCTCCCCGCGTCGCAGATCGGCATACCTGACAGGGGCCTTGTCCGGGAGGGATGCTTTGCCGACATGCTTATCTTCGACGAGGCGACCATCGCGACGCCGTCCACCTTCCTGGACCCGGTCCGCGACCCGGTCGGGATCTCGCATGTCATCGTGAACGGGAAGATCGCCGTGAAGAGCAACAGGATGGAATCGGACAGGGCGGGGAAGCTCCTCCGCCGCGGGGAGTAAAAATTGTTGCAAATACTATACAGAATGATATAATTTACTATGATTAAAAAAACCGGCAGGCCGCCGGCTAACAAAATAAAAGCGGCAACGCGAGCGACTCGAAAAAAGCCGGCGGAAACCGTTCCCCTCGACACTGATTTGCTGCGCACGGTGATAGCGTCATTTCCCTATTCTGTCGTAGTAACCGATCAGAAAGGCGTCATCCGGCTGGCCAACAGGCGGACAGCCATGCTGCACGGATACGACCGCTGGGAAGACATGGTGGGCATGGATGGGGCGGAACTCGTTCCACCGGAGAGCAAGGAATCGACCTTGCAGCTTTACGACCGGGTACATGAAGATGACATCGTGGAGGGGATAGTGACATTATTAAGGAAGGACGGAACCTGCTTTCCCGCCGAGGTGCGCACGGTCATCATGCGAGACCGGACTGGGCGCGTTACCGGATTCATGGCGGTCGGCCATGACGTCTCGGAGCGGGCCCGCGCAGAGGAGCAGATCACGGAATCCCTCCGGGAAAAGGAGACGCTCCTGCGAGAGATACACCACCGGGTCAAGAACAACCTCCAGATAATAACGAGCCTGCTGAACCTCCAGGGCAGGAATATCCGGGACGAGTATCTACAGGGGCAGTTCGAAAATGCGCAGAACCGTATACGCTCCATGGCCCTCGTCCACGAGAAGCTCTATCAATCGAAGGAGTTCGGCAGGATCGACCTTGCGTCCTACCTTTCGGACCTGGCGGCCGAGATCTTCGAAACGTATGATGCCGGCGGGCGGATCGCGCTGAAGATCGACGCCCGGCCCGTCCATATACCGATTGAGCTGGCGATTCCCTGCGCCCTGATAATAAACGAAATCCTGATCAACGCGTTCAAGTATGCTTTCCCGCCCGGGTGGAGCGGCAAGCCGGAGATAAGCATTTCACTGGATGCCCTTGCTGAGGGATCGGCGAATATGCGGATCGGCGATAATGGCGTCGGAATCCCCGGATCGATACAGCTGAACGATGTGGAAACACTCGGCCTCGTCCTGGTGCCGATGCTGGTAAGGCAGATAAACGGGGAGCTGGAACTCGATCGGAGCGGCGGGACATGGTACACTGTCAGGTTCAAAATCCCTGCGCGGTGAACAGTGCGGTATGAAGATAGTTCGCTAACGCTAAAACGTTATTGACATGATCAGCATAAAATTTTTGTCATTTGGACAATGTCCAGGACGCAGATATAATGGAGCGGGTTGAATGACGGGCATGTTCGGAAAGAAGAGGGAGTTTGCCGAGGCCTATAACGAGCTCTACCCGGTCGTTTTCAGCACGGTATGCCGAAAGGTGGGCATCATTGAAGACGCCGAGGACATATGCCAGGAGCTATTTATAAAGCTCTATAATAAGATGGAAGAGATCGAGAACAAGAGGAAATGGCTTTATGGCGCTCTGAAACTCGAGGTGATGGCCTATTTTCGCAAGAAAAAACCGGGAGCCCTTGATATCGAAGATATTTTCAATGACGCGGGTCTCGCTTTTGTGAACGGTTTCAGGGAAACCAGGATTATAATCAACGACGCCATTAAAGACATGGATAATTTTAAGGACGAAACAGACCGAGTGCTTTTCGACCTCGTGGGGGTTAAAAGTTTCACCTACGAGGAGGCGAGCGCGCAACTGGGGCTTTCGAAGTGGCAGGTGCGGTATCGCTATGGTCTTATAGTGGAGCGGTTGTGCGATTATTTCCGGAAAAAGGGAATCAACAGCCTGGAGGATCTGCTATGAAAAACGATGCCCTGGTCGCCCTTTTCGGAGAGGTCATGTTGAAGTACCGTCTATCTGAGCCGGCATCCGTCGAGGTAAAAACACATATACGCAGGGAAAAGCGCCGGCAGTTCAAAAAAACCCTGAAGCGGGCGGGCGCGTATTCAATCATTTTTGCTCTGATCTCCGATCTCTTTTTTACCCTGAAAAAAGCCGGCCTTCCCGTCACTATCGTGAAGAGCGCCGTGATTCTGGTCATTGTTGCCGCCCTCATGACTGCATCCGTCGTTTCGGGCGTCTACCTGCTCATGACGAGACCATATGGCGCTACAGAGACCAGGCGGGACGGGACGGCGGCCGTCGATAACACCGTTGCGCCGGTCAGTGAGGAATACGAGGTGCGGGAGCCGCCGAAGGTCATCGAGGACCGTATCGGCGTCAGTCCCTTTACCGCCGTAAACATTTCGGGAAGCCGTGCGAACGTCGTGTCCGACCGCATTGCGGAATCACTCGCCGACCTGAGGGGGCGGGACCGCGTTTTGAATCTGCGGCACGGCCGTGGAGGAAAAAAATCGGGGATGATGCTTTTCGGCGCAGTTGAGAATGTGGAAGGTGTATTCACTATAACCGCGCGCGTGGTGAGCGTGAAGGATTCCCGTATCCTTTTCTACGACACTGAAATCGCAGGGTCCGAGGCGGATATCGGGCCGGCCGCCGACCGCATCGCGAAAAGAATCTTTGACCAATTCAGGTAGCAAGGCATGATACTGCTTCAGTTGAGATATATTTTCGTCCGCACGGTTTTTTCTGCCGCGCTGCTCGCAATAGTACCCGTCGGAATGGCATATGCAGCGGAGGGCGGCAAGCCAAGGCCCCGCATCGCTGTTGTTGATTTTATCGCCAACAACGCGGACCCCGGGATGGCGCGGATAGTCAAGAACGCCGTGGAGATGAACCTGTTCCGGGACGGTTCTTTCGATATATTGGAACAGAGCCGCATAAATGATCTTGTCAAAGAACGGAAGCTCCAGATAGCCGGGTGCCGTGACGCACAATGCGCGACCAAGATCGGCGAGCTCCTCAAGGGAGACTATGTCATCATAGGGAGCCTCGACAGGCTTGACCGGTTCACCGTCAATGTTAAGGTGGTGAGCGTCAAGGAGGGTAAAATCATCTTCTCCGAGTCGAGGGACGCGCGCGAGCCGGCTGAACTCAGGGACGCGACTGCCGAGGTGGCCCGCATGGTTGCCGTCCGCATCAAGGGGGGCGGCGGAAAGACCCGGGCACGTGTTCCGATTGTGATCGACGCGGAATTCGTTTTTTCGGTGCCGATCGGATATCTGGCCAAAATCGCGAAATTCGGGTACGGTGCCGCCGCGGGCTTTCGTATTCAGGATGTTCCGGTCCGTGGTCTCCTCTTCGGCCTGAATGCCCGGTTCATCCACTTTGATGGGAGGGATATGGTACGCCGGGCTCTCATGGCTCACCTGCTTGGGCGTATCGGATACGCCTATACGGTCTGGCATTTGTCGATTGTTCCGCGCATCTCGGCGGGGACCTGTTACATCCAGAATACGTAT
The DNA here is from genome assembly GCA_016933025.1 of Spirochaetota bacterium. GTDB lineage: Bacteria > Spirochaetota > UBA4802 > UBA4802 > UBA5550 > RBG-16-49-21. The sequence goes on along the minus strand of JAFGBT010000023.1, from coordinate 34,787 downwards.
TACTCTGACCTGCTTAAAATCAGGCCGGCGGTGAGAAGAGGCTTCCAGCCGATGGTCGAGGGCGGGGTTGCCATCGAATTCAATCTTCCCGCGAATGTGCTCCTCGGCACGGGTGCTGATTATGGGGCGGTTTTCGAAAAGGGGGGAACACTCAGTTTCTTTTCAATCATGGCCGGGTTTGGTATTCAATTCTAATGACACCCTTCTTTTTCTACCAAAAAACTTGACAAAATTAACATCTGTAAATAATTTGTTTAAAATATCTGTAAATATCGAGTAAAATCATAAAACTGTGAAACCTTCTCCGCCGGGGGAGGGGGCTGATGATAAAAAGCAAATTGGTCATTTCATCACTGCTGGCTGTACTACTAGTGTCGTGTGGAAATATCATGCACGATCTCCAGCAGCAAATCACCCTATCACTGCCGCTCCTGCCGCACATTGAATACACCTTTCCGCAACAGGGCGCAGAATCCGTTTTTATCGACAGCAAGATCCTTGTTTTTTTCAACAGGGAGATGGATACCGCCACTATATATGATGATTCATTTCAGGTAGAAAAAACAAATGGCGGAGGCACGGTTATTGTCCGGGCTGAGGCGATAGACACAGCTTCCGGATCATGCCGGATGGTCCTTCTCAGATTGCTTGACGGGCTGGACAATGAAATCGAATTCGATCCGGAATCCGAATACCGGGTGACCCTCCAGCATGAAATAATGGACATGTACAACAGAAAAATTAAGCCCGGTTACGAGTGGAGTTTTTTAACAGGCCTTGAACGCGATGACGAAAGCCCCATAATAGATTATTGTATCCCTGCGAGAAACAGCTGTGTTGATTATCAAAGACCGCTCATCTGGGCCCGCTTTTCCGAGGATGTGATTCCCGACGCCGCGAGATGGGAGGAGCGCTTCAGTGTTGTCAAACACGGGACCGCCGTTCAGGAGCCCGGCTCCTATTCATATAGAATTGAAAAGAACCCAATGGGGGTGTACGAATGCAGGATCGAGTTTCGCCCCGATAACGACCTCGAAAAGGATTCTCTTTATGATGTTACCATATCCGGTTTTACGGATCTTGCGGGTAATGAAATGCATGTCTTCGAATCGTCATTTCGGACAGGAGCGGTTAGAGTTGAGCTTGAGGAACCGCAAAATTATTATGAGGGATTTGGAACATTCGGCGACAAGACGCTCGACCAGGGATACATGCTCAGAACCGATGATGCTCTGCCCCTTGTCGGTTTCATCGACTACGATCAATCGATGAACAACTTTTTCGACAGGTCGAACGGCGGCCCCTTCGCCGCCGGCCGGTACATCCGTATCGTGCATAAAGGCGTCAATATAATCGACATGGGACTTGCTCCGTTCGCGAAGATGATTGACGGTCCTGTGCCGGGGGCTCCGGGTAAAATGGAAGTCTATATCGATCATGTGTTCGGCCGCTTTATACTTCCCCGTCCTGAATACTGGAGCCGCATGGAGAGCGAGGCTGATGTCCTGAACCCGGTGATAGGGGATGGCACGACGGAATTTCAGCAGGAGGCGAACTATCGCGTGTATTACGATCCAGGCAAATGGGGTAAATGCCTGTGGCTGCATTCGAGCAGCCGCTTTGCAGGAACGAACTACCTGTATCCGTTTGGGAGCGGACATGTTGTCAATACCGGGACCATTTCATTTTGGACATTTATAACACAAGCTTCCAGTGTTAGCCTTCGCTTCCGTATTCATTTCGGCGGTTCGGAAAACTATATCCTGATACAGGACGACACGATTGTCCTGTACGTCAACGGGACACCGTCACAGGAGAGTAATATCGACCTTATTAATACGGGTTCGTGGCATCATGTGTATCTGGTGTGGGACAGGGACGCGGGTCTTGCGGGGAGCCTGCGGCTTAAACTCTTGATTGATGGCGGGGAGTATCAGCTTTTTGCCTCCGATTACTGGGCAGAGGGGGGCCTCTACCTTGCATTTTATATCGGGGATACGGCGCTTGTATCGGCGGATATCTACCTGGATAACCTGAAGATCTGGAACCACGTGGTTGCGGAAGATCCGGGATTCGAATGGGGCGGCGGAGTGGGGCGAGAAAACGCACTGCATGATATCTACGGCCCCGACGCCGACCCTGAATACGACTACCGGCCGAAGCTCACCGGGCCTGACGGGGGCGTGGGGTACTACTACCTGCCGTGAAGACTTCTATCCTTATCTTTTTCCCGGTTATTGCCTTTCCTTCGTGATATTGTTAATCCCGAAAGCTATCCCAACTTTTTAAATACTCCCTTCACGCTGAAAACAGTATTTTAAGCGAAGACTGCTCGGTTATTTAGCTCAAAGGCTGGTAACTGTTTAGTTAGGTCGAATGTTAACCTGCAGGAGAACCCCTTATAAAGCTTATCGTGATTACATGATTAACAATGATTTTAACAAAAAATATAAAAATTTTCACAATTTCTTCGAATTTTCGACGCTACTTATTATGAATTAAATCACTGTTTTATGGAGGGTTTATGAAACGGTTAATACAACTTGCCAATATTTGTTCAGTTTTTGTCTTTTTTATAATCACCTCAATAACTCCAATTCGAGTTTTTGCGGATGTAAATTCCGACGGTTCGTTCATGTATTCTGTTAAGATCGATCTTCCACCCGGGACAAAGGGTGTTGAGCCCGCGCTTGCACTTGTTTATAATTCTGATTCCGGTAACGATATTGTGGGAGTCGGATGGCATTTAACGGGACTTTCCCATATATCGCGCGATAGTGATTATGCGATAAACTATGACGGTAACGATAAATATGCCGGCCCCGGCGGCAAGCTTGTTAAAGTCGGCAACTACTATCACTATAAAGAAGAGAAATTTTCACAATTTGAAGCAATGGGAACACAGGGTGACGGACCTGAATATTGGATTGAGTTGCTTTCTGATGGTTCAAAATGTTACTACGGGGCATCAGAGGATTCACAGGTAGTTGCCTTGGATGAGGATCATAATCCGTCGATACGTGTCTGGGCTTTAACAAAAGTAGAAGATGCACATGGAAATTATTATTCAATTGAGTATTCTCAGGATAACGGACAATTCTATCCGGTTAAGATTGTATATACGCAAGGTAATGGCATTACGAAATTCAGGACGGTTGAACTTGAGTATGAAGATAGAAATGATGTAATTCGTTGTTATTCTCACTCGACGCATGTAAAAACAACACAGCGATTGTCGTCAATTACAGTTAAAACCGGCGTGACTAATTTCTATGGATTTGATTTATTCGGGGATCTGGTCCGTGAATATCGGCTGGAATACAGTGAAAATAATCTTACAAAAGCCAGTAAATTGATAAGGGTGCAAGTTATTGGCTCTGATGGCTCATCGTTTGTAAAGAGTACTGATTTTACCTGGAAGTCCTATAGAGATGAATTTAATGATTATGAACCATGGGGGGCCGGAAGAAACGCTGAAATATCCTGGAATTGGTTTGTCGATGTCAACGGTGACGGGCTTAATGACCATGTGTATCAATCTTCAAGCAATACCTATGTAAAGCTTTCTACGGGAAGCGGTTTCCTGCAGGAAGAGGTGTGGGGTACGGAATATTCCAGCTCAGGTGCTTCAAGCAATTGGTTGGTTGATCTTAATGGAGATGGGATGGCGGACCATGCATATTCCTATTATGGGATGATTTATGTTAAACTTTCAACAGGTTATAGCTTTACAGATCCACTGCCATGGGGAGAAGGCCGCAGTACTTCCGGATATAACTGGTTTGTTGATGTCAATGGTGACGGGCTTAATGACCATGTATATCAATCTTCAAGCAATACCTATGTAAAACTTTCCACAGGAAGTAGCTTCCTGCCAGCTACGTTGTGGGGTGATGGATATGCCAATTCAGGTCCTGGATACAATTGGCTTGTTGATCTTAATGGAGATGGGATGGCGGACCATGCATATTCCTATTATGGGATGATTTATGTTAAACTATCAACAGGGTATAGCTTTACCGATCCACTGCCATGGGGAGAGGGGCGCAGTTCTTCCGGATATAACTGGTTTGTCGATGTCAACGGTGACGGGCTTAATGACCATGTGTATCAATCTTCAAGTAATACATATGTGAAACTTTCCACGGGAAGCGGTTTCCTGCAGCCAGAGGTGTGGGGTACGGGATATTCCAGTGCGGGTCCTGCATACAATTGGTTTGCTGATCTCAATGGAGATGGGATGTCGGACCATGCGTATTCGGTTTATGGCATGATCTACGCGAAGCTATCTACGGGTAGCGGCTTTTCAGAAATTAAAGCCTGGGGAGAAGGTCGTGGCCTAGATGGTTGGAACGCCATGGTTGATTTTAATGGAGATGGAAAGGCTGATCATATATATTCTATTCATGGGATAACCTATGTAAAAATTGCGGATGCCGAGGGGAATGGATTGATTACGGGTATTAGCAATCCAGCGGGAGGCGAGACTCAAGTGGAATATACTCAAGCTGCTTTAGTTGCCGGCGCTATTGATAGCTCGGATTCCGAATTTCCTTTTATTGCTAATCGTTTTTCGCGACACCTCGTTGCCAAAGTAGCGAATAGTGATGGGCGGGGAGCTTCGTACAGCATGAGTTATGATTATAAAAAAGGCAAACAATATGATGGGCACAAGCCGGATAGAAAAAATCTGCTGTTCGAAAGATTTACCGAAAAGAACCTTCAGACCGGCGAGGAGTCTATTGCATATTACAAACAGGATAATCCTGTTTTCCATGGTGCTGTGTTAAAGACAGAGACGCTGGCCGGCAACGGCGCGATCTCGAGCCGCGTTGAATATCAATATAATCCGGTTACCGATACCAAGTTCAATATCTCCGGGAGCCTGTTTACGCAACTGGTGCGGGTAGATTCGGTTAAAACAACCAGCTTCGAGAACGGCACGTTTGTTTCTGAAAATATCAAGACAACGTTGTCTGATGATTATGGCAATCCGACGGCCATCACAGAAACATCAACAGGATTGAGTTCAATTGATACTGTAAACACGTATTCCAATGATGAAGGGAGCTGGATACTGGGGCGGCTTATCGAAGCCAAGACAACTTCAGACGGCACCGTCATTTCATGGGACAGGTTCAATTACAGCGGCAATGTAATCGGCTCAAAGGACGCCTATCTTAATCCGGGCGGCAGGTGGATCAGCACGTATTTCGGCTATGATGCGGCCGGCAATACAATTTCTGTCACTGATCCGCTGGGTCATACAATCGCGACGCAATTTGACAGCGAATACATGAGTTTTGCGGTTACCGTCACCAATCCATTGGGTCATGAAGGCACGACCCAGTATGATGCGCGATATGGCGTGAAGACGGCGGAGACCGACGTGAATGGAAACACGACGGAATACGAGTATGACGCCTTCGGCAGGCTCAAGAAGGTGATCGCGCCCGACGGGTCATGGCTCAAGGAAATTGTGTATAACGATACCGGGGACGCTGCAACCCAATATGTGGAAACGCGCACAGCGGACACGTCGTCAATGGGATATCATTACAAGCGGGTTTACATGGACGGGCTGGGAAGAGAATACCGGACCCTGCAGAAGGCCTACCAGTCGGATACGTACCTTGTCGATCAGGTAGTCGACACCGAGTTCGATTCGAAGGGGAGGGTGAGCAGAAAGTCGCTCCCGTATCTGACAGGATCGTATGAAGAAACCCCGGTCTACACGACATACCAGTATGATGTCATGAACCGCCCGGTTCGCACGGACTATCCCGACGGCACGCACGAGGAATTTACATATTATGCGTCGGGAAGCGGCAATTGGGGAACGACGGTTAAGGACAAGAGAGGAAACCTGCATATAGCCATTTCCAACTCGCGCGGCAAGCTCATTCAGAAGGTAGAGCCGGGCAACGCGGCCATATCGTATGCCTATTCGCCGGCAGGGCTTCCCTCTTCGGTAACCGGGCCGGACGGCCGCACCACAATGATGACCTACGATACATTCGGTAGGAAGCTATCTATTAATGATCCAAGCACGGGAACGACCGTATATGAGTATGATGACGCGGGGAGACTTGTCAACAAGACTGATGCGAAAGGCCAGGTTGCCCACTATACCCATGACGATATAAACAGGAATACCTCGATCACCTATTCTGACGGCACTCCGACAGTCACCTACACGTATGATGATCCCGCTATTGAAAACGGAATCGGCCATGCCACGCAGGTGAGCGACGGCACGAGTGTAACATCGTTCGCGTATAACGATCAGGGGGCGCCGTCAGTCAAGAGGATAACGATCGACGGCAGGCAGTTTATTTTCCATATGGAATACGACAATCGGAAGCGCATGACCGAGCTCACGTATCCCGACGGGAAGACGATAACGCGCGAATACTGCGACCTGGGGCTCCTGAAGGCAGTCAAGTGGGACGGGTATCCGGTCGTGCAATACGGCAGGTTTAAGCTTGACGAGGACGGCGAGGTTACTGGTGTTGAAGACAAGGTGTACCGCGTCACCGGCAACAACGTTGAGACGGCGGTTGCCTATAATCCGCTGAACATGCTGCCGCAGAATAATGTGACGCAGCGCAGGGGAGATACTCCCGAGGTTCTGGAGAATATCGATTACGCGTTCGACAGCCTCGGCAATGTGACGGGAATGACCGATAACCTCGACAGCTCGAAGACACAATCGTTCGCATATGATCCATTGAACCGCATCACCTCCGCAGACGGGATGTACGGCCATATCACATTCGAGTATACAAGCTATGGGAACATGACGAAAAAAGGGTCCCTGGTCCTGAATTACAATTCGGACCATCCCTATGCCGTTTCAAGCGACAGCGATGGCAACGCCTATTCGTACGACGCCAACGGAAACATGGTATCGAGGAGGGGGAAGACGCTCGATTACGATGCCGAGAACAGGCTGTTAAAAATCTCCGACGGTGCCGTGCCGGAGGCCGACTACGCGTATGACACGGCGGGCAACAGGATCAAGAAGATGCTGGCCGACGGCACCATCGTGTACAACATCGACGGCCTGTACGAGCTCACCCTTATGCCCGGAAGGGACGATCACCACACCAAGTACTTCTACGGGTATAACAACGAGCTCGTGGCGCAGATGACCATGATTGACAGCACGCTCATGGCCATGCACACGCCCTCGGTCATCAATTCGTATTACGCGGGCGACAGCATCATTGGCCTTCTCCTGATAGGGTACCAGTATGCCAATTATCTCTGCGGCAATCCGAAGACAATTCGGTATTTTGCCTACGCGGTCCTGATTCTGCTCTTCGTTCTTCTGGCTGGGAAGACTATTCACACGTTTACTGTCAGGCATAGAGATGTCCGCCTGTATCCGGCGTGGGCCAGGGCTGCCGCGCCGCTCGTGATATTCGCGGTCTTCTCGGTCTTCGGCTTCTCAGGGTGCGAAATACCCTACTGGATGCTGGGGGCCAGCCCATGGCAGGATACGACCATGCCGTCCGGGGTCACGACCGAGGGCATTCCGGTCGAGGGGATGATCTTCTTCCACCCGGATTATAACGGCAACATAAGCTTTGTGACGAACGCAGGCGGCGAAAAGATCTGCCAGATACACTACAGGCCCTACGGCGAAATAGCGGAAAAGACCGGCACGGATGTGTTCAGACACAAGTTCAACTCGCACGAGAAGGACAATGAATCCGGGCTCAGCTATTTCAAGGCCCGCTTCTATGATCCGTTCATCGGCAGGTTCATCACGCCCGACAGCGTCGTGCCCGACTCGATGAACACCCAATGCTATAACCGGTATATGTTTGTGAACGGAAATCCGATGACATTGCGCGACGCAGACGGCCATATGCCGAACTGGTTCCAGGTTTTTATGCATCAGATGACCCGCGCGGGCGATGGTATCATGCATGGCGGCAATCATATACTCCGGGACCATTTGCATTTCCAAAACACCAAGAGCTATTGGGAAAGGAAAGTGGTACCGGTGCTGACAGGTGTCGGATATGGTATATTGGGGTCGCTATTAGGCGGAATCACCGGTGCAATTAATGGATTCAGAGGTGGTTTTTTAGGTATATATAATGGGAGAATGGGATTTCTTTCATTTCTTATGGATTCTACCATATCTCTGCCCAATACAGATCTTGGTTTAGGATATTCTGCATATTTAGAAGGGTGTGGAAACCATGTTGATGGAGATTTATCGCGAATGACACATTCGTATGTTTATTCTGACGTTGGACCAAATGCAAAACTGCCAGCAATTGGTTTAACATTAGGTAATGTAATAGGAATGCAGGGATATTATCAGAAGCTAATTATGCTATTAAGTAGTAATGGATTAGGTTTATTGGGTAAGTTTAAGGCATATAACGGATCAATAGGTTTATTAAAACATGAAGCGACACATGTTTTCCAATTTAGATTTGGAGGGATATTTAGCACATTGAAATTGGCACAGGAACAGCTTTGTGGAAAATATGCATTAAAATTATATGATACTTATCACACGGAAAATAATCTTGAGCATCAGGCAGTTGAGCATGAACAACAAAAAGATGTATTTGTTGCTCTGTATTTAGGTGGTTATAGATCTGATATTTTAGAAATTCTATCATTTGGGAAAGATGTAAATCCATTTCGGTAATGATCTATATGCCAGTAATTCTTTTCAAAAAGATACTAATAACGAAGGGCTATTTTTATAAAATAGCCCTTCGTATGTTTTAATTATGAATATTATTTTCATTCAGATTCTCATAATTACCGGTTCATGCTGACCAAAACGTGTTGCTGGATTAAATTTATTTTTCACCCCCGACCTGAACTTTTTGCTTGTCACTCAGCTCCCCGTATGTTAAACATAGCAACAATGATGTCTATTCTGTTATATCAGGCGGTTCCGAGGAAGCAGTAGTTTCCTCGATTTTCAGGAGGGAGATATGATAGACAACAAGCTCTCAAAAAAACAATTCCTGCAGGCGGGAGGCCTTGCCGTTTTCTGGACGGCGGTCGCGGGCCTCATGGCATGCAGCGGCAAAGAGGAGGTCGACGTGAAAAAAGCTGCGACTGCTAAATGCGCGGAGTGCCCCATGAAGGCGCGCTATGACCGGGATCCCAGATCCATTATCAGCCGAATCTGGAAGTGGCACATCAAGTGGTGCCCCGGCTGGAAATCGTATCTCGCGTCCCTGCCGGAGGATGAACGAAAAAAGGTCATCGAGCAGTACAAATAGTTTTTTCAATGCAGTGGTCGCTGAGGAAGAAGAGCATGGTTAGCTGAAGAAAGCCATACACTTTCTCTGCGTCCTTTGCGCGCTCTGCGAGATCCGCTTTAAAATATATAACTCAGGGAAAATCCAATTTTTTTTGTGTTCGTGTTAAAGATGGGAGTGAATAGGACTTCGCCCTGCTGTTCCGGTCCGGCCTCTTTCACCCTGATGCCGCTGACAGTATGATTCTGCGTATACGTATATCTGGTCGATCTGTTTTTCACGACCCATTGCGCGACAAAATAACCCATTGAAGCGCCCCATAGTATATCCGAAATAAAATGCTGGTTGTTGTACATGAGATTGATCGCGTAATAGACTCCCGCGACGTGGCTCAGGATCCTGAGCGGCCAGCTGTCGAAGTATTCGGCGGTGACGGTCGTTATCGCGTAGAGCGTGGCAATGTGGCCGGATGGCGTGCCCTCCGGCATTAATGATATGCCGCGCCGCGGTCCCCAGATGACGCCGCGGCCGTTTCCCTGCGTCGGTCCCTCGCGCCCTATCAGCAGCTTGGCGGTTACATGGTAGAGCTGGGTGAGGCCGATGGCCTCGAGCGTCAGCGATATGTACTCCAGAATTCTCTTGTTTTTCGATATCCATCCCGATCCGTAGAAGAAAACGGTCCACGAGGCAATGACACACACCCATGCGTTCGTGTCGATGTGCGGGAACAGGAACTGCATGCGCTCGTCTCTCGTGTCCCTGAACCAGTAGTAGAACCGGGTATCCGCTGACAGGCCCCTGACCGGGACCATGAAGGCCGCCGTGGACGCGGCCACCCCGCCGGCGGTCAGCCAGTCGTAGCCGTCCCATTCAAGAAATGCAAGCGTGCAGGCCGCCAGGCTTGAAAACGCCCTCGGGAGCAGCACGGTATTTGGATAGCGGTACCGGTCGGTCCGGAATGGGATAATTCCCTTCACTTCAAGGGGGATAGGCGCTTTAATTTCCCTGTCCGGTTCTGGAGTTTTCTCCGGATAGGCGGGTACAGTGAGGACGAAAATCAGGATTATGATTATGAGAAGGTTGATAACAACAATGTTTTTAGTACTTCTTAACATGGTTGTTGTACGGTCTCTCAATTGTGCCGAAGAGGCCGGTTGCCTTTATCGTGCGTATGTTTTACCGGAATTCCGTGATTATAGGGGAAACCGGCCCGTCTGTCAAGCACGGTTTGCGGGGGTACGGGTCCGGTCCGCACATGCTGAGCGTTCCTTGTGACGGCATAACGACCGTTCAATCATATTGCCGCGAAGGGCAAATAATCAATTGACGAAGAAAACAGTTGCGGTCAATAATAGCATCGCATCGTTATACAGCGTCTTAAATCCAGGAGAAGGAATGGCATACCGGAAATTCATCCTTATCGGAATTGTGCTGGCGATTATAACCGGCTTTGTTTTTGGGGGCATTCTCCCGGAATATGCCGAAAAGGTATCGCTTCTCGGGGAAATCCTCCTGAATCTCCTCATGATGATTGTTGTTCCGCTGATCATATTTTCAATAATCAACGGAATAACCAGCCTCGGCAATCTCCGTTCGGTCGGGAGGATGGGAAAACGGACTATAGCATACTATCTCGCGACGACGATGCTCTCTGTTATAACGGGGCTGATCCTGGTCAACCTTATCAGGCCGGGAGAGGGAATATCATCGGGGGAGAATCATCCGGAGGCCTCGTATATAATTGACGCCGCCGCGCCGCAGACGGTTCATCTGGTATCGGACAGGCTGGGAAAGGAGCGGTACGGGTCTAAATACCGCCTTGTTCTGGCGGACCAGGGACTTCAGGGGCGGATTGTATCGTCCTCTTCTATGAGAATATCGGTGAAACAATGGGAAGAGACGGACAGGGAGCGGCGGGCATATCTGAGCAGGCCTGATCGGTCAAGGGTGCCGGTTTCAATAATAGACGGGTCCGTCACTGTTACTGAAAGCCGGCTTAAGCGACAGGGCACGGGAATCAGCATAGGCCTTCCCGCGCCGGAGGGGATCATGGACAGGCAGGAGCGGGGCCTGTCGGGCATTCTCGAGGAGATTCTTGTCGGTGATAAAAAGACGGGAAGAGAGGGGCTGATCCCCAGAAACATTTTTTACGCCATGGTGAACATGGATTTCCTCGCGCTGATTTTTTTTGCGATTCTGTTCGGCATCGCTCTCTCTTCGCTCGGAGATAAGGGGGCTGCGGTTAATGAAATAATCGCCGTCATAAACGACGCTATCCATACAATCGTCGAATGGATAATGCTCTTCGTCCCCTTCGGGATATTCGGCATCATATCCGCGCGGATCGGCGCGGCGGGGGGCTTTTCCGGCTTTCTGCCCGAGCTGCTGGGGCTGGGGAAGTATTTCGCCACTGTCGTGATGGGGCTGTCCATACACGCCTTTCTTGTGCTTCCCCTTATTCTTGTGCTGTTCGGCAGGCGAAATCCCTTCAGGTTCATGTCCGGCGTCGTTCCCGCTCTCCTGAACGCCTTTTCCACGGCCTCGAGCTCGGCGACGCTTCCTCTCACCATGGAGGGGGTGGAGGCGGAAAACGGCGTGTCCCGGCGGGTATCGAGCTTCGTTTTGCCGATCGGGGCCACGATGAACATGGACGGCACGGCGCTCTACGAGGCGGTTGCAGCCATGTTCATCGCCCAGGTATACGGAGTGGACCTGGGAGGAGCCGCGCAGGTGATCATCTTTCTCACGGCCACGCTGGCGGCCATCGGAGCGGCGGGCATCCCGGAGGCGGGGCTCGTGACCATGGTCATAGTCCTGAACGCAGTGGGCCTTCCCCTGGAGGGCATCGGGCTCCTCCTCACCATCGACTGGCTCCTTGACCGGTTCAGGACGACGGTAAACGTCTGGGGCGACGCGGTGGGGGCCGGGGTCATCGAGGCTCTGGAGAGTAAATAACAGCGGTATCCGCGATTGCTCCCGGGGACATGCCGTCCCGCGGGAAGCGCCGATCAGCGCCCCCGCGGGTCCTCCATATCTTTTGCCCGCTGCTTCCCGTTCAATATCCAGGGATCAGGATCATTCGCCCGGAATATAATCGCCGGGAATGATTGTCTCGGTCACCCCCCCGTCCTGGCTCACGGCATAGTTGCCGCCGATGAACGTGCCGGTTCCGACGTCTACCTCGATATCGTCAAACCTTACGTAGCCGTTGTATATGCCGGTCACGTACACGGTGCCCGTGGCGATGGCATTGCCCATATCAAGAATATTGTCAATTTCAATATTCACAACGCCGTTACCGGTCAGATAATAGTTGCTGTAATCGGTAAAGGTGAGAGTGGCCGTTGCTGCAAAGGTTAACCAATTCACATCCACGTCATACACGAATTGTCCGCTTACCGTGCCGGGGACAGTCTGCGGATAAACCATAAGATTTGCGGTCTGCAGCCAGACCATCAGCGGCTCCAGCTCCGCGTACCCTTCGTCGAAGAACTCGTAGTCGGTGATCGTGCGGTAGCCGGTGTCCGTGTCGCTGGTTCCGCCCGCGCCGCAGTAGCTGTACGCGACCACATAGTACGAGTGGAGCCCCGGCCCTACGGTCGTGTCGTTGAATTCGGTCCCGTAGATGTTTCCCCCCACCTGAACGGCCGGCGTGCTGGTCGTCAGGAATTCCTGGGCCCGGTATACCCGGTAGAAGATCGCGTTGTCCGCGGCCTCCCAGTCGAGGGAGACCTGATTGCCGTAGGCGCCGTCCGTGGCCGTCAGGCCGCTCACCGCGCCCGCGGCGCCGCCGCAGTCAATGGCGATCTGGACCACGGCCGTGGTGTAGCCTCCCGAGTTCGCGGCGGTCACGGTGTAGGGCGCGGACGGCAGGACCTCCGCCGGCGTGCCGGATATCGTCCCGGTGACCGGGTCGAGCGTCAGTCCCTCCGGCAGGGCCGGGTCGACCGACCACGAGGTGACCGTGCCGGTGACCGTCGGCTCGTTGGGAGTGATGGCTTGTGCAATCGTGTAGACCACCGGGGTTGTGTAGGATAGGCCTGAGGGCGGCGGCGGCAGCTCTTCGGTGATTTCGATCCAGATATCGGCCGTGTCGAAGCCGCCCGAGTTGGAGGCGGTCACCGTGTACTGCGTCGAAGATTGCAGTGTCGTCGGCGTGCCGGATATCCTCCCGTCGGTTTCGAGGATCAGTCCCTCCGGCAGGTCCGGGTCGACCGACCACGAGGTGACCGTGCCGGTGACTGCCGGCACGTTGTCCGGGATTTCAACACCACGGGTATAGTTCACCGGCGTCGTATAGGCGAGTCCGGTGGGCGGCGCGTGGTTAATGGTGATCCGAATCACCGCCGTGTCGGAGCCGCCCGAGTTGCCCGCGGTTACGGTGTAGTCCGCCGCGGCCTGCACGGCAGCCGGCGTGCCGGATATCGTGCCGGTCGCCGGGTCGAGCGCCAGTCCCTCCGGCAGGTCCGGGTCGACCGACCACGAGGTCACCGTGCCGGTGACTGAGGGCTCGTTCGGCGTGATTTCGACCCCTTGGGTGTAGATAACCGGCGTTGTGTAGGCGAGGCCCGAGGGCGGCGCGTCGTTGACCGTGATCAAGATGGTCGCCGTGGTGGAGCCGCCATCGTTACCGGCCGTCACCGTGTACGATGTTTCGGCCTGCAGCGCCGTGGGCGTGCCGGATATCGTGCCATCGCCGTCAATCGTCAATCCGACCGGCAGGTCCGGGTCGACCGACCATGAGGTGACCGTGCCGGTGACCGTCGGTACGTTGGGCGTGATTTCGACCCACTGCGTATAGGTCACCGGCGTCGTATAGGCGAAGCCCGAGGGCGCCGTTTCGTTTTCGCCGCCCCCTCTGCTGGCGAATCCGAGGAGAAGGGCCTGGAGCGAATTGCCTCCGCTGCCGGTACAGCCGGGCAGTAATGCGGCAAGGAGTATGAGTATGGGGAATAATGATTTCTTTATCATTGCGGCCCTCCATGTGATACTGTATATTTCAGTATAATTTCTCAATGTTATAGTAGCATAGAGGGTTTATAAAGTCTGGCAGTATTATGACATATCAAAAATATGCCGGTGTGAACACGGTTTATCGCCCGTCACGGGATTTCTACTGATGCTTCTCGAGCTTGTGAACCAGGTCCCTGCTGAGGATGAACTGGAGCTTGTTGTAGAGCTGCGGCTCCGCCTTTTCCATGTAGGTCAGTTTCTTCCTGCTCCACGCGATATAGTCGGCGCGTCCCCGGGCCATGACGGTGGCGGAGGCCGGTTTTTGCGTAATGAACCCCATCTCCGCGACAAATGACCCCCTGCCCAGCAACGCGATTTCATGGCCTTCCCTGATGACGCCGGCGTTGCCGTTAATAACAAGCAGCAGGTGGCTCTGTATGATGCCCTGGGTACATAGTTTTTCGTCCTCGACCGAATGGAGCGATCCCATGTGCCAGAAGCGGAGAAACTCCTGCGGCGTCATGGCGGGAAAGACGTTCCGATAGATGTCCGCTATATCGGCGTCAACGGCGACCGGCCTGCGCTCCAGTATGAGGCGCACCACCTGGAAGGTGTTGATGCAGACAAAGATAGTGTTCCAGAATATGATAATGCTATTGTGCGTCAATGCCCCGTACGCGATGACGCATGAGCCCGCCATGATCATGACGGTCCTGAGCCACAGTATCTCCCGGATCAGGAAGGCCACGGCCACGCCGATGTAGTAGAGGTTGAAAAGAATAATTGGCAGGTCTATGGACATGTGCACCCCATAACAATTATCTTTTCTTCTTCAACAGCGCCTCAACCCTGAGCGGCAATCCGAATATCCGGAGGAAGCCGCTTGCGTCCTTCTGGTCGTAGAGCGAGCTCGCGTCGAAGGTGGCGATGTCGGGCTCGTACAGGGTGACCGGCGATTTGCGTCCGACAACCGTGCAGCTTCCCTTGTAGAGCTTGACCCGCACGGTGCCCGTAACATTTTTCTGCGTCGAGTCGATGTAGGCGTCCATGGCCTCGCGTTTCCTGGTGAACCAGAGGCCGTAGTAGACCAGCTCCGCGTACTCGTGGGCCAGCCGGTCCTTCTGGTGCTGGGTCTCGCGGTCTAATGTGATGGACTCCAGGTCGCGGTGGGCCATGTGGAGCACAGTGCCGGCCGGGGTCTCGTACACGCCGCGAGACTTGATGCCGACCAGGCGGTTCTCCACGATGTCGACCCTGCCGACCCCGTTCTCTCCCGCCAGCCTGTTGAGCTTCTTCATAAGCTCCACCGGCTTGAGCTTCTGTCCGTCAAGGGAGACGGGGATTCCCTGCTCGAAGCCGATCTCCAGGTAGGTCGCTTTGTCCGGTGCCTTCTCCGGCGACTTTGTCAGGATGAACATGCTTTCGTCCGCCTCCCGGTACGGGTCCTCGAGTATCCCGCCCTCGTAGGAGATATGGAGGATGTTCCTGTCCATGCTGTACGGCTTGTCCTTGGTGACCGGGACCGGAATATTGTGCTTCTCCGCGTAGTCGAACAGCTTGGAGCGCGAGTCGAGGTCCCAGATGCGCCAGGGCGCGATGATCTTCAGCTCGGGTGCCAGCGCCATGTAGGTCATCTCGAAGCGCACCTGGTCGTTCCCCTTGCCGGTTGCGCCATGGCACACGGCGTCGGCCTTTTCCTTCAGGGCTATCTCGACCTGGCGTTTGGCGATGATGGGGCGCGCCAGCGACGTCCCCATCAGGTACCGGTTCTCGTAGATGGCGTTGGCCTTGATGGCCCGGAACACGTAGTCGGTGACGAATTCCTCTTTCAGGTCTTCGATGTAGCACTTGCTCGCGCCGGTCTTCCTGGCCTTTTCATCCAGGCCGTCAAGCTCTTCCTCCTGTCCCACGTCTGCGGCGACGCACACAACCTCGCAGCCGTAGGTCTCCAGGAGCCACTTGACGATGATTGATGTGTCAAGGCCGCCCGAGTAGGCGAGAACGACTTTTTTGATGTTCATATACGGCACCTCGCTCGATGTACTGCTGCCAAGCGTGTCCCTATCGATAATTTTTTCAATGAAAAAATCGGATTTTTTCAGGGAGGGGCGTAAATGATAACGCCGCGGCTTTCAGCCGCGGCGTTTGTGTTTCTACGCTTCCTTGTCGGAAGAGAACTTTCTGAAGAGCTGCACCGTGATTAGCCCGGGAATGTACATCGCAATGCCGTAGACGCCGTTGACCATGAAGAGTGAGCTGTAAAAGTCGCCGATCTGGTCCTGGATCAGGATCGCGATAGTCAGGGAGAGTGCCGAGTTGCGCATACCCGTTTCGAATGCAAGGGACCTGATCTGTCTCGCCGGGAGGCGGATGATCTTGGCCACGACCATGCCTATTATCATCCCCGCTGCGGCGAGTAACATGGGGCTAAAATAGAAGGAGACATTGTAACGCTCGGTGTCGGCAAGAGCGTCGATGTTCGCAACCACACCGGTCGCCATTATGAAGATTACCGTAATCAGGCCCATGGCGGAAAAGATCGGCGCGGCTTTCAGGGCTATCTTTTCGAATTTGGCCCGTATCGTCATCCCCACCCCGAGGGGTATGATGACCAGCACGATAATGGTCTGGGCGATGAGGAGCGCCGGTACGCTCGTCCCGGGGCCGGTGTTCCCGTAGAGCGAGAGGAGCAGGGGCATGCAGAAAAGGGCGAGAACCGTGGAGATCGAGGTAAGGGAGATTGAAAGGGCAAGGTCGCCCTTGGCGAAGTGGGTCAGCAGGTTCGATGTCACCCCGGCCGGGCTCGCGGTCGCGAGGATCAGGCCCAGGTAAATGAACGGATAGGCCTCATAATAGCCGAAGACATGGCTCAGCCCGAGCGCGACGAGCGGCATCACGCCGTATTGGCAGATCACGCCGATGACTATCCCGAGTGGTTTGCGGAAGACCACGGTGAAATCGCTTATCTTCAGGGTGAGCCCCATGCCCACCATGACCAGGAAGAGCATAAGCACGATCAGTATCTTGAATACGCGGTCGAGCAGAATGGCCTTCGGCTCGCCGGCAAGCCGGGCGAAGGAGTATGCCCTTCCGTCGTAGTCCCCGGCGGCAGTTTCCAGGTTGAAGTACATCCTGTTTTCCGACATCTTTTTAAGCGCTTCAGCGGAAGGTCCTCCTTCTTCCGGCATGGAGAGGATGTGCATGTTGTCCTCAGTGTCGCGGATGAAATACAGGGGTCCGGGCGCGCCTTTTTCTCCATCAGTTTTTGCTTTCAGTATGCGGAGGTTGCCCTTCAGGTCGATTTTTTTCGCCGCCGACCAGTCAAGGCCGCGTGAGCGGGCGTTCAGGCCGTCCACGAACGCTGAATCCTTCTCGCTGATTACTTTTTTTGAGAGATACTTGTAAAGGTCCTCTGTCTTCGAATTCGGGGCGGCCGCCGCGGAAACTGCAAAGGCCATGAGACAGATAATGACTCCGGTGATTGTTCTTGTTTTCATTGATAAATATCCTGCCTGTGTTATTGTTAAAGATATGGATTGTGCCGGATTGTCGGCGATGCATATATGTATATGCACTGCGGGAAAATTGTCAACAAGGAACGACGTCGCGAGCAGTGCAATTATAATGCGTTGCAAATGGATGGACGGGGGGATGTCAGAGGTATATACATGGTGGCCGTGGCATCAATGACGCCGCGGCCACTAATCTATTTTTTCATGAGGGCGCACATGATAGCCTTCTGAACATGGAGCCTGTTTTCCGCCTCGTCGAACACGATGGAGCGGCCCGAATCAAGCACCGCGCCCTCGATCTCCTCGTCGCGGTGAGCGGGGAGGCAGTGCATCACGCGTGAATCGGCCCTCCCTTTCGCAAGGAGCTCGCGGGTGATTTTATACTTCGCCAGCGCCTTTTTCTTCGCAGCGGCCTTCTTCTCCTCGCCCATGCTTATCCAGACATCGGTGTAAATGTAATGGGCGTTTTTCACCGCTGCCTCCGGGTCCCTCGTTATAACCAACGATGAGCCCGACCTGGCGGCTTCCGCGCGGGCATTGTCCACGATGAACGAATCGGGCTCGTACTGTTTCGGACAGGCTATCGAGATATTGATGCCCAGAATGGCGGCGCACTGAATCAGCGAGTTGGCGACGTTGTTGCCGTCACCGATGTAGGCCAGGTGTATGCCCCTGAATTTTTTTTCCCGCTCGTATATGGTAAAAAAATCGGCCAGGGCCTGGCACGGGTGATGTTCGTCGCTGAGGCCGTTGATCACCGGCACGGTGGCGCTCCTCGCAAACTTGACGACATTGTCGTGAGAAAAGGTCCTGATCATGATGCCGTCGACATACCGCGAGAGGACTTTCGCCGTGTCGACGATGGTCTCACCGCGCCTGAGCTGAATGTCGTTGCCGTCAAGGAACAGGGCATGCCCGCCCAGATGGGTGACCCCGGTCTCGAAGGAGACCCGCGTTCTGGTCGAGCTCTTCTCGAAGATCATGGCAAGCGACTTTCTGTACAGGAAGTCATGGTGCTTGCCGCGGCGCGCGTCGGCCTTGAGTCTGGCCGTCAGGCGGAAAATCGCCATGATCTCGTCCCGCGACAGGTCGCTGACGGTGACGAGGTCCTTGTTCTTTAATTTCGGTATGTTCACGGCTTTCCCTCATGTTCGATGATCAGGCGTTCAAAGATCTTCATCCCGGCACGCGCGGTGCCCGGAGAAATCGTGAGCGGCGGCATGATCCTGATGACGTTTTCCGCGGTGCAGTTGATGATCAGGCCCTCTTCAAGCGCTCTGTTTACCACCGGCATGCCGGGCCCGGTGAGTTCAATCCCGATATGGAGGCCGAGGCCGCGAACCTCTTTTATGATCTTCATCCGCTGTTTGAGCGCGTTCAGGCTGTTAAAGAAATAGCCGCTTACCTTTGCGACGTTGCCCAGGAAATTTTTTGTGTTTACCTGTTTCAGCACCGCGGCGGCGGCAGCGCAGGCGAAGTGGGTTCCGCCGAACGTGGTCCCGTGGGTCCCTTTGGGGAGGAACGGGAGGAGGCTGTTCTTTGCATGGATCGCGCCGATAGGAAAGCCGCCGCCCAGGCCCTTGGCCATGGTGATGATGTCCGGCACCACCCCGTAGTGCTGGTAGGCGAACATGGCCCCGGTCCTTCCGACGCCCGTCTGCACCTCGTCCACGATGGTGAGGATGTCGTTTTTGCCGCAGAGATGGAAGAGCTCTTTGACGAACTCCCTGCCGGCGATCTGTATGCCGCCCTCTCCCTGCACCAGCTCCAGTATCACGGCGCAGATATCGCGGCTCTTTTTCACCTCTTTCGCGAAGGTGTTGATGTCGTTGAAGGGAAGATAGGTGAACCCGGGGACCAGCGGTCCGAAGCCCTCATGGATCTTCTTCTGCGCCGTGGCCGACATGCCGCCGAAGGTCCTGCCGTGAAACGAGTTCGTGAAGGTGATGATACGGTACCTGTCCTTCCCCTGGTTGAGGCCGTACCTGCGCGCAAGCTTGATGGCCGCCTCCGAGGCCTCGGTGCCGCTGTTGACAAAGAGAGTCTTTCCCGGGAACGATGCCTCGGCGAGAAGCTTCCCCGCCTCGTTCTGCTCCCTGTTGTAGAACCAGTTCGAGGTATGGAGGAGTGCGTCGACCTGGCGGTGAAGCGCCTTGGCGAATGCCCTGTTGCCGTAGCCCAGGCTGCACACCGCGATCCCCGAGAAAAAGTCGATGTACTTTTTATCGTCTACATCGTAAAGGGTGCAGTTTTCCCCCCTGACGAAGCAAACCGGCAGCCTGTCTCCATAGTTCTGGAACAGGTAATTCTTGTCATCGGCCATTATTTTTTTCAGTTTGTTCGATGCCATAGTCTATAGTATCCATGAAAGTCGGTCATCGCAAGCGTAGCGAAGCGATCCGCGTATTGACAGTAAATATTACTTGATATTGCTATATGCTAATTAGAACAAATTCAAGATTGCTTCGTCGCCCCGATAATATCGGGACTCCTCGCAATGACGCTTAATCGCCAATTGCATTACTATAGCAACAAAAAAAAACAAATCGGGCAGAATCCCGATTGTATCGTTTACGAACAGTTATTTCAACTGTTTAATAGAGAAATGTAATGTTAGTTATGCCGTTCGGCGCGTCAAGAAAATAATAAAAAAAACAGAAAATTCCGGACATGCGGTCTCAGGTCGAATATTCGGCGTTGATTTTAACGTAATCGGTTGAGATATCCGTGGTGAGCATCGACCAGCCCGAGTTCCCGAGCCCGATATCGACGATGACCTCAAATATGTTCTTCTTCATGATGTTTACCAGGCCCTCGCGGTCAAATTCGACCGGGGTGCCGTTTGCCATCAGGGGCATGTCGTCGAACAGGACGCGGAGCTTCCTCTCGTCGACCGCCGCCCCTGAGTAGCCGGCGGCAGCCGCTATTCTGCCCCAGTTCGGGTCGTTCCCGAAAAAGGCGGTCTTCACCAGGAGCGACTGGGACACGGCGCGGGCGATCCGGGACGCGTCTGCTTCCGATTTCGCGTTTTTCACTGTTATTCGAACTCTCTTTGTCGTGCCTTCGCCGTCGTCTATGATCATCTCCGCAAGCCGCTGCAGCAGGGCGCGGAGCGCTTCCTCGAAATTGTTGAGGTCCTGCTTCCCCTTCAGCGGGGTGCCCGCCTGCGGGGAGAGTATGACGGCCGAGTCGTTGGTCGACGTGTCGCCGTCGATGGTGATGGCGTTCAGGGTGCGGGCGACAGACCTGCCGAAGGCCGTCTCCAGATTCTTTTTCCTGACGGGCGCGTCGGTGATGACAAAGCAGAGGAGGGTGGCCATGTTGGGCGCAATCATTCCGGCCCCCTTGGCCGTGCCTGCGATCCGGTATTCGCCGGACGAGGCCGTGAACGATACGCACGCCTCCTTTGGCACGGTGTCCGTGGTCATGATGGCGCGGGGTATCAGGCGGCCGTTGCCGCGCGCGAGCCCGGCCACGAGCGCTTCGTGTGAGGCCATCATTTTCTCGAGCGGGAGCTGGCGGCCGATGATGCCCGTGGAGGCCATGAGTACAGACTCGGGCTGTACGCCGAGGCGGGCGGCTATATCGGCGGTCAGGGCTTCGACTGTCCGCATGCCCTGGTCGCCCGTGCAGGCGTTGGCGTTGGTGGCGTTAATCAGGATCGCCCTGACCGAGCCGCCGACGCGCGCGCGGCAGAGCTTGACCGGCGCGGCCGATACACTGTTGGTCGTGAACACTCCGGCCGCGTTGCACGGGCCGTCCGATGCTATCATGCAATAGTCCAGCCTTCCCCCGTACCTGATGCCGCATTCGAGCGCTGAAAATGTAAACCCGTTGACCTGTTCAAGGCCGCCCTCGAGAAACTTCATGGCCGTATCCCCTGTAATGAGTGCATTAACCTGTCATGATGTAAAATGTGACAATTTTTTTTATATCGTATAATTTCCGCTTGCCCTTACGGTGAAGGGGTGCGATATTGAATTATTTGGTTGACTGTATTTTCAGTAATGTATTATTATTGTACGACTGACGGTTGCGGTCAATAACTTTGTTTCCGGTCTTATAAATAAATGGCCCGTGAGCCGGGCCGGCCCGGTGTAAAGTCCATAATATCTGATACAGGAGAAAATCGTGGTCTCGATTGATATTGATGAACGCGGGAGCCTGAAGATCATCAGGATCAAAGGGGAGTTTTTCCTTGGATATGTCCGGCAGGTCGAGGAGACCTGGAACAAGCTGGTTACCACCTCGCCGGAGGTGATTGCGATAGATTGCAGGGACATGACCTTTGTCGACTCTTCCGCCATAGGGACATTCGTGAAGTTTCTGCACAATTCAATGGCACACAATATCAAGCTGGTCTTTTTTGATCTGAACGAATCGATATCGAGGATTTTCAACAAGGCAAAGCTGAACAAGATATTTACCATTCTCGACCGCGAGGAATTCGAAAAGGTTTACATTCAGAAATCATAGTGCGAAGGCGCGGTTGCGGAACCTCGCTCCTGGATGTCAAGGTGTGTGAAAGCGCGGCCATTGCCGCGTTTTTTGTTGTTTTTCGCGGCATCTGATGTCAGGTCGCGCCCGATAGGCCCAGGCGGTTATAAATCTCCCCCATCCGTCCGATAATAATAACGATATGTTCAGACGAATGCCCATTGCGGTATTGCTGTTGCTGTTTATGGTTTCCTGCGTCCCGGGGGGATACCGGGGCGGGTGGTGGAGCGGCATATTCGGCTCGGATGTGCGCAAACAGCTGGTCAGGACCGCCAAAAAGTACATTGGCGTACGGTACAAGTACGGCGGGGAGAGCCCCAGGGGATTTGATTGTTCCGGGTATGTGATGTACGTGTACGAGCGGAACGGCATTCTTCTCCCCAGGTCGGTAAAGCGGCAGTATCAGGCGGGGAGGAAGATACGTCTGGCGCAGGCCAGGCCGGGCGACCTGGTGTTTTTCAGGACCTCGCGGCGAAAAAGGTTTTCGCACGTCGGGATTTACCTCGGGGGCAATCGGTTTCTGCACGCGCCCCGGAGGGGCAAGCGTGTATCGTACGCGAATCTGAGGAAACCCTACTGGAGAAAAAGATATATCGGTTCGGTGACCTTCCTGGAAACACGTAAAAAGAGGGGATTTATGCGCACATCGGGCGGGTAGCGATCTGTGCGTTGTTGGCGAGCGGCCGCTCCGGCATGCCCGAACGGCTCAAATATCCATGTGAATCTGTCGGGAACGGATGCTTTCGTCCGTCAATATAATTCTTGACAGAAATTGAGCATCAGTTAAATTAGTAATGCTTGGAGTATTTGGTTTTTTATGCGAATTGGGATTTATCCAGGTTCCTTTGACCCCTTAACGAATGGGCATCTTGATGTTATTAAGAGATCGAGGGGGCTGTGTGATAAACTGGTGGTTGCAATTGCGATCAATCGCGAGAAACAACCTCTGTTCTCCGTGGAAGAGAGGTTAGAGATCATAAATAACTACTTTAAGGATGAAAGCTCAATTGAGGTGGTTTCTTTTGAAGGGTTGCTTGTTGAATTTTGCAGGGCGAGAGGAATACAATATATTATTCGCGGTGTGAGGAACATAACCGATTTCGAATATGAAATGACCAACGCTTCTGTAAACAGCAAACTGGCCCCCGAAATAGAAACAATTTTTCTGATGACCAAGGGCGAATACGCCTTCATATCCTCAAAGATGGTCAAGGAAATAGCGAGCTTCCAAGGTGATCTCACCAGCCTGGTCCCCCAGTTCGTCGAACAAAAAATCAAAGAGAAATACTACAGCAAGCGGGCCTGAGCCCCGAGCGGGCATGTGCGTCCTCCGGGAGCAGTGCGGGATGTTCCCCGTCCCCGGACGTTTTGCGCCGGAACGGAGGAGCAGGGACCCAAAGCGGAAAACGCGCAGGTATGCCGCTTGCAGTGACGGGTAATTCTAAAGAGGGACTGGAGGTCCTGTATTATGATAACAACAATTATATTGATAATAGCGATTCCGGTGATCGGTATTTTGGGATACGCGTTCCGTGCATATCTTGGAAAGATAAAGCTCAGCTCCGCGGAAGCCAAGTCGCAGAGGATCGTGCAGGACGCGATCAAGGATGCGGAGAACAAGCGGAAGGAACTCCTTCTCGAGGCGAAAGACCAGCTCCTGAAAGAAAAGAACGCGATGGAGAAGGAGAACCGTGACAGACGGCAGGAGCTCCAGACTGTCGAGAAGCGCCTCCAGCAGAAGGAAGAGTCGATCGATAAGCGGCTCGAAGGAATCGATAAGCAGGAAAAAGTATTGAAGATCAAAGAGCAGGAGACCCTGGAAAAGGAAGAGGATCTCAGAAAGGAGTTCGAGAGGCATAAAAAGGAGCTTGAGCGCGTGGCCGGAATGACGTCCGATGAGGCCCGCAAGGTGCTCCTGAAAAACCTGGAGAACGAGACAAGGTTCGAGGCTTCCAAGATTATCAACAAGATCGAGGAGGAGGCGAAGCGGGCCGCGGAAAAGAAGTCGAAGGAGGTCATCATTACCGCGATCCAGCGGAACGCCTCTGATTACACCTCTGAGAGCACGATAACGACGGTCTCGCTGCCCTCGGACGAGATGAAGGGAAGGATCATCGGCCGCGAGGGCCGCAACATACGCACCCTGGAGAACCTGACCGGCGTCGACATGATTATCGATGACACGCCCGAGGTCGTGGTCATATCCGGGTTTGACCCGGTACGGCGTGAGATCGCTCGCCTCAGCCTCGAGCGGCTCATCCAGAACGGGCGGATCCACCCGGCACGGATCGAGGAGGTCGTGGAGAAGGTAACCACCGAGATCGAGGAGAATATGCTCGACGAGGGCGAAAAGGCGGCCTACCAGCTCGGCATCACCGGTCTCGGCAAGGAGGCGCTCTACAACCTGGGCAAGCTCAAGTACCGGTCCAGCTACGGCCAGAACGTCCTCTCCCACAGCATGGAGGTGGCGAACATGGCCGGGATCATGGCGGGAGAGCTCAAGCTGGATGTTCTTCTTGCCAAGAGGGCGGGGCTTCTCCATGATGTCGGCAAAGGGAGTGTGGTCGAGGGCGAGGGCGCGCACGCCATCGTCGGGGCCGAGATGGCCAAGAAGTTCGGAGAGAGCGACAGGTGCGTGAATGCGATCGCTTCCCACCATAACGACCGCGAGCCGGAATCGTTTGAGGCCGTGCTGGTGCAGGTGGCAGACGCCATTTCAGCGTCGCGGCCCGGCGCGCGGAAGGAATCCCTGGAGACGTACCTCAAGCGCCTGGACAATCTGGAGCAAATCGCCCTGGCCTTCAAGGGCGTTGAAAAGTGCTACGCCATACAGGCCGGGCGCGAGCTCCGCGTCATCGTTGACAATTCAATCGTCAGCGACGAAAAGGCAGAGGGGATTGCCAGGGATGTAGCCAACAAGATTGAATCCGAGCTCAAGTATCCCGGCATCGTCAAGGTGACGGTCATCCGGGAGACCAGAATTATAGAATATGCGAAGTAATCCCCCCACCCCCCCAGAGGGGGGCTTGGGATCGAGGATGCCTATAAAGTCCCCCCCGGGGGGATTTAGGGGGCGGTTACAGCAGACGCATATTATAATGAAAGGAAATAATGAAACAGACACTAAAAATACTCGCCGTCGGAGACGTGGTCGGACGCCCCGGGCGCCAGGTCCTTAAAGACAAGCTCCAGGGCATTGTTGACACTCATCGTATCGATTTCATCATTGTGAACGGTGAGAATTCTGCAGGAGGGAAGTCGATTACCCCGGACATCGCGAAGGAGTTTCTTTCCCTCGGTGTGGACGCCATTACCACCGGCAACCACGTCTGGGACAACAGCGAGGTCCTCAAGATACTGGATGTTGAAAAGGCCCTTATCAGGCCGGCCAATTATCCCCCCGGTGTCAAAGGCCACGGGTATTACCTGGCCGACCGGAAGGGAATCTCGATATGCGTCATGAACCTGCAGGGACGGCTCTTCATGGAGCCTATCGACTGCCCGTTCCAAAAGTTCGACGCCCTTTATGCCGAGGTCAAGGACCGGGCGGACATTATCATCGTGGATCTGCACGCCGAGGCGACGTCCGAGAAGCAGGCTTTCGGATGGTACGTGGACGGCCGTGCCTCCGCGGTCTTCGGAACCCACACCCATGTAATGACGGCTGACGAGCGTGTCCTGCCCAACGGGACCGGATATATCACCGATATAGGGATGACCGGGTCGTTTGACTCGGTCATCGGCGTCAACAAGGAAAATTCGGTTAAGCGCTTTCTCACCTTCACCAGGGTGAAGTTCGAGGTCGCCGATGGGAACTGCAGGGTCAACGCGGCTGTTTTTGAAATTTCAAAGGAAGGTAAGACGGAGAGTGTGGTCAGGATAATGACCTGACCCTGCCGCCGACATGTTGCTCGAAAAAATCAACAGCGTCAAAGACCTGAGAAAGATAGAACCTGAAAGGCTGGACCGGCTTGCCGGTGAGGTGCGCGAATATATTCTCGACGTGATCTCAAAAAACGGCGGCCACCTCGCCTCCTCGCTCGGAGTGGTTGAGCTCACCATCGCCCTCCACTATGTTTTCGATACCCCGCGTGACAAGATCATCTGGGACGTCGGCCACCAGTGCTACGCGCACAAGATACTGACCGGCCGCCGGGAAGAGTTCAAAAACATCAGACAGTACGGGGGGATTGCCGGTTTTCCCAAGATCCAGGAATCCGAGTTCGACCCCTTCGACACCGGCCACAGCAGCACCAGTCTTTCGCTCGCGTGCGGCGAGGCCATCGGCAGGGACCTCGCCCGGAAGAGCCACAAGGTGGTCGCGGTCATCGGCGACGGCTCCCTCACGGGGGGCATGGCATACGAGGCGATAAACCAGATCGGCCACATGGAGAGCGATCTTATCATAATACTCAACGATAACGAGCACTCTATTTCCGAGAACGTGGGAGCCATGTCCAAGTACCTCACCAGGATTATATCCGGCTCCATGTACAACCGGATACGGCGCAAGTCGATGGAGCTTGTCAAGAGGGTTCCCCGCATCGGCGTCATGCTATTCAATTTTATCTACCGGTTTTTCGAGAGCTTCAAGAAAATGATCATCCCCGGCCAGCTTTTCCAGGACATGGGCATCAGGTACTTCGGGCCGATCGACGGGCATGATCTGACCCAGCTCATCGGCATCCTGGAGCGGGTGAAGCATATCAATTACGGGCCCAAGATCATTCATGTCCTGACGAAAAAGGGTAAGGGATACGCACCGGCCGAGATGAACCCGGCGAGGTTCCACGGCATCGGGCCGTTCGACAGGAACACCGGGATTCAGATGGGCGGGAAGTCGCTTTCCTATTCCGAGATAGCCGGGAGGACCCTGACGCACCTGGCGAAGAAGGACAGGAGCATCGTCGCCATCACCGCCGCGATGAAGCTGGGGACCGGGCTCTATGAATTCGAGAATAAAACGCCAAGTCGGTTTTTCGACGTGGGCATCGCCGAGCAGCATGCCGTCACCTTCGCGGGCGCGCTCACGCGAAGCGGGCTCAGGCCGTTTGTGTCGATATATTCGACCTTCCTCCAGCGTTCGGTGGACCAGCTGATCCACGACGTCGGCATCATGAATTTGCCGGTCCGCTTTCTGGTCGACCGGGCCGGCGCGGTGGGGCAGGACGGTGAGACGCATCACGGCCTTTTCGATATAGCGATTATCAAGAACATACCCAACTTCATAATTCTCGCGCCGTCGACCGGCGAGGAGCTGCGCGATATGATCTGTTTTGCCGCGAAGCATGATGATGGGCCGGTCGCCATCCGGTATCCGCGCGGGAGCGTTGAGGGGGGCGATTTCGATTTTGAGAAAATGGGGAGGTTCGTACCCGGGAAGATCCTGAGACTTACCTCAGGCTCCGACCTTGCCATATTCACATTTGGCGACATGGTGCCGGTGGCGCGGCAGGTGCGCGGCCTGCTCCGCGAACGGGGCCTTGAAACGACGATTGTCAATCTTCTCACCATCAAGCCGCTGGACGTCAGGGGAATCGAGCGGGTCATCGGCGGCACTCGCCGCAGTATCACACTTGAGAACGGCATGGTCTCCGGCGGCGCGGGCGAATATATCCTCGGGTCTATCAAGCCGGAGCTTAGGAAAAAAGTAGTGTTCTGCGCCGGGTTTCCCGACCAGTTCATTCCGCACGGGGACAACCGGCAGCTCTACCATGAGTTCGGGATTGACGCCGGGTCCCTCGCGAAACGCCTGCTTCGGGTCATGGAATAAACTTAATTATTTGCATGATTATTGTATTGTAGTATTGTATGGAGCGGGTCAGAATCAGAATATGAAAAAGACCAGGCTCGACATTTTCCTGTCCGGGAGCGGCCTGTCCCAATCGCGTGAGAAGGCCAAGCGTGAAATCATGGCCGGCTGGGTGAAGGTCGACGGAGAGACGGTGGCCGATCCGGCCAGAAAGATCGCCGGAACTGAACGGGTGACGGTGCAGCGGCCGGGAGGCCTCTACGTAAGCCGCGGCGGCCGGAAGCTCAAGGCCGCCATCGATGCTTTCGGCATATCGATGGCCGGCAGGGTCGCCCTCGACCTTGGCGCTTCCACAGGCGGCTTCACCGACTGCATGCTCAAGGAGGGGGCGTCAAGGGTATACGCCGTTGATGTAGGCTACGGACAGCTCGATTATTCCCTGCGGAACGACCCGCGCGTGACCGTTATGGAGAAGACCAACGCGCGGAGTCTCAGTAAGGAAGACTTCGCCGACACCGTGGATTTTGTGGCCGCAGACCTCTCATTCATTTCAATCATCAAAGTTTTTGGAACGATTCGGGATCTGTTTGCCCCGATTGAGGGCGTGATTCTCCTCAAGCCGCAGTTCGAGGCGGGCCCCGGGCACCATAAGAAAGGGGTGGTGCAAGAAAGGAAGGCGCACGCGGAAATTCTCATCAGGGTTATATCATCGCTTGCCGAAATGGGGATGGTCATGCTCGGCCTCGCACATTCTCCGTTAAAGGGCCCCAAGGGGAATATCGAGTTTCTTCTCCATTTTAAATGCGCCGGGCCGGCCGGCGCCGGATATTACGCGAAGGAACAGGAATCCGTCATCATGGACGCGGTTGACAATGCGCACCGGTGCTTTAATGGAGAGGAGGGTGCTGACGGGCAATAATTTTTTTGTTGACCGGAGCGTTGAAATGCTGTTTTAATAAGGGCACGGCGCTGATAGTTTCGGTTAAACAATAAAATGAAATATATTGTAACAATATTCTCGGTATGCTCCCTTCTTTTAGTATCAGTACAAATATCCTATGCATACAGGACCAAGGGCGTCGTCTTCTGGCCGTTGCCGTATTATCCCGGCATCGGCGTTTTTCAGGTCACTGATTATGCCGGCGTGTTGTTCAACAAGGTCAGAATGAAGGTGTACGATATGAACGGGGAGCAGATCGCCTCCGGGTTGTTTCCCGGCTATCCCGTGATATGGAACGGCAGGAACAGCGATGGTGACAGGGCGCGTCCGGGCGTGTACACCGTGAAGATTGAGGCCGAGAACGTGCTGACGGGCCTGCACGGGATCAAGACTTCGAAAATCATGGTCGACGGCAGGTGCGATGGCGCCTTTACCGGAGGCGGCTGGGTTGGCACGCGCTACATCGCCATGGGCAGGAGCGGCGAGGTAACGGCGGACGATGTCTACTCCATTTATTGGAACCCGGCGGGCCTAACCGAGCTGAGGCATACCCAGTTGCTTACCGAGCGTGAGATACGGGAGAGTGCGAAGCAGGGGAACGTCGAGGATATCGACGAAAGCGAGCTTATACGGTTTTCCGAAGAGGAAAAGAGCTTTTCGGTGCAGGCTGGGTTGAGCGGCACCATGCTGGCGTTCGGCAACAAAACAGGTTTTGCCGGAATGGCGGTAAACCTTCCGACAGGCGTGTTCGGTTTCGGGGTTTACACGAACTATTCCGGCGGCATCGACCGTCGCGATTTCAACGGGATCAAGACCGGAACGCTGACCTATACGAACATGGCATGCTATCTGTCGTATGGAGCTTCGCTCGGCGTATCCTCGCTCGGCATCAGCGTCAAGGGGCTGTACGAGAAGGTCGGCAATACATCGTATCTGGGGTGCGGCGTCGACGTGGGGACCCAGGTCTATGTCCTCCCCTTCCTGAAAGTCGGCCTCATGGTGCAGGACCTGGGGACCGGGATGTATCCGCTTGACAGCCGCTACTATATCAGGGAAACGTATACGTTTGCGTATCCGACGCTGAAGCTCGGCATAGCCGTTATCACCAACAGGAATTTCACCCTGTCGGTGAGCGGCATCAAAAAACTTGACCGAAAGACGTTCGACTACAGCATCGGCGCGCAGTACGATATTATGAAATGGGCGTCGGTGCATATCGGCCTGCGAAACCTGGTCTTTTCCGCGGGGCTGACGTTTCATGTCGTCCAGTTTGATGCCGGCTACGCCTTTACCATCGACACGATTACGAAGGGCTTCAGCCATACTATTTCAGCCACGGTGCTGTTCTGAGAGGGCGCGTGAAGAGCTGTCGTATCATGGGGATTCTGAACGTCACGCCCGATTCGTTTTACGACGGCGGGGCATATTTTGACAGGGGACGCGCAATCGAACGCGCGTACAATATCAGGGATGAGGGCGCGGACATTGTCGATATCGGCGGTGAGTCGACGCGTCCCGGCGCGCTGCCGGTCCCGCCCACGGAGCAGATCGACAGGGTATGCCCGGTCATCGAGGCGGTGGCGGAGGACATCGGTATTCCCATATCGGTCGATACGAACAGGGCCGAGGTGGCGCGCGCTGCGCTGGCCGCCGGCGCCTCCATCGTTAACGACATCAGCGGCCTCTCGTTTGACGAGGAAATGGCGGGTATGGCCGCGACGCACGGCGCCGGCATGGTACTCATGCATATACAGGGGAGGCCCGAAACCATGCAGGACCGTCCCCGGTATGAGGACCTGATCGGCGAGATTTGCGTCTTCCTTCGCGAGGCGGCCCGGAAGGCCGAGGAGCGGGGTGTCGACCCGAAGAAGATAATAGTTGACCCGGGGATCGGGTTCGGCAAAACTCTCGAGGACAATTACCGGATAATCCGGAATCTCGGCGAGTTCAGGAAGCTCGGCTACCCGGTGCTGGTGGGGCTCTCGCGCAAGTCCCTGATCGGGAAGCTGTACGAGCGGGAGGAGGACCGGCTCCCCGCGACCATCGCGCTGAATACCGCCTCTGTATTAAACGGCGCGGACATCATCAGGGTGCATGATGTGCGGGAGCATCGATTGGCGCTTGATTCGCTTGAAATGCTGAAGAGGGTTTCATAACGATATGAATGATCTGATCTTCAACGCATCGCGGTACATGCGGATATTCTGGGAATATTTCCGGAACGTGATTGATATCGTTCTGGTTGCATTTATATTTTACCTGGTCTACCGATTCCTGACAAACACGAGGGCCATCCAGCTCCTGAAGGGGGTGATGGTCATCATTGTCGTGGCAATCCTCTCGAAATTCCTGCGTTTGGACACATTAGACTGGCTGATCACCAATATCGCGTCGTCGGTCGTTATTGCGGTCATCATCCTCTTTCAGCCGGAGCTCCGGCGCCTCATCACCCAGTTCGGCCAGCGCAACTGGATAGGCTCGGAGGCCGGGAAGGAGCCGTTCCCCCTCGACGAGCTGGTAAACGCCCTGGTATCCATGTCGGAAGAGAATGTCGGCTCACTTATCGTCATTGAGCGCAACACGGGCCTCAGGAGCTACGCCGAATCGGGCGTCATGGTTAACGGGGATATATCGGAGGAATTCATCAGGACCATTTTTTACCCGCTGACCCCGCTCCATGACGGGGCGATCGTCGTGCAGGGTGGCAGAATATCGGCGGCGGCATGCTATCTCCCGCTGAGCGATTCGAAGCAGCTGAAAAAGCAGCATGGCGCACGCCACCGCGCGGCCCTCGGAATAGCGGAGGAGACGGATGCGCTGGTGCTCCTTACGTCCGAGGAGACCGGCAGCATCGCCATCATGGTCAACGGCAAGTTCTTTCCCCGTGTTCGCGTCCAGGACCTCAAGAACATGATCCTGTTCTTCATGAATCCAAAGACGGCGTACGAGGACAAGTTCAGGATACCGACGAAATGAAGCATGGAATAGCGGCATGATAAACATAAAGGAAAAACTGGTGGCTGCGGTACGGGAGAAGGATTTTCTGGCCAAGGGAGTATGCCTGCTCCTGGCGGTGATCCTCTGGGCCTTCATTATTACCGGCAAGACGGAGAAACTCAGGTACAAGGTGCCCGTCATTCTTAAAAACCTCCCTTCGACACTGGCGGTTTCTTCCATGTCCGACAGGTTCGCAACGGTCGTCGTTGAGGGCGGCAAGGAGAGCCTGAAGAGCATAAACGTCAAGGGAATCAGGGCGATTGTGGACCTGGAAGACGCGGTCGCCGGCGAGACGGGGGTCTACCGGGTGCAGGTTGAAAAGCAGCAGGTCCCGGAGGACGTCTCAATCTCCCTGGTGAACAGCGAAGTGTCGGTGACCGTCGAAAAAAAGGAATACAAGTGGATACGGGTCGTCCCGGTAATAACGGGGGCGGTGCCGGTCGGGAAGATTATCATCGACAGGGTCGTTATTCCCGAGCGGGTCATGGTGTCCGGCCCGAAATCGGCCATCAATGATATTGAGACGGTTGAGACCGACGATGTTTCGGTCGACAACGAGACGGGCGACATACACCGGCAGGTCGGCATCAGAAAGGACAAATACGGCGACGTCGTCTTCAGCGAAAAAACCTTCACCGTCAAGGTAGTCATCATGGACATGAGGGAACTCGCGGTGGTGAACACCCAGGTCGGCGTCCGGAACGGCGTTGGCGGATACGGGTATGAGGTCCGGGACGGCGAGGTGGAGGTTTTCATCCGACTGAAGAACAACTCGGCGATTAACGAAGCCGATGTCGAGGCGTTTGTCGACGCCGGGAGGCTGAACCCGGCAGTTCTTTTCGGGGACGATGAGCGGCAGTTTGTCGTCAGGGAGTTCACCGTGATTGTGCGGGGGAAAGACGTCAACCCGGCTGATATCATCTCGGTGCAGCCTAAGAAGGTGATGGTGAAGATAACAAAAAAACAGAATATATAACACGGAAGAGGCGACATGTCCCGGATTACACTATGCGTTAACATCGACCATATAGCCACGCTGCGGCAGGCCCGTGGCGGGGCGTACCCGGACACCATGGAGGGGGCGCGGATCTGCGAGCAGAGCGGCGCTCACGGCATTACCGTGCACCTCCGCGAAGACCGGCGGCATATCCAGGACCGCGACGTCATAGAGCTGAGAAAGATCGTGCGGGGCACCTACAACCTGGAAATGGCCCTTTCAGATGAGATTATTGCCATCGCGAAGAGCGTTCGGCCGGACCAGATAACGCTGGTTCCGGAAAAGAGGCAGGAGATCACCACAGAGGGGGGGCTGGACGTTGCCGCGAATTTCAAGAAAATCAAGGAGGTGGTGAAGCAGTTTCGTGATATCGGCGTAGTCGTCTCGCTCTTTATAGAACCGGAGAGGGACGCGGTGGCCCGCTCGAAGGAAACGGGGGCCGATTGCATCGAGATTCACACCGGCGCCTACTGCAACGCCGCCGACGCATTCACCGGCAACCTTGAGCGCGATATGCCGGCCGGCGTGAAACGGGAACTCGACCGCATATACCGCGCTGCCGGCTTCGCGCGCGAGATCGGCATAGGGATCAACGCCGGCCATGGGCTGAACAGCCGCAACCTGGCCCTCGTTCTCGCGGCGCCGGGTCTGAAGGAGCTGAATATTGGCCATTCGATTATATCACGATCGATTTTCGTCGGCCTTGCTGCAGCCGTTAAAGAGCTGCTTGACATAATAGGGGGTTGACTGTCCAGTGTCACTATAGGCGAATCCCGGGCGAGTCGGGATGGCGTCTGAAAATACAACCGCTGAGAGCTGCCTGATGGTTATAGTCCAATTTTTAAAAATACTTTTCTTTATAGCATTCGTATACATGCTGTACAATCTCATCAGGTACCTGTTCAGGCTTGGCAAAACGCTGAATGAGAGGCGGCAGGAAGAGGAGAAAATAGCGGGCCAGCGCACTTCCCGCGAACGGTTCCGCACGCGGAACCGGAAAGAGACGATCGAGCTTGACAAGGACCAGTACAAGGTGGAATAACTGCGAGGGAAAGGCACCCGGCATGATACGCGTATCGACATACATGGCGCTTATTCTCTTGGTGGCGCTTTTTGCGATCTCCTGCGGGCTCCATGGAGAGTTCGGCTTCAAAAAGTTTGGGGAGGACGCCTACCGTCGGATAGACTCCGTCCCGGAATTCGCGGGGGGCGAAGCGGTCGACTGGGTCTATGCGATCAGGAAGGTATCGGGCGAGATGGATATCGGGGTCGTATACCAGAAAAAGGAGCTGGTGTGGGTCGAGGTGTACACGCAGACGTCAAGAATCAACAAGAAGTCCCGGGCCGTGTACGGCACTATCAAAGACCTCGACCCCGGCGAATATCAAATACTCATTACGGACGCCAGGGGCGACAACCGGCTTATCGACAGCAAGCATTTTATTATCTACGAGAACGGGGATGACGGGGACTAATCGCCCGCCTTTTTGATAATTTTTACCTCGCTTTTTTTTAATTCGTCAATCTTGACCGTTACATGCCGAATTGCTTCCGTGCCGGTTCGCGGGACCTTTTGACCCGAGTAGATAAGGTAGGCGGCATAGATAATCAGAATTGCAAGCAGAACGATTGCGGCCCTCACGAGTTTTCTGGCGGCTGATAGGATTATGAGTATGCTGATGAACACTGCGACTGCGAGGAGGGCCTTGTTGGAAACGAGGAGGTTTATAATATTTTCCATAACCCGTTTGTCTGGTTCATTAGCGAGGGAGGGATTCGAACCCTCCACGCCGCGGGTATGAGCCGCGTGCTCTAACCATCTGAGCTACCTCGCCGTTGATTAGCGCGGGCAGGATTTGAACCTGCGACCTTTGGGTTATGAGCCCAACGAGCT
>JAFGBT010000022.1 GCA_016933025.1 Spirochaetota bacterium | reverse complement strand
CCCCCGTATAAAGTGTTGGAGCAAAAATTGGACATAAAACATAAAAACGCCGCAAAACTGGAGACCCAGTTCCTACGGCTGAAAGAAAAAACTATATAATAGAAGAATGATTCCATCTGTATTATTCGTTTGCCTCTATTTCCCCTTAAATACCTCTTTTTTTATCATTATCAGACATAATTTTGGTCAAATCCCCGCAAAATACCTTATTTTGATTAAAAAACAAAAAAATCTAACTAATCTGCCCTTCACAATATATTAACCGTCCAGACGTTTTGTAATTTAACCATTATCGCATTTTTCACTAATACTTGTCAAATTGAATTTGGATTATTTTTGATAATACAAATATGTAGTGAATATATTAAAAACACTAAAATTTGTCTCACAGATATCAGATGTACCTGATATTGAGGATGCTCAAATTTTGGTACCTGATTTTGAGCATTCACTCCGCAAGCAGTCTTGAATATTGATTTAGGGTGTCAGACTAATCATTTTGCAGATTATTGATAGTTTTTTAATTAATTCTATTCAATATTACAATTGTTGTATAAACTAATTTTAATTTAGTTGCCGGTATGCCTGTTGACTCTCAGATTTTTCCTGTATATTTCAGGTGAAATCTTCATAATCTGCCGAAATGCCTTGTTGAAGGTGCTGATGCTCCCGAAACCTGAGGAAAAAGCGACATTAACTATCTTATCATCCGTATCGCGTAATATTTCAGCTGCCCTGTGTATCCGCAGCTCGTTTATGTAATCGCTTATTTTCTTGCCGAAGTAGATCTTGAAATACTTTCCCAGGTTGTCGTGGTGAATTCCCACGTATGAAGCGAGACCTTCGCGGGAAATATCCGACGTATAGTTATTATTGATGTACTCGACCGCCTTCTGCAGCTTTTCAGTCGGGATCGTGGATATAAGCACCCTGCTTTCGCCCTCCTGCACTATCACTGACCGACGACGGAGTATCTCAATCGCCCTGGCGTGGGATATGTTGGAGAGAAGGAGGTTGACCAGGTCCATCTCCTTCTTCCCGAATACGCCTGCGGCAAGCGAATTGTCGAGATAGCAGACCCCGATAACGGCGTCCCGCTCGATTATCGGGGCGCAGAGTACCGACCGCATTCCCTCCGGTGAGTCTTCGAAGCCCTCCTCCTTAAATCGCTGGTCGGCAAGCGCGTCGTCGATTATAACCGGCCTGCCGGTGGCGAGCACCCGTTCCACAATCCTCATCGCGTATGGGCACAACGCGCCCGTCGCGCCCCCGGCGCAGGTGACGTTCTTCGGCTCCAGCCCGTTCCCCTCGTCCCTGATAAAGATACACCCCCGCCGCGCGCCCGCCATCTCGATCGCCCGGTGGAGGGTCGCGCGCAGGGATTCGTCGATATCCGGCACCCTGTTCAACTCACGCGCGAGCTGGATCGCCGAGGTCATTCGCTCGCTCTCGATCAGGCGCTCCATTGACGTCTCCGATTCGCCGTCGCGGCTTATCCCCAGCAGGTTCTGGATTATCCCGATATATTTTTTCGCGCCGATCTCGCTGAAGACCTGGTACGCCGACTCCAGGTTCGCCCTGGTGCTCCTGACATCATCGCCCTGCGAGAGGAAGGCGCTGTATTCGTACTGGCACCTGGCCTGCTCGTAGCGCCCCCCCGTCTTCCGATAATGCTCGATGCTCTGCCGGAACAGCCTGTCCGCCCTGTCCTTGTCGCCCCTCTGCGCATGGTATTTCGCGTATACCATGAGGGATATCCCGTATTGGGCCGGCCACTTTCTCGTCTTCCTCACCGCTTCACGACAGAGCCCCCGTATCTCCCGCATTCTCCTTCTCCTCCCTGGACCCGACAGTACCGTACCCGCCCTGGCGTCTGCCAGCGCCGCCTCCGCCAGGAGCGGATAGATGTCGTTTACGTACTGCCTGAGGAAATTGTGCTTCTCGTTGATTTCCTTCGCCTGTTCCAGGTGGGCAAGCGCCTTCGCGAATTCGCCCTTCTCGAGATATATCTGTCCCAGTATGCAGCTGACCACGCAGTAATCGAACCACGCCTCGGCATCGATGCTGAAATAATAGCAGGTGAGGGCGCAGAACTCGGCGCTCTCGAAATCGCCGGTCTTCAGGTACCAGAGCGCCGACGACCACCAGTACGAGCTCATGCCGTAGTTGTCGTTGGAGGCGCATGCGATGGCGTAGTAGTCGTCAAGGTAGCGCCGGGCCGCCTCGAATTCCGAGAGATAGTAGTGGCACTGGCACATGCCGAAGAGAGAGAATCCGTATTCCCTCATATCGCCAATCGCCCTGAATGTCTCGGCGCTTTCCGTAAAGTATTTCAGGCTCTTGTAGTACTCCCCCTTCCACTGCCAGCAGAAACCGATCCACTGCAGGGACTGGGCCGTTCCCCATCGGTCGTTGACGAGCCTTCTCATCTCCATGGCTTTCTCGTGGACCGCGGCCGCCCGGTTGAACATTGCAACCGCCATGAGGAGCGCACCGTACCCCCCGAGGGCCAGCCCCAGCTCCGGCGACACACCGGCATACCGTTCCGCCATGTTGAGCGCGCGGAGCACCAGGTAGACGAACTTGCGGGTATCCGTGAATACATACGACCATATCATTGAGAGAATTATCTTCGCAGTGATGACGAACAGGAGGTGCGCCTCGGTCCTTCTCTCGCGGCGCCGGCGGGGAAAGATGCCCCGAATGGCATGCTCCGCGAGCTCTTTCACGATACCGAGATTAAGCGATGCATTATTGCCGGGAAACCACACGCCCGCCAGCCGGAACCCTTCCGTACCGGCCTTCTCGCATTTCCGCCATTCGCCCTTTTTGGAATAGGCCTCGCAGATGTCGGCGAACGCCTCCATTCTGTCTTTCTTCGATTTGAACAGCGGAATGATCTTCTGGAGTATCTCTATCCCCTCGTCGTAATGCTGCAGGTTGAGGTGGGCCTTGCTCATGTTCTTCTGCACCTCAAGCCAGAGCCTGGTGCCGTGGAGCTCAAGCTGATCCAGCAGGTCCAGGGTCAGCTGGAAATACCTGAGGGCGTCGGCGTACGCATACTGGGACAGCGCTTTCCTCCCCGCCGGGAAGGAAAAAATGAGAGCGCGGTCGATATCCTCCATGGCGATACAGTGGTTCGCGAGGTCAAAAATCACGTCCTCGAGATAGTCGATGTTTTCCTCTTCTATCGTATTGGCGACGAGAAGGTGAGCCTGCTTCCTTTCCTCGGCCGGGATGCTGGCGTAAAACGCCTCCTGTATCCGATCGTGCGCGAAACTGACCACGCCCGCGTCGGACGTACTCACAAGGAGATGCAACCCGATGGCCTTGTCGATTATCCTGACCACCTCGGTTTCATCGAGCCCGCTTATCTTGAAGAGAAGCTTCATGCTGAACTTCTCGCCGATCACCGAGGCCTTCGAAAGAAGCTTCGCCTCGCCCTCGTCGAGATGGGACATCCTTTTTAGAATAATATCCACGACGGTATTCGGCATAACGATTGACGACAAAATGTCCGGGTCAACCTCAGGCCGCTTGCTCCCGTAATCGACCACATGCTCGTCGACCAGGCGCTTCAGCACCTCGATGGCAAAAAAGGGATTGCCCCTGCTCTTCCCCTGGATGAATTCGGATACGGCGCGGGTCTTCTCCGACGGCTCTGCCATGATCGATGAGACGAGGAGGTTCATCCGCTCGGGATCGAACAGGTCAAGGCCGATCTCGTCCACCACCGTCATGTCCCTGTTCAAGAATTTTTCCCTTATCTTCATCAGGGTGTGGTTTGCCGGCACCTCTTCGGGGCGGTAGGAGACGACGATCGCGAGAGGATGGCCGGATATGGCGTCCAGCAGCTCGGAAATCAGTGCCAGCGTCCCCTCGTCCGCCCACTGCAAATCTTCAAGGATAATGACCAGGCGTCGCGACAGGTCGCTCAGCTTCAGGAAAAACCCGGCGGTCACCATCAGGAACCGCGCGTTCTCTTTCTCCGGCCCGAGAGGGACCATCTGCGGGAAATCTCCAAGCACCTCCTTCATCGCCGGGTTCAGCCTCACCAGTATCTCGCCGAAATTGCCGTATTCTTCTCGGATCACCTCGATGATCCGCTTTCTCTCGGTCTCGGCCATCCGGTAAAAGATGTTGAGGCAGGCGTTCAGGATCTCCCTGAAAGGGGCGTAGGGAACCTTGTAGCTCTGGAGGGAGCACCTTCCCTCGACCAGCCAGCCGCCTCTCGAGTATATGCGTCCCTTCATCTCTTCAAGGAGACGGGTTTTACCGGAACCCGCCTCGCCGGTGACGAAGCAGGCGCCGCCCTTCCCCCCCGCTATCCTGCCGTACAGGGTTACCAGGCGGTTCAGCTCCTTATCCCTTCCGACCAGCCGGGTCCGGTAAGTCTGGCGACGAACGCGGTCGTCGAGGCCGAGGATGAAATCGCCCTTTCCCTTGAGGTACTGGTCCAGGTCCGCGAGGAGTCCGCGGGCGCTCTGGTATCTGTTGTCCGGCTCCTTTTCAAGGAGCTTGAGGACGATCCGCTCCAGGGCCGCCGGGATGTTAGGGTTCAGGCTCCCCGGCCTCTCCGGCAGCACGGCCATCTGTTTATGTATGATTGAGTTGATGTCCCTCCCGTAAAACGGGTCTTTGCCCGTGAGGAGCCTGTAGAATATCACGCCGAGCGAATAGAGATCGCTTCTCTCGTCGACGCCGTAAGGAAGGATCCTGCACTGCTCCGGCGACATGTACTTGAATATCTCGATCATGTCGGCGGAAACGGCCGTCCCGTCATACCGGCGCACATGGGAAAGGCCGAACCCCGAGAGGAGGACCCTGCCGGAGCCTATCATGACGGACGACGGGTTGATGTTCTTGTGAATGATGTTCTTCGAATGAAGGAGCTCGAGTGCGCCGCATATCCGCCTGATGATGTTGACGGATTCATCGAGCGAAACGAGCCCGCCGGCCATGAAGACATACAGTGTCTCCGCCGTCACTGGCTCCGAGGCTATGTAATGCAGGCCTACGAATTCGCCTATTTCGTACATTTTCAGGATGCCCTCATGTTCCAGCGCGGAAACGGCGTGGATCTCCATCTTAAAACGTATGATGTCCTCGATCCTGTTTGATATGGCGTTATTGTTAAAGAAGTTGAAGATAACCTGCCTGTCGTCCTGCGACAGGTCGCGGGCCAGGTAGAATGACCCGAGGGCGTCCTCCCTCATGAGCGAGTCTATCCTGTACCGGTGATTTATTATTTTACCAAGGATCATCATTTTCGCAGCACCAACGCGCCCCCGACCCGGTGCGCACACAGATATCGCCAAGTTCGCTAGTATGGCAACATCCAAAAAAAATCAATATAAATTTGATTTCGGCGGGCGGGGGGCCGGCTGCAGGCCCTACCTGTTTTTTTTCCTGAAGAAATCCGGGGAGACCTTCATGACCTGGCGGAAGGCCTTGTTGAAGTTGCTGACGCTTCCGAACCCGACTGAAAACGCGATGTCGACTATCCGCTCGTCGGTTTCCGTCAGCCTCCTAATGGCCTCCTGTATGCGCAACCCGTTGATGTAATCGTTGATTTTTTTACCGTAATATATCTTGAAATACCTGCCCAGGTTGTCGTGGTGCATGCCGACGTGCGCGGCAAGTCCCTCCCGCGAGATCTCGGACATGAAATTCTTGTTTATGTAATCCATGGCCATCTCCATCTTTTCGGGCGGGATCGATGACGTCAGCAGCCTGGCGTCGATCTCCCGGTCCTCTTCCGAGGCGTGCTGAATTATTTCCAGCGCCCTGGCGTAGGAGACGCTGGAGAGAAACAGGCGGACGAGATCGGCCTCTTTCGCACCAAACACGCCGGGGGCGAGCGAATTGTCGAGATAGCAGACGCCGATTGTCTTCTCCAGCTCTACGACCGGCAGGCAGAGTACCGACCGCGGCTCCTCGTGCGTTCGGGCGCCGCCCCCCGGGTATTCCGGATCCTTCAACGCGTCTTTGACAACAACCGAATCCCCTTCGGCATAGACCCTCTCGATGATACCCATCGAATAATCGCCGAAAACGATGCCGGCGGCGGGAACAATCGCCCGCGCATGGAGCCGCCCGTCTTCGCCGGCTATGTAAATGCACCCGCGGCGCGCGCCCGCTATCTCAACCGCGCGTGACAGCACCGTTATCATAAGGTCGCCGGCGTCGGTCATCCTGTTAATTTCCCGCGCGAGCCGCGCGACCGACGTCATCCGCTCCCCGTCGACCAGCCGCTCTATCGGCGTCGTTTCCGATTCATCGCCAGCGATCCCGAGTATGCGCCGCATCCTTTCGACGTACTGCCGTGACCCGATTTCATTGAATATCTGGTACGCCGCTTCCAGGTTCTGCCTGGTCTTCTTCACGTCATCGGTCTGCGACAGGAACAGCCCGTATTCGTAGTGGCACCGCGCAAGATTGTAACGGTTTCCCAGCTTCGCGTTAAGTTCAATGCTCCGGGCGAACAGCCGCCCGGCACCGTCGGTATCGCCGACCATGGCCCGGTATTTCGCACTCGCCAGCAGTGAAGCGCCGTGATGCGAAACCCATTTTTTTGTTTTGCGCATCGACTCCCTGCATGCCGCGCGGACGTCCCGCAAGGCCTTTTTTTTCCATGCCGCGTCCGTTATCTCGCCCGCGCGATACTCGGCTATGCGCGCCTCGGCGATCGCCGGGTAGAGCCTCACAACGTAGTATTGCATAAAATTATTATTTTCATTCAGCTCTTTTGCATGGTAGAGGTAGGAGAGCGCCTGGCCCACGCTCCCCTTTTCAAGGTACAGGGCCCCGAGGACCGAAGCGACGACGCAGTTCACATACCATATCTCCGCGTCCCTGCTCAGATAGTAGCTGGTGAGCCCGCAGAGCTCGGCGCTGTCGTAGTCGCCCGTCTCCATGTAGTATATCGAAAACCATGCCCAGTACACGCTCAGATTATAGTTGTCGGATGCGCTGATCGGAATGTTGATGTATTCCTCGGTGAAGATGCGCGCAAGCTGGTAATCGGACAGATAATAGTAGCACTGAAACGCACCGAAAATCGAGAAGCCGTATTCCCGCATGTCGCCGATCTGCCTGAACATGCTCGCGCTTTCATTAAAAAATCCAAGGCTCTTCTTGTATTCGCCCTTCCAGAGGAAGCAGAAGCCCATCCACTGAAGCGATTGTGCGACCCCCCACTCGTCCTTGATTTCCTTTCGAAAAGAGAGGGCCCGCTCGTGCACCCTGATCGCCCTGCCGAACAGCGGGATCGCCATGAGTATGGCCCCGTACCCGGCCAGGGCCATGCCGGCCTCGCGCGATTTTCCCATACGCCGTTCGGCGACGTTCAGCGAGCGGACCGCAAGCCGGAGGAACTTGAGCGTGTCGCTGTACACATACGACCAGGTAAGCGACATCGCGATTTTCCCCATGGCAAGCCACCTGGGATCCACGTTCTCCCTTACGCGGTAATAGAGTCCCGGAAAAAGCGAATGGAAGCCGTGAACGATTAATTCCTTGATTATCGAAAGGACAAGGACGGGCTTTCTGTCCGGAAGTCTCATTCCGTACAGGCCCATGGCCAGACGCGCCGTATCCTCGCATTTTTTCCATTCGCCCTTTTTGAAATGGGCGCTGCATATCATGGCGCAGGCATCGGCCTTTTCGTTAACGTCCATGATCAGGGGTAGCAGTTTCCGGTAAATATCCGCCGCCCGGTCATAATCGCCCATGTTCATGC
Organism: Spirochaetota bacterium; assembly: GCA_016933025.1. Lineage (GTDB taxonomy): Bacteria > Spirochaetota > UBA4802 > UBA4802 > UBA5550 > RBG-16-49-21. Next base: position 68,091 of record JAFGBT010000022.1, on the reverse strand, counting down.
GGACCCGTGCGATATGCCTCCATATATTGATCGACTGACCGCTGTCGATCGCGCCGTCTTGGCCCTTCATGCCAAGCGCCAGCATGAAATACCCGAGCGCGTCTTCGTTGGCATAATCCTTCATCGCCCTGACGCCGGCGGGATAGGAGTATACACGGGCCCGCTCGACATCGCCACCCTCGATGTAATGGTTGGTGATCTCGAATAAAAGATCATCGCGGTCCGCGCCGCTCTCTTCGATCGCCTTCGCAATATCGAGATGAAGCCGGCGCCGCCGTTCCACCGAAATCGCGTCATATAACGCGTCGCGTATCCGGTCATGAGAGAACACGATGTCGTCCCGGCCCGGCTGCTCAACCAGTATCTGCAAATCGACGGCCCGGTCGACCACCCGCACCACGTCGGTTTCATCGAGCCAGCTTATCCTGATCAGCAGCTTCATGTCGAATCTCATGCCGATGACCGACGCGAGGGAAAGGACCTGCCATTCGATATCATTCAGGTGACGCATCCTTTTCAGGATTATATCCACGATGGTGTCTGAAATCCCCGCCCTGGGAATAAGGGCGCTGTCAAGGCTCCATCTCCCCCTTCTGTACGCCAGCACCTTTTCGTCTATGAGCTGCTTCAGTATCTCGGCCGTAAAAAACGGGTTGCCCTTGCCGATTTTGTATACGTACTCCGAAATGGCAGCCGTGCGGTTTGCCGGCTCAAGCAGCAGCCCCGAAATCAGCCGCCCGGTCGACTCCGCGTCAAGCCGGTCAAGATGGATTATCGCCCCGGGTATATCGCCGCCGGATACCAGTCTGATTAATTTCATGATACCGTGGTCCGGCGAAATCTCGTCGTCCCTGAACAGGCATATAACGGCAAGGGGATGATCAGCGATGTTCTCCATTATTTCGTGAAGGATGGTGATCGTCCCCTCGTCAGCCCAGTGAAGATCGTCAAGGACAACAACCAGTCGCCTTGAAAGATCACTCAGCTTGAGGAAAAACGAGGATAGTACCGTGCGAAATCGCTTGGTCTCCTGCTCCGGATCGAGGGAGACCAGCGGGGTACAATCGCCCAGCAACCGCTCCATCTCGGGATTCAGTTTGACCACTATCTTCCCGAAATTCCTGAACTCTTGACTCAGCTCGTCGGCGATCCGCTTCCTCTCGTCGTCCGAGAACCGGTTGACGAGGCTCATCCATGCGCCAAGGGCCTGCCGGAACGGCTCGTACGGTATCTTGTAGTTGTGGACGGAGCACCTGCCGTCGATAATATGCCCGTCTATCCCGTATATATGGCCCTTAAGCTCATCTACCAGGCGCGTCTTTCCTGAACCGGCCTCACCCGATATGATGCAGACGCCGCCGTTTCCGCCCCTGGCCCCGCCGAACAGGTCAATGAGGGCGTTCATTTCTTTTTCCCTGCCCACCAGCCTGGTCCGGAAGACGAGTCTGGTCGCCCTGTCAGCCAGCCCCGGGAGGAACTCCCCTCCGCCCGCGGCGTACTTGTCAAGATCGGCAAGTAGGCCGCGCGCGCTCTGGTACCTGTTTTCCGGCTCCTTTTCGAGGAGCTTCATCACGATCCGCTCAAGCATGACCGGAACGTCGCGATTGATCGAGCCCGGCCTTTCCGGTACCTGGGCCATCTGCCCGTGGATCACGGCGTTAACGTCTTTTCCCTGAAAGGCGTCCCTCCCGGTCAGGAGCCGGTAAAACACCGCGCCGAGAGAGTAAAGGTCGCTCCTCTCGTCTATCGTCCTCTGCATGATCCCGAATTGTTCCGGTGCCGTGTACCTGAAAAGCTCCAGCAATTCCCCCGCGGCCGGGGTTTCATCAAACCTGCGTATGTGTGAAATGCCGATGCCGGAAAGGATGACCCTCGGTCCGGAGAGGTAAATGTTGGCCGGGCTTACGTCCTTGTGTATTATTTTATTATCATGCAGGTACGCGAGTGCCCCGGCAACCCGGGCGACGATATCGACCGACCGCTCAATCGTGACGGCCTCCTGGGCGAGGAGCTCCTCACAGCTGGCGCCTTCAAAATATTCACTCGCCACATATAGGATCTCGACGAACTCGCCGATATCGATTATTCTGACGATGCTCTCATGCCCGAGTCGGGAAACAGCGTAGAGCTCCATCTTGAATCGTATAATGTCCTGAATTTTTGCCGATATGGCGCTGTTCTTGAAGAGATCGAGAAGCACGGGCGCCCTGTTGTTCCACAGATCGACGGCGCGATACCGCGAGGTGTACCTGCCGTCGCCGATCATCCTCTCGATGAGGAACCTGTTGTTTATTTTATCGCCGAGGATATTCATTATCTCACTGCCCGGCATGGGCCGGAGCGCCCGGCGTTCAAAAATATACGTATCGCGCAAAATATCAATAAAAATTTAGGAGTGATTAAAAAACCGGAGGAGAAAAAAATGGCGGGAAATACCGGCCCGAAAGCCGCCATTTCCCGCCCAGATCTCGCCATCCTTACTCAAAATGACGGTTATGCGATAGATTCTCTGAGGAGATTGAGCCCCTCCTCGAAACTTATTTCAGGATGATAGCCAAAATCATTGCGTGCCGCCGATATATCAAACCAGTGCGACGTGGAGAGCTCCCTGGCGAGAAACCGCGTAACCAGGGGCTCGCTCTTGAGGCCTATGGCATTATAAAGCTTTTCAAAGACCCATCCCCCCGCATAGGCAATCGCGGCCGGACACTTGAGCTTCTTTGTGACCGGGGGAAGCTGATAGATCTCCATGATCCTGTCGAGGACCTCTGCGATAGGCCGCGGGTCGCCGTTCGATATAAAATAGGCCTTCCCCGCGACCGGCGAGCCGGGCCTGAGATGGTCGGCCGCCTGCAGGTGCGCCTTTGCCGCGTTGTCGACAAAAACGACATCCACCTTGTTCTCTCCCGTACCGACGATGCGGAGCCTCCCGGCCCTCGCCTTGCTGATCAGGCGCGGGATAAGATTGTTGTCTCCGGGGCCCCAGATTAGATGGGGCCGCAGGGCCACCGTCGCCATGGCGCTGTCATTCGCCTCGAGGACGAGCGCCTCGGCAATGGCCTTGGTGGCCGGATAGGCCGACTCGAAATGTTCACCGTAGGATACCGATTCGTCGACCCCCTCCATGTCGCCGCCGTTAAATACGACGCTCGGGGAGGAGGTGTAGACCAGGCGCCGCACCCCCGTCTTTTTGCACGCGGCGATAACATTCCTCGTCCCCTCGACGTTGGCCTGATAGTATTCGCGATAAGGACCCCACGGGCCTGCCTTGGCCGCGACATGGAAAACCACATCGCACCCCTTGACGGCCGCGCATATATCGTCCAGGTCAGCCAGGTCGCCCTGGACGTGTTCCACGCCGAGCCTGTCGAGCTCTGGATAGCTTCCTCGTGAAAAACTCCTGACCGCGTCTCCCCTCCGTATGAGCTGACGGACTATGGCTCCTCCGAGGAACCCTCCACCTCCGGTAACCAGCGCTCTCATCAGACCTCCCTCTGCGCCCACACCGCCAGCTTCTCCCTGAGTATCTTGGCATTATGCCTGATATCAACGGGAAAATTGCGCCGATAGAGCACAGTCTTTATGGTTTTTGTATGATTGTGCTTTTCCCCCAGGTTGAGCAGCTCGACGGTGAGCTGTTTTTTCGCCCGCGGCCCGAGTCGCAACCCTTTCTCAAGCTCTATGATGATGACCGGTTCGGTCCGACCGTTTTTGACGATACCCACGAGGGCGCTCCGGTTCACCTTCGGGTGGTTGTTGAAAATCGCCTCGCAGGGAAGGGAGAAGAGCGTACCGTTCTGCGTCACGACGCGGTGCACCTTTCTGCCGCACATCCAGAGCCTCCCCTGTTTGTCGAGATATCCCACGTCGCCCATGCGGTGCCATATGCCGCCGTCTCGCGGGTCCTTTATCTTCGCAAGGCGCGTCTGCACCGGGCGCTTGTAGTAGACCGTTGTCACGACCGGCCCCTTCGCGGCGATCTCGCCTATTGTGCCGGCCGGGAGCCTCAGCGTATCGGTCCACTCCTCAATCGCTTCTTCCGAAATGGGTACGATCGCGACCTCAACGCCGGGTACCGGTCGACCGACGCATACCCCGGATCCCTGCTCGGTCAGCTTTTTCGTCTCTTTCATCAACTCGTCGGTCCCGATATAGGTGACCGGGAGCGCCTCGGTGGCGCCGTAGGGCGTGACAATCTCGACCCCTGGGCTCAACAGTCTGAGGAAACGCTCGAGTGATGACATCCGGGCCGGCGCGCCGGCGGAGAGAACCTTGCGGAGCGACGGCAGCTTTATCCCTTTCGCCTCGCAGTACCTGCCGATCTTCTCAACGAGCGCGGGCGAGCAGAACGTGCTGGTGCACTGATAATCGTTGATCGCGGCCACGAGCTTGCGCGGGTTGGCCGATGCCGGCTTGGTGGCGTCCATGTCGGGAATGATCGCCGGCACGCCGCACGCCGGTCCGAAAAGCGCGAAGGGCGGAAACGTGGAGAGGTCCGCGTCGCCCTCTTTCACTTCGATGAACCCGCCTATGATATCGAGCTGGGCAGACATGATGCCGTGGGTGAAGATGACGCCCTTGGGTATGCCGGTGTTGCCGCTGGTGAAGGCGAGCATCGCGGTGTCCTCCGGTTTCGGCTTCACGGTCATGATGTACGGCTCGGCCGAGCCGAGGGACTCGATTTTACCGAGGGTCCAGCCGCCCCAGCAATAACGCCGTCCTACCGTCACATTGATCCTGACGCTCTTTTTCGCCCACCGGAGCAGGACCCGCGCCAGGTGGGCCTTCGGTATGCCGATGAAGGCCTCGGGCTCCGCCTCGGCCATGCATTTTTTCAGGTTGCGGATGCCCATGCCCGGGTCGACCAGCACGGGGATGGCGCCGATTTTAAGTATTCCGGAGAGGACCGCAAAAAAGTCGGTTCCGGGCGTGACCATAAGCACGGTATGCATACCCCGCGTGATCCCCACTTTTTCAAGGCCGTGCGCTATCTGGTTGCTCTCGCGGTCAACGACGCTGTAGGTGCGGGTATCGTAGACGCCCCTGCCGTTCAATTTCAGCTTCTTCTGGTGGGCCACCACCAGCCCGTCCGGCTTCTTCCTGACGATATCCAGAAGATGCTCGGCCAGGTCCCTGAACTCTTCCTGCTTTTTAGCCGGCGCGGCGTGCTCTTTCTTCCTCGCGGGTACCGCCGGATAGACCCGCTCTTTCAGGAACCGTTCCACGAGCGGGATTACGTCCTCGGCAGCGTCCTCAAGAACGTAGTGGCCTGCGTCGTCGAACTGATGCACTTCGGCGTCCGGGAAATGACGCACCCATTCATTAAGAAACTTGTCGTCAAAAATGAAGTCCTTCATTCCCCAGCAGAGGAGTTTGGGAACGTCACGAAGGAGTTTCAGGCGGGACTCCATGAGGAGGCCCATTTCATACCCGGGGTCGGTGGGACGGACCGGGATGTCCTGTATGAAGCGGTGCACGGCGATGCGGTCCTTCCATGACCCGTAGGGAAACAGTAGCCCCTTCGCTACGTTATACGGCATCCAGTGCCGGTTCATGCCGAGTATTATCGCGCCGCGCGCGAAAGCGTTGAGCCCGCGGATGAAGAGCGCGCTCCCTATCGGTATGCGCGACAGGAACAGCGCGAAGGGAAGCCGCTTGGCCACCGGCCAGATGAATCCGGCCGTGTTCATCATCACCATCGCCCTGATCTTGTCAGGGTTGAGCGACGCATATGCCGTTCCGATGATCCCGCCCCAGTCATGGCCGACTAACGTGAATTTTTTCAGCTTCAGGTGGTCTATCAACTTGCCGAGGTCCTCCATGCGCCGTACGGCAGTGTAATGGTATCGGTTGTCGCCCGGCTTGTCCGACAGTCCCATGCCGATGTGATCCGGGACAATGACGCGGTAATGGGGCCTCAGGGCCTTGATCAGATTCCGGTAATAAAACGACCATGTCGGGTTACCATGGACCATGACTATCGGCTCTCCCTCTCCCTCGTCGAGGTAGTGGTACCGGAGCCCGTTGATGTTCAGGTAATTGCTCTTGAAGGGGTAAAGTTCCCTGTCGAGCATCTTCGCCCCCGTCCGTATCTCGGTTGCGTCCGTAAAACCCATAAGGGTTTCCCTGGCTGATGAGTTGTCGTACTGGTTCATGGCGAAATCCTCACATATAATTTATTGTGCGCTCTCTCACCCCCTTCTGAAACAACACGCGCCTTTTCCCGCTACACAACATACATGGCGCATGCCGATGTCAGCCCGGAGCCGGCCGAAACAAAAAGAATACGGTCGTTCTCCTTCAGCTCTCCGTTATTGAAGATATGATGAAAGCTAAGCGGCAGCGACGAAGTGTGGGAATCGCCGTATTCATCATGCAGGTCAATGACCTTCGGCGTTCCGTTAAGGCCGATCGCGTGGGTGATTTTACTTCCGAAGCCCTTGTACTGCTGCGATGTAACCAGGTACCGCACATTCAGGGGGTCCACCATATGCGCACCAATGTACTCGCGTATTGATTCAACGGCAAAGGAGTGGAGTTTGCTGTGGTAATCGTTGTCCATGTAAATCAAGGCCATCTCCCTGCCTCTCGTCCCGATTTTATCAAACTCCAGATATGATTTCAGGCCCGGATTGTCGCCGTTGGCGGTCTTGAACATGAAATTGGTGAACCCCTTCTCCTTCTCCTCGGTGTAGGCGAGGAGTACCGCAGAGCCGATGTTGCTGTAGGGAAAATCCGGCTGCTTTTTCTTTGACGGGTGCGCGTCACCGGAAACGATAAGGGCATACCGGCTGCTTCCGCTTTTCAACGCGGCCTCGGCCACCGTGACGGCAGAGAGGAAACCGCATTCGCCGTTAGTGATGTCGAAGGAAAAGGTCATTTTGCCGAATTCCCCGTTTATTAACGGATCGTTGTTCAATCCAAGCTTCTTCTGAATGAGGGGCGCAATGGCCGGTTCCGCGATGTTGTGGTCCCGGTACACACCGGCGTATATCAGCAGATCGACGTCCGTTCTCTCGACGCCTGCCTTTTCTATGCATTGTTCCGCAGCGATTACGGTCAGCTCTATTGCGCTGTGCGTTCCATTGGCGCAAATTGATGAAGCCTTAATTACAGTACCCATATTGTTCCTCCAGTTTATTTATGGTTGCCGACACGAATCCCATCACTATTCCGGACGCGAGCCCGAAAAAGAGGATCTTTGATTTCTTCTTTAGCTGCTTGCGGCTCAAGTAATCATGAAGGACCACAAAATGCGACGTGGACGAGGTGTTCCCGTACCGGTCCAGGCTTATCAGTATCTCCGGGATCTCGTCATCCAGCTGCTCCCTGCAGTGGCTGAACGCCGTCTGAATAGCGCGCGTCGACGTCTGGTGCGGGAGAATGTAGTCAAAGTCCTCCCCCTTCATTCCGTATTTCTTCTTGAGGTGCCTGATGGCGCCGGGAAGGCGGCTGATGACCTCGCGGTGTATGCCGATGGCGTCGGTATACATGGCGATGCCCGAGTTTTGCTCGCTCGGCATGCCGAAGCATAGCTCCGCGAATTCAGCGACTGTCATGAACTCGACGAAATCGATCCCGTCTTCTTCATTCGAGCACCGGTCGATTATCATGGCGGCGCCGGAATCGCCGACCGTAAGCGAAGCGAACTGCGCGTCGATCGGATCCTTGATCTCCTTCATGGCGGTTTCAGAGATCGGCGTGATGCACTCCCCGCTCACCACCATGCCGCAGCTGGCCGTCCCGGCCTTTATCATGTTATTGAGGATAAAGAGGCCGGTGAGCATGCCAGCGCAGGCGTTGGTCATGTCGAAGTTTATCGCCGAGGGCCTCATGCCCAGATTGTCTTTGAGAAACTTGCTCAGGGAGGGCTCGAACCAGTGGTTTGTCCCGTCTTTCGAATGAGTTATCGAGCAGAATATGATGACATCAAGGTCGGACGCCTCGTATTCGGAATTCTCAAGACACTTTTTCGCCGCTTTCAGGGCTAGGGTGTAGGAATCCTCGCATTCCGACCTCCATCGCCGGGTCTTGATGCCCGTCAGGGATTCCAGATCGAACTGCGGTTTCTGCTCCATGCTGTCGATCAGCTCCTTTGTCGAGACGATCTTTTCCGGCAGGTAGACGCCCAAGCTTTCGAATCGACTTTTATTCATATAACGCCCCCTAAGAAAAATTATGGTTAAACTATAATTTCAATAAGAATTCCTTAATATTACTGATAAATGCAATGTATGCATCTCGCCAACTCTAATGAAATAACTTTAAATGGCCTGGATGATAAAACAACCGAACAGCCGGTTTGATTTCTCATCATGCTGAGAATATAGATTTTTTTATTTTGATTGTCTGGCAAACTGAAGGCAGACCCAAATCGGACTATAGGCACTAATCAGGTCGACCCAAAAATTGCCATGTGGCGCGGGACAGTTTTATAGCCATTTTCTTCCAGAAATTTGTCCGTAATAATTAAGAAGTGATGGCACAGAGCAGACTATGAGGAAAAAAGGAAATGGAAATTACGGTTGAAGATTGTATACAATGTTAGGGGGATGGAGACCCGGGGTCCGCCTACCTGTTGTGTTTCCGGTAGTCGGCCGGTGTCTTGTTCATTATCTCGCGAAAAACCTTGTTGAAGGTGCGGAGGCTCCCGAAACCGACCGAAAAGGCGATATCTATCACGGTATCGCCCGTTTCCTGAAGCCTGCCGACCGCGTCCTTAACGCGCAGTTCGTTGATATAGTCAGTCATTTTCTTGCCGAGATATAGTTTGAAATACTTGCCCAGGTTGTCGTGGTGGATGCCGACATGCGCGGCCAGCCCTTCACGGGAGATCTCCGAGGTGTAATTCTCATTGATATACTCGACTGCCTTTTTAATCTTTTCGGTAATTATCGAGGAGAGGGAGGGATGTTTGCGTATAACGTTTGAATCTTTATGCTGCTGGTGGATCAACTCTATCTCGATGGCGTAGGCGACATGCGAGAGAAAGGTGATGAGCAGATCCGCCTCTTTTTCGGTAAAAACCCCGCTGGTCAGGGAATTATCAAGATAGCAGACACCGAGAATCCTGTCCCTCTCCTTAATGGGGACGCAGAGGATTGAGCGAATATCGCCCCCGCCCCCGTTTTCCCGGGGCCTCAACTCATCGCGGGCGTCTTCGATAATGATATTCGTCCGGTTATCCAAGACGTCCCTGACTATACGCTGCGACAATTCATTGATTATATACGAATTGGCCGTCGAATATATGTATTTCTTGTCGATCTCCTTTTTATCGTTGGCGATAAGTATGCAGCCGCGCTGCGCCCCGGTGATCTCCACCGCCTTGGCGAGGGTGCGGCAGAGCAGGTCGTCGATATTGGATATATGGCTGATTTCCTTGGCCAGTGCTATAATCGACAGCAGCCGCTCGTTATCTATCAAACGCTCGATCGACGCCGGTTTGGCCGCCGCTTCCTCCAGCCCGATTATGGCGCTAATCCTCTCCGTGTACAGGTGGGAGCCGATTCCGTTGAAGATTTTGTACGCAGATTCAAGGTGCTTTCTCGCCTTTACGGAATTGCCGACCGCTGAAAGATACAGACCGTACTCATAATAGCATCGTCCCAGGAAAAACGGGCATTCGACTTTTTTATAGTGCGCTATGCTTTTCTGGAAAAACCTCTCCGCTTTCGCGGCCTTCCCGCGCAGGGCATGATACTTGGCGGCGACCATGAGCGAAATCCCGTGATAGGTCGCCCAGCGTTTTGTCCTTTGCAGAGAAGTCCTGCAGAGTCTCCCGATCTTTCTGAACGACATGATTTTTTGATTCAATGAAAGCCCCTCTCCGGCCCGGTATTTCGCGATGTGGGCTTCAGCCAGCGTCGGGTAAAGATGTATGGTATACTGCTTCAGCAGATTATGCCTTTTATACAGGTCCCGGGCCTTTGCGAGATACGAGATTGCGGTGTCAATTTCCCCTTTATCCAGGAAGATGGTCCCGAGGTCAGCGCAGGCTCTGCAGTGAATGAGAAGGATGTTGTTCTCAAGACTGTATTCGTACGCCTTCTGCCCGGTGATCAGCGCATTCTCCACATCCCCCTGCTCAAAGTAGTAGGGGACCGTGTTGGAAAGGACCTCGCTCAAGCCGAAGGAATTCTTCGACTGGCTGACGATCTCGTAGTATTCATCAAGGCATTTTTTGGCCGCAGAATAATCCGAGAGGAGGATGTAATTGTAGGACTGGCCGCCGAACGACATGCCCGTTTCCCAGACGTCCCCGACCTTTTTGAATAACCTGACCGCCTCGGCGAAGCAGTCTATGCTCTTTCGATAGTCGCCCATCCACTGATAGCAGTATCCCATCCACTGAAGCGACTGGGCGATACCCCAGGTATCATTGACCTCCTCACGCATGGCGAGCGAACGCTCATGGTTCTTGATCGCCTTTTTGAACATCGGGACCGACATGAGAAGCGCGCCGTAGCCGCCGAGGGCCATGCCGAGTTCCACCGATTTCCCGATATTGCACTGGGCCATGTTGACCGAGCGTATCGTCGTCCTCACGAATTTAGGGATATCGCTCAGTATGTACGACCAGAGCACCGGGAGGAAGAATTTCGCCTTCCTCTTGTTCAATTCCACCTTCTCCTCGCTACGGATATTAATAAAAATCCCGGGGAAGATGGATACCAGCAGCATAAGAAGGAGTTCTTTGAGGATTGAAATCGCAATAGACGGCCTTGAAGACGGGAGCCATTCACCCAGGAGGACGCTCGCGTTTCTCGCGTTTTCCTCGCACTGCGCCCAGTCCCCCTTCTTGTAATACGCGGAGCAGATCTGACTGTAAATTTCGCTTTTGTCCCTCGGGTTCTTGATGATGGGAAGGATTTTCTGCAGCATCTCGATGGCTTCGTCGTAATTGCCTATGTTCAGGTAGACCTTGCTCATGTTGGTAAGGATTTTAAGCCACTGGAAGCCCCTCCCCTGTCCCTCGTGCTCGAGCAACTTCAGGGCAAGCTTGAAATACTTGAGCGCCTCTTCATTGGCGTACTTGTTCATCGCCATGATACCCGCCGGATAGGCGAATATGATGGACCGCTCAACGTCACCCCCCTCGATGTAGTGGTGCGCGAGGTCGAACATTTCGTTCTCGAGGTTGTCCTTGTTTAGCTCCTCTATGGCGTTGCCCACGGCGAGGTGGAGATTCTTCCTTGTCTCTTTCCTGATGCTGTTGTAAAAGACCTCCCGTATCCTGTCATGTCCCCAACCGATATCCCCCCAGACCGGGAGGTCGACAAGCAGCTGCAGGTCGATGGCCTTGTCGATTATCCGCACCACCTCCATGGTGTCGAGCTCGCCCACCCGAAAGAGGAGCTTGATGTTGAACTTCTTGCCAATCACCGCCGCGTACGAGAGAAGGCTCTTCTCCCGTTCGTCAAACTTGTTTATTCTATTGAGGATCACGTCCACCAGCGTCTCGGAGATAGCGACCGTCTCAAGCTCGCGCCGGTTAAGATTCCAACCGTCGTTTTTGTAGACAAGGATGTTCTCGTCGATTAGCTTCTTCACGATTTCAATCGCGAAAAACGGGTTCCCGTTGCTTTTTTTCTGCACGAACGAGGAAATTACTGACGCCTGCCCCTCCACCTCGGCCAGCAGGCTCGAGATGAATTGATGCATCGCCGCAGGACTGAAAAGATCGAGGTGTATCTCCTCGATCTCGATATTCCTGGCCTTGAGGCCCTTGTGCAGTCTCTTCAGGCCATGGCTCTTCGTGACTTCCTCGTTCCGAAACGCGCCGATGACGGACAGGGGGCAGGAGCCGATGCTATCGGAAATTTCCGAAAGGAGGTTCAGGGTGCCCTCGTCGGTCCACTGCATATCGTCGATGACCATCACCATCCCGTTCAACAGCAGGCTCGCCTTCTGAAAAAACTGGCTGATGACCATGTGGAACCTCTTGTTCTCGCGCTCAGGCTCCAGTGCCACCAGCGGCGGGCAGTCCCCGAGGATCTCCTTCATGGCCGGATTGAGTTTTATCAGGATTCTCCCCAGGTCCTGAAACTCGTCCCTCAGGACCTCGATAATTTTCTCCTTTTTCGATTCGGCGATATTGCTGAAGTTCATGATAAGCGCGCTCATGATCTCCTTAAACGGCTCATACGGGTTTTTATTGCTCTGGATCGAGCACCTTCCCTCAAGCAGAAGACCGCCCCTGGAGTAGACATTGCTTTTAAATTCTTCAATCAACCGGGTCTTGCCCGACCCCGCCTCGCCGGTGATAAAGCTTATACTCCCTCTCGAATCGATTGTCCGATCGTATATCTCGACAAGCCTGTTCAGCTCCCGTTCCCTGTTCATCATTTTGGTTCGGAAACTGAGCTTGACCGCCCTGTCCTTCAGTCCGGGGATGAACTCGCGGTGCCCGGCAGCGAATTTCTCCAGGTCGTTCAGGAGTCCGGCGGCGCTCTGGTACCTGTTCTCCGGTTCTTTTTCCAGAAGTTTCATGACAATCATACCGAGTATTTCGGGGACGTCCGCGTTTCCCGTGCACGGATTATCGGGCACCAGGGCGATGTGCTTGTGGATGATCGAGCTGAGATCGCCGCCGTCAAACGGCTCCCTGCCCGCCAGCAATCGGTAAAAAATGACGCCTGCGCTGTACAGGTCGCTCCGCTCGTCTATGCCCCTGTTCAATATCCTGCACTGCTCCGGCGCCATGTATCTGAATGATTTCAGCACTTCATCGCGCCGCGCCACATCTTCGAACTCACGGAGGTGGGAGAGGCCGAATCCTGACAGCACGACCCTCGCGCCGTCGATGATGATATTGGACGGATTAAGCTCCTTATGGATGATGTTCTGGGAATGCACCTGGACCAGGCCCCTACACACCTGCATGATGATGTCAGCGCTCCTGGCAACAGGGATGGGATCACCGGCAATGATTTCGGCAAGGCTCCTCCCCTGGTTATATTCCATTGCCGCATACTGGAACTCAATGACCTCGCCGACATCATAAATTTTGATAATATTCTCATGATCAATCTCAGATACGGACTGGACCTCCATTCTGAAGCGAATAATATCCTCGATCCTTTTTGATATTCCACTGTTTTTAAAGAATTTAAAGACAATCGGCCGGTTCTTTTTCATCAGGTCATAGGCGAGATGGGACGTGCTCAGGCTATCCTCGCTTATTTTCTTTTCAATCCTGTACCTGTTTCTGATTATTTTGCCATTAAGATTCATCTTTACATTGGCCAGCTGTTGTTTACCAAGATATCATTGCTTCCATAAAGAATTTGAACCCAACAGATAAAACACCCAACCGTCTAGACGGTTCTATTAATAATATATATTTATATTATATATTGTCTCGCATATTTTTGATTTACCTGTGTTTGACTGTTCAGAGAAAAAGCTTTAAAGCCGATTATTTCCCGACTTAAATGAATGTTATGTTCATATAAATATGGAAAACATCAGGCACTATTTAGTTGTTATTCAGGACCTTCAATCCTGAAAATGCCAATTTCAGATTAACCTGATTATTGCCAGTATGATAACGGGAATATCCATGGTAATGGTTATTCCTGGAAGTGACATTTTCAGGTATTACCATTCATTGCCAGACTGTTGTATGAAAATTATATATATATAAAACACGGGGCAATGAATTCAGTTGCACCTTTTACCTGCCAAATAAAAATGAGAGGAAGTATGGGCAGAAGTTTCACATGGCAATTTCCGGAGATCATCGAATTTTTCGATGTTCCTGAATACCTTGAGACCTTCGAAAAGGTGATGAGCAGGAAATTGATAATTTTCGATATGACAGACACCCTCGATGCCCATTCCGCCTTTATAGGATTCCTGATTCACGTAAAAAAACAGATGGAAGCCCGAGGATGCCGGCCCGTATTCAAGACCTCCCCCTATATCAAAAAAACCATCTCCATGCTCGGCATGAATGAATATTTTCAGTAGCCGCCGGGATACAATTTTACAGACACAGATCACCGGGAGATATGTTTGCGGTATGATACCGGAGAGATCTTCATAAACTGTCGGAACGCCTTGTTGAACGTCCGCAGGCTGCCGAAACCGACTGAAAAGGCAATATCGATTATTTTATCCTCGGTATCTTTTAAAAGCCGCGCAGCGTCCTTCACCCTGAGCTCATTGATGTAGTCGTTCATCTTCTTTCCGAAATACATCTTGAAATACTTTCCCAGGTTGTCGTGGTGTATCCCGATATGAGCGGCGAGCCCCTCCCGCGAGATATCCGACGTGTAATTCTGGTTAATGTACTCCATTGCCGCCTTTATTTTATCGGTGGGCAGTGACGACACGAGCAGCTTTCTCCCGCCGCCGGCGGAGCCTTCGAATCTCCTGTGGAGCAATTCGATTTCAATGGCGTAGGCGACATTCGAGAGGAACGCGAGAAGAATGTCCGCCTCTTTTTCGGTAAAGACGCCGCTGGCCAGGAGGTTGTCGAGATAGCACACCCCGATCACCTTGTCCTGCTCAATAATGGGAACGCAGAGGACCGATTTCAGGCCGCCCCGCAAAACATCCCCGTCCTCGGGAAACCTCTCGTCCGTTGCGGCGTTTTCAATAACGACATGGCGGTTCTCGGAAAAAACGTGCCTCACGATATTCAGGGCGTAACGGCCCATGACCACCGGCGGTTCGCCAACGGATGCGGCCGGTTTTTTCTCAAGCACGTGCTCGTCATTCTCGATAAAAATACAGCCTCGCTGTGCGCCCGTTATGCCGACCGCCTTGGACAGGGTGGTCGCCAGCAGCTCTTCGAAATCAGAGATCTGCCCGATTTCGCGCGCGAGGCCAATGACCGAAGCCATCCGCTCGCTGTCAATCAGCCGCTCAATAGAGGTCGATTCGACCGTCAGTTCGTCGATACCGAGGAAGCCCTGTATCCTCTTGATGTATACCTTTGAATGTATTTCCCTGAACATGCGGTATGCCATTTCCATGCAGTTTCTCGTCTTCCGCGCGTCATCGGACTGCGAAAGGAAAAGCCCGTATTCGTAATAGCACCGGGCGAGAACGTACCTGCGGCCGTTCATCTGGGAATGCTCGATTGCCGCCATGAAGAGCTTTTCCGCTTTCCTGTTCTTTTCGGCAAGTGCACAGTACTTCGCGGAGGCCAGAAGGGACATGCCGCGGTACGCGGACCACTTTCTGGTACGGGCCATTGCTTTCCGACACATCCCCCGTATCTTTTTCATATGCGCCTTTTTACGGCCAGCCGTCGTTTCATCGAGCGTCCCGTACTCGGCGATCATGGCCTCCGCGAGAAGAGGATAGAGCTGCACCGTGTACGGCTTGAGGAAATTATTTTTCTCATACAGTTCCCGGGCGGCGTTCAGGTACTTCAGCGACTTTTCAATCTCTCCTTTTTCAAGATAGAGCTCGCCCAGCACAATATTCACCTCGCAATTGACGAACCAGACTCCCGCATCGCGGCTGATCTGGAAACTATTCATCCCGCATGATTCGGCGCTTTCAAAATCGCCCCCCTCCATGAAGCCCTTGGCCATCCATGCCCAGTAGACGCTTATCCCGTAGCTGTCATTGGATTTGCTGATGATTCTGAAATATTCCCCCCCTGCCTCCCGTGACGCCGCGTAATCGGCCAGAAAATAGTGGGAATGAAACGCCCCGAATACCGACATCCCGTATTCCCGGACGTCGCCTATTTTCTTGAATATCTGAGCACTTTCACGATAATATTCAAGGGCCTTATGGTAATCAGCCTTCCACTGGTGGCAGAAGCCGATCCACTGGAGCGACTGTGCCACGCCCCACCGGTCGTTCACCTCTTCGCGCATAGCAAGGGCCCGCTCCTGGTGCCGCATGGACCTTTCGAACATGGGTATCGCCGAGAGCATGGTCGCGTACCCCCCCATGGCCATCGCCGTCTCCATTGATCTGCCGATACGCCGCTCGGCTACATTAAGCGCCCTTAGCGTGAGTAAAAGGAACTTGAGTATGTCGCTCAGGACATAGGACCATGTCAGGGCGAGGGCAAGCCTGCCGAGGAGGTTCCACTTGGCGTCCACGTCCCTCCTGGCGACCGCATACCGGCCCGGAAACGCGTCGTGAAAAACATGCACCACGAACTCCCACGCGATCCGCAGAACGAGCGCCGCCCTGTTTTCGGGAATATGTTCGTTTATGATACCCAGCCCGAGTCTCCCGTATTCCTCGCACTTCTTCCAGTCGCCCTTCTTGTAGTAGGCATCGCAGATATTGCTGTAGACCTCCATTTTATCCACGTCGGTCGTCATGAGCGGAAAGAGCTTCCGGAATATCTCGATCGCCTGATCGTAATCGCCGGTATTTAGATAGACCTTGCCCATGCCGGCAAGAACCTTTATCTCCTGGTTCCTCGCGTGCGCTTGATTCTTGTCTTTTTCAAGGAGCTCGAGGGCAACCCCGAAATACTTGAGCGCTTCCTCGTTGGCAAACTTTTTCAACGCCAGCACCCCCGCCGGGTAGGCGAACATGATGGACCGCTCCGGCTCCCCGGCCTCGATAAAATGATGGGCGAGATCGAACATCACTTTTTCAAGGTCGTCCTGGTTCTCCTCCTCAATGGCGTCCGCGATCGCGAGATGCAGCCTTTTCCTGCTTTCCCTCGATAAACTGTCGTAAAAAGCTTCCTTGATCCGGTCATGCGCGAAGCCGATCTCCACCTGACCGGGCAATTCGACCAGCAGCTGGAGATCGATGGCCTTGTCGACAATCCGCACGACATCGACCTTGTCCAGATCGCTCAGCCGGGAGAGAAGATTGATGCTGAACCTGTCGCCGATGACCGCGGCTGACGAGAGGATGTCCTTCTCGTGTTCATCCAGCTTCTCAACGCGTTTCAGTATTATATCGACGATAGAATCGGATATGTCGAGGCGGTCGAGCGCGCTGATGTTGAAGTGCCACCGGTTATCCTTATAGGCGAGGACCTGCTCCTCGATCAGGTCCTTGAGGATCTCGATCGCGAAAAAGGGATTGCCCTTGCTCTTGGCCTGGACAAAATCCGTAAGAGCGATCGTGTTATCTTCAGGCTCCATGATAAGTCCGGAAATAAACCTGTTCATGTAGCGGTGGTCAAAAAGTCCGAGATGGATCTCCTCGAAATGTATGCTGCTCTCCTGGATGCTCTTCAGGAATTTTTTCAGGCCGGGAGCGCCCGCCGCTTCATCATCGCGGTAAACGCAGATGACTGACAGCGAGTGGCGGGTAATTTCTTCGGATAT
This sequence comes from Spirochaetota bacterium, assembly GCA_016933025.1. Lineage (GTDB taxonomy): Bacteria > Spirochaetota > UBA4802 > UBA4802 > UBA5550 > RBG-16-49-21. Next base: position 50,821 of record JAFGBT010000022.1, on the reverse strand, counting down.
CTCGGTCAGCAGGCTCAGCGTGCCTTCGTCCGTCCACTGGAGATCGTCAATGACGATTACCAGCCCGTTCATCAGGTCGCTTAGCTTAAGGAGAAACTGGCTAATGACCATGTGGAACCGCTTGTTCTCCCGTTCCGGCTCAAGCGGCACCAGGGGCGGGCAGACGCCGAGTATCTCCTTCATGTCCGCGCTGAGGCGTATCAGGATCTCTCCGAGCGAGCCGAACTCCTCCCGGATATTCTCAATGACCTGTTTCTGCTCAAGCTCGGGATAATTCGCGAAGTGCATCAGGAAGGAGTTGAGCGCTTCCCTGAACGGCTGATAGGGCGCCTTGTTGCTCTGCACCGAGCACTTGCCGTCGATCAGCATCCCGCGCCTGGAATAGACGCTGCTCTTCAGTTCCTCGATCAGCCTGGTTTTCCCCGAGCCCGCCTCCCCGGTCACGAAAAACACTCCCCCGTTGCCGTCAAGGGTCTGGTCGACCACGGTGACGAGGTTAATCAACTCGTTAACCCTGCCGATCATCTTCGTCCGGAAGCTGAGCTTAGCCGATCTGTCATTGAGACCCAGCATGAATTCCAGCTGGTTCCCGGCATAGCGTTCCAAGTCGGACAGCAGCCCGGCTGCGCTCTGGTAACGGTTCTCCGGTTCTTTCTCGAGCAGCTTCATGATTATCCGGTCGATGATCAGAGGGATATCCGGATTTATACTGCTCGGCACACGCGGGACCTGGGCCATCTGGCCGTGGATTATTGAAAAAATATCTTCGCCGGAAAAAGGCGCCCGCCCGGTCGCCATCCGATAGAATACGATGCCGAGCGAATAGAGGTCGGTGCGCTCGTCGACGCCGCGCTTGATCATACCGCACTGCTCGGGAGCGATATGCTCAAAGGTATTGATGATATCTGCCTGCTTCACCGTCTTGTCGAATTCACGGATATGATAGAACCCGAATCCCGCGACCTTGGCGGTGCCGTCATGAAGGTATATGTTGTCTGGTTTTATGTCCTTGTGAATAATGCTTCTCGCGTGGACATGTTCAAGCGCCCTGCAGACCTGCATGATGATATCGACTCCCTTGGAAATCGGGAGGGCGCCGTCAGCCAGAACCTCGGGAAGGCTCTGGCACTGGAGGTATTCCATCGCCAGATAATTCTGATCGAGGGCCTCGCCGACATCATACACCTTCATGATGTTTTCATGGGTAATCTCTGAAACCGCCGACATCTCCATCCTGAAACGGATAATATCCTCAACTTTCTTCGAGATAACGCTTGGTTTGAGAAATTTGATCAGGATAGGGGCGTTCTTTTTCGCGAGGTCACGGGCGAGATAATGAACGCTCATGCGGTCTTCGCCGATCTGGCTCCCGACGGTATATTTATAATTGATAATCTTTCCGCGAATATTCACAATAATCAGTATCCCGCACAGAAATAATCAGGGGCCCCGGCCCAAGTCCACATGAAAACCATACAAGCCGAAGCGTAATATTATCAACCAAAAAATTCAAACCGCACGATTTTAGGCCTGCGACGCTGATTGTTGCCAAATCCCGGCGGTTCGTCCAGAGCCTCAAGGAACTTCCGCCGTGCGGCTAAACGGCGTTCAATAGTACCCGGTGCCCCATTGATGCGGACGGGCGGAACCGTATACCAGCGGCTCATTCATATTCCGGAGCCGCGAGGATGAAGACCAGAGCGACTGCGGACACGAACGCGCCGGATCGCCGGTATGGTGTCACATGTCGCAGGGGATCGATGGTACGAACAGCCTGCATGCCATCATACTTTTCTGATTATTTTTCTGTATTTTTCCGGAGTTACTTTCATGAATTTCGGGAAAACACGGTTAAAGGTCCTGAGGCTGTCAAATCCGACGGAGAAGGCTATATCGATAATGCTCTCGTCGGTCTGCGCCAGCCTGCGGGCCGCGTCCTTGACGCGGAGCTCGTTGATGTAATCCCCCATTTTCTTGCTGGTGTGCATCTTGAAGAGCTTGCCGAGGTTGTCCGGGTGCACGTTCACGGTGGCGGCCAGCCCCTCACGCGAGAGATCGCACGTGTAATTCTTGTTGATGTATTCCACCACCTGCTGAATCTTCTCCTCCGCCCTGTCGGTGATGACGGGGTACTGGGCCTTCTTCCTGTTCCCGTTGGATTCCTTCAGCTGCTCTTGCAGAAGGGCGTTTTCGATGATGAAGGTTTCCATGCTGGTGTTCAGGTCCTCAACCTCGTCCATCATGCGGAAGATGCGGATGACCAGAACCAGAGAAGTCCCGAGATAAAACGGAAAGGTGCCGGCGTAGAAGGCCATGACCTGGAACAGGGGCCCGAGTGTATCCGGGTCCGCAAAGGCGAACTTGATGAGATATACATAGCCGTCGTGCATGGCGCCGATGATGGTGACGATGCCGAAAAAGCTGAACACCTTAGCGTAGGGACGCTTTTTCATAAGGGCCGAGATGTGGCATGACATATTATACAGGCCGATCTGCGTCGTGACGAGGATCATGAGGAGGCCGTTGGACTGCAGGGTCTCTTCGTTGGTGAAGAAAACCCCGAACACGAAAACCACCGCGAGGTGCGTCCATAATAATACCTCGGTCTTGTTTCTTTGCAGATCGTAAATCCGATGCAGAAATATCGGGTGGAAGGTATTCAGGGCCACCCATGAGATGCCGAGGAACTTGAAGCGGTTAACGATACCGCCGTAAATATCGAAGGGCGTGCAGAGATCCACGATAATGAAAAGCCCGGCCAGGAGCTGCAGGATGTAGAACAGGTATTCCTGTGACTCGCGCCTTCCAATATAAAAGAAAAAGAATATCATGAACAGCGGAACGCCCATGGCGATGATGACGTACGCCAGGATTATCAGAAAAAACTCGCTCAAGGTCTTGCTCAGTTTCCAGTCATCGAGGTTAGTCAGCGCGAGGCTGCCGACAATCTCCCCGTAATTGAAATACGAGAGCCTGACGGCTATGACGTTGACGCCGCCGTAGCGAATGAGGCTTACCGGCACGGTGTAATGCCGCGGGTGGTTCCACATGGAATGCTCGTGCGGCGGGAATTCGCCCATCCCGCCGATCTTCTCGCCGTTAAAATACGTCTCGTCCGCGTTGGCGATGCGTCCCAGAATGAGGCCGATATCTTTCCGGGGCAGGTTTGGGCCAATATACACGGCCTTTCTCAGCCACAGGATGCCGCTGGTCTTCCCGGTTTTAACGCTCGCGTACTTCATCAGGGTATTGGGAAGTCGCACGGTCTCCCAAACCGAATCGTCGAAACCCGGCGCCGCGAACCTCCGGTCGTCAGCCAGCCGGACCCTCCATTCTCCTGCGAGAGATGTCCGCACGTCAAGGGAATCGACCCGCAGGGGCGCGGAAACCTCGCGCGCGACCAGGACGGCCGGCGCCACCGCCAGCAGAATAAGTATAAAGGTACGCATGATCACTCTGAACATCATTCTCTTTTTACATCAGCCCGTTCATCTTCCGGCGCGGGGCCGTTATTTCATCACCGAGTCCAGCTGCTCCTGAATCGCCTGACGGCGACGAAAGGCCTCGGCCTCTTCCCCGAACGTCGCCTCCTGGAGTCCGCGTATCTTCTGCTCCTTCTCTGCCGCATCCAGGTTCGGGTCGCTTTTTATCCTGCTCTCGCTCGCGAAATAATCTTCCTCTTTCTTCTTGTTTTCCGCGATCGCCCTGTCCACATCGTCAAGACGCTCCACCTCTTCCGGGGAAAAAAGCTGCTGGCGGAGCTCCCGAATCTTAGCCTGCTTTTCCTCCTCGGTCTCCAATTCGGAAAGGTCCTTCTGGTATATCTTGAGCTTCTCCTGGTAGCGGGTGAATGGCTTGGCGTAGCCCTCCACCGCCTCGGCCTCCGCGCCCCACATGTCCCTGTTCAGCTCTTTCAGCTTCTCTTCCTTTTCCGCCCCGTACATCTCCTTGTCGCCGATTATCACATTCCGCCTGATCGGGTATTCCTGCGCCTTTACGCTCGCGCCGAAGAGCGCGTCGGCCGCCTCACGGCCGAATATTTCACGCCGGTACTCCTGGACCCTGTGAAGATATTTGATGGCGTCTTCCGGATTCAGCGGCGGCCCCCATTCCTTCACCTTCTCCGCGAGGCCCTTCTGGTATTTCATGTAGGTCCGGTACACGGCGAACAGCTTCTCCGCATCGCTTTGCGACATCACCGAGTAGAGGTACTGACGGACTTTTTCAAGGTGGCCCTCCATGTCTTTGTCATCCTTGAATTTTTCATCGAGGGATATGAAAAACTTGAGGGTATAGGGATTAATGACGCCGTCTGAGAAATATTCTCCGGTGTTCTCTTGGTCAAAATCGATCCGCTTGTAGTATGTTTCAATGTCCTTGAGTTTGATATTATAGCTGTCGTCAATTACGTAATCCCGGCCCCCCGTTCTCCTGAGGGCAAGGCTCACAATGACAATGAGCAGTATCGCGATGCCGGCGGCGGCTATAATCTTCTTTTTATCCATGAAAACGAAACCTCCCATTTCTGACGAACCGGCCATGCAGTATTATACGCTTATTTCCGGGGAGGGCATCCCCGCCCGCGTTTCCCGCGTACAGCCGTCACATGGTCCGTGGCGCTGCGGATCCAGTTCCATCTATTATATATATCAGGGCATCTGCAGTATGTCTGGCATTATTCTGACAGATCAAAAATTGCCAGGATCATTATGCCCCCGGGGGGGCGTGCGGCATGGATTCACTCAATGCCATATTCAGATTAATCTGAAAATTGCATTTTCGGATGCCTCTGGAACCGATTTTCCAGAACTGACATATCATTTTTTAATCAATCCCTGCAGGCGCGTCAAGAAAATTTACCATTCAATGCGGTTTTTACATGTTTTTCAATTCATGTACGCTGCCGCGTTGCTATCCGGCAAAGCAATGGACGGACCGACATTTTCCTTGACATAACCCATTATACATCTAACGCTCATTTTCAATAATATATTTGCAGATAATAACGTGGCCGTTACCGGTCTAAAAAAATCCGACAAATATAACAGAATGAATTGTTCTCCAACAATACAATGCTCAACAACGAAGCTGAAATAACACGTCTGATATACAAGTACCGCAAGCTCATCCGTGAAGGTAAAGCAAAGCTCCCGCAGGAGGAGGCCATGAAGCTGATCGGGCCGGACACAGCCTACCATCTCTATTTTTCCGTATCCGGCCGGCGCGGTCAAAAACGGAAACCCGGAAGAAAATGAGGGGCTGCTTCATCAATCCCCCGATTGAAGATTTCTACGCAACGACAATACGGCGGCAGCCGCTGGGACTGCTCTATATAATGTCTTCCCTCAGAGCCGCCGGGTTTGAGGTCGAGCTGGTCAACGGCCACTCGCCCAAAAAGCAGATCATGCCCCTGCCCGGAGAATTTTACTATCTCAAAAAATACATGGAGAACAGTGACGCGGCGCTCCGCTTCCCTTTCAGGCACTACTGCCACTTCGGCCTGAGCTTCCAGGAAATTGAGCGAAGGATTCGCCTGTCAGACACTGACATATTCTTTGTCCCATCACATTTCACAACCTACCACAGGGAAACCGAGGCTGTGATCGAATTGGTGAAAAAGACAAGGCCGGGCGCGCCGATCGTGACCGGAGGATGCCACGCAACCCTCTACCCGGAGCACCATCTGCGCGAGACCGGAGCCGATTTCGTGGTCCTCGGTGAGGGCGAGGAGAGCTCGGTGGAGCTCATGCGCCGGCTATCGGGCGGCGGCGACCTGTCCGGGGTGCCAAACCTCGCGTACCGGGCTGCAGGCGGAATCATTCGCACCGGACGGCGCTGCGCGGACGACATCGGCCGCCTCCCCTTCCCTGCGCGCGAATTCCTGGCGGAGCGCGACTTCAGGGCATACCGAAAAAAGATGGCGAGTATGATAACATCACGCGGCTGTCCGAACCGATGCTCGTTCTGCACCGTGCGGACGATATGGGGCGACACATACCGGACGCGGAGTGTGGATTCGGTTATCGCCGAAATCGACGAATGCGCGAGCAGATACAACGCATCCATGATAAACTTCGAGGACGACAACCTCTTCGCGACCCGCGGCCGCGCGGTTGAGCTCCTGGAGGCACTCGTCCGCCGCAGGGAAACAACCGGCATGGGCCTCGACCTCACCGCCATGAACGGCGTATCGATCGAGCAGATCGACCATGACATTGTCGACCTCATGGTCCGCGCCGGATTCCGCGAGCTCAACATCTCGCTGATGAGCCACTCGACCAGGCTTCAGTCAGAACAGCACAGGCCCTTCGACTCCGCGCACTTCGGCCGGATCGCCGCGGCCGCGCGCAGGCTCCACATGAACACACGCGCCTACTTCATCCTGGGCCTCCCCGGCCAGACGCGCGAGGAGATCCGGGAGACGATCGCGTTTTTGAACAGCCTTGATGTTGCGGCATATCCTTCTATCTACTACAATGTGAATGCGCCGCGCGAGGAGTGGATGATGCAGAGATCGTCGGCTTTTTTTAATGAGACCGGAGAGCTTTCGAGGGATGATCTGATGAAGCTGTTCAACGAATGCCTTACATAATATAAGGCGGGGTTTTACGACCCCGCCTTATATAGTCAGCAGATAAAGTGATGATTTACGGGACGACCGTGGCGGTTATGCTGAATATTACGATCTCGGTGCCTTCACCCCCGCGATAGGTCAAGAAGTGGCATTGTTTGGCGCCGCCTCCTACCGGTATATGCCAGGTATACGGCGCCAGGTCGCTTGTATTCAGGACTGTTTTTTCCTCGCCGTTGGAATAATAACACGTCAGCTCATTATTCCTATATTTCAGCTGCAGTATGCTGTCACAGGCAAGACAATCATCATTTCCATCGCTATCCTCGTCAACCGTTTTGACTTTCAGCTCAATTCCCGAACCAGATATTTTGGGTATTACAAATAACGCTCCTCCCATGGTTGTTCCCGGCGGAGAAGTATCATTTTCTCCGGTGGAAGCGTACAGCGTGGTGTAGCAACCGGACTCCCTGATATATGGCGCAACCACCGAGGTGCTTTCAGGAGGAGTATGCCAGCAGTTTCTGCCAAGATAGGCGATTCGCTTATATGCTTCGGTGGATCCCAGCCTTTTCGCCCACATGTCCCAGTATAACTGGAGGCCCGAAGCGCTGTCGTAATTGTATATCTCGGCCACGTTGATTTCCACTCGCAGATTTTGTTCAGGGTCAATACTGCCGGTCGCGTATAACGCAAACGCAGCCTCAAGTTCGGTCTTTTTTAATTCATCATCGCATAATTCCCAGATAGGCAGGAGGCTGTTTTCCCCGAAATAATCGATAAACACGGGATGATATTTAACGGTGTTAATCCAGTCCGCATAGTTCTCCTTGGTGAAGAGTCCTGAATTCAGATAGATTGCGTATTCGCTCATTCCGCCGACCGCGAACAATTGCCTGTTCTCCAGATGCTCTGCATCTGCCTCCGCTTCGGCTGAATCGTACGAACCGCTCCCCAGCACAGACCCCCCTGCGGAGCTATAGCTTGCCTTTACAGCGGCGCCGACCCTGACGTCGGTTATCGAGTATGTTTCGGAAATTGTCGAGGTATAGTTGATTCTGCCCCCAACAATGCCGTCCAGAAGCAGATGCGTGCCGTATTTCTCGAACAGGTCAAGAGGGGTCATGACCACCATGTCAGAAATGAACTCGCCGGTTCGAAGCGCCTTGATTTCATCAATGCTGTTGAACGACAGGCGCAACCCGTATTTCCGTATGAGGTCATTATAGCTTATAAACCACTGCGAGGCGCCTTCCTGCACGGACTCGCTGAACGCAGCGTCAATAGATCCCTTGAATCCTCCATATGAACCCTCCAGGTGGGCACTTACCGCCATATCCCTGCGGAACGTTTCAAGGGAGTTTATGGCGCATATTGTGCTGCTCGTGTCGGCAATCAGGGTGTAGTCAATGACCTCGGGCATGAGAAATGTTACCGGAGTTTCGTCCCACCAGACAACCTGTTGCTTCATGGCGTCAAACTGCAGCACCTGCGCCCTTCTGGACTCCATGCTGGCATATTTCCCGTAAATAACATCATAACCGTATCCAATGGCTTCAACTCCGGGCAGCATGTATTTCGCCTCGAGTGACTCATCCCCGTCCGAAGACATCCCTAAAAGCAGTTTTTCAACATTCTCTTTTGTATCATCCGATTCGCAACCGGCAAATAGCATCAGGACAACTAACGTTGCCCATGTAACAAAGTTTTTACGGCTCATCTGTTTATCCTCCAGATTTTACTATAATAATTCAGCCCTCAGTAGGCAGGTTGGAGAGGCGCGGCGGCTTCTGATATCCATGAAATTTTAAAGCCCCCTGTGCAGAACTTTTTACTTCCCAGAGGACACGAGACATTCTGCCACCCGAGCCGTGCCGCTCGCCAGCGGCACGCGTGATTTTTTCCTCAGCCTGCCGGCATCACCATGATTGAATATACCCGCCCGGAACAAGCTTCACCACCAGCATATCATCCCCTCCAGCATAGTCATTGAGGGGATTCTTCCCCTGCAGGATCGGAATATTGTTATGTGCGGATCCCGCGACAATATACCCGCCGTCAGAGGTCTGCTTGATTGAATTGGCATAGTCGTTACCACCAGCACCATTACCACCGAGAAAGGTGTACCCGGACGTCAGCCCGGTTTCTACATTAGTAGTAGTTGTTGTTGTTTGAATGGGCAGCACCGTTATTTTGCCATCTTCACAGGCAGAAGCATACAGGGCACAGGCCAGCAAAAGCAGATACATGCTATTTCTCATACTCATATCACCCTTAAAAAAAGATAATTACTTTAAAAGTCTTGTGCGACCTCTCGAATCGGAAGCCTATGTCCATATACTCATGATCCGAGTAGTCGTTGCCCCGGTAGCCAGCCCGAAGGTAACTTGAAATGAGGCGCCAGCTGCCGCTACGAAGCACACGATAAGACCCATTTAAATCAAAGCACCACTCACACACATTGCCGTTAATGTCATACGGGCCCAGCTCATTGGCTTTTTTACGCTTCACTACTGCTGTTGAGGAACCACTCTTCACACTGTACACCGCATAATCTCCAACGGTCGGGGATGATGCATCCCATGTCTTTGTGTTTCCACTGGCAGAACTGACCCTGGTCCACCGTATATGTTTGGTACCACCGTGTCTATTGTAACCGGATAAGGCGGTCCGGCACATCCGTGCCGTTGTAGGTGGTAAAATTACCTCCCATAATGACCTTACCGTTACGCTGGATAGCCAGTGAGTTAACACTTACATCCGCCCCGGTGCCGCCGTTGTTGAACGTGCTGTCCACAGACCCATCGGTGTTTAACCGGATAATGCGGTCCGGTACGGGGCCGTTGTAGGTGGTGAAATAACCCCCGACAAGGACCTTACCATCACGCTGGATAGCCATGGTGACAACACCACCATCCGCCCCGGTGCCGCCGTTGTTGAACGTGCTGTCCACAGACCCGTCAGCGTTTAACCGGATAATGCGGTCCGGCACATCTAAGCCGTTGTACAAGGTGAAATCACCTCCGATAATGACCTTACCGTCACGCTGGATAGCCAGCGAGTAGACAGGCTGATTCGCCCCGGTGCCGACGCTGTTGAAATCAGTGTCCACAGACCCGTCGGCGTTTAACCGGATAATGCCGTCAGGCACATCCGTGTCGTTATATTGGGTAAAATGACCTCCGACAAGGACCTTGCCGTCGCCCTGGATAACCAGCGATTTTACATCATTATTTGCCCCGGTGCCGCCGTTGTTGAACGTGCTGTCCACAGACCCGTCGGCGTTTAACCGGATAATGCGGTCCGGCACATCAGCGCCATTGTAGGCGGTGAAAACACCCCCGATAAGGACCTTACCGTCACCCTGGATAGCCAGTGTGTAAACAATATCATTCGCCCCGGTGCCGCCGATGTTGAACGTGCTGTCGACAGACCCGTCGGTGTTTAACCGGATAATGCGGTCCGGCACATTAGCGCCGTTGTACCAGGTGAAATCACCCCCGATAAGGACCTTGCCGTCACCCTGGATAGCCAGTGAGTAAACAGACGCAGTTGCCCCGGTGCCGCCGATGTTGAAATCAGTGTCCAAAGACCCGTCAGCGTTTAACCGGATAATGCGGTCCGGCACATTAGTGCCGTTATATTGGGTAAAAGGACCTCCGACAAGGACCTTGCCGTCACGCTGGATCCCCAGTGTGTAGACAGTACTACTCGGTCCGGAACCCCCGTTGTTGAACGTATCATCGAATATGCCCGTAGAATACCCGCCACCAAGAAGAAGAGCAAGTGCGCTCATATTTGAATCATCTGAATCATCCCCATTGCAGGCAGGAAAACACAGGGCACAGGCCAGTAAAAGCACATACATACTATTTCTCATACTCATATCCCCCCTGAATAGAATTATTGCAAATATCCGGGAAACTTCCCGCTCATTTAATTTTCTGAACTCAATATTCGTGAAAAGGTTTTCTTTAATCTTATAATACAGAAACTCTACTTAATAGATTAATTTAAATATTATGTGCTGGTAAATCAACAGGCTGGGAATGGACGGTGCCTGTAGAGGAGCGAACGGTGCCTGGATCCTATATTTTTTTCCTCAGGTGTTCAAGGAAAGCCGACCCAACCGGGAGTTCTGTTTTTTCCTCGTCGCTGAGCCTCACGCGGTAGCGGCCTGAGAGCACGTGGAATATGCCGTCCAGGTATTGAATGTTTATGATGTGGCTTCTATGGATACGGACAAACAGGTCCGGCGGCAGCCGGTCGATGATCTCTTTCATGAGGACGGGCAGTTCAATATCCTGTTCTCCGGCATGTATTATAACATGTTTTGAATGCGATGAGATATATATGATATCGCTGAATTTAAGGGAATACGTTCCGGTCCTGCACCGCACGGTGATGCCTTCAGAGATGGACCTCCTGATATTCCTCAGCTTCAGCATTGTGCCGACCCGGGCGCAGAGCTCGTGCATCAGCACGGGCTTAACGATGTAATCGTTGGCCCCGGCTTCAAAAGCGGCATTGATGTCCGCCATCATGTTTTTCGCGGTCAGCATTATTACCGGGAGCTCTCCGTGAGAGCGGCTTGCGCGAATCATTTTGCACACCTCATAACCGGACATGACCGGCATCATGATATCGAGAATAACAAGGTCAATGGAATCATCATTGTTGATGATATCGAGCGCGCTGACACCGTCGGGTGCGGTTTTCACCGCGCATTTTTTTGATTCAAAAAAATTCCGTATGACACGTACGTTTACCGGATCGTCATCGACAATAAGCAGCACGGGATTGCCGTCAAAGGCCGTGTCGCCCGTGCCGGCCGGCAGGCCGTGCTGTCCGTACCGTCCATCATCCGCCAGGTAATCATCCATTCCCCGGATGATAATTTCCTCCCCGGTTTCGGGACCGGCATCACTCGATACGGGAAGGGTAAAAATAAACCTCGAGCCTTTGCCGCGCTCTGATTCGACCCGTATGGTTCCCCCGTGCGATTCCACGATCTCCCGTGCTATGGCAAGGCCCAGGCCCGTGCCGGGGTATTCCCGCGCGTCGCCCCCGTCAACCTGGCGATAGGCCTCGAATATATTTTCCTTATACTCTTCGGGAATGCCGATACCCGTATCCGACACGCTGACCTCGGCAATTTCTCCCGCGTCAGCGTCACTTTCCCGGTTTCCCGCGACTGTTACTCGCGCGGAGAGTTCAATGGTTCCCCTGTTCGTAAACTTGATCGCATTTCCGACAAGATTATGCAGCACCTGCCGGATGCGGTCTGCATCGGCGTGCACCCGCGGAATATCGGGCTTAATAGTATTGATGATTTGAAGAGGCTTTTCCGCGATAAGGGGACAGGAAAGCTTTACCACCATTTCGCTGAGCGAATGGAGGTCCAGGGGGCGCAGGTTGAGGGTCAGCCCCTCATCATGTATCTTTGCCATGTCCAGGAGGTCGTTTATCATGCCTGAAAGACGGTATCCGCACGATACCATGAGCGAAAGATTTTCGAGCGCCTTCGGCGGAAGGTCTCCCGCAGTGCCTTCGATCATGGATTCGGACAATCCTATCATGCCATGAAGCGGCGTACGGAGCTCGTGGGACGTGCTGGCGAGAAACTGGTCCTTGAGGCGGTCCGCCTTTTGTAATGACAGGTTCTTCCCGGCAAGGTCCTCTGACAGGTCTTCCACTCTCCGGAGGGCGCCTGCGAACCTCCGCGAGATTACCATGGTGGTTGTAATGCACAGCACGATCAATCCATACTGTATGGTGGTCGTGGTGTTGATGATCCACATGGCATAGAGCGAATCATTGATGCCCCCGGCAACCACCGGAACAAAACCCACCAGGAAAAGTATGACGTCATTCCTGCGGTTCCTTATGGCTTCTATAAAGACATATACATCGTATAAAAAAAACAGAAAGATAGAGATGAAACAGGCTCTCATCATCAGTTCGGCTGTTCTGAAGCCGGTGAAAAAAAGAAAGACAATAAATGCCGTGATCAGCACCAGAAAGAATCTTAGAACGCGTTTTGAAAATTCATTTGGGAACAGCGACCATACGGTGAGCAGGCAGGCCGCATAGCTCAAAATAATGGTGAAATAATTTATAAAATAGGGATTCCCGGGATATGAGGGCAGTATCGGGAAATGGTGATTGACCGCATTTAAGGCCAATCCAAGGCAGAAAAAACCGAAATAGAGGGGGGCCGCATCCTCCCTGTGGAAAAAAAACAATATGATATTATAGATGAAAGCGAACATCAGAAGACCGAAAACGATCATATTGATTGTATATTTTCTAAATTTATTATTTTCCGCCGCCTCTGCATCCTCCAGCACAACCGATCTGCCGATGCCGCCGGACTTGTATTGATAATCCGCCACCTGTAAAATAATTTCATTCACTCCCTCATGAGGAGTGAATGATAATGACCGTATATTATGAATAAAAACATACACATCTTCGGTCTCCTGCGCGCCGCCCACCGATCCGCTGGAATCCATTTCTTTTCCGTTGATCCAGAGCCTGTAGGCTGAAAATATCCGGAGCAGGCTCAGGGATTTTTTCCTTTTATCCGTGCCGCTTATTATTTTCAGCCGGTATGTGGCATGGCCCTCGTCCGGCAGGCTGATGCCGTTAACCGTTTTTCCCTTCCACAGCCCGGGCACCGATAAGAAGCCACAGCTTTTCTGGTTATCTGTTTTCGCGAAGTCTGAAGGATCCAGAAGCCGGTCCCAGCAGAATTCCCACTCGCCGTCAAGCTTCAGAGAACCGTCCCGCTCAAAGTCCCACCCCTTGATGTCAAGGACCCCCATGACTGCAATGGGTTTTTTGTTTTCTTGGGAATTAGTGTCGCATGACAAGAGGGTCGCGAATAACATGCCGAATAGGTTGAATAATACAGCAATGATTACTTTGGTCGGCAGGTTTGTTCGCATGTCTTGAGCAATATCCCGATTACTTGTGTTGTCAATACATTTCATATCAGAGGGGGTCAGAGTAACTGCAAGACCGATAGTTATCGGTGCAAAACTCTGTTTTTTAACATTCAAGGACAGCAATTCTGGTACTTTCATCCCTGATAACATCAAATCTCACCATTATGTCTCACGGAATCCATTAATTACCATAGCGGATGATGATCCAATATATTCACTAACCGGGTTATTTCCGCCAGCCATTGAATATTGTATACTATGAAGTAATAATAGAGGCCCTGATTACCTCTATAAATGCTATCCAGCTCTTTGAACTATTCAGGAAGTTTCTGGTAGTTCGTGAAAGGTCATAAAACACCCATATCTCCAGACTACCGTTAGGAATTAAGGGAAAGGAATTCAAAAAATTTATACAATTTTTAAATTATGTCAATATCATAAAGAGAAAATAAACAAAGCCCACCTATATGGGTTTAATATATTCAGGGTGAAAATCATGCAAAAAATCGTTAGACTGATAATGCTTCTATCCATTCTTCTCCTTGTTTTGACCGGTTGTATTGCAAATGCTGATGATAAATTTAAAACTACACTATGGCCCAACGGCACAATCAATTATATGTTCGTTGGAAACTTTACCGAAGAAGACGAAGAAACAATTCAGCTTGCCATGCAAAAATGGGAACAGGGCACCTCTATTAAATTTGAGTCGACGTTTGACATTTCTTCTGACACCTATTACATCATTTCAGGGGACAACTCCAGCGGCCTGAGCGCATCTACAAGAGGCTTTCAGAAACACAATTTTACCATAATAAATTCGCCTGTCGAGCCTGATCTTATACTTCATGAACTGGGTCACTGCCTCGGGCTTGGCCATGAGCACCAGAGGTCGGACAGAGACTCGTATATTTCGATCCAGTGGCAGAATATAACCGATGAGTATTTACGGATCGATTTTATCAAGGATGAATCGGTCCCTACCGAGTATTCGTATGATTATAATTCAGTGATGCATTACGACGCAGGGATATGCGGCGACCCCGCATTCTATGCCAACGGGTTGAGAGACAGACAGGAATTCGAATTGTCGGATATGGATCTGCAGAAAATCAATGACATGTATCTGAATTACGATAAAAAAGAATTTGTGCGTGAATATTTTATGAAGCCCGATCCCGATAATAATATGAACATGTAAGGGGCGAGGCCGCTCCGCTTCAAAAAACCACCTTCAGCACTTCGTCGAAATAATTCACAAAATGCACCTTCAGCCCCTTGGTGATGTAGGCCGGGAGCTCGTCGTAGTCCTTCTTGTTCTCGAAGGGAAAGATGATGGTCTTGACCCCGGCGCGCTTGGCCGCGATGGTCTTTTCCTTCACGCCGCCGATAGGCAGCACCTTGCCGGTGATGGTGAGCTCGCCGGTCATTGCGACATGGAGCTTGATCGGCTTTTTCCTGGCAAGCGAGTAAAGCGCCGTCGCCATAGTGATGCCGGCCGAGGGGCCGTCCTTGGGTGTGGCGCCCGCCGGCACGTGGAGATGAATGAAATTATCGTTGAAAAAATTCACGTCGATGCCGTACTCCCGGACGCGCGAGCTGACATAGGTATAGGCGATTTCCGCAGACTCCTTCATCACGTCCCCCAGCTGGCCCGTCTGCTTGAAGCCTTTCGCCTTGGCAGGAACCGCGGTGGCCTCGACGTAAAGCGTGGCGCCGCCCATGCTTGTCCACGCGAGGCCCATGACCACGCCGGATATCCGCTCGTTGTACAGTGACTCGTCCGTGAAGCGAGGGTTGCCGAGAAAGTCCTTAAGGTTCTTGGCAGTTATCCGGATTTTCTTCTTCTCGCCCTCCGCGAACTTCCGCGTCGACTTGCGCATGATCCTTTTTATATTGTTCTCCAGGCTCCTGACGCCGGCCTCCCTCGCGTAGCCGTTAATGATGGTGCGAAGGCTCTCGCGGTCGATTTCGACGTCCCCCTTCTCCAATCCGTGTTCGGTGATCTGCTTGGGTATGAGATAGCGCTTGGCGATCTGCACCTTCTCCTCGAGAATGTAGCCCGAAAGCTTCATGACTTCCATCCGGTCGAGGAGAGGACTCGGGATCGTGTCCATCTGGTTCGCAGTGGCGATAAACAGTATGTTTGAGAGGTCGAAACGCAGGTCGATGTAATGGTCGAGAAAATTTGAGTTCTGCTCTGGGTCCAGCACTTCAAGGAGGGCTGAGGCCGGGTCGCCCTGGAAGCTGACCCCGATCTTGTCGATCTCGTCGAGCATGATGACCGGGTTGGCAACCCCTACGGTCTTGAGGCTCTGGATGATCTTGCCGGGCATGGCCCCGATATAGGTTCGCCGGTGCCCCTTGATCTCCGCCTCGTCGCGCATGCCGCCGAGCGAAAAGCGGAAGAATTTCCGGTTCAGCGCTTCGGCCACGGACTTCCCGATAGACGTCTTCCCCACGCCGGGCGGGCCGATGAAGCAGATGATGGAGCCGGTTATGTTCCCCTTCATCTTGCCGGTACTGATGAATTCAAGAATCCGGTCCTTAATATCATCCAGGCCGTAGTGGTCGCGATCGAGTATCTTCTTGGCCTTCTTGATGTCGTAGTTGTCGACCGAGAACACGCCCCAGGGGATGGAGGTAATCCAGTCAAGATAGTTTCTGGCCACTCCGTATTCGGCAGAATGAGGCTCGAGGAGCTTCAGCTTGTTCATCTCCTCGTCTATCTTCTTCATGGCCTCTTCGGTCGGCTTCAGCTTCTTGAGGCGCTCCTCAAATTGCTCGATCTCCGTGGTCTTCTCGTCCTTCTCGAGACCCAGCTCCTTCTTTATCTCCTTGAGCTGCTCTCTGAGAAAAAAATCCTTCTGCTGTTTCGTTATCTTCTGCTCGATCTGCTTGGTTATCTTCTCCTGCAGCTTGGAAAGCTCGATCTCCTTCTTCATGAGGACGAGCACCTTTTCAACACGCTTCCGAACGTCAAAGGTTTCCAGAATTTCCTGCACCTCGGCCGCGTCAGCCGACGTCATTGAGGCGACAAAGTCCGCCAGCTTCCCCGGGTCCTCCACCGTAAAGCGGTTAAGGAAGAGCTTAAGCTCCTCCTGGAAGAGCGAGTTTGATTTGATCAGGTCTTTCACGGACGAGATGATCGCTTTTGTATAGGCCTTCATCACCTCGGAGCCGGTATGATCTTCCTCTAAATGGTGCTCCACGGCCCACTGTATAACCGGCCCATCTTGAACAATCCTCTTCTGAGTGAAGCGTCCGACGGCGTTGATCATCATCTGTATCGTTTTCTCATCAATGGGCGTCACCCTGAGGACCTTGATGGTAACGCCGACGCCATAGAGGTCCTCCGTGCGCGGGATTCCCTCATGCTGTTCCTTTGCCAGCACGGCACCGCCGATTTTATTGTCGCTCTCGATAATCTTGTTGGCCGTGTCGATCATGAAGTCGCCCGTCAGCACAATGGGAATCATCATGCCAGGAAAAATGGGACGGTGCGAAAGCGGTATTATGTTGAGCACGTCCGGCAGGACATCCTTCGCTATGATGAGCTGGCCCGGCTCGCCGGAAGCGCCGTTCCCGCCGTTGATGTTGTGATTATTCGAACTCTCCATACCGCGGTGACTCTGCTCCACAATATAATAACGATACGTGCGCCCGTATTAACAGGAAAAAACAACAATCAGTGGAAAAGAAGTGTGTTTCCTTGTTATCATTAAACGAAAATTTGTCAATTACATTAGCGTAACGAACGGGCAAATCAGGCGTGCCCGGACCAGGGCTATTTAACCGCGCCCGACTTCAGCGAGTCGATCCCCGTGATGAAGAATTTTTCAATAATCCACTTTTCCGCTGAAAAGACATAGGGGTTTTCAGAAGTGGTCGCCACGTAGCCATCACCCGATTTAAATACGCTCAGCGTGACCTCCTTCTCGCCGACCCTGACCTGCACCACGCAGACCTGCTGCGACAGCTCTTCCTTTCTCACGTCGGGAAACGACACTGCCCGGAGCGGGTCCAGCGACTGGAGGATGGAGCCGATCCGTCCGTCGTCTATCGGGATGCCTTCGTACCCGCGGCAGACCCACTTCATCTCGCCGGGCTTGTCCTTCTTCGCGCCTGCTTCGTCTTTCCCGTCCTTCGAGCCCTCCTTCGGGACAGCGATCCTCGAAAGGGCGAAGGTCCTGCCCTGATAGGTAATGGAGAAGGACATGACCTTGTCACGCTTGATCGAAAGCACCTGGCGGTCCCGGTAGTCTTCGATCGACTTATTCAGCACGATGTCGAATGTTCCCTCCGCCAAGTAGACATCCGGCCGGTCATCCACCTTAATGAAGGTGTGCCTGCTGCCGGAGCTCTTCTTCCCTATCTTGAATTTACGGAGGATATTCCCCTCCTTTTTAATGATGAAATCGACATACTTGTCCGGCGTCAGATCGTACCGTGCATAGAAGCCTTTCGTGGACACGAGATCGGTGAGGCGGATCTCCCTGAAGCGCTTTTGAATATCGTCCACCAGCTTCGCGTCGGCCGGGAACGCCTTGTCGCCGACCACCCACTTTTCGTCCTTCATGAAGAGCCTGACCGCACCCTTGCTGTCCGTGATGATCATCTCGTCGGCGCTCCCCTCCCACGGCTCGAGCCGGGGCACGTCCGACGAAAATTTCACGTTCGCGATGACGATGTACAGAAGGAGCGCCGCAATGATGGAAACGCTGATCACCATTTTTTTATTCATGGCCCGCCTCCCGTGAAAAACGGTCCTGGATTCTTTTCTTTCGCTGTGAGCGTCGCTTCAGGATGAACAGGCCGGCAGCGACAATAAAGATCGGAACGAGCGCGATATTCAGCACCTTGAGGGCGATTTTCATCCGGTCGCCGGTTTTCTCCAGCGGGTTGTACTCGAGGCTCTTGCTCGCCATTTCGGGGATATACGGGTTGCCGAGCAGGACATCAACCATGCTGTGGATGAAAAATCCGTTGGAGAACACCCTGTCCTGACTGTCTTCTCCGGGCGCTGAACTCGATATGATTCGCTTGGCGTTCATCAAAAAACCGGAGCGCGTTATCTCCGAGGAGCCGACGACAATGATGTTCGTGACCCCGGACGAAACGGTGGCGTCCAGCTTGCTGACTTTGAAGGTCTCCTTCGCAACAGGCGCAGTATCGTCCTTTTCCTTTTTTTCCGGGATCGGGATTTCCTTATTCTTAAAGTGGCTCTCGAACTTCCCGGAAAGAAGAAGCGCGACGGTATATTTTTTCATGTCGGCCTTGTTTTCCGGGGGCGACATCAAAAACGGATTGAGGTTTATTTTACCCGTCATCTGCCAGCTCTCGTCTGACGAAGAAACAAGGTCGGCGCGAGAAAGCTTGAGCCTCTTCACCGTTTCACCGTCGGCGTCAACCGATGACACCTTGATGAAGCCGAGTCCTTTAAGGAATTTCGTGATAACGCTCTGCTGGTTAAAGCCCGCCTTCCTGATTACAGGGACATGGTAAAAATCCCTGACCGCGCCGCCCGCCATGCCCCTGGCGCAGCTCGAGTCAAGGACAATGTTCTTGCTGACCGTGATGCCGTACGATTTCAGGAGGGGATCAAGACCCGTATTGACAGGGAGCACCAACGGCTGCTGCATGAACTGGGTCTGCCGCCCCATGCTCACCTCGGTAAACGAATCAAGAAAGAAAATAGCCGATTTCCCCCTCATGAGAAACTGGTCAATTTTATAGAGCTCCGACTCTGTGAATTCCTTTCTCGGACCGTTGACGATGATGAGCCCCAGGTCCGCGGGGATATCCTCTTTCTCGAGAGATACCTGCTTGATATCGTACACGTCGGAGAGAATCCTCTTGAGAACGGCGCCCCCCTGCGGTGACTGCTGTTCGTCCAGGTCCACCTCGCCCTGGCCCGATATATAGCCGATGCGGGGATTGGCGCTTACCAGGCTCCCGACTCCATTGTTGATGCGGTCTTCAAGCTTGTCGAGACCGGTTATCACGTTCTTACCCATGAGCGTCGGGGCGACTGAAATATCGATGATCTCGACCTTGTTCTCGTTTTTCATCACGATGCCGAAATAGGCATCCCCCGCCGCGATGAATTTTCCGGTTCTATCCTGCCCCGCCTTCCAGTTGAGCTTCGGGACCCCGTACATTTGGGCCGATATCCCGGCGGTTTTATCCGCAGATGGATCCAGTACCTGGAGGCGAAGCTTGTCATAGTTTTCCGAATTGCACTTCTCGACTGCCGCCTTGACCTTTTCCTCGAGTGAATCGATGTCCTGGATGGGGAGTTCCTTCAGCGCGGTATCCATGTATAGGATCACCTGGATCGGCTGCTCCAGGCGAAGCAGGCCGTCAATTTTGCCGGACATCTTCTCCATGAGCGAGGTGATGTTGTATTCCAGGCCGGTCGGGTCCGTGATGGCTTCAAGCTTCTCTATAACGTCGGATTGCCGTATCACCAGGGCCATGTAGGTGCGCCGCACCTTGACCTGGTCGTTTTCAAACTCCTGGCTCTGCACCGGCCTGATGCCGTAATCCGCGGCCACTTTTTCCAGATCCTTGTCGTCGACGATTTCGTAGCTGAAATATTCGTTGCCGTAGTAATCGTACTCTTCAAGGAGGTCTTTCAGGTAGCGGTATATCGATGTGTGTTGTGCGGGAAGGTCTTTCGAGAAGAGGACCCTGATTTTCAGGTTTTCCTTCAGATTCGCCACGATGTCCCTGCTCCGATCGGAAAGGGAGAAGCTGTCGTTACGGGTAAGATCGCACCGGAAATTTAGGGTAAGGCCCACCAGGTTGATCAAGATTATGATAACAATGTAGAGGACGAACTGCACCCCGACGCCGCGTCCGTTGCCGGCCTGCTCCCCCTTCTCTACCGGGCCCGACAGGATCCCCCGGACTCGGGCGACAAGCCTTTCGCTCCCCGCCCTGCATGCGCCGATTATATCTTGAATCTTCATAGGCTGCTATCTCCGGTCATCAAGAATTTTTGTCGTCACGAGGATCGAAATAACGATGATTGAAAAGAAATAGACGAGGTCCCGCGAATCGATGATCCCCCGCGATATATTCCTGAAATGAAAATCCGTGCCGAAAAATTCAATAAAACTGAGTCTGGCCGGCAGGAATATGGTGATTTTATCGACAAGCCAGAGAGAAAAGCAGGAGGCCAGCCCGCCGATAAATGCTATGATCTGGTTGCGGCTCAGCGACGACGCAAGGACGCCGACTGCCGAATAGGCCCCGGCGAGAAGTATCGAACCGAGGTACCCGCCGATTATCGGCCCGGGATCGGGAGAGCCGACAATGATTATCGTGACGAGATAGATGAGGCTTGGCGCGATCATGATGCAGGTAAACAGTGTAGCCGCCAGGAACTTCCCGACCACCACGTCGGCAGTTTTCACCGGGAGGGTCATCATGACCTCGATGGTGCCGCTGTGGATCTCCTCCGCGAAAAGACGCATCGTGATCGCCGGGACCACTATGGTGAGTATGAGGGGCAGAAACTGGAAGAAGCTCCTCATCTCCGCCTGGTTATAATAGAAAAATCCGCCGTTTAAAATCTGAAAGAAGAACGACCCCGTCACTCCTAAAAAAATGATGATTACGATGTAGGCGATCGGCGTAAAAAAATAGGCCATCAGCTCTTTTTTCATTATCGCCATCGGCGCGCGGGCATAGAGGAGTGCATTCCCGGCGAAAGATCGCACATGGGCCTCCACCGGCGCCCCCCTGCTTCTCAGGTTCTTGATGCTCGAGTTCAGTATGCTCATTTCGTGCCTCCGGCGGTCAATTCCCTGAATACGCGCTCAAGGCTCCTCTGCTCGAGGAGCATTTCGTACAGCGTCCAGTTCTTTCCGCTCACCATCCTGAATATTTCCGGGCGTACATCGTCCGTCCCGCTGCACGTCACACGCGCAGAAACCAGGTCGCTGTCGCCGACCTCTTCAACCCCCACCACGCCGGGAAGCCGCGACAGCTCTGCGGCAAGAGCGGGATAATCCGCGCCGCTAATCCTCACCAGGACCATTTTCTCGCCTCCCGAAACCTTCTGGAGATTGTCCGTGCGGTCGTCGGCAACGATATTGCCGCGGTCGATGATGATTACCCGATCGCAGGTCGCCTCCACCTCGGGGAGGATGTGAGTCGAGAGGATAACCGTCTTCTTTTTCCCGATCTCTCTTATCAGATTGCGTATCTCGATGATCTGGTTCGGGTCAAGGCCGCTGGTCGGTTCGTCGAGGATGAGAATCTCCGGGTCATGGATCATCGACTGGGCGAGGCCGACCCTCTGCCGGTATCCCTTGGAGAGCTCGCCGATGTTCATATGCATCACGCTGTTGATGCCGCACAGGTCGCCCATTTCGGCGATTCGGCCGTTGCCCTCGATACCACGAACCTCGGCTATGTAGTTAAGATAATCATATACGATCATATCGTTATATAAAGGAGCGGATTCCGGGAGGTACCCGATAATTTTCCTGACCTCGACCGGACCGTCCTCCACGTTTAAGTCGCCGATGGATATAACGCCGGTGTCGGGCCGCAGGTAACAGGTCAGCATCCTGAGCGTCGTTGTCTTACCGGCCCCGTTGGGCCCCAGCAGGCCGGTAATCTCGCCCTCCTTTATGCTGAACGAGACGTTGTTAACGGCGGTGATATCGCCAAACCGCTTGGTTATTCCCTGAACCGTTATCATGCACAACTCCTCATTGCTTTATTCTGATTAAAAAATTCTCTTTCCTTTTTAGAAGAGAGGCCGGGAATTAGGTTACAAAAACCTCACACCCGTCCAAAATCATCCTCGTAGCGAATGATGTCATCCTCACCGAAATAGTCGCCCGTCTGGATTTCAACAAAGACAAGGTTCCTGTTCCCGATATTTTCTATACGGTGCCGGTCGCCACGGCCGATATCAACAGCCTGTCCCGGCCCGAGACGTATCTCGCTGGCGTTGAGCGTGAAGATCGCCTCCCCATCAATGATGAACCAGTGCTCCGAGCGGCGATCATGGCTCTGGAGGCTCAACCGTTTGCCCGGAAACACGGTTATGCGCTTTACTTTATGGCTGTTCGCGTCTATAAGGTTCTCGTAAAACCCCCAGGGACGCCGGGAATCCTTATTTTCCAAAATGCATTCTCCCGCACAAAGAGGCCAGCGGCCGATAAATATCCAAAAGTAAATTTTTGTTAAAAGATATCAAGTAATTAATCGGTTTTTTGTCCTGAAATTATCCCCATCAGGCCTCTCCTCCCACGTTTTTACCTGGAAATTGCAGCATGTCTTTAGTTCCTCTCGCCAACGGATGTTTTGATTCTATGGCACGTCCGTCCGCTATAATCCGATATACCATCTGTTATGAGCTTTGAACTATATTTCAACGCAGATGAGGCCGAGATCGCAGGGAATACGGTATTCATTATGGGTATTGAAATTTATAAAGATATGTCATCGCGAGCGTGGCGAAGCGATCTGGATCTCGCATACATGAAGTTCGTGAATTAACCGTATCTCAAAATAACAACAACCGGATTACTTCGTCGTCCCGAAGAAATCGGGACTCCTCGTTAAAAAATCCGAATGCAACAAAATAAATTATTTGACTGCCAGCTGTTCTCTTGCACAAATAATCTGCTATGGCAACCAATAAAACTGAATTGAGAGGCACGATGCATGGAAATAATCATAGCGAAAAATTATGACGAAATGAGCAGGATATCGGCGGAAATTATAGCCGCTGAAGTAAGGAAAAACCACGACCTCACCCTGGGGCTCGCAACCGGAGACACTCCGGTCGGGACCTACAAGGAGCTGGTCAAGCTGTATAAAGAGGAAGGCCTTGACTTCTCAAAGATCACGACCTTCAACCTCGACGAATATGTCGGCCTCGCGCCCCTTCACGAAAACAGCTACAACTACTTCATGAAGGAAAACCTCTTCAACCACGTGAACATAAACCCTTCGAGAGTATACGTGCCCCAGGGAAACACGAACGACCCCGAGATATTCTGCGAATGGTATGAAAATAAAATCAAGGAGGCCGGCGGCATCGATTTGCAGATCCTCGGCATCGGGCGGGACGGCCATATCGCTTTTAACGAGCCCGGCTCCTCGTTCGCCAGCCGAACCAGGGTAAAGGCCCTGTACAAGGAAACGATTGAGGACAACGCCCGGTTTTTTAAAAAAGAGGAGGATGTCCCGCGCTTCGCCATCACCATGGGCATCGGCACGATACTGGAGGCGAGAAAAATACTCCTTATAGCGAACGGAAAGAAAAAAGCGGATGTCTGCGCAAAGTTCATAGAGGGGCCCGTCACCTCAATGATAACGGCGTCCGCACTGCAGCTCCACTGTCATGCCACGGTAGTGCTCGACGAAGAGGCCGCGTCAATGCTCACGCGCACGGAGTATTACAACTGGGTCAGGGACAACAAAAAACTGGTGCAGAAAAAAATAGGCAGGTAGGACGGCACAACTCCCGCCCGCGGGGCTTCGCCATGAAGCCCCGCCCGCCGCACGTATCGGAATGGAAGTTATTCTTATTGACTTCCAGGGCCGTGACGTGGTATTAATTCGCAATCCTCGTTTTTCTCTTTGAGGAATATCCTGTTTACCTGTTCATCCGATTCTTTCCGCACGGCACGCCACACGCCGTTCTCGGCGTTTACATAAAAAAACATATGGAGGGACGGGACATGGAACATAAAAAAGCTTTAACGGGAGCTTTGCTCGCCGCGGCGGTATGCGCGCTCACGACCATGTGCGATTATCCCGAAAAGACCTGGACGTTTGAGGTCGAAGACACATGCCGCGTGTACGCGATCGAGCAGACCGCTGACGGGGGTTACATAGCAGGTGGAGAGAAAGATATGGATTTCTGGGTAATGAAGCTGAATTCATCGGGCGTTGTGCAGTGGGAGCAAATGTTCGCGAGGGGCGCAAAAGGCGAACTGGAGACCCTCTATTCGATCCGACAGACCGGGGACGGAGGGTATATCACCGCGGGGCTGTACAGAGAGGTACCGGACGCCGATTCATTCAGCTCGGACATCTGGATACTGAAGATCGATAAAACCGGAGCGGCTGAGTGGGATTATCTCTACGACCTTGCCGAGGCTGATTTTACGTATTCAATCCTGCAAACCGGAGACGGCGGATATATGTTCGTCGGCGGATCTCGGTGGGAATACGACGAGGCGCTCCTGAGTTCATGGGCGATAAAGCTCTCCCCCGACGGGACGAAAGAGTGGGAGAAAGTCTATTACGATTACGCCATCGCCTTTTCAGTCGTGCAGACTCCGGATGAGGGATTCGCCATGGCCGGTTCGGCCCTCAATGACGCGACCTGTTCTGCCGAATATTACATCCGCAAACTCGACCCGTCCGGGAACGCCGTATGGGAAAAGCGCTACGGCAGAAGCCCCAATGACCTGGCGCAATCGATATCAGCGACATCCGACGGAGGCTACATTGTCGCCGGCGACACGGATAACCCCGATTATGACAACACCGATTGCTGGATTCTGAAGCTTGATTCAGAAGGAGAGATGCAGTGGTCGCTGTTGTACGGCTGGGACGGGTCACAGCACGCGAAAGCGGTCAGGCAGACCAGGGACAACGGCTACATCATGGCGGGCAGCACGGATTACGGCCCGGCGGCACCGAACGAAGTCGATTACCTGATAGTCAAGCTTGACGATGGCGGGAACGAGGAATGGTCGCGCACCTTCCACTACGATGACTCGATCAGGGAATGCGCATGGGCAATCGAGCAGACATCTGACCGCGGATATATCATGGGGGGGCAAAAAATAATCCTGAAATTGGACAGAACGGGACGATTATAGAGGATAACCGCACCGGAAGAGGGGCGCCGGCGTCGTCCCTCTTCCTCCTGAAAGGCAAACCGGAAACGGCATCCTGAAACCGCGCGGACGAAAACCGGGCCTCCCGCACGAAATCAGAAAATATAATACTTGACTCAATCCCCGGTCGTGGCGGCAGCATTTATTGATCATCGCAGTCTAATTTACAAAGGTCCAAACCGGCATCCATGAACGATCAACCTTCTCCCCGCGTCCTCGAAATCCTCGAATGGCCTCTTGTCCGAAATGAGCTGCGCGCCCGGTGCGCGACCGATCCGGGAAGGACGCTGGTCGACGGCATCGCCCCCCTCGATCCCGTCGCCGCGCGGGCCAGGATGAAAAAAATATCTTCCTTTAAAGAGCTGCTGCGTCAGGACGCGCCGCCGGACTTCTCCGATGTCACGGACATCGAGCCGCTGCTCGCGCTCGCCGAAAAGAACGGCGTCCTGAAGCTCCAGGACCTCGCGGACATCCGGGACTTCGCTGCGGCGTCGGGAAGAATCAAGCGATACATCGGGGAACGCCGGAGCGAACACCCCGCGCTAACGGACGAATACGGGCGTATGGACGGCCTTTCCGGAATCGGCGGCATCCTCGCGAAAGCCCTCACCGACAGCAACGAGCTTGACGACGCCGTCTATCCCGACCTGAAGAGGATCAGGAACGAGCTGCGCGCCGCGCGGGAGGAGATCGAAAAAAACATCTCGAAGATCCTTCACGCCCCGTCTATGGAGAGCGTCCTCCAGGAAAAAATATCGACGACGCGCAACGACCGCGCGGTGGTGCTGGTCAGGTCCGGCATGAAGGACCGGGTCCGCGGCACCGTCCACGACATATCGGCGAGCGGTGCCACCTTCTACATCGAGCCGGAGGAGATCACCACCCTGAACAACCGGGCGCTGACGCTGGAAAAGGAACTGCTTGCCGAGACCGCCCGGATACTCCGCGCCCTTTCCGCGAAGGTGGCCGAGCACGCAGAGCGGTTGCGCGCGGACCTCGCCGTCATAAGCGGGCTCGATCTTCTCGGCGCGGCCGCGCGCTTCAGCATCGACACGAATAGCTCCGAGCCGGAGGTGCCGGAGACCGCCGACGTACTGCTCCGCCAGGCGCGGCACCCTATCCTCTCCCTCATGTCTCCGAAGAGCGTCGTCGCCAACGACATCGAGCTGGACGCATCGCATCCATGCCTCATTATATCCGGAGCCAACACCGGCGGTAAAACCGTGCTGTTGAAGACCATCGGCCTCTGCGCGCTTTTCGCCATGTTCGGTCTTCACGTGCCGGCCGGCCCGGATTCGCGCGTCGGGATATTTTCCGACATACTCGCCGATATCGGGGACGACCAGAGCCTTTCGAAATCGCTCTCGACCTTTTCCGGCCAGATCGTGATCATCGGCGAAATGCTGTCGAAGGCCGACGCGAACACGCTGGCCATCATAGACGAAATCATCGTCGGCACCAGCCCCCGGCAGGGAGCGGCGCTGGCGCAGGCCATCCTCGAGCGGCTGGCGGAGACCGGGAGCCGCATCGTGGTGACCACCCACTATCCTGAACTCAAGGAGCTCCCGTCGGCCGACGGGCGGTTCAGAAACGCTTCGGTCTCGTTTGACATCGACACCCTCCGTCCGACCTACCGGCTCGCGGCCGGCCTGCCGGGCGTCAGCTACGCCATAGAGATCTCGAAGAACTACGGCCTTCCCGACGACGTAATTTCCCGCGCCCGCTCGCTCCTGGACGACCGCGAGATCAGCATGGAGGCACTCATCGAAAAAATACAGAAATACGAGCAGGAAATCACCGAAGAAAAGCGGCGCCTCGACGGCATATCGGCCGGCCTTGAAGAGGAAAAGAAACAATACGACCATCTCATCAGCATGATAGAGAAGCGCGCGGCCGAAATCAAGCGGAAAGAGGGGATCGATTTTCTGGATGAGCTCCGCGAATATCGGAGGGTCGTCTCCGGCAGGGTCGCCGATCTCCAGCGGATGAGCATGAAGGAGGCCGGCAGGGCCCAGGCCGAACTCCGCGAGATTGAGCGGACCGTACGGGACGCACTCGCGAAGGAGAAGGGAAAGCTCTACGGGGGCCGCTATGTCCCTCTTGATCCGGAGGACGTGCGGCCGGGGGACCGCGTCTTCGTCCTCCCGCTCGAAAAGGAGGGGACCGTGGAAAACGCCGACCTCTCCCGAAAGCAGGCGGAGGTTTTCCTCGGCGGCTCCATCAAGTCGCTCTTCTCATTTAATGACCTGTACCGGCCCGCCGGCGGGCGCGCGGCAGTGCAGCCGCGCCGCGACAAAAAGGCGAAAAAAACCGGCGAGCGCGGACGCGGGCCGGCGGGCGAGATCCCGCCGGCAATCCAGACCATGTACAACACCATCGATCTCCGGGGGAAGCGCGTGGAAGAGGGCCTCCGCCTGATGGAGCAGGAATTCGACCGTATGGTACGCGGCGGGATCGACACCGCCGTGGTAATCCACGGCCACGGCACCGGCGCCATGAAGGAGGCCGTGCGCGAGCTCCTCGGTCGAAGCCTCTACGTCGAGGCCTCCAGGCCGGGCGAATCGGGCGAAGGCGGTGACGGCGTCACCGTCGCCCTCCTCCGCTGCTGACAGAATCCTGCCGGCGGCCCCGGCGCGGTCAATTATGCCTTGACAGGGTGCCGGCCGGCCACCCATACTCAACGGACAGGAGCGACCGGCATGGCGAACATAATGATGCGCAGATTCAAATCCTACTTTGACCTCCTTTCAAAATTCACCGCCATGTTCAACGGCGCGACATTTCTCATGACGTTTCTGCGAACCGACGCGCAGTTGAGGGAAAAGATCCTCCTTGCGGTGAGCGTCGCCAACAACTGTTACGGCTGAATGCAGGTCCACTCCGCCGTCGGCAGGAGGCACGGCATCACGAATGAAGAGATCGAAATGCTTATCGTCCTGGACAGGAGTCGCTTTGACCAACGGGAGTGGCTCGCCCTTAAATACGCGCAGGACTGGATTGCCTGTGACGGCGCCGAGCCGGCCGGCGACTACATGGCTGACTTCAGACGGGCCTACTCGGGGAGAGAGCGCGCGTACATCCTGAAGCTGGTCCGGATGATGCGCTTCGCCAATTACTGGAGCAACACATTCAGCGGAAGGCCGTGGCGGCCAGAACATGCCATGCAATCCGCCTGTTCGATCGACACAGGCGACCCCGGGAGCGCCTGATGACAGTGCCCGGCAAGCGCCCACCGCTCCGTCTCATCCCCTTTGACACCTCCAAAATTTTCAATATTCTCGTATCGCGCCAGGGGCCGTTGATGGAGCTGGATCTGCTGCGCCTATTAACCGGGAGGCGATTCATGCCGCAGGGACGGGAGAGACTTTTCGAGCTCCATTTTTCCCTGTACCACGCCCTCTACCGCTTGAAATACGAGGCCGGGGAGAAAGGGTTCTACCTCCACCTCGACCCGGCGAGGATCGGGATTGCCCGCACGCCGGGGGCAGGGAGCTGCCGCCACTATTTCCCCGAGTCCGCGTCGTTCTGCCGCCTGCCGGCCGAGGACGGTGCCTGCTGTGCCGGACACCGAGAGCCGGGCGGGCCCGGGGAGCCCTCGTTCGACCCGCTCCTTGAATTCTACAGCAACGAGGAGAACCTGTCATTCGGGACGACACGCATTCTCGGCAGACTGATAGACGGAGTAATTATCTACGCCTTGAAGCGGGGCGAGGTTGAGCGGGCGCTCCGGTTTTTCGGTCTGCCGCGGCCGACGCTGAAAAACGTGAAAAAAAAATACCACGAACTCGCCAGGGCATACCACCCCGACCTGAACGGCGGCGACGATGCCCTGATGAAAGAGTTGAACCATTCGTACCAGGTTCTGATGGAGGTCTTTGTCATATAGACGGGACGCGGCAGGGCAAATAGCATATTCCTTGACATATGATGGATTTTCGCGGGTATTGATAACATATCTGATTTCAGGGAAATTCAATGAAACAACGGGCACCAGAGCGGGGTATTCTCGCATGGCTTCTCGAGAACCGGGCCCGGGCCGGCGCCGTAGAACTCCCCTCTCTCATGGAATGGAAGAAGCTGTTCGACGACGAGACGGCGGGATGGGACACGCAGATCGACCGCGCGGTCATCGGCGGATTCCTTGCCGACCGGACCGCGTACGCGCTCGCCGCCGGGTATGAATCGGCCCTGAGGCGCCTCGTGCCGTCCCTCCCCGAACGGGCGATCGTGTCATTGTGCGTCACCGAGGAAACGGGAGCGCATCCGGCGTCCATCCGATCTACCCTGCGGAGAGATGACGGGCCTGCCGGAGGCTGGGCTCTCAACGGGGGGAAAAAGTTCATCACCATGGCAAGCGAGGCCGACCTCCTCCTGGTCGCCGCCTCGACCGGCACCGCGCCGGACGGGAAGAACATGCTTCGAATGGCGCTCGTGGAACGGAAGGCTCCGGGCGTCGAGATCTTCCCGATGACCGATCTCCCCTTCGTGCCGGAGATAAGCCACGGAACGGCCGCCTTCAGGGAAGTCCCGGTGCGTGAAGTCGACCTCCTCGGCGGCGACGGGTATCGAGACTACATTCGCCCCTTCCGCACCATAGAAGACCTCCACGTCTCCTCGGCCGTCACGGCCTATCTCTTCGGCGTCGCGTGCCGGTTCGGGTGGCCCGCCGGCATAAGGGAGCGGATAGCGGCCCTGCTGGTCTGCGGCCGCGCCCTCGCCCTCGACGACCCCTCCTCGCCCGCCGCGCACATCGCCATCGGCGGACTGTACGCGCAGACCGCCTCGGCGCTTGAGGCCGCCTCGGGGCTCTGGATCTCGGTCGATGAAAAAACGCGGACCCGGTGGGAACGGGACCGAGCCCTTCTCGGGATTGCCGAAAAAGCGAGAAAAAAGAGGCTTGAAACAGCCTGGTCGAAATTCAGCTGATTGAGGGTTCCGAAGCGGTCACTGCTCCGATACATCGAATTCCCGGAACTCCTTGATCTTCTTTTCGTCATCAAGGGCGTTGCGTGAAACGATGTTCTTGAGGTGTATGAAGGAATCAAGATCGAGTTCGGTGAACCTGAGGGCAATGCCTCCCCCCGTGCTGCGGACCACCTTCCCGGTGATATTCAACGCCAAGTGCGAGCTCGAGCCATAAAGGTATATTGATATCTGGACGGATTCGTCGACTCCAATTTTCTCCGCTGTTTTGAAGAGCATGCCGCCCGTGCTTAAATTCGACACTTCCCCTTCAATCACCTTGTCATCATGCTTGATTACCGAACGAACATGAAATGGAACCCTGACATTGTTTCTCTTTTCCATATCGACGTCCTTCCAAGATGCTGTATGCGGCTGGGCCGGGTATCTGAAGAAACCGGACAAGCCGGTACCCTTAAACTACTGCACTATTTTCACTGATTGTCAATAAAAATTCTTTTTATCGGAATGTGGCCGCATACCTCTGCATAAGGCCCTGTGAAAATCCAAATTATCATTGAAATCTTCGCTCCCCGGCAGCATAATGACGCTATCTGAGTTATGGATACATACTCACATAAAACCAAGAAAGAGCTTATCAAAGACCTGAAGGCCCTGCGAGACCAGGTTGAGATGCTGATGTCGAATAATCCGCCCCAGCCCGGAAATGCACCGCAATCCTCAAATACCGGCGATTATCGGAATGTACTCGACGGCATTGACGACGGCTACTGGGAGGTAGACCTCGAGGGGAACTTTACATACTGCAACGAGGCCATGGCGCGCATCCTCGGTTATTCCCGCGACGAGATAATAACCAAAAACTTCCGGGCCTACATGGATGAAAAAACCTCAAAACTGGTCTATAGCCATTTCAACGACGTTTTCAAGTCCAAGTCGGACAAGCAAACCGTAGTGTACGATATCATCAGGAAAGACGGAACCGAGCGCACAGCCGAAATTTCGACGACCCTGATACGGTCCTCCGACGGAAAGCCGGCCGGCTTCCGGGGAATTTTACGGGACATCACCGAGCGCCTTCGCGACATGGACCTCCAGGAAAGCTTCAACATGATGCGCAAGGCCCTCGGACAGACGGTACAGGCGCTGTCGCTCGCCCTTGAGGTGCGCGACCCGTACACCGCCGGACATCACCGCCGCGTCGCGGACCTTGCCCGCGCCATCGCCAGCCAGCTGGATATCAACCGCGACAGAATCGACGGAATACGGATTGCCGGGTCGATCCTAGATATCGGAAAAATATCGGTCCCCTCCGAGATACTCAGCAAGCCGGGAAGCCTGACCGAGATCGAGTTCAGGCTGATTAAAACGCATCCGCAGACCGGCTACGACATACTAAAAACGATCGATTTCCCGTGGCCGGTCGCCACCGCCGTGTACCAGCACCACGAGCGGATCAACGGCTCTGGATATCCCATGGGGCTCACGGACAAAAAAATCATCATGGAAGCGAAAATCCTCGCGGTGGCGGACGTGGTCGAGGCGATGTCGGCATATCGTCCCTACCGGCGACCGATCGGCATCGATCAGGCGCTTGATGAAATCAAGAAGAACAGGGACATCCTCTACAGCGCCGACGTTGTCGACGCCTGCCTCATCCTCTTCAGGGACCATGGCTATCAGATGAAGGATTGAGCCGCTCCACGCAACTGGCTCCAGTATTAATCAGAACGATGAAGCAGCGCTGACAGAAAAGGGGCCGGTGCATGTATGATAGAAACTGTCAGCCGCTGAAAGTAAATATGCCGACAATGCGCGCGTCGGCGGGGATTTGATAGCGTGCCCGCGCCGCCGGTTCGTCAAACTCAAGCGACCACGACCCATTCATGCCGAGTTCCCGCGATGCGAGGTGTACATGCGCCATGGCAATGCCGGCATCGACCGGCTGGAAGTTCACGGACATGCCGTCACCGCTCATCAGGAACTTCGGGTAGCTCCTGTGCAGGCTGGTGAGCACCGAGATAACGATACGCTTGCCGTCCAGCACGTAATGGCAGGGCTGCCTGTTGGAGGCGGAAGGGGCCCATCGCGCCATCTCAAACAAGGTCTGAAGGCTGTTCCGGGTCGCGAGATACTCCGCGGACGGAGACCCCCATTCCCCCAGGAACACCCGTTCCGCAAGCGGCTTACGGGCGTTGAGACCGCCAAGGGAGCGCATGGTCTTTTCACCCAGGCGCCTCTCTGCCGCGTACCCGACCGGGCTGATACAGACGATACGCTCATCCTTGCCTTTGGGCACAAGCCGATCGAGCATGCTGAGCTTGAAGAAACCGCCGACCCAGCAGGTGCCGAGACCCGCCAGGGTGCACTCTAAAATAAACTGTTCCATGCGAAATCCGAAATTCTCCTGAAAACCCGCTCCCTCGCGAGTAATGCCGATCACCCAGAGGGGCGCATTCCGTATGGAACCGTAGCTGCCGACCAGGCCGGTCATGGCGTCATGAACTGCCTCCGACGGCATGGGGAGAAGCTTCACCGGGAGATCGTTGAGCCGGTCATTGGAGGCAAAACCCTTCAGGAGACCATCCAGCAGTCCTTCCGGGACCTGTTTCGAGATATAGGTGCGAACGCTTCTTCTGGTTCGCATGGTTTCAAGTAGATCCATAACCACCTTCCGCGCGATAATGTGCAAAATAATGTTTATTAATGATTTCATGTCAAGAAATATCGCATATTTCAAATTTTGCAATCCTGCCCCGACCCTGCCCTTGTTTACATATACCATCGTCTATAATTGTTGACTTTATAAATCAGTCTGCTATTTTTGATTATAATCTCCACAAGGACGCTTTCATGAACATGTTGCCTCTCGCCATAGTGGCTCTGCTGCCGCCTCTTGCCTTTCTTTTCTATATATATCGTCTTGACAAACTCGAGCCGGAGCCGGTCCGGCTCGTCGTAAAGGCCATCGCACTCGGCGGCATAGCCGTAATCCCGGCGGGGATCGCCGAAACCCTTCTTGCGCGGATTCCGGCACTATCGATGGGAGGATATCTCGGCGCTGCGGTAAAATCGTTCGCCATCATCTCTCCCGTCGAGGAAGCGCTCAAGCTCGCGGTGGTAATGCTCTTCATCTGGAACGACAGGAACTTCAACGAGGAAAACGACGGAATCGTGTATGTGGGCTCCGCCGCGATCGGGTTTTCAATGGTTGAAAACGTCCTTTATGTTGCCCAGAGCGGATTGTTCACCGGCATAATGCGTGCTGTGACCGCCATCCCCCTCCATACGTTCACCGGTGTGATAATGGGATATTTCGTCGGAATCGCAAGGCTGGCGCCGGGGACGAAGGGCCGCGGCAAATACATATGGACCGGGTTTGCCATAGCCTACGTGACACACGGGGCATACGACACCTTCGTGTTTTCAGGGACCGCAGCCGCGTTCCTGGTAATTCCCCTGGTGATCGTGCTGTTCGTGTTCGGCATCATCTACCTGAAAAAGGGCGCCGCGCTGTCCGCGAGACGGTGGGGAGCGCCGCCGCCGACCGCCGTTCCCGCTCCGGAATGCATTGAAACAGCCGTCTCCGTAGCGGGCACCTATAAAATCGTCATATCCCGCATTATCTTCGCGCTCTGCGCGGGGTTCTGGGCGATCCTCATCCTCGGCATCATCGAACAGTCGACGACGGCTCCCCCGAACCTCATTGAGCCGATTGTCGGGGGCATCATGCTGTCCATTATTCCGATGGCCATTGGGGTCGTCCTCGAAACCTCGTATCGCAGAGTAAAAAACCGCTCCGCGACCGGAGCATGAAAATTTACCGGCACATCATATTCGACCTGGACGGCACGATAGCCGACCCCAAGGACGGCATCGTTCAATCGGTGAAGTGCGCCCTGCGACGACTGGGAATCGCCGGCTATGATCCGTCACTACTCGCAAGGTTCATCGGCCCGCCGCTGTCTCATTCCCTCAGGACTCATTTCGGTCTCGACGACGAGACGATCCAGAGGGCCATCGGCCTGTACCGGGAAGAATTCGAGCGGTGCGGTATAGAAAAAAACGAGATCTATGCGGGGATGGAAGATCTTCTCGGCGATCTTCAGAGCCGCGGCCGCCGCCTCTACGTGGCGACATCAAAATACGCCGCTATCGCGAAACGAATACTCGACTACCTCGGCCTGAAGGGTTATTTTACCGCTGTTGAAGGGAGCAACCGGGACAGCACCCTCACCAGCAAGACCGATATCATAGGCGCGCTTATTCTTAAAAAACACAGGGTGTCTTCCGGAGAAGCGGTGATGGTGGGGGACATGGCCTATGACATCATCGGCGCTAACAACAACGGCATCGATTCGATCGGTGTAACATGGGGGTATGGATCGCGGGACGAGCTGGAGAGCGAGAAGCCGTCAACTATCGCCGGAAGCGTGCGGGAGCTGCGCGCCCTCTTGTTGCCCGACGGCAGGTAAGCCCTTCAGCGCGCCGCGCCCTTACCTGCTGAACCGCACCCTGATCTGCACAATTTCCGGATACGACCCGAGCCGCGCCGGCGGCCCCCAGGTGCCGTAGCCGCACGACACGTAGTATGCGCACCCGCCGATGCGCTTGAACCCGTGGCTCACCTCGTAGATGAGGTCCGTAACGATACTCGCCGGCCAGAGCTGGGCATGGTGAGTATGCCCGGATAGCTGAAGATCAACGCCGTGCTCCGCCGCCTCCGGGAGGTTCAGGGGCTGGTGATCCATCATGATGACCGGGAGCGACCGGTCCACACCCTTCATGAGTTCGTCGAGGGGCATCCGCTTCTTGTCGGAGACCTGCGAGATGGCACGGTCGTCCCGGCCCACCAGATAGAAGCTGCCGTCGATCAGGACGGCCCTGTCTCGAAGCACCGTCACGCCATGCTCATCAAGGTAGCGGCATGCCTTACCCACCCCGCCGTAGAACTCATGGTTCCCTGTGACGGCATAGGTCCCGTAGCGCGAGCGTATTGAACGCAGGAGCTCGCCCAGGTTGTTCTCAATCACGGGGGTAAGGTCCTCATCAACGATATCGCCCCCCAGGAGGACAACATCGGGATGCAGGCCGTTGATCATATCAACCATCTTCTGAAGGCGCGAATTGCTGATGATGGTCCCGAGGTGAATATCCGTCGCCAGGGCAATATCAAGCGTCTGCCGGCCGCCTGCCTGCTTGGGTATTTCGATATCAAGCGTCCTGATGCGCGGGTGCAGCGTGTTGATATATCCGGCCAGAACCGCCATCACCGCAACGGCGGGGACAACCGCAGCGGCAATCTGCTTTGCGCGCGCGTACGCCTCCGATGGAACGGGAATAATCTGCGCCAGCCAGTTGAGCAGACGCAGCAGGTCACAGAGGGCCACCCCCAGCAAAAGATAGAGCAGCAGGCCGAACCAGAATGAGCCGATCCATATGAGACCCTCGCTCGCAGCGCAGATGGCGAAGCGTTCCAGCACCCTTCCGGCGATATACGAGAACGAAAGGAGAAGAAAAAGCACGAGGTAGGGAGCCCTGAAGGAGAGCTCGCGGGGAAGCGCCTGCCACCCCCTGATAAAAATATAGAAGTTCGCCGAGCCGTAAATCATCAGGACGACGATCAGGAATATGACGAAATTAATGGTCTTCATCGCCGCTCAGCATCCTCCCAATCAGAACCCCGTTTATGCTCGACTGCACCAGTCCCCTTGTTATACCGGCACCATCGCCCCCCGCATACAGGCCGCGGTACCTCGTCTCAAAACGATTGTTCACGGAGATGATGTTCGAATAGAACTTCACCTCGACGCCGTAGAGGAGCGTCTCGTCGCTCGCCAGTCCCGGAAAGATGTTGTCCAGCGCCTCGATCATCTCTTTAATATCCAGCATAATCCGGTACGGAAGCACGAGGGACAGGTCGCCGGGAACGGCGTCCTTCAACGTGGGCCGGAGGTTGTTCCTCTTGAGGCGCTCGATCGTGGTGCGGCGCCCCCGCCGCAGGTCGCCGTAGCGCTGGACGATGATTTTGTTCCCCGAAAGCATGTTGCCCAGCCGGGCGATATACTTGCCGTACTCT
This sequence comes from Spirochaetota bacterium, assembly GCA_016933025.1. Classification (GTDB taxonomy): domain Bacteria; phylum Spirochaetota; class UBA4802; order UBA4802; family UBA5550; genus RBG-16-49-21. Next base: position 14,416 of record JAFGBT010000022.1, on the reverse strand, counting down.
ATCGGCTCCTTGAAGGGGTGGGTGAAATAATTCGAGACCAGGATGGCGAAGTTGGTGTTCCCGGTTTTCAGGTTTGCGGCCTTGTAGCTGTGCCCGTTGACGACTGCGAGGCCGTCCCCGTAGTACTCGGTGGCGACGATGCCCGCCGGATTCTGGCAGAAGGTGCGGACCCGGTCGTCAAAGGTGGGAGTGTAGTAAATCAGCTTGCTCTCGTAGACCCGCTCGTTCACCTCCTTCATGATCTCGTTCCGCACCTCGATGCGCACGCCGATGTCGACGCCGCCGATTTTCGTTTCGATGCCGTACCTGAGGCAGAGTTCGTTGAGCCAGGACGCCCCCTCCCGGCCGACCGCAAGCACCACGCTCTTCCCGAAATAGTCAGCATCGGCGCGCACGCCCGCGACCGCGTCCCCTTCGACAATCAGGTCGGTCACCTCCGTGTTGAACCGAATGTCGGCTCCCCTGTCAAACAGCTCCTTCTGTATCAGGGTATAGATCTCGTAGCTTCCCTCGGTCCCCATGTGGCGCACCGGAGATTCAACGAGCGTCAGGTTGCTCCGTATGGCCTTCTGCCTGATCTCGCTCATCACGCCCTTTTCCAGCTCGCCGCCGTACAGCCTGGTGTCTGCGCCATAGGATAGGTACAGGTCGTCGACGTACCGGATCAGCTCCCGGTGTTTCTCCTCCGGGAGATACTGGTCCAGCTTGCCGCCTATTTCCGGCGAGAGTATCAGCTTGCCGTCGCTGAAGGCGCCCGCTCCGGAAAAGCCGACCGTGATGTTGCACGGATCACAGTTGCTGCACCATCCGGTCTTGCGCATGGGGCACGACCGCTCCTCGATGCGCTTCCCCTTTTCAAGGACGAGGATTTTTTTCCCGGGACGGCGCTTCAGGTATTCCAGGGCGGTGAAAATCCCCGCCGGTCCGGCGCCGACGATGATGCAGTCGTAGTTCATTGATCGCTCAGTTTTCATTCCCAACCCGACCGCTTTTTAACAAAGCTTCGATGCCCGGTCCTTCTTGCCATGACGCCATCCCCTATTCGCCGCTAAGCTTCATGCCGATCTCTTCAGCCTCGCGGAGCGCGTCTTCCGCGATACGGACCACTTCCTCATCGCCGCTCTTTTCGATGATGCTCCGCAGGGCCTCCCTCATCTTCCTGTTCTGGAGGTCGAATATTGATAGTTCAAGCTCCGAACCGTCTCTTCCAAACGCCATGGACACGACTCCTTACACGCATTGCATGAAGAGCAGAGTATATACCAACTCGCCGAACATCAAGCTCTTTTTTTAACGAAAATGCCGCTCCCATAGCGGGCAAAACATGTTTTATCTTTGACAAATCGCACGGGCTGTGTAACTGATATTGGAAATATTTACAACAATCAAGGTGCAGCCATGAACAACAATGCCAGCAATACCGCATCCCCATACCGGTGGGTGGTCCTCGTTCTTTTCATGCTCCCGGCGATCGCGACCCAGATCCTCTGGATCACCTTCGCGCCCATAGCGAAGGACACGGCCGCGCTGTTCACCGGCGGCAACACAGAGGCGATCGACATGCTCGCGGTCGTGTTCATGCTCGCCTATATCCCCATGTCCTTTCCGGCGTCCTGGTGCATCGACAGGCTCGGATTGAAATGGGGCACCGGCATCGGCGTGATAATCCTGGGATTATCGGGATTTTTGAGGATATTCGCCCCCGATTACACCTGGCTTATGATATGCCAGGCCGGATGCGCCGTTGGCCAGCCCTTTGTGCTCAACTCCTTTACCAAGGTGGCAGGCAACTGGTTTCCCGAGGAGGAAGAGGCGCTGGCTTCGGGCCTGGCGACCATGTCTCTCTTCGTGGGACTCACCCTTGCGATGTTCGCCGGCGATTTCATCATGGCGCACTACCGCTCGCTCGGGAATCCCCGCGGGGGGATAGACACGATCCTCTACATCTATGGGATTTTTTCACTTGCGGGCACAATACTGTACCTCCTTTTCGTGAAGGACAAGCCGGCGACGCCGCCCAACCCGATCGCTGCGGAAAAAAAGGTCTCCATGCTAATAGGAATTAAAGCGCTCTTCAAAAACAGGGATTTTCTCCTGCTGCTCGGCGCCTTCTTCATCGGCCTCGGCGCATTTAACGCAATATCATCGAAGATAGACGCGATCTTCAACCGTCCGCTGGACATCGACCCGTCGATCGCGCCGGGCATCGTCGGAGGGCTCATAATCGTGGGCGGCATATTCGGCGCCGTGATCCTTGCCGCCCTCTCAGACAAATTTCACAAGCGGAGGCTCTTCCTTATACTGTCAATGGCGACTGCGATTCCCCTCATCCTTCTGCTAAACTACCTTCCCTATATCGTGATGCTCGGTATAGCCGGCTTTGCCTTCGGCTTTTTTCTGGTCTCAGCCCTGCCGATCGGCCTGATTTACGCGGTAGAGAAGACGCATCCCGTGCCGGAGGCGACGTCCAACGGCATGCTGATGCTGAGCGGGCAGGTGAGCGGAATTCTGATGGCGGTCTTCTTCAACATGACGGCCATCGCCATCCTGTTTTGCGCGGGACTGATCTGCACGCTCCTCATGAAAGAGATCAGCGCGAAGAAACAGTGACCGCCGCCCGGCGGCCCCAATCAATCCTCGAACATCTCCGGGTTCACCTTCACGGTGAGCCCGTCCGCGTCCCCGAGGCGCTTCAGGAGTCCGAGCGACTTCGGCAGCTCGTAAGCGAAGAAAAACTCGCAGGCCACGATCTTGCCGGCGTGAAAATTCGCGTCATCGCCTGAGGCGCCGGCGTCGAGCGCCCCGGAGGAAACGGCCGCCATCTTGAGCCACTGCCAGGCGGCGCACACCAGGCAGAAGAGCTCCAGGTAGAGCGTCGCGTCCGCTAAAAACACCTCCGCTCCGATTGAAGCCGCCGCCCCGACCATATAGGAGGTGATCTCCTTCAGGCTTGCGGCGGCAGTTTCAAGATCGCCAGCCTGCCTCGAAAGGCGGGAATGCTTCCGCGCGGCAGCGATGTCGGCCGCCACCTCGCCGAGGAACAGGGCGAAGGCCCTGCCGTCGTTCATCCGCACCTTGCGGCCCAGGATGTCCTGGCCCTGGATGCCCGTGGTCCCCTCGTGGATCGGGTGGATCCGCATGTCACGGAAGTGCTGTTCCAGGGGGAAGTCCCTGCAGTAGCCGTACCCGCCCAGTATCTGGATCCCCTGGCTTACCGATGTGATCCCGGCCTCGGACGGGTAGGTCTTCACGACCGGCGTCAGGAGCTCCACCAACAGATGGTACTTCTCCTTTTCCTCGCCGTCGGACACCTGCTCCAGGTCGAGGTAGCGGCTCACCTGAAGGAGGAGGGCGAGAGAGCCCTCGACCACCGCGCGCTGGAACAGGAGCATCCGCTTCACGTCTGCGTGCTCGATTATGGCTATTTGAGGCGTCGCCGGATTCTTCTCTCCCTGCCGGCGCCCCTGCGTGCGCAAACGCGCGTACTCGAGCGAGGCGTAATAGGCGGCGCTGGCGATACCGACGGCACCGATGCCGACTCCGATGCGCTCCTCGTTCATCATATGGAACATGTAGGCAAGACCTTTGTGAGGCTCTCCCACCAGGTAGCCGCGGCAGTCGCCGTTTTCCCCCATGGCGAGCTGGGCAATGGGCGCGCCCTTGTATCCCATCTTATGGTCGATGCCGATGCACTTCACGTCATTGGATACCAGAGCGCCGCCCTCGCCCCGCAGTGCGGGCACCACGAAGAGCGAAATCCCCTTTACGCCGGCCGGCGCCCCCTTTATGCGCGCGAGCATAAGATGAACGACATTTTCGACGGCGTCGTGCATGCCGGCCGAGATAAATATCTTCTGGCCGGAAATGTTATAATATCCCCTCTCCGTCGGCTCCGCCTGCGTGGCGACGTCTGAAAGCGAACTCCCCGCGTTTGGCTCGGTCAGGGCCATGGTCCCCTGCCACTCCCCGGAATACATCCGCGGCAGGTATTCGTCCTTAAGCTCCTGCGATCCGAAACTCCAGATCAGGTTCGCCGCGCCGGCGGTCAGGTAGGTGTATACCCCGAGGGAATAATTTGCCGCCATGAAAGCAAAGGAGGCCGCGAAGTTAATCATGTTGGGAAGCTGCTGCCCCCCCACGTCATAGGGCTTTGTGGCGTTGATCCACCCGCCCTCTCCCGCGGCGCGGAGGAATTCCCTGACCGCCGGGTGCACCCTGACGGTGCCGTCCTGGTACTCGGGCTCCTGCCGGTCCATCTCGGAGAGGACCGGGAACATCATGCCGGACGCTATTTTAAAAGACGTTTCGATGACCATCTCGAAGGTCTCACGGCCATGGTCGGCGTAATAGGGATACCTGGTCAGCGACTCCACGTCAAAGACATCGTAGAGAAGAAACGAAAGGTTTTTTTTACTGATAAACCGCTCCGCCATAGGGCCTCCTCTATGAATTTTCTTTAAGCCCCCCTCTGGGGGGTTGTGGGGCGTTACAAAAAATCATTGTCATCCAATATTATCATTAACCCCTACGCGCGCAGGCTTGCCTCCAGGGAAACGGCCTCCCTCGTCTTATAGAAATAATCATCTGACAGGAGGCACTCAGTGAACTTGAAAAAGTGGTAACCCTGCACAGTCAGCAGGCTCGCGGTCCGCAGCAGCTCGGTATTGAGCCGCGCTATCCTCCAGAAAAACCGGATGTAGTGTATCCCAAACGATGAAAAGGTCATGGCGAAAATGGATCTGATATACGGAATCAAAAAGCCCTTGCGCAGATGGACTTTCGTCATGTACCCCTTTGGGTAGAGGCTGAGCATATCGTAACAACGCTGAAAATAATTCGAGGGTCGGTAGATCGTACTGATGACTTTTTTGTATCCTTCAATCAACTTGTCTTTCGGCATGCGCGGGATGAAATTGACGGACAGGTCGTCATTGCTCCCGGTGAAAGAGTCCGAGCCAAGGAGCCTCCCCTGCTTTTCGAGACGCCGGTAGAGCTTCGTGCCCGGGAGGGCCTTCAGCAGGCCCACCCCCGCCACCGGTATCCCCGATTCCCTGATGAAATCTATCTGCAGGTCGAAAATGTTCTCAGGATCGGTGTCAAAGCCCACAATGAAGGCGCCCATGACCATGATCCCCCTCCCCATGACTTTCTTCACGCTCGCCAGGAGGTCCACGCCGGCGTTATGCTTTTTTCCCGTGTATTCCAGCGTGGTCCCGACAGGGGTCTCGATGCCGAGGAGTACCCTGCAGAACTGGGAGGCCACCATCAAGTCGAGGAGCTCGTCGTCGCCCGCCAGATCGAGGCTCGCCTGCGTCATCAGCTCAAAGGGCATGTCATGCTCCTTTTGCCATTCCGCGACTCTCCGGAGCAGGGCCTTTGCCTTCTCTCTGTTTCCGATGAAGTTATCGTCAACGAGGAAGAGCTCCCCGCGGTAGCCGGTGGCGAACACCGCGTCCAGCTCCCGGAGAAACTGCTCCGGCGTCTTCGAGCGGAACGCGCGGCCGTACTGGCTGATGATGTCGCAGAATTCGCACCCGTAAGGGCACCCCCTCGAGAACTGCACGGGAAGCATGTAGTAATCTTCAGGGTCGATCAGGTCAAACCGGGGAACAGGGCTGCGGGTAATATCCGGCTTGGCGTCGGTGCGGTATACCTTTTTCGGCCGGCCCTTCTCGTAATCACGGATGAATTCCGGAAGCGTGATCTCCGCCTCGTTCAGCACGAAATGATCGACGCCGGGTATCTCCTCACAGCAAGCGGTGGGATAGGGTCCGCCGGCCACAACCGTGACGCCGAGGCTGTTGCAGAGCGCGACGATCTGGTCGAACGAATCCTTCTGTATCGCCATGGCAGAAAGAAACACAAGGTCGGATGTTCGCACATCCTCGACGCGCAGCGGGCCGGTATTGAGGTCAACCAGCCCGACCTCGTATTCACGGGGAAGTATGGCCGCCACGGTAAGGAGTCCGAGCGGGGGCTGTACGGTCTTTTGGCGTGAGAAGTTAACTATACCGTGATCGTTATTCCAGAAGGTCGCGGGCAGGCGCGGATAAATCATCAGTACGCTTTTCTTCCTCATGTTCTCCCCGAAAACCGTCGCAACAAGGATACCTATAGGGCAATTGTATAATTTAGAAAAAAGCTGACAGTTCTGTCTACACATTAACGAGCGGCGGGCGGCATTTGAAGAAGAGTCGGCGCGGTGTACCAGACCCTCGACGCATCGGCCGCATGCTCTCTGCAGAAATTATTTGACAATAACCGTGATCGTGAAATCTTTCAGTGGCGTCGCGTTTTTCTTCCAGCCTTCAATGTAAACGAGCTTGAGCTCCGATTCTCCGGCTCTGATCGCCTCAAACCTGAACGTCTGATAATCCGAGCTGCCGGGCTTCTGCACTTCTTTTGTTATCTGCTCCGGTTCGCCCTTAATAGATAGGTTATTATTCACAGAAACGACCTTCCATCCAAAGCCGGTGCCCAGCTGTGCCGACAGTCTCACCGCGAGAACGTCGCCGCATTTGACTTCAACCTTGGTCCCGTTATCCTCATCGGTTACCGTTACCGCCGGTTTCACGGAACAGGCGAACAGCAGGACCCCTGCGACGATAAGCCCCGCCGCAGGCATAGTCCCGAACATGAATGTGCGTTTCATATTCCCTCCAGAACTCTTTTCTTTTTCTAAAAAATTTCCGACATCAACCCTGACGGCGCCCTATTCCATGCTGTTGATAACACACCAGGCAGCGCCGTATCCGATATTATTGCACCCGTATTTGATCCAGAAATACCCGTTCTCGCCCCACTGGGCTCCCCACGAATTCTTGACGAGATACGCCCCCTTTTGGTCGTCCCAGCCGACGATGGTTATTGCATGGTTGATGTCCCGTTCCCCCCGGCACTCGGCGAATTCGTCGAACACGCCGCTCCGATACGCCTGTAGCGCGGGGGTCACCTTGACGCACGCCGCGATGGGGCCGTACATACAGAGGGCTTCCTTCATTTCCCTGACTGCGGGTATGCCGGCATCGGACCTGATATAACCCCAGGCCGCGATCCTGTACGAGGTGCTCCTGGAGGACACGCATGTCCCCTCGCGGAACTGGTACGGCAGATGGCTCTCCAGGACCGCGCTCCGGTTTTTGTAGTATTCAAACACCGGGCCGTACCATCCCCCCGCGCATGTCCCGGCACGCTGTTTCACTGTCACCACCTGGCCGCCGCGGTAGACGGCCTGTTCCGATTCGGCACAATCAAGCATGTGCTGCTCGGACAGATCAAGGGATAGATTTTTCCTGATAAGAAAATTCGACTCAATAACCGCGGCGGAGGTAAAGGCCCAGCAGATCCCGCACAGCCCCTGGTATTTTGCCGGGGTCATCTTGTTCCGGCTGAGCCACGTGAAGGAGACGGAATCGGGAGAGGGGGCGTTCTCAATATCGGTCCGCGTCTCATCAACTTTTTCTTCATCGATTATCGATTCATCTGATTTCTCTTCTTCTTTCTTCTCTTCCTCTATTTTTTCCTTTTCTTTAAACGCGTATTCATCCTTTTTTTCCTCGTCCTGCGTCAATTCGTCGTAGTATGCGCGCTCGTCCCTCCTTTTTTTACGGTCACTGCGGTCGAGGTCTTTTCTCTCCCTCATGTATTTCCTGTATTTATCCATGAACTCCTTCCACAGTTTCTCGCCAAGCTCGGACTGCACCCTGGCGTCCCTCTCGATGTGCCGCGGGACCTGAGCCCCGGTGATCTGCTCGATCTTGTATTTCATCATCTCATTAATAGCCACGACGAAGTGCATGTTTTTTTCTTTAATCTTTTTCTGAATGTCCCCCAGCATCCGCTTCATTTCCTCCGGGCTGCGGACAACCGTTTCCTTTTTCTCCCTGTATCTATTGAGTATATCATCCTTTTTTTTCTCAAAGCCCGTCTGGGCCACGATTACTCCCGGAGAAAAAGCGCCCGGGGCGCCCGTCCATGCCGTATCACCGCTTAAAAGCGCGAGGAACAGCGATGCCGATATGATCAACGACAACCGATATTTTTTTCCGAATTCCCGCATTCCGACAGCCTGCCTTAAAAGTTATGCGCCCGCTCCGCTCAGTAAAAAATTCCGTATACAAATCTTAATAATATAAAATTATATCAAAGGAAACAATTTTTTTATAAATGCGTTATTTTTTTGAATCCATCCCGTAAATACCTGTATAATCCTCATTTTCCCGCACGATTCCGGCGTTCAACTCAACACTTGTTTAATCTATTCCAGATACCTGATGGCATATGCCGGGCGGCAAGTCATTGCGGGGGTCTCGAAGAGACACGAAGCAATCCGCTTATTGGCAGCTGCAGCAACTGAAACTCAAAAAGATTTATCACGTCTACTGCCAGATCGCTTCGCTGCGCTCGCGATGGCGTGGCGCACATCGCATTATTGCAACTTCCCGACAGCTGTTCGGCAATCGACAGAACCGGCCGCCAGGAGATTAATGTCTTTATCGCGACGGAACCGAGGCAAGCTCCGGGATTTTTTTAATGGCTCTCACCAGGTCGGCGGTGCGGACACGCCTCCCCCCGGCGTTGAGATGGAACAGGTTGTCATAGAAATACTTTTCAGGATACATAAAGGCTGTCGGCTCTCCGATAACGGCCGGCTTCAATCTCTTTTTCATGTCGCCATACAGCTCCGCCAGCGCCTCGGTCTGCTCTTTTCGGTCCTGAATCAGGAGGGGAGAAAACGAAACATAGACCCGGACCCCGCGCGGCGTCCAGGTGTCGTAGAAATCGTTATAGATTTTTACCATGTTGTCGTTGACCTTTTTCGGCATGGGGCGCTTGAAGACCAGCAGCTTGGGCTGCGGCATGTTCAGGTGGCCCACGTTATCGCCGTACTTGTTGAAATTGCTCCGCAAAAAGGCCATGTCGCCCCCGGCGCTGGAGACAACCCCCCTCAACCTGCGCTGAAACGCCAGCGGGAGGCTTATCAGGTAGTTATAGTATCCCTTTGGAGAATAATAAAGAAGGATCTTCGGATTGAAGATGGATATTTCTACCAGCGTGTTGGCGCCGCCTCCGTCGAAAAAGAAATTCTGGTAATCAAGGATAATAATGACAATGTCTCCCTTTTTAAGATGGGGCTTCAATTCGTCAAGATAATAGTTGAGGCCGAGGCCGCCGTGGAGTCCCATGTTGATGATGTTGTACCCCGTGGCCCGCTGCACCATGGCGCTGTCGAGGCCGAAGGCGAGGTTCGAGTCGCCGGTAAAAATGATTCGCGGCTGCGGCACCTCATCGAGGAGACGGTGCTTGTCCAGAGTGGCCGCCAGATACAGGTTATCGTCGGCGGGCATAAAGTAAATGACGCCGATGAGCGTTGAAACGACGAGCAGGACCAACAGCGCTGATTTAATCAGAAGTTTTTTCATAATCCGTACCCGTTATCCGTTATCCGTTAGAACCGAAAATATTCAAAACCTGACGACTGCCGCATACCGGCGATGATAGACATGACCAGAAGATAATAAATTGCCCATCGCAGCAGGAGCGGCTTTGTCTTTACAAGCTGGCGAATACTCCCCCTGGTCGCCTGGATATAATGGATCGTCAGGAGAAACACGATCAGGAAAATCGTGATTATGAAATCCATCGGCTTCGCCACCAGGAAAAGATGCGGGATATTTGACGTGCTGAAATGGGACAGGATGTACCACCCCTGTGCCATCGACTTCGCCTTGAAGAACACTGCGCTCACCGCGAAGAGTTGGAACATCACAAATATCATCCAGAATTTTTTCAGCCCGTTCACGAACGTGCCGTACGCCCTCTCCCTGGTCCGCAGTACGCCGATACCGAGAAACGCGAGACCGCCGACACCGGCGGCGGCCCTCCCGGCGATTCCCGCTATGCCAGCCGCGCCGCCGAGGGCGGCCACCGCCACGCAGGCCGCGCTCAAACTGAAATAGGCCGCCGGCGTTATTTTCATAATGCCGCCGAAAATTGTTTCGCGGACCCAATTTCGCATATCGCGCGTCATGCGGCTTATGGCGATTATGACGCCGTTGATAAGCCCCCAGGTCACGAAGGTCCACTGGGCGCCGTGCCAGAGACCGCTCAGGGTGAACACCAGTATTATATTGAAGGCCCATCGGGGCCTGTTCACGCGGCTCCCCCCGAGCGGAATGTATATGTAGTCGCGTATCCACATGATGAGGGACATGTGCCACCGTCTCCAGATCTCGGGGATCGACTCGGCAAAAAACGGCCTCTTGAAGTTCGGCAGGAGCCGGTATCCCATCACCTGGGCGGTGCCGATGGCGATATCGGTGTACCCGGAAAAATCGCAGAAGACCTGAAACATATAGAAGTAGGTCGCCACCACGAGGGGCATCCCCTTCACCATTGATGAATTGGCGTACACCATATTGGCGTATTCAAGGAGGCGGTCCGCGATAACCAGCTTTTGGAAAAACCCCCAGGCCATAAGCTTGAGCCCGTCGGTGACACGCTCATAGTTGAATTCGGTCTTCTGATAGAGCTGGGGCAGCAGCGTGGTGGACCGCTCTATCGGGCCCGATAGTATCACCGGGAAAAAACTGACGTACAGAGCGAAGATCCCGAAGTTGCGCTCCGGCTCGCGGGTGCCCCGGTACACGTCGATCGTATAGCCAAGGGCCTGGAAGGTGTAGAACGAGATCCCGACCGGCATGAGGAGCGATACTGACGGGACGGAATAATTCAGGCCGATGAGGGAAAACAGGTCATTCAGGCTCCCGCTGAAAAAATTGTAGTACTTGAAGATAAAGAGTATCGACAGGTTCGCCACAAGGCTCGCCACGGCCAGCAGTTTCCTGGTGCCGGCGGGCCGGTTCTGCATCAGGAGCGCGGTGACGTACACGATGACGGTCGTCGTCACGAGGAGCAGCGCGTACCTGGGGTCCCATGTCATGTAATAGAAATAACTGGCCGCGAGGAGAAATATCCACCTGAAGCGGTGGGGCAGCGCGAAGAAGACGCAGACCACAAGTACGAAAAAAATCAGATATTGAAGAGAGATAAAAAACATGGCACCGGGATTATCTTAAAGTTACCGAGCATTAGATTAAATCCGGCGGTACTGTCAATAAAAAAAATGAGTAGCCGGCGGCCGTTCACGAGAGGGATAAAAGAAGACCCGCGCACAGGAGCTCAGCCGAATGCTCGACGCCCCGGTATCCCTGATACGTGCATAGAAGGGATTCGCGCTCGTCCTTTACTTTTTCGATGAGATTTTTAGTTCTGGTTATCGTTCCCTTCAGGTTCCTGCCGTACCACTTGAACTGCGCCTCCAGCAGGTCCAGCTTCTCATGCAGCTCGTTTATCTGTCGGTCGTAGGAAACCCTGATCTTTTCAACCTCCGGGTCTATGCTCAGACAGAGGTCCGCTGCGAGGCTTGCCTTTCGCTTCTCGATTTTCGCGCAGACCCTTTTCCCCGCTTCAGCGAAATAATAATCCGCCCCGGCCGCTATTGCCGCGGCGAAGGGCGCCGTATCCGGCGCTTCGCGCCCGGTCTCCTGCGCGCGCAACTCCTCCTCGATCGCGTCGAGTTCCCCATCATGCAGGTTGACGCCCCGCACTACCGCCACCGGAACGAGCTCGCGCGTTTCGACCGCCGAAACGAAGGTCACCAGGTAGTAAAAAACCATGCCCGTAAACCGGACCGGGTACCGGACCGTCTGCACGCCGGTGAACCCGCCGAACGCGCGGTCCCGGCAGTACGATACCAGGCGGTCGACCGCCGGATGTCCGAAGGCGAGAAACTCGAGACGCTCGTCGTCAAGGGCCGCGGCGCTGTCGAATGTCCCGGGGCGCCTTTCCGAAGCGCCGTCGACCGCCACGGGGTAGAGCCCCCGCCCGTCCGGCCGTCCGAGGAATCCCGATGCGTATTCATCCTCATCCATGAGGAGGTTCGCGAACCGCTCGATCCGCCTGTTGGAAAATATCCTCTCCTTCAGCGTTATGCGGTAATACTCGTCGTAATTGAAATCAATCCTGTCCGCAACCGCCAGTTCCGATATCTTTTCGTATCCGTGCCGGGCGAGATCGAGCCTCCGCTCGACCTCCTTCCTCATCGACTTCGCGTTCCTGAGGCCCGCCGCCATCTCCATGAACAGCTCGTTGAGCTTCAGCTCATCCTCGATCCGACCGAGGAGAACATCGGCCGCTCCTATCGATTCCTCGAAGAGACGCAGCTTGCGCCCGAGGATCTCCAGCACGCGCTCGGCCACGGTGTCCTTTGTGGAAAAATTGTAGATGAACACGTCCTCGGGCTGTCCGAAGCGGTGGAGCCGGCCGATGCGCTGCTCAATCTTCAGGGGCGACCAGGGAAGATCGTAATTGATCAGAATATTGCAGAACTGCATGTTTCTCCCCTCGCCGCCCGCCTCCGTGGAAATGAGGATGTCGGCCTCGTCCCTGAAGCGGGCTATCGCGCGCTCCTTTTCCTCCCGCCCCTGCGATCCGTGGAACACCTCGACCTTGTGGCCGCGCAGAAATCCTTTCAGATACTCCTGCGTCGTCCTGAACTGGGTGAAGATAAGAAATTTTCCGTGGCCCCTCTTCCTGAGGTCGACGATGAGTCTCTCGAGTTTTTCCGCCTTTTTATTTACCGCTATGGCCCCGGACATCCTGACAAGCCGCCTCAGGGTTTTGGCCTCCTTCCGCATCTCCTCCGCACTCTTTTGCGGCGAGAGGCAGACCATGTCCTCAACGTCCTCGGCGTCGTCGACCATATCCGGATCGCCCGGCAGGGCCTCTCGCGCCATGTCGTGCTCCAGCTCGGCCCGGGCCGCCGTCTCCTCGAGGCGGCGGGCCCGCCGCTCGAGGGCCCGCCCCAGCGCGTACGTGGAGGAATCGAGGAGCTTCTGAAAGATGGTCATGACGAACCCGACGGCCCGGTTCTCGCTCTGAAGGGCGCGGTTGAATTCCTCGGCCACGTAACGCGTGGTCGCTTCATAGAGGGCGCGCTCGTCGGGATAAAGCTCGAACCTGACCGTGCGCGCGCATCGCCTGGTAAACCCGCCCACCTCGCGTTTGGTGCGGCGTATCAGCACGGGGGAGATCTTCTCGCGAAGCGTCGAGAGGTCGGCGTTTTCCAGGCAGTAGTCGTAGAAGTATGATTGGAAGGGGCCCAGAACGTTCCGGTCGAGAAGCGCCACCAGGTAGTAGAGCTCGTCCAGGTTGCCGCGGAAGGGCGTGGCGGTGAGAAGCAGGAGGGTTCCGGCCCTGCCGGCTATCGCCTGCGCCGCCTCGTAGGCGAGCGTCGCCCGCCGGCTGTCGCGGCGGAGGCGGTGCGCCTCGTCAAACACCACCGAATCCCAGGACGCGTCCCGGAGGAGCTTCAGGACGCGGCGGTTCTTGACGAAGTCGAGCGAGCATATGACCTTGTCGTGAGCCTCCCATGGGTTCGCGCTCCCTCCGGCGGCCGCCCGGGTCATCTCCTTTCGGTCCATGACCACGTACCGGTCGTTGAACTTCCCCTGCATCTCCTGCTGCCACTGCAGCATCAGTGACGCCGGGCAGACGATGAGGGTCCGCCGGTAGCGGTGGCGATACTCCAGCTCCTTGATGATGAGGCCGGCCTCGATGGTCTTGCCGAGGCCCACCTCGTCGGCGATCAGGAACCGCCGGTTCATCGCGCCGATGACCCTGCTTGCGCATTCCACCTGATGGGCGAGTATGCGCGTCCGCGAGTTGGAAAGCGATTGGATCTTGTTGTGGGCGTGGGCGAGCAACAGGGACCAGGCTTCGATCCTCAGGAGAAATTTCATGTTCCATACCGGCGCGCCGGCGGCGATAAGGCCGCGGATGAGCTCCTCTCCCTCTATTCCGCCCTCTACCTCTGCGCCGGACGCGACCGCTGATGAATGACCTCCGCCTTCTTGATATTCAGGAATGATATCTTTCACGAACCAAGCCCTCCGCTCAAAAGCCAGACATGCATGGAATTTTTCGGGAGGTCCCCCGTAAAAAATCCCCCCGTGCCCCTCGGGGGGATAAAGGATACGTTATCAAAAGGAGGTATTGAAGAATAGCCGATGAGACATAATACAGGCTGAGCTTGAAAATTGCAAGCATTTTTTATAATAATTTTACACAAATAATCCTTCATAGAAATGTCCTTCCCGTTCGTTACCACATCATGTACCTGCGAACGAGCGAAACAGCGCCGCCCTACCGGCCCGGCATGGACCGGAAGTCGGCGTATAAAAGCGTGCTGGATAATTAACCACGAATGAACACGAATACACACGAAATATTGCATAAAGATGAGGCATATGAGATCGTCCATTCTGCTATTGAAGTCTTAAATACTCTGGGGCATGGATTATTCGAAAAATTATATGAAAAGGCAATGTCAGTCGAGCTACTCCGTCGCAACATT
>JAFGBT010000021.1 GCA_016933025.1 Spirochaetota bacterium | reverse complement strand
GGCAGCAGCTTGTACATCCGTGTACGCTGCTGCATTCGTGACATCCTGTCACTCAGTGTCGGGGGTGAGGGCAGTCCCCCTTCGGGGAATTTAGGGGGCTTGTAGGACGACCCCTCTTCAGTTACCGGAACAGACCTTTTTCCCGAACGCGCCCTCAACGCATTTGCCGGAGCCGATGCAGTCGGCATCGTTATTACAGGGTTTTCCGCTCTTGCCGGAGCTTCCGAAATCGAACTGCTTTTTCTTCACGCACACGCCGTCCTTGCACTGAAGATTGAACTCGCATTCGGTGTCGGCAAAGCATTTCTCACCCTGTCCCTTGCTGCCGGCCATGACCGCCAGGGAGGCGAATGCGAAGAATAATGAAACCGTGATGACAATCAGTTTTTTCATCTTAATTCCTCCATAAATAAATAACTGACAATTATTATAATAATGGCTGATTTGTGCCGTAAAAATCAAACAAAAAAATTAAAAAAAATCAGCATCTTTTGTTGCCGCTGCCGTAGTATTTTTGTATATTCCGTCGGTTGTACCAAAAAATAGAGGGGGAGTCCGCTCCCCTGCACATATGGACGGGTTGAGCAGTATGAATTCCATCAAAAAGCCGTTAATGCTGTACAGGATATGTTTCTTTTTTATCATCTTCCTCATCGGTGTTTTCTACTGGCGGTGCGCCAGCCAGCGCGACAGGGGCGAAACCAGCGTCAGTATGTCGTCTCCTGCGTGCGCGAGCATGGGCGCGCCCGTGGGCTTCAATAACGAATTTGGGAATCCTGAAACGGTCGTAATCAGGGGCTACAACGGCCATTCAATGGAGCCATTCATCACGCGGGAGGGTAGTTTTCTGTTCTTCAACAGCATGAATGATGGAGACGGCGCCTGCCTCTACTACGCGAGACGGATTGACGACGGCACCTTCGAGCTTGTCGGTAAAGTCCGGTTCGTCAATAACAGACTGCCCCACCTCGAAACAGTTGCAAGCATGG
Source organism: Spirochaetota bacterium (assembly GCA_016933025.1). Lineage (GTDB taxonomy): Bacteria > Spirochaetota > UBA4802 > UBA4802 > UBA5550 > RBG-16-49-21. The sequence continues at coordinate 21,655 of JAFGBT010000021.1, read as the reverse complement.
ATATGGAGGGCCGGTTTTATTTTATATCGACCCGAAAATATAAATACAACTACTCCACCCTGTACTGCGGCCATTTCCTGAACGGGATCGTTCTCGATCTGGATGCCCAGCCGGGAAACTTCTATAAACGCGCGCGCGGGTGGATGGTGACGGAAGGCGAAATCAGCGCCGACGGCGGCATACTCTACTTTGCGAACGCACGCTTTAACGGCGAAAGCGTTCGCGAAAGCTCGGATATCGCGATGGCGCGCATTTGCAACGGCGACTTCAATGTCACGGTCGATTCTTCCGAAATCATGAAGAACGTCAATACCGATGGCAGCCTCGAGTATTCCCCTTCCATCAGCAGCGACGGGCTGGAACTCATCTTTACCCGGTTCAACCGGTGCACGTCGATGCCCGAGATTCTGCTGTCGAAGCGCAAATCCCTGTCTGAACCGTTCGGCCCTCCCTCGAGGATCGCTGCTATGACCGGTTTTGTTGAGGCGCCGTCAATGTCGGGCGACAAAAAGACACTCTACTATCATAAAAAAGATAAGGGATTGTATTCCATCTGCAAGGTCTCGCGGGAGATCTGATATCTTTTCATCAGCTGCTTCTTCTGATGCTTACTCCACTCCTTTTCCCCCTTGCCCCAAGGGGGTTTTTTTTTATTTCACCCGCACCGGCTTCACGCCCCAGATCTCTTTCGCGTACTCGCCGATTGTTCGGTCGGCGGAAAACGCGCCCATCCCGGCCACGTTCATGATGCACCTTTTGGTCCAGGCGTCCGCGTCTTTGAACAGTCCGCCTGCGCGCTCCTGACAGCTGACATATGATTCAAAGTCGGCCAGGAGCATGTACTGCTCATTCCAGGCGAGAAGGGCGTCCACCACGGGGCGGAAGAGGTCGGGCCGGTCTTTTGAGAAATAGCCGCCGCCGATCATGTCGACCATCTGGCGGAGTTCCTGGTTCGCGTCGTAGTAACGGCGGGGGTCGTAGCCACCGGATTTCATCTTTTCCACCTCGTCCGCGGTCATACCGAATATAAAGATGTTGTCTTCACCCACTTCCTCCCGTATCTCGAGATTCGCCCCGTCCAGAGTTCCGATGGTCAGGGCGCCGTTGAGGGCGAACTTCATGTTGCCGGTCCCCGACGCCTCGGTCCCGGCGGTGGATATCTGCTCGGAGAGGTCTGCGGCCGGGATAATTTTTTCCGCGTTGGACACGCAATAGTTTCGCACGAACACGACCTTCAGCGCGTCGCCCACCCGCGCATCGCCATTGATGACGTCCGCGACCGAGTTGATCAGCTTGATGATGAGTTTGGCGAAGAAATAGCCGGGCGCCGACTTCCCACCGAAAATCACGGTGCGGGGAGGGAATGAGTCCTTCCCGCCGGCCAGTATGCGGTTGTACAGGGTTATCACATGGAGGATGTTGAGGAGCTGGCGCTTGTACGCGTGGATTCGTTTCACGTGGCAGTCGAAAAGCGAGTCGACGTTTATCCTGATCTTGTTTCTGGTCCAGATATAGGCGGCAAGTGCCTTCTTGTTTTCCAGCTTCACCCGGCGCCAGGCCTCCCTGAACGACGCGTCGTCCGCCAGCTTCGCGATTTTTTTAAGCTCGCAGAGATCCGTGATCCACCGGTCGCCGATCTTTGATGAAATCAGGGACGCCAGCCCGGGGTTGCAGAGCCTGAGCCAGCGGCGCTGGGTGATGCCGTTGGTTTTGTTGTTGAAGCGGTCCGGCCAGAACACGTGAAAGTCCCTGAACACGCGCGTCTTCAAAATATCCGAGTGTAGCGCCGCCACTCCGTTTATCGAATGGCTTCCCACGATGGCGAGGTTTGCCATCCGAACCTGCTTTTCCGCCCCTTCCTCGATGATCGACATCCGCCTGAGGCGGTCGTCGTCGCCGGGATAGGCCTCCTGTATGCCGTCCAGGAAGCGCCTGTTGATTTCATAAATGATCTGGATGTGCCGCGGCAGCACGCGCTCGATCAGGCTTACCGGCCACTTTTCCAGCGCCTCGGGGAGGATCGTGTGGTTCGTGTATCCGAAGGTCTTGACGGTGATCTCCCACGCCTCTTCCCAGTCGAGCCCCTCGTTGTCCACCAGTATATGCATCAGCTCCGGTATGGCTATGGCGGGATGGGTGTCGTTAAGCTGGATGGCGACTTTGTCGCAGAGCTGATCGAAGGTCTTGTGGTATTTCTTGTAACGGCGCATGATGTCCTGGAGCGTGGCAGAGACGAAGAAGTATTCCTGCTTGAATCTCAGCTCTTTTCCCTGTATGATGTTGTCGTTCGGGTAGAGGACCTTTGATATGATTTCGCCGCGGTCCTTGTCCGCAACGGCCATGTGATAGTCCCCGTGGTTGAAGTAGTCGAGGTTGAAATCGCGCGTTGACTTCGCGGACCAGAGGCGCAGAGTGTTCACCGTGTCGTTGTGATAGCCGGGGATCGGCGTATCGTAGGCCATCGCCATGATCTGCTCGGCCTCATTCCATTCGCTGCGGAACCTCCCCTTTTCATCGTGGTACTGGTTGACGCTTCCGTAGAATTTCACCGGGTAGAGATATTCCGGTCGCCCGAATTCCCAGGGATTACCGTACCGAAGCCAGTTGTCCGGCGTCTCCACCTGGTATCCGTTAATGACCTGCTGGAAGAATATTCCGTAGTCGTACCGTATGCCGTAGCCGTACGCCGGCAGTCCGAGGGTCGCCATAGAATCCATGAAGCAGGCGGCGAGGCGGCCCAGCCCGCCGTTGCCGAGGCCCGCATCCCATTCGGCCTCGCGGAGCTCTTCCAGCTCGTAGCCGAGTTCGCGGAGAGCGTCGCCGGTTTCACCGTAGATCCCGGCGTTGATAAGGCAGTTGCCCAGCGCCCTTCCCATGAGGAACTCGAGGGAGAGGTAGTATACCCGCTTGGCATCGTCCCGGTAATAGGCCTGCTGGGTCTCGATCCAGCGCTCCACGAGGCGGTCGCGCGCCAGGAGCGCGACGCTCTTGAAGAGATCGTGTGTCGTGGCGGAAAACTCGTCTTTTGCCAGCGAGTACTCCATGTGATGGATGAACGATTCTTTCAGCGACTCGATGTCCCTTCCCATGAGAGGGTTCGTCGTGGTGGTCAGCTTTTTGCCGGATGATGATTTTTTCGGCATAGGTCGTCCCCCAAAGTGGATATGTTATCTCTGCTTTCTCGAATGAAACCGGTACGATAGATATGGCGCGACGGTGATAAAAATCGGTACCAGCACCCATGCGTTTCCTTCAAGGATGTTATAGGCGCCGAGCAAATCGGACCAGGAATGTCCCACAACATAATGAAAAAACAGGAATTCGAACGCGACGGTGAGGGCGAGCCAAATGATTCCGACGATGACGGCCTGCCGGGCTGATTCCAGCTTCCACCTGAGCCCGATGGCCCAGATGTATACTCCGAAGAGGATCATACCGGTTGCCGTGGATAGCTGGTGCGCAGCCAGATCCCCGACGCATTTGCCATACGTCAGGTCGCGGAGCGCGCCGTTAATCATGGCGATGACTATCATCGGCGTCCAGAAGATAATGTATTTCAGTATCATGGGTGCCCCCGGGTTGGATAAAGGCTATATTTTTTTTGATTATTGTAAAGAATATTTTTGCTGCAGGCATTATAATGATTCAGGGCGCTGTTGCTGCGGGGACGCGGCAATCACCGCCCTGTTGCGTCCCCGGCCCTTCGCCTCGTAGAGCGCCGTATCGGCGGCGCGCAACAGGTCCTCCGGCCGGTCCTGGCGGCGGGGGACGGCGATCGCCGTGCCGGCGCTCACGGTGACGAATTCAGAAACGCCCGAGGTGGCATGGCTGATTCCGAGAGACTCCACGCCAGCGCGGCACTGCTCCGACAGCTCGCGCGCCCGGTCGGCGTCGGTATCGTACCAGACGGCGATGAATTCCTCACCGCCGTACCGGGCCACCATGTCGAGGGGGCGCCTCACGAAACCGGCGAGAACCTCAGCGATCCGTTTCAGGCAGACGTCGCCCTCCAGGTGCCCGTAGGTATCATTGAAGGGCTTGAAATGGTCGACGTCGACCATCATGACAGCGACGATCTTCCCGTCACGGGCAGCCTGACGCCAGAGCCGGGGATAGCTGACGTCGAAGGTGTGGCGGTTGAATATGCCGGTCAGGCCGTCGCGCTCCGCCAGGTCTTGCAGGATTCTGCGCTGGAGGTAGTTGGCCCGGGTCGCTCTCTCGATCAGATAACATCCTCCGGCGCCTACGATGTTCATCAGGAACAGAAATATGCCGCTGGATATTATGAGTGGAGAATCCACCCCGGTCACTACACATCCGGCGAGATAGGCGGCCATGACTGTCCCGCAGCAGATAATGGTCGTTTTGAACAGGAGGCCGGTCAGGAAGTAGACGACTGCGGTCGTCAGGATGAGCGATTCATACCTGACATGAAATGCGAAATGATAGTTGATCAGAAAAATGTAGATCGTTCCGAGGCCCGCCACCAGGACGGACACGACGATGGCCGGCATGATATATGCGCGGAGCGCTTTTATGAATGATACAAGACCCCCGAGAAGCAGGACGGGAAATATAATGCCGAACCGGACAAGGCTTGTCAGGGAGACCATGTGCAGCGGGTGCAGCAACCGGTCCATAACATCAAAGGTTATGATGAGGATGAAGGCCGTCACAAGGGCTATGCGGACGCGCGGGAGGATCAATCTCCGGTACGACGCTATGAATTCCCGCTCGATTTCCGGAGAGAATTTCAGGAAGGGAAACCTGCCCCGCAGTTCCCGCGCGAACGGCGATGATTCGTTTATTCCGGTGAACATGGTGTAAATAATTCTCCCGTGCCGATGTCCGGCCGAAGCGTAATGGGATGAACTATATGGATAATTTATGCCGATGGTCAAGAACTATTCGGGGGCGCGAGCGGCGGGCTGTGAGTGAAAAGCGATTTGATTACTGCGCCACGGGTCTATTCTTCGCACTGCGCTTTGCACTTCTCGTTGATTTTTTCACAATCCTCGACAGTCTTGCCCGTCATTCTGTCAACATCGCCCTTTTTAACACTATCGACGCACACATAGTACTCGTCGTTGCACTGTCCGATGCAGTAGGCCATTTCCGAATCGCCCCAAGCCGCTGATCCTGCAAGGATAACGGCACTAATTAGAAAGTAACCCATACTAAAGATAATTTTTTTCATGATGCTTCCCTTATCGCGAAATGGTGATCGGAACCTGTATGCGCTGGCTGAAACAGCGTATTCTCGTCGGTTCAGGGTATATGACATTTTAAGCCCTCTGTCCAGAACTTTTTGCTTGCCAGATCCATGCTGTTGTGCGATTATGAGTCACGTTGAGCTCAGTCGGGGCGAATAGCCGTTTGATGTGCGAAACCTCTATTCATTGTGCTCTTGATGAATTAGGAAGATTTTTGTATTATGTGCGAGGTTGTCATGGTGCCTTTCAGTTGTAAAATCGTTAGATGTGTATCCGCATCGGTACTATTTCTCATAGTATTGATTCTGGCGCTTTCAGATGCTCGGGCGCAGACCGCGAATCCACAAGAGACCCTTAAACAGTATTGCGCAGAGTTAAAAAAGAACCCCAATAATTATGCCTTGCGGGAGAAGATCATAAAGCTTGTTCGAACCATGAAACCCGCGCCGGCCATACCTGCTGATGCAAAAAATTACGCCAAACGCGCTGAGTCCGCATTCAACAAAGCAAAAACTGAGGCCGATTTTACTCAAGCTGCGAAGGAGTACGATAAAGCTCTTCTCATCGCGCCATGGGTGTCTAACTACTATTATAATTGTGCCGTCACGTATGAGAAAGCTGCCAAACCAGAAGAAGCAATGCATTGTTATGAACTCTATCTTGCTGCTGTCCCCAGAGCTGGTGATGCAGGTACCATACGAAGACATATCGCGGATCTTGATAAGCAGGTACAAATAGCGAATTCTCAAGATGCCTTTAAACAGTATTGCGCAGATTTAAAAAAGAATCCGAATGATTATGCCCTGCGGGATAAGATCATCAGGCTTGTCAGAACGATGAAACCCGCACCGGCCGTGCCGGCAGATGCAGAAAAATATGCCAGCAGCGCGGAATCCGCATTCAGCAAGGCCAAATCTGGGGCAGATATTGCAAAGGCCGCGAAGGAGTACGAGAAAGCGCTTCTCATCGCGCCATGGGTCCCCGACTATTACTATAATTGTGCTGTCATATATGAAAGAGTGCTGAAGCCTGAAAAAGCAATACACTATTACGACCTCTATCTGGTTGCCGCCCCCAAAGCTTCTGATGCATATGCCATACACAAACATATCGCGGATCTTGAGGATAAGGTTTACCGGGTTGAAAAAATTGAAGGGGCGACGATTGAGATGATGGAAAAGGAAGCGCCGATTGCCGGCGCGGGGCCCTACGCCTCCGTGAGTGTGATTCCGTTCGAGGCATCGTATGCATTGCTCAAGGATTACAAGGACCCGATAATCCAGTTCAGGGTCGCCCTGATAAGCGATCTCCGGTCAAGAGGGAAATTCTCGAAAATCATAGATGGCTCCACTGATCGTTCTCCGGCGACGCTGAAAGTGACCGGCAAGGTTTTGAACATGAGGATAACCGGCACAGCTGCCCGCATCTGGGGCGGGGCTATGGCCGGATCCTCATGGATGCAGATATATGTAAAGGCAACCGACACGAGAACCGGTAAAGTCGTTGCAGAGAAGATAATCGCCACCAACAACAATGCATGGGGCGCGGCATGGTCGAACAGCGACATGTCCATGCCGGTTGACATGGCTCAGATTATCAGCGCGTATCTGTGTACCGTTATCCCGGCGAAGTAAATTCAGGGCGCTTGCCGGTGACTTTTTTCTTGCCGGGGGGTTATGTGCCATTCTCATGAAAGATCAGCAATGCATGAGGGGGAATTTTACAGCCCTTTACCTTATCAGGTCCATGCCGTCTCGATAATGCCCCTGATTGTTTTTACCTGCTTTTCCAGGGGATAATTATCTATAATATAATTGCGGTATTCATCCGGCTCGTATGAGGGCTCGGCTACAAGGGACGCAAGCTCCGGCAGGGTGTTCCAAATGTATTTGTCCGGGAATATGCCGCGGGCGCCGACGAAATTGTGGATGAGCGGCTTGAGACCGCATGCCATCCCCTCCATGATTCCTATTGGGTGTGCCTCCAGGAGGCTCGTGGACAGAATATAAGACTTCCCGTGCAGCCAGGCCGGGACATTGTCAACCCACCCGTCAAGGATCAGGTTTTTACCGAGCCCCAGCTCCTTTACCATCTGTTCGAAGTAGAGGGAATATCGTATCTCCTTGATAACTCCTCCCACAAAGATGCGGTAAGACGGATCTATATCCCGCAGGTGTGCGGCGGCCTGGACCAGGAGCATGGGCCCCTTCTTAAAATCTATCGAGCAAAGAAAGGCGATGTCCTTTCCCACTCCGTGCCCTGTGCGGCCGTATCGATTAATGTCGATTCCGTTCGGGACTACATGTATCCTTTTTACCATACGCGGCAGGTCCGGGTTTCGTTCGAGTATAAAGTCTCTGATGTGGGGGGCGACAAAAACCAGATCGTCTACAGCACTCCAGTCGACACGCTCGAACAGACCGTCAAATGCCTCGTAACTATGCATCCTGCAGATAACCTTTTTGTTGTCGAGAATCTTCGGGTCCGCCGTGAGGCCTGCGGCGAGCTCGTTCGCCCATTCAATCCATACAACATCTGCCCGAGCTATCGCCCCTGCGATTACAGCGTACTCGGCGCTTACGCAGAACTCGACATGAAAATATTTATCAAGCCCCCTGGCGATGTCCCCTATGAAGGTTTCGAACCCCGGAAGGCTGAGAAGGGCGATACGAATAGTGTCCTTGCGTTTGGTCATCATTACCCGAGTCCCTTTTTGTAACGCAGAGTCATAAATCACACCGGGAGTAACCACGGAATATGCCGCGGTGCAGTTCAGACGATAAACCGCGGTTGAAAGATTCAATCGATACCGTGTATTGTTCTATCCGCGACTTCGCACTTTACAAGAGTCAAATTTATATCCCCTGTCCAGAACTTTTTACTTGTCAGTGACATCTTGATGTGCAATTATCAGCTTCGATGAGGCACATTAAGTCTCTTAACCCGGACCTGTGGACGGTGAATTCCCTATATGATAATCCGCCTATCAATCTGGAGGAGTCATAAATGAAAAATAAAAAAGTATATTCAACGTTCCGGGAATTTTACCCTTTTTATATCAGCCAGCACCAGAATACCATATGCAGGGTCTTGCATTATATCGGGAGCTGGCTCGTGCTGATAATTCTTGTTGCGGGCGCGTGGACAGGGAATTTTATTGTATGGATTTTAATGCCTGCGGCAGGATACGGCTTTGCCTGGATCGGGCATTTCTTTTTTGAAAAGAACAGGCCCGCGACCTTCACGTATCCGATTTACAGTTTGATGGGTGACTGGGTTATGTGGTGGCAGTTCAATACGGGAAAGATGAGTTTTAAGGCTAAACGGAATAATTAAACGATGGAAACAGATGGCTCCAATACATCCGCCTGCAGCGTTGAAATAGCAGCCGAGCGCAGGCGCCTGATGAAGCTGCGCCTTGTGCTCGTGACGGTGATACTGGTATGCATGTACGCCATGAGCAGGGCCATGGGATTAACCGGCCTCGACCCCGAAAGCATCCGGCGGAGCGTGATCGGCGCGGGCGCCTGGGGATACATTCTGTACGCCGTGATGTTTATCGGAGGCGTGTTCCTATATATTCCCGGCATGGTCTTTGTCGCTGCGGGCGTGATGGTGTACGGCACGGTGGCGGGATTCATACTGGCATTTGCGGCCGGCATGGGCGCCATGTGTTTCAGCTTCCTCGTTGTCCGACTCATTGGAGGAAGAGCGCTTGCGGGGATTGAAAACCCGTTTGTAAAAAAAGTGCTTTCAAGGCTTCATGAGCGGCCGGTTATCGTCATTATCATCCTGCGCCTTTTGCTGTGGCTCTCGCCCCCCCTCAACTACACCCTTGCCATGACTGACGTGCGTTTACGCGACTACCTGATCGGCTCGGCCGTCGGCATACTGCCCCCGCTGGCAGTCGCAAGCATTCTGTTCGAGTGGATTTTCAAACAGGCTTCAGGAGGATAATAAAGAAAAGTTGAATGCTGGAGGAGTATCGTATATATGAAATTAAAGAAATATATAAAAAATTAAATTACTGAAACATTTTATATTTTTCCCGGGTCTAATAAATAGATGAGATGAAAGGAGGTATATACATGAAAAAGATTGCGTATATAACAGGTTTTTTAATCATGCTGCCGGCGCTTGCAATGGCACAGTCGTGGTATGACGGTCCCTGTGGCTTCGGCATGCACCGATATTTCGGTTACGGAGGTATTATCATGTGGGTACTTACCATAGCTGTCCTTGGATTGCTGGTCTTTTTTGGCGTCAGATTGTATAAAAATCAGCTCGGTTTCGGCGCGGCCGGGAATGATCCCCTGGACGTATTAAAAACACGGTACGCGAACGGCGAGATAACCAGAGAGCAGTTTGAAAGCATGAAGAAGGACATTCAGTAGCGATACATTCGCTCCGGAGAGGTTGTATCCAGTGAAGCTATTCCTGGGGTGGCTGCTGAAAACACCGGCATGAGGCAGATGCCGTCATAAGAATTTCTCGCCTTCAGCGGAGCTGCCGATGTTCTATTCTCATTTGAGATGCACATCGTTGTTGCTCATCACCCCTGGACTATAAAGATCTTTATCCAGATATCACTTCTATTCTGTGCGCTCTGCGATCTCTGCGTTAAATCTTTTCAATCGTATTAATGCCGGTATATAATTGATTTAACATCTCATCGCGACCGCTCGATATACGACCGCATGTCCTCCGGCATGGATGATTCGAACATGACGCGCTTGCCCGTTACCGGGTGACTGAAAGAAAGCTTGGCAGCGTGAAGAAGGTGCCGCGGCGCGTCCATCCAGGGGAGGGGACCGAAATTCCCGGCCCGGGCGCTGCGCACGAACTCAAGGAACTCCTCGTCCGTCCTGCCGTAGAGCTTGTCGCCGGCAAGGGAATGGCCGGCGTGGGCAAGGTGCACCCGTATCTGGTTGGTTCGGCCCGTGGCCGGGAAGCATCGCAACAGGGTGACGTCGCGGAGCCGCTCGGCCGTTTCAAAGCGCGTGGAAGCGGGCCGGGAGCCGGGGGCGCCTGCCGGCACCACCTTCTTGCGGATGGAAATCGAGCTGTCCGGGTCGGGCGCGATGGCGCCGCCGACCTCGAAAGCATCGTCTGCAATCACTCCCCGCGCGACCGCCAGGTACTCCTTGTCGACAGAGCCCTCTTCGAATTGCCTGACAAGAGTGCGGTGCGCGTCGTCGGTCTTTCCCACGACCATGAGGCCGCTGGTCTCCCGGTCGAGTCGGTGCGCCAGCTTTATCGGGCCGCCATGTCCGCGGTCCGCCACCATCCGCCGCAGAATATAAATAAATGTGTTCTTGATGAAATTGCCGTCCGCGTGCGAGGGAAGATTGCCCGGCTTGCAGGCCACCAGGAAGGTATCCTCTTCGTGTATGATGACGATGTTCGTGTCAACCGGCGGCTCGCGCAGAACGACGCTGTACGAGACCGTGTCGTTTTTCTTCAGCGCGTAGTCCGGATTCGAGGGCCGGCCGTTCACGGTGACTTTCCCGGCTTGTATGATTTCTATCCACTCCTTTCTCGAGTGATACTTGAACCGCGAGCAGAGAAAATCGATGAGACGCATCCCCGTTATCTGCGAGGTAACCCGCGAGGAGAGTGTCGTTTCTTCTGTCATGAATTAACCCGATCCTATCCTATAAAGCCCCCCTCCGGGGGGTTGGGGGGGTATGCGTATCAAGCTATAAATTCATTACCGCCAGGAACCCGTCGTGGATCGCCTTGTCGATTTGCGCTATCTTCTTGCCGTCGCCTATGACGGTATGAGGGATGCCGGATTTTTCCAGGGCATCAGCGACCTTCCGCACGGAGCGCGACCCCACGGCGTTCACCACCGTGTCGAACTTCATCGAGCCCGGCTTGCCGTCCTTTTCATAGCGGACCTCGCCGTTTTTCACCGACAGCACCTTGGCGCCGGGGAGCACCTGCACGCCGTAGCGCTCCACGCTCCCCAGGAGGACCCAGCGCGTCGACTTCCCGACATCCTGCCCCAGCTTGGGAAGCATCTCGAATACCATCACTTTTTTGTTTCCCCTGGTGCAGAGCTCCCTGAGCCGCTCGACGCTCTCGGCCTCGTAGATGAAGAGGAAGTAGAGGGCCTCCGGCGTGAGGGTCCCCTTGGCCGCGAGGAACATGGCGGTCTCGAGGCCGACTGCGCCCCCGCCGATGACCGCGATGCTCTCGCCGACGGCCGGGTCGTCTTTAAGGATGCGCCAGGCGGAATATACCGCCGGGTCGTCGATGCCTTCGATCGGAGGCTTCAGCGGCTCCGCACCCTCGGCCACGATGACGTGGTCCGGCTTCTTCTCCTTGATAAGGTTGATGGTAGCTTCCCGTTCGAGGTAGACGTCGATGTCATACTTGTCGAGCATGGCGTCGTAGTAGTGGGCCAGCTCCCAGAGCTCCTGCTTGTGAGGCGGCATGCCGGCGATCCAGAGCTGGCCGCCGATGGTGTCCGACTTCTCGTAGAGTTCCACATGATGTCCCGCCTCTGCGGCGCGCACGGCCGCCTCCAGGCCGGCCGGGCCGGCTCCCACCACCATGATGTTTTTCGGCTTCGCGGCCGGCTTGATGTTGCGCTCGCCCTCGTATCCGGCGCGCGGATTGGCCAGGCAGTAGACCGGCTTGCCGCTGAAGAGCTGGTCCGTGCAGCCCTGCGAGCAGGCGACGCAGGGGCGGATCTCGTCGGTGTTCCCTTCCATGGCCTTTGCCGGCCAGAAGGGATCGGCGATGAGGACGCGGCCCAGGTTGACCATGTCGCAGCTGCCGTCGCGGATGAGCTGTTCGGCGATGAAGGGATTGCTGATGCGGTTCGACGCGATCACGGGGATGGATACCGACCGCTTGATGTTCAGGGCGAGATAGGCGTAGGCCGCCCGGGGCAGCTCCATGGGGAGCTGCGGCACCTTTGACTCGTGCCAGCCGCCGGTCACGTTGATCAGGTTGATCCCGGCGGCCTCGTACACGCGGGCGATGGCCGGCGTCTCTGCGTCTGTGTTGCTGCCCGGCACGAAATCGTTGCCCGCCATCCTGATCGAAATCGGGTAGTCGGGACCGAGCCTTTTCCGCATCGTCTCTATCAGTTCGCGCGGGAAGCGGGTGCGGTTCTCGAAGCTCCCGCCGTACTGGTCGGTCCGCTTGTTCGTGACGGGCGACAGGAACTGCGTGATGAGATAGCCGGCTGAGGCGATGATCTCCACGCCGTCGAAGCCGGCCTCCTTCGCGCGCGCGGCCGCCTTAATGAAGCCCTCCTGCGTCTCCCTGATGTCGTCGATCGTCATCTCTCGTGGCACGGTCTTGTTGTAGTTCGACATCACCGGCGACGGCGCGACCGGGTCCGGTCCCCCCATCATCTTCGAGTAGGAATAGGCCCCGGCGTGGAAGAGCTGTATCCATGCCCTGGCCCCCTCTTTCTTGATGATGTCGGTGAGCTTTTTGAATTCAGATATCGGGTCGTCCGTGCCAAGCTGAAGGGCCACCGGCCCGCTCCCGACCATGTCGAAGCCGACCGGCCCCACGGTCACGATGCCCGCCCCGCCCCTGGCCCGCTCCCTGAAGAAATTGATATACTTGTCGTTCAGCTTTCCGTCATAGGAATAGAGGAGCCCCAGCGACGGATAGGCGATCCGGTTTTTTATCTCGGTTTTGTTGATGGTTATCGGGCTGAATAGATGTTCAAACATTGTTTTTTCCCCTTTGATTGATATGGTGTATGACCTTGGATTGCGTTGGATCCTCCGGGATCAGCCGGTTTTGTCCCCCCTCGCTGAGGATGCCCCGACCCATGGTGTCACCCATGAATTTTCTGAAATCACTGTCGCTGATTTTTCGATAATCGAACACGCCCAGCTTCTTGAGCTGGAGCATGCCCTCAGCCACCGCCGCGAGCAGGATCGCGAGGAGCCGCGGGTCAAGGTCGCGGAAGGTCCCTTCGGCGGTCCCGGTGCGGATGGTCTCCTCCATGAGGTCCGTCATCTCGCACATTTTGCGGGCGATCTCGAGGTCATGGTCGACCTTGTCAGGGTGATACAGCGCCTTGTATTCCATCAGGATATTGTAGTAATCGCGGTTATCCTGGAAAAACTGGATGTACGAATCGTAGGTCGATATGAGCTTCTGGCTCGGTGTCTTGCGTTTCTGCATTCCTTCCTTGAAGCTCTTGATAAGCGTCTCGATGGCCTCGAAGCAGATGGTGCGGTAGATCTCCTTTTTGTCCTTGAAATGAAAATAGATGGCGCCGGTGGTGAGCCGTGCGCGCGCAGCAATGGCGCGGATCGAGATCCCGTTGTACCCGTAGCGCGGAAGGAGCTGCCGCGCCGTTTTCAAAATTCTGTCACGGTTGTTCTTTCTCATAGCGGCCTCTGGCCTGTCTTTGCCTGCTCCATCGTTTTTCCTTGTCCCGTATTGCCTCAGTCGGGTATCATGAGGATCATCGGCTCAATGGATACCTCTGGGTCCATTGTATCCATGACTTCTATGATGTCACGATACATCCGTTTTTTCATTTCGCCGAGGATGCCACGCTTCTTCTGAAAGGTCCTTGAGAAGGCAAGGCTTTCCTTCATGAGCTCGTCTTTATTCGCACAGGCCTTGGTGATGATATGGTGTTGTTCGAGTTCCGGCGCTCCGTAACGGTTGCCGCTGAACTGCATCTCCACCAGTTTGTAGAGCGGGATGGCCTTTTTCACGAATGCATTCATGCCGTAGAGGAGGGGGATGCCCACGTTCACTTCGGGGAAGCAGAAGAAGCCTTTGTCCGATCTCATGAAGCGGTAGTCGCACGCGCATGATATGATCGCGCCGTTGCCGAAGGCATGCCCGTTGATCGCCGCGATCGTGGGCATGGGCACCAGCATCAGTTTCTTGAACACTTCGTTCATGCCGTACATGAAATCCTTGATGGCCTGGAATTCCTTGTTCTGGAAGCGGGCGGCCATCCAGCCGACATCGACGCCCTGGGAGAAGTTTTTTTCGTCACTTGAGGTGAGGATCAGGGCCTGTACCGTCGTATCGGCCACTATCTCATCGAGGGTCGTGTTCATGGTCTGTGCGAATTCGAGATTCTGCCTGTTTTCGCCGTTGCTCATGGTGATGATAGCGATGGTTTCTTCCTTGGTCCAGCTGAGTATAGACATGATGTCCTCCTTGTTTTATGTTACTGCGCGGCTGCCATTGGCGAAATCTGATGTTACTCGCGTCAAACATAACAATGTTATGTTTTTGAGTCAAGAAAAAATGTTTTTTAGGATGCTTCAATCATCGTGGCGGTGTATTACGGTGATCAATTTCATCCGATATCAGTATTAAAAACTTGATTAATTTTTGGAAAAATTTCAACTATGTATGAAAAGGCGCGAAAAGCGTCAGGAATTCAATAATAACAGGAGGAACTATGCGTTTTTCATTGCTGCTCAGCATTTTGAATGTACTGCTTAAGAGAACTGCGAAAAAATCTCCCGAGTTCAAGAAGAAACTGAAAGAAAAGAATTATACCCTGGTCATCAAAACCGAAGACGGGATCCGCGCCCGCTTTTTTACCTTCCAGGACGGCGAGGTCATTTCCGGGAAAGGGGACAAACAGGGCGCGGAGATCTCCCTCGTGTGGAAGGACCCTGCAACCGGCTTCAGGGTAATGACATCCAGAAACAACCAGGCTTCAATGGACGCGCTCCAGAACGGGTCGCTGAAGCTCCAGGGCGATGCCAACCTTGCGCTTTTCTTTATGGGAGCTGTAAAGGAGATGATGAAGCCGAAAAAATAATGACTCGCATGAAGCATCCGGGCGATACCAACAGTGCGGCCGCGTATATCATTAACAAAATGAACCGCGCAGGCGCCAACGCCGATCGGCTGATGGATTTAATCAACCGGCTGGCGCGACTTGCATACGAAAAGGGGACCCGTAAGGGAGACATCTCCATCAGGGAAAAACTGGCGAGGGTCGTCGAATTTCTCCAGGAGTATTTCAGGACAGCGCGCCTCTTCGCCAGCGGCAAAGGGGGGGATGCCGGGGCCTTCCGGGAGATTCTCGCATTTTTTGATGAACGGTTTTTGGAGCGGAATGCCCTTGAAGGCCCCGTTGACGCACTCAAGCAGGAGATCGCCGCACAGGAGAGGCTTGACCGTGAGCACAATGCCCGGCACGCGGGTGATGGATACGTCAGGAAAGTGAATCTGTACGCGAAAGAATTCGGGAGCACTCTCAAGGAGTGGGAGAAATTGCTGCTCTATCACGCAGAGCCGCAGCTCCGGAGGTTCCTGACTGACATCAATGACATTGTCCTCTATCATGGTATCGATGCCGCGATTCCCCGCCTCATAACAGGGGGCGACGTCTTCGCCAGGAGCGGCCCGCATTACCAGGAGTTCAAGAACACCATTGCCCGCCATGCGCAGATCAATGTCAAACTGATAAGGGCCGCGCAGACCGAAGCCGATATAAAGGAATCGATCAGCCAGACTCTCCAGCAGATGGGATTTCGCGATGTCATTCTACGTTCGCGGAACATCAACAGGGAGATATTCGACGAGATGCTGACCGAGGCCGTTAATGAGGGCGACCTCGTGAATTGTATGAAGAGATACGCGCGCTCTTCGCAAGATGCGCTCCAGCAGATGCGGAAATTCGAGAAAAAGCAGGAGCAGGACAAGATCAGGATGGAGGATTTGAACAGGCTCCTCGAGGACCTCTGCTACCTTGATGATCCGGATGAGATCGTCCAGCCGGGCATACCGGGTCGGCTGTCGGATCTTGTGAAATCGGATTCCGGGCGATACCTCTTTCACTCCCCCGGCACATTTGAGATTTCTCTGAAATTTGTTTCTGAATACATGAGGGATTCGCTGATCTTCGTGCTGGACTGGCTCAATAAAGAGCTGAAGAAGACGCCGGCGCTGTCGAGGCCTCTATCCCCCCTCATCGAATGTTTTACGGCGGTCGGGCGCTTTATCGATGCGTATAAGCTGGCTCTCGACGTGTCGGCTAACAGGAGCAACCGTTCCGGCACGGCGTCAAAAGAGAAGCACTACATCTCGGCGGCCCTTGCCGACGAGCTGATAGGCTCTATCAGAGACAACTGCATGAAAGTCAGAAACGCCCTTGTCGATGTGGCGTATGCAATCAGCAGCGGCGCGTACGACCGCACCGGCGCGCTAACCAAGAAAATAAATATCCTGCGTGAATCCTGCAACGCTTCTCACCTGAAAATCACCGGCGGTCTCGAAAAGATCGAGGGGACCCGGCGCACGTGAAGGGAGCTTCCGCGGTGAGGGCTTTTCAGATGCCGCGGATCTCGCACCGTTCCGCGAAGGTAAGGATGAAGTCCCTGAACCGGAAGAGGACCTCCGGCGGATAGGGCTCTATCACCTCCCAGGTGCGATCGAGAAGGCGGACGTCGCGCTGGAACTGCTGGAGGAAATACTTTTTCACCTGCCCAATCGAGTTCCTTATGCTCTCGAGGTCTTCGATCGTTACGTATCCGGGAAGGCATGTCGTGCGCACCTCATGGTCGATCCCCCCGGCCCTCAACAGCTCTACGCTTCGGGCTATTTTAGTGAAATCGACCTCGGTGTTGGTCAGGGCCGCGTATTTTTGCGGAGAGGTCTTGATGTCGATCGCCGCGTAGTCCAGCAGGCCCCTGTCGATCAGGCGCTCGATAACGTGCGGCTGAAGGCCGTTTGAATCGAGCTTCACGGCAAGGTCGAGCTGCTTGATATTTTCGAGGAAGGCTTCGATATTCCGGGAGAGGGTCGGCTCCCCGCCGGACAGGGTGACACCGTCGATTACCTTTTTTCTTTTTTTCAGGAGCTCGAGGGCCGTTTCGTTGCTTGACAGCTCCAGGTCCTGCCACCCGCAGGCGAGGTCGGGATTATGGCAGTAGCGGCACCGTAAATTACAGCCACCGCTGAACAGAACAGTGCATATTTTCCCGGGGAAATCGATGAGCGATGTTTTATAGATTCCCCTGATATTCATAGGCGTGTACGTTATCCATCCGGTAGACCTTTCTTTCCCGGAATTCCTCCTGCTTGCCTTTGTTCCACTGGTTAATGGGCCTGAAGTAGCCGACCACTCTTGAATAGACTTCAACTGGGACCTTTAATTCTTTCTTGTTCATGAACAAACTCCCCGTAGTTAATTAGTAGTACCTCCTCCCCTCGAGGGGAGGGCGGGGACCCGGATTATGTCAGATCCCCTTACTCTCTATATCGGCATTATGCGCCGTCGACTTCAATGCCATATTGCAGCAGTTCGTCTTCAGTATGATTATAGGGACAGTATTTGTGCGATCCCGGAATATACCCGTGGATCGGGCAGACGCTGAATGTCGGCGTTATGGTGAAATAGGGAAGCGAATAGTTCTCGGCGATCCTTCTCACCAGCGTTTTGACCGACCTGACATCATGGATTTTTTCCCCGAGGAAGAGGTGGACGACGGTCCCCCCGGTGAACTTTTTCTGAAGCTCGTCCTGGTGGTCCAGGACGTCGAAGAGGTCGTCGGTGTGCCCCACGGGGAGGTGGACCGAATTGGTGTAATAGGGCTCTTTGCTTCCCGAGGTCTTGATTTCCTTGAACAGCTTGCGGTCGTGGATGGCAAAGCGGTAGCTGACGCCCTCGGCCGGGGTCGCTTCCAGGTTGTAGAAATTTCCGGTCTCTTCCTGGAACCGCATGATGCGGTCGCGCATGAAGTCGAGGACCTTAAGGGCGAATTCCTTTCCCTCGAGCGACGCGATGTCGGTGTTGAGCATGTTCAGGCATGTTTCGTTCATGCCGATGAGGCCGATCGTCGAGAAATGGTTGATCCAGTATTTCTGGCTCCGCTCGGATATGGCGGAGAGGTAATGCTTTGTGTAGGGATACAGGTCGTTGTCGGTGAAATTCTCCAGGGCCTTGCGCTTGATTTCCAGCGAGTTTTTCGCCAGCACCATGAGCCGCTCCAGGGAATCGAAGAATTCCCCCTCGGTCTTGGAGAGGTATGCGACGCGCGGCAGATTGATGGTTACCACGCCGATGCTCCCGGTAAGCGGATTCGCGCCGAATAGCCCGCCGCCGCGCTTCCTCAGCTCCCGGTTGTCCAGGCGAAGGCGGCAGCACATGGAGCGCGCGTCCTCCGGGTCCATGTCCGAATTGATGAAGTTGGCGAAGTAGGGGATGCCGTATTTGGCGGTCATTTCCCACATCGGGTCGAGCTTTTCGTTGTCCCAATCGAATTCCCTGCTGATGTTGTAGGTCGGGATGGGGAAGGTGAATATCCTGTTCTTGGCGTCTCCCTCCGACATTGCCTCGGCGAAGGCGATGTTGAACATGTCCATCTCGTTCTGAAACTCGCCGTAGGTCCTGTCCTGCGGCTGTCCGCCAATGATTACGTATTCGTTCGCGATGTTGGCGGGGACCGTGAGGTCCAGGGTGACGTTGGTGAACGGCGTCTGGAACCCGACCCGGGTCGGGATGTTCATGTTGAAGATGAACTCCTGCATCGACTGCTTGACGTCCTCGTACGACAGCTGATCGTACCAGATGAAGGGGGCAAGGTAGGTGTCGAAGTTCGCGAAGGCCTGCGCGCCGGCCGACTCGCCCTGCAGGGTATAGAAAAAGTTCACCACGTGCCCGAGGGCGCTCCGGAAATGCTTCGCCGGCCTGCTTTCAACCTTGCCGGCGACGCCCCCGAACCCGCGAATCAGGAGGTCGCGCAGGTCCCAGCCGACGCAGTAGGCCGAGAGGAGCCCCAGGTCATGGATGTGGAAATCGCAGTTGACATGGGCGTTCCGTATCTCGGGAGGATATATCCGCTCGAGCCAGTACTTGGCGGTTATTGCGGTGGCAATGTGGTTGTTGAGACCCTGAAGGGAATAGCTCATGTTGCTGTTCTCGTTCACGCGCCAGTCGGAGCGGTCGAGGTAGCTTTCGATGAGTTCCAGGCCCTCCGCCAGCAGGCTTTTCCCTTCCCGTATCTTGCGGTGCTGTTCCCGATAGAGAATATAGGCCTTGGCCACCTTGGCGTGGCCGCGCTCGATGAGTATTTTTTCAACAAGATCCTGGACGTTTTCTACCGTGGGGATACGGCCGTCCTTGTAAATTATATAAAGAATTCCGACCACGGAATCACAGATCGCCTTGGCCGTGTTCCGGTCGCTTCCTCCCACCGCCTGAGCGGCCTTATATATGGCATCGGTTATTTTTTCCGGATTGAAGGGTACGATTCTGCCGTCGCGTTTTCTAATGAAATTGGAAATGGTGCCTTCAGCCATGTAAAATCTCCGAAAACGAGGGAAGTAAATTTTGTATATACAAAATAAAGCTGTGTCTGAAAAAAAAATAATTTATTACTGCGTCAGGAATGAAAAATCTAATGTGACATAATATTTCATGATTGATACAACTACTTATATAGTCTTCAATATCAAAAAGTCAATAAAAAATATTATGTCTCTAAAAAAATTTGTAATTTTTTTTCCGTAGCAAGAAACTGACGATACTGTGCTGTATTTTATAGAGCTTTTTAGGATTTTAAAATGCGAATTGTCCGGTTGTAAAAAAAATTCTTGTAAACAAGATGCGAAAGATATATTTATCAGATGATGATTTTGATTTTTTTGTACAATAATCAACGCACTATAATCTGTATTTAAAAACATCCAGAGTCGGTTAGAGTAAATTAAGGACGTGATATTCATATTATCATACGAAATCAGTGAATTTTTATAATTCGATTTCACCAGACCTCTTTGCATTCAAAGTTGAATTAACCAGGGATTTTACAATTAAATGACATTGTTTTGACAGGGGATTTCATCATGCCTGAAATGACGAGAGTACAAGGAAAAAATGTTGGAAAAGTGGTATTATATGCCCTGAGCACCTGTGTATGGTGTAAAAAGACGAGAAATCTCCTGGATGAAATGAATATCGAGTATTATTACACCTATGTAGATCTCCTGAACAGTGACGAAAGCTCTGCGGTAAAGGACGAGATACAGCGGTGGAACCCGCGCTGCTCGTTCCCGACGCTGGTCATCAATGATACTTCGTGCATTATAGGCTTTGATGAGGATAGAATTAGGGGGCTTGCCGGATGAACCCGAGTCAGGATATCTCCGCTGATGTCATTTTCAAGAAGTTCAGGAGGCTTTTCGATGAAGCTGAGCGTTCGGGGTATCATCTCAACCCTGACGAGCCATTTACGAAAGAGCTGGTACGGGGCCTGATAATCAATGAAAACAGGTACGGCTACCAGGCCTGCCCGTGCAGGCTCGCCTCGGGAGTCAGGGAGGATGACCTCGATATCATCTGCCCCTGCGATTACCGGGACAGCGATGTGGCGGAGTTTGACGCCTGCTACTGCGGGCTCTATGTCTCGCACAAGATACTGAACGGCTTTAAAAAGGTCTCGCCGGTCCCGGAGCGACGCCCGCCCGAGGAGATACGCCGAAGGGCCGCCGGTTCGTCCCGGAACGCGCCTGGAGCCGGAGGTCTCAGCCTGCCGGTCTGGCGCTGTAAGGTGTGCGGATATCTGTGCGCCAGGGAGGAGCCTCCCGAGACCTGCCCGATTTGCGGCGTAAAAAAGGAGCGTTTTGAGCGGTTCATGTAATTGCGTCATCTTCGATAAAACATTGCTTTTTCTCCGTGGGCTCACCGTCCCTCTGTCAAGAGTTGCACACTATTTTCCGATAAAAGAGTGATGAAGATGCCGCGCTCTATGAACAGGGTGTAATGACACTGTTATTAACTAAACGTAACGGGGTTGACAATATGAGAAAAACCGCTTGCTGTCTGATGGTCCTTGTTTCCTGCGTCATGATAAGCGTGACCCGTGGAAATTCCCGGCTCAAATCAGATGCCATAGATGCCGTGAAACTGACCGGCAATGATATACCGGAGGGATTTGCGTACGGCAAGGTTCCGGAGCCGTATAAAAAGACCCTGAAGGATAATCCATGGATGATGGACAGGGCGGCGATAAAGCGCCTTGCCGGCCTGGTATATCCCGGCGGGAATTATAACAGCATCTCCGATATGCACGTGTCGATCATCGCGGACAAGAAGACACCCTACGGCGATGATATCGTCTGTTACGTCATCCTGTTCAACGGCGTCAAAGCGGCGCAGGATGAAATCAGAAAGATGACCGAATTTACCGGATTCAACGGAGACCGGGTGCTTCTTCTCACCAGGGATAACCTGGCGGTCATCCTGATGGTCGATGATGTCTCCAATTTCTATCTGATACAGGAACTATCCAGAACAATAGACGAGCGGATGAAGAAGCTCTAGATATCGTAAATGATTTTTTCTGAAGCGAGCATGTCCAAAAAGTCTCTTGCAACGCCCCCCAAACCCCCCAGAGGGGGGCTTAAATAACATATATATGATACCTTCTCCCCTCTCCCCGTGGGAGGCAGCAGCTTGTACATCCGTGTACGCTGCT
>JAFGBT010000020.1 GCA_016933025.1 Spirochaetota bacterium | reverse complement strand
TTGCCTTTTCATATAATTTTTCGAATAATCCATGCCCCGGTGTATTTAAGACTTCAATAGCAGAATTGACGATCTCATATACCTCATTTTTATACAATAATTCGTGTGTATTCGTGTTCATTCGTGGTTAATTATCCAGCACGCTTTTATACGCCGATTTCCGGTCCATGCCGGGCCGGTAGGGCGGCGCTGTTTCGTTCGTTCGCAGGTACATGAAAGGGTAACGAACGAAGTTGCTTCCCGGAGAAAACTATTTGTTATTATAGCCGCATCGATGACGGGCAGGAGGCCCGTCCCTTCGACTCCGCTCAGGGTGACATGCCCTTCGACGGAGCCTGTCCCGAGCTTGTCGAGGGGCTCGGGGTGACATGCCAGGTATTACAGCAGTCCCGCCCCTCGGAGTAAAAACATCAGCGGAAAAACAACAGCAATAAATATGGCCGTGTTGACCACGAACAGGGAGGAGGCCAGGCGCGCGTCCAGGTCGAACAGGAGCGCGGTGACAACGGAGTAGATCGCGGCCGGCATGAACGATTGTATCTGTATCACCGATGCAACGTCCCGGCCGAGCCCGGCGAAACGGAGTACGATAAAAACGAGGCCCGGCACGGCAAGGAATTTTATCGCGGCGAGAGCGAGGTGCTCGCGGCGGAGCGGAAATACGTCTTGCAGGCTGAAGGTGAGCCCCAGCGTCCAGTAGTAGAGGACGATCGACGTCATTATGAAGATGTCCACTGGCGGGTGTATCCCGGGCCGGGGTATCTCCAGGAATTGCAGGAGGAGGGCGGCCAGGGCGGCGTAGAGCGGCATGTTCTGCCGGCCGGTGAGGAACTCGCCGAGCGAGCGGAGCGTCAGCCTCCCGGGCCCCATCCGCGCGTAGGTGAAAATGATCATGAAGGTGTACGGCATGAAATAGATGATGAATATCGACGACAGGCCGAGCCCGGTTTCTTTCAAAAAGAGATAGCATATGAACCCGCCCATGGTGAAGCCGTGGTTCGCGAGCGATGAGCTGATCAGGTAGGTCTTCCTCGCGGCGCCGCGAAGACCGAGCAGGGGGACGGTCGCCATGCCGAGGAGGAACCCGGTTGTAACGATGGCGATCCCGGCCAGCGGAAGGAACGCGAGGTTCCGGTGCAGTTCCAGCCCCCAGATGCTCCAGAGTATCACCGGCGGCTCGAGCAGGGTGAGGTTGACGCCGATCACCCGCTTTGACACGGCGGAGGGGTCGGCAAATGACTTTCTCATCAGCGTGCCGACAATGAAGGGCAGGATGATGAGCGACTGGAAAATGATGAACTTCAGCTCGAGTGACACGCGGCGATCCTTGCGCGAAAAGTGATGGTCTGAGTTTCCCAGAGCGTCGTTTTAAAATCAATCAATTTAATCCCGGCTTTCTGCCATGCAAACCAGCGGCGAAATCATCTATAATATTTTTTTGTTGGATTATTTACGGCCCTCTGTCTATACTTATCATACGGGAACAATGACCAAGCCATGCCGATATTTGCGTTAAACGAAGAAGTAATTTTTCCCCCGGTGGGCCTTGCCGAACCGAGCGGCGTATTGGCCGTGGGCGGCGATCTTTCGCCGGAGCGACTGGTTGCCGCGTACCGCAGCGGCATCTTTCCGTGGTACTCAGACGGCGATCCGATAATCTGGTGGTCGCCGAACCCGCGGTTCGTCCTGTTCCCGGAAGAGATCTACGTTTCAAAGACCATGCGGCAGGTGTTTCGGAGGGACATTTTCAGGATAACATTTGACCGGAATTTCCGGGGGGTGATCGAGGGCTGTCGGGAGCCGCGCAAAAAGGAGCGGGGCACCTGGATCACGGACGAGATGCTTGAGGCCTACATGCGGCTCCATGAGCAGGGCGTCGCCCATTCGGTGGAGGCGTGGAAGGACGACGTGCTGGCCGGCGGGCTCTACGGACTCTCGATGGGCGCCTGCTTTTTTGGGGAGTCGATGTTCGCCCGCGCTCCTAACGCGTCCAAGGCCGCTTTCATCACCCTGGTGAAGCGCCTGATCGAAACCGGCTGCATGCTGATTGACTGCCAGGTGTATACCGCCCACCTGGAAAGCCTGGGTGCGCGGCACATCTCACGGGAGGAGTATATCGATATACTGCGGGACGGCCTGAAACGAGAGACGCCTTCGGATCTCTGGCGGGATTGACGCCCGCCCGGCGGGTTACATGCCGCCGGACTGAACCGAGCCGATAATCCTGTTGAACTGCGCCCTGAAAACGGCATACCGGGCCTTGGATGTTTTCCCGGAGATCAGTACCGCGACGCCGTCCAGTGAGAGCGCGCAGGTTTCCACGATGTTTTTGCTTCTGTCCCTGCCGTGTATCCTGATATACTGCAGGCCGTTTGCGCTGTCCCATTTTTTTCCGACAGGCGTGCACCCGGATTTTTCCATCCAGGCTTCGGCCGCCGCTTTCGCGTCGCCGTCTTCGAGCGGAAGCGTTATCAGCCTGATGGATGAATCAATCGTTCCGTTGCTGAAGGATTTCACCACTCCCAGGTATGATTCAATTTCGGTGACCGCGTCCTCCTTCCATCCCATGGGGATGTCGAGCGACAGGCCCGGCTCCCTGAGGGATACGCTCGTGGCATTATGGTCGGGCACGGTTTCGGTGCCGGTATCGGCGTGCACGACCAGCGACGCCCGCTTCACGCTGAGCGAAAGTTTTTTGACCGCCTTTTTGTCGATCTCGGAGAAATTCGTTTCGTTCATCGTCCACGAACCGATTTTTACGGACGGGTATGAGCTGATCGATGCCTCCAGCGACGCAAGCTCATCCTGCGTCGGCGGGTCACCTATGTCGATCCTGTTTTTCCTGTAATACTGGAGGAGGTATACCAGCCGCGCGAGCGCTGATTTCGTCTCGTTGCGCAGATAGCTTTTGGTTGTGCGTTCAATCCGAAGAAGATCCGCGTTAAAGTCCTTGATCGACGGGATAAGCGTATACATTTTAATAGCGTACTCGAGTCCGGGGGAGACCGCACCGCTTCGCGCCTCTTTCAGCAGGGCGTTGAATGCGTCGGCATACCGTTCAAGGGCGTCCGCACCGTAGGTAAACTGACCGTACAGGTCGACGCATTCCCGGGCGTGGCTGAGGTGCGCGTAGATCTCGTCCTGCGCGATTTTTTCCTGCAGTCCTTCTCTGGCCTGCGCGCCCGCGCCTTCGGCCGCGGAATGTTCGCGTACATAGCGTGCGAAGCAATTGCGCATGTCCGACCTGAGCGAATACATAGTGCCGGTGAAATCGGCCTTCAGCCTGCGAATGGTAATGATATCCTGCCTTGACAGGAAGGGCAGGTGCTGTCTGTCAATGGAGAGCGTTGTCCCTACATGCCGGAATATCGAGCCGATTTTTCCCATGGCGGCCGAGAGCTTTATGTGCGCCCGCGGTTGTTCTATCGAAGATACGCGGCTGCTTTCTTCGGTAAGGGCGACGGCGAACCCGAGGTACTCCCTGTTTCGCTGAAGCCTGTACCGGTAGTCCTCCACGATGGCGTCGGCGCTCATCCGCTTCCCTTCTGAAAGCAGGGCGACAGCATCGAGTGATTTTTCCCGATAATTTTCAAGGAGCGCAATGCCATCGGCGAACCTTTTTTCCGTTTCTCGAAATTCTTCTTCATTGACAACCGCTATCCGATCGCCCTCCTTTTCACGGAGTAGCCGCACCCTCTCTTCCTCGCGGAAGAACAGGCTCTTCGTTTCTTCCGTATGCCGTTTGATGACCGCTGCGAATTTTTTGTTCAGGTCATCGAAAAATTTACGGTCCTCCCTCCCGGTCAGGGACAGCATCGCCGGCCTCCGGATACGGTCGATTTCCTCAAGGGCCGGGATGTTTCCGGGGACGGCGGGTATTTCCATCACGGTCGCGCCCGATATCATGTTGCCCTCGGTTTTTACCGGTGACGCGTCGTTCAGATACCGCGAGTGCCGGCTCTTGAAAAGAATACTGTCGAGGTCGGCCGGTTTTTTATAGAGCTCGCGGACCCGCTCGAGCGGCAGGCCCGAAGCGTCATCCATGAGGGTGATGATCTTGCGGCAGGATGAAAGCTCTTTTTCGATCGACCGGCGTAGTTCCCGCCACGACCAGGACGCGTCGAGGACATCCGCGACGCGGTCCGGCGGGCATTCCCCGCCGAGGCATTCCAGGTATTCAAGGGCCGTTCTGGCGGACATGAACCTGAGCGCGCGGCCGTTGGTTGTGTTATTCTTCTCTTTCAAGGTGCCGGCGATTTTTTCAGCGACGGCGCATACGGCCTCGTTATCCATCCTGATGCGACCCGCCATCATGCCGCCGATCAGGAGCTCGGCCGCCAGGTTCTTCCATTCATCCCGGGTGATGCTCTCGGCCATTATCCTATCGGCCAGGGCCTCGCTCTCGGCGCCGAGCGTGCGGCTGATCATGGAGCAGATGTGCGACTTCACGATTTCCCGGGCAGCCTGTACGCCGGCATTGCTCCCGATGCCGTCAACAAGGATCTCCATCTGGCGGATAGCACGGAGAGAAGGGACGGTCTTCCTGGCCTGGGCCATGATGTCGGACTCGGTCATCACACGCGTCTCGTGCGTCAGGGATCCATCGTCCCTCATGTCGTTCTCGAATACCGATATTAGCTCGCGGCCGCGTTTCATCTCGCTATCGATGAGGCGGAGCACCCGCCGGTCGATATCGCTTTTTTTCTGGAGCGATGCCTTTTCCGCTGCGAGCTTTCGGAGGCGTATCTCCCACCACTGCAGTCGGCTCTCGACGAATCCGTAGGAAAGATTTATCGCAATGACCGGCAGGATGATGGTCAGAAAAGCTATCCTCTTCTTCATGTTGTAACTCCGGGAATGGGTGATTGATGTCAGTATCGCGTTTATGTCGCTATGGATATTATCGAAAGAATTCCGAATTATCAATAGCAGATTTCAACATGGAGGAAGAAACATAACGTGTTAACAGTCTGTATTAGACTACCGGGCGATTGATAAAACGTTACGCCGGGGAAAATATCTCTCGACGAAGAGCAAAAATTTTGAAAATACTATCCCTTTTTATTATACAGCATTCACCGAAAATTTTCTGGCTTGGTTGATACGTTTGGCTGTGTTGCGCCTTCCGGCGTCCCGTCCGATTATTGATTGTTATTTTTCCTTGTCGGTTTCACATTCCTCCCTGCTGTGCTTCGCGTAAAACGAGTACATTACCGACGCGGTTGCGCCGTAAAAGTGGTCCATATACTTCAACTCGGAAAGCTGTGATTTGCTGAATGTTTTATACATCTGGTATCTCCCTGCCAGCAGGATGGTGATGTTCGCCGGTTCAATGTGATACATAAATCCGAGGCTCGAGTTCGAACCAATCCGGTTCACATCGCTCCTGTCTCCTGCGAGGGGAATCGGCTGGACGTTCGTTCCGTTAAAAATCACACCAAATTGCGAGGATGTCCTGATGCTGAAGTTAAAAATAACCGATGACTGGATTACCAGGTAGAGCCACTGCACGAGATGGATATTGAATGCGATGCCGAGCGCCGGTGCATATTCATTGTACCATATTTTTCCTCTGCTGAAAAGAATACCTGACCATTGAGAGAGATTATACTCGTAATAGGTGTATTTGAAACCGACAAGGATCCTGAAATAATCAGTAATGGCATAACTGAGATGCGTATCGGAATCCAGCCTCCACGTGCTCCGATTCTGGCTCACTGGCATCAAGGGAATTGAGGTTGTTCCTGTAGGAATGAAAGCGCTGCTTTTTGCACTGAATTTTCCCTGCAACACAAGGCTTGAAATCGTTACCCCCTTTGGAAATGAGATGGAGAGTCCCGGGCCATACAGGACATTAGGTTTAACGGTATAATCGGTTCCTGATTGTTCTTTCGCCCATGAGGCATCCCACCAGGCGTACCATGCGGTACCGCCGATTGATATGGTCGTAGCTTCGAGTTCAAGAGGCGATACAATAAGTGCAGAGAGCGCCGTGCCGTACAGTACAAGTCGAAGTCGCATTATATACCCCCAGGTGCGAATAATATTTCCGGTAACGTGTATGATTGCAAACTCGTTTTAGGTTGTTGTCAAATATAAATTGAATCCAGTCTGCGCGAAAGAATTGCCCGATCATTCGATTATTTTGTGTTGACAGCCCCAATTTTTCTTGATATATGTGAGAAGCGGTTATATCCTATTCCGCGAATTGTGCCGTAGCGGACTGCGGCGTTTGGGACGAACGGTCCTTTATCTTTTATGAAAGGAGTGGCGATATGAAAAAAATTGTGACCCTGTTTTTTGCATGCGCGGTGATGGTATCCTGCGGCGGGAGACACATGCGGGTGGAATTTATCAGTAGCACGGACCTGTATGTCGGTTGGATCGATCTGAAGTCGTGGGATTTCAAGAAATTCGGGTATGCCGCGCAGGCGGATTGGGAAAAGGAGATTGCCGCAGCCAATGGCGTTATCAAGACAGAGCTGGCGAAATATCTAAAGCTCTATACCGTAACCGGTGCGGCCAAGCAGTGGGAACCCCAGCCGACAAAGGGGTTTATTATCCAGTTCGCGAATGTCACGCTCGATCCGCAGGCCGCGTTAAGCGCGTATGTAACAATACGGGAGATGCCGAGCTGGAGGGTGCCGGGCAAATTTACCTTCAAGGTTCCGGCAAATACCTCGAAGGATGCCTTTGCTAAAAAATTGAATAATGCCTGCAAGGCCCTTGCAAAGGAAATATACATGAATATGACCCAGTAGCTGGATCAGTAGTAAAAATAACCAGTATGATAAGGCCCCGGCTAAGCACCGGGGCCTTTCAGCATCAGGTGTCTAATAGGATTATGTGTTCATGGAAACGGAGGTGACGTCCCCATGCGGGTCGGTCACATCAGCTCGTCAAGCTTGGTGATGAAAACGCTGATGCCCACACCGGGAAATTTTTCCTTAAGATATAGGACCTCATCCGCCAGATCGCATTTCTGCCTGGCGTTGGTCGCCACCATCATGCAGTTGTTCATGCTCGGCCATATGTGGCTCCCCAGGTGCGGCTCACGGTTACCCTCGCCGAACACGCCGGAAAACTTAGTGTAGCCGCCGGCGTGTTTTTTCACGATTTCGGTGATCTCCTCGTCCACCGCGTTGCTGTACACGATGAACAGCAGGACCGCCGGGGGCGGCGGCTCCTGACGGCAATGGCCGGCGGCCGTGGATTTCTTTTTCTCTGCCATGGCTATATCCTCCCCGTACGGCGGTTGCGCCAGCGTTCTCTTAGCGTCTCGAATGTCGAGTACATGACCGGTACGAAAATCAGCGTGAAGATAAAGGAGGAGCACATTCCCCCCAGCACGGAACGGGCCAGCGGCGCCGACATCTCCGCACCCTCGCCGATACCGATGGCCATTGGAACCAGGCCGAATATGGTGGTGAAGGTGGTCATCATGATGGGCCTCAGGCGATTCCGCCCCGCCTGTATGATGGCCTCCCTGGTCGGCGTGCCACGGGCGCGGAGGATGTTGGTGTAGTCCACGAGCACGATGGCGTTATTCACCACGATACCGGCCAGCATGATCATCCCCATGAACGCCACGACGCTGAAGGTCGTGCCGGTCAGGAAGAGAAATATTCCCACCCCGAAGATGATTGTCGGTATCGAGAACATGACGATAAAGGGGGAAAGGAGCGACTCGAACTGCGATGCCATGACGATGTAGATCAGGATGACGGCCAGGATGAGCGCCAGCACAAGGTCGCGGAAGGTCTCCTGCATGTCCTTGAACGCACCGGTGATCTCCACGAAAAAATTAGTCGGTTTCACGATCGTGTCAAGCTTCGCCTGAATGTCGCTCACAACGGCGTTGAGCGGGCGTCCTTCGGGCCTGCAGGTGATGTAGGTGACGCGTTCCTGCCGCTCGCGCTCGATGGTGGTGGGGCCCGTGGCGTCTAGTATGTCGAGGTAGCTCCCGACCGGGACCGTGGTGCCGAGCAAGGTCCCGACCTGGATCTGCTTGATGTCGTCAAGGTTCTTGCGGTCTTCGGGCCGCAGGCGGAGGCGCACGTCGTATTCCTTCCCCTTCTGCCGGTATACCGTGGCGACCTTGCCGGCGACGTTGTTTTTCACCGCGGAGGCGATGGTGACCGACGAGAGGCCGGCCCGGGAAGCCTTTTCCCGGTTGATTTCCATGACCTTCTCGGGAAGTCCCTCCTCGCGGGAGATGTCGATGTCCTTGAGCCCGGGAATGTCCTTGATGGCGTTGTATATCTCGGCGGTGAAGCGCTTCGATTCTTCAAAATCGTAGCCGTACACGTTGATGGTCACGGCCGTGCCCCCGCCCATGGAGAACATGCGGCTCGCGGCGTTCTGGGCCGAGAAATTGAAGGTGACGCCCGGGAAGCCGGTGAGTCCGTCGCGCAGGGCGTTGCGTATCTCTGAGAGCGACCGGTTTCGCTGTGTCCGGGGAACGAGCCTGAATTCCAGGGATGCCTTGTTGTCGGTGGTTTCGCTGAACGCGGCCCCGATCCCCTCGCCGTACCCGGCGCGGACGCTCATGACGCGGTATTCCTTTTTCTGAATGATGTTGGCCACCTTCTGCTCGATCTCCATCATCGTTTTCTCCGTGGTCTCGAGGTTGGTGCCAACCGGCAGCTTCACCTGGAACGCGAGCCGGGCGTCGTCCTGCTCCGGCATGTACTCGGCGCCGGTGAGGTAGAGGGCTACCATGCCGGCGATGATCGCGAGGCCCGTGTAGATAATGACCCTCTTGCGGTGCCCCAGGGCCCATTCCAGGATGCGCGAATATACGACATCCAGTTCGTCAAGGCGCTTCCTGCTCCAGGCAAATACCCTGTTCAGAAAGGAGAACCGTCCCCTGTATTGTTTCGCGATAGTGGGGACGAAGTGGGCCGTCATCATCGGGATGAGCGTGAGGGCGATGATGAGCGAGAAGAGCATCGAGAAGGTGATCGTGAGCGCCATCTGCTTGAAGAGCTGTTTGGCCAGTCCCTCGGTGAATAGAAAGGGAATGAAGACGATGATATTCGTCAGTGTCGAGGCGGTTATGGCGAGCCACATCTCCTCCGATCCGAGCTTGGCGGCCTCTGTCGGCCGCGCGCCTTTTTCCCGGTAGCGGAAGATGTTATCGAGCACGACGATCGAGTTATCGATGAGCAGGCCGACGCCGAGGGCCAGGCCTCCCATGGACATCATGTTGAGCGATATGCCGTTGGCGTACATGGCGATGAAGGTCGCGATGATCGAGAGCGGGATTGAGAGCCCCAGGATGAGCGACGAGCGGATGTTTCTTAAAAATATCAGGACGACCAGGATGGCCAGCACGCTTCCCTGCCAGGCGCTGTCCGTGACCGCCGAGATGGCCTGCTCGATAAATTCAGACTGGTCGAAGATCGGCTCGATCGCTACTCCCGGCGGCAGGCTCTTCTGTATATCCCCGAGCCGCTTGTAAATGTTGCGGCATACGAGAACCGTGTTTTTGTCCGATTGCTTGCTGAGCCTGAGGATAACCCCGTTTTTCCCGTTCAGGCGCATTAACTCCGTCCGTTCCGCCGGCCCTTCATACACGCGGGCGATGTCGTAGAGATACACCGGCGCGCCGTTCTTCACTGAGACCACGACGTTCCGGATGTCGTTAAGGTTCCTGAAATCGCCCCGTGTCCTGAGGGTGAACTTACGCCGGGGGGACTTGATGTCTCCGCCGGCGATATTCAGGTTTTCGAGGGCGACGATGTTCGACAGAGACTCGACCGTGAGGCCGTACGCGTCCATGCGCGACTTGCTCAGCTCGATGTGGACTTCCTTCTTTAGGCCGCCTATTATGGTGGCGGAGGCGACGCCGTCGATACGCTCGAACTGGCTCTGTAAAAAGTCCTCGGAATACTCCCTCACCCACATGGAGTCGCGCGTACTCGAGACCGAGAGGACCATGACCGGTATCATCGACATGTCGAATTTAAGCACAATGGGCGTCTCGATCTCCTGGGGAAGGTAGCCTTTGATGATGTCTATCCGCTCCCGTATGTCCGATACGGCGAGGGACATGTCCGTGCCCCAGACGAATTTCATGGTGATGACGGCCGCCCCCTCCTTGGAGGTGGAGATAATAGTGTCCAGGTTGTTGACGCTGGCCAGCGTTTCTTCCACGGGCCGGGTGACCGTGCTCTCCACTTCCTTGGGGCCGACGTCGGGATACTGTAAAATGACGATAGCCACGGGAAACTCGATGTCCGGGTAGAGATCGAGCGGCATCTTAGAAAAACTCACGTACCCCAGCACGCCGATCGCGATGAATACCATGATGGCGGTGATGTACCTGTTTACCGATACGTCGGTGAGCTTCATTTGCTTTTACCCCCGACTTCCTTTGGATGAATATCTCCTTCCTCTCCCGACTGCTTTTCGAAATAGACAAGGAGCGCATTCCCGTCAGATACGTTCTCCTGACCCTGCGTGATGATGGTATCGTTCTCGGCGAGCCCTTTGGAGATCTCGGCATACTCGTCCGTGATGATACCGGTCGTGACCGGCTGTTTCACCGCGCGGTTCTTGACGATTTTATAGACATAGGGCGTTCTCGCCTCGTCAATCATCATGGAGTCCACCGGCACCGCCAGCACGTTGCCGCGGCTTCTCACCATGATCGTTACCGATGCGAACATGCCGTGCCTGAGCGCCATCCCGGGGTTGGGCAGACGGATGATGGCTTCCTGCGTCCGGCTCATGGTGTCAACCACTGCGCTCTTCTTCGCGACCGTGCCCCGGAACACCCTGCCGGGATGGGCCTGCACCGTGATCTCGGCGTGCATGCCCACCAGGATGCGTCCCATGTCCTCCTCGATCAGGTGCACCACGGCCTCAACGCTGTTCATATTCACCACCTGGGCGAGCGGCACGGTGGGAGCTATCGAGGCGCCGCGGTCAACCATGATTGTGCCGACATATCCGGTGATCGGCGATTCGACGGGCGCCGGAAGATATTCCATGCCGACCACGTCGCGGTTGATTTTAAACATGACCTGGCCCCGCACGACGCGCTGTCCTTCACGGACGCTGATGACCTCGACTTTGCCGGGCACCTGCGAGTATACCATGACCGCGTCCTCGCCCTTGATGTCTCCGGTAAGCTCCAGTTTTTCGGTCAGGTTCATGCGGCCGATGGAGGCGGCGCGCACCGGAATTCGCTTGTCGGCCTGAATGTCCGCCTTTTTCTTGATGGATCTGTTCACGAAAACGCCGATCCGGTAGACTGCCAGGACCGCGATCGCGGCTATTATGACGATGATGACTGTTCGCTTCATTAATTTCCCCCGGTATGAAATGTCATTGTATTACGTAATAATCCTCTCCCATGGCCCGGTTCAGGTCCGCCTTTGCCACCTGCAGGTCGTTCAGAGACTGCAGGTAGAGCGTGGTGGCGGTGATGAGCTGAACGTTAGCCTCCAGGAGCTTGGTGTTGTCTATGATTCCGCCCCGGAACTGGAGCCGCGCGACCCTGAGCGATTCCTGAGCCGCCTCAATGTTTCCCTGCTGCGCGCCGATGGAAATCTCGGCCGACTTGAGCTTCAAATAGCCGCGCTCCACCTCCAGCTTTACGCTCTTGACAAAGGCCTCAAGCTGCTGCTCGGTCTGCTTGCTCTGGCTTTTCAGCTGCTTCGACTTGGCGTGGGACGACTCTATCGGCGAAAGCGCGCCCCATCGGTACGTGGCCCCCACGGTGACCGACCAGCTCCGGTTCCAGCCGGAGGGCGCGAGGGTCGACGACATCGACGAGGACATCAGCCCCATGGACGCGGTCGATGGATTGAGCAGCATGGCGATGTTGCTGAGCTCGCTCGATTTCGACTGCTCTTTGGTGTCGTTCATCGAATACCCGACGTTGCCGGTGACGAAAAACGACGGCCAGAAATAGATCGACGCCGCCGCCATGGCGCTGTCCTTTTCAATGTCCCGTTTCATCTTGAGCTGTATTAGCTCGGGCCTGTTTTTAAGGGCGATGGCTATCAGCGCCCGTTCCTTCCTGGCAGTATCGCCAGTAAAGTTCTCGACGGCCGCTGTCGCCCTATCCCGGTGGTACTCGAGCGTTTCCTGGAGCGTCAGGGTCTCGTGGATGTCCCGACCCATGTGGATATTGAGAGCCGCCTGCGCCGACCGATAGTCGTTCTGGGCGTTGATCATCTTCGTCCGCTCGTTGGCGTGCGCGACCTTGGCGCGCAGGTAGTCGAGTTTCGAAAGCACTCCCTTCTGATAGCCGGTGGTGACGACCCGCATGTTTTCCTCGAGGAGCTTCACCGACTCGGTGTAGAGCTTCACCAGCTCGCCGGCCATGAGCGTCTGGTAGTAGAGCTTGATGCACTGGACGGTTGTTTCCGCCTTGACGCGACGGACGTCATTCTCCGCGACAATATAACCCTTGCGAGCCGCGTTGAGACTGTTGTAGAAAACCCCGGGGTTTATGGCAAGGGTGCCGTTCACGATCTTGATGTCGTACTGGCCTTCCAGCCGGGCGGCATATCCTGACTCGGCTCCCATGCGGGTGATCGACACGTCGGTTGAAAGGTCGGGCCAGAGCATCCCCCACACCTCGCGGACCTTGTATCCGGATTCGCGCGATTTTTCGATCGCCCCCAGGAGCTGGTTGTTGTTCTTGATCGATCGGGTTAGGGCGTCCTGGAGGGTGAACGCTCCCGTATCTCCGGTGGCGCCGCTGCCCGGCGAGGACAGCGCTGATACGGCAAGAAGGATGGCCGTTACGGCGCGACATGCTGCTCTCGATCTTTTCATGCTTTTATTCCTTCACTTATAATTCCAGCCATTTCTGGCGTTGCTTGAGCTCCATGATCGTGGAGTCGATCATGGCGGTTAATGTCTCCGGCAATTCAGGTATTTTGAGCTTCTTACCCTCCGGCTTCAGCGCCTTGAAGATGTATTCCACGACGAAAGCGAAAAATTCGTCGTGCGATTCGACATTGTAAAGCCGGCCGAAGAGCGGCGTGTCCCTGTAATTCTCGCGGTTCGATTCGTAGGAGATCACCAGGGAAATGATATTGAACACTGTCAGCATGGGATGCCGGGTCTCGAAGACGCCCGCCTTGACACCGTTCAGGATGATTGATTCTATTGTCTCGATGCGCGGAAGAATATAGATGCTCACCAGAGACTTGATATTGGCGCGCCCCTCCGCGATTTCCCGTGCTACAATTTTATTGAAGTCGGGATCAATGCCGTCATGGTGAAAATGGACCATGAAGTAGAGGGCGGCCATGAGCTGTTCCGCCGGGCTCAAGGACCATTGGCTGAAACGACCGGGCAGGTCGATTATCTCGTCCACGCCAAAGAGGCGTCGAAGCACTTCCTGGTAGAGGTTGTCTTTGCTCGCGAAATAATAATGGATGAGCGCCTGGTTCACGCTGGCCTTTCGGGCAATCGATCCGAGACGCGCTCCCTGATACCCGCTCTCGGCGAATACCCTTTTCGCGGCGGAGAGTATCCTCTCGCGGGATAACAATTTTTCGTCCGCTTCTGCTCGTGCTTTTATGATATTTCCGGATTTTTTAACCATTTGGATAATTTAATTAACCAATTAATCAAATTTGACGCCCGGGTCAAGTTTTTTTGCAAAAAAATGCGACATAATGAGATGTTGCGAAGAAAAAAACATGTTTTACCCGAAATTTATTATTATGGCGGGTTTTGGGAGATCCGTGACAGGCGTTATTCTTTTCCTGTCAGCTGAATAGCAAATACAAATGCGAAGGCTAATCCTTAACCGTCGTCATATACAGTTACCGTCAACAAAATCATTGACATTTTTTCAGGTGCATGTGTTCTGCATGGGACCCGCTTATGAAAAGGATATTCACAACGGCTGCCGGCATCGCCGCAGTATGCATCTTCATGCTGATGGCTCAGGTAAATCTTAACGGCGCGGATATCGGGATTGGCGCATCGGTGCGGTATTCATGGTGGGGACCATACTGGTCGCAGGCTTCCGATACCCGGATACTGCCGGAGATCAAGCTGAAATCGGATTTTTCAGGGGGGGCGGTGGTGCGCGTCGGCATCAACGAAACGTGGAGCCTCTTCTCATCTTACACCTACGGCATATTTACCGGGACGGCGTCGAGCTTTCTGCTGAATCCCCTATATTATTATATCGAACAGCCGGTAAATACAAAGCGGGAGGCCAGGAGGCACGATTTCAATTTTTTTCTTTCGGGCCGTCTCAATCGCCATGTGCGGCTTTTCGGCGGAGTGGTCTACACCGGATATTCCATGTACACCGAGGCGGGCGTGATCTTCTTTCGATATTCATACCGGATATTTCATCATTTTGCAGGCCCCTCTATCGGCCTCGATTTTTCCATACCCCTGGTTTCAACCCTCTACCTCCTCCCGTCATGCTCTGCCGTTTTTCAGTTCAGCAGGTTCTCGACGCTTGAAGACGACGCAATAAGTGATTTCATTAATAAAACATTCGGGGGAACGGACACCACTCTTTTGTATGCCGGGCTGAATGTAAATCTGTCGCTGGCGTACCATATTCGGCAGATCAACCTTTCCCTTGCGTTGGGCGGGTATTTTCATTACCTGTGGATCAGAGACATTGACGGGGGGAGTTTCGTCGCGGACAAGCGGCACGACATGTTCGGCGGGATTCAGCTGGCCGCCGTTTACACTATACGCATTACTGCTCTGACGGAAAAAAGCGCGGAAAGCCGGGGACGGAACCTCCCATAGATCGGGCGCGGTGCGTTTAAAGCGGCCATGCAGCCTCCTGTATTGCCGCTGCCGGATAATACAATGCGCTCATGAGCGGGCGCGGAGCGCCGTCTTTTTTGAGAAGTGCCTCTTGACCGCGTGGAGGAAGGCGGCGCAGCGGCTGATCTCCTCGAACACCGGCAGGCCGGCGGCCTCGCATGCTGCCCGGTACTTGACATGAAGCTCATGCCTGCCGATCTGCCACACCGCTATCGGTTTGTCGTACTTTTTCTTGAGCTCTCCGATTACGTTCAGGTAATCCGTCTTCCCGAATTCCCAGGCAAAGGTCTCCATGACAAGCGAGTCGACCGCCGGGTCTTTCAATATCGCCTCCGCCGCGCCGATATAGACCTTTGACGCGCCGTTCTGCTCCACCGCCGGCCAGAGGTCAACCGGGTGAGACGGCTCCATCCATGCGGGGAAGAGCTTTTTGATCGAGGCCATGGTCTCCGGCGCGAGGTCGGCCAGGGGCAGCCCCCGCTCCTCCAGGAGGTCGGCGGTGACGATGCCGGCGCCGCCCGAAAATGTCATGACCGCGGGCCTGCCCCCCGGCCGGTAGGAGTGGGTCTTGGAAAAACCGCGGGCCATGTCCATCAGCTCGTGGAGGTCATAAACCTGCACGATGCCCGCCTGCCGGAACGCGCCGTTGTACACGGCATCCGACCCGGAGAGGCTCGCCGTGTGGCTCATGGCGGCCTTCGCGCCGGAACCGCTCCTTCCCGCCTTGAGGACGATGATCGGCTTGTCGGTCGAGCGGGCCAGCTCAAGGAACCTCCTTCCGTCGATGATCGATTCAAGGTAACAGGCGATGACGCCGGTCTCAGGGTCGTTGATCATGTATTCCAGCAGCTCGGTCTCGTGAACGTCGCACTTGTTGCCGATCGAGCAGACCTTGCTCACTCCCATGCCGCCGCGCTCCAGGATCATGATAAGGAAGCCGGCCGAGAGCATGCCGCTCTGGACGATCATTGAAACGGGGCCCGGCTCCATGAGGGTGGTCCACCGGTCGGTGTACATGAAGGAGAAGACGTTCCGCGTATGGCCGTCGAGGTACCCCATGCAGTTGGGGCCCCAGAGCCTGATGCCCAGCACGCGCGCCAGCGCCACCGACTCGTCCTGGAGCTTTTTACCCTCCGTGCCCACTTCGGAGAACCCGGCGGACTGGATGATGATGCCCTTCACGCCCTTGCGCGCGCATGCGCGGATGGTTTCCGGGAGGAATTTCGCCGGGATGAAATACACGGCCATGTCGAAGTTTTCCGGTATGGAATCAATATCGGGGTAACAGGCGAGTCCGAGTATTTCGCTGTACTTGGGATTGACCGGGTATATTTTCCCCGTATATCCGGCAAGGGCGTTCCGCACGATATGAAAGCCGCCCTTCAGATTGCTGTCCGTTGCGCCGATGACGGCGACCCCGTTCGGATGGAAAAAATAGTCGATCATTAAATCGTATGCCTGCGAGCGAAAGATATCAATCTATATATGCAAAATAAAGGCCTGATAGATTTCAGGCTTCCCATGCATGGGTGTCAATAATTTTATGTATATTAATGTTTGATATGTATAAATAAAAAATTGAAATTGGGCAGTCCGAAAATTCTTTTTCCTACGCCCCCCAAACCCACCAGAGGGGGGCTTAAATAACATATATATGATACCTTCTCCCCTCTCCCCGTGGGAGGCAGCAGCTTGTACATCCGTGTACGCTGCT